>NZ_CP157591.1:0-1268528 GCF_040084705.1 Wolbachia endosymbiont of Drosophila willistoni
CGTAACCGTTCACACTTAATTCTTCAATCTCACTAATAGAAAGGCCAGTAAATTTGACAATAGTGTTGACATCAACATTGTTAGCCAGCATTGCTTTTGCGACTTCGATTTTTCCTTCGATTTTTCCTTCCTCTTTACCGATTTTGATGCCTCTTTCTTCGCCAATTTGGATGCCTTTTTCAGTAGCAAGGTCAAGTCTGTATTCAAGAATGGCTTCTTCTTTGCGCAGATCCATTATTCTTTCTTCATAAGTTATTAGATCTTTTTCATTCCAGTGAAACTTATCTAATTCATCATATGCTAGCTTTATTATTGGTGATTTTTCCGCAATTTTTCTGAGATCTTCGTCCGTTGTTTCATCTGCATATTTGAAAAAAAATAGCCAACGGTCTACTACACTTTCTAGTTGTTCTTCTCTACTCTTAGGAAATTTTGGCAGCTCTATGAAGATAAATTGAAAATCTTTTAAGTCATGCTCATTGGTTTTTTCATCTCTTATGGTATGGCTAGATATATAGTCAAGCTTATCAGGGAATAAGGTACAATTTGAAATCGCGATAAAGAAAATCTTCTTTAAATCAACGTATTTACCAGATTTATCAGCTTGTCTTGAGTAAGCCTTAGCAGCATAAAGTTGTGCGCGTTTTTCAAAGCCTTTATCACGAGCGAGCTGGTTAGGTAAGGAAGTAGTATTGCTACTACTCCCTCCCTTAGAAACGCAGCATGCAGGTTTCCCCACACTACGCTTGAGCCCCTTATCTAAGTCCTTCTTTTCTCGAACCGGCTTGTCCTTCATGATTCCTCAGAAAACATCATTCTTAATGGTGACACCAACAGTAGAGAACCTTCTCTTGAGAAAGAGCTTGCTAACATTTTTGTTTGTTTCACTCTTTCATCAAAATACTTTTTCCATTTTAAGTCAAGTGGATTTGCATCCGCCCTGATTTTAACATGTCGTCTGATAGGTATATCAATCAACCTAAGCAGTCTTAAATACCTTATCTCTTTCGGTTTGTTCTTGCATATGGGTGCAGCAAAGACCCATTGGCGTTGTTTCATTACCTTGAAGTAACGATTCTTTATCCAACGTAATCCTTTACGAGGATGTCTTTTCTTTGCCCATTTCCATAGAGCACACATAATTTCATGGTCTATTTTGTTAAAAGCTCTTTTCGCACACACATGGCTGTAGTAATTTCCCCATCCCCTTAATAGGGAATTGAGCAACTTGATTAGTACGGCCTGAGTGTTCGCTATGTTTGCCTTTATCAATGTACGTGCTTTATTAAGAAGTTTCTTAATACTTTCTTTTGAAGGTTTTATAATTAACTTCTTATTATACCTGCGTACATTACAACCAAGAAAGTCAAACCCTGTTGTAATAGATGTAATTTTTGTTTTCTCTTCGGAAAGGATAAGACCTCTCTCCTGAAGAAAGGACGATACTAGAGGTTTTACTTCATTTTCCAGTACTTCACGTGTGATTCCTGAAATGATAAAGTCATCTGCGTACCTGATTACATTTACTCCACTTCTGATTTTGCTTCTTCTTTTACTGCCAAGTTTACCAAATTGACTTTCCAATGATTTTTCAAGTCCATTTAGGGCTAGATTTGCTAGTATTGGAGAGATGATACTACCTTGTGGGGTACCTGCAGTTGTGGAATACAGAGTTTTTGATTCTAGGAAGCCAGCTTTTAACCAGCTATGAAGAATTTTCTTCTCCATAGGAATATGCTTCATGAGCCATTCATGGTTAATGTTATCAAAACACCCTTTAATATCACCTTCGAGTATCCATTGTAGTTGGTTACGGCTTGCCAGTAACAAGTGACAAGCCACAGTAGCGTCTGCGCAGGATCTTTTTGGTCTAAAACCATAAGAGTGACGATCACTGATCGTTTCAGCTATCGGTTCCAAAGCAAACAAGTATAATGCTTGCATGGCTCTATCTTTTATCGTAGGGATTCCAAGAGGTCTTCTTTTGCCATTAGACTTACTGATGTATATCCGTTTTAGCGGAGAAGGTTTGTATCCTCTTTGTTTTAATAGCTTTATTCCTTGAAATTTTGTGTTGCAAGTTGACCATATTTGACGATCTACACCTGCTGTGTTTTTTCCTTGGTTTTCAGTTACTCTCTTAAACGCCAAAGCTTTGCCGCTAAAAGAGCGTGTGAGAAGGTGTTGTAAAGTTTTCACCTTACCCCATCTGCCTTGTTGGACAGCCTTAACAATACGCCTCTGTAGCCTCATAACAACTTTTTGGCATTTCTTCCAGGGTAACTGGTTCCATGCTTCGGAGTTATTGGTAGGTACACTTACAGTTGTACTTGTAATCATCTGCTTTCCTACCTTAAGTGGTTAACAAAGTTTCTTGTCATGAGGGACCAAATGGAAGTCTGCTCGTTTTCACGCGAATTAATGTTACAAATTCTATCCATTTCGTTACAAAATGGCATTCGCTTTCTCCATTATCCTTTACCTGCACATCCATCAGCATTCCTTGCGGGTTGCCTGCCATATAGGCGAAAATACAGGCTTATCCTGTTCCTTTTGTCATACAATAGTGGGTTAGGTGGCTTCTCTATACCGGTGATTTGCGTACATCCAGAAATGAAAAATGTCACATTACCTTTTGGTCGGAGCTTATCAGCATCTTTAGCTCTTTAATCGTTACGATACTTATGAAGCTTCACTTACGTTCACCATACCACTAAGCCTAGCCCTCCAACCACATGATGCTTGTAGTTTATGCTTTCTCTCACGATTGAGCATCTTCTTTATCAAGAGGAGGTTCATTGTCCGCGTCGCTCGGCACCAACTGGTTACCCAATTCGCACTGATGCGTAGACTCAGATGGCAAAACATCTGGTTCAATAAGCTTTAGAATCCTTTCAGTTTCTTTCTGAATGAATTCCTCTCCTTTTAAACAATATGACCGAAGGCTTTCAGGTCGCACCATTTCTGCTATATATCTATTTCCGTGAGAATCCTTGCAGAGAACATCAACAATACTTTGTTTATCAGAGGCAACTTCGGGATCCATAATAGTGCTAAGAAACTCAACTTCTTGTATTGCATTTATCTCAGTAAACCCTAAAATATCGTTCAAAAAGTGGATCAGGATATTCTTATTTTTTTCCGTTCCAAAGATTTTTTTGAAGGTTAAATCCAGCTTAGGGTCGAGAAACTTAGATAAAGCCATAGCCAAAGTGCTTAAAAATATTAATAATTATACACTATTATTAACAATTATTTAACCATATTTTTGAAGATAGCTATGCCGCCGCGAACCGTCATACCGCCGCGGTATCTCTAGATCCCGCTAACAAGTAGCGGGATGACGATTGTGTATCGTGCTTTGCTAAAAATCACAGAATGCAGTCTGGTTACATTACTCTAGCTATACGCAACAACTTTACTTTCAACAATTTTGTGAGCAATAATACGACTTTCATAATCAATATTTATTATATCAGATAGTGAATTAATATCAGTATAACTACCAAAACTTTCCATTGTTGATTCCACTACCTCTACTATTTTTAAAAAGCCGATTCGTGACTTCAAAAATTCATTAACAGCTATTTCATTTGCAGCATTGAGCACAATACTGTTTGTTTGTGGAGCAGAAGAGTTTAACACTGCCATGCTAAGCTTTAGCGCAGGAAAACGCTTATGGTCTGGTTCTTGAAAGGTCAATTTTCCTTGCTTTGTTAAATCTAATTTACGATTTAAAGCTGATCTTTCCGGCCAAGATAGAGCATATGAAATAGGAATTGCCATGTCAGTTTCTGCAAGCACAGCAAAGTTGAACCCATCCTTATAAGTTACAATTCCATGTACTATTGACTCAGGATGCACTATTGCTTCAATTTTATCCGGGCTGATATTAAACAAGTTATGTGCTTCTATTATCTCTAGTGCCTTATTCATCATTGTTGCGCTATCAACCGAGATTTTCTTTCCCATATTCCAAGTGGGGTGACTAAGCGCCTTATCTACCATAACATTTCTTAATTGCTCAAGGCTATAATTTAAGAATGGTCCACCAGAAGCAGTAAGTATGATCTTTTCTACGCATTTGTCGTCATTTTGCAAAATTTGAAAAATTGCATTGTGCTCAGAGTCAATAGGGATTATTTGTACATTTTTTTCTTTAGCTTTTTTGAGTAATAACTTTCCACCGCAAACAATGCTTTCTTTGTTTGCCAATGCAATGACTTTGGTACCGCTTTCTATAACTTCCATAACTGGCCCAAGGCCTGCAATGCCAACTATTGCAACAACTGAGAGATCAACAGGTATGGTAGCAATATTTGTAGCACCAATTGCTATTTTTACATCTGTACCAAGTAAACTTTCTTTCAAATCTTTGTAAAGCCTTTCATCGGAGATAGCAACATATTTTGCATTTAGCAGTTTTGCTTGGTGTGCCAGTAGAGCAAAGTTCGAATGGGCACTTAGTGCTTCCACTTGGTATTCTTCTTTTCTCTTTGAGAGCAAATCTACAGTCTTTTTTCCAACACTTCCTGTTGATCCCAAAACTGAAACCTTTTTCACTAAGACAAACTCATAACAACAGCAACTTTTCTTATTAGGCCTTCTTCCAACTATTCAATAGTTTTTAAGTGTTTAACCAAGTTCATGTCCGTGGTCATCGCCAACAGATGGTGAAGGACCAGGTGAAAAAGATTGACCATGGTGATCACCTGCATCATGCATGTCTTGCAAACCATCAGCATTATGAGCTATTTCGTTATTGGCATGAGGGTAATCATCTGAGTGATGTCCATCATCACCATGAGCCATATCCATTTCTTCTGATGGCATATCTTCCCCACCTCCACCTGAAAAATATTCTGCAAGGCCTTCAAGAAGTTTTATGCCAAACATATTACCTGACTTTCCAAACAATGTTACTAGACTACTGCCACTCACCAAACCTTCAAACACGTTACTATAAGCAGCAATTGCTCCTTCATGAAAGTTGAACAACCATTTCATTCCATCGACAACTGTTGAAACAGAGTCACTATGACCAAGACCAAAACCACTTTTCTCACCAGCAGCCTCTTGGTGTTGCTGCTGCGCTTGCCATTCTGCAATGTTTGGACCTTGAGCTTCACTCATAAATTTTTACTCTCAACCTTAAGCTATTATTTTATCACAAATATTGCAAAATATCAATAGAGCTTTTGAATATAGCTAATACAAACAATTTCTGTCATCCTATATATAGCTAAACTGACTTACGACAATTTGAAAAACGACAAATTCGTCATTCCGCTACTAGTTAGCGGAATCTATGCCGAGATACCGCGAATGAATCGCGGTATGACGTGTTAGCTATAGGATCCAGTTTGAAAAAAATCTGAATTCCAATGTTCACTACCTTTTACAAAGTTAAAACTTAAAAATATGACTGTTAGCAATAGTGTATATATCTTTAGCTATATATAATGAATGAATTTTTTTATATATTCGTTATTAGTATTTTGTATTTCCTGAACAGTTCCATGGGAAATGATCTCCCCTTCATATAATACTGCTATTTTATCAGCTATTTTAAATGCGCTATGAATATCATGTGTAATCGTGATAATTGTAGGGTTAAGATCTCTAGATAATTTTATTATTATCTCGTTTACTATATCTGACATAATTGGGTCCAATCCTGAAGTTGGTTCATCCAAAATAATGATTTCTGGATTGTGTGCAATCGCCCTTGCAAGTGCCACTCTTTTTTTCATTCCACCTGATAGCTCTATTGGAAACATATCTGCTATGCTTTCCTCCAGTCCAACATCATTTAACTTCTCGATTGCTAGCTGTTTTGCCTCTTTTTTGCTGATATTAAAGCGCTTTTTATAATTAAAAGATATATTTTCCCACACTGTAACGTAGTCAAATAAAGCGGAATTTTGAAATAAAACCCCAAATTTATTTTTGCTTTTACTATTTATTTTAACAGACCCTGAGTCTGGAGCAAGCAAGCCGATAATTGTTTTTGTTAATACAGATTTGCCGCTTCCTGAGCCACCAAGTATGACTAATGATTCCCCTTTTAATATATCAAAATTTAGATCTTTTAGTACTGTCCTATCATCAAAAGATAAGCTTAAGTTCAATATTGATATTATGGGGTTACGCATGTATCAAAGTAATCATGTAGTTTGCTAAAATGATCAGTATGGACGATAAAACAACAGTTGATGTTGTAGCAACACCTACTCCTCGTGCACCTTCTTTGCAATGGTAACCGTAATAGCAGCTTGAGACAGAAATTATGGCGCCAAATGCAGTTGCTTTTATTAGCCCAGTTATAAAATCATACGTATTAAAGAACTGAGCTGTGTGTTTAATGTATATATTTAAATTGTGGTTAAATTCGAAGACTGCAGTGATGCATCCTCCAAATATTCCTATTAAATCTGCACATACTGTAAGTATGGGAAATACTATGATTGACGCTAAAATCCTTGGTGCAATTAAATATTTGAAAGGGTTGATGTTCAAAGTTGTAAGGGCATCTATTTGCTCGGTGATGCGCATCGTACCAATTTCTGCTGCAACTGATGATCCAACCTTTCCTACCATTATTAAGCTGATCAAAACTGGTCCTAACTCTTTAATGATAGTGATCGTAACAAGTTTGGGTATTATCTGTTCTTGGTTAATTAATGGGTCACTCAAGCTACTTTGTAAAACTATCGCCGCTCCTATAAAAACTCCAGTGAGCCCAACAATTGGCAGAGAGAAAAAGCCTATCTCTATAATTTGTCTTGCTATGTTGCTAAAATAATATGGTGGCACAAGGCAGTGGTATAGAGATTGAATAAAAAATATGAATGCACTACCAAGCCTTAACAAAAAATTGATAAAGTACCTACCAATTATTCTAACACTATTTATATCAAAAAAGCTCACTTTGTATTCATTTTAGCTAGAGGTTAGTCTTACTGATTTTATTAAAATTTTTATTAACTTTATCGCAAAGTATAGCTGAGATATGTTTTAAGTTCAATATACTTGATGTTTTAATTTAAAGCTTAACCCAAGAAAGGTTTCCCTACGTCATACCGCCACGGTATCCACAACTGTACGAACGTTGTAGTTTGGGAGCAATTCCCACCAGTGGGCCAGTGCCCAGACACTGGGATGGCTTTGTTGCATCGCTACTTATGAAAGGCTAACTATAATTAGGATTATAAGCAACTTATTGAAAATCTTGTTTTTTTTGCAATCAATCTGATCAAATTTAAGAATAGTAACTTGTTATTTATATTAATAAATTTAATTCTATTGAAAATAGCTAAAGCATTGAAATTCTTGAATTTTAGCCGGATTAGTGAGTGGTAGTGAAATTTCTTTTACTCAAATTTAGGTATTCACTGACCGTTCTTGTTATAAATACCAGAATAATAAGCTACTGATATTCCCTATCTTTTTTATCTTTAATCCATCATAGCTAGCGATGCAACAAAGCCCACTGGGATCCAGCTTCTATGCAACTTAATTAAAAACGTTTGTTTTAGCATAAGACAACTACCTTTAGCTCATCAGCTCAGTTATAAGCAAAATTTCTGGATTCCAGACTGGAATGACATCATCTGTTGTGCAATTTACCTTCAAAAATGAATGTTCGTACAGCTATGGATTCATTCGCGGTATAGATTCCGCTAACGAGTAGCGGAATGACGGTTTTTCAAATTGTAGAGCCACTTTAGCTATAGAACTCAATTACATAAGCAAACCTTACTTATTTTACTATCCCTGTTTACTTCCTGTAAAAAACATGTTACTAATGAATTGAATTTTGTAGTAGAATGGAGGAAGTTTTGGCAGTTCCAAAAAGAAAAAAGTCAAAGTCAAGGCGTAATATGCATCGTTCTCATCATGCTATTGAGCCTAAGAATGTTGTGGTATGTTCAACAACTGGGGAATTCATGTTGCCTCATAACGTAGCAGTTGATGGCAGTTACAAAGGAAAACGGGTTTTCATCAAGCAACAGGCAGAGTGACTATTATGATATGTTATCTACGGTCAATAATAATATAGTTATTGCACTTGACGCTATGGGGGGCGATTTTGCGCCTCTTTCCGTAATTCATGGTGCTGGTTTTTTTTTAGACAACCTTGTTGACCCAGGCATTAAAGTTTTTTTTCATATTTATGGAGATAAGGAAGAAGTATCTCCTTTGCTTTTGAAATATAAAAAAGTAAGTAACAATTCTGAATTTACTCATTGTTCTGACAATGTCCTTGCAAATGATAAGCCATCTTTTGCGCTGAGACATCGTAAAGACTCAAGTATGAAAGCTGCAATTGTTGCAGTGAAAGAAGGTAAAGCTTTCGGAGTGGTATCTTCAGGCAACACCGGAGCGTTGATGGCAATTTCCAGATTTATTTTAGGAACATTACCAAACATTTATCGTCCTGCTATTGCCTCTATCTGTCCAACTAAGACAAAAAGCTTCGCTTTGCTTGACCTTGGTGCAAATGTTGATTGTAATGCCGACTCATTATTTCAATTTGCGTTAATGGGTAGTATATTTGCAAAAATAGCATTAAAAATTGACAATCCTGAAGTTGCTTTGCTAAATATCGGCACAGAAGAAGTTAAAGGTAATGACTCAGTGCGCGGCGCTTTTGAGTTGCTTAAAAACGCTCCAGGCATTAATTTCAAAGGGTATATAGAGGCAAGTGAATTTTTAGAGGGTAATATAGATGTGATTGTTGCTGATGGTTTTGTTGGCAATGTAATGCTCAAAACGGCTGAGGCAACCGCTAGTACCTTTATCAATCTAATAAAGCAGGAAGTATTCAATTCGTGGATAGCGAAAATGCTTGTTGGTATATTGTTAAAATCCAAACTAAATAAAGCTTTAACGCGTTTTAATCCCAAAATTAGAAGTGGAGCTATGTTTTTAGGGCTGAATGGTATCATCATTAAAAGTCATGGAAATTCTGATGCTATTTCTTTTGCCCATGCCATAAAATTTGCAGTAAATGCAATTAGTGAAAATTTAAATCAAAAGATAATTAACGGGGTAAGTCATATTGAATAAAAGTTTCATATTAAGCACTGGATCTTACCTACCAAGAAAAATGTTGAGTAACAACGAAATTGCATCGATAGTTGAGACGAGCGATGAATGGATAAGGCAGAGAACAGGAATAGTTCAAAGGCATATAGCAGATGAAGGAGAACTAACGTCAGATCTAGCTGTAAATGCAGCAAAAAGTGCTATAGAAAAAGCTAAAATTTCAGTAGATGAAATTGACTTGATTATAGTTGCTACAACAACTCCTGATAAAACTTTTCCTAGCTGTGCAACGATTGTACAAAGTAAGTTAAAATGTAAAAACGCATTTGCTTTTGATGTACAAGCAGCATGCTCTGGTTTTATATATGCAGTTACAGTTGCTGATTCGCTCATAAAATCTAACAATAGAATTAAATATGCATTGGTTATAGGTGCTGAAATAATGTCTAGGATTGTTGATTGGGAAGATAGGTCAACTTGTGTACTCTTTGGTGATGGTGCTGGTGCAGTGGTGATGAAATCAGAAATGGGTAGAAGCGGCATCATATCAACAAACTTATACTCTGACGGCAATGTGGACATACTATGTACGAACGGAGGGATATCCTCAACTGGTGATTCTGGAAAAATATGCATGAATGGAAGAGAAGTGTTTAAACATGCAGTGGATAAGTTAACAGCCTCAGTAGAGGAAACTCTGAAATGCAATAATTTGAAAATCACTGATATTGACTGGTTAATTCCCCATCAAGCAAACATTCGTATTATTGAAGCAGTAGTAAAGAAATTAGATTTTCCTATAGAGAAAGTGATTAATACCGTTGATAAGCATGCAAACACCTCAGCGGCATCAATTCCACTGGCCTTAGACTATGCAATACAAGAATCAAAAATAAAATCAGGAAATCTGGTACTGCTGATTTCAATAGGTGCAGGCCTGACCTGGGGTTCCGTGTTGCTGCACTATTAGACTTCCTGCATTACCTCCTGTCATCCAAGTACCCTCTTTGTCATTCCAGTGCCTCTTTCTCCTGTCATCCCAGTGCCCTGACTACTTGGATCCAGAAAAAAGAATGGTGTCATGAAAGTAGCTGATACTGGTTTTCATCCAAGAGGGTGTCATCTCAGTGCCCTGACTACTTGGATCCAGGAAAGTTTGCTTGTAAGCAAGCAAACTAGCACAGAAAGTGGTTACAACATTTTCGATGAGATTATATGGAAAACTAGATCCCAGTGTCAAGCACTGGGATGACAAAAAAAGGAGCACTGGGATGACAGCAGTCCTACGTCATACCGCGATTCATTCGCGGTATCTCTAGATCCCGCTAACAAGCAGCGGGATGACGGTTGTCGTTTAGCCATAAACATTAAGAAATTTACCAAATGAAAAAAAGGCAAAAGAAGCCCCGTGGTTATTATCCGCTTTAAAATATTGGCGTTTTTTATGTTTTAAACGCTTGACAAGCGAAGTTCAGCTGCTTTTAATTGCAACTAACTTATGCTGCAAACGTTTAAGAAATTTACTAAGCAGAAAAAAAGACAAAGAATCCCCGAGTTAGCTAGTCTTTTACTATCTCTGTCGAGTATTGGCATTTTTTGATGTCTTGTAACGCTTTATAAGCGCGTTCAGCTTATTTAGATAAAAATCTAGATGTAGATGAAGTTTTGTAAAGACATACAGTATCTATATACTGCAAAAAATTGAACATAAGACGCCGATACATTAAGTAATCCTTACCTTTTAATCTGCAGATTGGCGAAAGCAAATACAATAGCTTCAGTTTCATGATAAGGGAGCTGGCGAGGTTTGTCAAGGAAGTTTTTCTTTTCCGTGAATTCCCTTTGAGGTTGAATATTGAAAATTAACCGGAGAGTTGTGGATTACTTTGTATATGTCATAACAAGCCATGGCGCTCTCAGCAAAACCATTTAGTATTAATTTTAGTTTGCCTGAATAAATAGCTATATCTCCGATTGCATATATCCTATCTCTACTGGTTTTAAGTGTAGCTGGGTCGACAACTATGCGGCTATGTTCTAACTGTATACCCCAATTGTTTATTGGACCAAGATTCATTGACAATCCAAAAAATGGCAGCAAAAAATCAGCGGATATTTCTTTTTCTTCCTTAGAGGCAATGTTTTTTACTATCACTGCGCTCAACTGCCCATTACCTCCTGCTAGTTCGTGTAATTGATATGGCACTACCAGTTCTATTTTTCCATCAATTTCAAGTGATTCTAATTTATTTCTAGTTTCAGGAGTGCAGCGAAATTCCTTTCTCCTATGTATCACATAAATTTTCTTCGCAACTTTAGAAAGTTCTACAGTCCAATCAGCCGCAGAATCACCCCCACCTGCAATGACTATAGTTTTGTCCTGAAAATCAGAAATTTTATTTACACTGTAAAATACAGATTTATTTTCATATTCTAATATACCACTTAAGGGTGGACGGTTAGGTTCAAACATTCCGTTACCTGCAGCAACAATAACGGCTTTGCATTTTACCTCTGTACCTATGTTCGTTATGACAGTAAAGCTTTCACCTTCGTTATTTGAAATCTTTTCCACTTTTTGACTTAAATGGTAAACAGGCTTAAATGGCGAAGATTGCTCCATTAGTTGCTCAATTAATTTTTGGGCAGTGATTACAGGATAACCAGGTATATCATATATTGGCTTTTCTGGGTAAAGAGCTGTGCATTGTCCTCCTGCTTGATCCAAAACATCTATTATATGACATCTCATATCAAGCATTCCCGCTTGAAAAGCAGTGAATATTCCAACAGGTCCTGCACCTATTATTACTATATCGGTTTTCATATTCAGATGGTGATCTATTTATAGATATTAGCTTTCTTTGCTAACAAGGTCAATTTACAAAGGGATGTATTTTTAAAAGATGTGGCTAGATTAGACAAGATTTCCAGCGTTATGAACCACATAGTCCAAATAAGCTCTAAAAATCAGCTAGCATAGCGAGATGCTGTGCGGACGGAATGGGATTCGAACCCATGGTACGCTCATCACGTACGTCAGTTTTCAAGACTGGTGCCTTAAACCGCTCGGCCATCCGTCCATTTCTTTTCTATCACAACATTTGATTTTAAGCAATCTATAAAAGCTTTACTTGCCCACGCAAAAGTTGCTAAACACACTACTCAATATTTCCTCAACATCAATAATTCCAATCACCGCACCAAGTTCAAATGCAGCAAGCCTCAAATCTTCAGATATCAACTCAATTGGATTATCGATATTAAAACGTTGTAAATGTTCTAGTGCTTTCTTCATGTGATTCCTATGTCTTTGCCGAGTGATTACAGGAGTGTCTCTATCATGCCCAAATTTTTCCTCTGCCTTCTCTTTTATGAGAGAGATCAATTTGTTTGTACCTATTTCCTTTAGAATAGAAATGGGTAAAAGATCTATGCCATTAATTTTTATATTGTGATTATTGATAACATCGTCAGCTTTGCTCAATACATAAATGGTGTCATTTTGGTCTGATGTCATGCAAGTAGCTGACACTGGAATCCAGCTATGAACATTGTTTTCAGCACATGTTTCTAGAATCCATTGTCTATTGCATAATTTGCAAGTATTTTTATATCTGGATCCCAGTGTCAAGCACTGGGATGACACCGTTTGTTGATTACAATATTTGCATAGTTGTGTGTCAACGACAGATGGTATATTGCCTGTGGCTTGATAATTGACATCGTGTCGTTGTTCAAAAGGAAATAGCTCTATTCTTAAATCAGCTTCAAAAGACCTCTTTTTCGCTCGACTTATACCTTCTAATTCTATTGGATCTGAACTTTCACGAATTCCAGCAGTATCAGAGAGAATGATTGGGTATCCGCCAATGTCAATATGAGCTTCAAGTATATCTCTTGTTGTGCCTGCATATTCAGAAACAATAGCAATATCACGCTTGGCTAAGAAATTAAACAGAGTTGATTTACCGACATTTGGTTCACCAGTTATTACAATATGTAAACCCTCACGCAACCTTTCGCCCCGTCTATTATCATTTAAATGCTCTTGTATCAACTGCACGAGAGATTGCACTTCATTATTAATTTTTTCCAATTCACTTTTTTCTGCCCAAATGTCCTCTGGAAAGTCTATATATGCTTCGATTTTGGATTGTATCGTTATTAATCTTTGCCTCCAATTGCTGTATAGTCTCTCCAATTCTCCTGATATCTGCTTAATCGCTTGTTTAGCTTGCATTTTCGTCTCAGCATCAATTAAGTCTGCAATCCCTTCTATTTGCGTTAAGTCAAATTTACCATTTAGAAAAGCCCTAAGTGAGAATTCTCCAGGCTTGGCCATAACGAAAACTTTTGATAATTCCTCCAAGATGATTTTTATAACTGCCTTGCTTCCATGCACTTGTAACTCTATAACGTCCTCGCCAGTGAAACTGTTTGGAGCAGGGAAATAGATGATTATTCCATTATCTATCAATTGACTGGAATCATCATATAGATCAACTAAAGTAGCAAATCTTGGTTTAATTTCTTTCTTAATATGAAAATGATTTAAAGCTTTAAGCGCGTAGTTGCCTGAAATTCTGATTACTGCAACTCCTGACTTACCAAATACGGTCGATAAAGCGAAAATAGTTTCATTTGTGTTTGTCATTATTTATATAAACTACTTAGCAATATTACACTTAAGAAACCAAAATACCTAAAAAGTCACCCAGGTGAAAATATTTATTTTGAAAACTGATAATATGATTTATAATGACTGACACAAGTTTTAAATATTTTATGCTCAAGAAATTAGCTTGGTACTGGTCTTTTGTAGAGTTAATTAAAGGGTTTGTTATTACATTAAAATATATGTTTAAGCCAAAGGTTACTTTGAGGTATCCTATGGAGAAGGGCCCTTTAAGTCCAAGGTTTCGTGGTGAGCATGCGTTGCGTAGGTATCCAAACGGTGAAGAACGATGCATAGCTTGTAAATTATGTGAAGTTATCTGCCCTGCTCAAGCAATAGTTATTGAAGCAGAGGAAAGAGAAGACGGTAGTCGCCGCACCACGCGCTATGATATTGATATGATAAAATGCATATACTGCGGACTTTGCCAAGAGGCATGTCCAGTTGATGCAATTGTTGAAGGTCCTAACTTTGAATTTGCTACTGAAACAAGAGAGGAGCTAATGTACAATAAAGAAAAGTTATTGCGTAATGGTGAAGTTTGGGAAGACGCAATTGCACTCAGGTTAAAAAAGAATAGGCCTTATTATTAATGTTCAGAGCTTATAACCCTGTTATCCATTATGATTTAGGGGCAGTGCCCACTAGGGGTGGTGTCATCCCAGTAGCTGATACACAACTGTACGAACATTTGTTTGCGAGGGCAGTATGTTAAATGTTATAGCCTGTTTTGCCTCAAACACAAAGGTGTCATCCCAGTGCTTGACACTGGGATCCAGTAAAATTGATTGTGAACAAGCACACTATGCAACATTTTCAATGAAATTACAAAAAAGCTGGATTCCAGTGTCAAGCACTGGGATGACACCATTTGCTGTGCAATTTACCTTCGAAAATGAATGTTCGTA
Organism: Wolbachia endosymbiont of Drosophila willistoni; assembly: GCF_040084705.1. Lineage (NCBI taxonomy): Bacteria > Pseudomonadati > Pseudomonadota > Alphaproteobacteria > Rickettsiales > Anaplasmataceae > Wolbachia > Wolbachia endosymbiont of Drosophila willistoni. Next base: position 14,638 of record NZ_CP157591.1, read on the forward strand.
TGGCTATGTGCGTGACACTGGGATGACACCGTTGGAAGAAGCAAACCGCCTTCAAGCTACATGTCCGTATAGGTTTATTTATGGTTAGGGTTACTTTTTCAACCGAACAAAAAGTAAAAGAATACAGTGGTAAAGTCATTGGCTTTGATATATTACAACCGGATGCTTTGAAAGAAGTAGTTGCATTGAAAGTAAATGGTGAGCTATATGACCTCTCACGTGAAATTGAAGCTGATGCAGAGATAGAGGTGATACAACTGAGTGACGAAGTGGGTTTAGATATAATAAGGCATGATGCTGCTCATATAATGGCGCAGGCAGTGAAAGAGCTATTTCCTAATACTCAGATTACTATCGGCCCAACAATTCAGGACGGTTTTTACTATGATTTTGCTACAGATCGTACCTTCACTACGGACGATCTTACCGCAATAGAAAAGAAAATGAAAGAGATTGTAAAAAGTAACCACAGATTTGTTCGAGAAGTTTGGACTCGCAAGCAGTCAGTTGATTTCTTTAGTGGTATAGGCGAAAAATATAAGGTTGATATTATCTCATCCATACCAGAGGGTGAAAACCTAACTGTTTATAGGCAAGGTGATTTTGTTGACCTATGCCGTGGTCCGCACTCACCATCAACCGGTAGAGTTAAAGCGTTTAAACTTATGAAAGTAGCGGGTGCATACTGGCGTGGTGATTCTAAGGGCCCAATGTTGCAGCGAATATATGGCACAGCATGGGGAAATAAGGATGAATTAAACGCTTACCTTGAGTGCCTCAAAGAAGCAGAAAAACGTGATCACCGCAAAATTGCTAAGGATATGGATTTATTTCACATTCAAGAGGAAGCTGTTGGGCAGGTTTTTTGGCATGAACAAGGATATATTCTATATAATGTTCTTGAGTCTTACATCAGAAAGAAGCTAATAAATAATGGCTATTTTGAGGTAAAAACTCCTATTTTAGTAAGTAAAGAGCTGTGGGAAAGATCTGGACATTGGGATAAGTTTCGTGAAAATATGTTTATTGTTGACGAATCTGAGAATAAAAAGTTAGCAATAAAACCCATGAATTGTCCTTGTCATGTGCAGATTTTTAATTCTCACACCAGGAGCTACCGTGATTTACCAATACGTATGGCAGAGTTTGGCACATGCCATAGAAATGAAAGCTCAGGCTCATTGCACGGACTGATGCGAGTGCGTGGTTTTACGCAAGACGATGCACACATTTTTTGTATGGAAGAACAAGTGAATTCTGAGACTATAAAGTTTTGTGACCTTTTAAAAGAAGTATATTCAGAGCTTGGATTTAATGAAATTTCTGTGAAATTTTCAGACCGTCCAGATATTAGAGCAGGTAATGATGAAGTGTGGGATAGAGCTGAAAAAGCGCTGCTTGAAGCCGTTAAAGAAGCGGGCTTGAGTTATAAACTTAACCCTGGTGAAGGTGCATTTTATGGTCCAAAGTTAGAGTTCGTTTTGAAAGACGCAATAGGCAGAAATTGGCAGTGTGGAACATTACAAGTTGATTTCATTTTACCAGAACGTCTGGGAGCTTTTTATATAGGGGCAGATGGGCACAAGCATCACCCTGTCATGTTACATAGGGCAATTCTTGGGACTTTTGAGCGTTTTATCGGAATTTTGATAGAAAATTATGCAGGAAAATTTCCAGTTTGGCTTGCTCCAACGCAACTTGCTATTCTGACCATTACAAATGAAGCTGACGGTTACGCCACAGAAATTAGCAATATTTTAAAAGAACAAGGTGTGAGAGTCAAGACTGATTTGACCAATGAAAAAATTAGTTATAAGATACGTTTGCATAGTTCAAACAAGGTTCCTATATTGTGGATTGTAGGCAAAAATGAAGTTACAAGTAAAACTGTGTCAGTAAGAAATTTAGGGTCGGAAAGACAGGAGTCTTTTTCTTTGGAAAAGGCTAATGAATCGCTGTTAAAAAGTATTAATTTGAATTAAGGGAGTTAAAGTTTGCAAGTTAAAAAGAACAATAAAAACAGAATTAATGGATTTATCACAGCTAAGGAGGTACGCTTAGTTGATCATAGTGGTGAAATGGTCGGAATCGTGCCAATAGAACGAGCTTTGGAATTTGCACAGGGTGTTGGTTTAGACTTGGTGGAAATTGCACCTGATTCAACCCCTCCAGTATGTAAAATTCTGGATTATAGCAAGCAAAAGTATGATATAAAAAAGAAAGCAAGTGAAGCAAAAAAGAAACAAAAAACATTAACTATAAAAGAAATTAAACTGGGTCCCAATATTGGTGATCACGATTACGGAACAAAATTGCGTCAAGCAAGAGACTTACTTGCCCACGGACATAAAATTAAAGTCACAATGAGATTTAGAGGGAGAGAGCTTATAAACACTGAAGTTGGACTGGAAAAATTAGAACGGCTAATTCGAGACACTGAAGATATCGCAAAGGTAGAATTGGCACCTAAAAGAGAAGGGAATCAATATTTTTTAGCTCTGGTTGCTAAGTAGCAAAACGGCTTAAGAAGTATAAGTAAAGTTAAATTATCGCTCTCTCTTTGATAACATGGCGAAAATGTCTTATTAATCCTTGAATCGGCCAAGCTGCAGCATCGCCAAGTGCGCAAATTGTATGTCCTTCTATTTGAGTTGTAAGGTCAAGCAGCTTATCTATTTCATCAGGCTTAATATCTCCTGCCACCATCCTCTTCATAATCCTCCACATCCATCCAGTACCTTCACGGCATGGTGTGCATTGTCCACAGGACTCATGCATATAAAAGTGTGATAACCTCTCTATTGCAGCTATTATATCAGTTGATTTATTCATCACTATTACAGCAGCAGTACCAAGCCCTGATTGTGCAGTTCTTAATGAATCAAAATCCATTTCAATAGTATCACATATAGATTTTGGAATTAATGGCACTGAAGACCCACCAGGTATTACAGCAAGTAAATTATCCCAACCTCCTCGCACTCCACCTGCGTATTTTTCAATTAATTCACGTAATGGAATTCCGAGCTCTTCTTCAACATTACACGGGTTGTTTACGTGCCCTGAAATACAAAAGACCTTGGTACCAGTATTATTTGGTTTACCAAGAGATGCAAACCATTCTCCTCCGCGATTCAGAATATCTGGAACCATGGCTATAGTTTCAACGTTGTTTATTGTGGTTGGGCAGCCAAAAAGTCCAACACCTGCGGGAAATGGAGGCTTCATGCGAGGAAAGCCCTTTTTTCCTTCAATTGATTCGAGTTGAGCTGTTTCTTCCCCACATATGTAAGCTCCTGCGCCCCTATGGAGAAACACATCAAGATCATAACCTGATTTGCAGGCATTTTTTCCAATTAAACCTTCTTTATAGGCTTCCTCAAGTGCTTTTTTTAGAACTAAATATTCATTATAAAATTCACCCCTGATATAAATATATGCAACTGATGCGCTGATCGCTTTGCCGGCCAGGAGAATTCCCTCAAGTAACTTATGTGGCTCATATCGCAATATATCTCTATCTTTACATGTACCAGGTTCTGACTCATCTGCATTGACTACTAAATATGCTTTTGGGAGATTTTTGGGCATAAAGCTCCACTTAAGGCCGGTGGAAAATCCTGCACCCCCTCGACCTCTCAAACCAGATTTCTTTACTTCATCAATGATCTTTTCTGATCCTAAATCCAGTAATTCCTTTGTTTTTTGCCAGCTACCACGTTTTTTTGCACCCTCAAGTAGTGGAGTTCCTTTACCATTTAGGTTGGTGAATATTTTGTCTTGTTCTTTTAGCATGTTTTTCAAAATTTGTGAGTGATCCCGACGCGATTCGAACGCGTGACCCACTGATTAAAAGTCAGTTGCTCTACCGGCTGAGCTACGGGATCATTTCATTTTTCAGCTATACTAAACATCAATACAGTTTTTATCCGTTTTAATCAAACTAAAATTTTCATGTGTGGTTAAATAAATTATATAATATACTGCGTTAGTGATAATTTAGTTAAAAAATCTATGAATAATTTAAAAAAATTTCCAAAGGAAAACTTCTTGTTAATTTTCAGTTCACAGATTTATTTGGATGGTGTGACGTATAACGCTAAGGAGACAAAAAAATAGAGAAGTGTGTACACCCTGCAGAATTTGTACACTATTTAGCAATAGCCTAATAGATAAATATTTCTTGCATTTCAGCCTGAGTGATTTATGCTTTAAGCAAGAATTACCTGGGGGTATAGCTCAGCTGGTAGAGCATCTGTTTTGCACGCAGAAGGTCAGCGGTTCGATCCCGCTTGCCTCCACCAGTCTATACAGCTCTAGCCGCCACAAAACCTGTCAAAGCAGCTTATTTTAATCTATGAGGATTTTATACTATTTCCCTGAAAATCTCTATTTCTTTTCGTAACTTTTCTCTACACAAGTAATGTTGGTTATTACAATTGTAATATATACTAACTTAACAATAAATTAATCAATAAATGTTAGAATACTAACAATTAATTTATTGGTAACGCCTATGAGTGGAAAAAAGCATGTTTTTAAGATGATACCTGGAAAAGAGGTGTTTAGAAAAACCCCGACTACAAGGATAAAGTGGCCTGAAGGTAATGATCCTACAATGCCTATTAAAAAAGTTGAGCTTGTATCGCTGGATGATAAAAACGATGTAGTACTAGGCTTATTGCCTATAAAACTTTGCAGCAGTTCTTGCCTAGACAGTTACATATGTCTGGAGGAAGAAAATGAAGGAAATCTGGTAGCCAAAGATTATAAAAGTGATTCTAACTTAGATTATGTAAAAAGTAACCATACATTTGTATATTACGGTAATGAGTTGGCTAAGTTATCATATACAAGAGAGCTTGTGCAGCCTTTCAAAACTATGTGTAGCAGTTCTATTAAATCAAAAAAATTGGAATACAAATATGTAACATGGGAAGATTCAGATACTGGCAACAATAAATATTATTTTTCAGACGAGGCAGGAAATATAATCGATTCACCTGACAATGAGGTATTACAAGACATTATGTTATACTACGGTGAGAGACATATAAGAGATGTGCTACTGTTGCTATCAAACGCGTTTACTAAAGTTTTTATTCAGGGCCTAACAGACGGCCAACTAAAAACTCTTGCCAATACTCTTAGTAACGAGCAACTGCAAAAAATAATTCCTGAACTGAGCTCAAGCCAGTTGCAGGCCTTAGCAGAGAACTTAACAGATGAACAACTCCAAGCTTTAGTGGATCATCTAACCAATCACCAGCTAAAAACCCTCGCTCAGGAACTAAATCCAGAAAAGTTACAAATAATTGTTCCTATTTTAAATGATACTCAGCTTGAAGCTCTAGTGAGAAAATTAAATTCAGAGCAAGTAAAAGAAATTTTACCTCACTTAAAAGTGGATCAGTTCAAAGCACTTATTAAAACTTTAAATGACGAGCAATTTACAGTGCTTGCAAAAGACTTGGCTGAGCACCACTTGACAATACTCTCCAAAGAATTAGAAGGTGATCAGTTGAAAGCTTTAGTAAATAGTCTGCAAGAAGAACAACTGAAAGACTTAGTTAATAAGCTTGATCCTGAGAAACTCGAAGCAATTGCTCAGGATTTAACTGATTCTAATAAGATTCAGATTATCATTAAGTCTTTAGTTGACAACCCAGACAAACTTCAAGCTTTTGCTCGCAATATGTCTAATGAGCAGTTTAAAGAACTTTTGGATAACGTAGGCGCAGAAGAGCTTAAAGACATCATTCACAAACTGCCTTATGAGAAAGTGACAGCTGTGATCGGTGATCTCAGCAATCAAGATCAGTCTAAAGCTATTATTGATGCATTAAACGGGAAACTTGACGAGCAGAGTAAACAGAACAAGGAAATGATTGAGATGCTCAAGCAAATCAAGGACGATATGCCAGGCATTGCAGAAGCTCCAGATTTTACAATAGTAGAAAACAATAACGATTCAATGCTACTTGTATGGTAGCAATTTATGAAAATCAATTTTTTTATAGGAGGTAACTTATTATGAGTAAAAACAATGTAGAATTATATTTTGGTGACGAGCCTTCAGACCAAAGTAAATTACTAAAACTTGAGAGCCCGGTTTTTACAAAACCAGATTTTGTAAAACCAAGTATAGATTCAGTAAAAATTCAGAATAAAGAAAAAGGTGCTAAGGAGTTAGATTTTGATATAAATCAGCCACTGGAAAAAATACCTATAGCGGAAATGAAGCAAACAGCCGCAGCTATAACATACCTTAAAAAGGTTTATGATGGCTTGATAGACAGTATTAATGAGTATAACACAAGTTTAAGCAGTAACATTACAACTGGCATAGTGGAGCCACTGTCAACAACTATATCAAATATAGGGAACAATACAACTGAAATAAAAAGTCAACTTCAAACTCTTCGAGATGAGCTTCAGGAATTTCGTGATGATCAGCCAGGCATTGCAGAAGCTTCCATATTCCCTCATGCTACTGGCGAAGAGAACGGGTTGCTTTAATAAAAAAGGTAATAGCTTGCTAGCTGTTACTCTTTCCACATACCACTTCAATGTAGCTGAATTGATTTTAAAATTATAATTTTTTATAGGAGTTAGCATGAATAATAGTAAACAAGAAAGCAAAAACGAACTTAAAGTAATAAGCAAAATAGAAGTTAACACCAAACCTAAAGGTTATGATGAAACAGTTGCGCGAAATCCAGCGCAGCTTGGTTATGTCCACAAAGCTTTAGATAAATTAATCGCAGAGCTGAACACGAAATTCGTTCCTGAATTGGATGATGTATTGCATAACAATAGCAACTCTATCAGTCAATTAAATGACATGCTAACAGAAGAAAGGAGTAAGCTTGACGAGCTAATTACAAAGGTTGGTAATGAAAATAGTGGTTTAGTACAGAGCCTGAATAACTTACAGACAAAAGTAGAGGAATTAGAAAACAATACCATTAATGAACCAGATTGGGGTTAAACTGGAAAGAGTAATAGTCTCTAGGCTGTGACTCTCTCTACATACCGTTTCAATACAGCCAGGTTAAGGAATCTATTTTAAAACTTTCGGCATATAGTTCTCATCATGTTTTGCAAACACTGTATCTGCAAGAAAAGTACTATTATCAAACATTTTACCTTGCACAACAACACCACTTTTTTCTGAAAACATTGGTGGAAGTATTCCCTGATATTTCACCATAACGCTCTTATTAAAATCTGTCATTTGAAAAATCACTTCACTTTCGTTGCGTATCACGCTATTTTCAACAACCATTCCACCAACACGGATTAGTTTTTGACCATTTGGTAAAACTATTGCCTCACTTACTGTATAGAAAAATGAGATATTTTCTTTGAGCGTTGTTAAAATAAAAAAAACTGCACAACTTAAAAAGCAGAAAATTCCTGAAGTTATAAGTAATCGCTTATGTTTCTTCTTCATGATTATCTTTCAGGCTTTCTAGAATTTTTTTACTTTTAGTATAACAAGAAATGGTAAAAATTAGCTCTCCAGCAATCAGCGTGAAACTAATAAGGTAAGCAAAAATTACATATGTATTCATAATGCATTATCAATAAATAACTCACCTGCATCAAAATAAATTAAGCTTCCATCCTTTTGCTGCAACACCAATTTACCACTTTTATCTATATCAGCAAAAATTCCTTCATACAATTTGTCAGCTAACTTTACACTGATTTGCTCATTCATTTTGAATGCTTTTTTTAACCACATTTCTCTTATAGCATAAAACCCATCAAGTAGCCATTGCTTTCTTAGCTTATTAAAATTTATTATTAATTTCTTTAATAGATCTATGTTAGACACAGACTCACCGTAATTGCTAATGCACGTTGTTCCTGGAAGTGGTGCATGACTGACATTAATTCCAATTCCTATAATGAGCCAATTCGAATTGGATCTTTTTTCAAGCAATATTCCACTTATTTTCTTGCCATCGATTAGAATGTCATTTGGCCATTTATACTGGAGATTTAGACCATTTATAAATGACAGTATAGCATTTCCAACAGCAAGAGCAGTAACAAAAGTCAATTCTGTTAATTTGCTAACTTGATTCATTAAACCTCTTTCTATCATCCCAGTATTTTCCCCAGTGCTTGACACATAACTATGCGAACATTGCAATTTGCAGGTGGTATGTGGTGTCATTCCAGTGCGTGACACTGGAATCCAGTTCTTATTACACAGTTGCCTGATGTGCCCATTTGTAATTAAGTTTTCTGGATCCCAGTGCCAGGCTACTCGGATGACATCATCCTTGGTGGGAATACCACAACGTTTGTACAGTTGTGTGCTTGACCATTCTTCTTGATTTCTAGATTCCAGCGTCACGCGCTGGAATGACACCGAAAGCTGGCTTTCATTCAGATAATCGTTAAAGAGGTTTATTACCAAACTTGCATAAAAATTACCCTCTGGAGAAATCCAGTTTTTTCCGGTGCGCCCCCTGCCTTCTGTTTGTTTATCAGCAACAATAATAGTTTCATTTGATATTCCTTTATCAATTAAATCCAACGCTTCTTTATTAGTGCTTGAAACTTTTTTGTAATGATGAATATGAAAACCCTCAGGGGTCACCTTGTCAGCCCTTTAGTTCAATGAGTGAGTAAAACGTACAAGAAAAGAACGAGGTTGATCAGCGAAGCCACCGAAGTGATAATGAATAGGCCCTTAGAATAAGCAACCTTATTACCACTAGCTTTATCGAAATACATAGCTTTTATAATATTTAGATAATAGTAACACGATACAACACTCGCCACCACAAGGGTCAAAGACAGGCTGATAAAGCCAGAATTTATTAAACTTTTGAATATAAAAAATTTAGCGATAAAACCTGCAAGTGGAGGTATTCCCGACATCGAGAGTAACAGTACAGAAAGATGAAATGCTACAATTGGGCGTTTCTTCCCTATACCAGATAAATTTGCAATATCACAATCTTCATCGTCAATTTGTACAAGATATGAGAATAGCCCTATGCTTGTGATGATATATATCACCAGATACATTAAGGCACTATCTGTTCCTGCTTGTGTAAAAATAGAAAGTGAAGCAAATATAAAACCAATGTGACCAATTGAACTGTAAGCAAGCAGCCTTTTTAAGTTTTGCTGACGTAAGGCCCCAAAAGCTGAGATAAGAACAGACAATGCTGAAACGTATAAGAAAATAGGCTGAACATAACTTTTTACATTTACTAACTCTTCATTCATCAATCGAATTAAAAATGTTACAAGTGCAGCTTTTGGGGCCGTAGAAAAAAACGCAGTTACTATGGTAGGTGCACCTTGATAGACATCTGGAGCCCACATATGAAAAGGAGCAATAGCAAGCTTGAAACACAAACCAATTAGGACAAAGACTAACCCAAAAACTATTCCATAAGTTATCTGATGGTTTTGCAAGAATGAACCGAGCTCAGAGAAATTGACTTGTCCTGTATATCCATAAAGCAGCGACATTCCATATAGCATAATGCAGGAAGATAATGCACTGAGTGTAAAATATTTCACTCCTGCTTCACATGAATAAATCGAATCTTTATTAAAGCTCGCAAGAACATACAAAGATATACTCATCAACTCAAAAGCTAAATAAAAAGAAATCAGACTATTTGCTGAAACCAAAGTTATCATGCCAAATAGCGCAAAAAGAATCAGCATTGAAAATTCATACTTATAGTCATATTTTGATAAATTCAGCATCAAAAGTATTAAAATTCCTGTGCTGAGAATTAACCCTTGGGCTGACCTGATGTATAAATTGAGTTTTAACAACGAATTAAAGAGAAAAATTTCATTGTTTTCTGCCGAAAGAATTAAAATAATCAAAGTTACCACTGTGCAGCCAAGTGCTAATAAGTTGATAGTTCTGCGGTTAAATATAATCCCAAGCAGCAGCAACACTAACGAGGAGATAATAGAGAACGTTTCCGGCAATATCTGTATATAATTCATAGCGCATTATATTTGACTAACAAATTTGCCATACATGGCTTCAAATAATTCAGTGCAAGGGTTGGGTAAAATCCAAGCAAAATAACAAACACTGCAAGCAGAATTAAGACAGAAAATTCTATGCTATCCAAACGGTTATTTAATAATTTAGAATAGCTAACCCCCCATATTATTTGCTTACATAAATTCAGCATATAAACTGCGCTTAAAATAGTGCCAAGTGCGATAAATCCTGTAAAAAACCCTATGCTCTTAAACATTCCAACCATAGCCAAAAACTCACCTGCGAACCCAGATGTTCCAGGTAGCCCTATTGAAGCCATTGAAAATAAAATGAACATAAAACCAAATTTTGGCATTGTGTTTACTATGCCAAAATATTTTGCAATCTCCAAAGTTCCAGTTCGAGTATATAGCATTCCAACACATAAAAATAAAGCAGCAGAAATAAGGCCATGACTAATCATTTGAAATATGCTACCCAGTACTCCTTCCTCACAAAATGAAAAGAGGCCAGCAGTAACGATCCCCATATGTGCTATTGAAGAATAAGCTATTAACTTCTTTATATCATCTTGAGCAAACGCAACTAGAGAAGCATATATCACCGCAATAATGCTCAGCACAACAACGAAATTTGAAAAATACAAACTTGCCTGAGGAAGCATTGGAATAGAAAACCTTAAAAATCCATATCCCCCCATTTTAATAAGCAAGCCAGCTAAAATCACAGATCCAGAAGTTGGTGATTGCACATGTGCATCAGGAAGCCAAGTGTGAAATGGAAACATCGGTACTTTTATTGCAAAAGAAATAAAAAATGCAATCCACAGCAATGACTGCACTTCAAGATCAAGGCTTGGCACTAATGTAGCTAATTTTTGTATATTAAACGTTCCAAAAATGTTATAGATGTAAACCAATCCAAGTAGAAATAATAATGAGCCAGTTAATGTATAAAGAAACAACTTAAACGTTGCATATACCCTGTGTTTTCCTCCCCAGATGCCAATAATAAAGAACATTGGTATTAAAACAGCTTCAAAAAACACATAAAAGCTTATAGCATTCAGTGAAACGAAAAAACCGACTACAAAACTCTCAAGCAGTAGAAACAATGCCATATAGGCTTTTAGGGTCGTATAACTCATTTTGCAGTTGTAGAGTATACAAATTACAAACAAGAAAGTTGTAAGCAGAAGGAAAAGCAACGATATACCATCTATCCCTATTCCAACATTTCTAATTGGGTAGCTGACAAACTGAAAGTCCGCATTGTTATAATCAAATTCTATACAAGCTACAATGCTAAGCAAAAATGGAAGTACAGCAAAAAATAGAGCAAGGAATCTTAAGTGTATAGATTGATGATTAATCCTGATTAAGGATAAAATCAACGCTCCTATCAGTGGAAGCAAGAATATACTAAGTAACAACACCTTCTATTTAATTCCAATAATATATAAAGCACCGATTATTAGAGTAACAAACATAATAAATGCATAATCAAATATATAACCAGTTTGTAACTTTATAGAACTTTTTGAACATTCATTAACCAACCTTACAACACCATTTGGTCCAAATGAATCAATAGCCTTAACATCAAACTTCCATAGAAGCCTAGATATAAACCTTATCGGTGCAATTATAACAAACTCATACACCTCATCAAAGTACCATTTATTCTGCAAAAACTTAAGTAAAAATTTACTCTTAATTTGCCTAATTACTTGATATTGGTAAATTAGGTACGCAAGTGCTATTCCACTTAGGCTTGCTAAGGTTGGCAGTAGTTTTATAAAGAAATTATGAACTCCATGCTCATCAATCATCACTAAACTTGATTTCCAAAACGCATTACTAGTTATGTTCAAAATATTTGCTCCCCATATTCCAGAAAATACTGATCCAAAAGCGAGTATCAGTAATGGTATAAGCATAATCTTTGGTGCCTCATGTATATTAATTTTACTTTGTTTTTGGCTGTGGAACACAAGAAGCAATAACCTCCAAGAGTAAAACGCTGTGAAGAATGCAACAACTAAGCTTATTACAAAAGCAAAGCTATCCGTGCTATAAGCATGTTCAATTATCAAATCCTTTGAATAAAAACCTGCAAATGGGAATATCCCAGAAAGCGCAAGAGATCCAATCCACATGAGAGCGTAAGTGCAAGGGATTTTCTTCCAGCAATTTCCCATTTTCTGAATGTTTTGCTCATGATGCATTGCATGAATCACATTGCCAGCACCAAGAAATAGTAGAGCTTTAAAAAAAGCGTGTGTCATTAAATGAAAAATAGCAACATTGTAAGCAGAAAGCCCACATGCCATGAACATATAACCAAGTTGACTGCAGGTTGAATAAGCAATTATTTTCTTTATATCGTTCTGAGTAATTGCAACGGTGGCTGCAAAAAAAGCAGTGAGTGCTCCAACGATAACTATTAATTCTCGTGCCACATTTGATAACTCAAACAATGGAGAACACTTTGCTACTAAAAATATACCTGCTGTTACCATCGTTGCTGCGTGAATAAGTGCAGAAACAGGAGTTGGCCCTTCCATTGCATCTGGCAACCAAACATGTAAACCAAGCTGTGCAGATTTACCCATACAGCCAATAAAAAGTAATATGCATATTATATGAGTTACTTTGAATTCACAGCAGAATGCCCTAATGTTCTGCGTGCCAAGAAGATCAGTTGTGTCAAAAACTTCAGTAAAATTCAAAGAGTGAAATGTATAATAAATAAGAAAGATTCCAATCAATAGTGCAAAGTCTCCTACCCTATTCACAACAAATGCTTTAATTGCTGCATTATTTGCAGAATATTTTTGGAACCAAAATCCTATGAGTAAATAAGAACATAGGCCAACCCCTTCCCAGCCAAAAAAAAGCTGCACGAAATTATCGCTTACAACCAGCACAATCATGCAAAACGTAAATAGCGATAGGTAAGAAAAAAACCTCGACTTCCCCTTATCATGCTCCATATAACCGATAGAGTAGAGATGTACTACCAGTGAAACGGTGGTAATAACAATAAGCATTAAGGATGAGAGAGCATCCACACTAATTGCCCAATTTACTTTTAAGATGCTCAATGAAAACAAAGGAAATAAACTCAAGTGATAATTTTCAGAGAAGGTGAGAAAAACATACCAAGATAAAACTGCAGATATTCCAATCCCTGCCGTTGTAACTAACTGACTTTTTCTAAAAAGTGCTGCAAATAGCGAACCAAAAAGTGGCAAAAATACTATTAATTTCAGTATATCCATCATACTTTCATTCTTTCATTAAATTTGCTTGTTCAACATCTATATTGCCACGGCTTCTATAATATACAACCAATATTGCAAGCCCAACTCCTGACTCTGCTGCCGCAACAGTCAACACAAACATCACAAAAATTTGCCCAACTATATCATTCATAAAGGCAGAAAAAGCAACTAGATTGATGTTAATCGCCAACAATAATATTTCTATTGATAACAATATATTGATTATGCTCTTACGGTTGATGAAAATACCGCACACCCCAACAGTGAACAAAATAGCAGCAACTATCAAAAAATGATTTAATCCTATTTCCATTCCACTCCTTTTCCAAATTTAGCCTTAACCAATTTTACAGATGAAGATTGCGTCAATTGCTTTAATACATTCTGTTTTTTAACTCCTTTTTTCTTGTCCTGCAAAGTAAGAGCAATTGCACCGACAATTGCAACAAGTAGCAAAATTCCAGAAAGATGAAAAGCGTACATGTAGTCAGTGTAGAGCAAATTACCGATAGCTTTCACGTTATTGGCATTATAGTTTATAACATTACTTATATTCAGCGTTGAGCTGCGGATTACAAAACTGATAATCAAAAAAAACACACCACACAATATAGCACCAAGAGTGAAATGCTTCGCAAAACCCTGGCGCAATCTTATGTAGTCAATATCGAGCATCATAACTACAAAGAGGAACAACACTGCAACTGCACCGATGTATACTATCAGTACCATCATAGCGATGAATTCAGCTCCAAGGAGAATGAAAAGCACTGCAGAGTTAACGAAGGTGAAAATTAAAAATAATACTGCATGCACAGGATTTCTTACACTAATTACGCATACAGCAGATAAAATGCTAAGAATTGCAAAAAAATAAAAGAAAAAAGGCATTGATACTTTAACTGCAACAATAGTTACTAATTTAAAGTGACTATCGTTGTAAAGTCAATATTATATTAAACGTTTGAAAACATTGTACTACAAAGCTCCAGCTCCATTTTAAATTATTATACAGAGCGCTTTCTAAGTGCTTAATCAATACACTAAGTCCTTAATTTATCAATATATAATATGTGTATGTTAGTAATTAATGGCGGCTCAAAGTGTACAACATATTTGGTTATTTTAAAAGCAACAATAGTTCTAACGCACAAAGTAGCAGACTAGATGGAGAAAGTTATCAATACACCACAAGAGACTATATGACAATTTACTTTAATAACACATTAGCAAGTTTCAGTAGATCATTGAGAGAATTTAAAGAAAAAGCGTATGGATTTATGTATGATATCGGAACTTGGTTGAAAGAAACATATGAAAATCTCACTGAACGGCCTGCAACGCATAATCGCTATACCCCAAAAGAAAAACCCCTTGTTGAAGTTGAAGAAATAGAAATGAAGGAACTAAACCGTACATATAAGCCATTCCAAACTCCACTTATCCACCCAACAAGCAGAAGTTCTGGTGCCAATACCTCAAATCAAGTTGTTGTTACTCGACATACACCTGAAACTACTAAAACAAAATAGATGTAAAACCTACGTTTAAATATGTAGTACTTGAGTGAAGCATTCTTTAACTGTTCTATTCAATAAAACCTTTACAATATTTCAATCATAGGTTTAACTTTACGAAGTTATAATCTATAGGGCTACGATGAACGATTATCTCTCACTGCTAAATCCAGAACAACAATCAGCTGTAACTAACATAGATAGACCAGTTTTGATACTGGCAGGAGCCGGGACGGGAAAAACAAGAACGATTACTTCAAGAATAGCACACATAATTAGAAACGGTCACGCTTATTCTGATGAGATATTAGCAGTTACATTTACAAATAAAGCAGCAAATGAGATGGTATCAAGGGTACTTGAGCTAACGGGCACAAACATACCATGGCTTGGCACTTTCCATGCAATTGCAGCAAAAATCTTGCGCCTGCACGCAGAAATTGTGGGCTTAAACCCCAATTTTACAATCATTGGTGTGGATGACCAATTACAGGTAATAAAAAATATTATCAATGAAATAAATCCTGATTACCTATCAGAAAAATGTAAGACCATTATGAATATTATTCAGCAATGGAAAGAGAAGTGCTTATTGCCATCTGAAGTGGAAGATATTCAATCATTTAGGCCAGTATATGTAACTGCACTCAAAGTCTATCACCAGTATCAGGAAAGGTTGAAATTCCTTAATTCTGTCGATTTTGGTGACTTATTGCTATATAACATACAGCTCTTTAATCAAAAGACCGAAGTTCTGTCCTACTACCAAAACAAGTTTAAATATGTTATGGTAGATGAATATCAAGATACAAATGCGATACAATATCTTTGGCTAAAATACCTTGCAAAAGAGCACTCAAATATTTGCTGTGTAGGAGATGATGACCAGTCGATATATAGTTGGCGTGGTGCAGAAGTTGAAAATATTTTGAAGTTTTCTGATGATTTTAAAAATGCAAAAACCGTTAAACTAGAGTGTAACTACAGGTCAACATCCCACATACTTGCAACTGCGTCATATGTTATCAATCACAATAAGACTCGCTTAGAAAAAAAATTGTGGACAACAAACATTGAAGGGGAAAAGGTAAATCTAATAAAATTATGGGATGGGAAAGCTGAAGCAAGGTTCATAAGCGAACAGATATTGAAACTCAATAAATACAGATTTAGTGACATTGCAGTGCTGGTAAGGGCCACTTTTCAAACTAGAGTTCTCGAAGAGTATTTTATAAAATATTCAATTCCCTACAAGATTATAAGTGGCGTAAAATTCTACGAACGTCAGGAAGTCAGGGATATAATTGCATATTTAAGACTTGTTACAAACAATAACGATGACTTAGCTTTCGAAAGGATAGTAAATCGGCCAAAAAGAAGCATAGGAGCTACAACTCTAAAGAAAATATACACGACTGCTCAGGATAACAAAATTTCTTTTTTTGAGGCAGCAAAAATATTAGTTAATAGTAATCAGGTAACCGAAAGAATTAAACTCTCACTCAACGATTTTTTAAATAAAATTAAAGCTTGGGAAGAAATAGTAAGCGTAAAACCACTGCATGAATTCGTTAAAATCGTAGCAAACCAATCAGGATATATTGAAATGCTTGAAAATGAGGAGGTAACAGGCTTAGCACGAATAGAAAATGTTAAAGAGCTCATCTCATCTTTAAAAAATTTCGATAATGCCACAACTTTCTTGGAGCATATAAGTCTGGTGATGGAAGTGGATAATATGAATAACGATGACACCGTATATGTTATGACTCTTCATGCAGCCAAAGGACTTGAATTCCAGTGCGTGTTTCTACCTGGTTGGGAAGAGGGATTATTTCCTCATCAAAGATCTTTTGATGACAAAAGTGGTAAAGCTTTAGAAGAAGAAAGGAGACTCGCATATGTTGGCATAACCAGAGCCAAAGAAAGGTTAATCATTTCATGTGCAGATAGGAGGGAAATTAACAACCAGTGGCAACCGATGCGCACTTCTCGGTTCATTAAAGAATTGCCAAGAGAAAATGTTGAGGTAATTAAAAGCAACATTGCCTACTGTTGAAGCTATAATTGCAGATAAACATATCTTACAAATCTGAATTACTTTAACTATATGTTTCTCCTGGCAAAAATTCTGTAACCGTTCACACTTAATTCTTCAATCTCATACCAATTTCTATTACATAACAAACAAATAGACAATAGAAGTGAGAAGGTTATACTAAGGCAGTATAATGATGGAGTTTTGGAATGGCATTGGTATCAGGTTGCAATTTTAGCTTACATTATGCCAATCTTTCTTCAATTGCTGCTCGCATAAATTCTGCCTGTCTTTTAGTTCTGCAGTGCACTATCGCATCATCCACATATCTTTCAAATGGTACTGTTGGGTGATTTTGTTTCATCCATATATCAAATGCATGGTGCATAAATATGTTTGAAATGATTGGGCTTATTGAACCTCCTTGCGGAACTCCTTTTTTCCCTAACTACCTTACTGCCATCTGCTTGCTGAATAGGGGATTTCATCCACCTTTCAACATACAGTATGACCCATTTGCAGTCTGTGTGCTTCTTGATAGCCTGCAGTGCTAAATTGTGGTCCAGATTGTCGAAAAATCCTGTAACATCAACAGCTTTCTTGGTAATCGTATCCTGTCTCCAATAAACAGCGGTTTTGCTATGTATCCTTGATCAGCAAAAAACTTACGTAAAGTTGGAGCCTTGTATTTAGCTTGAGTGAAAAGATTTAGAGCACCATCACGATCTTGAACACTTGCACTATAAACATCAGCCGCAATAATTAAGCCCACTGTATCTACAACAATATGACGTTTTCTACCCTTTATTTTTTTTTCAGCATCATATCCTCTGGATCCCCTTTTTGAGTGGTTTTTACTGATTGACTGTCAATTATTCCTACTGAAGGTGTTTCATTTTTACCAAACATTTTTCTTACCTCTTTTACTAGCATATTATGTATTTTTTCCAATTTGCCATTACTACGTCACCTGAGAAAATAGTCATACACCGTCTTCCATGGAGGAAAATCTTTCGGCAGCATTCTCCATTGACAACCACCTCTCATTATATACCTTATTGCATTAATAATTGTTCTGATATTGTGCTTTCTTGGCCTCCCTATCTTTCCTTGTGCAACATGTGGCTCCAAAATTTCCCATTCCTTATCACTTATATCACTTGGATACAATTTTCCCTCCTATTTTTTACTTACACTATCATATTTTTTTCCTCATTCCTTTTTAAGACATACTCTTAGACAACTGGACGTCAAGCCTATCCTAGTGCTGCATATCAAGCTCATACTCAGTATGTAAATCTTTGACTAAAGCTACAGCGCATTCTTTTTGAACAATTATACTGATTTTGATTTCAGATGTTGTGATAGCAAGTATTTCTATCTTTTTTTCGCTTAAAACCTTGAGTGTGCGGTGCATCACTTCAGTGTTAGACATAACACCAATACCAATTATTGAAATTTTAGCTACATTATCGTTTATAGCATAATTTTCATTCTTATTCAGTAACTTTTCCATTAAATCAATATCAAATTTGGAGATAACAAAACTTGACCCATGTATCATATCAATTTTAACGTTTGCTCCTGCTATATCTCTTAAAGTACGCAAGTTATTTGCAAGGTTAGTGAAAGTTACAAGAGCTTCATTAGTGCTATAAGTTATTCCAGTAATTAAGTATCTCTCTAGTACATCCCTTTTGTGTAGCACTGTGGTGCCTTCTACTTCCTTAAAAGTGGATAGCACTTGCACTTTAATGTTATGTTTCATTGCAAGTTGTACTGAACGATTATGCAGTATTTTAGCACCAGATGACGACATTTCCAACATTTCATCGTAAGAGATAAATTTGAGCTTGCGTGCCTTTGGAACAATTCTCGGGTCTGCTGTATATATTCCATCAATATCAGTAAAAATTTCGCAAGTTCTAACACCAAAGGCTACCGCGAAGGCAACTGCTGATATATCAGAGCCTCCTCTTCCAAAAGTAGTGATTCTATCATCATTTATACCCTGAAAACCAGCAATGATCGCAGCAGTATAACCCTCAGCAAAAGATCTTTTCACACGTTCAATCTTTATTGTTTTTATTTTAGACTCAGAATAAAAATCATCAGTTACAATTGGTAACTGCCAGGCAAGCCACGATTTAGCATTAACTCCGATCGATTGGAGAGTGATAGCTAATAGACCGCAAGAGATTTGTTCTCCTGCTGAAAGCATAACGTCATACTCTGATAACTCTTGTCTATAACTTAAATTTGAGATTTGCCTAGCCTGAAAAACCACTTGGTCAGTAAATCCTGCAACAGCAGATACAACAACGATTACATTACAACCTTTCTCAATATCGTTTTTTATCAAATTTGCAACTCGGTTTAAATCAGTTAGCGAAGTCCCACCAAATTTTTTTATGATTATTTTGTCCATAGTTACAATATAACTCTCTTCTGAAGAAAAATATAGTTTTTGTAGAGATAGCAGCTTGCAAGCCATTCAGAAAAGGGAAGACAAAGCTATAGCTAACGCGTCATACCACGATTCATTCCATAGCTGTACGAACATTCATTTTTGAAGGTAAATTGCACAGCAAATGGTGTCATCCCAGTGCCTAGACACTGGGATCCAGAAGACTTAATTTCAACCAAGTGGCTGCATAATAAAGGCTGGATTCCAGTGCCAAGCACTGGAATGACACCCTCCCTTGTGGAAATTGCTCTCAAATCACAATGTTCGTACAGCTATGGATTCATTCGCGGTATAGATTCCGCTAACTAGTAGCGGAATGACGAATTTGTTGTTTTAAAATTGTCAGTAAATCTAAGTCAGTTTAGCTATATAGCACGAACTAAACCACTAAGCAGCAGAAGACCTTGCATGACCTCCAAAAAATGTTTTTACTCTTTCAAGATAAGTAAGTGGTTCTGCAGGAATTTCTATCTCGTCTATCTTATAAGATATTGCTGCATCTATGACTTCATCTGTTATTAATTCTCTTAGCCTTTGTTTTATTTGCCCTCTCCGAATATGTTCTCCATAGTCGTTATAAAACTTTACATATAATTCCTTAAACACAAATTCTTTCATAGCATCTCTTGTATAAGAAATGCCATCCTTTACTTCATCACTCACGCTGCTCAAATCCACCCCAGAACTTGGTGAATACAAATTATCAAAATTTTCTTTCAAAACTTTTATTTTATGGTAGTGCTTATCCACATATTTCTCAAGAAATCTTTTAGTAGCATCACTAGCCAACTTTCCTATTGGCTGAGGCTCTAGTTGAGCTGCAAAATTATTTTCCGCTTTAAGACCACTTAATGCATAAATGATACGGTTGAGCATTCCAGGACCACATTGGCGATTACTTTCCTCAAAGCGAACCAGTAATATAGACTTCAATAATTCTATATCTGCATTTTGCTTTCTTGCCGCAATTAAAACTAAATTTATAGCCTGTGTCAATGTCAATCCGGTTTGTGAATCTGCCCAATTTACCCACTCCCCAGTTTCATAACCATCCAATCTTAGATAAGGTTCTATCATTCGTTTTTGCTGACTTGTTAAACCGCTTATATAACTTTTAAACTCTTCATCCAACTCATTTAACGGCGTACCATGTTCTTCCTTTAATTTTTTGGCACATTCAATAACGCTTTGCTGAAAACTTCTAGTATGAACGCTCTGACTACTAGTACCCACATCACTTACATTAAACAAAAAGCTTAGCTGCTTTACATTCAAACCCAAAGGTGAAAAGAGTTTTACTGATGGATATTTTATTAACTCAAGAAGTGCTACTGGAATTAGCAGTGCATAATTTAACAATAATAAACCAAAATTAAATATAAGAAACCCACGTAGAGCTGATACCTTTGATGCAATATACAAAAATGGAAGCTGTAGGTAATATATCAAGTGTATACTGAAGAATAAGATTTTGTCCTTTAATTTTATTGTTGGATCTTTATAAACCTCAAACAACATGCTATTGCTATCAATATTGTTGTTTTTAAAGGAGGTATAGTTGTTTATGATCTTCTCTTGCAAGGGAAGAAGCATTTTATTCAGGCAAATAAACGCAGCAATAACAATAAAACCTGTAGCCAAAAATGCTAGTGCAGGGCTAGAAGTGCTTGTAGATAAATAGGCATAAAGACCATCAACAATTAAGTTTTTGTATAATCTTTCAAAGGGACGAACTAGAATCGGGTCAAGGATATAGTTAACAAGAAGATTTAAATAATACACGAGAAACAAAAGTGCAATCAAAAATGCAATAATACTACAAACAACCAAAAATGCTTTTAATCTCGGATTCATAACCCCCTCTTAATAATCTGTTAATATAATCTATTTTAGGAATAAATTGAAAAAAATGCAAGTTTTTATGTTAAAAGATCAATTGAAATTTCTGAGTTTAGGGTATATTGTTAATCTATTTAGATAAGAATTATTGTGTCAAATAAAATAGGTTTTTGGGCTATTTTTGCCTTAGTGATTAGCAGCCAAATTGGCTCTGGAATTTTTATGCTTCCAATTAGCCTTGCTCCATATGGCATGTATAGCCTTATAAGCTGGATAATATCAGGGCTTGGTGCTATATCTCTTGCTTTAGTTTTTGCCTCACTCTGCGCAAAATTTCCGGAAACGGGTGGCCCTCACGTCTATGTAAAGCATGCTTTTGGCCCTGCTGCAGCTTTTTTTGTTGGTTGGACGTATTGGGTGATCTCATGGGTTAGCACAACAGCCGTAATAGTTGTGGGTGTTGGTTATCTTACACCATTTTTCCATGAAGATATTCAAAACGTACATCTGTTTTTAGAGATGTTATTACTTACAATTATTACACTAATAAATTTTAGAGGAGTAGCTACTGCTGGACGTGTTGAGTTTTTATTGACGGTGATAAAAATTTCTGTATTGCTTGTAATACCTATAGCAGCATTGTTTTTTTTTGATAGAAATAACTTCATCATAAGTGAAGAAATATCAAATCTTACAACATCGCAGATTCTTGCCCGTTCTACACTTATTACTCTATGGGGTTTTATTGGAGTTGAATTGGCAACAGCACCTGCAGGGTCAGTTGATAATCCAGCTAGAACAATACCAAGAGCTGTGGTACTTGGAACAATCTCTGTTGCTGTTGTGTATTTTATCAACAATCTTGCAATTATGGGATTAATAAATGGCAATGATTTAGCAAGTTCAAGAGCACCATATGTTGACGCAATAAAAATTATGGCCTCTGGCAATTGGCACTTGATTATTTCTATAACTGCGTTCATTTTTTGTGTTGGTACTTTAAACGCTTGGGTACTAGCTAGTGGACAAGTGGCCCTTGGCCTTGCAAAAGATAAACTGATGCCACAGTTTTTTGCTCAAAGAAACAAGCACGGTTCTCCTTTCTGGGGCATAACAACTAGCTCAGTTGGAACTGCAACTTTACTAATCCTCACTTCAAGCAACAATTTTGCTAAGCAGATCACATCAATTATCGACTTTTCTGTAGTTTCATTTTTATTTGTTTACCTTGCATGCAGTCTTGCTTTTCTCAAAGTTATTGTGCAAGAAAAGAGTTGTTACAAATTTTTAATTGGCAGTATAGCAACAACCTTTTGCTGCTGGGTAATATTTGAAACTTCTGTGAATACCTTGCTGATCGCAAGCTTATTCACTGCAAGTGGCGTACCTCTTTATTTATTTTGGTATCGCAGAGTTTCTGTATAGCAAATGTTATGTATCTGTTCAGCAGAGTGGCAAAATAAGGTAGACGAGAAAAGACAACTATAGGAAGAAATGGGTGTCATGCCAGTGCGTGACACTGGCATCCAGTTCTTTCGCGCAGTTCCATCAAAAACGTTGTAAAGGATTAATCGCTTTCGTGTTTACCAACTTAGTGCCCAATCTGGATCCCAGATACTGTCTCTGCTGTCAAACAAATTATCCAACAAAATTACAATTAAATGGTTGATTATTTTTAAGAATACCAAAAAAGACATGCATTAATTTTCGCATTAACGCAAGAACTATGACTTTTGGACATTTGCCTTTACTTGCTAGACGCTGACAAAACTTTTGAAAATGATTATTATGGTTTTTGACTACTATAGCTGGCATATAAAGAGCTTTTCGAATACGCTCAGATCCTATTTTGCATATGCAACTTCTCTTACTTACTGACGATCCCGATTGATAATGTCCTGGATTTAGACCAGCAAAAGCTGTAAATTGTTTAGCATTGTCAAAGTTATCAACTGATGGCATTTCTGCGACAACAGCAACAGCAGTAAGATATCCTATACCTTTTATAGTCTTAAGGTTTTCCACCATATTTTTTAGATGTGGATAGTTATTTATATGCTCATTAATTTCTTTTTCGAGAACAATAATTTGCTCCTCTATTGCCAAAATTACTTTAGATATAGCTTCTTTGCAACTGGAATGCATATTTTTGTTTTCCAAGCGATTTGTCTGTTGCACCTTATCATCTTTTAGCGATTGCATGCAACGGTAAAGCTCCCTCAAATGCCTCATTTTAGGTGCAATGGGCTTCCAAAGAGCAGGTTTGTTGGCGATACAAAATCTAGCTATCATAGCTGCATCTGATTTATCTGTCTTATTTTTGAGCAGCTCACTTTTGCCAAAAGCTTTCTGGGTTTACTATACTGACATTATGTCCTAAATCGTGCATAAAAGTAGCCAAATCTTCTCCATACCAACTAGTTGCTTCAAGACATAAATGAGTAAGATTTGCTCCATGGCCATTGCACCAAACTACAAGTTTTGCAAAACCATCTTGATTATTTTGAAAGACTTTGTGTCGTTTTTTACTGTCCACTAACAAACAAACATCAAATTTCTTTTTTGAAATATCCACACCCAAAATAGCATTTACTTGCATAAAATTGCCTCCAAGACTATAAATAAACTGAGAGTTTAGACTAACCTTGTAATACGGGATATAATTCCAAAAGATACTGTTCAGTCTTTAACTCTATGGGAGGGAAGCAAAATCTGGCTTAATGGCATTAGTGTCGCATCAGCTTCACCCTCCCTGTGAGGTATTTTAGCTCTAATGCCTCACATCATAAAGATACAAGTGTCACGCACTGGGATGACGAGAAAGGAGCACTGGAATTTTTGTTTCAATATTTGTACATGAGCCATGCATCTGAACAGATACAATGTTATAACTAGAGATAATTTTTAAATGATTGATATTTATGAACTACGACTTTTCTTGTTGTCCACTTGTTCAACATTACCCTTCTCAAGTTTACTATCTACTTCTTTTGTGTGTTCATCATCTATACTAGTTTCATCTTTTATCTTACTAGGGTAATCTTCCTGCGATTTTTTATATGCTTCCATGTTGTCATATATAGGGTTACTGATGATTTCTATTTTTTCAGGTGTGAAAATCCTTGCTAAAAATCTCCTTATTATTGGTATTGACCTTAAGAGATCTCTTAGCTTTGAAGATCCTTGTCTTTTGTTTAGAGACTGTTGGTCTATTTTAGAGGTTTTTACACCATACTTTTTATCATCAAAATTTATTGTAGGCTTTCTTTTATTCGAAAGAACACTTTGGGCCTTTGATCCATTGGTTCCTTCAGGCCCTTGAGGTGTAGACATTGCAGGTTTAACCTTAGTTTCATCGTATTCCTTACTCATCTTTCATTTCATTATGTAATATTACTAATATTGCATAATAATAGCTAAATTACAATTAATTGCAAGGTAAAAATATTAAAACAATTGTAAATTTTGTCAGTAAAAATATAATAGAACTTTAAAATTAGAGGTTTATCTATATGAGATACAAAATTGCTGTTATTGGAGCAACCGGAAGAGTAGGGCGTGAGGTATTAAGCACGCTTACTGAATTTCAAGATGAGGCGATAGATTGCGTTATTGCACTTGCATCGAAAAAATCAGAAGGGAAGAAGGTGAGCTTTGGTGACAAAGAGTTAACAGTTTTATGCCTTGAGGATTATGACTTCGTTGGAACTAATGTAGCCATTTTCTGTGCTGGATCTCATGTTTCTGAAGAGTATGTACCAATTGCAACACAGGCTGGATGCATCGTGATAGATAACAGTTCCCATTTTAGAATGAAAGAGGGTGTGCCACTCATTATTCCAGAGATTAATAAAGAAAAAATTATGGAATATAAAAACCACAACATAATATCCAATCCAAACTGTACTACAATACAGATGCTGCTAGTACTACATCTATTACACCAAAAAGCAAAAATAAAGAGAATCGTTGCTTCAACTTATCAATCAACTTCTGGTGCAGGCAAAGCAGCAATGGATGAGCTCTATGACCAGACAAAAAAAATCTTTATGAACGAAGCTAAAAAACCCAAGATATTCTCTAAGCAAATAGCATTCAATTGCATTCCCCATGTAGGAGAATTCATGGAAAATGGCTCTACAGAAGAGGAATGGAAAATGCAAGAGGAGACAAAAAAAATTTTAGAGGAAGATATAAAAGTTACTGCAACTTGTGTAAGGGTACCCGTTTTTATCGGTCACGCTATGGCAGTAAATGTGGAATTTGATCAACATATCACTGAAGAACAAGCTCGTGAAGTGCTAAGTGAAGCCGAAGATAGTGGAGTTTTAGTGTACAACAGGCGTGAAGATAGTGAATACATAACTCAAATTGATGTTGTACAGGAGAATGCTGTATATGTATCGCGTATTAGAAGAGACAATACTGTTGAGCACGGATTAAATATGTGGATAGTGGCTGACAACCTGCGCAAAGGCGCAGCATTAAATATAGTGCAGATTCTTGAGATTTTGATAAGAGAGCATTTGTCAATCAAGTGCATATAGAGCGCACGTACGTTGTAATTCGAAGGAAATTGTATATCACATGGCAGCGCGTGACGCTGGAATGGCTTTGTTGCATCGCTACTTATGAAAGGCTAACTATAATTAGGATTATAAGCAACTTATTGAAAATCTTGTTTTTTTTGCAATCAATCTGATCAAATTTAAGAATAGTAACTTGTTATTTATATTAATAAATTTAATTCTATTGAAAATAGCTAAAGCATTGAAATTCTTGAATTTTAGCCGGATTAGTGAGTGGTAGTGAAATTTCTTTTACTCAAAATTAGGTATTCACTGACCGTTCTTGTTATAAATACCAGATAATAAGCTACTGATATTCTCCACCTTTTTTATCTTTAATCCATCATAGCTAGCGATGCAACAAAGCCGGCTGGATTCCAGTGTCAAGCACTGGAATGACACCATTTGCTGTGCAGTTTACCTTCAAAAATGAATGTTCGTACAGCTATGGAATAAATCGCGGTATGACGGTTCGCAGCGGTATAGTAACTCGTCACCCCGCTATTTGTTAGCGGCTGAGATACCGCGGCGGTATGACGTAGAAGCTATACTTTTATACTCACCAACTCAGTATCCAATCTGGATCCAAGTAGTCAAGCTATTCGGATGACACCCTCATAAAGTGAAATGAGATCCCGCTAACACGTAGCGGGATGACGGGAAAAGAGGTACTGGGAGACATCCTTCCTGGTAGACCCAAATCACAATGTTCGCACAGTTGTGCGTCACGCGCTGCCGAACACTGTATGGTTATACAAGAAAAATTAAGGCTTAAAAGGAATTTTAAGTATCAGGACTCAAGGTTTTTATTCCTTCTTAATAAAACATAAAAAGCCCCTTTACCACCATGTTTTTTCGTAGCTTGTTGGTAGTATAGAACCATATGCTGGATTTTAGTGTCATTTAACCATTTATTTAAGTTACTCTTTATAGTGTCTGTTTTGTTTGTTGCACTGCCGTATCCCGTAATTACCAATAAACATCTATTTCCTGCTCGATAATTTTTGATAATAAAATCTATCAATTTACAGTAAGCATCCTCTATATTATAGCCATGCAAATCGAGCTTATCGCTTATAAAATATTTACCCCTATCAACTTTTGATTTTGTGTTTTGGTCAAGACAAAATGATGAGTTACTATTATTGGTATTAAGAAAATTCCCTTGTAAGTCGGAGGTACCTTTATCAACCATAGACTTTATATTTACTTTATGATCAACTTTCAAAGTAACTTTTCCACATTTTATTGGCTTAACATTTTTTTGCCAATCCAACTCATCGTCCGACATAAACGCATTAATCGAATTGTATAATTTTACAACAATATTCAAACATAGTAAAATGTTGCTTATTCTATAAAAACCCGATTTTCAATAATACGATGAAATCGTCAAAAACTAATGAGAATTTTTGGCTGTATGGAAAGCACACCTGCATGTCAGCACTGAAGAATAAAAATAGGCGGTGTATAGAACTGTTAGTAACAGAAAATTTCTATAGAGAACACGAAAAAGAAATTAAGCAATATGCAAATAGTAAGGGCATTAAAGTTCGATTAGTAGAAAACAAAATACTTAATGACGTTTTACCCAAAGGTGCTAACCATCAAGGAATTGCTTTAAATGTTGCCCCTATTCTTTATAACTTAAGCATCGAAGAAGTAGCTGAAAGCTCAAACGACAGTTCTACTATAGTCATTTTAGATCAAGTCACTGACACGCACAATATTGGATCAATTTTAAGAACTTCAGCTTGTTTTAATGTCGACGCATTGGTTTTACCACATAACCATTCACCGAGTGAAAATGCATCTATTGCAAAAGCAGCAAGTGGGGCTTTAGATATTATTCCGCTAATATACGTTACAAATATAGTAAAAACTATGCAGTATTTAAAAAAGGTCGGCTACTGGTGTTACGGGTTTGATTGCAATGCTAAAGAAAATATAGATGAAATAAAGAGTTTTGAGAAAAAAAGAGTAATTATTTTTGGT
Source organism: Wolbachia endosymbiont of Drosophila willistoni (assembly GCF_040084705.1). Classification (NCBI taxonomy): domain Bacteria; kingdom Pseudomonadati; phylum Pseudomonadota; class Alphaproteobacteria; order Rickettsiales; family Anaplasmataceae; genus Wolbachia; species Wolbachia endosymbiont of Drosophila willistoni. The sequence continues at coordinate 42,351 of NZ_CP157591.1, forward strand.
TCTGAAGAGAAAGGAATGCGGAGGTTAGTTAAAGAAAATTGTGATTATCTTTTAAAAATCCCAATGTCAAATGCAATTAACAGTTTAAATGTTTCAAACGCAGCAGCAATAGGCCTATATTCTATTTATATTAAAACAAATGCCAGCGCATAGCTGTTTATAATAAAAACACTTGATAAAAATATGGTTTTATATTATAATGTGTTAAGTAATGGATAAAAGGAGTTATATTATGTCTTATATGAGAAATGAACAGGATATTCGCTCTCAAGGCGTTTATTATAGTGCTGGGCTTAGAAGTTACCTAACTAAAGTATATAATTACATGGCTTTAGCTTTGGGCGTCACAGGGCTTGTTGCATTTTTAACAGTATTTTCTGGTCTTTTTCAAGTAATTTATTCTAATCCCGTTCTATCGCTTGTGGTAATGTTATCTCCGGTTGCATTGGTGTTCTACATGTCTTATAGAATTCAACACCTAAGTGCTCAGTCTGCCGTTACTATATTTTTCTCGTTCTCAGTGTTAATGGGGCTTTCCTTATCTTATGTTTTTATAGTTTATACTGCAGAAAATATAGCAAGGGCGTTTTTCATTACATCAATCATGTTTAGCTCTATGGCTTTATATGGCAATACTACAAAAAGAGATCTTACAAGTATGGGCTCTTTCTTGATTATGGGAGTTTGGGGGTTAATCATTGCGTCTATAGTAAATTTATTTCTTGGAAGTAGTCCTCTCCACTTTGCAATATCGTTCATATCAGTAATAGTCTTTACCTTAATGACTGCGTATGATGCTCAAAGAATCAAGGACGTTTATTATAAACATAATGACGGATCAGAAGTTGCTACTACTAAATTGGCAATACTCGGTGCAACTAATCTTTATTTTGACTTTATTAATATATTTCTCAATCTACTCAGGTTACTTAACTTGTTCAACAATAGGGATTAGATGTTTTCCTTTTTAAGGAAAGGCAGTAAGAATTCTATAGTTTTCTTTTTAGTATCTTTAGTTGTGTCGATGATATGTCTTGCATATGCATCGGTACCTCTATATAGCATTTTCTGTAAAGCTACTGGGTATGGTGGCACAATAAGAAAAGTAACTAACACAACAACAAATATAACTAACCAAAAGATCAGGGTCCATTTCAATGCTGATATAATGTCCGATCTACCTTGGGAGTTTAAATCAGAAACTAACTACGTTGACGTAAACATAGGAGAACAAAGTTTAGCGTTTTATTACGCAAAAAATCTATCTGATCAGCCTTCATTTGGTATGGCGGTGTATAATGTTACGCCTTTCAAAGCAGGTAAGTATTTCAATAAAGTTGCATGCTTTTGTTTTGAAGAGCAAATGTTGCTACCAAAACAAAAAGCAGCTATGCCCGTATCTTTCTATATAGATCCTGAGATAATGCTTGATAGTAATACAAAAGATTTGGGCGAAATAACACTATCATACACGTTCTTTAAGCTTAAGTAACAGAATGTTTGCAAACCGTGTCATTTCAGTAATCAATAGGGTGTCATCCAAGTAGCTGACACTGGAATGACAGGAGGTAACGCAAGAAGTCTATTGATTGTGAAAACAATAACTTTGCAAAATATTAATTGTTAGATAACATAATCAAAGTTTTTATCTTAATATTCATCATGGTTAGAGCTATACAAATTAAAAAAACTGGGGGACCAGAAGTATTAGAATTTGTAGATAAGAGTATAGGTGAGCCAAAAGGCGAGGAAGTTTTAGTACGTCACACAACTATCGGCTTAAATCGTTATGATTTAGAGCACAGAAAAGGTACGCGCAAAATTAAAAATTTACCATCAGTGCTTGGGGTAGAAGCAGTGGGAGTTATTGAAAAGCTTGGTAAAAAAATCAGTGATGGATTGAAGGTTGGAGACAGAGTTGGATATTGCACAGCTCCTCCAGGGGCATATTGTGAAAAGCGCATTATACACCAGAAATATCTGATAAAAATTCCAGATGACATATCTGATGAAGTTGCTGCTGCAGTGCTGTTTAAAGGTATGACAGCTCACTATTTAGTTAATCAATCTTATAAAGTTAGGCCTGGTGCTTTCGTGCTAGTTCATGGGGCTAATGGTGGTTTAGGACAAATAATATGCCAATGGGCAAAGGATAAAAAAGGTGTAGTGATAGGTTCTGTAAGCTCTGATGAAAAAATGAAGATAGCTTTACAAAGTGGCTGCACATACGCAATAAACTACAATGATAAAGACTTCGTTTCTAAAGTTATGGAGATTACGCAAAACAGAGGAGTAGGTGCAGTGTATGACCCTATAGGTTACGCTACAAGCAAGCTTTCTTTTGAATCTTTAGGCAGGTTCGGCATATACGTTTCCTATGGGCAGATATCAGGTAACGCTCCTATTAGTTTTTCTTTACTTAGTTCACGTTCGTTATTTGCAACTGGAACCTCAATATACCATTATAAGCATGATAGATTCACATTAGTGCTTACCACAATGGAAATCTTCGAGATGATAAGAAAAAAACTTTTAACTGTACGGATCAATAAAAAATATAAATTTGATGAAATAATTCAAGCACATCGTGATATGGAAAATAGAAAAGCGAATGGGTTAAATATTATCAAAATCTCTTAAATAAATTAGTAATTTAAACTAACCATTCATTAAGTCATATCAACTAGAACTTCACATATTTAATTCTCCTTTTGGAGGAATTAAAAGCATATAGCTAAACTGACTTAGATTTACCGACAACCGTCATCCCGCTACGTGTTAGCGGAATCTATACCGCGAATAGACTTCTTGCATAACCCAAATTAAGTAGAAAAAGGTATCATCCGAGTAACTGACACTGGTTCCTTTATAACGGTAGTAGCCCCCCTTCTCCTGTCATTCCAGTGCTCCCTTTCTTGTCATCCAAGTAGCTGACACTGGGATGGCTTTGTTGCATCACACTTTATGAGATGGTGATTTATGGTAAATTCATGTAACTATCTCAAATTTAGCCATACCAATATCAGTGAACTTATTGAGCAAATAGCATTTAACAAGTAGTTCCTTCTCTCTATTTGTCTCAGATTTATTCCTAAAACTAAACCCGAATGTTTGTTTCAGTCGCGAGAAAAAACTTTCTATATAAGATCTTTTTCCATAACTCATCTCTTTTTTCCACTTCTTTATACCATCTTCATCATATGACTTTATGAGCTTGACTGCAGAATTTCTCTCAGCCATATAGTCTAACTTTGGATGCTCTGCTGCGTTGTTTTTCGGAGGAATTTTCGTTTTTATACCATATTGATTACACAGCTTATAGAGCTTTTCTCTGTCATATGCCCTATCTGCATATAGTACTTTTATGACATACTGAAAATCGACTTCTTTTAGCAAATCACAAGCTCCATAGGGATCAGCCGTTACTGTATTTTACAGCTATGGCTTTTTTGTTGTTTATATTCAACATTACGTGCAATTTTCTCGTTTGCTCATAGCCACGATATTTTCTGTCAGTGCTATTTTCCTTGCTGTGTGTTGTTGTATATACTAATTCCTGCACTGTCTATAGCAATTTCGATATCTTCCATATTATTTTCTGCAATCATTTATCTTAATATTAAGTTTCTTTTGATGCTTGTGAATAGCTGCAAATCTCTTCCTATTTGTTGCAAATACCCTTTTATAAACCCGACTGTTTGTCTTAAACCAATTCTAAAGAAACTGACGATTATATGCACCAAAATCACAACTTTATCACTATAAATATAGTTGCCGCCCTGCATTTTTGGACAATTCTCGTACCAATTTTCTATGGCGTCATTGATATAACAAAAAATGCTTCCTCTTTCTTGGAGAAATTTGTTATATTCATGGCAGTTACTGACTCTCATTTTTTGTGGCATATTTTTTCTTCAACAGTTAAATGGCTATTTATAATGAATTTTGTCAGTAACTGCCAGTTCTTTTCACTTGAGCGATGCAACAAAGCCCACTGGGATCCAGTTTCACCTTGTGATGGTGTCATGAAAGTAGCTGACACTGGTTTCCATCCAAGACGGTGTCATTCCTTACTATTACCCACAAATATAAATGGACTAAAAAGTAAAATATTACAATATTAAAGTTTGCAAATATTGAGGGTGTAAAATGGCAAGTAAAAGTAGTGAATGGGCTAAAAATGAATTTGGAGATAAAAGGTTAACTGAGCGATTAGTAAAGATTGCTGATATGTTTGACAAAATTACCTGAAAGTTAGATTAATCAAGCATGTGAAAGTTGGTCAGAAGCAAAAACAGCATAACGTTTTTTTCAAAATGAGAATGTAAAAGAAAGTGATATTTTAGCTACACATATTAATAAGACGGTTGAGAGAACAAAAGCTCACAAGAGGGTTCTTGTCATTCAAGATACCAGTTACATTGTATATAATAACCATAAAAAAACAAGCGGATTAGCAAATTTGTCCAGTTATGATACTGCAAAAGGTATTATAATGCATACAGCTCTTGCCGTTAGTATAGAAGGTTTGGTACTAGGGATACTAGATCAAAAAGTTTATTCAAGACCTGAAGAAACTGAGAACCTTAAAAAAAAGAGCGATCGCATTGAAGATAAAGAAAGCGTAAAGTGGTTGGAAACTTTAAGAAAAACAAATAATATTATTGATCCAACTCAAACTGAGACTATAACTGTATGCGATAGAGAAGCAGATATATATGACTTTTTTGAGCTTGCACATAATCTTAATTCGGCAGTGCTAGTTAGAGCATGCAGAGATAGAGCAGTAAATAGAAAATCTCGATATCCTGAAAAAGGTGAGCAGAAGTTATGGGCATTTATTAAATCCTCTCATTGTGCAGGTACGGTAGAAGTTGAAGTTCCTGTAAAAGATAATAAGCCAAAAAGAACAGCACGTTTGGAAGTTAGATTTGGAAAGTTTATGATGAATCCATCTAAGAATAATATTAGGCATAAGACGGAAGAACTACCTAAATTACCACTTTATGCAGTTTATGTTGTTGAGAAAACTCCCCTTCCCTTAAAAAAAACCGCTAGAATGGATGCTATTAACGAATCTTTCAGTTAATACTTTCGATGAAGCTGTTGAAAAAATTAGTTGGTATCAACTATGTTTTTTAAAAATTTTTTTATTTGTGTAATTTTGCAAATTATATGGGCAATAAAAACCCGTTTGTCATAGAAATAGAATTTTATATCAAACAGCTACCACAGCAATTTCTGCTTAAGCTAATGAATATGTGCTTTAAGTCTGTGTGGACGCACATATTCATTAGCCAATTTCAGTTACCGCTGTGAAGATTTTTAAGTATGCAAATTAATTGCTTCTTTAAGTCTTGTATTAGCAATTACTATAATTTTACGCATTAGGGCTGTTATAGCCACCATCTTCTTCTTACCACTTTCAACAAGCTTAGAATAAAAGGCGCCAAGTATAGATTTTGACCTTGTAGCAGCCATAGCGGCTGTAAAGAGCTTTGAACGAACGTTACTTCTACCACCTGTAATCCTTCGGTAACCAACAGCTTTACCACTTTCTTTTGGATGCGGTGCAACTCCGGCAAGACTTGCTACTTCTTTTCTATTTAAGTAACCAAGCTCTGGCATTAAACACAAAAAATCTTGTGATAACTTTTCCAGGAACTGTTTTAAGAATTTTTTGGCGTTGTTGTAATTCGCGGCTTTCATCAATAATCTTTTGTATAGTATCATTGAGTTCGTTTATTTGACTATCGAAAAACTCAATGGTCTTTTGACAGCTTTCTTTTATATGATCATTTTCCGGTGCTTCAAGTCTGCATTTTTCTTGAGTTCTCATTTGCGTAATATCATCACGACGTTGACAAAGTGCAGCCAAAGTTGATTGTTCTGTAGAGGTAGGTACAAATAGAGAGATAGTTCTATGGCGTTCAAATCCATATTGAGCAAGAGCTCTTGCATCTAGACTTTGCTAAAGTTCCGTGAGATAAAATAAAGCTTTTTACTTTACGAGTATTAGCTCGATGCACGGCAATATTTTTGTCGGTAAGAAAATGTGATAAGCCAAGCTCATATTTCCCTGTATTTTCTAAAGTCACTAAAGCATTAGGTAGAATATCTGAAAACTCTTGAAATAATTGTTGCCAACCAGAAGCATTATTATCAAATTCGACAGCATTCTTCTGTTTGTGAATTGCAACGATATTTTTAAATTTTCCGATGTCAATGCCAATAAAATTTTGATAAGATGTAACCATAATAAATCTCGATAGTTTTAGTTAATTTAAGATTGTAAACGGGTGCATATATATGTCCCAAGCAACTATTCAAACGTATCGAGAGATAGGGCTAGCGTACCTTGATACCAACGGTTGTAATACCAATTTCCTTTCGGTCGCGCACGCCCGCTATTCCTAGTGAGCAGGGTTATCTTTCTCTCTTATCTCTTTTATATCACGTTTTTAACTTACAATTGCCTTAGATGGAAAATAGAGATATTACATAAAATTTTAAATCCGGTCTCAAAGTTGAAGAATGTAGGCTTGGAATAGCAGAAAGACTAATGAGATATCTAACAGTTATGAGTATTATTGCTTGGAGGATCTTCTTTATTACATCAATTGCAAGAGCTAACCCAACATTACCATGTACTACCTTATTAGCTGAAGAAGAATGGAAAGTTTTATACGTTAAAATACACAGAAAACCATGTCCAAGTGTAGTTCCCAACATAAAAGAAGCTGTTTCATGAACTTGGAGGCCATTTAGCAAGAAAAAATGACCCAAAACCAGGACCAATTACTCTTTGGAAAGGATATAAACGTCTCTTTGATTTAGCAGAAGGATGGCGACTTGCTCACGAACTTTATATTTGTGGGTAATAGTAAGATTTGATATGCTGCCAACACTTATGTTCAAATTAAAAATGTCATTTATGATACTAGCCACTTCACGCTTTGAGTTTTTGTAAAATTCGCTGAGTGCTGCAATTATAGACTTAACCCTTGGACCAAATGTATCTGGCGTAACACCTTCTGGTAACTTGCTACTTTTTCTTTTTCTGCATCTCCAACAACGACCATGTTCCAATTACTACATAAGGCCTAATTTCCGGAAGATCAACTTTTTGGTGAACATAAGGTTTTTCGCATATTACAAGCTCTCCTCCGCATTCGCAAATATTAGGCAACTCTATTTTTACTACTTTATCCGCTTCCATTGTGGCATGAAAATTTCCTTTATGCCCAACCTGATCGCCAACATTCCTTTCGCTTTTTGGCTTGTCCTTTTTTATTTTGTATAGCTCTTTTGAGCTGGGCAGGGATGAGTTTTTTGAATTTAAACCAAGCCTTTCCTTTAATTCAGCGTTCTCTATCTTTAAAGCTTTATTTTCTGCTTTTAAGTTTTCTATCTCTGCTTTCAGTTTTTCTATTTTTTGCTGTAAATTTTTGCAAAGTTCTCAAAGGTTTACCACATTACCTCACTTTTGCTCTATGATTATCTTTATTATCTTGCTTTGTCTACCTTATTCTACCACTCCGCTGAACGGATACAATTTACTAAACAGAAAAAAAGGCAAAAGAAACCCTAGGGTAGCTAGTTATTCACTATCCATTTTTTAAGTTGGCGTTTTTTAATGTTTTAAATAGCGCATTTCAGCTTATATTAGGTAAAAACCTAGAAATTTTATAAAGAAATAAGGTGCACATAGTGCAAAAAATTAAGCATGATTTACGCCAAATACATTAAGTTTTTTGTCATTAATCCACTGCAGAGATTGCGAAGATAAATAAATAGCTTCAGTGTTATAATAAGGGGGCTGGCGAAGCTTGTCAAGGAAGTTTTTATGATTTATCTAACGAACTTTACACTTGCTAAAGTTGTACCATCTTGGTAACTTTAACTGAAAGAAGTTATTTTTTATCCAATATGAAAAAAGCCTTTATATTCACATCCTTAATAGCAATTATATTGATAGTTATTACTTATTTATACAGAAACGACGGAACTAATGACTCACAAGTGGTAAATGTTTATTCATCGCGCAAAGAAGAATTAGTACGTACTTTGTTTGATGAATTCACGAAAAATACAGGTATTAAAGTACGTTACATCATTGATGATTATTCTCAGCTACTTTCACGAATGGAAAACGGTGGTGAAGCTGACTTATTTTTGACTGCTGATGCAATCAACTTAATTCTAGCAAAAAAAAGAGGACTTTTATCTCAAGTAGATTCAGAGGTTTTAAAAAGTGTTATACCTGCAAGATTTAGAGACAGTGAAGATTATTGGTTTGGTCTTACAAAAAGAGCTAGGATATTGGTTTACAATAAAGAGTCAGTAGACCCTAAGGACTTAAGTACTTATGAAGATTTAGCAAATGAAAAATGGAAAGGAAAAATATTAGTGCGTTCTTCTACAAGTCCATATAACAGATCGTTAATTGCTTTTATGATTGCAAATAATGGTTTTGAAAAGACGAAAGAATGGGTAAGCGGAATTGTGAGCAATATGGCAAGAAAACCAAGTGGTGGTGATACTGATCAAATTTACGCCGTAGCAGCGGGTGAGGGAGATGTTGCAATAGTAAACAGCTACTACTTTGCGAGAATTCTTTCATCAGAAAATAAAAAGAATGTTGCAGACAAGCTAGGGGCTTTTTTTCCTAATCGCAACGATCACGGTGTAATGGTAAACATCAGTGGTGCAGCAGTAACAAAAAACGCAAAAAACAGGGAAAATGCTATAGTCTTATTGGAATTTTTAGTAAGCAAGCAGGCTCAAGAGTTATACGCTAAAAAAAACCAAGAATATCCTATTATTGAAGGCGTTGAAACTTCCGATATACTAAAATCTTGGGGAAATTATTCACAAAGTGATTTGCCTCTAAGTGAACTTGAGAAGCATCTTTTTGAGGCTGTTATGATAGCGGATGAGTGTAAGTGGAAGTAATCCCCAGCGCCACTAAACATTGGGATGAAAGATTTATGCTAATATACCTTACTCTTGACTCGCTGAACTTTTTCTTCCTTCTAACTTAATTTTGACTTTACTATCTTTTTCCGTTCTTTCACCAAAACAATTGCTGCACAAGAAGTCTATTGAAAAAAGGTAATAAGAAAGTAGAATAGGTTCAAGTAGTTGAAAAGGAAACTATGAACAAGAGAAGGAATTTGTTAAACATCTCAGACCTTACAGTCGATGATGTAGAAAATATAACTAAGTTGGCCAACCAGTACCTTAAAAAAGAAGTTGCAAATAGTCATATCTTGGAAAATAAGACAGTAATAAATTTATTCTTTGAAGATTCAACGCGTACACTTGCGTCTTTTGAAATAGCAGCAAAAAGCCTTGGAGCAAATGTTGTAACTTTGCCAATAAGATCTTCTTCTATTAACAAGGGAGAAGATCTAAAAGACATGATCAAAACATTAAATGCAATGAATCCTGATTACATAATAATCAGGCATAAAAGTAGTGGTATCATTAATACACTGGCAAAGTATGTTAACTGCTCGCTAATCAATGCAGGCGATGGAAGTAGTGAACATCCAACTCAAGCTCTTGCAGACTATCTTGTAATCAGCAATCACAAAAAGCAAATAAAGGACCTCAAAGTTGTGATATGTGGAGATATTCTGCACAGTAGAGTTGCAAGATCAAATATAAGATTGCTAAAAATGTTTGGAGCAGAGATAAACTTGGTCGCACCACCAACTTTGATTTGTAAGCATTTTCCTGAAGTAGATTCAGTCCATTATTCATTAATTGAAGGTATAAAGGATGCTGACGTAATTATGCTTTTGAGATTGCAGAAAGAGCGCATGAATAATAGTTCTTCAGAGAAAGAATATTTTTATTTGTATGGACTTGATTCACAAAAGCTATCATACGCAAAACCAGATGCGATTGTTATGCACCCAGGGCCAATAAACAGAGGGATTGAGATTAGCAGCGATGTAGCAGATTGTGTTATTTTACAGCAAGTAGAATTTGGATTGGCAATACGTAAGGCAGTGTTGCACTATTATAGGCCTTGCTAATATTAAAAGATGCTACACAACTAATGCAAAAAGGGGGGGCATGAAATGACAAGGCTTGTAAATGGTTTGAGAATGGCCATTAAGATGTTAATGCCGAGGATATGGTGTGGAAGTTTTTACGAAAGCCTGAAGTCAATCAACAACCTTGCAGAACGGCAAATTAGACGGCTATCGTAAAAACAGCTTTTTCACCTGGTCGGAACATGGAGAAAGATTTGTGGAAAGAATGTTGTCGATATTTTTGACATCACGTCTCAATGGCCAAAATCCCTTCCAAAAGTTACGACTGCTTAGTTCTTTATTCATTCTCACAATCCGTGAACGGTTACAACCTAGATTCCAGTGGGCTTTGTTGCATCGCTAGCTATGATGGATTAAAGATAAAAAAGATAGGGAATATCAGTAGCTTATTATTCTGGTATTTATAACAAGAACGGTCAATGAATACCTAAATTTGAGTAAAAGAAATTTCACTACCATTTACCAATCCGGCTAAAATTCAAGAATTTCAATGCTTTAGCTATTTTCAATAGAATTAAATTTATTAATATAAATAACAAATTACTATTCTTAAATTTGATCAGATTGATTGCAAAAAAACAAGATTTTCAATAGGTTGCTTATAATCCTAACTATAGTTAGCCTTTCATAAGTAGCGATGCAACAAAGCCATTCCAGTGTCAGCTACTTTCATAACACCATATTACCTTAACAAAAGCAAATGTTCGTACAGATGTGCATCAGCTACTTTCATCTGCCACCTGCAAATTGCAATGTTCGTACAGTTATGTGTCACGCTACTTGGATGACACCGTTGAAAGAAATGAACCGCCTTTTCAAAATTGTTTTGAATAGAGGAATAACATTCACAAGTAAAATTTCATATTACCATTTTTTAATTTATGTATTATAATAAGCTTAATCTATAAGAAAAACAAAGTTGGAAAAGTTGGAAGAACTAAGCAAAAACTGGGTGATAAGAACGGGAAGATTTTTATCTTCATTATTTTTTTTACTGTTGATTGCGCTATCAATACGTAGTTTTTTATTCGAGCCATTTCATATACCTTCTGGTTCAATGAAAAGCACCCTACTTGAAGGGGATTACATTTTTACTAGTAAATATTCATACGGTTACAGTAAACACTCCTTTCCATTTTCTCCAAACATTTTTAGCGGCAGGATTTTTTATACCCCTCCAAAGCGTGGCGACATAGTAGTTTTCAAACCCACAAGAAATGACAGCATCAGGTTTGTTAAGCGAGTAATAGGAACACCAGGTGACAAAGTGCAAATGATAGAGGGAGAATTATACCTAAATGATCAGAAAGTAGAGCGAAGGCAAATTGAAAGTTTTTTTGATTATGAGTCAAATCGTAACATACCAAGATATATAGAAACGCTTTTAAGTGGCAAGGAACATGAGATTTTGGTAGATGACATTTCTAATAAGCTATCATATAACACTCCGGTTTATTATGTACCTAACGATCAATTTTTCGTTATGGGAGACAATAGAAATAATTCTTTAGATAGTAGGTTTCCTGAAGTTGGTTTTGTACCAATGGAAAATATCATTGGGCGTGTAAGCATAGTTGGTTTATCATTTAAATTAGGAAAGGTCGATTGGTTACCATTTAATTTCAGGTTACCTGTTGCTTTGAGATTAAATAGGGTATTGCACAAGGTTGTGTAAGCTTTTTCTACCTATTTGTTAATTCACACAACTCTAAAGAAGAATTTTCTAACTCGGCGATAGTGTTGTTAATTTCATTCAAGTCATTGCCTTGTAAAGCGTTTTTTGCATTTTGTAATAGGTTTTTCAACTTTTGATCAGTGGAAAGGTTATTATTGTTTTCAACCAAGTGTATGAGTTTATTTCCATTAATTTTAGCACCTGCAAGGGAACGAGCCTTCATATCTTCGTCAAAACTGTTTATTGACTGGTTAACCATATTTTGAACATCAGCTTCACTCAAGCCAAAACTTGAATTTACTTTAACTGTCTGCTCAATTCCAGTAGTTTTTTCTCTTGCAGTAACAGTCAAGATTCCGTCAACGTTAACTGTAAATTCTATTTCAACTCTTGCAGAACCTGCAGGCAGTGGCGGTATACCTTTTAGTTCAAACTGCGCTAGAGATTTGTTATCCTCTATCATTTCACGTTCTCCCTGACAAACATGAATTTTCATTGCTGTTTGCCCATCAATATAAGTTGTAAACTCTTTTGTTTCTGAAACTGGCAGTGGCGTATTTCTTGGTATGATTTTTTCAACTATGCCTCCCATAGTTTCTATGCCAAGTGATAGAGGTAAAACATCCAGGAGAATATTCCTATCTTTTGAGCTCGAAGTTAAATCATGAGCCTGCAGAGCTGCCCCAATGGCAACTGCTTTATCTGGATCCACGTCATTTAGTACTTTATTTCCAAAGAGTTTGACTAGTGAATTTTGAACCAATGGTGTTCTAGTTGCACCACCAACTAAAATTACTCCTTTTATATCATCAATTTTAAGATCTATATCACTTATAGTACGAGTGACTATATTGATAGTCTTATTGACCAAAGAACTGATTGCCTGCTCGAATTCTTCTCTGGTAATTTCGCACTCAAATGGCTTGCCGTTAACATTAAATTCGAAGATACCTATAGTGTGATTGCTTAGGTACTCTTTCACAGAGCGTGATTCGATAAGTAAGGAATTTAGTTGCTTAGCCGTCTTTTCTCTATACTTATCAATCACAATTGAACTCAGCAAATGATCAAAATCATCACCGCCGAGTTTGGTATCACCACCAACTGCAAGAACTTGAAACACTCCTTGATGCAATTTCAATATCGAAATATCAAATGTTCCACCACCAAGGTCATAAACTGCATATATTCCACTGTTATTGTTCTTTTCAATGGAGTAAGAAAGCGCTGCAGCGGTTGGCTCGTTAACGAGGCGAAGAACTTCTATGCCAGCTAATTTTGCTGCATATTTAGTTGCGTTACGTGCTGAATCGTCAAAGTAAGCTGGCACAGTAATTACTGCTTTTTTTACTTCCAGCCCCTTAGACTTTTTTACCCTCTCACATAAAGCTTTTAATATCTCAGCAGAAATCTCAACAGGAGTAAGATACTTTTCCTCCGAACATTTTACTCTAATAACTTTTTCACTTTCGTTATCTATTTCAAAATAAACACCCATCTTGTTCAAATCTTTAACACTTTTACCCATTAAACGTTTTATTGAGTGGATTGCATTTGAGCCAACATCATAGCCAGTTTTCAATGTATTATTTTCACATGAAATGATAGAAGGTAATAGCTCTCTTCCCTGTTCATCTTTAAATATCTCCACGTTGCCAGCTTTATTTACCATAGCAATTAAAGAGTTGGTAGTGCCAAGATCTATACCAAAAACTACTTCATTTGAATTTGGTTCAGAAATTTGAATTGGTTGCATTTTTCTTCATCTCCTCAAATGACTTGTATAAATATTTCAATCTTAAGACTTGTGTAGCAGCTCTATCAAAATTCTTTACAGCAAAAGTGTTAATTAGATTTTTAATGCAACCTTTTATTTTTTCATCGATCATCCTACTTGCAAATTGTAGATCGTCGCAGTCTAGTAAGTACTCTCTTATTTCCATTGATTCACTTAATATTTCAGAATTTAAGTGGTCCTTTTGGCTTTTCACATTAAAAAAATCCAGCAAATGCTCAGCACGTTTTAGCGGTGACTTTAGTATCTGATAAGCTCTGTTAATATTTTCCATGTTTTGGGACTGTCTTTCATTTATATCAGTCCTGCTTAGCTCAATATATTTTTTCTCTAACTCATCAAAGCTGATATTGAAAGCTGGTTCAATTTCAAACAATGCAAAATAGTTGCTAGACATGAAAACTCTCTCCACAACCACATTTTCCTTTCTCATTAGGATTTTTGAAAACAAAACCCGATGAAAATTTTTCTTCTACATAATCCATTTCAGAGCCAAGAATAAACATGACGGATTTTGGGTCGATCAACACTTTAACTTTTTGGCCATCACTACAGTTTTCTTCAATTACCGACTCTAAAGGACGAGTATCATATGCATATTCAATATCATATTTTAAACCAGAACATCCTTTTTGCTTAATTAGCACTCTTATTCCTATTGCTTCTTCCGGTTTCTCAAGGTTAGTATGCTTCTTTTGGTCCAATAAATACCTTATCCTTTCTACTGCTTCCGCAGTTATAGTGATAAGTTTTTTATTCTTTTTTACAGTTTCACCTCCGCCTACTTCTTGATATTCACCCATGTTCGTAGCTTCTTAATTCTTTTGTTTACTTTGATAGTCATGAATAGCAGCCTTTATAGCATCTTCAGCAAGTACCGAACAGTGTATCTTCACTGGAGGTAAAGACAACTCTTCCACTATTTGAGTATTCTTTATCTGTGTAACGTCACTGATGGTTCTTCCCTTTATCATCTCTGTTAACAAGGAACTTGAAGCAATGGCAGAACCACAACCAAAAGTTTTAAATTTTGCATCTTCAATAACACCTTTGTCATTGACCTTTATCTGCAATTTCATTACATCACCGCACGATGGTGCACCAACTAGGCCAGTACCAACATTTGGATCATTTTTATCCAGAGAGCCAACATTCCTTGGATTTTCGTAATGATCTAAAATTTTCTCATTATAACTCATAAAATTACCTGTGAACCGCTATTCTACATTATAACATATTTAGGTTAAAAACTAAAGTAAAATACACTCAAAAAGTGTAATTTTTGTAAGGTAAAATTGTAGTTTTTGAGTGCATTTTACTTTACAAATTCGCGTAGTGCATGTCATTCTTTATATTGTAATTAAGTTTATAATTTAAAAAGGAGTATCCCTTGAGTTTGTTTAGTAACCTTTATCAGGGCCTGTTAAAAACTTCTTCTCGCTTTAGCGACGGGGTGAAAAGTATTTTTTCTGGCAAAAAAAAATTAGATCAGTCGCTTTTAGATGAATTAGAAGAATTGCTAATTAGCATGGATATTGGTCATAAAACTTCCAAGTTGATTATCGATAGGCTCACAAGCATCAAATTTGACAAGGAAGTTGAGTATAATACCATCACACAGCAGCTAATGAGCGAAATAGAATCGATATTGAACCCTGCTGTGCAACCGCTAATTTTAAACAAAAAACCACATATAATAATGGTATGCGGAGTAAATGGTAACGGTAAAACCACGACTATAGGTAAGCTCGCATATAAATATAAGGAAATGGGAAAATCCGTTATGCTTGTTGCATGCGACACATTTAGAGCTGCTGCTAGTGAACAATTAAACATTTGGGCAGAACGTTCTGATTGCTTGATTGTTACTGGAGAGTACGGTAGCGACTCTGCAAGTGTGGCATATAGAGCTGTAAGTCAAGCTATAAAAGATAACGTTGATGTTGTTCTAATTGACACAGCAGGAAGGCTGCAAAATAATGTGAACCTTATGGAGGAGTTATCAAAAATATATAGAACGATAAAGAAATTGGATGACACTGCCCCTCATGACGTTATTTTAGTTCTTGACGCAACTACCGGCCAAAATGCTTATAGCCAATTAGAAGCATTTAGCAAAATGGTTAATGTTACCGGGCTAATCGTAACAAAGTTAGATGGCACTGCTAAGGGCGGAGTGGTAATTGGACTTGCAGAAGCTTATAAGATAAAGTTACATGCTATAGGAATTGGCGAAAATATAGAGGACTTAAGGGAGTTTACTAGCAAAGAATTTGCTGAAGCGTTATTTAATTGTAATTAAAGACTTCTCTTAATTCCCTTACGTGACCAAGCTTGATTATTTCAATATCATGAGAAGAATAGTTACCATTTTTAGGCATAATTGCTTTTTTGAATCCTAACTTTTGTGCTTCTTTTAGTCTGAGATCAGCATGCGAGATGTTCCTAATTTCTCCTGAAAGTGCAACTTCACCGCAGATTATTGAAGAAGTTGGCAGCGGTAAATTTACTATACTTGAAATAAGGGAAGCAGCAACAGCAAGATCAGCCGATGGTTCCTGTATTTTGAGTCCCCCTGCAATGTTTAGGTATACCTCTTTATCATGCAAAAACATTTTGCAACGAGCATTTAGCACCGCGATGATCATAGCCAATCTATTAATATCCCACCCAACTACTGCCCTTCTTGGGGTTGCCATATTAGTCCCTGCTATTAATGCTTGCACTTCCATTAAAATTGGTCTTGAACCTTCAATTCCTGCAAATACGGCGCTGCCAACTACTTCTCTGTCATGGGCCATCAGAAACAATGATGATGGATTATCAACAGGCACAAGTCCTGCTTCAGACATCTCAAAAACACCAATTTCATTTGCAGGGCCAAATCTATTTTTAATAGTACGCAAAATGCGATATTGATTGCTATTTTCACCTTCAAAATATAATACCGTATCCACCATATGCTCCAGAGTTTTGGGTCCAGCTATTTGTCCATCCTTAGTTATATGACCAACTATTAAAAGAGAAACACCATATTGTTTCGCAAGAATAGTTAATTCATGTGCGCAAGTACGAACCTGAGTTACAGTTCCTGGTGCCGATGTAATTCTGCTATCATACATTGTTTGTATAGAGTCAATTACTAAGAATTTAATACTTTTGTTTTCCTTTATTGTTGCTACTACATCAGTTAAAGACACTGTAGATAAAAGCTTAATTTTAGGTTCATTTATCTTAAGACGCTTTGCTCTGAGACTCACCTGCTCTAAAGACTCCTCGCCGGATACATAAAGACATTCAAAAGAGGAAAGTTGCACAACATTAGCTGCAATTCTAAGCAAAAGGGTGGATTTTCCAATACCAGGTTCGCCACCAATTAAAATGCTAGCACCTTGAACGATACCCCCACCAAAAACTCTATCTAATTCTTCTATTCCTGTTAAAAAACGACTTGGAGTGATAATTTCGCTACCCGATAACGTCTTTATTAAAATTGGTGCAGATATACTTCTTTTGCCCGTTTTTACTGCTATTTCCTCAACAATTGTATCCCAATTGTCACATGCGATGCACTTCCCTACCCACCTACCAGTGCTGTGACCACAGGATTGACATACATATACAGTTTTCATCAAAGCCAAAATTATTTTGTTGTAATTGTAATAAAAATTAGCTGAATATGCGAAGTAAATCTATAGCTAACCCAAGAAAGGGTTCCCTATGTCATACCGCGATTCATTCGCGGTATCTCTAGATCCCGCTAACAAGTAGCGGGATGACGAGCTTATCGTCACGCCGCCGCGAACCGTCATACCGCGATTCATTCGCGGTATCTCAAAGCATAGATCCCGCTAACAAGTAGCGGGATGACGAGGTCATGCCACCGCAAACCGTCATACCGCCGCGGTATCTCTTAGCCGCTAACACGTAGCGGGATGACGGTTGTCGTTTAGCCATAAACATTAAGAAATTTACCAAATGAAAAAAAAGGCAAAAGAAGCCCCGTGGTTATTATCCGCTTTAAAATATTGGCGTTTTTTATGTTTTAAACGCTTGACAAGCGAGATTCAGCCGCTTTTAATTGCAACTAACTTACGCTGCAAATGTTTAAGAAATTTACTAAGCAGAAAAAAAGACAAAGAATCCCCGAGTTAGCTAGTCTTTTACTATCTTTGTCGAGTATTGGCATTTTTTGATGTCTTGTAACGCTTTGTAAGCGCGTTCAGCTTATTTAGATAAAAATCTAGATGTAGATGAAGTTTTGTAAAGACATACAGTATCTATATACTGCAAAAAATTGAACATAAGACGCCGATACATTAAGTAATCCTTACCTTTTAATCTGCAGATTGGCGAAAGCAAATACAATAGCTTCACTATCATGATAAGGGCGCTGGCGAAGGGTGTCAAGTAAGTTTTTTGTTTCTATTCCCAATGTTATATGGTTATGTAAGAAGTCTAATAGCAAATTTTTAAGTTCCTCTTTAACTCTTTAACCAGCGGGCTCGCATGAGGAGAGGAGAGTAAAGGTCCTCTTCCATAGATATCTTCACACTTTTTTCTTCTTCTGTAGTTGGCGGACGAGTAAGAAAGTGAATCTTTGGTGCGCCACTAATTATTGCCATTGGTGTTTGCTCCGCCCCTTCTCCCATAACTAAAACAGCAGACGTTGCCAGCGCATCAAGAAGATTGACTTGTGTTACTTGCAGTGGTTGATCATAAAGATCTGGCTTGCCTATATAGGAATAAAATGGTTCAAATCCACACCAACCAAGAGCAACGCCCGTAACCCCAAGGCGCATAGGTGTTATGTTACTATCTGTAATCAAAATACCAAGATGTTTTATGCAGTGTTTTGTCTTGAGATAGTTCCATATTGATAGAGCTGTTTTCTGAACATCCTTTGGGTATAAAATATACATTTCATTACCATTTGATTCATCAATACCAGCAGATGGAATTAAGATATTGTCTTTGATTGTTAAATAGATGCCGTAAGAATTATGGTCTACATCAACAATTGCATCAGCTTCTCTTTTGATTAGCTCTTCTTTAGAACAAGCAGTTTTGCAAACCACTTGTTTTTGACAAATAGAAATGATTTTTGATGTGATAGCAAGAACAACTTCCTCTCTTAGCAACTCTGAAACATAGCGATCAAGAACCTGCTCTAATACTTCTCCACATTCAATGCGGTGGGTATAAATTGCTTCAACATGCATATTAACGTGTCAGCTTGCATATAGTATAATCTTTCGTTTTGGTGAGAATAGTTTTATGCCATCCATCAAGAAGTGTTAAGTTGAAATATACATCACCTTTATAGGGTTTGTGAATTTCTGTTATGATAAATTCTGAGATTAGATCATACTCCAAAAAAAGATGCGCTATTTGTGCTCCACCAATCATGAAGACTTTAGAATTACTTTGGATTGACAAAAACTCTTGCATAGAAGAAATAATAGTGCATTTTACTCCTCTGTTAAAACAAGAATTTAATTTGTCACGAGAAAAAACAACAGGGATACGATTCCCTAATATGTCTTGAGGCATAGTTTCAAATGTCTTTCTCCCCATAACAATAACTTGTTTTTCAGTCACCTGACGAAAATGATCTAACTCACTTGGATAATGCCAGGGCAATCCATTATTTATTCCAATTACCCCCTTGGGATCAACAGCCATAATTCCGATAACTATCATCCCTGTAAAGCAGCTTGAGCTACAAAAAATCGCATGTGATCACGCACATTATGCACCCGAAGGAAATCAACCTTGTTGTGTAATACAGATGATGTAGCAATTGTTTCTAAATCTCGGTTAAAGACAGGTTCTGTAGAAAAAGAAGAAATAAATGACTTTCTAGAATGGCCAACCAGAACTTTGCAGCCAAAATTTTGTAACGTTTCTATACTGCGTAAAATCTGGATATTCTGGTACATAGATTTGCCAAAACCAATACCAGGATCAATAATGATCGAGCTTTGATCAAAACCTAGAGCTAGTAATCTATTAATGTTCCTTTCTGCCCAATTATTTATGGTATCAATTGGATCAATGTCACTTGGGATAATGTTGTCACTATGTGGTGGTATGGAGAGTGAATGCATAATAACGATACTACATCCACTGCTAGCAATCGCTTTTAAGGTATTATCATCTAGATCTCCCTTCTGATCGTTTACCCAGGCAATGTTGTAGTGCTCCAAAACATTCAAAATAACATCTGGCCAGAAACTATCAATGCTGACTTTAATGTCACCAACTTTCATATACTGATTGAGATTATCAAGCACTGGTTTTAAGCGTGCATATTCTGCTTTTGGAGTTTGTATTGAGGAGCCAGGTCTTGTTGATTGAGCACCAAGTTCAACTATGCTTGCACCATCTGATAACAGCCGCAGTGCCTGCTTGGTTGCTTGATCTGCATCATAATAAAGACCACCATCTGAAAATGAATCAGGAGTAATATTGACAATACCTACAAGCTCTGGTGAAAGCGTAAAACTCCTTAAAAAGCAATCCTTAATGTTAGGGTTAACAGTACCAAACGTTTTGTTAACTACTGCCATAGGGTTCAGCATTGTCATCAAGTGAAGCAAAAATGGTCTGTTTATCAATTCTGGGTGAGGAATCTTAAGGTAGGGTGTATCAAGTGTCAGGTCATCCCATAACAAAATATCCAAATCAATAATGCGAGGTGCCCATTTTTCATAGACCTGCAGACGGCCAATGTCACATTCAATTTGTTTAAGGCCCTTTAACAGCTCTTCAGGAGAAGAAGAACAACTTCCATACACAACCATATTTAGAAATGGCCTGTCCCACCCAGGTGAAGCATCATTTGGTAAAATAGCCTTAGTTTCCAGAATAATTGAAGATTTTAAATTTTTAAAATAGCGCTCCTGCAGTAACTGAGCAGCCTTTTGTAAATGGGAAAAGCGATTTCCTATATTTGAGCCAACAGAAATGTAAATCATTCTTGCAACGCATTACGATAAGTAAAGAAAACACCTCCATGCACACTGGGGACAGGTGGTGCAACTTTGTGAATAGTTACGCCTATAGAAGAAATAATAAGCTTTTTTTGCATCACAAGGTTATTAATGGTCCTGTATATATCATGAGTTAAATGCTCGATTAAGTTGAATTGCTTGCTTTGAACGAGAGATTGAATACTCTGAACTACCTCCAAGTAGCATATAGTATCCTCAAGCCGGTCAGTTGTAAGTCCTAAAGGGGGGGATTTAAAGGTAAAATCAATATTAACACTAACTAATTGAGAATGATACTTCTCTTCTGCACTATAGCCTAAATGAACCCAAAGCCGTAAGTCAGATATAAGAAGATTACATGCAGACATTGCATTCCAACATCACTGAGTTTAAGCTACTTACAACTACTAACACACGCTAGCATTCATCATTCTATCAAGAAAACCCCACAAGAGCCTTGCTCCCTTTTGAGCACCCTGCATAACTTTATCTTGCTCTTTTTCATCTAGATCTTCAATAAGATTTGCACATTCCTCAGAATGCCATTCATCAGCATGCATATGGACCGTAAAAAATTGAAGAGAACGCTCATCACTTATTGAATAGTGTTTTTTTAAACCTTCAATTTTAGACTTGGAAACCTCTGGAGTTTGACGTTCGTAAGCGTACAAGGCTCCAAGACCTGCTGCAAAACCTGATCTTACAATGTCAAAGTAACCATCAATTAATTCTTGTGTCTCCTTAATCTGTGCACTTTCACGAAGATCAGATCGCGCAACGCCAAGCCCTTCAGCAAAACGTTTCCATAACTCTGGATGATTTTCATCACCTTGTTCCTCTTCTATTAAATTACCAAGTAAAACCTGTCGCATTTTTAGATCTGGGCACAGAAAATGTATACCACTGATGTAACGAGGAAACGCAGCAACATGGTGATAATATTCTTTAGCATAGGTTTGTAAAGCTTGCAAGCTTAAGCTTCCTGTATTCCATGATTGGTAGAATGGATGATTTAGTAAGTGCAATTCATCTAACTTGTTATTTAGAGACTTAGTAAATTCCATCATTTCCCCCATTACATTAATATATAGTTCATATACTATAGTTTTCTCATTGTTACGATCATGCTAACAATGGTGGGATTGGTAGGACTCGAACCTACGGCCAATTCGTTATGAGCGAACTGCTCTAACCGACTGAGCTACAATCCCTTTTATCAATATTTATAATACACACAAAAGCAAATTTGTCTATTAGCTTATTTCACTATCAACCCAACTTAGCAGATCATTTGTTGCACCAATTTTGCGTGCAATTTCCTTACCATCTTGAAATATAATCAAAGTAGGTATAGATTGAACCCCATACTTACTTGGCACTTCAGTCCCTTCATCTATGTCGAACTTGCAGATCTTAATCTTGCCTTTTCTGTCTTTAGCCAACTGTTCAATACGCGGCATTAGACTTTTACATGGCCCACACCATTCTGCCCAAAAATCTACCAGAACAAACCCTTTATAGTCAGTGACTTCAGATTTGAAATTTTGATCATTTACCGGTGTAATATCATCACTCATAAAATACCTAAACTTAAAACGATTGCTTGTAAAATATAGCGTATCTATTAGCAGTTAATCAACTAAATTCTTACCGCAGAGCTTGAAAAATTGCCCTAAAGTGTTTTGCACAAACAAAAAACTTCTATTACATCTGGTGGTTAAAGATATCCACGTTTTCCCAACCCATTAAGTCTAATTCAATACGAGTAGGAAGAAATTCAAAGCACTTTTGGGCCAATTCTTTTCTATTTTCACGCTCCAGCATTAAGTCTAGCTTTTCCTTTATCCTGTGGAGATACAAAACATCAGATGCAGCATAACTTTTTTGTTTGTCTGTTAAATTTTCATTTCCCCAATCAGAAGATTGCTGCTGCTTATTTAGTTTGGTATCAAGCAGCTCTAAGCACAACTCTTTTAAGCTATGATTATCTGTGTAAGTGCGAACTAAACGTGAAGCTATCTTTGTGCAATAGCACGGAAGTGCCCAAGTTTCCAAGTAATAACGTATTATGCTCACATCAAATCGCGCGAAGTGAAATATTTTAGTTATATTTTTATCCTCTAATATTTTTCTTAAATTTGGCGCTGTATAATCGTTCTTGAGTTGAACTAAGTGAGCGTTGCCATCATTAAAAGAGAGCTGCACAAGGCATAATCTATCTCTGCTATGAAGTAGCCCCATTGCCTCGGTATCAACAGCTATAGACCTTATATCATCTGGTATGGAACTAGCTGGCAAGTCGTCTTTATATAAAAATATTCCCATAAAATTAATACATTTTTTGGCACAATTGAAAACCTATGATAATCAAAAATGAGTCTTAAGTATACGAAAAGATCATAGAAGGAACCACGCAAATTTATGGGCTCTCAATTTTTCGTGTACACGGGGTTTACAAATCGCTGTATATGCCTATAATTAAGTAAATTTAGGTTAATTTAATTGCGGGAGTAGCTCAGTTGGTAGAGCGCAACCTTGCCAAGGTTGAGGTCGAGGGTTCGAACCCCTTCTCCCGCTCTTTGCTTTCAAAATCATTTCGTCAAAAATCCCTTGACAAACTCCGCCAGCTCCCTTATCATGATAGTGAAGCTATTGTATTTGCTTTCGCCAATCTGCAGATTAAAAGGTAAGGATTACTTAATGTATCGGCGTCTTATGTTCAATTTTTTGCAGTATATAGATACTGTATGTCTTTACAAAACTTCATCTACATCTAGATTTTTATCTAAATAAGCTGAACGCGCTTATAAAGCGTTACAAGACATCAAAAAATGCCAATACTCGACAGAGATAGTAAAAGACTAGCTAACTCGGGGATTCTTTGTCTTTTTTTCTGCTTAGTAAATTTCTTAAACGTTTGCAGCATAAGTTAGTTGCAATTAAAAGCAGCTGAACTTCGCTTGTCAAGCGTTTAAAACATAAAAAACGCCAATATTTTAAAGCGGATAATAACCACGGGGCTTCTTTTGCCTTTTTTTTCATTTGGTAAATTTCTTAATGTTTGTGGCTGAACGACAACCGTCATCCCGCTGCTTGTTAGCGGGATCTCTTGTTAGCGGCTGAGATACCGCGAATGAATCGCGGTATGACGTAGGACTGCTGTCATTCCAGCGCGTGACGCTGGAATCCAGTTCTTATTACCTGGTGTAAAGTTAAGTTTCCTGGATCCCAGTGTCTGGGCACTGGGATGACAAGAAAGGAGCACTGGGATGACAAGAAAGAGGCTACTTGGATAACAGAAGAAGGAGGCTACTTGGACAACACCCTGACAACCATCATCCCGCTACGTGTTAGCGGGATCTGGAAATACCGCGGCGGTATGACGTAGGACTGCTGTCATTCCAGTCTGGAATCCAAAAAAGGATGATGTCATCCCAGTGCTTGACACTGGGATCCAGCTTCTGTGCAACCTCATCAAAAACATTCATTTAGTATAAACTTTCCATGCTAGTTTGCTTGCTTACAAGCAAACTTTCCTGGATCCCAGTGGGCTTTGTTGCATCGCTCAAGTGAAAAGAACTGGCAGTTACTGACAAAATTCATTATAAATAGCCATTTAACTGTTGAAGAAAAAATATGCCACAAAAAATGAGAGTCAGTAACTGCCATGAATATAACAAATTTCTCCAAGAAAGAGGAAGCATTTTTTGTTATATCAATGACGCCATAGAAAATTGGTACGAGAATTGTCCAAAAATGCAGGGCGGCAACTATATTTATAGTGATAAAGTTGTGATTTTGGTGCATATAATCGTCAGTTTCTTTAGAATTGGTTTAAGACAAACAGTCGGGTTTATAAAAGGGTATTTGCAACAAATAGGAAGAGATTTGCAGCTATTCACAAGCATCAAAAGAAACTTAATATTAAGATAAATGATTGCAGAATTGATAAAAATATAGCTCTTTCCATAAAAGTCCGGATGTGATAGGATAAGGGTAGATGATGATAAGGAGGTTGAATGCCAGCAGCATATAGTTATGATTTAAGAAAAAAAGCAATGGAAGCGCTAGACGAAGGAGAAAGCAGAGAAACAGTGGCAGCAAGATTTAAGATTGGACGAACTACTTTATGGGAGTGGCAGCAAAGAAGAAAAGAAACAGGAGACTTTCAATCAAAAAAACTTGGAAATGGGGGTTACAATCACAAAATTACCGACTGGGATACCTTTGCCAAATTTGCCAGAGAACACGGAGGAAAGACTCTATCGGAAATGGCTAAACTTTGGAACAACGTTAGTATCCAAACGATCTATCGAGCCCTTAAAAAAATTGGATTTACGCGCAAAAAAAGACATATGGATACAAGGAAAGAAACGAAGAAAAACGTGCTGAATTTTTGAAAATTATAGCGACAAAAGAACCTAAAAACTTAGTGTATATAGATGAGTCTGGCATTGATAACACCGAACTACGGATATTGCCAGAAAGGACAGCGGTTTTATGCCTTAAAATCTGGAAAGAAAACTCAACGAATCAGTATGGTTGCAGCCTTAAGTGGAAGAAAGATAGTTGTTCCGTTAACCTTTGAAGGCCACTGTAATATGGATGTTTTTAATGGATGGTTTGAGCAATTTTTGACACCGATCTTGGAACCTGGACAGACTGTCATTCTTGACAATGCTACTTTTCATAAGTCTGATAAGATTATCGAGCTTGCTAAAGGGGTTGGTGCAGAAATTTTGTATCTGCCGCCTTATTCTCCAGATTTCAACAAAATTGAGCATCATTGGTTTGCTATAAAAAACAGAGCCAGGAAAAACATTCCTCTATTCGAATCCTTTCGTCGTGCTGTTGATTCTGCCTTCCTATGACCTGTTCGGACTATTATGAGAAATGCTATACTACATAAGGCCTAATTTCCGGAAGATCAACTTTTTGGTGAACATAAGGTTTTTCGCATATTACAAGCTCTCCTCCGCATTCGCAAATATTAGGCAACTCTATTTTTACTACTTTATCCGCTTCCATTGTGGCATGAAAATTTCCTTTATGCCCAACCTGATCGCCAACATTCCTTTCGCTTTTTGGCTTGTCCTTTTTTGTTTTGTACAATTCTTTAGAGCTCGGTAGAGATGAATTTTTCGAGTTTAAACCAAGCCTTTCCTTTAATTCAGCGTTCTCTATCTTTAAAGCTTTATTTTCTGCTTTTAAGTTTTCTATCTCTGCTTTCAGTTTTTCTATTTTTTGCTGTAAATTTTTGCAAAGTTCTCAAAGGTTTACCACATTACCTCACTTTTGCTCTATGATTATCTTTTTAGATCACTTTGTCTACCTTATTCTACCACTCCGCTGAACAGATACCTTGGGTTAGCTATAGCTAACACCACAATTGTACTAACATTGTGATTTGAGAACAACCTTCACCAGAAAGGGTGTCATTCCAGTGTTAAGCACTGGAATGACGAGAGGTAACGCAAGAAGTTTACTCTTAATAAAAACCTGATGATGAATCATTATTACCAAATTTCGGCCTATTTCTGTTGCTGAAACCAGAACGAGGACGAGGAGGCCTCTTATGGTGACTTCCCCCAGGTTTTCTACTAAATGAATTATTGTAATAATTATCCCTGTCATTTGGACCATCTTTCCTTTCCTCGTTGTAAAGCTCACCTTCAAAAAACTCTCCCGTCTCTTGATCAACCCGACGTCTTGACAACTTTGGACACCCACCTTTTTCGAAGTCAATTACTAGTGCTTTGAAAGTATCATCTTGTTTAAGTACGCTCTCTATAGAATCTATATGTTCATTAGCTACTTCACTTATGTGCATTTTTCCTTTTCTGCCATTAAGAAATTCAAGCTCTACAATAGACTTCTCTATTCTTACAACCTTGACATCAACTATAGAACCTTGTTCTAGTTCTGTTATTGAATCAATCATCATACTCTTTGCAATTTCAGCTTCAGTGCCACTCGTAGCAAAAACAGAAACTTTACCATCATCTCCTATTTCAATTTTTGCATTACTTCTTTCACACACACTGCGTATATTTTTCCCCTTAGAACCTATAGCAGCAGAAATTTTGTCTTTATCTATGTAAAATGATAACATCCTTGGTGCATGGTCTTTGACATCATCACTGTGTTCTGAAATCACTGCATTCATTTTTTCTAAAATATGTAATCTTCCAGCTTTTGCCTGTTCTAAAGATTTTTCAACAATTTCAAAGCTTATACCAGAAATTTTCATGTCCATTTGTAGCGCCGTAACCCCTTCACTAGTTCCTGCTACTTTAAAGTCCATATCACCAAGATAATCTTCATCACCAAGTATATCGGAAAGTATTACATACTCGTCTTTATCTTTGATGAGACCCATAGCAATTCCAGCAACAGGGGCCTTTATTGGCACACCCGTATCCATTAAAGCAAGAGAAGTCCCACAAACTGTTGCCATAGAAGAAGAACCATCAGACTCCAAAATTTCGGACACTACTCTTATTGTATAAGGAAATTCAGACTTATCGGGTAAAACAGGATGAATTGCTTTCCAAGCAAGTTTGCCATGACCGATTTCTCTTCTTCCTGGTGCACGCGCAGCAGAAGTTTCTCCAACAGCAAATGAGGGAAAGTTATAATGCAACATGAAATGCTCACGTCTATCCCCTTCAATATCATCCACAATTTGCTCATCTTGAGTGGTGCCAAGAGCAGTAACAACCAGTGCCTGAGTATTGCCTCTTGTAAATAGTGCAGAACCGTGAGTTTTGGACAGAATATCAACTTCAACTTCTATCTGACGTATCTCATCATGCTTACGACCGTCTATCCTTACACTTTTCTTCCTAATTATTTCACGTACTAAAGATCTTTCAAAGTTTTTTACTGCATACGTAATTAACTTTTCGTCTTTTCCAGTTTCTTTAAGAGTATTCAATATATTCTCTCTGATCGCTTCTAGAGCTTGAACTCGCTCTTGTTTTACTGTTTGCGAATATGCTTTTTCAAAATCTTTACCGTATTTTTCGAGCTCTTGTGTTATATCTGATGCATCAATAGGGGCAAAGCTCTCAGGTTTATTGCCAATTGTATCAGCAAACTCTTTTATGAGCTTAATGACAGGCTTAAGGTGTTCATGGCCAAATTTTATTGCATTAAAAACATTTTCTTCAGAGAGCTCTTTCACTTCTGATTCAACCATTAAAATTGAATTTTCATCACCAGACAAAAACAGATCCAAGCTGCTTGCTTTCATCTCTTGAACAGAAGGGTTGAGTATATAGTTATTATTTTCATCACAACCAACCATCACTCCAGCTATAGTAAAGTGAAAGGGAACACCAGAAATTGCAAGAGCTGCAACAGCACCAATCAGTGCTGGCACTTCAGGAGGATTGACTGTATCATAAGTTAATAGATTGCACACCACACTAATTTCATCATGAAATCCTTCTGGGAATAGTGGTCTTATACTTCTATCTATTACTCTTGAGATTAAAGTTTCTCTATCAGATGGCTTGCCTTCTCTTTTAAAAAACCCGCCAGGGATCTTACCCATGGCATAGCTTTTTGCGATAAACTGCACATTTAAAGGTAGGAAATCAACGCTTTCTTCCTTCTTTTTACGTACAACAGTTACTAAAACAGAAGTATCACCGTAATTTACAACTACTGAACCATGAGCTTGGCGTGCTATTTTTCCTGTTTCTAAAGATAAGGCACGACCACCCCACTCTATAGATTTTTTTATAATTTTAAACATATTAAATTCCTCGATTATTTTCTAATGCCTAACTTCTCTATTAATTCCTGATAGGCTTCATTACCAAATTTACGCTTTATATAATTTAAGTGCTTGCGTCTTCTACCTATCAATATAAGTAAACCACGCTTAGAGTGATGGTCATGCTTGTGCACTTTAAAATGCTCAGTTAAGTTACTGATCCTCTCGGTCAAAATTGCACATTGTACAAAAGATGAGCCTGTATCATCTTCTTTAATTGCATATATATTTATCAAACTCTTTTTCTTTTCGGATGTTATCGACATCTAAACCTCATTTTAAATATTAAAAACACGAATAGGTTTCACACAACCATAAATAAAACTGCAGATTGCAATAGGTACACTACCCACCACCGTACAACAAATATCATGATTCTTTAAATTACGCAAGTTATTTAATACAACTTCCTGACCTTTTCTGATTTTCCCCGCATCTTCTAGGGAAATTTCAACTTTGAACATCGATTTTAAAGCCGATTCAATGGGGATGACGAAACTTTTTGTATTACTCCCTGTCACTCCATCATCTTCTGTCATTCCAGTGCTCCCTTTCTTGTCATCCAAGTAGCTGACACTGGGATGGCTTTGTTGCATCACACTTTATGAGATGGTGATTTATGGTAAATTCATGTAACTATCTCAAATTTAGCCATACCAATATCAGTGAACTTATTGAGCAAATAGCATTTAACAAGTAGTTCCTTCTCTCTATTTGTCTCAGATTTATTCCTAAAACTAAACCCGAATGTTTGTTTCAGTCGCGAGAAAAAACTTTCTATATAAGATCTTTTTCCATAACTCATCTCTTTTTTCCACTTCTTTATACCATCTTCATCATATGACTTTATGAGCTTGACTGCAGAATTTCTCTCAGCCATATAGTCTAACTTTGGATGCTCTGCTGCGTTGTTTTTCGGAGGAATTTTCGTTTTTATACCATATTGATTACACAGCTTATAGAGCTTTTCTCTGTCATATGCCCTATCTGCATATAGTACTTTTATGACATACTGAAAATCGACTTCTTTTAGCAAATCACAAGCTCCATAGGGATCAGCCGTTACTGTATTTTACAGCTATGGCTTTTTTGTTGTTTATATTCAACATTACGTGCAATTTTCTCGTTTGCTCATAGCCACGATATTTTCTGTCAGTGCTATTTTCCTTGCTGTGTGTTGTTGTATATACTAATTCCTGCACTGTCTATAGCAATTTCGATATCTTCCATATTATTTTCTGCAATCATTTATCTTAATATTAAGTTTCTTTTGATGCTTGTGAATAGCTGCAAATCTCTTCCTATTTGTTGCAAATACCCTTTTATAAACCCGACTGTTTGTCTTAAACCAATTCTAAAGAAACTGACGATTATATGCACCAAAATCACAACTTTATCACTATAAATATAGTTGCCGCCCTGCATTTTTGGACAATTCTCGTACCAATTTTCTATGGCGTCATTGATATAACAAAAAATGCTTCCTCTTTCTTGGAGAAATTTGTTATATTCATGGCAGTTACTGACTCTCATTTTTTGTGGCATATTTTTTCTTCAACAGTTAAATGGCTATTTATAATGAATTTTGTCAGTAACTGCCAGTTCTTTTCACTTGAGCGATGCAACAAAGCCCACTGGGATCCAGTTTCACCTTGTGATGGTGTCATGAAAGTAGCTGACACTGGTTTCCATCCAAGACGGTGTCATTCCTTACTATTACCCACAAATATAAATGGACTAAAAAGTAAAATATTACAATATTAAAGTTTGCAAATATTGAGGGTGTAAAATGGCAAGTAAAAGTAGTGAATGGGCTAAAAATGAATTTGGAGATAAAAGGTTAACTGAGCGATTAGTAAAGATTGCTGATATGTTTGACAAAATTACCTGAAAGTTAGATTAATCAAGCATGTGAAAGTTGGTCAGAAGCAAAAACAGCATAACGTTTTTTTCAAAATGAGAATGTAAAAGAAAGTGATATTTTAGCTACACATATTAATAAGACGGTTGAGAGAACAAAAGCTCACAAGAGGGTTCTTGTCATTCAAGATACCAGTTACATTGTATATAATAACCATAAAAAAACAAGCGGATTAGCAAATTTGTCCAGTTATGATACTGCAAAAGGTATTATAATGCATACAGCTCTTGCCGTTAGTATAGAAGGTTTGGTACTAGGGATACTAGATCAAAAAGTTTATTCAAGACCTGAAGAAACTGAGAACCTTAAAAAAAAGAGCGATCGCATTGAAGATAAAGAAAGCGTAAAGTGGTTGGAAACTTTAAGAAAAACAAATAATATTATTGATCCAACTCAAACTGAGACTATAACTGTATGCGATAGAGAAGCAGATATATATGACTTTTTTGAGCTTGCACATAATCTTAATTCGGCAGTGCTAGTTAGAGCATGCAGAGATAGAGCAGTAAATAGAAAATCTCGATATCCTGAAAAAGGTGAGCAGAAGTTATGGGCATTTATTAAATCCTCTCATTGTGCAGGTACGGTAGAAGTTGAAGTTCCTGTAAAAGATAATAAGCCAAAAAGAACAGCACGTTTGGAAGTTAGATTTGGAAAGTTTATGATGAATCCATCTAAGAATAATATTAGGCATAAGACGGAAGAACTACCTAAATTACCACTTTATGCAGTTTATGTTGTTGAGAAAACTCCCCTTCCCTTAAAAAAAACCGCTAGAATGGATGCTATTAACGAATCTTTCAGTTAATACTTTCGATGAAGCTGTTGAAAAAATTAGTTGGTATCAACTATGTTTTTTAAAAATTTTTTTATTTGTGTAATTTTGCAAATTATATGGGCAATAAAAACCCGTTTGTCATAGAAATAGAATTTTATATCAAACAGCTACCACAGCAATTTCTGCTTAAGCTAATGAATATGTGCTTTAAGTCTGTGTGGACGCACATATTCATTAGCCAATTTCAGTTACCGCTGTGAAGATTTTTAAGTATGCAAATTAATTGCTTCTTTAAGTCTTGTATTAGCAATTACTATAATTTTACGCATTAGGGCTGTTATAGCCACCATCTTCTTCTTACCACTTTCAACAAGCTTAGAATAAAAGGCGCCAAGTATAGATTTTGACCTTGTAGCAGCCATAGCGGCTGTAAAGAGCTTTGAACGAACGTTACTTCTACCACCTGTAATCCTTCGGTAACCAACAGCTTTACCACTTTCTTTTGGATGCGGTGCAACTCCGGCAAGACTTGCTACTTCTTTTCTATTTAAGTAACCAAGCTCTGGCATTAAACACAAAAAATCTTGTGATAACTTTTCCAGGAACTGTTTTAAGAATTTTTTGGCGTTGTTGTAATTCGCGGCTTTCATCAATAATCTTTTGTATAGTATCATTGAGTTCGTTTATTTGACTATCGAAAAACTCAATGGTCTTTTGACAGCTTTCTTTTATATGATCATTTTCCGGTGCTTCAAGTCTGCATTTTTCTTGAGTTCTCATTTGCGTAATATCATCACGACGTTGACAAAGTGCAGCCAAAGTTGATTGTTCTGTAGAGGTAGGTACAAATAGAGAGATAGTTCTATGGCGTTCAAATCCATATTGAGCAAGAGCTCTTGCATCTAGACTTTGCTAAAGTTCCGTGAGATAAAATAAAGCTTTTTACTTTACGAGTATTAGCTCGATGCACGGCAATATTTTTGTCGGTAAGAAAATGTGATAAGCCAAGCTCATATTTCCCTGTATTTTCTAAAGTCACTAAAGCATTAGGTAGAATATCTGAAAACTCTTGAAATAATTGTTGCCAACCAGAAGCATTATTATCAAATTCGACAGCATTCTTCTGTTTGTGAATTGCAACGATATTTTTAAATTTTCCGATGTCAATGCCAATAAAATTTTGATAAGATGTAACCATAATAAATCTCGATAGTTTTAGTTAATTTAAGATTGTAAACGGGTGCATATATATGTCCCAAGCAACTATTCAAACGTATCGAGAGATAGGGCTAGCGTACCTTGATACCAACGGTTGTAATACCAATTTCCTTTCGGTCGCGCACGCCCGCTATTCCTAGTGAGCAGGGTTATCTTTCTCTCTTATCTCTTTTATATCACGTTTTTAACTTACAATTGCCTTAGATGGAAAATAGAGATATTACATAAAATTTTAAATCCGGTCTCAAAGTTGAAGAATGTAGGCTTGGAATAGCAGAAAGACTAATGAGATATCTAACAGTTATGAGTATTATTGCTTGGAGGATCTTCTTTATTACATCAATTGCAAGAGCTAACCCAACATTACCATGTACTACCTTATTAGCTGAAGAAGAATGGAAAGTTTTATACGTTAAAATACACAGAAAACCATGTCCAAGTGTAGTTCCCAACATAAAAGAAGCTGTTTCATGAACTTGGAGGCCATTTAGCAAGAAAAAATGACCCAAAACCAGGACCAATTACTCTTTGGAAAGGATATAAACGTCTCTTTGATTTAGCAGAAGGATGGCGACTTGCTCACGAACTTTATATTTGTGGGTAATAGTAAGTTGTTAGGGGGATCTGGAGATACCGCGGCGGTATGACGTAGGGAAATCTTACTTATTATAGCTATAGTTCTACATGAATTACAAAAGTAATATTTACTAGATCTTAATATTTTAGATCTATATTTTAATAAATAATGAGCTGTAATTAGTATGAATAATCCATTTAAAAGTGAGAACTATAAAAAAAATCTCGATTCTCTGATCAAAGCTGTAAAGCTAGGAAATGCAGAGAAACAATATAACAAAACGTTAAGGGATTTATCTCATGCATTAGAAGGTTTTACAGGTGAGGCAAAAGGTATAGCTGAGTTTGTTATATATACTGACTTGAACAATTATGTAGAACAGCCATTAGGTCTTTTTAAAACATTAATGAATAGAATTTTGGGAAAAAATTTTCCAACCAAGAACAGTAGTATAAGTAATTTTGTAAATGATGAGTTGTCAAGTTTCACTTTAGAAACAGCAGCTAAGTATACAAGAATTTTAAAAAAAATTGATCTCTTGGAACAATTAGAAAAAGATTTCAGAAAAAATAATATTTTAAAAGATTCTTTAAATTTAGAACAAAGTGAAAAGAGTCAAGGAAAAGATAGATCACACGAAGTGAGTTTGGAAGGTAGAAAGCAAAAGGAAGGTACTTTTGAGCTGCGAAAAGAAGAACAGCCGAAAGAAAAATTAGGTGGTAATCGCATGAGGCAAATAAAGCGACCAACAACAGCACCTCCGGCTGCTCCAGATTCGAGGAAGGTACGCTTTAAATCAGAAATATCCTCAGATGGAGAAAGCAAGGCAAAGTCTACATCTTCTTTACTAAAAGGAGCTAATAGTTTTAGTATGCCTGATGCTAAGGAAAATCCTTCTGAGGATTCAGGCTATGAAAGTTCATTAGATCAGGGGTCTGAATATGAAGACATATCAAATTATCAAGAGAAAAAGCAAAAGGAAAATCCTTTATATGAGCAGAGAGAAGATTCAGGCTATGGAAGTTCATTAAATGAAGAGTCTGTATACAAAGAGATATCAAATTATCAAGAGAAGAAGAGTAAAATTTTAATAGAAAATTCGCAGAGTTCAAAATCGCCCAAAGAAGAGCCAATTTATGCAACAGTTCCTAAAGAACATATAGAAGCAAAAAGAGAACGTAAGCAGAAACAACAACCTCAATCCCTCGTACCACCAAAACCACCGCAAGTGCCAAAAAAAATGTTTACTACTGGTCAAGAAGTTAGACAAGAATCGAAAGTGGTAATCAAAGATAAACCTGCAGTACCGCCAAAGCCTAAAAATCTAAGCCGTGCTAATCAAAAAGTAAGCACAGAGCCAAAAGTAGTAGGAGTAATTCTTAAAAAATCAGCTGAAAGAGTACCACTAAAATCTGAAAATCAAGACAATAGGAAATCAGCACAAAAAGCTGCTGGTAAGGCGATACCAAAAGTAGCAGCAGCTACTATGAAAGGAGGAGCTAATCGCGAGATGGGCAGTAAAGTAAAGGCATTAAAAGAAAAATTTGAGCAAAATCAAGCAAAAGGAAATGCTAATGTACAGCTTGCTGAAAGCAAAACCACTCCAGCAGCACAAGCGGATATCGGTGTGAAGAAAAAACAATCTCATTCATTTCTAACAGAGAATAAAAGATCTGCAACGAAACACGTAACAGCAAAATCTGATCCAAAATCTCATGTCAGCAAAAATTCCCTTCTCACGCATGCAAATGTAAAGGAAATGGTTGCACAAATTGAGAAAGGAAAAGGAGGAAGATAGTAACATTTGGGAAAAAAACATATGTGTCCAGTCAAGAGATTGTGAGCAAATTTAGGAAATTATAGCTAAACTGATTTAGATTTACCGACAATTTGAAAAACCGTCATTCCGCTAACTATAGTATTTTCAAAAGCGAATGATAAAGGTATAATATGTTTTTTTAAAGTAGGGAAAGCGATGGTATATAGTGTAGATTTAAGGGAAAAAGCAGTGTCTTTGGTAGAAAAAGGAAAGTCAAAGGTTGAAGTTGCAGAGGTTTTTGAGATAGGGATAGCAACACTATATAGATGGCTAAAAAAGAAAGCTACTGGCCAAGGTCTCAAAGCGGTAAAAAGTACTGGTTTTATTCGAAAAATAGATCCAGAAATACTCAAAGAATATGTCAAAAAACACCCAGATCACACACTAGCAGAAATGAAACAAAACCTTGGCTTTGGGATAAGTGCAATTTGGTATAGATTAAGACAGCTAAAAATAACCTTTAAAAAAAGTCACATTCTATCAAGAGCGCAATCAAGAAGATAGGCAGCAATTTATCGATAAAGTCTCAAAAATAGACCACTGTAGCATTTTATATATAGATGAAGCAGGAGTTGATAATAGACTATACCGAGAATATGCACGAGCTCCAAGAGGAGAAAAAATATATGCTGATGTTCCAGGAAAAAAGCGGGAAAGAGTGAGTATAATAGGTGGATGAGAAGTTTATTGCACCAATGACCTTCACAGGAGGGTGTAATAAAGATATATTTAATGTATGGTTAGAGCGAAGATTACTTCCACAATTACAGCGTGATACAACCATAGTTATGGATAATGCTACATTCCATAAAACTCCCAAAACAAAGTCATTAATAGAGTCTTTTGGCTGTCATTTGCTTTATCTTCCAACATATTCACCTGATCTAAATCCGATAGAGCATTGTTGGCACACCATCAAAAGTTGCCTCAGACCTCTAATGCATCAATGTACAGACTTACACCTTTTAGTTGGTAATACCATTTTAGACGTTTATCATTCGTTTTAGAAAATACTATAGTTGAAATAGCGCAGTTACTCACCCCATAAATTTGGTGCTCTCTTTCAATCAAAGGTGTCTTGCTGCTTGAAATGTTTTCTTTGTAAAAATTTGGCTTATCTTTATATCATCTCATTCAAACAGCATTAACATAACTTATGCCTTTTTTGGATGTAGAAATTTTCTAGGAATTGTCTTTTTGAATTCTATGGTATTTTGTTTAACATTGAAACAAGAGGCCAGTGTCACGCACTGGCATGACACCCATTTGTTCCTATAGTTGTCTTTTCTCGTCTACCTTATTTTGCCACTCTGCTGAACAGATACATAAAGAAAGTGGAAAATTGGACATTCTCAACTCGGCTCCTGCAGATTAAAAATTAAGTTGAATAAAAATTGGATTTGACGCAGTTTTTTCCCATAGTTTAAGAAATTAAAAGTTTAACGATTAGAATTATAATTACAAACCACAATAAAAAATAGACTTTTCCATTTGATTTATTTTTAATTTGGATGTTTTCTAATTTTTTATCAGCTATTAGGTTTAATTTTTCTATAAGGCTAAATATCCCTTGGATTGTTTTTACAGGATAAGAACTTCTAATTTTTTCCCTATACCCTATTTTATTTTCATGTTGACTGCTTATCCACGCTTCAACTACTTTCCACATATTGATTTCTGAGTAGATCTTTCTACATGTCCCTTCCAGTAAAATCATAGTTTTCTGCAGCAATAACAATTGTGTTTGAACTTTCATATCAAAATCACCAGTTATTTTTAATAGCTGAGCAAGTAAACTAGCAAATGAAATCTTCTGTATAGGCTGCCCAATAATGGGTTCACCTATTGCCCTGCAAGCTGTGACAAAATTTCTATGCTGTGATGAAACATAACCAGCCCTAAAGTGCATTTTTGCAACGTGATCATAATCCCGATTTAAAAAGCCTTTGAGTATCTCTATAACGTAATAGCATGTCTCACGATCTATTCTACCCATGATTCCACAATCCAGGGCAATAATATTGTTATTACTATCAACCATTAGATTTCCAGGATGCATATCAGCATGAAAAAAACAATCCCTGTATACTTGATTGCAAAACGATTCTATAAGATTGATAGCTATTTGCTTACGATTATTCAGTTTTTCAACTTCGTATATTGACGTTGCTTCTATCCATTCTAATGTTAAAACCTTTTTCGAAGTTCTATTCCAATCTATTTCAGGTACGTAAAAACCTCTGTCATTTTTTGTGTTTTCCTTTAGTTCCGAAGAGTGAGCAGCTTCAAAACGTAGATCTAACTCTAATCGGCAAATTTCAGCAAAAGTTTTGACTAATTCAATTGGCCTCAGCCTTTTTGATTGTTCGCTAAATTTTTCTGCAATTTCTGCAAGCCAAGAAAGCATTTTTATATCCCTTGAGAATGTTTTCTCAATATTTGGCCTTAAAACCTTCACAGCAACTTCCTTACCCTCAGTTGTAACCGCTCTATGCACCTGAGAAATCGATGCTGCTGCAATTGGCTTTTCAGAAAAGCTTGAAAAAATGTCGCTCAATTTACAATTAAACTCACTTTCTATAGTTTTAACTGCTATTTTATGTGAAAATGATGGCAATCTATCACATATCAATAACAAGTTATTTGTTATATCCTCATTTAAAACATCAGTACGTGATGAGATAGACTGCCCAAACTTAATGAACACCGGACCTAATTTTTCAAGAGCACACTTTAGCTTGTGGCCTTGTATTTTATTTATTGATTTTTTTGATGGTGGAAGTAAATAAGGTAATATATTGTAACGCGTCAGCACCGTAGTTATGTGCAGAAGACGCAAAATATTTTGAATCATTTCGCTGCGTAACTGCTAAATATTTCATTTAGGGTTCTATTTTTCATAATCTCATCAGGCTTGCCTTGGCAATAGATAGTATTATTTATACAAATTATGTAATCTGAGGATGGTAGAGCAGAGTTAAGATCATGAGAAGTCATAAGAATCGATACCAATCGTTTTTTTGCTATTTTATTTATAATATCATAAAATTTAGCCCGCGCGTTAATATCCATTGCACTAACTGGTTCATCTAGAATGATCAAGTCAGGCTCTGCAATTAAACAACGTGCAAGCAGTAATAATTGTGTTTGCCCTGCAGAAATTTCTAACACTTGATTTTTCAAAATGTTACCGATACCAGCCAACTCTATCGTTTCTGTAATAATGGATTGATTTTTCTTTAGTCTTTTCAAGGAGCTATTTAAAAGAAAATATTCAACTGTTATTGGCATCAAATTACTAATACTAAAATTTTGCGGCATGTAGCTAATTTTTGTGTTCTCAGCTAACACAATATTTCCAGTATAATTTTTATTTATACCAGCAATTGCTTTCACTAAAGAGGTTTTACCTCCACCATTTGGACCAAGTATTGTAATTATGTCTCCTCTTTCCATGAACATATTGATATTGTCAAGGATTCTTTTACCATCATATGCGAGAGCAAGATTTTCTATTTTTAGAACACGATTATTGACATTATTCAATTTATTGACAAAATTTAACTTCTTCTCAACGTTTATATGAGACATT
Organism: Wolbachia endosymbiont of Drosophila willistoni; assembly: GCF_040084705.1. Lineage (NCBI taxonomy): Bacteria > Pseudomonadati > Pseudomonadota > Alphaproteobacteria > Rickettsiales > Anaplasmataceae > Wolbachia > Wolbachia endosymbiont of Drosophila willistoni. Next base: position 80,571 of record NZ_CP157591.1, read on the forward strand.
TACTGGCTTTTTTTCTATTACTTTCACTTACACTATACTATAATATTGCCTTTTCATCCAATTTAAAAGTTGTAGCTACAATCAAACCTATCCACTCACTTGTAGCTTCTGTTACAGAAGGGATTTTAGAACCGGAATTGCTTGGCTATGCAACATCTGCACATAATTATATATTAAAGCCATCTGATGCGAGTAATTTAGAATCAAGTGACGTTATATTTTATGTTGACGATAACTTAGAGACGTTTGTTCAAACTTTCGCCAAAAATAATAAAGAACTAGTGCAATTGTCAAAGGCAATCAACCTACTTCCTACTCGGCCACATTCATTTTCTAGAAAAATCACTCACATTCAAGATGAAAAAGATTTACACATGTGGCTGAGTCCCGAAAATGCAAAGAGCATGATACTTTCTATAAGTGCAACATTGTCTGACATAGATAAAGGAAATTCCCATCGATACAGTTCTAATGCAACAAAAGCTATAAAAAAAATAGACCAAGAAGTAAAAGAAATCATGAAAGAACTGAATGATTTTAAAAATCAAAAATACATCGTTACTCATGATGCTTATCAATATTTTGAAAAATATTTCGGTCTAAATCATCCAAGCGCTATTCTTTCCATAGAAGAGGATTCTTACATAGGTATGAAGAGTTTAATGAAGCTAAAAAAGATAATGAAGGAAGAAAACGTTAAATGTATATTTGCTCATTCACAGGAAGATAGCATAAAGCCTAACGCCCTTTCTAATGACGCAAAAATGGTAGTTCTTGATCCTATTGGATCAGACATAGAGCCTGGAAAAGATGCATATCTAGCTATAATCAATAGCATTGCACAAAATTTTAAGTCTTGTTTTGTTGAGTAATAAGTTCCCTTTTAGCTTACTGTTTTATTGTTCTACAAATCAAGAAGAAGTGAGTTTACAACAAATGGTGTCATTCCAGTCTGGAATCCAGCTTTTTCATAATCATCAAAACGTTGTATTTAACATAAAATGGCTGCTTTTATGCTTACTAACTTAATAAAATTCCTGGATCCCAGTGGGCTTTGTTGCATCACACTTTATGAGATGGTGATTTATGGTAAATTCATGTAACTATCTCAAATTTAGCCATACCAATATCAGTGAACTTATTGAGCAAATAGCATTTAACAAGTAGTTCCTTCTCTCTATTTGTCTCAGATTTATTCCTAAAACTAAACCCGAATGTTTGTTTCAGTCGCGAGAAAAAACTTTCTATATAAGATCTTTTTCCATAACTCATCTCTTTTTTCCACTTCTTTATACCATCTTCATCATATGACTTTATGAGCTTGACTGCAGAATTTCTCTCAGCCATATAGTCTAACTTTGGATGCTCTGCTGCGTTGTTTTTCGGAGGAATTTTCGTTTTTATACCATATTGATTACACAGCTTATAGAGCTTTTCTCTGTCATATGCCCTATCTGCATATAGTACTTTTATGACATACTGAAAATCGACTTCTTTTAGCAAATCACAAGCTCCATAGGGATCAGCCGTTACTGTATTTTACAGCTATGGCTTTTTTGTTGTTTATATTCAACATTACGTGCAATTTTCTCGTTTGCTCATAGCCACGATATTTTCTGTCAGTGCTATTTTCCTTGCTGTGTGTTGTTGTATATACTAATTCCTGCACTGTCTATAGCAATTTCGATATCTTCCATATTATTTTCTGCAATCATTTATCTTAATATTAAGTTTCTTTTGATGCTTGTGAATAGCTGCAAATCTCTTCCTATTTGTTGCAAATACCCTTTTATAAACCCGACTGTTTGTCTTAAACCAATTCTAAAGAAACTGACGATTATATGCACCAAAATCACAACTTTATCACTATAAATATAGTTGCCGCCCTGCATTTTTGGACAATTCTCGTACCAATTTTCTATGGCGTCATTGATATAACAAAAAATGCTTCCTCTTTCTTGGAGAAATTTGTTATATTCATGGCAGTTACTGACTCTCATTTTTTGTGGCATATTTTTTCTTCAACAGTTAAATGGCTATTTATAATGAATTTTGTCAGTAACTGCCAGTTCTTTTCACTTGAGCGATGCAACAAAGCCATCCCAGACTGGGATGACAAGAAGATGGTACTTGGATAAGAGGCATTGCCCTCCTGGTAGGCCCAAATTGCAATGTTCGTACAGTTGTGGATTTCTCATCCGCTAACAAGCAGCGGAATGACGAGGTCTTTCGATAGTAAATCTTACCTGTGTTAGCTATACCAAAAAATCAAAAGTCGTATTTATTCATTAATAAAATCTTTGTCTTCTCCTAAAAATTAGTTAAAATGTAGAATATTTTGTGTTATTAAGTTAGCACTTGACTTAACTTTAGTTGTTACTTAGACTGCTAAAGTGGAATTTTAATTTTTTTACGAGGACAATTATGCATTATAAAAAGTTTTTTTCAGCAGCCGCTTTAGCAACGTTGCTAAGTTTATCAAACTCTGCTTTTTCAGATCCTGTTGGTCCAATAAGTGATGAAGAAACTAGCTACTACGTTCGTTTGCAATACAACGGTGAATTTTTACCTCTTTTCACAAAAGTTGATGGTATTACCTATAAGAAAGACAAGAGTGATTACAGTCCATTAAAACCATCTTTTATAGCTGGTGGTGGTGCATTTGGTTACAAAATGGACGACATCAGGGTTGATGTTGAAGGAGTTTATTCATACCTAAACAAAAATGATGTTAAAGATGTAACATTTGACCCAGCAAATACTATTGCAGACAGTGTAACAGCAATTTCAGGATTAGTGAACGTGTATTACGATATAGCAATTGAAGATATGCCTATCACTCCATACATTGGTGTTGGTGTTGGTGCAACGTATATTAGCACTCCTTTGGAACCCGCTGTGAATGATCAAAAAAGTAAATTTGGTTTTGCTGGTCAAGTAAAAGCTGGTGTTAGTTATGATGTAACTCCAGAAGTCAAACTTTATGCTGGAGCTCGTTATTTCGGTTCTTATGGTGCTAATTTTGATGGAAAAAAAACAGATCCTAAAGATTCAACCAGACAGGTTACTGATGCAGGCGCATACAAAGTTCTTTACAGCACTGTTGGTGCAGAAGCTGGAGTAGCGTTTAATTTCTAGTCTATCTCAGTCTTGTTATCCCAGTGAGTTTTTTCTTGCCATCTAAGTGGCATGACACTGGGATCTAGAAAAAAGAAATGTGGATTCCAGTGTCAAGGCACTGGAATAACACTATTTGCTATGTGTTTAAGCTATAACGTTTACCATTGTACTGGTAGAATATCATCTAAGGTTACATAATGTTATCCAATTAGCTAACACTGCGGCCTACTGTCTCCAAGAAATTAGATGGGAAATTTGTACTTTTTTCAAATCAAAGCTTGAATTTTTGCTGGAAAATCAATATATTATATGCATGAAGTTTTGATTTAAGTTGTTATGTTGACCTCAATGGCAAACTTATGTGTCGATAGCAGAACCAATCTCATGCAATATATTGCTAGGGTGCAAAAATTTCCTATGCTGTCTCAAGAGGAAGAGGTACGATTAGCAAAAAATTGGAACCAATATAAGGATGTTTCTTCTGCTCATAAATTGATTACCAGCCATTTGAATTTGGTAGTGAAAATTGCAATGAAATTCAAAAATTATGGGCTATTGTTGATGGACCTGGTTATGGAAGGAAATATGGGTTTAATGCACGCAGTGAAAAAGTTTAATCCTGATTTAGGGTTTCGTTTTTCAACTTATGCAGTGTGGTGGATTGAAGCTTCAATAAAAGACTTTATATTGAAATCTTGGTCGTTTGTGAAAATAGGCACAACGCAAGCACAAAGAAGATTGTTTTTTAGTTTACGTAAAATAAAAAAAAGAATTTTACAGTATACAAACAGGGAAACTTTAAATAATGAAGAAATAAAAGCAATATCTAATGAGCTTTCTGTATCCGAAGGAGACGTTCTGCAGATGAATTACCGTATGGCTTGTAAGGATCAGTCGCTAAACGATTGCATAAAAATAGGTGATGACTCTAAAAGGGAGTTGCAAGATATGATCCCATGTAACTTGGTCAGTCAAGAAGTAACCTATCAGAATCATGAAGAAAAAGAATTAAAAGAAACAATTTTAAACAATGCACTAGCGAGTCTCAACGAAAGGGCAAGAGACATTTTTATCAGTAGATATTTGTCTGAAAACATTCAAACTCTGGATGAACTTAGTAAAAAATATTGTGTTTCAAGAGAAAGAATAAGGCAGTTGGCTGAGCAGGCGATGGCTAAGGTAAAACAATATATACAATCTGAAAGTTTGAAATTTGGTTTGCATGCGTAGTTTTTTTATATTTCTAATATTTTTTTCGATAGGCGCTTTTGCATCGGTTAGTGATGTACAATTGAAGGAAAAATATAAAGATTGGCTCGTGTATACTGCATTGGAAGATGGAGAGAAAGTATGTTATATTGTATCCTATCCTAAAAAAAAAAGCGAATATTATACAACCAATCGCAAGCCGTATGTAATGGTTAGTTATGTTGATAAAAAAGCAGATGAGGTAAGCGTTACCTCTGGTTTTCAGTATGATAAGGAGCCTGTAGCTCTCAATATCGACAAAAAAATTAAATATACACTGCCCATAATACAGGGAAGTTTTGCGTGGGCAGAGCATACAAAAATAGATCAAGATCTCATTCTAAAAATGAAGCAGGGATTATCAATGGTAGTTAATGGAAAAACAAAAACAGTGACCATTGATGATACTTATTCCCTACTTGGTTTTCAAAAAGCGTATCAAAAAATGCATGATTTATGCCATACAAAGTAAATTATTGTAACAGAATACCCAGCTATAGTATAAACTAGACTACTCTTTCAATGGAAATATAAATAGCACTTTACTTTATATGGGATGTGGATATCATTTAAAATATATTTTTGAGAGTTAGCAATGTCAGAGGTTGCAGGTGTAGATACAGAAATCAAAAAGCAAAATTCTGTGTGCGAGCAGATGCGTTTTAGCGTGAGCCGCACAAGTCTTTTAAATACATTATCCAGAGTAAGTGGAGTGGTTGAAAGGCGTAATGCAATAGATGTTTTGGCGTGTATAAATATCAAAGCACAACACGGCAGCATAAAATTAATGGCAACTGATCTTGACATTTCAATGTTTGCCTCACTTGCTGCAACCGTATTAACAGAAGGAGAAGTAAAAATTTCAGCGCATACTTTATATGACATAGTGAAGAAGTTACCCGCTGATTTGGATGTCAATTTTGAAGTAAACAACCAAGGAAAATTATTGATGTCTTGCGGAAATGCAAACTTTTCTTTACCGAATGTAGTTTCAAGCAGCTTTCCTGCTCTTGAAGAAGACAATTATAAACATGATTTTACTCTACTAAATACAGACCTGATAGACTTATTAACTAAAACAAAATTTGCTGTATCACTAGATGATACAAGGTATAATTTAAATGGAATATATCTACATACAGATGAGCAATTTCTGTACTGCGTTGCAACTGATGGCCATCGTTTATCATGTATAAAGAGGCCAAAGCCTGGGAACATCAATGGCGAATTTGGTGTGATCATTCCACGTAAAACTGTTATGGAGCTGTTAAAAATATTGGACGATTGTAATGAAATTAAAGTAAAACTCTCAGACAGAAAAATCAAGTTTACATGCGGTGAATATATTCTAATATCAAAATTAATAGATGGAACTTTTCCAAATTATAAAGCAGTTATTCCAGCATCTCAAGATAAGCATATGATTATTGAAAGTAAAAAACTTTCAGACGTTATAGATCGAGTTTCCGTTGTTGTATCTGATAAAGTAAAATCTATTAAATTCTCACTACAAGAAAAGCTGCTAACTCTGCATTCAAACTCCCAAGAGTGCAGTGATGCAACTGAATCCATAGAAGTGGACTACAATGAAGCCCCTATAGAAATAGGGTTCAACTCGCGTTATTTACTTGATGTTCTATCCTGCATAAAAAATAAATGTAAGTTTAGCTTAGCCGATGGTAATAGTGCTACAATTATCACTGATGAAGACGATTCAAGTGCATTATATGTAGTAATGCCAATGAGAACTTAAACTCGTCATCTCGCTGCTTGTTAGCGGAATCTGGAGATACCGTGGCGGTATGGCACTTATTTCACTAGCTTTTATTAAATTAGTAATCTATCTTTACCAAATATAAGCCAAAAGGTGGTGCAGTAACTCCAGCGGCACTTCTTTTGCATTGGTTTAATATATTTAGCATTTCTTGCGGATTGGTTCTATTTTTTCCAAATTCAACTAAAGTACCCACAATAATCCTCACTTGGTTATGTAAAAAGGAAATAGCAGATATTTTGATGTGTATATGATTCCCATTTTGTATTATATCGATATCATCAATTGTTCTTATCGGATTTGCGGCTTGACAATCTTTTGAACGGAAACTTGAAAGGTCATGTTTTCCAAGTAGATGTTTAGCAGCTTCACGCATAATATTTACATCAAGTGGGCTAAACACTTGCCATACATAACCCGTCTCCAGAGCGGCAGGAGCATAGCGATTAACTATTCTATATTCGTAATATCTTTTTTTTGCTGAAAACCGTGCGTGAAAAGCATCATCTACAACTTCTGCATTAAGCACGACTATAGGAATTGATTTTAAATGATAGTTTATTGCATTCCTTATTCTATAAAGCTCAAATTCCTTTTCCATATCAAAATGAGCAACTTGTCCTAAAGCATGAACTCCTGCATCAGTCCTGCCACCACAGTACAAAGTAACTTTCTCACCACTAAAATTAAATATAGCATTTTCTATCTTCTCCTGGATTGAGTTAGCAGAGTGTTGCTGTTTTTGCCAACCAGAGAAATTACTACCATTATATTCTACCGTTATTTTGTATCGCACTGCATTATATCAAGCTCTATCTAAAATAGTCATTTTCTATCTTAACATAATTTATGGTCAAGCCTACAGTGCTGCCACTCCCATAAAGTAGTTCGTCCAATCTTAAATCTTGCTGCCACTGCTTCTCTGCTTTCTCCTTCGTCTAGCGCCTCCATTGCTTTTTTTCTTAAATCATAACTATATGCTGCTGGCATTCAACCTCCTTATCATTATCTATCCTTATCACATCCGGACTTCTATGAAAAGAGCTATAAATCGTGAAAAAGAACTGCTCATTAAGTGCTGTTTGCTTAATAAATTTACTGACATTGGTATGGCTAAATTCGAAATGGCTACATGAATTTATCGTAAATTATTACCGTATAAGGTACGATGCGACAAAGCCATCCCAGTGTCAGCTACTCGGATGACACCGTCATAAAGGAACCAGTGTTAGCTACTTGGATGACAACCATTGTGCTTGAGGCAAAATTGACTATCACTTCTTTTTATAGAGCTTGCTCCAAACTTTGTTGTTAGTTAATACAAAAAACACTGTTAAAATTATAAAATACGCCACTACTTTTAATCCAAGTTTATGCCGGCGCTCTAATTCTGGCTCTGCTGCCCATTGTAAAAAATTTATCACATCATACGCCATATTTTCAACTGTGGCTTGCCTTGCACCATCATATTCCACCATTCCTTCAGAAAGTGGTGGCGCCATAGCTAATCTGCCTGTTGGAAAATACGAATTAAAATATAAATCATTTTCATCGTGTTCGCCGTTTTGATAGCCTGTTAACAATGAATAGACATAATTTGCACCATCATGCCTTGCTTTAATAATTAATGATAAGTCTGGTGGGACTGCACCATTGTTGCTTGCTGCAGCTGCTTCTTTTGTATCAAAAGGCGCAATAAAATAATCCGAAGGTACTCCAGGTCTGTCAAACATTTCACCCAAATCATTCGGACCATCTTTAACTTGATAAGAAGCTGCTATTTGTTTTACATCTTCTTCAGAAAAACCGACATCTTGCAAATTACGAAATGCTACCCTATTCATTGAATGACAAGCAGCACAGACTTCTTTATACACTTTATAGCCACGCTGAATTGACTCTCTATCGAAAGATCCGACAATTCCATCAAATTTCCAGTCTATTTTCTTATTTGGTGATGATTTAAATTCTTCTGCAGATATAAGACTAGATAGAAATAACATGCAGAAGATTGCAAATACATTAGATCCCATGCATAACCACTGTTTTAGTAAATTTCGAATTGATGTCATGCAAGTAGCTGACACTGGAATCCAGCTTATTTCATCACTGACATTATGGTTATCATGCACTCCTAGAATCTGTTGTCCATTGCATGATTTGTAAGTATTTTTATACCTGGATCCCAGTGTCAAGCACTGGGATGACAACGGAAGATAGTGGAATGACACTGTGTGTTGTATACAACGTTCATACAATTGTGTACATGATGCTGGAATCCATTTATTTTTTTTCTGGATCCCAGTGTCAAGCACTGGGATGACAGAAGAGAGCTCTGGGATGAAAGAGAATTTTGTAAGAGATCTGCTTTGAATTGACATCACCTCATCTCCGGCACAGAATCACTTAAGGTTTTTGGTGGTTCTTTTGGCTTTTCATACTTACTAAGCAGTGGTAAAACTATCACAAAGTATGCAAAGTAATAAAGAGTAGATAGCCTACTCATAGTGATGTAAGGCTCTTTTACCTCTTGTCCTCCAAGCCAGGCAAGAAGTACAAAATTTATTGCAAAAACCCAAAAAAATTTCTTAAACACCGGGCGATAAGCACCACTTTTAACTTTTGATTTATCAAGCCAAGGTAACAAAAACCACACTAAAATAGACGCAAACATGGTAAGCACACCAGTAAGTTTATCTGGAATTGAACGTAGCATTGCATAAAAAGGTAAAAAATACCACTCTGGCACTATATGTACCGGAGTGACCATAGAATCAGCTTCTATATAATTGTCTGGATGCCCAAGATAATTGGGAGCATAGAAAACAAATGCGAACAAAACTACAAAAAACAGACCAAAAGTTATGCAATCCTTGACTATATAATAAGGATAGAGAGGGATGGTATCCTTATCTGATTTTACCTCCACTCCACTTGGGTTACCAGAGCCAAACCTATGCAGAGCTATCACATGAAGCATAGCTAAAGCAATAATAACAAAAGGCAGAAGATAATGCAGAGCGAAAAAACGGTTAAGTGTTGGGTTATCCACTGAAAAACCACCCCATAACCATATAACTATTTTATTGCCAATTAAAGGTATAGCAGAAAATAAGTTGGTTATAACTGTTGCACCCCAGAAACTCATTTGTCCCCAAGGCAATACATATCCCATAAAGGCAGTTGCCATCATTGCAAAAAATATAAATATTCCAATAAACCACACCATCTCTCTCGGTCTTTTATAAGATCCGTAATATAATCCACGCATTATATGAACATAGACTACCATAAAGAAGAGCGATGCTCCAACAGCGTGAGTGTAGCGTATTAACCACCCGTAATTCACATCTCGCATTATGCGCTCTACACTATTAAACGCATAATCAACATGCGGAGTGTAGTGCATAGCAAGAAATATACCTGTTATTATTTGTAAAATCAGCGCTATACCAGCCAAAGAGCCAAAGTTCCAAGCATAATTTAAGTTTTTTGGCACTTGGTAAGAAGCAGTGTGTCTTAGAAAAGAAAATATAGGCAATCTATATTCTATCCATCCTAATATGCCTTTTTCTTCTTTTATTGTTTCTTTTTTGTTATCTTCCTGCATAACTTAAACCTTTCTGAACACATGTCCATTGCTACTTTTATCTTATTTTTTTATTGTAGCAACTTATCCTTTACGCACAAATAAAAACTTTAAAGCAATATTAATTACCTCTTCAGCAACCTGTCACGTGCTGCGTTTAATTTTTGTGCAAAATATTCCGAGCCTCCTTTATCTGGGTGAACTAATTTCATTAAATTTTGATATGCTTTATTGATTTCATTTTGGTTCGCTCCAGAATCTATTCCTAGCACTTTAAATGCTCCATCTCTGAACATGTTACTACTACCAGACTAGTATGATTTTGTCTTGTAAATTTATTCAACAACCCTATTCTAACTATATAATGAAAAATTATCTACAAAGTGTTTATGAAGATGGTATGAAAATCCAACTATCTAAAGTCAACAAATATTTATTAGTTTTACTGATTACTGTCTCAGCATTTCTCATATCTGGGCAAGTATCCAGTTCAAGCAATATCGAGAATGATTTTCAAGATTTACAAGAAAAATTACCATTATTGAAAGATCAGGATTTGTTATTTTTAGATCCAGCTTCAGCTTTAAATTATGGTGATAGGGCAGGTAAAAAAGTGTTAATGGTTATAGTTCACCATACTGAAACATCAACACTAAAAGGTACAAAAGATACGCTGAATGCTAGAGGATTGTCAGTTCATTTTATTGTCGATAAGGATGGCAGCATCACCTTAATGGTTCCATTAGAGAAAGAAGCATGGCATGCTGGTATTAGTTATGCAAGAGTTAAGGTAGATAGTAAGCTTGAAGAGTTACGGAAGCTTAACAACTATTCTGTAGGTATTGAAATTGTAAACACAGGACTTGAGCCTTTTCCGGAAGAGCAAATGAGATCTGTTAAAGAGCTGATTTTATACCTTATGGAGCGTTTTAAAATTAAAAGGGATATGATATTTAGTCATTCTGAAATAGGAACTATAGTGTATGATCCAGAGCTTGGCTATACAATGCGTAAACCAGATCCACACAAATTGTTTGATTGGGAGTTATTAGAGAAAAATGAAATTGGATTGCACATAAGTGACAGAATAAACCCTAAAGATGCTAAACACAAAATGGGCAAAACATTGTATAAAGCAGGTGATAGAAATGAAGGTATTTTGAAATTAAAACAAAGGCTGAACAGATTTTTCTATAAGATAGAACCTTGGAATGATAAGAAAGGTAATGTAATTTTTCCTGATAATAATGCTGATTACTCAGATGAGTTTGATGAGAATTTTGTATGGGTTATTTATCAGTTTTCAATACATAATTTACCAAGAGAAATTAGAAAAGATCTACCTCTTAAACTAGAACAAGCAGATATATTTCCTGAATTCTTTAGTGAATATAGTCATGGCATTTCTTCTAGTTATCTAACCTTTAGTGAAAAAATTAAATCGACTCTACAACCATGTTTAAGCAAAGTAGATTATGAGAATTTATTATCTTCTCTTGCACAATATGAGAATAACATTTCTCCTGATGCATCTACCACTTTAATGTACAAAATTAAGTTATACTATGATTCTTATTTAAGATATCGCATATGGTCTTCACTCTATAAACCATTTAAGCTTAATGTATTGGAAGAGTTAGAGATTTTAAAGAGTGGAGTGTTATCTTTAAAATCACTAGATAGCTCTAAAGCTGCAGAAGTTTCCAGTTTAATTGATAGCTTTAAAGTAGATATTTCTTTAGAATTTCAGGGTTTTGAAAAACAGTGGTTTCAGGAGTTTAAGAATGCTTGGAGACAAGAATTTATACCTTCCCTGGAAGAACAGATAACATGGACTGCACTACATGAAGCAATATTGGAGTATTTAGAAAAAGCAAAGGAAGAAATTCGTTAAACGAAAACTTTTTTTAAGATCACTTTTTTAACAATTTATCACGTGCCGCATTTAGCTTTTGCGCAAAATATTCCGAGCCTCCCTTATCTGGGTGAACTAATTTCATTAAATTTTGATATGCTTTATTGATTTCATTTTGACTTGCCTCAGGATTCAGCCCCAGTATCTTTAATGCTTCATCCTTGGACATGTTATCACCAGTGTAATTTTCAGTATAACTTCTACTGCTACTAAATTCGTTCAAAAACTTACTCAATATAGAGTTCATCATGAAACTCATATTATTTTTTTTTGTCAGGAAAAGAAAAAATATAACAACGCTAGGCAAGACAAATGTAATTACTATGAATACTAAAAAAAGAAAAAAGATGAATGACATGTATATTTTTTTATCATTTTATGATTAAATAGTAACAATTATAATTGTCATGGTAAATAACATGTTCATCCAGATTGAAGAAACACCAAACCCAAATACGCTAAAATTCCTTCCTGGATTTGAAATTTTAAACGAAGGAGAAACTGCTGATTTTTCAAATGCGAATGAGATAAAAAATTCTAAACTAGCAGCAAATCTTTTTCAAATAGAGCATGTGGTAAGAGTATTTTTCGGTCATGATTTTATTTCAGTAACAAAATTGGATGGAATTAATTGGGATATATTAAAAGTAGAAGTTTTAACTACAATCATGAATCACTTTACTTCTGGTGGAAAAGCACTAGATAAAGAAGAAGTGAATGATCCAGATGAAGAATTTTTTGATAAAAATGATATAGAAATTGTAAATAGAATAAAAGAATTGATGGAAAGTCATATCAAACCTGCAGTTGCTCAAGATGGTGGCGATATCAAATTTCGTGGCTATAAAGATGGAATAGTTTATGTTGAGTTGCAAGGAGCTTGCTCTGGATGCCCAAGTGCTGCAATTACTTTAAAGCAAGGAGTGCAAAATATGTTGAGCTACCACATACCAGAGATTGCAGGTATAGAGACCACACTATGACTAATCAAACGGTTAGAGGAACAAAAGATCTCCTGTTTGATGAATGGTACAAGTTTAAATACATAGAGCAAACAGCAAACAGAATCTCAAGTTTATACGGCTTTTTGCCCACCCAAACTCCAATATTTGAGTGCACGGAGGTTTTTACAAAAACCTTAGGTGATAGCTCAGACATCATCACTAAAGAGATGTATAGCTTCAATGATAAAGGGGGAAAGAGCATAACTTTACGTCCTGAGTTCACTGCAGCGATTGTCAGGCTACTCATTGAAAAAAAACTGCAAACACCGATAAAATTATTCTCAACAGGACCTGCATTTCGCTATGAAAGACCGCAAAAGGGAAGACAAAGGCAATTTCATCAGATAAATTTTGAGGTTTTTGGCATAGAAGATCCAAAAGCTGATATTGAATTGATATCACTCGCTCAGCACTTACTAACTGAATTTGGCATCAATAAAAATGTAAAGCTGGAAATCAACTCTTTAGGTGATGGTGAAACAATAACTAAATATAGAGAAGCTTTGATCTTATACTTTACAAAGTATCAAAATGATCTATCAGAAGATAGCAAAAATAGGTTGATCAAAAATCCACTCAGAATACTGGATTCCAAGGATGAGAAAGATAAATCAATAATTTCTGATGCGCCTAAAATCAGCAATTATTATACGAAAGAGTCCTCAGATTTCTTTGAACAAATACTAAATGGATTAACAATTCTTGATATACCTTATACCGTAAACAATAAACTAGTTCGAGGTTTGGATTATTATTGCCACACAGTGTTTGAGTTTGTTACAGAGGATTTAGGTGCACAAGGGGCAGTTTTTGCCGGTGGAAGATACGATAATTTAGTATCTTCAGTAGGTGGAAAACACACTCCAGCAATAGGATTTGCAGGGGGTATTGAGCGCATAATGGAGTTAATCAATTATTCTCCGAAAGAAGAGCGACCTATTTACCTAATTCCAATCAGTAGAGAGGCTGAAAAACATGCTTTAACACTTGCAAATGAATTGCGCAGAAATGGTTTATATGTAATCTATGAATATAGCGGAACGCTCAGAACCCGAATGAAAAAAGCAAATCAAGCAAATGCTAAAGCTGCTTTAATCTTTGGCGATGAAGAATTGAGTAGTAAAACTTTAAAGATTAAAAACATGGATACAGGTGAAGAAAAAATAATTGCTCGCGATAACACAATAGAAAATATCTATTAGGAGCAATGCAAATGTTTTTCTCAGTCAGCTATAGAAGAAAATTCGTCTGCACAAGAATTTTTCATAGTATTCAAAGTATCATAATCTGTAAAATCTAATTTTACCGGTGTAATAGTAATAAATCCTTCTTTTATTTTATTTATACTACCACTGCCTGAGTGCTCTCGAGACCAATTTAAGCTAAAAGAGCCATTCGAATTTTCAGTAAAAGTTAAATCCCCATCAATGTTATATTCACCTTGTTCAGCAAATTCTACTCCTTTTACTTTTTCCGTAGCAGGAAAATTTACACTCATCACTATGTTTTTAGGCCAACCAACCTTAACTAGCTTGGCAATAACCTTTGGTGCAAAAACCTTTGTATTGTGCCAGTCTATTTTATCATGATAAACTTGGCTCAGCGCAATAGAAGGTATAGACCTTGCAGCACCTTCCATTACAGCACCAATTGTTCCTGAATAACAAATATCGTCCCCGACATTTGATCCAATATTTACTCCGGACAATATTAAGTCTGGTTTTTTATTCATAACTTTATTTAGCGCAATAATGACACAATCTGCAGGAGTACCAGACACACTAAATTCCCTTTCACTATGTTGTTTTATTCCAATAGATTGTTTCACTGGATAATCAAGAGATCTTGCAGCTCCGCTTCTATCAGTATCTGGTGCCACTATCCATATTTCTGACGCAAAATTCCGTGCAACCTCTTTGAGTAATTTTATTCCTTCACTTCCAAAGCCATCATCGTTTGTTATCAATATTATCATATACAATACTCAGCTATACAGCTCCAAATTATGTAAACCACTGGCTGTAAATAAACTCATGAGGCTTTAAGTTTCTTTGCATAACTGTGGACTGTAACAAAGAACCTGCTGTAAATCAATAGATTTCTTGCACAGGCCATAACTGTCATTACAATAGAAACGAAAAAACTTACTTGACAAACTCCGCCAGCCCCCTTATCATAAACACTGAAGCTATTTATTTATCTTCTCTGTACAGATTAAATGACAAAAAAACTCACGTATCTGGCGTCTCATGTTTAATTTTTTGCACTATGTGCACCTTATGTCTTTATCAAACTTCTACCTACATAAGCTGAAACGCGCTTATAAAGCGTTTAAAACATAAAAAAACGCCAACTTAAAAAATGGATAGTGAATAACTAGCTACCCTAGGGTTTCTTTTGCCTTTTTTTCTGTTTAGTAAATTTCTTAAACATTTATAGCTGAGGTTAGTTGCATTTAAAAGCAGCTGAGTCGCGGTTATTAAGCGTTTAGAATAAAAAAACGCCATACTTGAAAGTATAATGTAAGTAATTAGCCAACTACGGGGCTTCTTTTGCCTTTTTTTCTGTTTAGTAAATTTCTTAAATATTTATAGCTAAACGACAACCGTCATCCCGCTGCTTGTTAGCGGGATCTAGAGATACCGCGAATGAATCGCGGTATGACGTAGGACTGCTGTCATTCCAGTCTGGAATCCAAAAAAAAGGATGATGTCATCCGAGTAGCTTGACTACTTGGATCCAGTTTTCTTTACAAATTCACAAAAAGTGCTTCATTCTATAACGCAAAACCCATACTCACCAAACCCAATGCATTACTTGCAATTAAGTTTCCTGGATCCAAGTAGTCAAGCTACTCGGATGACACCCTTTTGGATGGAGACCAGTGTCAGCTACTTTCATGACACCATTCTTTTTCCTGGATCCAAGTAGTCAGGGCACTAGGATGACAAGAGAAAGAGGCTACTGGGATGACAGCTACCCTGACAATCGTCATCCCACTACGTGTTAGCGGGATCTAGAGATACCACGGCGGTATGACGGTTCGCAGCGGTATAGTAACTCGTCATCCCGCTGCTTGTTAGCGGGATCTCTTGTTAGCGGATGAGATACCGCGAATGAATCGCGGTATGACGTGTTGCTTGGGTCAGCTATAGTATTTCTTAAAATTAATAATAAATTTCTTGGCTAGCAAGAAGCTGTAAATTTTTTTGCGAGACCTAAGCCGCTTTTGATATAGCTAAAGGTTTACTGATGATTTGTCTCATTCCACTACCTGCTGACTTACTTTCTGCTTAGCATATCCATCAAATCAGATTCTTTGAGTTTACTATGGTCAACTTTACTGAACTTATTTACCATAGAGCTCATTTGATTATACTGCTTAATTAGAAGATTAATGTCAGTTACAGTTGTTCCGGACCCCTTAGAAATTCTAAGTCTTCTTTTGCCATTTAAAATATCTGGATTTTGCCTTTCTTTTTCAGTCATTGAGTTTATGATGGCTATATATTTTTTCACTTTATTGTCATCTGGCACACTGCTACTTAGCTTTTTTGTAAATGAACTAGGAATGAATTTCATTATGTTGCTAATGCCATCCATTTTACTCAGAGTTTTTAACATTCCCACTAGGTCGTTTAGGTCGAATTTACCTTTTTTCACTTTCTTTTGTAACTTATCAATTTCTTCCTGACCAACAATCTCAGCAGCTTTTTCAACCAATGAGACAACATCACCCATGCTAAGTATCCTTTTTGCAATTCTATCGGGATAAAAATCATCGAGGTCACTTAATTTTTCACCACAAGCAATAAATTTAATTGGACAATCGGCGATCATTTTCATAGAAAGAGCAGCACCACCACGTGCATCACCATCAACACGGGTGAGAATAATGCCGGTTACACCTATTACCTCATTGAATGATTTGGCAATGTTGACCGCATCCTGGCCTATCATTGCGTCGGCTACTAAAATAACTTCTGCAGGTGAAGCTATTTCCTTTACGGCTTTCAACTCATTCATCATATTATTGTCAATATGAAGCCTGCCTGCAGTGTCTAGTATTAATACATCATAATTATCGTTCTTTGCTATTGCTATTGCCCTTTTTGTAATTGTAATGGGCTTCTCATCTATTACTACAGGTAAAGTTTGCACATCTATTTGTTTACCTAGCACTTCAAGTTGT
This sequence comes from Wolbachia endosymbiont of Drosophila willistoni, assembly GCF_040084705.1. Lineage (NCBI taxonomy): Bacteria > Pseudomonadati > Pseudomonadota > Alphaproteobacteria > Rickettsiales > Anaplasmataceae > Wolbachia > Wolbachia endosymbiont of Drosophila willistoni. The sequence goes on from NZ_CP157591.1 coordinate 97,413, forward strand.
TTCTGGGCAGCAGGCCTATAAATGTCTAAAGAGGCAAGCATCACTTTTTTCTTTTGCTTTTTTAGTTTTAAAGCAAGCTTTCCTGAGGTAGTTGTTTTACCTGCACCTTGTAAGCCCACCATCATAATCACAGCAGGGGGTTTAACTGCTAGATTTAAGTCACTTTTCTCTGATCCGAGAACTGCAACTAAATTATCCTGTACAATTTTAATTATCATTTGTGCTGGAGAAACACTTTTTATGACTTTTTCCCCAATCACTTTATCTTTAATGTCGTTGATGAATTTTTTTGCAACTTCAAGTGAAACGTCAGCTTCAATTAAGGCTATGCGTATTTCACGCATGGCAAGATTAAAATCATCTTCAGAAATGATTGACTTTCCTCTCAGTTTACTAAATACAGAATTTAAACTTTCAGTTAACGATTTAAACATAATAGCATTAGTAGAATACTCATTAAAAAGAGAGAAGAAGCTGAAACAAAACTCACTGAGTTATAACTCAGCACTTCTTTAAGTTTAGTAATATTATTAAAGTATAAACCAACAAGTGGATTAGTCAAGTTTTGCACTACGCTGGCAAACATTTCTCTAGTTTTAGAGACTAACTGATTGAACAGCAAGATAATATAGGGTATGAAAGCTCTAAAAATCCAATCAACATCCATTTTAAAATTTACTCTCGGGTAAAATAACTTGCGTAAAGGAATAAACAATAAAGTGGTACATAGTAATAAATTAAATTGCGACCAAATATTTTTTGTGTTGTACACAAAATCGAAAATCGAAGGTTTATTGTAAATAGGTAAGTAAGGATTGCCAGCGATTACGCATATAAATGCTAAAATAATCATAGTCATTTTGCTTCCTCTCTCTGCTAAAGGTTTTGACTTACTTTTTGCAATAAATAAGTAATAAAGAAACTTTAGCCCCACGCTTAAATGAAGCAGCAAATTTAGAAGCTTATATAAATTTTTATACCCTTTTAAGGCAACAGTGTTCATTTCAATTTCAGCTGTGATATATGATTTACTGATAAATCCAACGGTTCCAGGAAATGCAGCCATTGTAAGTATTGCGATTATAGCACACATGCCTTCCACTGACATCAGTTTACCCACTCCATTAAAACTAATTGTTTTTGTTTGTGAAATAATCGAATTACTGACCACAAACAATAATGATTGATAAACAAGAGAGAAGATTATATGCAGTATCAAAATTGGTATTGCTTTTTCCGAAGGACTGAGCAAACTTCCTGCAATAATCAGCAAGCCCATTTGTCCTACAACGTTATAGCATAAAAATCTGCGAATATTTTGCTCAAGAGAAGCAAATATAATGCTGTAAATTGCAGTGATGGCGCCTACAAGCGCTAATATTTCAGTACAATCTTGCCATAGGTTATAAGTGTGTAAAAGCATCACTAAAAAAGAGACTTTAGTGGTAAATAAAGAGAGATATGTGGTGCCATGTAGCGATGCAGCAGGATATGCATCAACAACCCAAAATGAAAAAGGAAAACAAGCGCAGTTTATCAATAAACCCAAAATTATCAGGTTAGTGCTTTGAAGTGCCAATCCTGCTATTAATATAACTCCAACGAAAAAGTGTACACAAGCGTACCTTATTGCAGGTCCACTATCTCTACAGCTAGCTGCGATAATAAAAAATGCACTGATGGTCATTAATTCACAGAATATTATAACCAATATCATATGTTCAGATAAAACTGCATAAAGTGAACTAATAGTGTAAGCAGCAAAAGATAGCATCTCTGAAAAAGTCAAATTTTGTGCTGGTAGAACAGCTAAAAATGCAACTGATAAAAAAGATATTAGTATGGTACGAAAAGATAAATCAAAATCTAGAATTGGGAGAGACCAATTTACTGCAATGCTCAAATTTTCAGGTAATTTTAGGACTATAACTATTAATACAGTCAGTAGAAGTAACAGTGACGATTTATAAAGTTGCACAATAATTAAAACCAATATGGTTTATGCTATCTCAATATATGAATAAAATCAATTTGCATATTAACCACTAATTAAACTAATTATCATATAATTATATCAGAGTTTAGAGGGTTATAGAGAAACCGGTCAGATTAGGTTTTTAATCTAATCTGACCGACAGCTTTAATAGTGAGGTAAGCTTTAATATAGCACTCCTAATTCATAACGCTACACTCGTGCATAATTTATTTTTAATTTGTGCACGAGCGTTAGTAAATTATTTACTTTTTGAAATAAAATTTGGCATCACTTTAATATTGAGACTTAGTAAACCTCAGTAGGTCTGCCAGTTGGGCCCATAAGAATTATTTGCTCGCCTTCTCTTAAGTGTCTGCATAAATTAGTGGAGCCGCCGATTTCCAGCACAATAGTGGAAATAATTCCTTTTTTTTTGTCTACTTCAGTGCCGGTTACGGCTATACCTTCCATAGCAAGGTTTGTATTATTGGCTTTTCTGCCATTGGTTTCAAAATTTTGCAATCTAAAGAATTGCCCAGGCTTAAAATTCTTTGCCGCAAGTGGTGCTTTGATCACTATTTCCACAACTTTGTCTGTTAAATATTGAACTTTTATAACCTTTGCAGTGAATTGCTCTTTGATTCTATTAAATAATTCTTTATTAGCCAGGTCTTCAACACTTGACCACGCATTTTTTTTCTGGCCCACAACATCACACACTGGAATGACAGAAACGAAGCTATTAACTCCACTCAAAAGCTGAGAAATAATAGGGTAGCCGTTTTTAGCACTTGCCATAGCTTTCACGACGCTGCCACTATACGAAGGGTGAAGATCACCAAAAAAGCTGATTGTTTTATTGCCTTGCTTATACACTAATATTCTATCTTTATTTTGCATTTTAGGAGAAAATATTGGGTCTATTTCTTTTCCTGATGAATTCAAATGAGTAAAATACCCATTACTTAATTTAAAATGCTTTTTATCTTCTGTTGCAATAACTGTATTTGGCTCAGTACCTGCTGCTATAAAAATAGAACGTGCTTTTATACGTTTGATTTCGCCGGATTTTGTGTCTATCAGTTTTATTAATTCAGCATGGTTATATTTATCCGTCACAACTTCAACTGGCTCTAAGTTTTCAATAAAGTAAATTCCTTCTGACAGTGCATTTTGCACCTCTTCGCTATTTAATCGATAACTTGGTGAATCTTTTAGCTCTTTTCTATATATAACTTTCACTCCCCCAAGGCTCTGCATTAACTCTAATATTTTTATTTCTCTATTCTCTTTTTTTGCTAACTTTTGCTTTTCTCGGATCAATTGTGCGTGCGATATAAACTCATTCGCAATTTCGCGCTCTTCTTCTGTCCAATCTTTTTCAACACAGTCCTTTCCATACTTATCAACTAATATCTCATAACGAAGAAGAAATTTTTCTACTTGAATTGGATAATACGCTAAAGCTTCAGTGGCAGTGTCAATCGCAGTAAGCCCCGCCCCTATGACAACTATCGGCATACGAACTTGCAGATTTGCTATAGAATCAAATTTAAGAGCGCCAGTCAGTTGTAACGACATCAGAAAATCAGATGCCATGCGTACTCCACGAGCTAGTATGTTTTTTATTTTGATCATTCGTGGCTTACCAGAGCCAAGTGCTAGGGCGATGTGATCAAAACCCAAGTTGAACGCGTCATCAGCATTAATCGTGCCACCAAAACGAATGCCTCCATAAAGTACGAAATTCTCACGTCTTTCCAGCAGTAATCTAATAATCTTTAAGTAATTCTTATCCCACCGAGAAGTAATGCCATATTCTGCCACCCCACCAAACCCTCCTGCCGTGCGTTCACTCAATTTTTCGTGTTTGAAATCTTTAATTAGCTGGAAATTATCGATCAAAGGTTCAATCTTTAGTCCATCAATGGTAATAACGTTATGCCCATCATTCAACAAATGATGAGCTAAATTAAAACCAGCAGGACCAAGGCCTACAACTAGAACGTTTTTTCCGGTGTTTTCTCTTGGCAATGAACGCTGAAAATTTAAAGGATTCCAACGGCTGAGCAGAGAATATATTTCAAATCCGTACGGTAAACTGAGCACATCATCCAGAATCCTTGTTTCAATTGCTGGCACATTTACGGGTTCTTGTTTTTGATATATGCACGAATTCATGCAGTCATTGCATATTCTGTGTCCAGTAGCCGCGCATAATGGGTTATCTATCATCACAATTGCAAGACTTGCTATGCTGTACCCTTCGCTTTTCACCAGATTCATTTCTGATATTTTCTGCTCTAGTGGGCAGCCGTGCAGTTCAACTCTAAGTGGAGACTTTTTGAAAGTATTGTCATCATTAATTAGCCCCTTTGAGCAGCTATCCTTACTTTGCTTATGACAAAATATGCAGTAGTGAGCATTATCCAATGCTTTATCTAAACTAGCCTTTTCACTTGTTAGGTCAAAACCGTATCGTCTTTTTACTTCATTTGAATACAGCACTTCAACTTTGTCTACTTCTTTTTTAGAAAATGGTATGAGGTTTTCGTGGTCAATTTTTTTATGTATGCTAAATAATATACTCTGTTTATTTTTTACTCTCCACACTGCATATTGTGCCGCAAGTTCTATTTCCTCTTTGTGATTTTCTTTATCTTCAAACCAATGCATCACCTGCTCAGCAAAATTTTTTTCTGTTGTTGGCAAAGTGAGAAAATGACTGAGTTTGTTAGTAATATCTATATTCGCCACATTAGTGTATTTCTTCAATGCATAGCGTTGGACAAATAATCTTTTGCACTTATATATTACAGCAAAGTCGTTGTGCTTTTTCTTTAGCTCCTCTATTTCTTTTTCAACATTAAAAAGTTTTGCAATAAATTCATCAAGTAAATATGAGAGGTCTATAATGAGCTGGCTATCTGTCATCCAAGTAGCTGACCGTTCTTCTTGTTTTCTAGATCCCAGTGTCAAGCACTGGGATGACGGGGGGTGACACTGGGATGATGGGAGGTGACACTGGGATGACATCGAAGAAGAAGCTGCTTTTTCTCTTGCTTCAATTAATGAACAAAACAAGCTCTCATCACATGATTTAATATAATTCAAAAATGTCTCATCTAATTTTGTTAATCCATTGCGAGTATATAGATTCGAAAATGAGATTTTGAAATTCAGCTTCATTGCTATACTATAAAGTGTACATGCTGTTTCTTACAGATGAAGATTTTATTTATTTTGCAATACTGCTGAGATTGTTGCTTCTGCAACTTTTTCTTCGCTAACAGATGCAATACACCTAAATTTGTATACACCTAAACACACACTTTGAATGTTAGCTTGAAGAATCAATGTGTCCCCTGGAGTAACTAGCTTTCTGAATTTTGCATTTTCAATGGATCTCAAGTAAACAACTTTATTTTCTATTGTTTCTTTACCTAGAACACATATAGCAGATGCCTGAGCTAGAGATTCAATTATCAAGACTCCTGGCATTATCGGATGACCAGGGAAGTGGCCAATAAAAAATGGCTCATTGAAAGTCACATTTTTGATTGCTTTTATACTTTTACCAGGATCACACTCTATAACTCTATCTACTAAGAGAAACGGATAAGAATGTGGTAGTGTTTTTATAATATCACTGATATTAAATTGCATAAGTCTATTCAATGCCTTTTAAAGCAAATTCAGGTATTTCCTTGTTTATATTGTTTAATACCACATCTGATAAATCAACTTCATCCATGGAGTATAAAACTTGGTTCTTTTTTGAAATAAATAGTACCAAATCTATGTTGTTTTTTTCTGCCGTTTTTTTAGCGACTTCTTTTATCTTGTTAAAAACACTCTCTACTGCTTCTCTATAGCTTTCTTCTAAATGTAACATTTTTTTAGCATAATTATCTCTAACATTTACAGTGTGCTTATTAAATTGTCCTGTCTTTTCCTTTTTTGCTTCTTCTGACAAAAGGTCAAATTCTTCTTTTGATGGCTTAAGTTTTTCTAACTCATTTTCAAATTCTTGTTGTAATCTAGAATTCTGCTCCTTTATTTGTTGTTGTATATTTTGCAGAGCAAGAGATTCATTGATGACTTTTTCACTATCGATAATTGCAGCCTTTGTGTTCTGAGGTTGATATCCTACAAACTTATACCCCACAAATAAGGAAATAATTAAGGCAATAACTGATATAAATAACTGTATATATTTCATTCAAATCCCCGCTTCAATAGAAAATTTAACATTTGGTGATGGTATTATATCATAAGATTCCTTTACTAAAGGAAACCCGAAATCCAATCTAAGTCTACCAAAAGGAGAAAGCATTGAAAAGCCAAAACCTGGTGACACTCTCACAAGCTTGCTATCATAGTATTTCCCTTCATACTTCTTATTTTTATCATCTAAGCCAAAAAGTGTTGCATAGTCAACAAATAGTGAGCCTTTGATACCAGCATAGTCATATAGTTTTGGTAGAGGAAAATCCACTTGCTGTGTTAGATTAAAATAAGTTTTGCCTCCTAATGAGCTTTTATTTTTGTCTTCTGCTCTTGGTCCAATACCGGAAAGGTCAAACCCTCTAATCTCATTACCCCCTTTAAAAAAGTGCTGGCCAATGTTTAGATTTTCATCAGTATAAGAAAAAATATGACCTGCCGCCATCTTAAAGCGTAGCGTTATATCATCGTCAATTTTGCTTAATATAGGGTGCGTATAAAAAGATAAGAATTCAGATTTCAGGAAATTCACGTTTCCTCCCAATCCTGAAATATCCTGACTTAAGCGCAGTAAATACCCTTCTTTTGGAGTATAGAGGTTATCCAGTTTATTATATGCCAACGTGTATCCCACTGATGAAATCTGATGTTTACCTTTTCGGTCCAGTATTATTTCAGAGATATCGGTGTCTTGTCCACCCTTATTATCCATGTGTATATGATTATACTTATAAGAATAGCGAAGGGAATTAGTTAAGTTCTCTGTGACTTTATATGATAACTTTGTAAAAAATCCCATATCGCAACTATCAAAAGTAGTGTTTGGTTTATCTTGTTTTTCATAAAATACACCCATGCCTAGTGACGTATCAGAATCGTTAAAATTATTTTCAACAAACTCTAAATCAGTAGAAAATACGTATTGACTTTTTTCAAGAGCAAAAGAGAGCTCTTTTCCAGTACCAAATAAATTACGGTCTTTGAGGTCAATTTTAATCAATGCTCCACCAGGAAGAGACACACCTCCTCCCAAATACAACGAAGTAGTGTTTTTTTCTTTAACACTTAAGTCAAGATTTACTGCATTATCATTAACTGCATAACTATTTACTTTCACTGTTTCAAAAAAATCACTACTCATTAGTTTTTTACGTGACTTTTGAATCTCAGATATATTGTACGCATCACCTTCTGCTACACTTAGCTTACTTCTGATCACTTTATCTAAAGTGCGATCGTTACCATCAATTGTAATTTGATTTATATAAATCTTTTTACCCGGCAGCACTCTGTAGGTTACATCTACAACATTGTCACGTTGTGCATACTCTGGATTAACTTTTGCAAATATATATCCTTTCTCATTTAAATATTTGTTTATTTTTTCTACTGTATTATTAATTTTAACTCTATTAAATATCTTACCGTTTTCCTCTGTTATAAAATCCAATATTTCTTCTTTTAGGCTCAAATCCTGAATTTCAGTTTCAATATTAACCTCATTATTTCCAAATAAATACTGCTGTCCTTCGTCAATCAAAAAAGTTAACTCTGTTTGATTGTTATTATCAACCTCAACAATTGGTTGAATATTATTTTGAATATATCCTTTAGATGAATAAAAATGATCGAGCAATTCTGTGTTAATCAATAGATATTGCGGTGAATAATGATTTCCGCCTTTAAAAATAGCTCTAAATAACTTACTAAATATGTCATTACTATGTCTTTTGATAACTTGCTCTAGCTCATTTTCAGAAAAGTTTTTGTTGCCTATAAATCTTATATCCTTAATTTTAGAGGTTTTGCCTTCTTTTATTTTAAAAATTAGATTGACTCTATTGCCATAAAGCTTATTCAGGTCATATTCAATTTTAACACCAATCTTACCGTTATTTCTATAAGTAGTGACTAAATTCACTAAATCGTTTTGCAATTTTGTTTCAGTTAAAATAGTTAGCGACTTTGATTGAATCACATTACTTAGCAGCTCTTTGCTGTTAAATAACTTATTGCCTTTTAACACTACCTTGTTAATCAGTGGATTTTCTTGAATTTTTATTACTAAATTTTTTTTATCATCTATGTAAGCATTAACACTAGCAAATAACTTTGTTTTATATAGATCTTTTATAATTGAGTCTATATCATCGTCGTTTATATAATCACCAGATTTTAGTTTTATATAGAACCCTATTGTCTGGTTGCTTACCCTCTCATTACCAATACATTTGACATCTTTCACCTGCACTTTTTCCGCAGTTCCTAAAGCAACAAGCAGGGCAGGAAAAGAAATAAAAACCACTACCAGTATATAAAATAGCTTTTTCATATTTTATTTCAAAAAAGATCCCTAATATCATTTGACATTCCAGTTGCCATAAGCAAAAACAACACTAAAGCACCAAAAATAGCTGCATATTTTTGACATTTCAAGCTTAAATCCCTACGTATAACCGCTTCTATGATATAATGAAATAAATGCCCACCATCTAGCAGTGGTATTGGCAGCAAGTTAATTGCAGCTAAATTAGCTGAAATGATTGCCATAAAATATAGAACCATAATAAATCCCTTTTTAGCTGATTGTCCTGAATATTTTGCGATTTTTATTGGTCCACCTATTTCACTTGCACTCCTCTTACCAACAATAATTTGAAAGATAGCTTTAATCGTTAAGCACATAGTGTGGTAAGTTTCACTTACTGATAAGCTCACAGCCCCAAGAAAAGACGACTGCTTTAATGTATTGACTGAAATAATCCCTATAGTTTCTCTTTCTATTGTGTTGCCAAAAACGTCTTTGTCCTTGATTATTAATGGAGTTAAACTGGTCCTGTGCTTCTCATTATTTCTGCTATACTCAATCTCCATTCTTGTTTTAGGATTCGACATTATCACACGTGAAATATCTTCAAAGTATTTTATTTTATGCTCATTGATTTGTGTAATAGTGTCACCTGGCAACAAACCAGCTTGCTTAGCTGCACTACCTTCGATTACATTTTCAATCACCGGTGGAGTGCGATAATAACCTGCTATGCTAAAAAATATTGTAAAAGCTATAACAGCAAATACCATGTTTGCAAAAGGCCCTGCAAAAACTACTGCTGCTTTTTTATGACGCGGTTTTGTATGAAATGAATACAATTTTTCTTCTTCCGTTAATTCTTGTTGATCAGCTGGGACACTCGCTGCATTAGTATCTCCTAGCATTTTAACATAACCACCCAATGGAACAACGCTTAATTTCCATCTAGTTCCAGACTTATCGTTAAAACCAAAAATTTCAGGACCAAAACCTATGGAAAAAGATTCAACTTTAACTTTGCATGCTTTGGCAACAACATAATGCCCATATTCATGCACGAATACTATGACAGAAATTATTAAAGAAAATGATAAAAAATAATATATTCCATCGCTAAATTGATGGATAAGATTAGAAATTAATTCCACCTGTATATTTAGATCTTAACAAAATGTTAAGTATATTAAAATGCGCCTCGCTTGACAAGTATTTAGTTTAACTTTTAAATTAAAAAAAGTTTAATTGTAATGACAGATACCTCACTACTCAGAAGAAAATTAATATATAGAAGCTGGCATAGGGGTTGCAAAGAAACCGATATACTTTTAGGGCATTTCGCATTGAAATATCTTGATAAATTTTCCTTAAGCGAACTAATCGAATACGAAAAAATAGTTGATCTTGATGATTACGAATTATATTGTTACATAACTCGTAAGACAAACCTCCCTCCTGGCTTGAATAGTCAGATAGTCAATTTAATTGCTTGCTTTATTGAAGCTAATCCTTTATGCACTCAAGATTAGTGATAATCTTATTTACCTTATCTAGTACCTCAGTATATTCTATTCTTTTCTCGTTTCTATACTTTTCGCGCTCTTGATTTACTTCATCTAATCGCTTTGTTAATTCTAAAATTTTATCCTCAAGAATTAGTGCTGCAAGTAAGAAATTTAATGCATCCGAACCCTTACCTCCAGTTTTTTGAGATACAGAACTAACTAACTTGTCAAAACTATTAGCAAGGCGTAATAAATGATTCCCCTTCCCACTTTCGCAAGATATTTTATATGTGTTATTACGTATAACTATTTCTACTACTTGCATATGGTGCTAAAAATTTCTATCGTACAGTATAAACTCAAACCCCTACTTTCATCTTATTTATGGTATAAATTTTTATTCATTTATCAAATCAGATAATTTTTTACTGCTACGAAAATATGTTTTAAAGTATTGATTCTTTGTAAACTTCTGTAACATTAAATGGCTTGTTTCTTTCAAGTTATAACTTCTAACTGAAAAAGAACCAAACCCCCTAATTTCAACTCTATTATGATGTTTCAATGTGCTTGAAAGTATCCCAAAAAATCTATCAACTATAGCTGCTATAACAACCTTATCTAAAAAAGGATGTCTTTTTGCTACCCTCGCTATTATATCAGATTTTGTTGCCATTTATATGAAGCCAAAATAAGTAAACCTTATCACTTAGCAGATAATGCTATGTTATATTCTTCAACACCCAATACTTCAACTTCTATTTTTTCTGATATAGAGAATTTTTTATTCTCTGGTAAATGCTCTTGATCTATTAGAAGGGTTACATCGTTCTCAACTTCAACGACTAGTCCATTATCTTCTCTCTTATCTACAATAACCTGTATTTTATCACCTACCTTAACTTTCTTTATCAGTTCTTCAAGAGGATCATACTCTATTTGTTTTATTCCAAGATAAATTCTTGCCCGATTCACGTTAGCCCTTATTACTTTTGCTTCTATTTTATCACCTACATTATACTTCTTTATCTCATCTGAACCATTTTTAGACCAACTAAAATCTTTCACATATATTGTCCCTTCTACGTTCTCATCTATTTCAGAATCACCGAAAGCAACAGATACATATGAGCCGGTATTATTCTTCACTTCACCAGAAACAATAGAACCAGGAGGATATTTATTGATAAATACTTGCCAAGGGTTGTCTACACACCTTTTCATGCTTAAACTCATCCTACTCTTAGCAATGTCAATACTGAGAATTTTTACATATACTTCTTGTCCCCTTGTTACGAGACTACTAACTGGTAAATTACTCTTAACCCAAGTTATTTCTGACGAGTGCACTAAACCTTCAATTCCAGGTCTAAGCTCAACAAATAATCCATAACCTTCTATGCTTGTTACATAACCCTTATGCACACTATCAACTGGATATTTTGACTCTGCATCTTGCCAAGGGCTATCTTCTAGCTGCTTCACACCCAAGGAAATTTTAGCATTTTCCTTATCTATTTTTATAATTTTAACTTTTATAGTCTGACCACAAGTAAAAACTGCAGACGGATGACTTACCCTACTCCAAGAGATATCTGTAATATGTAACAATCCATCTATAACTCCCACTACATCTGATTCATGAATACCGACAAATACACCGTAATGAGTGATACTTTTTATTTTCCCTTCTATTATATCGCCTTCATTTAAAGATTCTAAAAATTTAATTTTTTCACCAGCGTGCAATTTTTCTAACACCAGCTTTCTTGATACTACAATATTGCCCTGCTTCTTATCCATTTTAAGCACGATGAACTTTTGTTCAGTTTCAATAAGGTGCTTCGCATCTTTTACTTGCTTCAAATCCACATGACTCAGCGGTAAAAAAGCGCTTATTCCGTCACCAAGATCAACAATAAAGCCACATTTAATTGAGCGTTTAATAACTCCGCTTACTTCAGCCCTTGTAACTGTATCTTCTTCCAACTTATTCCATTTTTCGTCCCTAATTGCTTTTTCACGACTAAGAACAACATTACCATGATAATCTTCAATTCTTTCCACATAAACTCTGATTTTCGAGCCAATAATGACCTCATCATTACAACCGAGTTCCTTGATCAGAATTCTCCCGTCAGATTTTAAACCAATATCAACCACAACGTCGTTAGGGTTTATTCTTGTAATTACACCTTCTACCACATCTCCTTCTTTAATTTTGTTAACAAAAGAATCTTCAAACAAGGTATTATCTTGATCCTCAAATTGGCCTTGACATATCTCTTCTATAAATTTGTTTGATGATAGCTTTCTGATAGTAACCGGTAGATTTACGACTGGATTATTATTATTCATACCTTTAACTTAAACTTTATTAGAACTCATATATTATATAATATTAACAATTATTGACAAGTAATTTTTCATTAACTCATTTCGAGAATTGTTTAAGCTATATAAAATATAGTGAGAAAATTATATATGTATCAAGAATATGCTATTTAAGAATAGCAAGTGGATTAGATCGTTCTCCAGAAGGTCCAGGCTAAAACCTGATGTTGATGAAATATTGGAAAAATATTCTATTCAAAACAGCAAGGAATCTATAGAGAAAATTGTAAATTCACAAAAAAGAATATGGGTAGAAATAGGCTTTGGCAACGGTGAAAATATGCTTTACCAGGTGCTCAATGAACCTGATCTATTATTTATAGGATGTGAGCCCTACTTAAAGGGGGTTTCTCGCTTGCTAACAAACATAGAAATACAGAACATAAAAAATATTTTAATGTGGACAGAAGATGCAAGAGAATTGATTGCAAATTTTCCTGATAACAGTGTTGAAAGATTCTTTATTCTCTTTCCAGATCCATGGCCAAAAAGAAGTCACAATAAAAGACGATTAATTAATACGGAATTTTTAAATTTATTAGCAAAAAAAATACTTATAACAGGGGAAATATTCATTGCAACCGATCATCAGGACTATGCAGAGTGGATAGCATCACATATAAAGCAGTGTAACTCTTTAATCTATAGGGAAGACGATTTCACAAGTTATACTCTTACAAAATACCACAGAAGAGCGCTCAAAGATCAGCGTAAAGTGAGGTTCTTTAAAGTAAGTGTTATTAATAATTTGCAGACTATGGATCAATAGAGTTTTTGCATATCTCTTTTACGTTAACTATAGATTAAAAATAATAAAAAAAGAGGGAGAAATAGAGTAAATTCCTTTAACTACTTCTCCTTATGAAGGAATAGACTTCTTGCATAACCCAAACTAAGTAGAAAAAAGGTATCATCCAAGTAGCCCCTTTCTCGTCATGCCGCTGCGAATCGTCATACCGCCGCGGCGCTAACACGTAGCGGGATGATGAGGCTTATCGTCATGCCACCGCGAACCGTCATACCGTCACGGTATCTCTTAGCCGCTAACAAGTAGCGGGATGACGGTTGTCAGGTTAGCTGTTATCCCAGTTTTTGACACTGGGATGACAACGAAGGGCTACTTGGATGACAGGGAAGGATGCTGGAATGAAGGTTTTTCAAATTGTCAATAAACCTAAATCTATAATAACTATTTGCCTTTTTTCTAGGTTATGCAAGAAGTCTACTGAATAACAGTAAGATTTTTCAATCCTGTTCCACAGCAAATTTTAGTGCCATGTGAGTAGTTATGGTGCTGTTAACAATCAAAATAACAAAAACTAAGATGGTGATTAGTAGTGTATAAATATTCAAGGATAAATTTTCAAATTGAGTTAGCATTTTAAAATACACAAAGGTTGGCATTATCATTGGCAAAACAAGAATTTGCGATACTCCTGATGCTAAGTTGTTTTGACCAATCATCAATGCATTTCCAGTAGCTGAAATATTAGTGATTATCAGCGTATTAAATAATAAAGACACTCCAACTGCTATTGAGTGTTCAATACTATTGCCTAGAATTGCAAAGCTGAATATGGAAGAAATTACTGAAATCGGTAACCCAAATAATAACCAGTGAGCGAAAATTTTATAAGCAACTATAAGCCTAGAAGAGAGTGGCTGTACAAAGATTTGCTCTAATATTCCATCATGATAATCAGATGTAAACAAATTATTTGTAGAAATCTGCAAAACAAATGTAGCACATATCCATGTTAATGTTAACATAACTTCTTGTTTATTGTTGTTTTTAAGTGTAAATGAAGATAAACTTAACATCATGATAAAAATACATACTATATAGGTAGAGTTCTTATCATCTATTACTAATTTTTTTACTGAGTCGATCATACTAGGCTTTTAAATGTTTATTATAAATTATAGTGTTTACTTTGAGGTAGTATAATTTTTTGTTCATAAATTATATAGGTTTTATTATTTTTTTGATAATGCAATTATGGAAAAGTTACCAAAAATAAAGTCACCAGAAGATTACACTCCTTCAGAAGATGAAGAATATATGAGCGTAAAACAACTGGAATACTTCAGCTTAAAGTTACAATCAATACTCGCTGAGTTAGAGAAACAAGAACTAGAAGATAATAGTATTGATACATACTATTCTGATGAAGATAGTGGAAACGAGGAATTAATCAAGCGTCGAAAAGATAGAAAAGAAAAAATTAAGGAGGCGTTAGAAAAAATAAAATTAGGCACTTATGGTTACTGCGATGGAACAGGAGAAGAAATAGGAGTCGAAAGACTTAAAGCTAATCCGCTTGCTATATATTGTATTGAAGAGCAAGAGAGAGTAGAAAAAGAAAAGAACGTGTACAACATTAACGATTAATTTACACATAAGTGGTGAGCCCATTGGACTTCAAGAGGAGCAAGAGGCGCTGAAGTATGTTATGCTATAAAGAAAGTGGAAAATTGGACATTCTCAACTTGACTCCTGCAGATTAAAAATTAAGTTGTATCCGTTCAGGCAATGGCGTCAACTTAAGGAAAAATATCAGCGATAGTGTATAAAATTTCTCTCCAAATTTTTTATCATTAAATTATCCAAAGAGTGCAAGGGACAGCACTTTTGTTTCTGTTTTATTTCAACAAAGAAGTCTAAAATGTGTCCTTTTTAGGTGAAATATGCAAAAAGGAAAAAACCTTATTCTACAAATTAAAAATATAATATACTCGAAAACTTTTCAGAAAATCCATTGTGTTGAGTTTTACACGAACAAGAAAACTTCCTTTTTCGACAGTATTTTCTATGATTTTAAAGTTAGTTAAAAAAAGTTTGGGAATAGAATGTGAACTTATGGAGCCATTGACATGTACCCTCAAAGCAAGCTTTTTCTAAAGCAAGATATAAGATTTGCCATACAGGCTTTCAAGAATTTAAGCATCCAAACAGCCTATCAGGATGAACCTGAGTTGGAGAGGCTATAGACTTATTGCAGCAGATGGTTCTGGTATGAGATTACCCAGCTCTGGGGAAATTGTATCCGAGTTTGAACCAAATGGAACAACAGGCACCATTGGCAATTTGTTTGTTGATTTGTGTACTTCGCTGATTTGCAGTGCTCGTCTTGCAGCTTGGAATATAGGTGAACAAACGTTGGCGGCAGAGCAATTACCCGAAGTTATCACTCAAATGCGTTTATTAAATCAAGAGAAATTATTATTTATCTATGATCGTCTTCAGTAAAATTCATTCAGCAGCATTATAATTTGGAAGTAGATTTTATTTTTCGCTTGCAAAAAAGAAATTATAGTAAGCTATGGGAACGCTGGCGAATTAGATTTTGATTTTATATTAGAAAATGAAAAGCTAAAAAATAAAATGAAAGGACAGAAAGTAAGAGTTATAGTGCTGACATTAGCCAACTGAGAAACAGAGTTTTTGACCGAGACTTTGGAGCAAAGCTTATGTGTTAAGGTGGCACATAGAGGAGTGCTATAAACGACTCAAAGTAGGAGCAGAGTTAGAGAATTTTTCTGGAGAGGCTGTATTACAAGAATTTTGGGCAAACTTGGTCATGTGCAATATATTATCGCTTCATATGTGTGATGCACAAGGGCCTTGGAACCCAGATCAAATTACTGAGTATCGTTTAAATTTTTCAGTTTTATTTAGTGTAATGAGGCAGAAACTCTATCAGGTACTTATTGCGCCAAAAAACTTTCAAGCCCTTTTTAAGTATACGCGCTAAAGTTAAAATCCGACCGGGACAGCCGCAATAAAGTAGATAAGCCTAAACGCCATCATGTCTTTAGGAGAGTTTGCTAATGAAAGTTCTTAAGTTGACGCCATTGGCTGTTCCGATTCGTTATATGACATAAGAGCATCATATATTTCATGCAATGTATTTGAGATGTTTTTTTCCATATGTTGATTAATATGCCCATATATTGTCGTCTCTTCCGAATACTCTGTATCTTTATGTATATGATTTTGTTGCTTTAATTCTTCTCTATCTACACTCTCTATTTGCTCTGACACTAGCATAACTACCCCATATTTTACATAACGAAATAAAAAAATTCTAACTGTAGTATGCTTATATAATCTACGAAGTCAATAGTTAAATTGAAAAGTTTCGGTTATAATTTACTTCATATAGAACATGCCCTTGAATTATGCTAAAAATCGCCATAGTAGGCCTACCAAATGCTGGAAAATCGACCCTATTCAACAGATTAGTAGGAAGAAAAGCAGCAGTAGTGAGTAACATTCCAGGAGTGACAAGGGATAGGCGAGAGGGAATGGGGAGAATTAGCGATTTGGAGTTTAAAGTTATAGATACAGGAGGATGGAACGACCAAACTAATTTTTCACTACAAGTTATTGAACAAATCGAATTTTCTTTATCCAATTCAAACATAATTTTCTTTCTTGTTGATGCAAAAGTGCAAAATGAGCGAAATGAAGAGTTTGCAAAGTGGCTGAAGAGAAAAATAAATAAACCTGTAATACTAGTAGCAAATAAATGCGAGAGTCATAAATCCGAAAATGTTGATTATTTGCAGTTTTTTGATTTTCTTGGCCCGGTGTATATCTCTGCCGAGCATAATCTTGGCATGGTTGATCTTTATGATGCATTAGCTGGTGTTATTGAAAATTTTAACGAGAACACTGAGTTACCTAACAATGAACTGAGTAGGCTGAGGATCGCGATCATCGGCCGTCCGAATGTTGGAAAATCAACTTTTTTAAATGGTTTACTTGCAGAAAACAGACTAATAACAAGTTCAGAGCCAGGTACCACACGTGATTCTGTGGATATTACATATGATCATGATGGAGAGTTAATTACTCTAATTGACACTGCCGGAATCCGCAGAAAGGCGAATGTTGTAGATGGCTTAGAATCAAGATTTGTTGAGAAAAGCATGGAATCAATCAAGCGCTCTCATGTGGTAGTTTTAATGCTAGACTCCCTAGTTGGTATTGAGCAGCAGGATTTATCAATTGGTGAAGCTGCAATTAAGGGAGGGAAAGGGATTATTGTTGTTTTAAATAAGTGGGATTTAATAGGTAAGGATGACAGAAGCAGGTTAATAAAATTTGTCAAACAACAGGAAGTAACCAGGTTATTCTTGGAAGTGCCAACTATAACAATTTCTGCGTTAAAAGGCATGCGCTGCGGTGATGTGATAGATAAGTGTCTTGAAGTGAGTGAATCCTTGAACAAGAAGATCAGCACTGCAAAACTGAATAAGTGGCTCATAGATGCTGTAGGAAAACATTCTCACCCTCTTGTAAAAGGCAAAGCAGTTAAAATGAAGTATATCGCTCAAATTGGTACTAAACCTCCAGCTTTTTCTTTGATATGTAACATACCTGAAAGTGTTGATGAAAGTTACAAACGCTATTTAATTAACGATCTCAGAAAAAATTTCTTTGCAGACGGTGTGCCAGTTAGATTGCTTTTGAAAAAAAATAAAAATCCCTATGTAAAATGAATACTCTGCTTTATACTTTCAGGGATAATTTACTTAAAGTTATGTGTAATAATTCCAGAATTCCTGCAATCTTTCTGCTGTCGAGTGCCGCTGCTCTAATTTTTGCATATGTGCTAGAATATTTTTTCAACATGCTGCCATGCAAGTTATGTACATACGAGCGAATAGTTTACTATATCGCTGGATTACTTCCAGTAGCGTGCATGCTTAAAGACAACAAAATTCTAATCTATGCAATGTTTTGCAGCTACCTCATAGGTGCAGTAATATCTTTTTATCATATAGGTCTTGAACTTCACTTATTTCATGATGTTTTAGGTTGTACAGAGCAAGCAAGTAGTAACGTTAGTATAGAAGAGCTCAGAAATAATCTACTAAATCCTAATTACTCTCCATCTTGTGACAGACCTCATTACGTTCTAGGTGTTTCCTTAGCAACATGGAATCTAATTTATCTCATAGTAGCTCTGTTCGTATCAGGTAAGGTGTATTGTGGAGAAAGAAAGAAATCTAAATAATTTAAGGTACAGCAACAATCAGTTCTTGCAACAGGCAATTAGAGTAGATCACGCTGGAGAATATGGAGCTATTTGCATTTATTCTGGTCAAAAATTTATTCTTAAGAAATCTTCTATAATCAATGAAATAATTGAAATGGAAGAGCAGGAAAAAAAGCATTTTCACTATTTTAATGAGAAAATCAAAGAGCAAAAAGTTCGTCCTACTGTTTTGTTGCCTGTTTGGCGTGTTTTAGGAGTGTCGCTTGGCGTTGCAACTGCCATTATGGGCAAAAAAGCTGCTATGGCTTGCACTGCTGCAGTTGAAGAAGTTATCGGGGAGCACTACAAAGAGCAAGTTTCACATTTAGAAGATGGGGAATTAAGAGAAACTATAAGTAAATTTCGCGACGAGGAGTTAGAGCACAAAGATATTGCAATTCAGCACAATGCTGAAAGCGCATTTGGCTACAACATTTTATCATCATTCATAAAAACAGGCTGCAAAACTGCTATTTACTTGTCTAAGTTAATTTAACTAAGCAGCTTTCTTAAAGTGTTTTAAATGTTCTGATAACAACAGAAACCAGGAAGGAATTCAAGTGTAACAATTATTTTATAACTATATTTACATATCACCATTATTAATAAATAATTAATATTTGTAAATTAAATACATCTAAAGTATAGACTGCAAAGGAGGCAAAAGTGCGTTTTAATTTAGAAGAGGGAAATGCTCTTATGTAATACCTGCCACAGGTTCACAACTGTACGAACATTCATTTTTGAAGGTAAATTGCACAGCAAATGGTGTCATTCCAGTCTGGAATCCAGAAATTTTGCTTATAACTGAGCTGATAAGCTAAAGGTAATTGTCTTACACTAAAACAAACGTTTTTAATTAAGTTGCATAGAACCAGTGTCTGGGCACTGGGATGACACCCCACTGGTGGTCCAAACTACAACGTTCGTACAGTTGTGGATTCCAGACGGCTTTGTTGCATCACACTTTATGAGATGGTGATTTATGGTAAATTCATGTAACTATCTCAAATTTAGCCATACCAATATCAGTGAATTTATTAAGCAAGTAGCATTTAGTTCTTTTTCTCGATTTATCTCAGATTTATTCCTAAAACTAAATCCGAATATTTGCTTTAATCTTGAGAAAAACCCTTCAATATAAGATCTTTTCCCATAATTTACTTCTTTTTTCCATTCTTTCATGCCATCTTCACCGTATAATTTTATTAACCTAATAGCAGCATTCCTGTCAGACATATAATCTATTTCTGGATGTTCTGCCGCATTGTTTATTGGTGGAATTTTTGTCTTTATATCATATTCGTTACACAACTTATAAAACTTGTGCCTATCACATGCTCTATCTGCATATAGTGCTTTTATGGCATGCTGAAAATCAACTTCTTTTAGCAAATCACAAGCTCCATAGTGATCAGCCGTTACTGTATTTTACAGCTATGGCTTTTTTGTTGTTTATATTCAACATTACGTGCAATTTTCTCGTTTGCTCATAGCCACGATATTTTCTGTCAGTGCTATTTTCCTTGCTGTGTGTTGTTGTATATACTAATTCCTGTACTGTCTATAGCAATTTCGATATCTTCCATATTAGAGGTTGTCCGGAAACAAGTAAAAGGCTATAATATCTGAAATTTTAGTACGGGGTAAAGATGAGAAAAAAGTATCCAACAGATCTAAGCGAAAGGGAATGGGCAAGAATAGAAAAACACTTCAGAGTATCATACAAGAAAGGAGGAAGGCTGCCAAAGTATAGCAAAAAAGAAATATTAGAAGCAATTTTCTATGTATTGCGTACAGGGTGTCAATGGCGGTATTTACCAAATGATTTTCCGCTATCGAAGACTGTGTATGAGCAGTTCAGGCAATGGAAGAAGCAGGGAATTTTTGAGAAAATGAATTATGAAATTACAAAATATAGTAGAAGAAAAATAGGAAGGAATGAGCAGCCGAGTGCCTGTATAGTAGATAGTCAATCTGTAAAGACTACAGAAAAGGGGGGATCAAAGGCTATGATGGAAGTAAAAAAGTAAAGGGTAGAAAAAGGCATATAATTACAGACACTCAGGGTTTTATACTAGGTTGTTACGTAGGCGCTGCTAACGAAAATGATAGAGATGGTATTAAAATAGCATTAAACAATATGAGAACAAAATATACTAAAGTTAAAAAAATGTGGGCTGACATGGGATACCAAGGAAGAAATTTAAAGAATCACATAAAGGAAGAATATGACATAGATATTGAAATTGTTAAAAGGCCTCCATGTAGATTTTGGGTGCACAAAGATACGCCACCTGAGCTACTACCAACAAGAGAACAAGGGTTTAAAGTACAGCCAAGAAGATGGGTTGTAGAAAGGACTTTTGCTTGGGTTAATAGGAATAGAAGGCTATCGAAGGAGTATGATTTACTCACAACATCCACTGAGAATTTCATATACCTAGCTATGAGTAGGGTTATGTTAAAGAGGGAATATGCTTGAATTTACTTGTTTCCGGACAACCTCTGATTATAAATTTCAAATTTTTTGATAATTTGAATTACGTAAAAATCTATGCAAAGTGGATACACCAAGCTAATCAGGATACATTTCAGAACGCAGAGATCATAATCCCTATACCGTTACATAAAATGCGCTTGTTTAAACGTAAATATAATCAAGCAGCACTGCTTGCAAAAGAATTGAGTAAGTTGTCCAATTTATCCTATACGCCATTTGCAATAAAACGCCTTCGCCATACTGCGCCTCAAGCTGGTCTTTCACTTAAACAGCGTGAAAAAAATTTAAAGAAGGCTTTTAAAACAAGCAACAAGAAAATTATCGAAAATAAAATCGTGATATTAGTTGATGATGTGGTAACAACCGGAGCAACTGTAAGATCTTGCTCTCAGGAAATTTTAAACTCCGGTGCAAAAGAAGTGAGAGTGCTATCACTTGCAAGAACGGTGAATGATTGTGAGGCTATTACATAAAATCTTGACTTGCTTTTACTATATCCATAAAATTATAATTTATAGTTGAATAGTTGTTGGGGAGCGTATGAGTATAAAAGAGCAAGAAATTGATGCTATATTCCAAGAAATAGAGCAAGAATCAAAAGAAAGTGACATAATTGAAGAAATTAAGCAAAAGCTGCTCGCATGTAACCAAGATACATACAATCAGTGGAAAAGACTTAATTTTCACATAGATCATTTATTTGAAATACGGCAAGAGATTACCCATGCTTCTAGGTATTATACTACTGCGTTAAACATTGCTGCTCATAAAGGCTTAGTAAAAACAGTAAGACGTCTACTGGAGAAAGGTGCAGAGGTTAGTACACGCGATGGTGGTGGACACACTGCTCTGCATTGTGCCGCTAGCAGCGGTAATACGGAAATAATAGAATTACTACTGGAGCAAGGAGCACATATTCACTCATGTTCTAAACTTGGCTCAACACCGCTGCATTTTGCTGCTACTAATAATCATATAAATGCAGTGAGGTGCCTGTTAAATAAAGGAGCTAGTCCTTTAGCACTAGATAATAATAATTCCATTCCCAGTATGTTTGCTACAGACAAAGAGGTGATTGCTGTCTTGGAGAAAGCAGAAGAAGAGAAGCATAAGGAAAATGCTGCTGCTTTAAAGAAAGCAGAAGAAGAAAAACATAAGAGAGAAATGGAATGTAAGAAAAAAAGGCAAGCAAAAATGATTGCTGTAGGTGGTATTGCAACTGCATTGATAGTGGCGGGTATTGGATACATTGTTGAATTACCTATACTAGTAACTATTGGTATATCTGTATCCATTGCATTAGTATCTGTTTGCATTGCGTACGTAATGTCAAAACCTAACACTAAAATGGAAGGAACAGAGAGCTCTGTACAGGAAATTGGTCAGAGTATATAGGTCAAGATAAAACTTTACTTTTAATAACCTCAACATCACTAAACTCAAAGGTTTGATTCCCTATGATTTGAAATTTCTCATGTCCTTTTCCTGCAACCAGCAGAATCATACCCTCGTTATAGGCAATATCTATGCCTTTTTCTATGGCTTCTTTCCTGTCCCCTATCTCCAGTGCACTAGGACAATATAGCAAAATATCGTGGCGAATTTTTGCAGGATCTTCATCACGCGGATTGTCATCTGTGATTATTACTTTGTCTGCATACATTTGTGCTATTTTACCCATTTCTGAACGCTTCTTCCGATCACGATTGCCACCGCATCCAAAAACTAGGACTATTTTTTTGTTGAAGTGCCATTTTAAAGACAACAGGGCTTGTTTAAGCGCACTTGGAGTGTGTGCGTAATCCACGAATGCAAAAGGTTTAACTTTTTCCATTCTTCCTGGTGGAGAAACGAGTTTACCTATAGATATTTCTCTGTAATTCAGTCCAGACGAGGTAACTATACCAATTGCACACAACAGATTATATGCTTGAAATTGCCCCAAAACTGGAAAAAACATGTTATAAATTTCATCGCCAATTTTAATTGTAAGGTATTGACCATTAGGGGTTGGTGTTTGCTCTAATAAAGTAATATCAGAACCTGTTTTTCCATAGGTGATAACTTTGTTGCTGCGTTTTTCAGCTATTTTAAGCAATGCATGGTACTCATTTATATCCGCATTTAAAATTACTGTTTCTCCCTCTGGTAGTACCTCATAAAATAACCTTTTCTTAGCCTCAAAATACTCATCGATACTCTTATGATAGTCCAAATGATCTTGCGAGAAATTAGTAAAAGCTGCAGCAGTGAACCTAAGTCCATGAATTCTGTATTGGTCAATTCCATGGCTTGAAGCCTCTAATGCTAATTGTTCTACGTTCTTACTATTTATACCACATAATGTGGAATAAAGGTCATCTGCGCCTGGAGTGGTAAGATTATCGCTATTATCTTCTCTGTCATTATTGATGCATGTTCCAAGTGTTCCAATAGACGCAGCATTATAGCCAGAGTTTTGCCAGATCTGGCGGCAAAATTCTACTACTGAAGTTTTACCATTTGTACCAGTTACAGCAGCAACATATTTGGGCTGTTTGAATTGATAAAACCTGCTGACTATTTCTCTGTATATTTCTTGAGGGTTTGGGTGGTCAAGCACTGCAAAACTCGGAGTATTTGTCATGCAAGTAGCTGACACTGGAATCCAGTTTTTATTATGCAATTGCTTAGTGTGTTCATTTGCAATTAAATTTTCTGGATCCAAGTAGTCAAGCACTGGGATGACATCTTTTTTGGTTCCTTGTATGACAACGTCTACACAGTCGTGTGCGTGATACTGGGATTCAGTAAGAAAAATCTGGATACATGCTGGTTTTCTAGATTCCAGCGTCACGCGCTGGAATGACACCGCAGACACACAAACAAAAAGATAACCTTCCTTTACTCTATTGGGATTACATGTAACGCCCTTGATTTCAATATCAAAGTTAACATCAATAATGTTATGCAGTAATTCTCTCAGTTTCATCTGCCAGTTTTAGTGTTCAAACATGGCAACCTTGCTAGTGCAGCATTTAAATCAGAGATTAAATCTTCAGGATCTTCCAGTCCACAAAATATCCGTATAAAACTTCCACCATAATCTGAATTCATTACAGATCTTGACATAGATCTACGATCTATTGGTAATATCAAACTGTCGCATCCTCCCCAAGAAGCACCGATACCAAAAATTTTCATGTGATCAACCATGCAGCTTAGTTCTTCACATGAATATTCTCTATCTAGTGCTATACTGAATGTGCCGCTTGCTCCTTTGAAGTAACTTTTCCATAATTCGTGTTGAGGATGGGAGGGAAGTGCTGGATACAAAACTTTTTTGATTTTTGAATGTTTTTCTAGCCACTTTGCCACTTCCATTGCTGTATTTTGGTGCCTTTTCATACGTGTGTACAATGTTCTAAGTCCCCTATGTGCAAGGTAGCAGTCGTGCGATTGAATGGTTACCCCATAATTTTTATAGCTCTCATAAAGCAATTTAAAAATTTCACCTTCAGCAATAATAGCCCCCATCACTAAATCTGAGTGACCAGCTAGATACTTTGTCACCGCATATAGTGCAACATCAACTCCATAATCAAGCGGCTTAAATAACAAAGGAGTGGCCCATGAATTGTCACAAACGGTCACAATTTTATGTTCCTTAGCAACTTTTACTATATGCTCTATATTCGAAATCTCAAACGTTACAGAACCAGGAGTCTCGATCATTATCAATGAAGTATTACTCTGAATTAAATCAGTTATATCCTGTGTTGGATCATAAAAAGTTACTTCTGTTCCTCTTTTTGGTAGCTCATTTTCTGCAAACCTCCTAAGCCTATAATAACTATTATCTTGAATTAAAACGTGCGAGCCTGCTTTAGCGAAAGTTAGAATAGCAAAAGTAAGTGCAAATAGTCCGGAAGGATAAATAAGCGCTTGTCCACTCCCTTCAATTTCAGCCAGTGCATTTGAAAGATAATGAACAGTAGGAGTACCAACATTACTGTAGCTATAATCCCTTGCAACACCATCGTTGATTACATCGTATATACTTTCTCCATTTGCTGCATTTAAGTAGTCCTTGTAAGTAGGGAATAATATGGTAGAAGAATGATAAACTGGCGGGTTCATGGAACCTTTATAGTCATTAAATTTTCTTCCTGCTTTAACTAATATAGACTCTTCCTTCACATTTTTATTATTTATTTTTTAAATTGTACTCATCTTGCGTATACAAGTGAAGAGAAATTGCATGTATTAGCTCTATCTCACCCTTCAATAACTCATAAATCAACTTGTGTCTTTTTAGAACGCTCATTCCAATAAAGCCGTCAGATATTAATATTAATTTAATGTGCGAAGGTAATGTTGAAGATGAAGCAAAATAATGATCAGCATGCTTTGCTGATTCATCGATAATGTTGATATCAATTACATCTATCGAATCGCGTATCTTTTCTTCTATTGCCTTAATAATGTCCATAATGGTTTCTTTAAGCAACAATATGCTCCTCCTGTCATCTCAGTGTCAGCTACTCGGATGACAGGAAAAGTGATCACAATTATTTATTCTCTTCTTTATTATCTATGTCTTGATAATCAGAATCTACTACTTTTTTCTCTTTATCATTTGGATTTCCTTCTGATGAAAAGCCATTTTCAGCACTATTTTGTTGAGATGTTTGATACATAGCTTCTCCAAGTTTCATAGATAATTGAGAAAGATTAGTAACTTTCTGCTGTATTGAATCAGCGTCATCAATGTTATCAGATTTACTAACTTCTTTTAATTCGTTAACTGCATTTTCAATAGCAGATCTATCTTCTGGTGAAACTTTATCACCATACTCTGTCAGAGACTTTTCTGTAGAATGGACTAAGCTATCCGCTTGATTCTTCACTTCAATAAACTTTTTGCGCTTTTCATCTTCTTGCGCTTTTTCTTCAGCTTCTTTTACCATGCGATTTATTTCATTATCAGATAAACCACCTGAAGATTGAATGCGTATTTTTTGCTCTTTTCCAGTAGCTTTATCTTTTGCAGAAACGTGTGCTATTCCATTTGCATCTATATCAAATGTCACTTCAATTTGTGGCCTTCCGCGCGGAGCAGGAGGTATCCCTTCCAAACTAAACTGACCGAGTAGCTTATTATCAACTGCCAGTTTTCTTTCACCCTGATGCACCTTAATTGTAACAGCTGTTTGGTTATCTTCTGCAGTTGAAAACACCTGAGATTTTTTAGTAGGAATTGTAGTATTACGCTCAATAAGTGGAGTGAATACTCCTCCTAGAGTTTCAATACCAAGAGAAAGTGGGGTCACATCAAGTAGTAACACATCTCTTACATCACCTTGAATGATCCCCGCCTGTATTGCAGCTCCAATTGCTACAACTTCATCAGGGTTAACTCCTCTATGTGGATCTTTGCCAAAGAATTCTTTAACTTTCTCTATGACTTTTGGCATACGAGTCATGCCACCAACAAGAACCACTTCGCCAATTTGACTAGCAGATAAACCAGCATCCTCAAGAGCTTTTTTACAAGGAGCCATAGTTCTTTCGATTAAATCATTCACTAAGCTTTCAAGTTTTGCTCTCGTTAATTTCATATTTAAGTGTTTTGGACCACTTGCATCAGCTGTAATAAACGGTAGATTTATTTCCGTTTCCATTGCACTTGATAATTCAATTTTCGCTTTTTCAGCAGCTTCTTTGATTCTTTGCATAGCCATTGGATCATTTTTCAAATCAATGCCATTACTTTTCTTGAATTCATCTAGTAAATAACTCACTACTCCATTATCAAAGTCTTCACCTCCAAGATGGGTATCACCGTTTGTTGCTTTCACTTCGAAAACTCCATCACCTATTTCAAGTATTGAAACGTCAAATGTACCACCACCAAGGTCATATACTACTATTGTGTGCCCATGTTTCTTATCAAGACCATAAGCAAGTGCTGCAGCAGTCGGTTCATTTACTATTCTGAGTACATTTAATCCGGCAATTTTTCCTGCATCTTTTGTTGCTTGACGTTGAGAGTCGTTGAAGTATGCTGGCACTGTTATCACAGCATCTTTTACTTCCTCTCCAAGATAAGCTTCTGCTGCCTCTTTCATGTTTTGTAGTATAAATGCACCAATTTGACTAGGAGAATATTCTTTATTATCAGTTGTTTTAACCCATGCATCACCACTTTTTGCTGCAAATACTTTGTATGGTACACTTAGATTTTTCATCTCAGGATCACTATATTGACGGCCTATTAATCTCTTAGTAGCAAAAAAGGTATTACTTGCATTGGTGGTTGCTTGCCTTTTTGCTGGAGCACCAATCAACCTTTCTCCTGAAGAAGTCAATGCAACTATAGATGGAGTAGTTCTTGCCCCTTCTTTATTTTCTATTACCTTTGTATCCTTGCCCTGCATTATTGCAACACAAGAATTTGTTGTTCCGAGATCTATGCCTATTGCTCTTCCCATAATGAGTACCCCATTGTAAATATTATCTGATATAAGAATATATAAGTATAGGGCTCATTAATTACAAGCCCAATTTAGGTTTCTAATTAGTTATTAGAACTTAAAAGGCGCGAAAGCCACTTAGTCAGCCAAAAATTGCCTCGTAGTTTATTTGAATTATCAGCTTCTTCATTGCTGCTATCCCCAATTTGGTATCCAGAGTTCTGTAATGGCTTATAACCGTTTAAATTAACATCATCTCCTTGTTTTAAAACAAATGTATTTACATCTAAACTGTTATCAATACTAACGTTCAATGTAATATTAAACTCTTTTTCGATTGTAGAAACTGTATTGCGTTTGTTATTAAAAA
Source organism: Wolbachia endosymbiont of Drosophila willistoni (assembly GCF_040084705.1). Taxonomy (NCBI): domain Bacteria; kingdom Pseudomonadati; phylum Pseudomonadota; class Alphaproteobacteria; order Rickettsiales; family Anaplasmataceae; genus Wolbachia; species Wolbachia endosymbiont of Drosophila willistoni. The sequence continues at coordinate 125,197 of NZ_CP157591.1, forward strand.
TGTGCGCTATAACTGCACTGTGTGCTACTAAATCAAAAGACTTATTTCGATTCTTGTTAGCAATATGTTGTAAATCCCTTAGTATTGATGAAACAATTACTTCGTTTGATTTTACTCTTCCAGTACCTTTGCAGTGTAAACACTCTGTAGTATTAATTTCTTGTATGTTTGGTTTAATTCTTTGCCTTGAAAATACCATTAAACCAAAGTCATTTATGTAGCTAAATTGAACTTTAGCTTTATCATCTTTAAACGCTTGCTTTATAGCAGACTCAACAGCTCTGCAATACTGATATTTCAACATATCAATAAAATCGACTACTATTAATCCTGATAGGCCCCTAAGATTCACCTGTCTTGATATTTCAGGTACTGCTTCCATGTTGGTTCTATAAGCTGTTTCTTCTATGCTATCTTCTCCTGTCATCTTTCCTGAATTTACGTCTATTGAAACAAACGCCTCAGTTAAAGTTATTATCAAAGACCCACCAGATGGCAATTCTACTCTATTGCTATATAACTCAGAAATTTGATCTTCGATTCCGTAGTAAGTAAAGATCGGAGCATAACCTCTATACAATCTATAGCGCAACTTACTACCTTTTAGTGCATTGTTAGCATATTGCCTAACTGCCTCAAAAGCTTCCTTTCCAGACACTATAACTTCTATACCATCGCTACAAAAATCACGAACAGATCTCATAATTACATCTGCTTCATTGTAAATTAATGATGGAACGTTTACAGAGAAGGCATTTTTTTGAATGCTCTGCCATAATGAGGATAAGTAATTGTAATCCTGCTCAATTTCTTTCTTATTTTTTCCTGAACCAACAGTTCTTACTATTAAACCTGATCTTTTTGGCAAGTTTATTGAACTCAGTATCTCCTTTAACTGCTTTCTGACATTAGCATCTTCAATTCTGCGGGACACTCCACCTTTGCTCATGGAATTTGGCATGAAAACACAGTATCTACCCACTAAAGTTATGTATGTTGTAAATGAAGCTCCTTTATTGCCTCGTTCCTCTTTAGTTAGCTGGACCAATACTTTTTGATTTACTGAAATAACATCTTGTAATTTGTATTTTTTATATAAAGGTACCTCTCTTACAAAACCACTACCTGATCCGTTGACATTCTTACTAGCTGCAGAATCTGAAGAAACATTTGCTGAGGCTTCTTCTATACAATCGTCATTTGAGTAGCCCTCAAAGATAGTTTCCTTTTCTTTTTCTGGAATGTTGAAGTAATCTAGAGATATCTCGGAAAAAGACAAAAAACCTTGCTTATTTTTCCCATATTCAATAAATACGGCTTGCAAAGAAGGCTCTATACGCTTTATATAAGCAACGTATATATTACCTCTTAATTGTTTTTTTTCCTTGAATTCTTGTTCAAATTCTACAACCTTGTTATTAATTGACAAGGCAACTCTTACCTCATTAGAACAGATAGAATTTTCTATCAATAATACCCTTTTACCACTATTTGTCACTTATCTACCGTTTGCTTTTTATTCTGAAGTTAACTTTATGCTACTTAATGCACTGTTGATTGTCAAGGATTTTGCAATCTGCATTATTCGATTGACTTTTAGTATTTTGCGTAATAAACTCGCATAGAATTTATTATATCATTATAAGTATGGCGAAAAAAAATGCTTCTTTGCTCGTTAAGTTAGTCAGCACTGCAATCAAGATAACAAAAACTGGTGAAGAAAAATCAACTGGCTATTTTTATGTAAAAAAGCGTAATCCAAAAAAGCTCACCAAAAAACTGGAGTTTAGGAAGTATGACCCAGTAGTCAGAAGGCATGTGTTATTTAAAGAAGAAAAACTAAAGTAATTTTTTTATAAGGAATTTTATTATTATGCAAAATTTACAATTAAGTTATCCTATAATAGTAGAGTTGGGGGATGTGAAAGATACAAAACTGAAATTAATAAAGGTCATTGCACAATTAATAAGTAAGAAGTACACAACACAGAAAAAAGCAGCAAACGCTCTAAAGATTGATCAACCTAAAGTATCTCAAATCAATAGGTCAAAAATCGAAGGGTTCTCCTTAGAATACTTGCTTAACTTATTGATTGTATTGGGCCAAGACATAAACGTAAGAATAAAGCATAATTCTAAACCTGCATAATATGGTATCCGTTCAGCGGAGTGGCAAAATAAGGTAGACAAGATAAATCAATCTCGGTGTCAAGCACTGGGATGACAAGGTATAAACCTTATCGTCATGCCGCCGCGAACCGTCATACCGCGATTCATTCGCGGTATCTCTAGATCCCGCTAACAAGTAGCGGGATGACGGTTATCAGGCCAGCACCCCTACGATGTCATCCCAGTCTGGGATGGCTTTGTTGCATCGCTCAAGTGAAAAGAACTGGCAGTTACTGACAAAATTCATTATAAATAGCCATTTAACTGTTGAAGAAAAAATATGCCACAAAAAATGAGAGTCAGTAACTGCCATGAATATAACAAATTTCTCCAAGAAAGAGGAAGCATTTTTTGTTATATCAATGACGCCATAGAAAATTGGTACGAGAATTGTCCAAAAATGCAGGGCGGCAACTATATTTATAGTGATAAAGTTGTGATTTTGGTGCATATAATCGTCAGTTTCTTTAGAATTGGTTTAAGACAAACAGTCGGGTTTATAAAAGGGTATTTGCAACAAATAGGAAGAGATTTGCAGCTATTCACAAGCATCAAAAGAAACTTAATATTAAGATAAATGATTGCAGAAAATAATATGGAAGATATCGAAATTGCTATAGACAGTGCAGGAATTAGTATATACAACAACACACAGCAAGGAAAATAGCACTGACAGAAAATATCGTGGCTATGAGCAAACGAGAAAATTGCACGTAATGTTGAATATAAACAACAAAAAAGCCATAGCTGTAAAATACAGTAACGGCTGATCCCTATGGAGCTTGTGATTTGCTAAAAGAAGTCGATTTTCAGTATGTCATAAAAGTACTATATGCAGATAGGGCATATGACAGAGAAAAGCTCTATAAGCTGTGTAATCAATATGGTATAAAAACGAAAATTCCTCCGAAAAACAACGCAGCAGAGCATCCAAAGTTAGACTATATGGCTGAGAGAAATTCTGCAGTCAAGCTCATAAAGTCATATGATGAAGATGGTATAAAGAAGTGGAAAAAAGAGATGAGTTATGGAAAAAGATCTTATATAGAAAGTTTTTTCTCGCGACTGAAACAAACATTCGGGTTTAGTTTTAGGAATAAATCTGAGACAAATAGAGAGAAGGAACTACTTGTTAAATGCTATTTGCTCAATAAGTTCACTGATATTGGTATGGCTAAATTTGAGATAGTTACATGAATTTACCATAAATCACCATCTCATAAAGTGTGATGCAACAAAGCCCACTGGGATCCAGGAATTTTATTAAGTTGGTAAGCATAAAAGTAGCCGTTTTATGTTAAAACACAATGTTCTTGATGAGATTACGGCAAGGCTGGATTCCAGACTGGAATGACATCGTTTACTATGTGCCATATTGCAATGTTTGTACAGTTGTGGAATGAATCACGGTATGACGTAGGGCTATGCTAGTATAGGTACATTATATGAAGAAGTACTAGCGTTGGGAATATTAGAAAAAAAATACTTACACTAAAAGAAACTTCAGTAGTAAATTCAAAAAGGAAGTTTAAACCCAGATGGTAAACCCATCATACCTGCAAGACCAGAAGTTGCATTCGCCATATCTTCTTCTGCTTTTTTAACGGCATCATTAAACGCTGCTGTTACTAAATCCTCTACTATATCTTTTTCCTCATTTCTCATAAGTTCTAAGTCTATGTTCACCTTTTTAGCTTTATAGCTACCTATTTTTATGACTTCCACTAATACAGAAACTTTGCCACCACCAGAAATACCTTGAAACTCTTTTCCAACATATTTTTCTTGAGCTTCTGCAAGCTTTTTTTGCATCTCTTGCGCTTGTTTCATTATTTGACTAAAATCCACAACTTACTCCTTATTTTCTATATTAACTACTTTTGCACCTTTAAACGTGTCAAGGATATCCTTAACTGCAGGTGCATAATTTAAATTACTCACTTCCCTGTTTATATAACCTGTATCAACTGCAACAACCCACTCTTGCTGAGTCACCTGGTTTAAGTAATTTTTTAAATCATTGCAAAAATTACTATCCAACTTAGATACAGCTTTTAATTTTAAATATCCAGGTTTACAATCTATTAATTGTAGATTATTACACAGTTGTTTGTAAAGATAAATTTGGTTACTTCGCCTTAATAGTTGCAAAATCTTATCAAAATCGTAATTTTGTTGTTTATTTTCCACATGGATCCCAGTGTCACGCACTGGGATGACAGAGTGGGGTTGTTGTTTACTTTCCACATATTTTTTTGGATCCGAGTAGTCAGCTACTTGGATGACAGAGGGGGAAGGTGCAACAGGTCTGCCCTGTCTATTTCCTTGCTCTACATTCTGCGAAAGAACTTTTTTGATCACCTGTTCCGGAGAAGGCAGATCAGAAAGATAACAGAGGCTAATTAACATCATTTCAGCAGCAACATCGTTGCATGTTGAAGTTTTTATATCTTGAATACCTTTAAGCAACATCTTCCACAATCTCGAAAAAAATATTAAAGATCTCTTTATACTTAAATCTTTTATCCTATTCTTTTCATGCTCTGTAACTGCATTATCAATCTCTTTTGTAATCAAAAAACGGCATACTAACTGAATTGTTTGCAATAGACCTTCAAAAATACTAAGTGGGTTTGCTGTTTTTACCGCCTTGTCAAACACTGATAGAGCTTTCTGTAAATCACCTTCTAATATTGCCCCTAATAGATCGAATATAATATCTTTATCCACTAGGCCAAGTATGTCTGTCACATTTTTAGTGGATATTGCACCATCTTTGCTATATAGCACTGCTTGATTCATCAAAAACAAGGCGTTACGCATTGAATTTCCAGAGTGTCGTGCAATTAATTCTAATGCTCCCTTTTCAATGGAATAACTCTCTTTTTGTGCAACATCATTTAAACGTTCCACTATTTTAGCTACAGGAATGTTGTGTAAATCAAATCTTTGACAACGTGCAATAATAGTTATTGGTATCTTTTTTATTTCCGTAGTTGCTAAAATGAACTTTACACTAGATGGTGGCTCTTCTAGGGTTTTAAGTAATGCGTTAAATGCACTGCTAGATAGCATGTGTACTTCATCTATAATGTAGACTTTGAATTTAGAGCTTATAGGTGAATAGCAAATATCTCCCAGGATTACTTTAATATCGTCAATGCTAGTGTGACTTGCTGCATCGATTTCAATTACATCTGGATGGCTTGAATTTTTTATTGCTAGACAATTTTCACATGATCCGCAAGGTTCAAAAATTGGCCCCAGGGAACAATTCAAACATAAAGCTATTATCCTTGCAGTGGTGGTTTTACCAACTCCACTACTACCAGAGAGCAGTATAGATTGTGGGATTTTGTTTAAAATAAAAGCATTTTCTAATACACGCACTAATATATCTTGACCTACTAGATCTTTGAAGCTACTAGGACGATGTTTTAATGCTATATTCATAGCCTCGGATAAAACAAATAATGAAATAGGTATGCAACCCAAAAAGGTTCTGATATGGCTGCTTCATTTCTGATCTGACCAAATTACAGAGTTTTTGCCTGCATACCTTATAAAATATTATACTTTTTTTTTTATTTAGCAAGGTATATCCTATATTAGCTCTATAATTTGATATGTTAAATTTTTTACAGTGCTATTTTGAAGTAAACAAAAAGTTAGTTGTCATGCAAGTCACTACAAGATTGTCACTCCAATGTTTATTTATGTCATTTCAGCGCTTATTTATGTCATCCCAGTGCCTAGGCATACAGCTGTATGAATGTTGTGATATAAGAGCAATTTTTACCGAAAAGGATGTCATCCCAGTGCTTGACTACTTGGATCCAGAAAACTTAACTGTAAATGAGCGCACTAGGCAATTGTATAACAAGAACTGGATTCCAGTGTCAGCTACTTGCATGACACTACCTGCTACGCAAACTTCTGTGGACTACAAAGAAAGTTCGTACAGTTGTAGGTCAAGCCATAGAGTAACAAAAAAAGGATATTGGTATAACAAAAGAGGAACATTATGATTTTATATCATTTTCCTCTTTGTCCATTTTCACGAAAAGTTAGAGCTTTTCTAAAAGAAAAAAAATTAGGCTGTGATCTAGTGTATGAAAATCCGTGGGAAAAGCGGAATGAATTTATGGAGATCAATCCAACCGGGCAAGTACCAGTGTTAATAGATAATAACTTTGTAATAGCGGATAGTAATGCCATTTGTGAATATATAGAAGAGACTTACAATAGCGACGTCAAATTACTTGGTTCATCCACTATTATTAAGTCTAAAATACGCGCTCTAATCAATTGGTTCGATAACAAATTTTACAATGAAGTTACTAAGTATATTATGAATGAAAAAGTAATTACTAACCGCAGCCCTGACTCTAGATTTCTTCATGCAGCTCAGCATAACCTGCCTTGCCATATGGAATACACCGAACACTTAATTAACAAGAACGTTTGGCTTGCAACTGATAAGTTCACTTTAGCTGATATTACTTTAGCATCGCATATTTCCGTAATGGATTATGTAAGTAGTTTTCCATGGGAAAAAAGTAAAATTTTAAAAGAATGGTACTCCATTGTTAAATCAAAGCCTTGTTTTCGTGAGATATTATTAGAGAGGATTTCTGGTTTAATCCCTCCTAAACATTATGCTGACCTTGATTTTTAACTTATGTTAGCTTTAAAGCTACAGTCATTCCTTCATCAGTTGGAATCAATATAGAGAAATATTTTTTTTCATCTGATAATCTATTATTAAACTCCCTCATGGCATGCCATGATTTTTCTGATACTTCTTTTGGAGGCGATTCTAAAAATACTGTGTTAAACAGTAGAGTGTTATCTGCAACGATTAGCCCATCTTGTTTAATGTATGACTCTGCCCAATCTAAATACTTAGGATAACTACTTTTGTCAGCATCAATAAATATCATGTCAAATGGTGCTTTTGCTGATAATTCATTAATTTTTTCCAGTGCATCGCCTTCTATTAGAGTAATTTTATCACTTAGATTAAAAGCACTAAAATTTTTTTTTGCTATTCTTGAGTGTTGAGGATTATTTTCTATTGTATATATATGACCGTCTTTTAGTAGAGCTTTTGCCATGCAAATCGACGAGTAACCGTATAACGTGCCAATCTCAACAATACTTTTGATTTTTTGGATTTTTATAAATAAACTTAATAGCTTTCCTTCTTCAGGGCCAATTTGAATATGTTGCTTTTTTTCAAGAATACAATATTCTTCTATTTTTTTATATTCTTTTGCAAATAGATTTCTTATGTATGACAATTTTATACTAAAATTATTACGCATATATTATAAATTAGGGAGACTTAATTCATACACAATTTATAAATATAATAATATAGTTTAAAATAATAAAAACATTTATTTTAAGTTATTATTTCATAGTATAAAATTTTAAGTGACAAAAATTATTATATATCGTACTATAGTTAACTAGTATAATAAACAGTCGATTATTATGCTAGAATTAAAGGGATTGTTTATGCGCATTTCTCTTTTTAAAATATAATTTTTATAATCAATTAGAGGGGGTTATATGTCTTATACTATTGCTGGTGAAGTTGAAACGTTAAACAAAAAATCTAACAAGAATGAAGGGGTTATGTTACTACATAATCCAGCTTATCGTGAAAAGTATAAAGAACGTTTTGATGAAGCTCAGAGAAAAGTTATGGATATGGTTCAGTTTTATGATGGGACAATAGTATTAATAGAGAATAAAATCGCTATGTATTACTACACTTGGCACAGTAAAAAAAGAGAGTTTGAGCGTAAAAAACAACAAACAGTAGTGAAAAACAATGACTCAGCATAGAGTCTTTTATATGGTAAGCTACAGTGGTATTACTTCACTATAGCTTTTCCATATAATTTATCTATCACATTAGTGAAATATTTCAGCTCTTTATACCCTCCATGTTTAACTTTATTATGCTCTATATATGATTTATCATCGTTAAGCTTGATGAAAAATATTGGAGTGGCTGTGATACCAAGTTTATTAATTGCCAGTGATTTATCATTTACGATTTTATCCATTATTTTCTTATCATTAATGCATTGGTTAAATGCATCTTGCTTTAAGTTGCTTAGTGCAGCAATTCTTTGTAGTAAAGTCAAATCACTTAAATTGTAGTAATTCCACGAATCTATTGAGTTAAAAACAGCTTTGTTAAAATTAAAGTAGTCTTCTTGTTTTTCGTAGCAATGACTTAGCATTGCAGCCTTTAGCCCTCTGTAATCCAAAGGAAAATGACGAAATATATATAACATCTTACCTGTGTCTATATATTTCTCTTTAATTTTAGGAAAAACATTCCTATGAAAAAGAGAGCAGTGATAACAAGTTAATGAAGCATATTCTATCATTAGAATTGGTGCTTTTGGATCTCCTAATAATTTATCATTAGGTAATGGCGATAATAGCTCATTTGATGTTATTTCATTGGTTTTTTTTTGAATGTATTGGTTATCGGATAAATCTTGCTTAACAACTGCATAAGAATTAACACTTATGAAAATTAATAAAAACAATAGTCTAAAAATCATTACAATATAAACACTTAACTTACTAAAAAAAATTATACATTTATATTAATAATGTCAAGATAACTTTTGTTTAGCAAGGCTTTCAGCCCTATCTTTAAATGCAGCAATTATTTTACTTTGTGTATACTTATATACTGAGTTTAATAAAGTGGAAAATGAGTTGGACTTAAACTTAAACTCTATATAAAACTTTACCATAGTTTTATTTTCATCTATGGGAATGAATTGCCATTCATTGTATAGATGTTTAAATATTCCATTTGATGATACAGCTTTTATCCAACCTTCATTTGTTCCACTTGGAGAAAGAGAAGTAACTTCTGATGTATATCTACCTTTAATTCCATGAAAAGCTGCGAGGAGATCCACAACCATTTGGTTGTTAATTTTTTCTTTTATATAAACGGCTTTGCACCAAGGAACAAAATCAGGATACCTTTCAACATCAATTACAATTTGGAATACTTCATTAGGCAAACATAGGAAAACACCCTGTTCTTTGTATTGATGAAGCATAAATGTTAAACCAATCAAAATAGGATCCGTATCTACCGTCAGCCTTAGTAGATTCCTGAGACTAAAGTTAAGGTGGGCATCGCGTATCAATTTCAACGAAATTAACAGAGGCAATTCCCTTGACTAGAAATTATCTCTCGGGAAATTTAACTTAACTCATAACGCATAGAACAGACCCTTAATTAATTGTAGATGATTTATACAAGGTGTGTCTATAGATATATTAAAGCTAGCGATTATTATTTAATCTTTATTAAACTTTGCATTCTAAGTATCATAGCTAATAAATATATCTTATGAACATTACTAAAGTTTTAACTATCATTGTTTTTATTGTAATTTCTTCAAGTGCTTACACTAATTGTACAGATCACAAAATTTTTGTGCATACTATGAAGCAACAAGTGGATGGTATATCTACAAAGGAGAATAAAAAAAACCGGGAATGTGTGCAAAAAAAGCTTCAGGAGGTCATTCAAAACAATGTTAACCTCAAAGGAATATCGCAATTCGTCATAGGAAAACATTGGGCTTTAGTTAAACAAAAAGAAAAAGAAGATTTTTTAAGAGAGTATGAAGTGTATCTTACGCGTTTGTGCGTTAAAATTTTATATAAATACATGCATGATAGTGAAATGATCATAATGAGTACAAAAGCAGTTGACGATGAAACTTGCTTAATTGGTACAAGATTTTCTTACGGTGATGAAGAATTTACAAATATTGATTTTAAAGTTACTAAAAATAACAGTTCTTTCTTGATAAGTGATGTTGTAATGAGTGGAATAAGTATTGCTATTAATCAACGTTATCAATTTAGTGAAAAAATCGACACGCATGGCATAGCAAGCGTTATAGCTGAATTAAAATGCAATAACAATCCATGATATATATGCCTCATTGGCCTAAGCCACTTGGTAGCAGGCCGAATGATTTTTCTCTTGATCGCATAAAAGGCTTTCTTAGCAAACTAGATAACCCCGAGAAAAAAGTGCCTCCCGTAATTCATATAGCTGGAACTAATGGGAAAGGCTCAACACTAGCATTTATAAGATATATAATGCAAGCAGCAGGGTATAAGGTACACGCATACACTTCTCCACATTTAGTGAGTTTTAATGAGAGGATAGTGATAGCCGGCAGCTATATCGACGATAATGAATTATATAGCTTATTAGAAGAATGTCGTGCAGTAATTGCAGAACAACCTATCACTCTGTTTGAAGCTGCAACTATTGCAGCTTTTTTAGCTTTTTCTCGTCATAAAGCCGATATAACTTTAGTTGAAGTGGGTATGGGTGGAAGGCTTGATGCAACAAATGTTATAGATAATCCGATTTTAACAATAATTACTTCCATTGCACTTGATCATACGGAATATCTTGGCCCTACTGTAGAAATTATAGCAGGTGAAAAGGCTGGAATAATGAAACCTAATGTTCCTTGCGTAATAGCACCGCAAGAAAAATCTATAGTGAACACGCTAGAACACCACGCAATAAATAAGAAATCTCCCTTGTATAGAGGAGGTCTTGAATGGAATTGCAAAAAAAAGAACAACAAAATGGTTTTTCAATCAGCTATTCAATCAATAGAATTTCCTTTGCCATCTTTAAAGGGTGATCATCAGGTGATTAATGCAGGCAATGCTATTGCAGCATGTAGTATTTTAAGTGGAAAGTATGAATTTGATATTGGAGAAGAGGATATCACTTCAGGTTTACAGTGCACTTATTGGCCTGCACGGCTAGAGTCTATAAAAGAAGGTAATTTAATTTTCCTACTACCGAAAGATTGGCAATTATTTTTAGATGGTGCACACAATAATGATGGTGCTAGAGTACTATCTCAGTGGGTAAAAGATAATTTTGCTGAAGGTATTTATATGGTTTTTGGTGTTACTAGTAACAGAAATGTGGAAGAGTTCTTAGAGCACTTAAAGCCATATATCAAGCTACTATGTGCGGTTTGTGTTAAGTCTGAACCTAAAGCAACAAATACAAATTTGATTAGGGAAAAAGCCAATAACATAGGAATAAAAGCAGTTGAATGTGAATCAATTGGCGATGCAATATCAAATCACATATTAAAAGCCTCTACCCAAAACGTCAAAACCATACTAATCTGTGGCTCATTGTTCCTAGCTAGAGACTTCGCTATGGAGAATAGCTAACTTTGATGATATTAACTGATCGATGGGGAAATAACTTTGATTGCTCATAGTACTGCTTGGCTTTTCGTTATCGACTTCTATAAACTGATCATCACCTTTAAATTGCTCCTCAATTGAATTTATAGCTGTCTTTTTGAGAATATAATTACTTGCAGCATTTAAAATAGGTGAAGTAACAATTAAAAGCGTGAATGGTAATGAAAGTAATAAGCCGGATAACATCATAGAGTTAGTTATACCAAAGCCGTTGGCAACTAAATCTAATCCCATACCGAAAAACATTAAAGATGTACAGATTGTGTTGCTCAAAATAACTGAATTTTTTAGCCACTTTAATTTAGTCCTATCACTCTTTGAAAAATTTTCGCATTCTTGGTCAAAGTTAAACAATAATAAAATATTAGTCTGATGATTAAACTCTTTCCCATTTCTAGTATAAATGCTCTTAACAGCTAGATTTAAAATAGATCCTGCTAACAAGGGAGCAAGAAAATCTACTGCTATTGGTACATTAGAAGAAATACCATTAATTATTAAAAATGCAATTGATGTGAAGGATACTAAAAGAACTCCTAAGAGATTTGAATAAGAAGAATATTTTACATAAGCAGTTACATTATTGTTAATTGACTGCTGCTTATTATAGAGTTTATTTCTGCACTTATCATCTAAGTATTTTTGCAATTCTTCATAACTGCGACTCCACAACTTACCGCGTAATTCTTTTATTAAATTATTTCTTTTATTGAGACCTTTCTCCAATGGCTCTATTATAAATTCTTCAAAAAATGGCTTATTTAATGCAATAACCTTAAATTTCTCCTCCGCTTCTTTATTGTTTGGGTTTTTATCTGAGTGATATTTTAACGATAATTTACGGTATTGTTGACTAAGCTTTTTCTTAATATTCTTAATATCAGAATTTACCACATCCTCCTTTTGAATATTAAATGTTAAAAACAACTGCTTTAAAGCGTGGTACTCATTTTCATTCAAAACATTTCTAGCCACATTACACCTACAAATTAACTAACTATTAATGTTCTATAATATACATATTTCCAAACTATGTCAATTATTTCATAAATATCTTTGGTAAAAATTATTTCTGTTATGACTAGCATGATAAGTGTATGAAGCGACTAAAATTGTCATTACAGCGCTTAGTGTACGACAGTGCTCCAACATTTAGGGTTGCAGTTTTCATGGCAGATCTGAGTAGCTGACCCATCTAAGAGGTGTCACTCAAGTAGCTGACACTGGAATGGCTTTGTTGCATCGCACCTTATACGGTAGTAATTTACAATAAATTCATGTAGCCATTTCGAATTTAGTCATTTCAGTGTTGGCTACTTGGATGACACCACCTGCTATGCTGCAAATTGCAACGTTCGTACACTAAAGTATAGTGTGTTACTAACGAAGGCAAACAAATATCTGCTTTATGAAAACGTTAATATTTTTCATTGAAATAATACATAAATACTAGAAAAACCTTGGCAGGTTATTCGCGTTTGATTATCATAGAGAATTATATAAATTAATAAATGATCTATGGCAAGTAACCCAGAAGAAAGAAATAGTGATAAACAAAAAGCGCTAGATAACGCAATAAGCCAGATTGAAAAAGCATTCGGTAAAGGTGCAATAATGAAGTTGAAGCAAAACCCTGTAGAAAAAATAGACACAATATCCACAGGATCAATTGCGCTTGATTCGGCTCTAGGTGTTGGAGGTCTGCCAAAAGGGCGTATAATTGAAATATTTGGCCCCGAGAGTTCTGGTAAAACCACTCTTGCCTTGCACGTGATTGCTGAAGCACAAAAAAAAGGAGGATCATGCGCATTTATCGATGCAGAACATGCATTGGATGTCTTATATGCTCGTAAACTTGGGGTAAGCACTGATGATTTAGTGATTTCACAACCAGACACTGGAGAGCAGGCGTTGCATATTGTTGAGTATTTAGTGTGTTCTGGTGCGGTTGATGTGATAGTTATTGACTCTGTCGCAGCATTAACTCCAAGAGCTGAAATTGAAGGTGATATGGGTGATCAACATATGGGTCTGCAAGCAAGGCTTCTAAGTCATGGGCTACGGAAACTAACCTCTGCCGTTTCAAAAGCGAACTGTATATTGATATTTATTAATCAAATTCGTATGAAAATAGGAGTAGTGTATGGAAATCCTGAAACTACCACGGGTGGAAATGCATTAAAATTCTATACTTCTGTAAGGCTTGATATAAGAAAAGTTGGTGTAATAAAAGACAAAGAAAATATTACAGGTAATGAAACAAGAGTTAAAGTTGTAAAAAATAAAGTTGCTCCTCCATTTAGAGAAGCGAAATTTGATATAATGTACAATGAAGGTATATCAAAACTCGGAGAAATAATAGATATGGGAGCAAAGCTTGGTGTGCTTGAAAAAGCAGGCGCTTACTATTCATATAACAACACACGTCTTGGGCAAGGAAGAGAGAATGTAAAAACTTACCTAAAAACAAACAAAGAAGTCGCAAATGAAATAGAAACGAAAATCAGAGATTTACTCAGAAATCATGATAATTCTATCATAATAGACGAGGATAGTGAGCAACTTTTAGAAGAATCAGTTTTCTGATCTAAACTTAGGCATTAGATTTTGTGTTGGACGGGTTGTTACAGTATGACGGTAATTCTATGTGCTAATATAACAATCTGTAATGTTACCTTGTATCAAAAAGACTTTGCTGAAGCAGTTAAAAAAAGCTTTTCATGAGAAATTATAAATGATAAATTGTTAACAATAGGTTATTGTTAATAAGATTATGTGTTTTGGTTTACCTAATATAAACAGGGAAGGTTATTCATTTATAGTAGTTTCCTTTATAGTAACGTGTATAGCATTCTCTATATCTTGGGGGTTTGGCGTTACGTGCTTGTTTCCGACATTATTGTGTACTTATTTCTTTCGTGATCCAGCAAGAGCTGTGCCAAACAATAAGAATCTTATATTAAGTCCTGCTGATGGTGTGATTTCAAAAATTGAAGAAGTTAATTATCCTTTATCAGCAGAAAACGGAGAGGAGAAGAAGTTTACGCTTGTTAGCATATTTTTAAGTGTTTTGAACGTCCATGTGAACCGTATACCAATATCTGGTACGATAAAGGAAATGAGTTATAAAAAAGGCAAGTTTGTATCCGCAATGAGCAATAGGTCTAGTAATGAAAATGAAAAGCAGGTTATTGTAATTGAATACGAAAAGGGGAAAGAAATTATTGTGGAGCAAATAGCTGGATTAATTGCACGTCGTATCGTTTGTAATTTAGGAATATCCCAGAACGTAAAAGCAGGTGAAAGGTTTGGAATTATAAGGTTTGGCAGTAGAGTGAATATCTATGTTCCTGCTGATACAGAAGTCAGAGTTTCAGAAGGGCAAACTGTTATTGGTGGTGAAACAATTATAGCAAACTTAAATAAGGAAAACGTTCAAGAGAAGCTTACTTTTGACGTTATATGAATAACGAGGGAAGTAACAGTAGATTCTTACCTATTACTAAATTATTCCCAAGCTTTATAACTTTATTGGGTTTATGTTCTGGTCTCACTTCACTTAAATTTACATTTAATGAACAATGGGAATTCTCAGTAATTTTTATCATCATTGCAGCAATAATAGATGGAATGGATGGCAGAATAGCTAGAATTCTAAAATCAACTAGCGATTTTGGAGCCCAGCTTGATTCTTTTGCAGATTTTCTAAATTTTGGTGCAGCGCCTGCATTTCTTTTGTATTTTTGGAAGCTAAACGAAATCAAAGTCATAGGTTGGATTTTAGTAATGATATACGTAATCTGCATATCAATAAGACTTGCAAGATTTAATGTTTCGCTACACTCAGAACAACCATACTGGGAAAAATTTTTCTTTTCTGGTGTTCCAGCTCCAGTGTGTGCTTTACTTTCTTTGTTACCAATAATTATTACCTTTCAATCTCATGAGAGTGAATACTTACTTCTCATAGAGCGATTTTTTAACACAAGAAACGTAGCTTGTTACTTTCTGGCCATTTCATTTTTTTCGATAAGTCACATTCCAACTTTCTCTGCAAAATATATTTATATTCCCAAAAGCCTATCCTATATATTTGTGTCATTTTTTGGAGTACTTATTGTATTTTTCATCAGTAAGCCCTGGATGACTCTACCAATTTTAGGTATAGTGTATACACTTACTATTCCAATAAGCATCGGGTTTTACATATATTTTACATATAAAACTCGTTAGCTAACAAAAAATAGAAAACTGCATGATTTTGAAGATAAGTGAACTATTAAATTCATTTCTGTATATAAAGATATTCAACATTCCATTTATAATTATTTGGGTAATTGCAACTGGAATCTTTTGTACTGCCCAGTTCAAATTCATTAACTTTAGGTTACTTAAATATGGAATACAGACGCTATTCAATCTAAAGTGTAATAACAGCAACAATGGCATAATCACTCATATTCAAGCGTTTGCAACAGTAATTTCAGGAACAGTTGGTCTTGGAACAATATCAGGAGTTGCAATAGCTATCACAATAGGGGGCCCAAGTGCAGTTTTTTGGATGGTAATTACCGGAATACTTGGTATGTCGATAAAGTTTGCCGAGGTGGTGCTTGCATTTACTTATCGCTCTGAAAATACAACTGGCGGGGCTTTTTATTACATGAAGTACGGGCTTGCAAAAATTGGATTTGCAAAAACTGGTAGATTTCTTGCCTTCACTTATGCGATTATGCTACTTATTGCAATGATTTTGGGCGGTATACCATTTCAAGCAAATCAAATAGCAGCACTATCAAATAACCTCCTAGAATACAACGCATCCATTATTATATCCCTGCTTGTCTTTATTGTAATATTGGGAGGAATAAAGCGCATTGCTTTCGTTTCAACGAGCTTAGCACCAATTATGATAGTGCTATATGTGGGTATGTGTATATATTTAATTTATGTAAACGGAAGTAATTTGCTGAATGCTCTATCCATAATATTCCAAGATATCTTCAATAAATCAGCTATAGGAAGCGGAGTATTGAGCGGATTAATAGCCGGAGTGAGAAGATCAGTGTTTGCTAACGAAGCAGGTACCGGAACAGCAGCTATAGCACATTCAGCTGTAAAAGAAGAAGATCCAATTAAAGTTGGGTGCGTTGCAATGATTGCACCACTTATAGACACAATATTAATCTCATTTTTGACTGGTATTGTGATAATTATCACTGGTATGCATAGCACTGATAACGTGGGTGATATTACACTAATTAGTTCGATATTTTCAACAGCTTTGCCCTTGTTCAGCAAGTTAGTTTTTCCGCTAATGATGTTTTCCTTTGCATTTTCCACAATAATAGCTTATTGTTACTACTGTGAAGTTGCTTTGCTGTATTTATTTGGTAGTAAAAAAATACTGATACCGTTCCAAATTCTTATAGTGGTTTCAGTGTATATCAGCTGTATGTCAAAGAATATAGAATTTATATCTTATCTAGGTGACAGTTTGTTTATGTGCCTTATGATTCCAAATGCTGTTGCAATATATCTACTAAGAAGGGAAGTTTTGAATACAATAGATTCTTATTACAATTCTAAAGGGTATTAACATGATTTATAGATTGCTTTGTATGGTGTTATTTTGCCTATTGTTTAATGATGTGTACGCTGCTTCAGGTTTTTACGAAAGTTATGACGCTGTGTTGAATGGAATAAATAACTTCATGAATGAAGTACTGTTTTTCAAGATCCTTTACGTGCCATTTATAATCCTTCTACTAGTTTTTGGTTATGTGTTTCTAACATTACGTTTTGGATTTCTCAACATAAGAATGTTTAAGCATGCGTTTGCTATTTTATGTGGAAAATATGACACGAATCACCATGATGGTCATATTACGCATTTTCAGGCATTTATGACTGCACTTTCAAGCACAGTAGGCCTTGGAACTGTTGCTGGAGTCGCAATTGCAGTTTCAATGGGTGGACCAGGAGCGGTGCCTTGGATGATGATTACAGGTTTTTTTGGTATGTCAGCAAAATTTGCTGAGGTAACGTTGGCGTTTAGACATAGAACAGAAGATCAGGACCAATTGTTTAGTGGTCCCTTTCAGTATATAAGGAATGGTCTGGAGGAATTTGGATTTAAAAAACTTGGTATTGTGCTGGCTGCCATGTATGCAGTATTCTTTGTATTATCAGGTCTTGGTGGAAGTGTAGCGTTTCAAACCAACCAAATGGTTTCAATATTATCTGGCTATTCAAGTTGGGTAGATGGTCACTCTTGGTTTCTTTCTTCCATAATTTCTGCGCTGCTTGCTCTAGTGATTATTGGCGGAATTAAAAGGATAGCTAGAGTATCTTCTGCACTAGTGCCTATTATGTCACTTATATATATCTTGAGTTGTATTATTATTATTGCATTTAATATTCATAACCTTGGTTATACGTTGAAAATATTATTTTCCACTATGATAGATTTCAATGCTGTTGGCGGAGGGATGGTAGGAGCATTTGTTGCTGGAATTCAAAGGGCAATCTTTGCCAGCGAAGCAGGTGTTGGTTCTGCTTCAATTACTCATGCAACAACTAAAGATGAAGAACCAGTAAGAACTGGACTAGTCGCTATGATAGAACCATGCTTTGACACAATGTTAATTTGCTGTTTAACAGGAATAACAATAGTAATAACAGGTGCATACCAAACAGGTGTTGGTGAGGGAATATTAATTACTCACAAAGCATTTGAGACAGTTTCTCCATGGTTTCCTATCCTTCTAACAGTAGCTGCTCCTTTGTTTGCATTTTCTTCAGTAATTTCGTTTGTATATTGTTGTGAAATGGGGTGGCTATATTTATTCGGTGCAAAAAGTATAGTGATATACCGCATAGCGGTAATAATTGTGGCGTTTTTCTCTGGTCTTTCTAAAGATATAATGGCTATTGCCAATATCGGTGGAACTTTATTCTCTTGTTTAGCTCTCATCAACATGACAGCGCTTATACTGTTTAGTAATCAGATTAACGATGAAGTTCAGTGCTACCTAAAAAGGCTGAGGAATAATAAAATTAATTAGGTTCTTGGTATAATGGAAAAGTATGTAGTCCTTATACTGTCCTACATACTCGGTTCAATACCGTTTAGCTTAATCATTACAAGAATAAAAGGGATAAACTTAAGAGAAGTAGGTTCAGGAAACATTGGTGCTACAAACGTTGCAAGGACGGGAAATAAATTTCTTGCTGCTTTGGCATTATTTCTGGATTCCTTTAAGGGATTTATTGCCGTTTATATAGCACAACAATTTTGTGATAATAACGATTTTTATATATATGTATCTGCAATTTTAGCAGTTTTAGGACACATGTTTCCTATTTGGCTAAAATTCAGTGGAGGAAAGGGCGTTGCAACCACTCTAGGGATACTGATAGCATTTAACATCGATATTACTTTAGTATTCGTAATAATTTGGATAATAGTCTTTCTTGCCTTTAGATACTCTTCCCTTGCTTCACTCAGTGCTACTTCAACGGCTGTAGCATGGTCCTTTTTTTTTCAGAGGAATTTGTTCTTAACATTACTAATTATAGGAGCACTGGTCTTCCTAAAACACCACAGAAATATTGTGAATCTTCTGCAAGGTAAAGAGTATAAATTTTATAGATAATGTACTGCCAAATTATTGACACTTAAACTACGAGACAAATTGCTTGACGGTATGATTTTGTCCTCTTTGTTTAAGTCTATGATTTTTGCTTTTGTTATATTCTCTACTTCTTGAGGTGTTAAAAGACCATCTTCAATGAATTCCTTTTTTGTTTCTCTTATTTTTTCATAAAGTTGAGTAACGTGATCTTTATTTCCTTCATATACACTTTCAATTTCTAACTCTAGCTTATGTGAAGCTCCTTTTTTTAACATTTCATCCATTGCTGCTTTTGTTACTTTTAACCTTTCTTGCAAAATTTTCTTTATTTTTTCCTTATCATTTTCGTTATTTTTACTGAGTTCTACATATACCCTATAACATCTTTTTTCTCTTGGGAGCATTCTTAACCCATCTAACATGCTAATTATCTGACCTTCAATAGTCTTCTCAGCCTTTAATTTAAATTCTGCTACTTCTTCTTCTATTATCTTATTAGCTATTCTCTTAGCTCCATCCAAAGATGAATCCTTGAGAGAAAAATCTGTCTCGAGTAGATCTCGATTTAATAGCTCTAAGAATACTTTTTTTCCGATGTTTTCGAGTAAACTTTCTTGGTCATCTAAATCATGCTCCTGCAGTTTATTTCTCATGTGCTGAACCAGCTCACAACATTGTAATTTATTTAACTTTATAGAGCTAATATTTTTCATTAACGTCAGCACAATTTGTTCACTATATTGAGAAGTAATACTCAATAATTTTCTCATTAAAGGAATACTTACTTCTGAAATAAAATCATCAACTATTTTTTGACTTTCATCGTCTTCATAACCATTTTGAACGTCATACCAAGCCTTAAGAATTTCTTTATTGTTTTTCTTGTTTTTTAACCTGTCTAACATAAACTCACGTGCTCTATTTTGTGCTTCTGAGAGCAACATTTCCCTTGGGGGAGTAAATTTAATTTCTGGATCAGGATGAATACCCTCTAGCGTGCTTAACATTCTATAGATAATACCGGTGAAGCAAGTGTTAGGAATTCGCTCTTTTCTAGAGAAAGTTTGGCTATCAATTAAATTAGAAATCAATGCATCCTTTTTACTCTTAACGGCTTCTCCGTCTCCATCATTGCAAGCCCTTAAAACTAAAAGCAGAACCTGCCCACCTGTAAAGCCGGAGCTATGCTTTTGATCATCTTTGCAAAAGTCATCTAAAAATGCAATTACTCTTCCTTTATCCTCATCACTAAACTCATATGAATTGTTTATATATCCAATGAATTGAATATATTCATCATTTTTGATTACGTCTTCAGGTACTTGTTCACTATACTTACCTTTTAATTTATCAATATTTTTAATGATATCATCATTTAATTGATGGGGCAGTAAATGTTCAAGCTTAACATCAAAACTATTAACCATACCACGTAAATTCTCTTTTATACCTTCCAAAAAGAAATTTATAGAAGCTTTAAGCAGCGTAAATGGGTTAAAATCTTTTGGCCTTAGTTCACTCTGCAATAAAATTAATAGCATTGTAAGTGGTATAGTTCCCAGTAACGAAATAAGCAAGAAAGTGGTAGTGAAAGTTAGATATGTTATGAAAGCAGAAAACAAGAGGAAGGCTGCTACCTTGATTGTATTGTTTTTAAAAAATATTTCCCAATATTCCCTTTTGCTCATTTTTTGCTGTTTTGCCGTTTTTATTTCTTTGTAGATATAAAGAGTTTTAATTTCAGACCTGAAGAACATAGTACCAAGAGAAAAAAGAACATTAACAGGATTAGTGATAATGCTTAACGAGACAAAAGCTCCAAAGTAGCTAACAAATTTTAGCTTACTAGAATCCTTTGAAGGAAATTGTATTTGAGAAATACCTATCATAGCTTACCTTCAACATCATTACACTCTAGTAATAGCATAATAATTTAAAACGTCAATGTTTAAGTATCTTATTATCCGCACACTCATCGTATTCGATCTCGACTGTAGAGTGTGCTATCTCGAACTTATCTAGCAATATTTTTTTTATTTCATATAAAACATTGGTGTGCTGCACATTTTGCTTTATTTTAGCATGCATGGTAATTATAAAATAATTATCAGACAGCGACCATGTATGTATGTGGTGCACATCTATCACTTCAGGTAATTCTGATGTGATCTTACTTTTTATCTCTTCAGCAGATATACCCTCAGGCGTACCTTCAAGGAGTATATGGCAAGAATTTTTGAGAATTTTATAGCCGCTATTTAGAATTATCACACTAACAAATACTGATAAGATTGGATCTACTATTTGCCATCCAGTAAGCATGATAATTATAGATGCAAGTATAGCAGCTACAGAACCTAAAATATCTCCTATAACGTGTAGTACAGCACTTTTTATGTTTATATTGCTCTCGCATTTACTATGTAATATAAAAAAGACTATTATGTTAGAGACAAGACCGAGTGTAGCAATTATTAACATTACTTTCCACTCAACATTGACTGGAAAAATAAACCTCTTTATTGACTCAATTATAATGATTACTGCAATGAGGAATAGAGTTAAACCATTAACAAATGCTGCAATTATCTGCAACCGATGATATCCGTATGATCTCTGCAAATCGGATTTCTTAGCTGAAAACCTATGTGCTAACCAGCTTAAAACCAAGGCAAAGAGGTCAGTGAGCATATGCCCTGCATCTGATAATAGAGCAAGCGAATGTGAAATTATTCCACCTACTATTTCCATAAACATTGTTATCGCAACTATTATTATGGAATAGATTAAGCGCTTGGACTGCGCTGCTGAGTGTTTACCGTTATGCACTGCTGTCATATAAAATCTTTTCATAAACAAAAACGTGGGTAACACTGGGTTCGAACCAGCGACCGCTTGCACGTCAAGCAAGTGCTCTACCAACTGAGCTAATTACCCATCGTGGTTTTAGTATAGTGCTTTGGTGGAATGAAAGTCAATAAACCACTTTGCTTTTGTCCTTGTCCAATGTGATTCCGGAATATAGCTGTATAGAATTTCAGCCATATTCTAAATTTTACATATTAAGTTAACTATCTATACTTTATTTATTAAGATATAAATTATACTAATACAGGGATTTACGTTTTTTTTAGGGAAATTACTTTATGCTTGATATTGAAAGATCAGCAAATTAGAGGTTAAAATTATGACAATTAGTCAACAAGTAAATAAAAATATAACTAAAGCAGAATATTTCAACAATAACGGCAAAGGGTTTAATTCGCCACATGTTATAGAAGTTGAAGATTTAAATATTAAAGTAGAGGTTTATTCTCACAATTTAAGAGCAAGTAAAGTTGCTAACATTGAAAGTGAGATAAGAGAAACAGCTACTAATTTTAAAAACGCATTCGAGTTAGAACGCGGCAGTTCAGAACAAACATTTAAAATTTACATGTTTGATGACAAGGATGATTACACTCACCTTGGCGGAAGCGAGCGTTTCGGTTCTTACCTTGGAGACGAAGGTGGTAAATGTTACTACAAAGGGAAAGCTGACGTTTTTGCTGAAATGTACGTCTACCAGCAAGGTGGCATTCATAACCTTCAGCATGAATTTGCACATGGTTTAACTTACTTGGCTACAGGAGGCAAATCTTTACCTACAGTATTAATGGAAGGAATTGCAGACTACTTTGAGCATCATTCAGATCATAAATTCAATTCTCAAGGATCAAGTATCGACAAAACTGAAGCTGCAAATTTGGATTTAGATAAAATTTTAAGTTTAGAATACTCAAAGGACAGCGAAGCAAATAGCTTGGTTTATAAAACAGGTCATGCGTTGATAATGTACTTACAGGAAAAAGATCCTAGTTTATTAAGAGACTACCTAGATGCTTTACGTCAAGGTAACTCAGATGAGTCAAAAAGTTTCTTGAAAGACATAAAAGGACACGATACTGACTTCAAAAGTTGGCTGCTGAGAATGATACAGAAACTGCAATGGAACATCTCAACGCTTTGCAAGTTACAAAAGGAGATTTCATAGCAATTGGTCAAGAAATAGTGGGTGGAGAAATTAAAAACGTATCCTACTATAAAGCAAATATAGAAAAAATGGATGGAGAAAACGTTGGAAGTTTTTCTCCTGTAGAACACGTTGCATTTTATGATGTTGCTCGTGCTATAAATAGGGCAACAAATGATACACTTGATATATCAAAGGAATATCATTTCCTCAAGGTAGTAAAAACTTCCGATGGACAGGATAAACTAACTTACTCTGACCAACAAGGTAATGAGTACCAAAACAGTCTAGAGTATAAAAATCAGGCTTTTAGAATGCTATCAAAGTATGATGAAAATTTAAAGAAAGCTTATGATGATGCATTAAAAAATCTGGATGAGCAGAGGCAAATGGAATATCCCAAGATAAATAAAGAATATAGCGAAGGGAAGATTTCTTACGAAGAGTATTCAGACAAATATTATTCAATTCCCTCCAAATATGAGGAATTAAAAAGTACCTTACTTGATAAAACCATAAACACTGGCTTAGAACAAGTAAAAGCGACTAAGAACATCGACGTAGAAAAGATGTTAGGAGAATGTCAGTTACAAAAGAAAATGGTCATTATAAAGCTTCCCTAATAGATGGCAGAACAGTTGAACGCGATGAATACTTTGATGAAGCGCATTTACATGAAAATGAATTGTTGCATCCTAGCACTGGACACATCCAAAAAGATTTAGATTCTCTGCTTCTTAGAGGTACCAAAATTTTGAATCATCAGGATTCAGAACATGCACAATATTCTGATGAGCAAAAGGCAAATGGAGTAATCGTGGAAAAAGGAAAATTACTGGATAATAAGGGAACAGATAGGACAGACGATGATGTATATGAAGCTGTCGTAAAGCAAGGAGACGAGCGCTTACATGAATTTAAAAATATGGGCTTTTATATTACCGAGAAAGGTGATCTATTTATTCATGACCATGGAGCAAACGTAAGGTTTCAACTACCACAAAGTATTACTCACCTAAAATTAGTGGAAAAAGATGGAGCATATAAGCTTGTTCCGGTGACGAAAGATGGGAATGAACATCCAGTAGGTATGCCAAATATATCAGACGAATATAGATATATAGATCCAATATTTGCACATGAATATGAAAAGAGAGATTATTCCCATAAACATGTAAATGTGGGCCTTATAAACTTAGAGAAATATGGCTCTGGCAAACTTTTTGCTATAAAGTACGACCCAAATGATTATCACATACAAAGAAACTCCAGCGGTGAAATAGTTAGAATAAAAGATCAAACATATTTCACTAAAGTAAAATTGTTTGATGGTGATGAAGAAATTGGAATGTTGTCTAATAACTTTCACAATTTCAAAGGGAAAATATTCTTTTCTGCTGACTACAACTACAGTTATAACGATTTCCTAGCATCTGTTTCTCCTCAAGTTGAAATTGAAGATATGGGAAATGGAAGTAAAAAAATAACTTTTGATCAAGGCAGTGGCGATATCGGTGATACTAATAGAGGCTACACGGACTATCAGAGAATATTTACAAAAGAGAAACAAACCGAAAGTCCAAAAGGGCAAGTAAGTGAAACTAAGACAGAAGTTCATAGTACTACTAATGTTGTTGCACAAGCTGCTGAAGAGAAAACTGCATCAAACGACAATAGTGAAATGCAGTCTGATCAGCCACAAATTCCAACAAGGGCAAAAAGGTCAGCTTCAGTGGAGGAGAAAGAGCAAGAACAGGTAGTATTAAAAGACACAATTCTCAAAATAGAAAAGAGCTACGAGCAGGACTCAGAAGGGAAGCATAAGGCAAATGTAACGATAAATTATAATGATGTGAAAGCCTTGTATGATAGAGCGGAAGGAGCAGAAAAGCAATCTGTGTTAGATTTTTGGAACAAACTGCACACATCAGATTATAAGGTTGGTGCTTTGCCGGAAGACAAATACTATTTTGAAAAAGGCAAATTCGTAATCCACGATAGTGGCACAAAGAAGCTTATAGTGTTACCTGAAGATAAGGTGTCCATCAAGATAATGAAGGATGGTGATAGTTATAGTTTAGCTATATCAAGTGGTAATGGCAAAGTAATAAACAGCATTAGTAAAATAGATAATTCAAATTACGAATTGCTGTCAGATTCAAGTCATTTCAATTTAGGGGAGCAAGATAATATTGTATTATCAGATCAACATCACGAATATAATCTTTATCTAGAGAATGGTTTTGTGAAAATGTTCGATTGCGCAAGCGATCACATTTATCACGACCACAACTCGGCCTATATCTAATACATACAAGGAGGGCAGTGCCCTCTTCTTGTCATTCCAGTGTCAAGCACTGCCGTCTTGGATGGAAACCAGCGTCACGCCATGGAATGACAGGGTTTGTCATCCGAGTAGCCCCTTCGGTGTCATCCCAGTGCCCAGACACTGGGATGGCTTTGTTGCATCGCTACTTATGAAAGGCTAACTATAATTAGGATTATAAGCAACCTATTGAAAATCTTGTTTTTTTGCAATCAATCTGATCAAATTTAAGAATAGTAATTTATTATTTATATTAATAAATTTAATTCTATTGAAAATAGCTAAAGCATTGAAATTCTTGAATTTTAGCCGGATTAGTGAGTGGTAGTGAAATTTCTTTTACTCAAATTTAGGTATTCACTGACCGTTCTTGTTATAAATACCAGAATAATAAGCTACTGATATTCTCCACCTTTTTTATCTTTAATCCATCATAGCTAGCGATGCAACAAAGCCCACTGGGATCCAGAAAACTTAACTTTAAATAAGTGGCTGCATAATAAAGGCTGGATTCCAGACTGGAATGACATCATCTGCTACACACTTGAATGACAAGAGAAGAATTCTGAAACAACAAGTTTCAAGGAAATCTTATGTAAAATCTAACATTAACGAAAATTATACTATTTTCATGCATGCTATGGTTTTTGTAATTAATGGAGGGTGATATGGCGTTGAGTGAAAAATTGAGTACAATAGATACAATAGAAAACCTTGCAACTAACAAAAATTTTTTAGGAAAATTGATAGTGGAACTCAATAAAGGTGCTAATGATAAAGGTATATATACTAAAAAAGGTGTGGATGATGAGTTGAGAAAGAAAGCTAATACTGCAGATGTTTACACTAAAAGAAATGTAAATGATGAGTTGGCAAAAAAAGCTGACAAGAATTACGTCGATGCTGAGCTAGGAGAGAAAGCTGGTGCAGCTGATCTAGCCAACAAAGCTAATACTGCAGATGTTTACACTAAAACTGATGCAGACACTGCTTTTGTCAAAGCTACAGAGCTTAAAACAAAAGCTGCAGCGAAAGATGTCGTGGATGCTATAATTGCTTCTACTGATTTTACCGATAAAGTATACACTAAAAATGATGCAGATACTGCGTTTGTTAAAACTGCAGATCTTGCAACAAAAGTTGCAAAAAAAGCTGTTGTGGATGCTTTAATACCAGAATTAGCAAAAGGTGATGATGATAATGGTATCTATACTAAAAAAGGTGTTGATGACACGTTTCTTAAAACTGCAGATCTTGGAACAAAAGTTGCAGAAAAAGCTGTTGTGGATGCTTTAATACCAGAATTAGCAAAAGGTGCTGATGATAATGGTATCTATACCAAAAAAGGTGTTGATGATGCATTTGTTAAAACTTTAGGACTTACAGATACGCTAAAAACAGAAGTAGTAAAACAGCCTGTTGTGGATGCTTTAATACCAGAATTAGCAAAAGGTGATGATGATAATGGTATCTATACCAAAAAAGGTGTTGATGATGCATTTGTTAAAACTTTAGGACTTACAGATACGCTAAAAACAGAAGTAGTAAAACAGCCTGTTGTGGATGCTATAACTGCTTCTCCTGATTTTACAAATAAGGTATATATTAAAGCTGCTCCAGCCGATGAAGTTTACACTAAAACTGCTGCAGAGACTGCTTTTGTTAAAGCTACAGAGCTTAAAACAAAAGCTGCAGCGAAAGATGTCGTGAATGCTATATTTGATGCAAAAGACGGCGACAAATCAATTTTAGTGGATAAATTAGGAGGATTTCTTGATGCTACTGACACAGCGTATGGTGACAAAAATGATCAAACAGCAAAGGTGTTCTTAGGAGGTAAAGGGCTAAAAGGGGAGACAGGAGCCACTGGTCCTAAAGGAGCAGATGGTAAAGATGGAGCTCAAGGCCCACAAGGGGAGACAGGAGCAGATGGTAAAAGTCCAACAGCTGCTGAAATAGCTACTGAGAAAGCCTTACAAGAGCATGTAACAAAGATAAGCATACAAAAAGTCCAGAATTTAAAAGAGCTGTGCAAGAGGAAATGTCACAACCGTATTTTGAGCCTCCAACAAGTGATGATGCTGCACTTAATTGGACTTGGTAATACAGCTTAGATCCAAGTAGTCACGCTACTTGGATGACGTCATATGGTCCTCTGATGACGGAAAAAGGACTCGGATAACACCCTACAATGTCATTCCAGCGCGTGACGCTGGAATGGCTTTATTGCATCGCTACTTATGAAAGGCTAACTATAGTTAGAATTATAAGCAACCTATTGAAAATCTTGTTTTTTTGCAATCAATCTGATCAAATTTAAGAATAGTAATTTATTATTTATATTAATAAACTTAATTCTATTGAAAATAGCTAAAGCATTGAAATTCTTGAATTTTAGCCAGATTAGTGAGTGGTAGTGAAATTTCTTTTACTCAAATTTAGGTATTCACTGACCGTTCTTATTATAAATACCAGAATAATAAGCTACTGATATTCTCCATCTTTTTTATCTTTAATCCATCATAGCTAGCGATGCAACAAAGCCCGCTGGAATCCAGCCTTTTCATAATCATTAAAATGTTGTATTTTAACATAAAACGGCTACTTTTATGCTTACTAACTTAATAAAATTCCTGGATCCCAGTGTCTGGGCACTGGGATGACACCCTACTAGCAGAAGTTACTCTCAAATGTTTGTTCATGTTAGCTACAAACATTAAGAAATTTACCAAACGAAAAAAAGGCAAAAGAAGCCCCAGTCATTGTCTATTTTCAGTATTGGCGTTTTTTAAGTCTTAAACACTGCAATTTAGCTGCTTTTAAATGCAACTCATCTTAGTTTAAATGTTTAAGAAATTTACTAAGCAGAAAAAAAGGCAAAAGAAATCCCGTATTAGCTAGTTGTCATTCTCTAATCCTGCAAATTGGCGTGCTATACTGTCTTAAACGCTTTATAAGCGCGTTTCAGCTTATATAGGTGAAAACCCAGAAATGTTGTGAAGACGTAGGGTGCGCATAGTGCAAAAAATTAAAAATAAGACGCCAATTACGTAATACTGTTGTCGTTTAATCTGCACAGATTGAAGATAAATGAATACCTTCAGTTTCATGATAAGAGGGCTGGCGAAGGGTGTCAAGTAAGTTTTTTCGTTTCTACCAGCTACTTGGATGACACCACATAAATTAATAAATAGGAAAATTACTACAAATCCTTTCAACTTTAGCTTTTACTGCTTTTTCGACACTTGAGCTATTTCCGCTGATTAATCCTTGAATTACTTCATTTATTAGACCAGCTATCTCTTTAAAATTTTCTGCCTCAAGTCCGCGTGTTGTCTCAGCAGCGGTGCCAAAACGGAGCCCTGAACTGATGGTCGGCTTTGCTGTATCAAATGGTACAGAGTTTTTATTACAGGTAATACCGGCTCTCTCAAGGCTATCTACAACGTCTTTTCCAGTTAATTTCTGCGATCTTAAGTCAACTAGCACTATATGAGAGTCAGTGCCACCGGTTATAATGTCAAGTCCATGCTTTTGCAATTCTTGAGCCAGCACTTTCGCATTTTCCACGACTTTCTTGCTATAAGTCTTAAACTCTGGTGCTAATGCTTCTTTAAATGCAACAGCTTTTGCAGCTATCACATGCATAAGTGGCCCGCCCTGCAATCCTGGAAAAACTGCGGATTGAATTTTTTTGTGTAATGCTTCATCATTGGTCATCACTATTCCACCACGAGGACCACGCAAAGTTTTGTGAGTCGTGGAAGTCATAACATGTGCATATTCAGCAGGGGATGGATATTCGCCCGCTGCAATAAGCCCTGCATAGTGAGCAATGTCTGCAAGCAAATAAGCACCAACTTTATCTGCAATCTCGCGAAAGCGTTTGAAGTCCATTTTTCTTGGATAAGCAGAAGCACCAGCTATGATCAATTTCGGTTTATGCTCCAGCGCCAGCTTTTCTATCTCATCCATATTGAGCAGATAAGTGTCTTTATTCACTGTATATTGAATTGACTTAAACCATTTACCAGAAAGGCTTGGTGCCGCACCATGAGTTAGATGCCCACCGCAACTCAGTGATAATCCAAGTATTGTATCGCCTGGAGTAAGCAGTGAAGCAAATACCGCCTGGTTTGCCTGAGAACCAGAATGAGGTTGAACGTTTGCAAATTTAACACCAAACAACTTACAAAGTCTTTCTATAGCCAGACTTTCAATTTTGTCCACATGCTCACAACCACAGTAATATCTTTTACCTGGATAACCTTCTGCGTATTTATTAGTCAGAAAAGAGCCTTGTGCCTCCATTACCGCTTTGCTTGCAAAATTTTCTGATGCAATTAATTGCAATTGTGATTTTTGGCGTTGTAATTCTTTTTCTATAGACTGATAAACCTCGTTATCAAAAGACTTTAAACTATTTTTAGAGCCACAGATTTTTTTTAAAACACTCATCATAGATCAAACCTCGCTTTAATTTTAAGATGCACAAGCAATTTTAAGACTGCTTATCCTGCTTTTTTAACCATAAGAGCCCAAAAACAGCTATCAGCAAACATACAGGAATAATAGATGTTGCTTTTATCAGCAATTCAGCACTATACACAGGATTTCCTTGTATCACTGTCCTATCCCAACACAAATCTATTATTTTTGCGATCCCAGTGTGAAAAAAATAGCCAAAAACCATGACTATCATATTTGACACAGCTGTAGTTAATCCTATTAAGTTATTATTTACATAACTTAATGCTTTGTACAGTGTTACTATTTGATATCCAGAAGCGAAACCTATAACAAGAAGTGCAGGCAATACAATATACAATCCGCCAGCCTGTGTAAAAAGTAAAAGGAAACTAGCAATCATTGCAAAGGAACAGACAATAATAACTTCATAATGTCTATTTGGATATTTTTCTAATATGTGAGCAAAAGAGAGCAATCCAGCTGCAAATCCTACATATATAACAGAAGAAATTGAAGACGCTAGATCACCGGCCATTTGATATACCTCACATAAAAAAGCTTTTGTCCAAGCATCAGCAAAACCTTCTAGTGGACCTACCATTAAGCCACCAAAAAAACTAATTAGAATGATATATTTATTGAAAAGCACAGTTTTTAGATCCTTCATGCTAATTTTTTCTTTTCGAAAGTCGTAAGCATTGTAAGGAATAACTAAAAATAAAGATAAAGCGAGTAAGAAACCAAACCCTGAAAGAATATAAATTACGTAATTCCAACCAAACTCATCAAGCAAAAGTTCTATTGGTAGACCACCATATATTGCCCCTAATAGCCCTATAATAACAGATATGCTTGCCATTTTTGCTGATTTTTCTCGCGGAAAATACATACTGGCAACTTTAAATACTCCTATTACTGACGCAGACGAGCCAATCCCAACAATTATTCTACCTAATACTGAATAATACCACTCATCAAAGCACACAAGAGGTAATGTTCCAATAGATACCAAGACAGCACAAATAGGTAAAACAATTTTTGGACCGAATCTATCAAAACAAAGACCAACAGGGATATGAACTAGTGTAAATCCCACATAGTAGAGACCATTAAATTGCCCTAAATCTGCAATGCTTATATTAAATTTTGTTATTAATACAGGCGCAATTATGTTTGGCATGACACGTAACACATACTGGTATGCATAGAAAAGAGATACTATCAACCATACAAAAAAATTACTTTTCGACATACCTACCACCTAATAAAACCCAATTACAATTAAAACAAAAATATCAAAGTAAAATAAAGTATTATATTTCATAATAACAAGAGCCTTAAATTAGTACATCTAACGATTTTATCATACGAGCCTTCGATAAATTATCTACTTATTACAATCAACTTCTCTAAAATCTTTATTTTTTAACCATAAGAGCCCAAAAACAGCCACCAGCAAACATACAGGAATAACTGATGTTGCTTTTATCAGCAATTCAGCACCATACACAGGATTTCCTTGTATCACTGTCCTATCCCAACACAAATCTACTATTTTTGCGATCCCAGTGTGAAAAAAATAGCCAAAAACCATAACTATCATGTTTGACACAGCTGTAGCCAGGCCTACTAAGTTATTATTTACATAACTTATCGCTTTGTAAATGGTAACCACCTGATATCCAGATGTGAAGCCAATAAAAAAAAGCGTAGGTAATACAACATACAAGCCACCAATCTGAGTAAAAAGCAAAAGAAAACTAGCGATCATTGCAAATGAGCATGCAATTATTACTTCATAATGCTTATTTTTATATTTTTCCAATAAATAAGCCAAAGAGAATGATCCTGTTAACATTCCTATCAATATTACGGAAGAGAGAGAAGATGCCAAGTCTTCATTCATTTTATATACTTCAAAAAAGAATGCTTTCACCCAACCATCGGCAAAACCTTGCATTGGACCGACCATGAGTCCACCAAAAAAGCTAATTAGAATAATATGCTTGTTGAAAAGTATGTTTTTTAAGTCTCTAATGCTAACTTTTTCCTGTTGAGCATTGCTTTCAGGCGTTACTAAGAACAGCAACAGAGCAAGTAAACACCCAAATGCTGAGAATGTATAGATAACATAATTCCAGCCAAATTTATCGAGTAAGAAGTCTAAAGGTAACCCGCCACATATCCCTCCCAAAATTCCTATAATTATAGATAAGCTGGCCATTCTTGCTGATTTTTCTTGCGCAAAATACATGCTTGCAACTTTAAAGATTCCAATTGCCGAAGCGGATGACCCAATTCCCACAATTATTCTTCCAATTATTGAATAACTCCACTCATCAAAGCATATAAGCGGTAGTGTTCCGGTAAATGTCAAAACGGTACAAGCAGGTAAAACAAACTTTGGTCCAAATCTATCAAGGAAAAGACCAATAGGTATATGAGCTAGCGTATAGCCTACATAGTATAACCCACCAAACTGGCCAACATCTGCAATACTTATGTTAAATTTTGTTATTAATTCAGGCGCAATTATGTTTGGAATTACGCGTAATATATATTGGTATGCATAAAACAGTGACGTCAACAACCAGATTAAAAAATTCCTCTGCAACATGAATCTCAGCTAAAATTTAGGATTATAGATACTTTAGTTATAAAAAACAATACTATATTAATCATCTAAATCTGCTTAGCTCTTTTTACAGCTTATAACTTTAAGTAACCAAAAGCCTATCATTCCTATTAGTAGGCATATAGGTATTATTAACATAGACTTAACCATTACATCAGTTCCATAAAATGGCTTTCCATCGATAATTTCACCGTTCCAATAAAAATTCATTATATTTGCAATAATGACGTGAAAAAAATAACCAAAACTCATAACTATGGAATTACCTACAGATCCTGCACTTGCTACTGCTTCGTTTTTTACACAACTTACAACTTTAGCAGTAAAAACAATTTGGTATGCAGAAGCAAGACCAATAATGAATAGTAATATACATGCCAGGAGTTCACTAATATTGCATATAAAAAGTAATAAGAACACAATTATCATGGCCATAGCACAAGAAATTATTATTTCATAGTGCTTGGTTGGATTTTTTGCTAATATGTAAGGAAGTAATAAATGCCCAAAGCCAAAGCCTATTAGTATCCATTTTGAAATGCTATATGCAATGTGTCTATCTATAGCGTAATCTCATGCAAGAATGTTGCGGACCACGCATCTGCAAAGCCTTCTAATGGTCCAACCATAAAACCGCCAAACAGACCTATCAATAAAATATCTTTATTAAATATAACTTTGCTTAAATTTTTAATATTTAATTCTTCGTCTGAGGTGCCAACTTTAGGTATAGATATAAAGGTAGTTAAAGCAAGCAATAATCCAAGCATTATACACACAGTAAATAAATAATCCCACCCAAACTTATCAAGTAAGACATGTAATGGTTTGGTGGCAAATACACCACCTGAAATGCCAATAATAACCGATATGCTGAACATCATGGCAAATTTTTCTCTATGGTAATAGATTCTTATTATTTTAAAGAGTCCAAGTACTGAAGCAGAGGATCCAATACCAGTAATTATTCTTCCAATAATAGAATAACTCCAATCATTAGAACTGACTAAAGGTAAAGCACCTAAAGATGTTAATGCAATACAAATCGGTATAACAACTTTAGAACCAAATCTATCTAAAAGAATACCTACAGGAATATGTGCTAACACATAACCTACATAATACAGTCCACAAAATTGTCCTATTTCTGTTGTTCCTATATTAAACCTTACTACCAATTCAGGAATTATAATATTTGGAATTACGCGTAATATATATTGGTATGCATAAAACAGTGACGCCAACAACCAGATTAAAAAATTCCTCTGCAATACTTTACCCCAAAGCTAGCATTATAGATACTCTGTTTATAGAAAACAATATTTTTATGAATACTTATTTTAATTTACCGGAATTTTATACAGTTGAACTCATAGCCAACATAAGTAGTTTATGCATTAACTAAATTTTCCAGGTTCAAGTTTGGATGATGGAAAAAGTTCACTTTTTCTATTTTTAAAAGAGACCTTTTATTTTACTTATAATTTTTTCTACCATATCTACAACTGGCTCATGAATAAGGTATATGA
Organism: Wolbachia endosymbiont of Drosophila willistoni; assembly: GCF_040084705.1. Taxonomy (NCBI): domain Bacteria; kingdom Pseudomonadati; phylum Pseudomonadota; class Alphaproteobacteria; order Rickettsiales; family Anaplasmataceae; genus Wolbachia; species Wolbachia endosymbiont of Drosophila willistoni. The sequence continues at coordinate 159,290 of NZ_CP157591.1, forward strand.
AAAAAATTACACCACAAATGATAAGTATATTTATGATTTTACCCTTATTCATCTTTATCTTGAGCTTCACTTTTGTTACAAGATCCATTTTATTTATGTTTTTATTTCATGCTGACAATTATATCTTAAATACCATAATTTTCAGTAAAATTTGACTTCAGAAGTATTCTATTAATTCAATATTAACCTTTTTATGTGTAAAATAGTTAATATAATATTAAAGCAGGCTGATGAATATAAGCACGATAGATAATACGCTGCAAAATTACATAACAAAATACATTGAACAAACATTCGCTACACACGTGCTAGGCAATAGATACGACAAATTGTATAGGAAACTTCTAAGTGGTATAGAAGAGATAATAAAGCTTGCTGTAAATGAAGCAAAACACTACGATGAAAATTTAGAAGATCTATATAACGATTCAAGATTTAATAAGAAATTTATTCAAGCTGTTGCTAAACATCAGGTGTCGGAATTTTTAAATACTTATCCGAAAAGAAAAGAAATTGTTGCAGAATTTTACAATGAACATCACATTAACGAAAGTGATTTAAAGACTCTGGAAAAGGGGAAAGATTTAGTAAATAAAATAAATAACATTAACTTACTGCAACAAAATGAAAAAAATGAGGAATTCAATATTAGAAAGACACTTGCTCAATCAATAAAAATGCCTTCCATAGAAAAACACAAGTTAGAACATTCAAAATAACCTTGGCGAAGTATGGCAAAATATACAACTTATGGATAGTCTATTTCATTTTAACTCCTGGCACGCTTTAGTAATACTATCACATCCAATTTCTAATTGTTCCTGAGAGGTTGCATAAGAAATTCTGATAAAATTTTCTAGACCAAATGCAATTCCTGGAACCACAGCAACCAAATGATCTCCCAGTAAGTATTCAGTAAAATCTAAATCATTATTTATTATCTTACCACTTTTTGTGCTTTTACTGAGCAATCCTTCACATGAGACAAATAAATAAAACGCACCTTGTGGAACAGACGCTGATAATCCCGGGGCAGAATTTAGCTCTTTCACCATAAAATCTCTACGACTCTTAAAAATCCTTGTTCTTTCTTTCAAAAAACTATGATCACCGTTTAATGCTGCTGCTGCTGCTGCTTGTGCTATCGAATTTGGATTAGAAGTGCTTTGAGACTGCAGCGTAGAGATAGCTTTTACCACATCACTTCTACCTGCAATATACCCTATTCTCCAGCCTGTCATTGCATAGGCTTTTGATACTCCATTGACTACAAAAACTCTATCATAAAGCTTCGGCTCAACCTGAGCGATAGTAAAAAACTTTTCGTCGTATATTATATGCTCATAAATATCATCTGTAACGACATTCATATGTGGATATTCAAGCAATATTTGTGCTATGTCTTTCAATTCATCACATGTGTACACAGCTCCTGCAGGGTTGTTCGGTGAGTTAAGAATTAACCATTTAGTTTTTTTAGTTATCCTGCTTTTCAATAATTCCGCTGTCAGTTTAAAATTTTGTTTGCATTCTACTACAACTGGCAAGCCGCCAAAAAGACTTACCATATCAACATATGAAACCCAATAAGGAGCTGGAATAATAACTTCATCTCCAGAGTTAATTGTTGCCATGAACAAATTGAATAACACCTGCTTAGCACCTGTACCAACACAGATTTGGTTAAGCGTGTACTCGAGGTTATTATCCTTTCTTAACTTATTAATTATTGCTTCTTTCAGCTCACGCGTTCCATCAACAGCAGTATATTTAGTCTTACCTTCACTTATTGCTTGAATAGCTGCTTTTTTTATATGATCTGGAGTATCAAAATCCGGTTCTCCTGCAGCTAAAACACAGATCTTTTTTCCTTCATTTTTCAACTTATTTGCCTTATCAGTTACAGCAATCGTAGGTGATGGTTTTATTAGGGACATTCTTTTTGCAAGGTCTGACATATCTTACTGAAGCTAAATTCAAATGATAAACCCCGTACAACAAAAAAGCTAGAATTTTGTGTATTGTATTAGTAGCTTTTTACCAGGTTTACCAATGCAGCAATATTTTCAACTGGAGTATCAGGGAGTACTCCATGTCCGAGATTAAATATGAAGGGTAAATCTCTAAAGCAATCTATTATACGTTTTGCTTCTTTGATTGCTTCCGTTTTATTATAGGCTAAAAGATTAGGATCAAGGTTTCCTTGTAGAGGGATGTTTAGATTCGCTTTCGCCCATTTTATTGGAACATTATAATCTATACTTACTGCAGATACACCTGTTTGTTCGCAGTAATCTTTATAAAGATTTCCAGCAGACCTTGGAAAACCTATTATTGGAAAATCAGAAAATCTATCCTTTATTGCCAAGATAATTCTCTTTGTTGGTTCGATAACATATTCTTTAAACAATGGTTCCGATAACGCACCAGCATTACTGTCAAATAGCTGAATAACATCTGCTCCAAATTCTATCTGTTTAATTAGATAAATAATCGTTACTTCCGTTATTCGTTCAATTATTTCCTTCAAACACGAAGGATAAAAATTTAATACTTTGGAAAAAGTTTTGCTGCTCCTACCTTCTATGATGTATGAGGCTACTGTCCATGGTCCACCAGCAAATCCTATGAGAGATTTTTCTTTTGGTAATTGGCTTCTGACTTTTTTTATAGCGTTTAGAATTGGCAAGGTTTTAGTTTCAATTTCTTGTGGACCCTTCAATTCCTTAGGACTTTCCACGGGTTTTATTATTGGACCTACACCGCGTACGAAATTCACGTCACAACCCAAAACATCAGCTATTATTAAAATGTCTGAAAAAATTATCGCCGCATCCATGTCAAATCTTGTCACCGGCTGTAACGTCAATTCTGTCACTAAATCTGTGTTGTAGCATATCTCCATAAAATTATTCATATTTTCTACTGCTTTGCGGTACTCAGGAAGAGACCTGCCAGCCTGACGCATTAGCCAGATAGGCACTCTTCCACCCGGCTCATTTCTCTTAATAATTTTCGCTATTGTTGTTTTGCCGCTTTCCAATCTATTCTATTTATTCTTTTGTATATTAAAGTATAGCAATAATAATAGTTCTATCAATAACTTGTTACTAACTTAAAATTCAGTAAAAATTGGCGTTGTTCAACTTGTGGATAAATATGTGAGTAACTTTCGTATGTTATTGATTTTCTGTTATGATTTATGTGTATAAGTAAGGTGTTTAGAGTGTTAGTAATTTTCTTTTATGGAAAATACTTTACCATCATGCATTGTTACACAACTATGTATATGTTGTTGAAAAAGTTGTTGATCAATTGTTGGTATTTTATATCAACAAATAATTCACAAATTAATTTGACATTATTCACATGCTTATTAAACATTTAATAACAGTTTTCTTGATAAATCTAATCTGAAAACGTTTTTGCCATTACAGGGAATAAATTGAGTAAAAAAAGAACCTTAGTAGAAAAAATAGCATATAGAATTTTTCTCTTCCTTTTCAAAAAAGCTTCTGTGTTGAAAAAGTGTGCGACTGAGGCATTAATGAAAGATCTGCCAGACCTTAATATATTTAATGGTCTATTAAAATTCCGCGATTGTGGTATAATGGATATAATGACTCCACGTACAGAGATATGCGCAGTAGACATTGAGTCAAGCGAGCGTGAAATAATAAAGAAGATAAAAAACACTTGCCACACTAAAATACCAATTTATAAAAATAACTTTGATAACGTAATAGGCTTTTTTTATGTAAAAGATGTTATTTTTAATAGGGATAAAAATTTTAATCTGAAACATATTATACAAAGCGTAATATTTGTTCCACCCTCGATGAAGACAACTAATCTTTTTGTTAGGATGAACTCTTCTAAATCATGCTTAGCTATCGTATTGGATGAATATGGTGGAACTGATGGTTTAATTTCAATGACTGATCTTATAGAGGAACTAATACCAAACATTGATAGTGAAAACGAAATAAATTCAGAATATACCATTACTGAATTGTCTCAAAATAAGTTTGAAGTATCAGCAAGGGCTCTTATAAAAGATATAGAAGAGGATCTAAAAATAGAATTACGTGACCCTGAAGAAGACTATGTTACACTTGGTGGTTTGATTCTTTCGATTGCTGGTAAAGTGCCTTCTGTAGATGAAGTCATTAAATATAAAAATGGTATGAAGTTTATCATCAAAGATGCAAATGAGCGCTACATTAATAAAATAGTACTAGACTTAAGTGATTACAAAAATTAGATTTGGTACCCCTTGTCGGGGAATGCCTTGACACGAAGAAAAAGTTGTAATAACCAAATATGCAACTCAAGTTATAGTTAAACCTATTTCCAGCAAATTATTTTCGCAAGTATAATGCATTTCAGTGTTATAGTACTCTAATAATAAAGAGGTCATATAGATATTAATATCTTTTGTATTTAAATTAGTGTCATTTTTTTTGATTAATTTGTCTACTAATGATTTGCTTATTGGTTTGTGTTCATTTAGAATTTTTATAGTTAATAGCATTTTATCTTCTGTTTGACTCAGTAAAACAGATACTAGTTCAACTTCCGCCACTGCACTGGCTATAGTTAGCACCATATTAGAAATTATCTTATTTATCTTTTCAATTAAATCTTCCTTATTTTTTGCAGAGTATGCGTCTATTTTCCACGTAAGCTTTACTTTTTTTTTAATAAATAATTTTCGATATTAGATTTGGTCTTATCAAAGCTATAATTATCCATTGAAGAAGAATATGCCTGCTTCATAACTTTATGTTTATATATTAAATCATCGGAGCTTTCTTTAAGAAACAACAACGCTTCCTTCTGCGCATCAGCATCATTCTTATCTATTACTTCAAGCTCTTCTACGCCAAACGTTATTCCATTCATAGAGTTAGCAAAGTCATGAAGCAGCCGTCCTGATAGCAGTTCCGTTATTAACAGTATGTTTTTGGTATTTTCGTTCATTGGATAATTATAAATGATTTAAGTTACCCTATATTGGTAAGTATATAATAGTCAATTAAGAGAAAGTTTCGTTGCACTTTTTATATCAAGGCATTAATATAGTATTAACAATTTTAAAATTTATAAAAGGATTATGAATACTTATACCAGATCAGGAATAGATATTGAACTATATAATAAGTTAATAAAAGAAGTCAAGCCTATTGCTCAAGAAACTACTAGAGAAGAAGTAATCAGCGAAATAGGTTCATTTTCTGCGTTATTTGATTTTGCTGCACTAAGTAAGAAGTATGACCATCCAGTACTCGTTTCCTCAACTGATGGAGTAGGTACGAAACTGTTGATAGCTCAAGAAGTGAATAAACATGATACTATAGGTATAGATTTAGTTGCAATGTGTGTAAATGACTTACTTGCACAAGGAGCAACGCCTTTGTTTTTCCTTGATTACTTTGCAACAGGCGTTTTGACCAAAGATGTTTTATTATCTGTGGTTAAGGGCATTGCAGAGGGGTGCAAGCAAGCTAAAATAGCATTGGTTGGTGGGGAAACTGCAGAAATGCCTGGAATGTATGGTAATAATCACTATGACCTTGCAGGGTTTGTGGTTGGTGTAGTTGATCGAAAGCAAATTCTTCCAAACTGTAGTATGATGAAAGCAGGTGATTATATAGTTGGCTTAGAGTCAAGTGGAATTCACTCAAATGGGTTTTCTTTAGTGCGCCATGTTTTCAAAAGCTTAGGTATAAATTATAACGATACATCTCTATGGAATAATAAATCTTGGAGTGAAATACTACTTGAACCAACAAAAATATATGTTGATTCTTTGCTGCCTATCATGTCACAAGTAAAAGGTATTGCGCACATCACGGGTGGTGGTTTGGTAGACAATATTCCGCGAATTCTTCCAAAAAACTTATTTGCAAACATAGACATTAATTCCTGGAAATGGCCAGATATATTTTTATGGCTAACAAAGGAGGGTAAAATAGAGAAGAAAGAAATGCTAAAAACATTTAATTGTGGTATTGGTATGGTATTGATCGTAAGTTCTGAGAATATGCAAAACGTGAAAAATCATTTCCAAAAACGTGGAGAAAAAATTGAAATTATTGGAAAACTTGATGAGGCATGTAACCCTCCACTTGATAGAGTAGTATTTAGTTAACCTAACTTTACTGACAGTCTTTTTGCAACTTCTAGGTATGCTTCCTTTAAATCTCCTAAATTCAAACGAAAGACATCTTTATCTAGCTTTTTATAAGTATTTTTATCCCATAATCTGCAGTTATCAGGGCTAATTTCATCAGCTAAAACGATTTTAGTACTGTCATTTATTAATCTGCCAAATTCTAACTTGAGATCAACTAAATATATACTTGCATTTGAAAATAGGTGAACTAATATTTCGTTGATTTTTAAAGTTGTAGTTTTAACTTCATCCATTTCTTTGCTAGATAGCCAATCAAAATACAGTATGTGATTTTCACTTACCATTGGGTCGGCTAGGTCATCATTTTTGTAAAAAAAATCGATTATAGGAGATGCAAGCCTCTCACCTTCTTTGATATTAAAACGTTTGCAAAAGCTGCCAGCTGCGACATTTCTAACTACTACCTCAAGAGGTATTATCTTGAGTTTTTTGACTAGCTGTTCTCTTTCGTTTAGAGTTTTTATAAAGTGTGTGCTAATTTCTGCTTTCTCAAGCTTTTCCATGATAAAAGCACTAATATGATTATTAATTATTCCTTTACCATCGATTATTTCATATTTTTCCTTATTGAATGCTGTAACATCATCTTTAAAGTGCTGTATGACAATTGATAAGTCTTCAGTTTCAATAATGGCTTTCGCTTTACCTTCGTATATCGTTTTATTCAGTGACATGTTTAATTTAACTATATATTATATCAATTTACTATTCTTAGAGTATAGCCCCAAATAACTTAAAATAAACCTTAATGGCATTCAATGTTACAATATTAACCATATTCCCAGAAATGTTCCCGGGGTTTTTGAACTATTCTCTTGCCGGAAAAGCGTTAGAAAAAAAAATATGGAACCTTGAAGTAATAAATGTTCGTTCTTTTGCGAAAGATAAACATTCAACTGTGGATGATGTTCCATATGGAGGTGGAGCAGGAATGGTTATGCGTTCTGATGTAGTTGGTGATGCAGTAGATAGTATGCTCTCTGTTCATAAAAACACTAAGTTTATTTACATGACTCCATCTGGAACTAAGTTTAATCAGAATATTGCCAGAGAATTATTAGAGTTTCCTCATATAACAATATTGTGTGGTCGATTTGAAGGTATTGACCAAAGGATAATTGATGCGTATACTCCTTATGAGTTAAGTATTGGAGATTATATACTTTCAGGAGGTGAGCCAGCTGCAATGGTGGTTCTTGATGCATGCATTAGACTTCTTCCAGGTGTAGTAAATAATACCGATAGTATTACTGAAGAAAGTTTTAATTATGGTGGTGGTGTACTTGAATATCCTCAATATACTAGACCTGAGCAGTGGAAGGGATATAAAGTACCTGAGGTTTTGTTATCTGGCAATCACAAAAAAATAAGTGATTGGAGGCAGAAGCAGTCTCATGTTATAACAAAAAAGCGTAGGCCTGAATTATTGAGTGGAGAGATAAATGACAAATTTACTTAAAAAATTTAACGAACAGCAAATGCAAGTGTTAGCTAAAGAAATACCAGAATTTCGTCCTGGCGATGATTTGAAGGTCACTTTTAAAGTAGTTGACGGTACAAGTGAACGTATACAGATATTTGAAGGTGTATGTATATCAAAAAGGAACCGCGGGTTACATTCTTCTTTTGCAGTCAGAAAAGTGAGCCATGGAGAAAGTATAGTGTCTCAGTTTTTTGTTTATTCTCCTGCACTGGTTTCAGTGCAAGTGACAAGAAAAGGAAAGGTTCGTAGAGCAAAACTGTATTATCTGTGCAAACTATTTGGAAAAGCTGCAAGGATCAAAGAGCGTACTACTTATGTTAAAAAGAAATCTAAGTAGATACAATAGGGAGTGATGTCAATTGTGTCATCTCAGAACTCTCTCTTGTCATCCCAGTGCTCCGACACTGGGATCCAGCATTCATTATTCTCCTTTTGGTTTGTGCTTTCATGGAAAATGTAAAAATTATTTGCAGGCAAAGCCTGCTGGATCCCAGTGTCAGCTACTTGCATGACAAAAAAGGGGAAAGTTTTTTCAAATCCTCGTGTAAAGAAAAGTAAATGAGTATAAAGAAAAAATTCCTTAAATTACTTCAGTCAAGGCGTGTACATGCTCGTATAAAAAGGAAAAATAAAAAGAACAGAGCGCTACGCTTTTGTTCTTTCACGGCACTAGTTATCTCACTTGGCTGTCCTGTGTGTATATTGCTCAGTATATTGGTTAACTCTTACAGTGCCTTAACAGTAACGAAAATTTTATTGCCAGTTGAAATAAATGCTGATCTTGCTTTGGCGAGTAATCCTAGTGATTTGCGGTATAAGTCCATTGGCTTACTCAACGATTCTTTACGTAAGGTGTTTGGAGGAACTGATTTTAAAGACGGTGACGAAATTTTAAGTCGTAATTCTTACAAAGAACTAGAGAAATTTTTTCGTAAGAAAGTAAAAGATAGTGGTGAATATGAGATCTGGTTTACCGCGTCAAGTATAATTAATTCAATAAATAAAGATAAATATTTGAATGATCGTTATGCTAAATTACTTGATTGGCTAAAAGAAAAGAGGAGAGTGAAAAAATTTTTTAATAAGTCTTTATTCCTTAAATCTGACTCTCGTGAACCTGAAAATGCAGGGATTTTAGGAGCGTTTATCGGTTCATTAATGACAATTATAGTGTGCCTAGCATTAGCATTACCAATAGGAATTATGTCGGGCATCTGTCTTTACGAATTTATGCCTAAAAATAGGCTAATGACTAATATTGTAGAAATTGGCATAAATAATCTTGCTGCAGTGCCTTCAATAATATTTGGTGTAGTGGGCTTAACTCTCTATCTTGGCATATTTGGGCTACCACGCTCTTCACCACTTGTTGGTGGAATGACTCTTTCATTTATGATGTTACCTAATATTATAATTGCAACAAAAAATGCCTTTGCGAATGTTCCTATTACGATAAAAGATGCAGCGTTTGCGCTCGGTGCACCTCACATCAAGGTGATATTAGATCACTCTTTACCGATTGCGTTACCAAGAATAATACATGGTACTGTGCTTGCAATTGCAAGGATTTTAGGTGAATCTTCTCCTTTACTTATGATGGGTATGGTGGCATTTATTGCTGATACACCTACGTCCTTTTTCGATCCGGCGACTGTTCTACCTGTGCAAATATACATATGGTCAAGCAATCCTGAAATTGCATTTGTTGAACTTGCTGCTATCGCAATTATAGCTTTATTATTGGTGTTATTTGCGTTAAATTTAGTAGCAAATTTTGTAAAAAGGAAATTCGAATTTTTTAATTTTTAGCAATTCATGAAAATCACAGTCCTATCTGGTTATGGCTTAAATTGCGAAAAAGAAACTGCATTTGCATTTATGGAATGCAGCAGAAAACTTGGTATTGGTAATATTGAAGTAAAAATCGTTCACATTAACGATATCATAGATAATCCAGGTGAACTGAAATTAAGCAATATACTTGCAATTCCAGGGGGTTTTTCCTATGGTGATGACACTGGTGCTGGTAATGCGTTTGCTTTACGTATTAAAAACAACTTGTTGGATGAGTTTCAAGAGTTTTTATCTCAGGACAAGCTGATTATAGGAATATGTAATGGTTGTCAGATATTAGTAAAATTAATTCCAGAATTCTCTAGTCTAGCTTTAATCCATAATGATATAGGCAATTATCAATGCCGTTGGATTAGAGTGAGAGTTAATTCAAAGAGTAATTCTGTTTGGCTACGGGGTCTGAGTGAACTATATCTCCCTATTGCTCATGGGGAAGGCAAATTTTTTATGGATCAAGATATTTTGAACCAATTGATTGAGAGCAATTCCACCGCATTACGTTACATTGATAAAAATGGCAACTATGCTAACCTACAATTTCCTTACAATCCGAATGGATCTACATACGACCTAGCAGCTTTATCAGATAAAAGTGGAAGAGTGCTAGCTTTAATGCCCCATCCAGAAAGGGGAATATTTTTTACCCAGCAAGATAATTGGCCCCTTGAAAAAGAAAAGAGCAAGCGTTTAGGTGTTGCTGTGCCAAAATATGGCGATGGAATGCTTATATTTGAAAATGCACTAAAGTATTTTTGTTAAAATTTATTGATAGGGATTTATGGTCGAAATTATCCCCTGATATTGCAAAAAACTTGCTTGACAAGCCTTGCCAGTCCCCTTATCATGAAACTGAAGCTATTTATTTATCTTCTCTGTACAGATTAAATGACAAAAAAACTCACGTATCTGGCGTCTCATGTTTAATTTTTTGCACTATGTGCACCTTATGTCTTTATAAAACTTCTAGGTTTTTACCTAATATAAGCTAAAATGCGCTTATAAAGCATTTAAAACATAAAAAAACGCCAACTTAAAAAATGGATAGTGAATAACTAGCTACCCTAGGGTTTCTTTTGCCTTTTTTTCTGTTTAGTAAATTTCTTAATGTTTATAATTTAGATTAGTTGCGGCTTAAAAGCAACTGAATCGCGGTTATTAAACGTTTAGAATAAAAAAACGCCATACTTGAAAGTATAATGTAAGTAATTAGCCAACCACGGGGCTTCTTTTGCCTTTTTTTTCGTTTGGCAAATTTTTTAACATTTATAGCTAAACGACAACCGTCATCCCGCTACTTGTTAGCGGGATCTATGCTTTGAGATACCGCGAATGAATCGCGGTATGACGGTGTAATGATGGTTAAGTAATTCGTCATTCCGCTACTTGTTAGCGGCTGAGATACCGCGAATGAATCGCGGTATGACGGTGTAATGATGGTTAAGTAATTCGTCATCCCGCTGCTTGTTAGCGGGATCTAGAGATACCGCAACGTCTCACCTATAGCCTTTAGTGCTCCTTTTTTTGTCATCCCAGCGTCACGCGTTGGTTTCAACATTATATCATGAACTTTCTAAAATTCATTGAACTGTGTTTTCAAACGGTAGTGCCGGGGTGTGAGTATAATGATTATCAGTATATAAAAGTCATAGCAGACAGACTTGAAGCGGCAAATGTTGACAAAATGAGGCGAATAATATTCAATATGCCTCCGCGTTCAATGAAGTCCCTGTGCGCTAGTGTTGCGTGGCCCGCATGGATACTGGGAAATCAGCCAACTGCAAGAATAATAGTTGCAAGCTACTCTCGGCTGCTTAGCGAAAAGCACTCGCTCGATACAAGATGCATAATGCAGTCTAGTTGGTATAGAGAGCTGTTTCCAGAGGTAGAACTATCCAAAGATCAGAATACCAAATACAAATTTCAAACAGTGCAGAGAGGATACAGAATCGCAACGTCAGTTGGAGGGACGTTAACAGGTGAAGGTGGTGATTTCATCATCGTGGATGATCCACTGAGTCCCGCCCAAGCTTTGAGTGAAACGTTTAGAAAGCGTGCTACAAATTGGTTTGACCAGACTTTAGTAGCCAGGCTCAACAATAGAAAAAAAGGAGTAATTGTTCTTGTGATGCATAGGCTACATCAAGAAGATTTAACCGGGCACCTTCTCTCCAAACCGAAAAACATATGGAACCATACTTGTTTACCGATGATATCTGAAAATAAGGAGATTATCTATTCAATCAAAAAGCCAGCGCCTCCTTTTCTTGTTCCTGTCACCCGAGTAACTACAAATGAGTACAAAAGCTGGATTACAGCATCAAGTGCTAGAATGACACCACCCGTAATATTATACTCAAGAGAAGAAGGTCAGTTGCTATATCCCCTCGATGGAGGAAAAGAAGAAGTTGAGATGATAAAGGTTGAACTTGGAAGTTACGCTTTTGCTGCACAATATCAACAAAACCCTCTGCCACTTTCAAGTGGTATAATTAAACGAGAGTGGCTGAAGCGCTATAGAAATTTTTCTGATAGTCTCTCATATGTCACTCAGAGCTGGGACACTGCAGTTTCAACAAGCAGCATGAGCAACTTTAGCGTCTGCACCACCTGGACAAAAGTGGGCAATAAATTCTATTTACTCGATGTATATCGCGCAAAGCTTGAGTATCCAAAGCTTAAAGAGCAAGTTCTGTCACTAGCTGCAAGATGGACACCGCACGCAATTTTAATCGAAGCAAAAACAAGTGGTCAGCAATTGGTGCAAGAGCTAAAGACAAACAGTGATTTACCAATTATCGAAATAGTACCACATGATGACAAACTCACTCGATTTTATCAAATTGTTCCGATTATAGAGTCTGGCAAGGTTTTTCTGCCGCACCAAGCAGTATGGCTGAACGATTTTGAGTATGAGATTTTAATGTTTCCTGAAACTCGACACGATGATCAAGTGGATAGTACCGTGCAATATTTGCAGTGGGTGAGAGATAGTAGCTCTAGGGTCGCAGCTTTACGGGCATTGTGATTTAAGCCTACCAGATCCAAGTAGTCAGCTACTTGCATGACACCCTGACAACCGTCATCCCGCTACGTGTTAGCGGGATCTAGAGATACCGCGAATGAATCGCGGTATGACGGTTCGTGGTGGTATGACAGTTCGTGGCGGTATGACGGTTCGCGGCAGCATGACGATAAGCTCGTCATCCCGCTACGTGTTAGCGGGATCTATGCTAAAAGATACCACGGCGGTATGACGTAGAACTGCTGCTTGTTAGCGGATGAGATACCGCGAATGAATCGCGGTATGACGGTTAAGTACGTGTTAGCGGCTAAGAGATACTGCGGCGGTATGACGTAGAGCTCGCGTTAGCTATAAGATTAGCTAACATTCTGCACGTCCATAAAAAACAAACCTTCTTTTTCGTCTTGAACGCTAATAATAGCGTGAGTGTTAAAAGGTAAAGGATCATTTGTATGTCCATGGCCTACCCCTTTCATAGTAAATACAGGAAAGTTAACACTTTTTGCAAACCTTTCTTTTACAACTTCAACAAGGTTATCGTTATAGCAGTTAACGAAATCCCCAAAGATTACTGCATGTACTCCATCAAAGATGTGAGCTTGTTTTAGGTGATCTAAACTGCGCTCTATTGCGTATGGGTAGACTCTTATGTCCTCTAAAAATAGAATTTTACCTTTCGCATTTATTTGCCAAACAGTTCCTATACTGTTTTCAACTAAAGTCATATTACCACCGATGATTTTAGACTTTAATCTGCCATCTTTTAGTCTAATGCCATTATTTATCATCTTTAGCTTATCAAATCTGATAGAATCCCGCTTGTTAAGAATTAACTCTTTCAATTTTTCAACAGAGCTTTCAGAAACGGAGTTATTTACTATCATTTCCAACATGGTGCCGTGAAGAGTTTGCCAATCATATTTAGCTTGTAGATGGATGTGCAAGGCAGTTATATCGCTATAGCCTATGAGGATCTTTTTGTTTTGAGCAATCCTTTCTTTTTTATCATTGGGTAACTTTTCTAGATAGGGAATTAACCGAGAAGCCCCTTCTCCTCCTCTGATACACCAGATTATTTTACTATCACCGGTTAGTGCACTAACCAAATCATTTGCTCTGAATTCATCAGAGTTGGAATAAAATGGGTTATCATTACTATATATTTTCTCCGAAATATGGGGATTAAAATCCAAAGCTTCTACATATTCTTTTATAGTAGTCAGATCTGATTCTTTTCCCTTGGAGGAAGGAGCAATAATATCAACTTGGTCCATTGCATGAATACCTGTGTTAGCACATAAAGTGAGAATGAAATATAAAAGGTAAACAATCATTAAAATATCTTATAAAACTCTTTTTTTAGTATATCATCCAATTCAGAGAGTGGAACTTTCACTCCTAGTTCTTCCATTGACGTGACGCCATAACCTTGCAACCCACAAGGAATAATACCCTTATAGTGAGAGAGGTCTGGAAAGACGTTAAGCGCTATGCCATGATAAGTTACCCATTTTCTTAAGCGAATACCAAAAGCTGCAATTTTTTTTTCTACTCCGTTATGGTTTACCCAAATGCCTATTCTATCTTCTCTAAACTCTCCAAGTATATTAAATTGCTTTAAAACATTTATGATCCACTTACTTAGATCTCTAATATATAGCTTTATATCGCATTTGTTTCTTTTTTTAAGGTTTAACATTAAATATATAATGCGCTGTCCTGGACCATGATATGTGTGTTTACCACCCCTTCCTGTTTTATATATGGGAAATAGTTTTTCAACAATATCATCAGCTGTTGCACTGATTCCTGCAGTATAAAGTGGAGGGTGCTGGAGTAGCCATACCAATTCGTCTGCTGAATTATTGTGAATTTGTTGAATTTTCTCTTCCATGGATTTTACAGCACAGTTATAATCAATAAGCTGATTAGATATTAGCCATTCTGTCATATTCTATTTCTTTTTTTTTAGTATAGCAGTTCGTTTTTTCCTGTTATTCCAGTGTGTGACACTGGGCGCAGCCTTTCTTATTCCTAATATACTTAATACTAACTTCTGTGCTATTTCTCCTTAACAAACATAGTACATGACAAATGTTTAATTATTTGTCAACACAGGTCCTCTTTACGTATAGGCAACTTTTTTTATTGAAAAATTCAGAAAAATGTTGTATAATTATTAGTAGATTTTAGGTAAAATATATGGCAAACTCAAAATTTAGCATAACTTTCAACAACGAAATTTCAGAGTGTCTTGCTGGACTGGCTAAAATAAGAAATAAGTCCATTAAAGAACTAACAGAGAAGCTAATACAAGAAGCAATTGAAAATGAGGAAGATAAAATACTAATTGAGCGTGCTGCTAAACGTAATGTTTCAGGTGTAAAGAAAATTAGAAGTGAGGATGTAGACTGGAATACAATATTATCTTCATAGAAAGCGTTCTTGAGAAAGACCTTCCAGCTCTTCCAAAAACAATAAGATTAAGGATCATAAATGCGATAAATAAGCGCCTTACAGTTGATCCCATTAACCTTGGTGAGCCATTATATTACAGATTTAAAGGACAAAGAAGATTAAGGGTAGGTGATTATCGCGTTATCTATTCCGTAAATATTATAAAATATGAAGTGGTTATCGCAGAGATAGGACACAGAAAAGATATTTATAAGTAAGTACATCATATAAATATTAAATATATTTTTACTCCTTCCTGATTCATTTTCTACCTTAGGTGGCTTCGCTCAGCTCAAAAAAAAAGCTCATTCTTTTTGCTACCCCTTATTGTGCCTGCCATTTAACTACTGTGTAGAGATTGCTCTCAAACATAATGTTCGTACGTTAGTATATCCTTCCTGTGACACCAATTGATATAATTCTACCACAAATTCAATTTTTTAGGAGGCATATATGAATCTCAATATTTTTCAAAGAAAAAAAAGCGCAGTATTTACTAAATATTCTGCTTTGCAGCTAATGATGGAGCCAAGTTGGAGTAAGCGTGATTATGTAAGTTTTGCTGAGGAAGGTTACATAAAAAATGTTATTGCCTTTCGAGCAATTAATATGATTGCAAGTGCTGCATCTTCGGTACCTTTTACTCTCTGCCAGCTTACTGAACAGGGAAAATCGCAATTAAAAGCCCATCCATTACTGAAATTACTTTATTCTCCTAATCCAATGACATCAAAATCGGAATTTATTGAGGGGATTGTAACTTATCGGTTAGTTAACGGCAATTCTTATATATTGATGGTTGAGTCACAGAATAGTAGAAAACCACCAACAGAGCTTTATCTTCTGCGCCCCGATAGGGTTGAAATTGTTCCAGGGAGAAATAACGTTCCTTATATCTATCGTTATACCATAAATAACAACAGTTATGACTTTAAAGTTGATAAACTAACTGGATGTTCAGCAGTGTTGCACTTAAAGACCTTTAATCCTTTGAATGATTGGTATGGGTTATCACCAATTGAGGCAGCTGCATATAGCATAGATCAACATAATCAGGCGGGTGCTTGGAATCAAGCGATGTTGCAAAATGGGGCAAGACCAAGTGGTGCAATAGTTGTAAAATCAGCAAAAGATGGAAGTGGTGGAAGTTTAAGTCAAGAGCAGTACCAACGCTTAAAAGCGCAGATAAATGATCATTATTCAGGTTCTATAAACGCTGGAAGACCGATATTGCTTGAAGGAGGCTTGGAGTGGAAAGAAATGAGCTTATCGCCAAGGGATATGGATTTTATTGAGTCCAAACACAGCTCAGCTCGTGATATTGCGCTAGCTTTTGGCGTTCCACCGCAATTGCTTGGCATACCGGGTGATAACACTTATAGCAATTTAGTCGAAGCACGCTTATCCCTCTGGGAGCAGACGGTTTTACCAACGCTAGAAAATATTATCTGTCACCTGAATTCTTGGCTGACACCAAGATTTGGTGAAGATCTGTGCTTGTCGTATGACAAAGATGCAATAGAAATTCTCATGGAAAAAAGACAAAAGTTGTGGAAATACGTAGAAAACGCAAGCTTCATGACGCTCAACGAAAAGAGAGAAGCATTTGGCTTGCCACCACTGCCAGGTGGTGATGAGTTAGGTTAAGTTTGTATCCGTTCAGATGAGTTTATTGTCCCCTAAACCGTACACCTAAGTAAATTAACTATTTTTCTTGCCAACCAGAGCGATGAAGATTTGGTCTACATCAAAACTCATCTTAGGACGCCAAATAGGGCCATCCAAATGCATATCGATATAGATTGGATTACTATAATTTGGTGGTATGAAAAAGAACCTGAATATAGAAGCTAAAGCGAAGTTAGATAAGGTTAAATTAGAAGAGATCGATCCTGATGCTTGATCAATCCCGAACTGTAAACTAGTTGAACATATACCACTCTTAATACTTGCTTTTCCGCTAATATTTTCAAAAAATGTCTTGCCATTATATATATCAACATAAGCAAGTGTGGAAATTTCAGATTTATTCTTACTGCTTAACAAATTAGTGATAAATGAATTGAAATCTACATTAGTAACTTCTATTCCTTGCGCTTGTAAGTTTACATCTCCTGATAAGTTACTAGCCCAATCATGAAAACTTTTTCCTTGAGTTTTGATTTCACCATTTAAGCTTACCTGACCATTTACATTGTCAATTCCTATAACCTTACCAATCTTTTTAGTGTCCAAATTTACAATAGAAAATCTTGTATTTATTGAGTCTGATCTTAAATAACCCTGAAAAAACACTTGCCCGCGTTCTAATACGTAACTTGCCTGCCTGATAGTGATAGTGTTGTTTCTCATTACCGCATCCAAATTAAAATCTTTTAAAACATTCTGCTCGGTTTTAAATTCTGCAGTATTGATTTGCACATTTGCATCAAAGCCTTCTTTATCATCCAAAAAATCAAGCTGCTTTGTTGACCATTGAATTTGATCTATCTCATTTCTTGAATTTCTTTTCGTCTCTACTAAATTTGGTAATGTAATAATTTTTCCATTAAATTTACTGCCCGTAAGGTTAACATCTAATAAAGGTTTGGCGTATTTTTGATCTGCTAATATTTTTGCATTACCGGTAATATCGAAATCTTCTCCAGATAGTTTTATTTTATCTGCAACTAGCTTACCTTTTTCCATTTTCAGCAAAAAATCCAAATTTTTAATTTTCGTATCATTCAATGTAAGGTTATTAACACGGGCCTTTATATTTGTATCATACTGAAAATTTTTCAGCCATTGCATTTTAGGTAAATTGCTAAATAATGAATGATCATATTTATCTGCATCAAGATTATGCATGCTAAATTCACCATCGATCACACTGCGTTTTTTTGTGTGGCTTACTCTAATTGATCCTTGCAAGGATTCCTTATTATTTAGCAGTCTAATGTCTGAGATAGATAATATTCTTGGTGCAAGGTGCAGTTTAGAACTTAGTGTAAATTGATTTTTCTGGTTTTCTTTCATCTTTATAGAAGGGAAAAAACATGAAATGAATGACTCAAAATCATTTCCTTCGACTAATAAATCACCGTTGAATTCAGATAGGACATTATTGTTTGAGATCTCTCCTGATAAGTAAGATATATTATTGATTCCAGGAAATTTAAGAAGCGTATTAACTTTTACTTTGCCATCAGTGGATTTTAGTACAGCACGGAAATTGTCCAATATTTTGTTTTGATATTGAATGTTAGAAGCTTCCATATTAAAATTTAAGCTCAAGTTCTTTGGCACAACTGCTCTAAAACATTCCAGAAGATCCTTCATATTCATTGTTCTTTGTGAATCATTTTGTATGGAATCTAAATCAACTTTACTGAAGCTAATATTGAAATTAGTGTGATTGCCTTTTCTATCATTTTGTATTGTACCGCTGGCTTGCATGCTTTTGGAATCAATTTTTAAGTCAGTTGCCGTAAACTCACTTTCATTAAGACTTATATTGGATGATATCTTGATATTTTCGCTAGGAATAACACAAGAGAGAAAGCTAAGATTAATGATTTTTGCTAAATCACTCACAGAACCGGAACTGTTATTAATTGTTAATGTTAAATTACCCTGGAGTTCTTCTTGATTTCTATTACCTGTAAATAGCAAATTTACAAAATTTGATTCAACACTAATGTGTACATTCCTTTTTGTGATATTAACCTTTCCTGAAAAATCGTAATTATTATCACCTACCTTTACTTTACCAAAAAACTGCTTATTTTTTTTTACAGCAACTTCCTTTATGTTAACAATATCAGCGAAATCATTCTTGAAACTTACTTGGCTGTCTTTTATTACTATATCGACTGTGTTACCACTGGCGTTTGTATTTATAATATTAAGTAAATTTTCTTTGTTGCTTTTCATGCCAAACAATGTGATTGACTTTGGTTGCAACGAAAATAAAAACAACGATAGGAATGATGGCCTTATTTCAATTTTTCTTACACTAATTAAATCTGACAACTTTTGCTCTTTATTTTCGTTGTATTGTACGTATACATTATAAATAGTGAGCTTTGGGGTAATCAACGAAACTTTAATTTTTCCCCCAATATGCACTTTAGCATCATACGTCTTCTCTAACTCTTTTATGATATATTTCCTGTAGCCACTCCAATCCTTAAAAGTTGCAGCAACATGCATGAGAATTAATAGCAGTGAGATTGATAATATAGCATATAAAGAAAGTCTCATAATTTACACATGCTTAAAGTTTCCCTTAAATATTAAATAGAGAATACCAAAATAAACAATAACACTCAAAGCTATTAAAGTCGTTAAATAAACAATACGAGCCAACATTTTATCAAAAAATAATCCTGCCAACAAAGAATTAAAAATATAAAGGGCTATTGACATGACTGCCGTTGCTACAAAAATTTTCATGACATTTAACAATAACGCTTGGCTAACCTTATACATTTTATTTATTGTTAAATAACTAATTAATAGAATAGAGTTTATCCAAGTGGAAACGGAAGTAGCAATAGCAATCCCCGTATGCTGATACTCGTTCATTAACAAAAGGTTTAGCACTACATTAATTCCAAGACACATTAGCGAAAATATGGTTGGTATTTTCAGATTGCCTTTAGCAAAAAATGTAGGTAGCAATACTTTATTTATAATAAATGCAGGTAAAGAAAGAGAAAATGCTATTAAAGTGGGAACAGTTTGCTGCACTGCATAATGATCAAACCGGCCGTAAGAAAAAAGCGTAAGTAAAATTATGTCGGGAATAATGATAAAGGCAGCAGTTGTTGGCATAATTAACATTAATCCTATGTTGAGAGCCTTGTTCTGTATTTTGACTATATTTTCAGTATTATCCACCTGTTTTGAAATTAAAGGAAGAAGCACTGTACCAATTGCAGTACCGATTATTCCCTGCGGTAGTTGATTTAGTCTATCGGCATAATATATATAGGACACCGCATTTGGTATAAAACTCGCCATGATTGTATCAATCCATAAGCTTATTTGAGTTACACAATTGTTGATAATTGCAGGTATCACACGCTTAAAAAATAACCTTACTTCATTGCTTAATTCAAGGCTAAAAGAAAAAGCTGCCTTTAACTTGTATGCACTAAATAGTATCAAAAGTAGCTGGAAAATTCCTCCTATAAGGACAGCTATAGAAAGGTTGTGCGCTGGAGTTTTTACGTAAGGCACAAACAAACTGATGATTAAACAGAGATTCAAAACGATTGGTGCAATAGCTGTTGAAGCAAAATGCTGCTTTACTTGCAGCATTCCACCAATAAGTGATGCAATTGAAACAAAGATTATGTAGGGCATCATAATTCTTGATAAAGTAACAGTAAGGGTAAACTTACTTTGGTCAAATCCAGGAGCAAAAATTTGAATCATATAAGGGGAGAAAGTTTGCATGATAAGGCAAAAAATTACTAAGATAATAAACGTAATGGATATTACACTACTTGCAAAATTAAATGCCTTTTTATTATCATATGATTCTGTCGAATATAATGGTATGAATGAGGTAGTGAACGCTCCTTCTGCAAAAAATGCTCGAAATAGATTGGCAAAACGAAACGAAGAAAAAAATATGTCTGCAAGAGAGTTCGCACCAATAACCGTAGCAATCAATACATCTCTTATTAACCCTGAGATCCTTGAAATAGCCGTAAAAAAACTAAATGTGAAAATACTTTTAAACATACCACTACTTCATTAGTGTCAATACAATTAACTATAATGGTAAAAGTATCAATGAAAATATTTATTGGCTAAACTTAAAACCCTCTGCAAAAGGAGAGTTAAATAATCAATTGACTATTTGCGCTCTTATGTTAGAAATTTTATATCTTGGCGGGCGTAGCTCAGTTGGTAGAGCGTCAGTTTGTGGTACTGAATGTCGCCAGTTCGATCCTGGTCGCTCGCCCCACTAAAACCCGATAATTTGAAAAACCGTCATCCCGCTGCTTGTTAGCGGGATCTAGAGATACCGTGACGGTATGACGTGAGTTAGCTATACATTGGCCACTGATGATTGAAATAGTTAATTACTGTAAAATTTGACATTAACCGCTAATAGTTAGAATATTAGTAGAGTAAGAATTACTCAAGAAGGCATGCATAAATATGATGTAGTAGTAGTAGGTGGTGGTCATGCAGGGTGCGAAGCTGCTGCTGCTGCAGCTCGCCTTGGTGCAAACACGCTGCTTATAACTCATAAAATTTCAACTATAGGGGAAATGTCCTGCAATCCAGCAATCGGAGGAGTTGCAAAGGGCGTTGTAGTCAGGGAAGTTGACGCTCTTGATGGAATAATGGGAAGAGCAATCGATCAAGCAAGTATACACTCAGTCATTTTAAATAGCAGCAGAGGTGCAGCAGTATGGGGCCCGCGTGCACAGGCAGACCGAAAATTATACAAGCAAGCAATACAGGAAATTATTCTAAATTATAATAATTTGACGGTAAAAGAAGAGTCGGTTGACGATTTTCTTATAGAGAGTAATAACAATGGAGAATTGTGCATTAAAGCTGTAATAACAAGCTCAGGGGAGCATATACTGACAAGTAAAGTCGTTCTAACTACAGGGACTTTTCTGCGGGGTGTGATTCATATAGGAGAGCAGGTAACTCCTTCAGGGAGAATGGGAGATAAGCCTGCAGTAGAACTTGCAAATACGTTGAAGAAATATAATTTTAAATTAGGTAGATTGCGTACTGGAACTCCACCGAGGCTTGATCGTGGCACTATAAACTGGTCAATATTGCAAGAACAAGTGGGTGATAATCCACCTGTGCCGTTTTCTTATCTCACAGAAAAAATTAACCAACCTCAGGTATCATGCTTTATTACCCATACTAATGAAAACACGCATAAAATAATTAGAGAGAATCTGCACAGGTCAGCTTCTTCGTATTTGGATGATATTATAGCACCAAGATACTGCCCATCAATTGAAGTTAAAGTTAATAAATTTGCAGAAAAAAGTAGTCATCAAATATTTCTAGAGCCAGAAGGCCTGGATGATGATACTGTATACCCGAACGGAATTTCAAATTCATTGCCTATTGAAGTGCAGCGTGAAATGATAAAGAGTATCAAAGGACTTGAAAACGCAGAAATACTAAGGCCTGGATATGCAGTTGAGTATGACTATATTGACCCACGAGAGCTGTTTCATACTCTTGAAACTAAGAAAATTAAAGGCCTATATTTTGCTGGCCAAATTAATGGCACCACTGGATATGAAGAAGCAGCAGGGCAAGGAATTATTGCCGGGATCAATGCAGCACTTTCTGCATCTGAAAAAAAAGAAAGCTTTGTTCTTCATCGCACAGACTCATATATCGGCGTAATGATAGATGATCTAGTCATCAAAGGGGTGATCGAACCTTATAGATTATTTACCTCGCGTGCAGAATATAGGCTAGCTATCAGGTCAGACAATGCAGATAGAAGATTAACACAAAAAGGTTATGATATTTCCCTTGTTTCGCATGAGAGATACTCTGTTTTACAGAATAAACTTGAATCCATTAAGCAGCTTGAAGAGAAGTTAGGGAGTCTGACGATTACTCCTGAGCAGCTTAGGTCTTATGGTATCAAAATATCTTATGATGGGATAAGAAAAACGGCACTAGATTTACTTAGCTATCCAAACATCGACTGGAATAAATTACAAGAAATATGGCCGGAGTTAAGCAGCGTCACGCGCTGGAATGGCAAAATGGGACACACCAAAGCGGATAATAGAGCTAAGAATGAAATATGCGAAGCGGTTGAAATTGAAGCAAAATATAAACCCTACCTAATAAGACAAGAAGCAGATATGAAGTTTTTACGAGAGGAAATTAACACTCAAATTCCAATCAACTTCAACTATTCACAAGTTAAAGGCTTGTCAAGTGAGGTAATAGAAAAGCTACAAACAATAAAACCAGCGACGATTGGCATTGCAAAGCAAATACAAGGCATCACTCCCGCAGCGATAGTGAGCATATTAGTGTATTTGAGAAACAGGAAAACGAAAGTAGCTGCTAGTTTTGCGTGAGGCATTCCATGTCAAAAATCAAAGAATTTCGTTCTTTTATGCACGAAATAAACGTTGATGCATTTGTGTTACATACTAAAGACGAATATTTAAATGAGTATTCAGAGGAGCTAACAAAGCTGTGTGGCTTCACAGGAACAAATGGGCTGCTTATTGTCACAAAAAACAACAAGTGCCAATTTTTTACAGATGGACGCTATATCACACAAGCTCACAATCAGCTCGATCAGGGCAATTTTCAAGTATATAATATACAAGAAGAGGATCCACGCGAATGGATAAAAGCAAACTTAACATCGACTGCCTCACTAGGTTATTATTTGCAATATTTTACCATGGAAGATATAAGAAAGTATGAGAATATCTGTAAATTAATACCCTGTTTAGCTGGAAAAAAAAGTGACTATCGAAAACAAGCAGTGGTTTTACATTCTATTAAATATGCTGGTGAAAGTAGTAAGGACAAATGTGAAAAAGTCGCTAAAAGTATAGATAAAGAAGCTGAAGCAGTGCTTTTAACTGATCCAAATTCAATTTCATGGTTATTAAATTTAAGAAACGAAAATGCTAAATATACTCCATGTATATTGGGTCGTGCTATATTGTATAAAAGCGGTAATGTTGATTTGTTTATTCAAGATAAAGAACATTCAACTATAGAAGCAAATTTAGGCAATCATATAAATATTTTTGATATCAGTGAGCTAGAAAATTCGCTGCACAAGCTAAATTCAATAGTTATAGATCCAAACACAACTCCAATGAGTATCATGGCTGTAATAAAAGATAAACAGGTAGCTGAAAGAGAGGATCCTTGTTTAATTTATAAAGCAGTAAAAAATCAAACTGAAATAGCTGGGGCTATAAATGCGCACATCAGAGATGGAGTGGCAGTTACAAATTTTCTACATTGGCTTGAAAGTAATGTTGGTACAGAGCTTGAAGCTGAAGAAAGGATTTTAGAATACAGAAAAGAGCAGAATTTGTTTAAACAATTGAGCTTTCCAACAATTTCTGCATTTAATGAGAATGGGGCAATAATTCACTATCGTGCAAGCAGTAAGACGAATAAAGTAATTCAGAAAGATGGACTGTATTTGATTGACTCTGGTGGCCAGTACCTTGACGGCACAACTGATGTGACAAGAACTGTAGTAGTTGGTAATCCGACCAATGAGCAAATAACCCACTATACAATAGTACTCAAAGCTCACATTGCTATAGCAAGTGTCGTCTTTCCCCCCGGCACTACTGGTGGAGAATTGGATATATTGGCACGTACGCATTTATGGAAATTTGGAATGGACTATATGCATGGTACAGGGCATGGAGTAGGAAGTTACCTATCAGTACACGAAGGACCACAAGCAATATCAAAAAGTAATAAAGTGAAACTCACGCCAGGGATGATACTTTCCAACGAACCTGGCTATTACATTCCGGGAGAGTATGGAATAAGGATTGAAAATCTGATGTATGTCAACAGACAAGAAAACGGCTTCTTAAACTTTAAACAACTGACCTCTATTCCATATGATAGAAGACTAATAAATGTGCAAATGCTTACTAAGGATGAAATTGAATGGATAAATGGCTACCATCAATTTGTCTATAAAAACTTAGAAAATAGCGTCAAAGATAAGGAGTGGTTAAAGAAAGTATGTGACCCTTTATAAGCAAAGGAGCATTTTTTATTATTTAAAAAGTATTAATGCAATTGTGATGAGTATTTTGTATTGTTTTTAATTTAAAAACAATATATAATAAAAAATCGATATTTTCAAGTAGGTGTAATTATGACAGGTAAAGTGCAAGAAGATGAATTTATGAAGCAGTATATAGATACTTGCAAAGAGCAAATAGAAAAATTAGCCAAGGATCCTGAATTGCTTAATCAGACTTTAAAACCATTTATGCAAATGTCTCAGCAGCTTATGGCTGGCGGTATGTTAGAAGGCGGTATGCCTAACATGATACCTGATTTGGACAGCATGGATGCTAACAAGATGATTGCTCAGATGAAGGAAATGATTGACTACATAAGAGGTAACTATAAGGAACTAATGAAAGAGCGCAGCTCGCAAATTCAAGAGCTTGATGAATCCAGTAAGAAGCTAAGAGGTTTAGTTAAAAAATTGATAGAAAAGATCGAAAGTAAGTAAATAACATCTGGATTTCTGTCATTCTATATACAACTTTCTAGTTGGACGGTAAGTCGAGGTCAATTGTTGATGTCATGCAAGTAGTGTAGCTACTTGCATAGCATTTATACCAGTTTTCGTAAATAAATAAGGTACGTTGCTTAAGGCTGCAGTTATAGTGAGGTATTTTTTCTAGTTTGTTTTCTTATTTCTGAGGTTTATAGCTAAGGTTTTCCCTACGTCATACCGCGATTCATTCGCGGTATCTCAGCCGCTAACGAGTAGCGGAATGACGGTTTTTCAAATCGTCGATGAACCTAAGTCACTTTATCTGTAGTATCGGGAACGTAATTGCACATTGGTTTTACAAATTTGAAAATTAGTGTTAAATAAAAATATAAACGCAAAAGGAAAAGAAATGATTGAACTTAAAGGCCCAGAAATTTGTGCAGGCGGAAATAAGAAAAATTTGATTATTTTTTTACATGGTTGGGGCTCAAGTGGCGATAATTTCATTCACCTTGCTAAAGTTATGAGCAAGTTTTTACTGGGTTCATATTTTACAGTACCCAATGCTCCGTTTGAAAGAGAAATAGGTGATGGTTATCAGTGGTTCAGCTTGGAAGATCGTAGTGAGGAAGCGCTATATAATGGAGTAAAAAATGCTACATCAATTGTAAATCATTTCATTGATACAAAATTAAAGGAGCTTAATTTAAAAGATACGCAACTTTCTTTAGTTGGATTTTCTCAAGGAGCAATGCTTGCAATACATACAGCTCTCACCCGCTCTCAATCCTGTGCATCAGTTGTTGCATACTCTGGTAGGTTTCTTTCACCTTCAAAAACTGCACCAGAGATCAAATCAAAGCCTAACATATGTGTTATCCATGGTGATGCTGACGACGTGGTACCTTTTTCGTCCCTCGACTTAGCGGTTAAAGCTCTGAAAGAAAATGGAGTAAATGTTGAAGGACACCCAATTCATGCATTAGGGCATATTATTAATGAAGAGGGAATAAAATTAGGAGTAGAATTTATCAAGAAGAATTTTAAAAATTAATTTTCATGCACTTGTTTTGCTTTGGTTATGGATATGTAGCTAAATTTTTATCGAAAAAATTACTGAACTTAGGTTGGAAAGTCAGTGGCACATCAAGAAGTAAAAATATACAAGATGTAATCCTCTTTAATTATGAGAAAGTTAGTCAAGATCTGCTTAAAAGCGCAACGCACGTTTTAATTTCTATTCCTCCAGATGGCGATGATGTTGTGGAGAGATACGGTGATTGCCTGCAAAATGTAAAATGGTTCGGTTATTTGTCTGCAACTAGCGTCTATGGTGATCACTCTGGTAATTGGGTGAATGAGGAATCTGAAACAAAACCTATAGAAATCAGAGGAGAAAAGCGCCTTAGATCTGAAAAGAGGTGGCTGAATAGCAGATTGCCTGTACATATTTTTCGTTTAGCTGGAATATACGGTCCTGGTAGGAATGTGTTAATTGACTTGCAGCTTGGCAAAGCAAGGAATGTGAAAAAAGAAGGGCATTTTTTTTCTCGTATTCACGTTGAAGATATATCAAATATTTTATTTTCTTCCATGCAAAACATAAAACCTGGTGAAATATACAATTGTGCAGACGATTTACCCACTACACAATCTGAAGTGGTAATATATGCGACCAAACTTCTCAATGTTAGCCCTCCAGAACCAATTGAGTTACCAGATTATGCACAGAGTTTTTATTTAGGATCAAAGAGAGTAAGTAATGTTAAAATTAAAAAAGATCTTAATGTCTCTCTAATTTATCCTAACTACAAGGTGGGATTAGAGAGTTTGCACGTAAACAAAACTGAAATCACATCAGAATGATAGATAGGCTTATTGTCACTGCCATTAAGTTAAGGAAAGAATGGTTAAAAACTGAACTAAAAAGTCAGAAATAATTAAGGATTTATGACAAATGCTGAAACAGAATAGAGTAAACTTTAAAGCAGATAAACTCTGAAGTGTAAATTACTTAAGAAATAGTGACCTTACCCAGAAAAAGTGGAGAGAAAGAAAAGAGTTTTTTTGGGTAAAATAAAATTTTGGAGGATTAGAAATGGTAAGAGAATATACGGCAGAATTCAAATTGGAAGCTGTTAAGCTGGCAAATGAACAAAGAAAGGCAGGTCAAACAATTACAAAAATAGCAAGAGATTTAGGAATAAAGGGTGGTTTATTAGGAAAATGGATAAAGAAACACAACGAAAAAAAGTCGGCGGCAAATGCATTTCCAGATGTAGCACCTTATGACAAAGAGAGGTTTGATTTACAAAGCAAGAGTAACAAGGGAAAGAGACATTTAAAAAAAAGCCCTGGCCAGTCAAAAAGAGTAAAATATTTTTTTATATAGTAACTGCTATAAAGTACAGGAATTATGTAGGATTTTCTGCTAGTGGCTACTATAAGTGGACCACAAGAAAAATAAGCAGTAGAGAATCAGCAAATAAAGAGCTACTCGCAGCTATTCAAAAAATATATCAAGTTTCTAAATGTAGATATGGAGCTCCTAAAATTCATGCTGAATTGAAGGCTTTGGGTAAAAGTTGCAATTTGAAAACGGTGCAAAGTATTATGCAGAAAAATGACATCAGGGCTATACTGAGAAGAAAGTTTAAAATTAAAAAACAACAAACAGATAATAGAGCTGTAGCTCCCAATATACTAGATCAAAACTTTATTGTTGATCAACCAAATAAAGTATGGGATTACTTACATCAAAACCAAGGAGGGATGGCTATATTTGGCAGCAATAATTCTCACGTATGGTAGTTAATGAGTAGTGCAATAAATAAACAATTGGTTATGAACTCTTTATTAATGGCCATTAATAGGCGTAAACCTGTTAAAAATCTACTGCTGCACAGTGACCAAGGTTCACAATATACTGCGCAAGGGTATCAATATCTCTTAGCTGTAAAGAATATAGATGAGTAATAAAGGCTGTTGTTACGACAATTCTGTTGCAGAAAGCTTCTTTAGCTCATTGAAAAGAGAAATACTTATTGATACTTCACAACACTCTGCTCAACAAACTAGAACTGCAATATTTGAATACATAGAAATTTTTTATAACAAACAACGTCACTATTAACTATTGCATTCCAGAACAATTTGATGCATCATTCTTTTTGTAAAAAACATTCCACACTTTCTCTCCACTTTTTCTGGGTAAGGTCATATGTGTACATCCCCATCATGAATGCTATTTTCGGTAAAATCTCTTACAACGCTCAAAAGCAGAAAAACAAAAACTTGATTTTCTCAGCTAAATAGTGGACCATCAAAAGCACGCATAAATATCTACAATGAAAGAAAAAACTTTCACAATCATCGATGGCTATGGTTTTCTTTTCAGAGCTTACTATGTACTACCTCACTTAATTACCACAACAGGAATGCCAATAGGTGGTGTATATGGCTTTCTGAATATGGTTCTTAAGTACATTGCCCATTCGGACTACTTAACTATAGCACTTGATGCAGGGAAAAAGAATTTTAGGCACAATTTATATCCTGAGTACAAAGCGAACAGAGTAACGCCTCCTGAGGATCTAACTCCACAGTTCACCATACTGAGGGAAGCGGTAGAAGCTTTTAACCTCAGCTATGAAGAGATTGAAGGTTATGAAGCAGATGATATAATTGCAACACTAGCTGCAAAATACGCCAACCACCAAGACTTTAAAGTGGTAGTCGTTTCATCAGATAAAGATTTATTTCAACTCTTGAACCACAATATTTTAATATTCGACCCCATTAAAAATATATATATAGATGAAAAACAAGTAATAGAAAAATTTGGCGTAAACTCACACAAGCTTCTTGATTTATTTTCTCTAACTGGTGATGCATCTGACAACATTCCAGGCGTTCCGGGAATAGGTCCGAAGACTGCAGCTAAATTACTAGATGAATTTGATTCATTGAATAATATTATAGAGAACATTGATAACATCGAGCAAACGAGGATTCGTAATATTCTTGCTGAACATAAGGAAAAAGCGCTAATTTCAAGAGAACTTTTATCACTATGCGAAAAAGTAGACCTTCAACATGATATTGCAAAATGTGAAGTTCGCCCTCCAAATATGGAAAAACTATTATCCTTTTTAAAGAAGTATGAATTCAATTCCTTGATAGGGAAAGTGGAAAAGCTTTTTTCCTATAGTGGGTCTAGCACAGAAGAAAAAATAGAGTATAGTAGTGAAGAGTTAGAGAAATTTTTAGAGCATTGTAGATATGAAGGCAAAATTGCAATTCATTACCACCTTGAAAACAATGTATTAAGTCTATCTTATAGCGAAAGTAATATTTTTTATATAGAGCAAGACAGCATACAAGATGCACTCATTATAATTAACTTAACTTTGCTCTCAAATGGAGTGCTTAAAATAATACATAACATTAAAGAGATCAGGAAAATCTTCCCTGCAATAGAGAAGATGTTAGATTCAGTTGATGATTTGATGATAATGTCGTATAGCTTGGATACAGGAAAGCATGATCACAGTATTCCAAACATAGTTGCGCATAATTTGAGTGAAAATGCAGAAATTTTCTCGGCAAAAACTTTAATAGCAATTCATGAAAAGCTAAAGCAAAGGTTATTTCAGGAAAAATTGCTCACAATTTACGAGCGCTTCGATAAGCCACTTATGAAAGTAATATTTGATATGGAGAAAAATGGGATATTACTGAACATACAAAAATTACAGGAGCTGTCCGATAAATTTCAGCAGGTAATTGCCGTGCTTGAAGATGAGATATATAATTTGGCAGGAGAAAGATTTAATATTGCTTCGCCAAAACAATTAAGTGATGTTTTATTCAACAAAATGGGGCTTAATAAAAAGAAAAAGTCAAAAAAATCTGGATCGTATAGCACCAATTATGAAGTTCTAGAGGCACTCGAAGAAGAAGGGGTAGAAATCGCAAGTAAAATCTTAAATTGGCGACATTTAAGTAAATTAAAAGGCACCTACACTGATGCATTAATAAAGCAAGTTGATCCACTTGATGGTAGAATACACACAAGCTTTTCAACGACTGCAACTGCAACTGGAAGGCTGAGCTCCAGCAATCCTAATTTACAGAATATTCCTATCAGAAGCGAAGAGGGAAATCTTATCAGACAAGCATTTATTGCGCCAAAAGGGCATAAGATAATTTCTGCTGACTATTCGCAAATAGAATTAAGACTCCTGGCACACGTTGCAAACGTTGCAGCATTTAAAGAAGCTTTTGCAAACGGACAAGATATTCATGAGATCACCGCAAGGCAAGTTTTTGGAGTGCAAGAAATAGATGAGCAATTAAGACGCAAAGCAAAATCCATCAATTTTGGAATTATATATGGCATTAGCCCATTTGGTCTTGCAAAGCGGCTTGGAATTACCATTGCGGAAGCTGCTGAATACATTAATTACTATTTTTCCTGTTACCCAGAAATAAAGGCCTATATGGAAAAAGCAGTGTCTATCGCAAGATTGCATGGTTATGTAGAAACTTTGTTTGGCAGGAGATGCTTTGTAAGAGACATAAACAATACAATTCCTTATATAAGACAATTTGCAGAAAGGGCAGCAATAAACGCACCACTGCAAGGAACCGCTGCTGATATAATAAAACGTGCGACAATTCAGCTTTTTGACCAATTGAAAGTAGGTAAAATAATCCTCCAGGTTCACGATGAACTACTGGTTGAAGTAGAAGACGAAAAGGTGCAAGAAACAGCAAAACTTATAAAAGATATAATGGAAAATGCAATAGAAATTTCTATACCACTTGAAGTAGAAATAAAAATTGGCGACAACTGGGGTCTAAATTCCCTTAATTATGACTTAAACATCGTGAATTCTAGGAGTATAGATTATTTGAATTAATATGAAAAATATGCTACAATTGAAGTATAGTAAATGTGAGTAACTCAGTTATGACAAAAATATTAACTCCACAAACAAAGAATTTGGAACCTTCAAATCAGGTAACTAACAAAGATGAGAAAATTTTTGAAAAAGAGGAACATCAGGTAATCTATGATTACTTTGTAAAAGTATTAGAAGGTAAAGCCGAATTAAAGGAGAACAAAGAAATAACTGATTATTTTATATCAGCTTATAAGGACATACTACTTAATAATGTCAATCCAAAAGATATAAAACCACTCAGTGAAGAGAATTTTTCTCAGTTTTTACTTTCTATGTTTAAAGAAATTAGAGAGCAAGGCTTAGCTAGAGAAGAGAAATTAAATAATGATAAAATACAACAAATAATAACCAAGTGTGTAGCTGATATACGTGGTACAGAAGCTAAAGATTCATCCATAAAGTTTGTATTGGAAATGCTGCTGCTGCTAATTGGAGGGATCAAAATAGACCCGAA
This sequence comes from Wolbachia endosymbiont of Drosophila willistoni, assembly GCF_040084705.1. Classification (NCBI taxonomy): domain Bacteria; kingdom Pseudomonadati; phylum Pseudomonadota; class Alphaproteobacteria; order Rickettsiales; family Anaplasmataceae; genus Wolbachia; species Wolbachia endosymbiont of Drosophila willistoni. The sequence continues at coordinate 190,962 of NZ_CP157591.1, forward strand.
AAATATTTCTGGCTCCTTTATGGATGGGATGAAAGAAAAAATACCATTCTTAGGTAAAGACAAGAAAGAAGAGGATGAACCACCACTCAGTGATGAAGAGATGGTAACAACGTTCTTAAGCAAGATCTTTTTTCCTGTCCTTCTTTCCACTATTCCAATGTTAATTTTTGGTCCTACTACACTCGGAGTAGTTCTTACTGCTATCGGCACAATATTTGCCATAAAAGGAGGAGTGGAGGTTCTTTTTTCAAATAACAAAAAAGGTACTTTGTATGACCCTAGCTCACAAGATAAAGATGATACAGAAAAGAGAGCAAAACTGAATGGAAAAATTCTCGAGGGCATTGATGATATTTTAAAAACCCCAGTTACAGAAGTTGAGAAAGGCACCTCTGTTTCTGAACAAATTTCCCAAGGAAAAGAAAAGAGTGAACAACAGCCTGTTCCTGAGCAAATTTCCCAGGTAGGAAACGAAAAAAGTGAGCAGCACGATCAATCTTGGACAGGAAAGGAAAACAAACGAAGGGAAAAACCACAGAGCAGCAAAGGTAAGACTACTCAGGTTTGCTAAAAGTGAATTGTGTAAGAGATCTGCTATTATTCTATAGCACATACAACAGGAGTATGGTCAGACGGATTTTCTAGCTTACGCAATCTATCATCTATGTAGCATGTTTCCAATTTATCTACAGCTTGTGGTGATAACAGCATATAATCTATTCGCATTCCTTGATTATTTCTGAGTGAATTGCCTTGATAATGCCACCAAGTGAATTGTTGCAAATTTGGGTGAGATATTCTAAACGCATCTTTAAACCCAAGATTCAAGATCGCTCTTAACTTCTCACGTTCTCTTATATGAAAGCACACTTGGCCATTCAATAAGTTTGAATCAAAAACATCAATTTCATCCGGTGCAATATTATAATCGCCAGCTATAATAGTTAACTCTTCATTCTTCAACAAAGTGCTCATCCTTTCATATAGGTTATCAAAAAACTTGAGTTTATATTCAAATGCGTGAGAGTCCGGGCTTTGACCGTTTGGCACGTATACACTTCCTACCCTTATCTTACTATTGGTATACTTTATCACGCACTCTATATAACGTGCTTCTTGATGACTTTCCACAATGTCAATTTTAAACTTCTCCAGTATCGGATATTTAGATAAAACACAAACGCCATTTCTTGCAACTTGTCCATAGATAGCATATTCATATCCTAACTTTTCTATCTCCGCATAAGGAAATTGCTCTTCCGTACATTTTATCTCTTGCAGCAAAACTATATCTATCTGACTATTAACTATAAAACTACAAAGTTGGTTAACTCTTTTACGTATGGAGTTTACATTCCAAGTTGCAATCTTTAGCATCAGCAATCCTTATTAATTATATCAATTAAACTCTCCCCAGTAGGCAACCTCGATGTTATAATTTTTTTCCACTTGATTAACTTTAAACTATCAGCAATGTTTTTACTCATGGTATATGCAACTGTATTATTCATCACATGAGATAGCCCACTTTTTAGAACTAATGAACAAAATACCCTTGCTGTCTGTGAGGAAAAAAAAGCAACACTACCAATTTTACCATCCAACAGTAAATTTTTACACCTATTAGTTAGACTCCTTTTAATGATTGTTTTATAGAGTACAACTTCTCTTACGTTAAAATCTTCTTCAGATAATCTCTTTTTTAGGTCACATGATACTTCTTGTCCTCTTATATATAAGAACTTTATTGCACTTGAATAGTGAGCTTTTATGAATGATATCAGACCATCAACGTTGCTGTCTGCTGAGATTATATCAGAAAATCCCAAATTTTTTGCAGCCTGCATGGTTGAATTACCAACTGTAATAATCGGAAAGTCATCCACTTTGCATATTTGACTAAAAGCCTTTACACTGTTTTTACTTGTGGATATTACAACGTCAAATTCGTGTGCAGATATATCAGGATTTAAGTACTTTATTGTGAATACTGGTTCTATATAAACTTTGTATCCATACTTTCTCAATATATTTCTTGTATTGAACGAATCCAATAAAGGCCTCGTTAATAAAATAGACTTCATTCTGATTTATTTCACTACTAGTAAAATAGTACCCTTTATACACAAATTACTGAATAAAAACTTTTATTTTGATAGCTTGAGCAATTATTCAAGTAATTTATGTGGAAGTAGGAGTACTAAGCGCTCCTACCCCAATAAGCCCACAATTTCTGCTTACACTTTTTTGACGCTAATTACATCGAACTCTTTTGAATGGCTTCCTTCAGTGGAATTATATAGCTAATATTCCTGTATAAGTTAAATAAGTTAATACTTAAGCTTGTACTCTTGCAGTATTTGAAGAGAGATTCTCAAGGACGTTTTTTGTCTGTGGTTCACTAATCATAGTTTGAACGATATTAGCTGCCATAATAACACAGCCTAGAATAAAAAAAGGCGTAGAAACAAAATAAATAACAGAAGACTCAAAAAGCGACATAGATGCAATACCTCCTATTAGAAATGAAGCACTGGATGCTATATCAAGATAGATCTTTGTTAACTTTTTTTGTCCTGGAGTGTTTTTTATGCCAGATTTCTTATTAAGATTCTGTTGTCGGGAATGATCATTTAGTGACCATATATTTAAAGCAAACGAAAGTGCACTGAATATAGTGCCGGCAATACTAAAATACAGACTTAAGACAGGAATATTCAAGACCAATGCCGCTATGTATCCAATGAAAGAGATAGTAGATAGTGTAGTAACTAAGCGTTTCGAGTAAGTTCGTACCTTCTTTCTGTAGGCTAACTTATCTTTTTCACCATACATAGCATAAATATTACCGAATATGTTATATTATAACATTAATTAATTCAATAAGCAATATGGAAGCTAAGAGTGCCCGAGAGAAGACTTGAACTTCCACAACTTAAAAAGTTACTAGCACCTGAAGCTAGCGCGTCTACCAATTCCGCCACCCGGGCTTTTTATAGTTTACTATGTTAAAGTTAAATAATATACTTAAACAATTTTTAGTTCAAAGGTAATGCCAAATCTAGATCAAATATTTTTTGCTCAAAACAATGTTAATATTAATAACGTATATAAAATAGTCAATAACGCTTTGAGCAATAGCGATGGTGGTGAGCTGTTTCTAGAATTTTGCCAGTCGGAGTCCCTGGTTTTTGAGGATAACATATTAAAACACATGGACTTGAATACTAGAAGGGGATTTGGTTTAAGGTCTTTTTGTGAAGATAGTACATCTTTCGTTTGTTCTTCTGAGATCAGCGAAAAAGAAATTAGTAATGCTGCTTCTATGGTAAAAAGCTCAGTGTCTTTAAACAAGACAAATTCAATAAATTTAAACGAAGAGACAAAAAGCCTATATTCGAGGATTAACCCTATAAATGAAATGGATCTGAATTCAAAGATTAAGCTACTCAATGAGGTTAATGAGTATGTAAGGTCCAAAAATAACTGCGTGAAGCAAGTAAAAATAACTCTAAGTGGAGAATGGCAAGTTGTACAAATAATAAAGGGTGATCACAGATTAAGCGATATCAGGCCTCTGGTACGTTTTAATGTGCTAGTCATTGTAGAAAAAGATGGCCGTACCGAAAGAGGTTCTGCAGGGCATGGTGGAAGGGACTCTTATAGTAAGTTTATTTCTGAGAAAAAGTGGAAAGAAGTTGCAAACCAAGCGTTAGAACAAGCACTGGTAAATCTTGAAGCAATTCCAACTCCAGCCGGAGAAATGACAGTCGTTTTAGGTCCAGGCTGGCCAGGAATATTGTTACACGAAGCCGTGGGTCATGGACTTGAGGGCGACTTCAATCGCAAAAAAGTCTCAGCATTTTCAAATTCTGTGGGTAAACAAGTAGCAGCTAGTGACATCACAGTAGTTGATGACGGAACTCTGCCCAATTTGCGCGGCTCTATCAGCGTAGACGATGAAGGCACTCCACCCAGTTATAATATATTGATAGAGGATGGGATCCTAAAAGGATACATGCAGGATCATATGAACGCTAAACTCATGGGTGTAAGCCCAACTGGTAATGGTAGAAGAGAAAGTTATAAAGAAGTTATTATGCCGCGCATGACAAACACCTATATGTTGCCCGGAAAGTATACACCGAAGGAAATAATATCTAGCGTAAAGAAAGGTCTATATGCAGTAAATTTCGGTGGTGGGCAGGTTGATATAACGTCAGGAAAATTTGTTTTTTCATCTTCGGAAGCTTACCTAATAGAAAATGGCAAAATTACACAGCCAGTAAAAGGAGTAACACTAATTGGTGACGGTCCAACAGTGTTGAAAAAAGTATCTATGGTTGGTAATGACTTAAAGTTAGATCCTGGTGTTGGCACATGCTCGAAAGATGGACAAAATGTGCCCGTTGGAGTTGGTCAGCCGACACTCAAAGTCGACGCAATAACTGTTGGTGGAACTGAGATATAGATAAGGGCTAAAACGGATTCCAGCGCACGGCGCACAGCTGTACAAACATTATGATTTGGAAGCAATTGCCACCAATAGGGTGTCATCCCAGTGTCTGGGCACTGCCTTTGTGTTTGAGGCAAAACTGGCTATAACATTTAACACACTGCTTTCGCAAATAAATGTTCGTACAGTTATGTGTCAGCTACTTGGATGACACTTTTGTACTTGATGCAAGATTATATCTTGAAAAAATTAAGTTTTAATGCTATAAAATAATTGTAAATTTTGTCTCCGTGGTAGCTTTATGAATGTTGAAAGTAAAAAAATACACGATGCTAAAATAAAATTACCAATATTTCTTGATTATCAATCTACTACTAAAGTAGATCCCCGTGTTTTAGAGGTGATGATACCTTACTTTGGTGAGTTCAGCAATGCACACTCTCGCAGCCATTCATTTGGTTGGACTGCTGAAGAAGCAGTGGAAAAAGCAAGGAAACACATCGCTGATCTGGTGAACGCAGATAGCAAAGAAATTATCTTTACCTCAGGTGCAACTGAGTCAAATAATACGGCAATCAAGGGCGTTGCTCACTTTTATAAAAATAAAGGAAATCATATAATCACTGTCTGCACGGAGCATAAGTGTGTTCTGGATTCTTGTCGGCATCTGGAAAATGAAGGCTTTAAAGTTACATATTTGCCTGTTAAGCAAAACGGAATTATAGATTTATCAAAGCTTGAGGAAGCAATTACTGATAAAACAATTTTGATTTCAGTAATGATGGTAAATAATGAAATCGGAGTAATTCAGCCTGTAAAGGAGATTGGTAAAATATGCAGAAAGCATAATATATTTTTCCATACAGATGCAGCTCAAAGCTTTGGAAAAGTTCCAATTGATGTTAATGAGATGTGCATTGATCTTATGAGTCTCTCTAGCCACAAAATTTATGGACCTATGGGAATAGGCGCATTATATGTACGTAGAAAGAATCCTCGTGTTAGGCTGATACCACTAATTAGTGGTGGTGGACAGGAAAGAGGCATGCGTTCTGGAACAGTTCCAACACCTCTTGCAGTTGGTTTTGGTGAAGCGGCACGTATTGCTAGAGAAGAAATGAAAAAAGAAACAACTAGAGTGGAAGAATTAAGGGATATTTTGTATAACAAGATAAAAGAAGCGTTTCCTGATATCGTTTTAAATGGTGATTATGAAAATAGAATTCCTGGCAACCTAAACTTGAGCTTTCCCTATGTTGAGGGTGAGTCTCTCATCATGGCAATCAAGGATTTAGCAGTAAGTTCTGGTTCTGCGTGCACGTCTGCGTCTCTTGAGCCTTCCTATGTAGTACGGTCGCTAAATAATGGCCATGACCTTGAGCATTCATCAATTAGATTTGGCCTAGGCCGATTTACAACTAGAGAAGAAGTTTTGTATGCAGCAGATCTTGTTGCTAAAAATGTTGGCCGACTGAGAGAAATGAGCCCACTTTGGGAGATGGTACAAGAAGGAGTAGATTTGAACACCGTGAAATGGGACTCTCATTAAATGTATCCGTTCCAACTGCAAATGCACTTTGAAATTACTCTGTACCGTTCACACTTAATTCTTCAATCTCACTAATAGAAAGGCCAGTAAATTTGACAATAGTGTTGACATCAACATTGTTAGCCAGCATTGCTTTTGCGACTTCGATTTTTCCTTCGATTTTTCCTTCCTCTTTACCGATTTTGATGCCTCTTTCTTCGCCAATTTGGATGCCTTTTTCAGTAGCAAGGTCAAGTCTGTATTCAAGAATGGCTTCTTCTTTGCGCAGATCCATTATTCTTTCTTCATAAGTTATTAGATCTTTTTCATTCCAGTGAAACTTATCTAATTCATCATATGCTAGCTTTATTATTGGTGATTTTTCCGCAATTTTTCTGAGATCTTCGTCCGTTGTTTCATCTGCATATTTGAAAAAAAATAGCCAACGGTCTACTACACTTTCTAGTTGTTCTTCTCTACTCTTAGGAAATTTTGGCAGCTCTATGAAGATAAATTGAAAATCTTTTAAGTCATGCTCATTGGTTTTTTCATCTCTTATGGTATGGCTAGATATATAGTCAAGCTTATCAGGGAATAAGGTACAATTTGAAATCGCGATAAAGAAAATCTTCTTTAAATCAACGTATTTACCAGATTTATCAGCTTGTCTTGAGTAAGCCTTAGCAGCATAAAGTTGTGCGCGTTTTTCAAAGCCTTTATCACGAGCGAGCTGGTTAGGTAAGGAAGTAGTATTGCTACTACTCCCTCCCTTAGAAACGCAGCATGCAGGTTTCCCCACACTACGCTTGAGCCCCTTATCTAAGTCCTTCTTTTCTCGAACCGGCTTGTCCTTCATGATTCCTCAGAAAACATCATTCTTAATGGTGACACCAACAGTAGAGAACCTTCTCTTGAGAAAGAGCTTGCTAACATTTTTGTTTGTTTCACTCTTTCATCAAAATACTTTTTCCATTTTAAGTCAAGTGGATTTGCATCCGCCCTGATTTTAACATGTCGTCTGATAGGTATATCAATCAACCTAAGCAGTCTTAAATACCTTATCTCTTTCGGTTTGTTCTTGCATATGGGTGCAGCAAAGACCCATTGGCGTTGTTTCATTACCTTGAAGTAACGATTCTTTATCCAACGTAATCCTTTACGAGGATGTCTTTTCTTTGCCCATTTCCATAGAGCACACATAATTTCATGGTCTATTTTGTTAAAAGCTCTTTTCGCACACACATGGCTGTAGTAATTTCCCCATCCCCTTAATAGGGAATTGAGCAACTTGATTAGTACGGCCTGAGTGTTCGCTATGTTTGCCTTTATCAATGTACGTGCTTTATTAAGAAGTTTCTTAATACTTTCTTTTGAAGGTTTTATAATTAACTTCTTATTATACCTGCGTACATTACAACCAAGAAAGTCAAACCCTGTTGTAATAGATGTAATTTTTGTTTTCTCTTCGGAAAGGATAAGACCTCTCTCCTGAAGAAAGGACGATACTAGAGGTTTTACTTCATTTTCCAGTACTTCACGTGTGATTCCTGAAATGATAAAGTCATCTGCGTACCTGATTACATTTACTCCACTTCTGATTTTGCTTCTTCTTTTACTGCCAAGTTTACCAAATTGACTTTCCAATGATTTTTCAAGTCCATTTAGGGCTAGATTTGCTAGTATTGGAGAGATGATACTACCTTGTGGGGTACCTGCAGTTGTGGAATACAGAGTTTTTGATTCTAGGAAGCCAGCTTTTAACCAGCTATGAAGAATTTTCTTCTCCATAGGAATATGCTTCATGAGCCATTCATGGTTAATGTTATCAAAACACCCTTTAATATCACCTTCGAGTATCCATTGTAGTTGGTTACGGCTTGCCAGTAACAAGTGACAAGCCACAGTAGCGTCTGCGCAGGATCTTTTTGGTCTAAAACCATAAGAGTGACGATCACTGATCGTTTCAGCTATCGGTTCCAAAGCAAACAAGTATAATGCTTGCATGGCTCTATCTTTTATCGTAGGGATTCCAAGAGGTCTTCTTTTGCCATTAGACTTACTGATGTATATCCGTTTTAGCGGAGAAGGTTTGTATCCTCTTTGTTTTAATAGCTTTATTCCTTGAAATTTTGTGTTGCAAGTTGACCATATTTGACGATCTACACCTGCTGTGTTTTTTCCTTGGTTTTCAGTTACTCTCTTAAACGCCAAAGCTTTGCCGCTAAAAGAGCGTGTGAGAAGGTGTTGTAAAGTTTTCACCTTACCCCATCTGCCTTGTTGGACAGCCTTAACAATACGCCTCTGTAGCCTCATAACAACTTTTTGGCATTTCTTCCAGGGTAACTGGTTCCATGCTTCGGAGTTATTGGTAGGTACACTTACAGTTGTACTTGTAATCATCTGCTTTCCTACCTTAAGTGGTTAACAAAGTTTCTTGTCATGAGGGACCAAATGGAAGTCTGCTCGTTTTCACGCGAATTAATGTTACAAATTCTATCCATTTCGTTACAAAATGGCATTCGCTTTCTCCATTATCCTTTACCTGCACATCCATCAGCATTCCTTGCGGGTTGCCTGCCATATAGGCGAAAATACAGGCTTATCCTGTTCCTTTTGTCATACAATAGTGGGTTAGGTGGCTTCTCTATACCGGTGATTTGCGTACATCCAGAAATGAAAAATGTCACATTACCTTTTGGTCGGAGCTTATCAGCATCTTTAGCTCTTTAATCGTTACGATACTTATGAAGCTTCACTTACGTTCACCATACCACTAAGCCTAGCCCTCCAACCACATGATGCTTGTAGTTTATGCTTTCTCTCACGATTGAGCATCTTCTTTATCAAGAGGAGGTTCATTGTCCGCGTCGCTCGGCACCAACTGGTTACCCAATTCGCACTGATGCGTAGACTCAGATGGCAAAACATCTGGTTCAATAAGCTTTAGAATCCTTTCAGTTTCTTTCTGAATGAATTCCTCTCCTTTTAAACAATATGACCGAAGGCTTTCAGGTCGCACCATTTCTGCTATATATCTATTTCCGTGAGAATCCTTGCAGAGAACATCAACAATACTTTGTTTATCAGAGGCAACTTCGGGATCCATAATAGTGCTAAGAAACTCAACTTCTTGTATTGCATTTATCTCAGTAAACCCTAAAATATCGTTCAAAAAGTGGATCAGGATATTCTTATTTTTTTCCGTTCCAAAGATTTTTTTGAAGGTTAAATCCAGCTTAGGGTCGAGAAACTTAGATAAAGCCATAGCCAAAGTGCTTAAAAATATTAATAATTATACACTATTATTAACAATTATTTAACCATATTTTTGAAGATAGCTATGCCGCCGCGAACCGTCATACCGCCGCGGTATCTCTAGATCCCGCTAACAAGTAGCGGGATGACGATTGTGTATCGTGCTTTGCTAAAAATCACAGAATGCAGTCTGGTTACAAATAAACTATTTTGACAGTTAATGGGGTCTAGTTTTGATGTATGGACTATCCAAAGAAAAGGGTGGTATCATAACTTCAAAAACTTTTATGCTTTCTTCATTCAGAAATTCATACTTACCCTGCATTATTCCTGACGGTACATTTAAGTATGTTCCACTTGTGTATTTAAATACCTCTCCAGATTTTATCACAGGTTGTTCTCCGATAACACCAACTCCGGCAATTTCATTTACTTTTCCCTTATAATCTATTATTTGCCAATGACGACTTAACAATTGAATAGTTGATTGGCTTTTGTTTTTTATCTTAACGTTATACATCCATACATAGCAATTTTCATAAGGAATGGATTGCTCTTCAATATAAATTGGTAAAACTGTAACTTCAACAAAGTTGGTAGTTAGTGTGTATTCTATCATTATAAAATATTCATGATAAGAAAATAGTATTTTAATTATATACTTTTTTCATAGATTTTTCAAGTATACTTTAATTAGGAAATATCAATTTATAGTATGAATGAACCAGATGCGCTGAGCAAAAAAGTAATAGGAATAATAGGTGGTGGACAATTAGGTAAAATGACTGCTATCGCTGCAACAAAACTTGGACAAAAAATACATGTTTTTGCCAGTGCTAAAGACGATCCAGCTTGTTCTATTGCTGATGATTTCACAATAGCAGATTTCTCTGATAAGAAAGCGCTTGAATCTTTTGCACAGAGTGTGGATTTGGTCACTATTGAGTCTGAAAATATTCCATGTAGTGCAATTGATATCGATGTAAATTTTTATCCGGGTAAAAAAGCGTTACACATTGCGCAAAATAGGCTTAGAGAGAAAGATTTCATTAGAAGCTTGAGTATAAAAACTGCTGAATACAAAAGTATACAAAATTATAATGAGCTACTGAAAAGCAGTAGAGCTTTTGGCTATCCAACAAGGCTGAAAACAACAGAAATGGGTTATGATGGAAAAGGGCAATATGTGCTTGAGAATGATTCTGAAGTGAAGCAATTTGCTTCCTTTGATTGGAATACAGAGTACATTCTTGAAGCAAGTGTTGATTTACTGAAAGAGGTTTCAATAGTCGTTGCAAGAGATAAAAACGGTAAAGTAGCTTTTTTTCCTATAGCAGAAAATTACCACGTTGATGGAATACTTGATACTTCAACAGTGCCAGCTAAAATAGATAGTAAATTAACTCAAGAGGTACAACGAGCTGCAAAGAAAATAGCAAATGCGCTTGATGTAATAGGAATTCTGGCTATTGAATTTTTTGTTACTAAGGATAACGAATTGTTAGTTAATGAACTAGCTCCAAGACCTCACAATTCTTGCCACTGGAGCTTGGATGCATGTAACGTTAGTCAATTTGAACAGCTAGTTAGGATAATATGCGGGCTACCTATGCAGGAAGTAGTATTACGCTTTCCTTGTATGACGAAAAATATAATAGGTAATGATATATATGATTCTCATAAGTATTTGAGCAACGAAAAAGCTAGTTTAACCATATATGGGAAAAAAGAGGTTAGGGATAAGCGTAAAATGGGACATGTCAATATAGATTTAAGTTAACAGTTTTTCTACGTCATACCGCCACAACTGTACGAACATTGTGATATGATGAGATGTTACATAGTAAACGGTGTCATTCTAGCACCTCTTTTCCCGTCATCCCGCTGCTTGTTAGCGGGATCTCATTTCACTTTGTGAAGGTGTCATCCCAGCACCTCTTTTCCCGTCATTCCGCTGCTTGTTAGCGGGATCTCATTTTACTTTATGAGGGTATCATCCGAGTAGCCCCTTTCTCGTCATCCCGCTGCTTGTTAGCGGGATCTCATTTCACTTTATGAAGGTGTCATTCGAGTAGCCTGACTACTTGGATCCAGGAATTTTATTAAGTTGGTAAGCATAAAAGTGGCTGATCTTATGTTAAAACACAACGTTCTTGATGAGATTACAGCAAGGCTGGATTCCAGCGTCAGCTACTTGAATGACAGCAGTCCTACGTCATGCCGCCGCGGTATCTCTAGATCCCGCTAACAAGTAGCGGGATGACGATTGTCGTTTAGCCATAAATGTTTAAGAAATTTACCAAACGAAAAAAAAGGCAAAAGAAGCCCCGTGGTTGGCTAGTTACTTACATTATACTTTCAAGTATGGCGTTTTTTTATTCTAAACGTTTAATAACCGCGATTCATCTGCTTTTAAGCCGCAACTAATCTAAATTATAAACATTAAGAAATTTACTAAACAGAAAAAAAGGCAAAGAAAACCTAGGGTAGCTAATTACTCACTATCCATTTTTTAAGTTGGCGTTTTTTGATGTTTTAAATGCTTTATAAGCGCATTTTAGCTTGTATAGCTAGAAATTTGATAAAGACATAAGGTGCACATAGTGCAAAAAATTAAACATGAGACGCCAAATACGTTGAGTTTTTTTGTCATTTAATCTGTACAGAGAAGATAAATAAATAGCTTCAGTTTCATGATAAGGGGGCTGGCGAAGGGTATCAAGTAAGTTTTTTCGTTTCTATTTCCAATAAAAGTTTGTATGCAATAACACAGAAGCATGCACTGCTATTCCTTCATTTCTTCCAATATAACCTAATTTCTCTGCAGTGGTTGCTTTGATATTTACAAATTCATCATCAATTTCTAATGCTTTTGATATGAATTTCTTCATTTCTACTTTGTAAGGCGATATTTTAGGCTCTTCACAAACTATAGTAATATCTAAATTAGACACGCTGTACCCTTTTTCTTTTGCTTTTTTAGCAGCAAAGTCAAGAAAGTGAGATGAATTGCAATCTTTCCATTCAGAGGAACTAGGAGGAAAGTGCTCTCCTATGTCGCCACATCCCAGTGCTCCGAGTATTGCATCAACGATTGCATGTATTGCAACATCACCATCAGAGTGCGCTTCTATTGCCATGTTGTGTTCAATTTTCACACCGCAAATTTTTATAAAGCTTTCAGCACCATTTTGAACTTTAATGAACTTATGTATATCATAACCGGCTCCGACACGAAATTTTGGCTCTTCAAAAAGAAGCTTTGCCATATTGATATCCTCTTTTGTGGTTAACTTAAAATTGCTTTTCTCACCTTTAATAATCGCAACATGTTTTTTGTGCTCTACCATTAGTGATGAATCGTCAGTAAATTCTTTGACTGATTGATGGCATGATAATAATGCTTTGAAATTAAAAATTTGAGGGGTTTGTATGGCTCTGAGCTTTCCTCTTGAAATCGTAGATTCAATAAAACTATTACTCACCAATGACATAGTGTCTTCAACTTCTATTGCTGGAACTACTCCTGTATATTGATCATTAATCATAGATTCAACCAAGTTATCTATCAGAACATCTGACACAAAAGGCCTACAAGCATCGTGTATAACTACAAAATCTGGGTTAATTTTTTGTAAGCTTTCAAGCCCTAGTTTAACTGAACTTTGCCTGTTTTCTCCTCCGTATACAGGGCTTAGTAATTTAGTGTCTGTAATTAGTGATATAGCTTTCTCATAGAAACTTTCATGGTCTCTATTAATTGCTATTCTTATGTAATCTATATATTGGTTAGCCAGAAATCTTTTAATTGTATGAAATAAAACAGATTTACCTGCCAGTTTTATATATTGCTTAGGAATCGTAGAATTGCATCTACTGCCTACTCCCGCTGCAACTATTAATGCTGCTATTTTGTATTTCTTAGCGCACATATTTCTTTTTGTAGAAGCTTTCCTCTCTATCCAAGATTCTTTCCGAAAAATAAAATTTCTGACATCATATAAAAGTTACTTCCCCTATTAACTAGCATAATTATAATAGCAAAAGAGATATTTAGAGAGCTCAAAATCTATCTTTGCCTGCGGATTAAACAACTAAATTTTAGTAAAAAATGATAGTATTACAAATCGTAAAATACTTTCAACATAGGAAAAATAAATTGCATATTTTTCAGTAAATTAGCTATGCTAAACACATGCAAAAACGTCATATAACTATTTGTTTCATACTGCTTTTTATAATAGGGATGTTATTCCTGATGCGTCCTATGATTTTTCCATGTTTAATATCTATTATTATTGCATATTTGTTTAATCCGCTAGTAGTCAAGTTTGAAAAGTATAGAATACCACGTTCATGTTCTGTAATTTTTATAATACTTATTTTATTAATAGCTTTTATACTAGTCATAACATTTGTTTTACCTATTATATATGTTCAAATTACTTCAATATTAAATTTCTTAGTGAGTAAAGTGCCTTCATTAAAGTTTAAAGTAATCCCCTCTGTATTAGAATTTCTTAATATGAAAATCGAGGATAGCTTATTTGATCATTTATCTAAAAATCTAGCAGAAAATTACAGCAACTATGTATCTTATTTCATGAATGCTCTTGATATTGCTAGTAACTTTATAATCCAAGTGTTAAGTTCAAGCTTTAACACGGTATCATTAATGGTGATTACTCCTGTAGTGTTTTTCTATATATTACGTGATTGGCCTTTAATTATAGAAAAAGCTAGTAAATTAATCCCTATTCCTTACAGAGGAAAAATTGCAGATTATTTTTCCAAAGTGGATTTCATTATATCTAATTATCTAAAGGGGCAGGTAAATGTATGTATTGTCATGATGGTCTTTTACTCTGTGAGTCTGAGCATAATTGGATTGGAACACTCTATTGTTATTGGAATTTTATCAGGAATGTTAACGTTCATACCTTACGTAGGGCCATTATTATATACCATTATTGGGTTTTTGAGCGCTATCACTCAATTTAGTGGATGGTTTGAAAGTGCTGCTGTTTTGCTATTATTTGGTGTTGGACAATTAATAGATTCAAATATATTAGTTCCTTTATTAATAGGAAAAAAAGTTCATATACATCCAACTGTAATTATTCTGGGAATTACTATATGCGCTTCATATTTTGGATTTACAGGTATATTACTTTTTATTCCAATAATAGCAATGTTCAATGTATCAGTAGAATATGCAATCAATAAATATTTTAAAAGTGAGCTTTATAAAAACGGCTAACAGACCTTTTGCATAATCAATTTATGGTAAGAGGAGAAATGAGCCCAGAATACCTGACACATTTGAGGAGCGTAAGTAAATTTCTGCGCAAAAATTACTACCAGAAAGAGGTTACGTAAGAGGTTCAACGTGCAATTAAATTTATTTAACAACAATCAAGCTGATTATAGCCGGCAAAATTACATCATCTTAGATGAAAATAAGCACGTATATAATTCGGTAGTTAATGATTTATCTTGGAAATGTCTGATTCTTTTTGGACCTAAAAGCTCCGGTAAAACTCATCTTGCTCATATTTGGCAATCAATAAACGATGCAATCTTTATCAATGTGAATAACTTCGTAAGCGAGATTAGGTATAGCGATGCTTTTATTTTAGAAGACGTACAAAACATTAAAGATGAAGCCATGTTATTACATTGTTACAATTACATGAAAGAAAACGACAAGAGGCTGCTAATCACTTCTTCAATTTCACCAAAAAAGCTTAACTTCAAACTAAGAGATTTAAGTTCTCGAATATTATCAACTATCAGCGTAAAAATTTTGCCTGCAAGCGAGGAATTATTAAGAATTATGCTAATAAAACGATTTTCAGATAAACAGTTAAAAATTGATTTAAAAGTGATTAATTATATTTTAGCAAGAATAGAACGTTCTTTCTATAGCATTGATAAAATTATAGAAAAGATAGATAATGAATCTATAGGGTCAAATGTGACCGTTCCTTTTATTAGCACTTTATTAAAAAAAGATGCCATTTGATTTCTTCTTTTGTAAAGGTGTATATTAAAAATTTATTAACACCCATAACACTAACGTAATTGGAATCTCTACCTGTCCATGTTAGAATTATAATCAATGTTATGTTATAATAAATATAGATAGATACAGCTAAGAAGTATTCTATATTTATAGTAGAGCTCACTTTATAAGGTGTTTTTTATAGATTTAACGTTATAATTTAACTATGATAAGAGTAAGATTAAATTTAAGAAAAAGGTTAAAGCAAAAGTTTGTGATGTTCACTCTATTGATAAGTGCTTTATTTGTCTCATATTTTCTCATAAGAAACACAGGGAACACTTCTAATCAAATTATAGCCAAAGAAATAAATATAGGAACTGATAATGAAAAATAAACAGTCGCAAAATAAAAAAGAAAATCTTTACATAACATATTACATAGATGCTTTAGCTTCAGAGAGGTCCGCTGCACAAAATACTCTGGAAAGTTATCGTTCGGATTTACACCAGTTTGAAGAATTTTTATTGGAAAGCGGCACTACCTTGGTTGGTGTAAACAAAACCAATATTAAAGATTATGTGAAATCTTTATGTACACAAAAAAAATATAAAAGTAGCTCTATATCAAGAAAAATATCCGCTATGAAAAATTTTTACAAGTGTCTATTTAATGACGGAATAATAGATTTTAATCCAGCGCCGGCTAATGATGCTGAATTAAAGAATCCAAAAGTTTCTCGTCCTTTGCCTAAGTATTTAAGTGTCGAAGAAATATTTTTGCTAATGGACACAGTGAGAAAATCAGCAAGCGAATCGAATAAAGAGATAAGCAGTAAAAGGCTATGTGCGATTTTAGATATCCTTTACTCTTCTGGAATGCGTGTTTCTGAACTAATTAGTATGAAATTATGTGAAGTGTCACATTTAATAAACAGTAATAACAAAGAATGCTATATAATAATAAAAGGAAAAAGTGGTAGAGAGAGGCAAATTCTTTTTAATGAACAAGCATTGCAGAGCCTTAGAAATTATTTATCAGTTCGTGATAATCTGATCTCTAAAGAAAAGGAATCCGATTGGCTATTCCCAGGTGATAAACCTAATAAACCAATTACAAGGCAGAGGGTCGGTCAATTAATGAAGGAGTTGGCAAGAAAATGCAATATTGATGAAAATAAGATCTCTCCACACGTGGTTAGGCATTCTTTTGCTACCCATCTACTAAATAGCGGAGCAAATATTGTGTTGATACAGAAAGTTCTTGGCCATACTAACCTTTCTACAACACAAATA
Organism: Wolbachia endosymbiont of Drosophila willistoni; assembly: GCF_040084705.1. NCBI lineage: Bacteria > Pseudomonadati > Pseudomonadota > Alphaproteobacteria > Rickettsiales > Anaplasmataceae > Wolbachia > Wolbachia endosymbiont of Drosophila willistoni. The sequence continues at coordinate 207,500 of NZ_CP157591.1, forward strand.
TATACTCATATTGCTAACGAAAAGTTAAAGGACAAATTAGCTGATTCGCATCCTATTACTCAGATGATCAATAATTAAATTTATTGTTTTTAATTTGTAATAAAGTTAAATTTAAATAAATTTATGTGAGTTTGTGATTTCAAGTTTATTGTTTAATTTCTTTCTTATATTATGGGAGGTATTCTATACTTTCATTACTCTCCCTGTAATTTTCTTTTCTGAGTGTGTAATAACCATTTTCCTCGTCTGTTCGGTGAGAGTTGTATTATTCATGCTGCGTTTATTATGTGGCATTAAATATGAAGTGAGGGGAATGGAAAACATCCCTAAGCAACCTTTTATCATTGCATCTAAACACCAATCTCCATTTGAAACATTTATTTTTATACTACTATTTAGAAAAGCGGTTTTTATTTTAAAACGTGAATTGAAATGGATTCCATTCATTGGTTTGCATCTTATAGCGCTGAAAATGATTTTTATTAACCGTTCAGATGGTATCAGTTCTATACGCCATATAATCAAACTAGCAAAAATGCGTATAAAAGAAAATAGAAGCATAATAATATTTCCTGAAGGTACAAGAACAACTATAAACCAAAATATAAAATATCAACCAGGTATTGCTGCTTTATATAGCGTATTATCTGTTCCTGTGTTACCGGTTGCTTTAAACACTGGTTTGTTTTGGCCAAAAAGCATACTTTCTCTGAGAAAGAATCCCGGAAAGGCAGTAATAGAAATATTGCCCCCAATATATCCTGGGTTAAACAAAAATGAATTCTTGCAAAGTTTAGAAAAAATTATTGAAGAGAGAAGCAGTAGATTAACCATAGGAAAAACTGATATTGCAAATTAACAAAAAAACTTTATAATTAAGAGAAAAGTACAGTATTTTAGGTATTAATATATGGCAAATCATAAGAGTGCTAAAAAAATGATAAAGGTAATAGCAAAGCGCACTTTAATAAATAAGATGCGGAAAAGTAAAACTCGCACTGCTATTAGAAATTTGGTTGATATAATCAAGTCTGGCGACAAAGAAAATGTTGTTCTGGCATTTCGGAATGCTGAATCTAATTTACACAAGTGTGTGAATAAAGGTGTTATTCATAGGAATACCGCTGCGCGTAAAATAAGTCGCTTAAATGCAAAAGTAAAAGCATTGATGACCGCTTAATACGGTTAATGTAAAGTTAACTGTATTAATATATACTCCTCAGTTTGTATATTCTGTATAAAATTTAAGTAGCTTAAGTGATGGATAAAAAAGTGCTATTAGAACTAAGTAATGGATTAAAAATCGAGCTACCTGTATTAAGCGGAACAACAGGTCCTGATGTGTTAAATATCAAGGATTTATATAAGATGACAGGATTATTCACTTACGATCCAGGGTTTGTTTCTACAGCTTCATGCTCTTCTACAATTACATTCATTGATGGAGATGAAGGAGTTCTTAAATATAGGGGACATAATATAGCTGATTTGGCAGAGAATAATAATTTTACTGCTGTGATTTATTTATTGCTCTATGGTGAATTACCCAGTTCAGAGCAACACAAAAAATTTCTTCTCAAAATACAAGAATCATCCAAAGTATCAGAGCAAGTTACAAATGTAATTAAAGCATTTCCAAAAACTGCTCACCCTATGTCAATCTTAGTTGCATGTTTTGCAAGTTTGTCAGCATCTTATCATGAAAAGCATGGCAACAATGTCAATGGTGAAGACCTAGATTTTGGAATTTCTGCAATAGCGCAAGTTTCCACAATTATTGCAATGATTTATAGGCATATCAACAATCAGGAATTCATAAATGCTAACAATGAATTAAGTTACAGTGAAAATTTCTTAAAGATGATATTTGGCGATGCTGTTGATAATGATAAAAGCGCCCTTTTTGCAAAAGCTCTGGATAAAATATTTACTCTCCATGCTGATCATGAACAGAATGCTTCTACGGCGGCTGTCAGATTGGTGGGATCGGCTGGTTCTAATCTGTTTGCAAGCCTCTCTGCAGGAGTTGCTACACTTTGGGGACCAGCGCATGGTGGAGCTAATGAGGCAGTTATAAATATGCTAAAAGAGATAGAGCAAAGTGGAGATATAGATAAATTCATCGAAAAAGCTAAAGATGATAAAGATCCATTTAAATTGATGGGATTTGGACATCGTGTTTATAAAAATTATGATCCGCGCGCGCGTATATTGGAAGGCGCTTGCCATGAGGTTCTAAGTAAACTAGAACAAAATAATGAACTGCTTAAAATTGCAAAAAAACTTGAAGAAATAGCTTTAAAGGATGAATATTTTATCGTGCGTAAGTTATATCCAAATGTTGATTTTTACTCAGGTATAATAATGAATGCTATTGATATCCCCTCAAATATGTTCACGCCTATTTTTGCACTTGCAAGAACCACTGGTTGGGTTACTCAGTGGTATGAAATGATAAATGATAAAGAAACTAAGATCTGTAGACCAAGGCAACTCTATTTTGGTAAATAAATTTATTTTCACTTCATTAGACTTCTTGCATAACCCAAACTAAGTAGAAAAAAGGTGTCATCCGAGTAGCTGACACTGGTTCCTTTACGACGGAAGTGTCCAGAGGTGTCATTCCAGTCTGGAATCCAGAAAAAAGGATGGTGTCATTCCGTATCCGTTCAGCCAATGGCGTCAACTTAAGAACTTTCATTAGCAAACTCTCCTAAAGACATGATGGCGTTTAGGCTTATCTACTTTATTGCGGCTGTCCCGGTCGGATTTTAACTTTAGCGCGTATACTTAAAAAGGGCTTGAAAGTTTTTTGGCGCAATAAGTACCTGATAGAGTTTCTGCCTCATTACACTAAATAAAACTGAAAAATTTAAACGATACTCAGTAATTTGATCTGGGTTCCAAGGCCCTTGTGCATCACACATATGAAGCGATAATATATTGCACATGACCAAGTTTGCCCAAAATTCTTGTAATACAGCCTCTCCAGAAAAATTCTCTAACTCTGCTCCTACTTTGAGTCGTTTATAGCACTCCTCTATGTGCCACCTTAACACATAAGCTTTGCTCCAAAGTCTCGGTCAAAAACTCTGTTTCTCAGTTGGCTAATGTCAGCACTATAACTCTTACTTTCTGTCCTTTCATTTTATTTTTTAGCTTTTCATTTTCTAATATAAAATCAAAATCTAATTCGCCAGCGTTCCCATAGCTTACTATAATTTCTTTTTTGCAAGCGAAAAATAAAATCTACTTCCAAATTATAATGCTGCTGAATGAATTTTACTGAAGACGATCATAGATAAATAATAATTTCTCTTGATTTAATAAACGCATTTGAGTGATAACTTCGGGTAATTGCTCTGCCGCCAACGTTTGTTCACCTATATTCCAAGCTGCAAGACGAGCACTGCAAATCAGCGAAGTACACAAATCAACAAACAAATTGCCAATGGTGCCTGTTGTTCCATTTGGTTCAAACTCGGATACAATTTCCCCAGAGCTGGGTAATCTCATACCAGAACCATCTGCTGCAATAAGTCTATAGCCTCTCCAACTCAGGTTCATCCTGATAGGCTGTTTGGATGCTTAAATTCTTGAAAGCCTGTATGGCAAATCTTATATCTTGCTTTAGAAAAAGCTTGCTTTGAGGGTACATGTCAATGGCTCCATAAGTTCACATTCTATTCCCAAACTTTTTTTAACTAACTTTAAAATCATAGAAAATACTGTCGAAAAAGGAAGTTTTCTTGTTCGTGTAAAACTCAACACAATGGATTTTCTGAAAAGTTTTCGAGTATATTATATTTTTAATTTGTAGAATAAGGTTTTTTCCTTTTTGCATATTTCACCTAAAAAGGACACATTTTAGACTTCTTTGTTGAAATAAAACAGAAACAAAAGTGCTGTCCCTTGCACTCTTTGGATAATTTAATGATAAAAAATTTGGAGAGAAATTTTATACACTATCGCTGATATTTTTCCTTAAGTTGACGCCATTGCCTGAACACTTACCTAATGATGAAGCTATCGAAAACATAGCAAAGAGACTTCAAAAATCTATAGACGATGCAAAAAAGCACAAGGTCATGTTTAGTGTTGATGTATTCCAAGGAGAAAAAAGTCATCAATAATAGATTATTCGATACTGATCTTATACCACCTCATGGAGCAAGATAAAAATGTTACTGAGACTAGAAAAGAAAAACTACGGCCTCTTATGTTAGAAATGTTTAATCTAGTTTCAACAGGCACTGATGTGAGCCAAGAAGTTCGGAGATTATTGCCAGAAGATATACTGAAAGAACGCGGCGAATATTTGTCACGTCTAAAACAAATTGTAAGTGATAGTATTGAAAATGACAAAAAAAAAGGAATTGTAGTAGAAAGAGATAATAAATTTTATTATGTACAGTGTCCAGAAAAAAGTGTGATCACTCCTGCAAAATTTATGAACTCCCCGGAATTTAAGGACTTAGAATATGGTGCATTGCGAATAGGAGAAGGAGATAATCTAATCTGAATAAAAAGCTGGCAATATCATGATATGCAAGGCAAAGTAAAAATGACCTTTAGGGTAGGCGATGAAAAGATCGAAATGATTTTATCTTCTGAAAAAGCTGAAAGTTTTGGTAAAATAATGGTACATATGGATGACAAAAGTTGTGAAATCTTCTCAAAGTACCTAAAAGAGCTAGAAAAAGAACCTCGTATAAGCAAGGTTGTTGAAGCTGCTAAAAGTTTTGCACAAACGAAAAGCAGTGCAGTTAGTCCACCTCTTTCTAATATGAAAAGAGTTGACACATCGCAACATTTTCAAAGTAGTGACCATGAATCACCAGAGCATTAACAATTATCATACATACATTGTTGCATATAGCAATAGTGTATGTGTATAGTTAGTAGGGTTTGTAAACTTAATAAAGTCTACAACTAATTTGAAAACTACTTTATTGTATGCAAGACTTTAAAATACTAGAAAATCTAAAAACCAAAGCACTAGAAGCTGAAAAAGGAGGCGGTTCTGACAGGATTACCAAACAACATGAAAAAGGGAAATTAACTGCTAGAGAAAGGCTCAGTATATTGCTCGATGAAAGTTCTTTTGCAGAATACGATAAATTCGTAAAACATCATGCAAATGATTTTGGCATGCAAAATGCTAATTTTTTAGGTGATGGGGTAGTGATTGGTCATGGTACTATTTATGGCAGAAAAGTTTTTGTTTATTCTCAGGATTTTACTGTCTTTGGTGGTTCACTTGGTGCGTCACATGCAAAAAAAATATGCAAAATTATGGATATGGCAATTAATGCCAGAGTTCCAATTATCGGACTAAATGATTCTGGTGGAGCCAGAATTCAGGAAGGAGTAAATTCTCTTGCTGGTTATGGAGAAATTTTTCAAAGAAACGTAAATGCATCGGGTGTTATACCACAAATTTCTTTAATTATGGGCCCATGTGCAGGAGGTGCAGTTTATTCCCCAGCATTAACTGACTTTACTTTCATGGTGAAAAACAGTTCATATATGTTTATAACCGGGCCAGATGTAGTAAAAAAGGTTACCTACGAAGATGTAAGTTTCGAAGACCTCGGTGGAGCAAAAATTCATACAAGCAAAACAGGAGTAGCGGATTTTGCATTCAATAATGATGTTGAAATGCTGCTAAAAATGCGTGAATTCTTTACTTTCTTACCAGCAAATAATCAAGAATCACCAAAATCTGCACCAATCTGTAATGATGTTGACGACATTGATGAATCCTTAAACACTCTAATTCCTACCAATCCTAATACTCCTTATGATATGTATGAACTCATTGAAAAAGTTTGTGATGAAAGGAATTTCTTTGAACTGAAACCTGATTTTGCTCGTAATATCATAACTGGTTTTGGTAGAATTGGAGGAAATACTGTCGGTATTGTTGCAAATCAACCTATGCACCTTGCAGGATGTTTGGATATTGATTCTTCAAGAAAAGCTGCGAGGTTTGTAAGGTTTTGTGACGCATTTAACATTCCGATCATCACACTTATCGATGTTCCAGGATTTTTGCCGGGTACAAATCAAGAATACAATAATATAATACAACACGGAGCGAAACTGCTTTACGCTTACGCTGAAGCGACCGTGCCGAAAATTAGCCTTATCACTAGAAAAGCGTATGGTGGTGCATACATTGTTATGAATTCGAAACATCTAAAAGGTGATATAAATTATGCCTGGCCAACTGCTGAAATAGCTGTGATGGGCCCTGAAAGTGCAGTTGAGATTATATTTCGACACGAAAAAGATCAGCAAACGTTAATTAAAGAATATAAAGAAAAATTTGCTAACCCATTTTTTGCTGCATCATATGGATACATTGATGACATTATAGTGCCAAGTAAAACAAGGTATCACTTTTGTAAAGCATTAGAGCTACTCAAAAACAAGAAGGTAGAAAGGATATGGAAAAAGCATGACAACTTACCTCTGTAACTTTCTTCTAAGCCTTGCTTACAAGTTATGCAATATTATAAGTATAATCAGTGTGCCGTTACCAAGACTCGAACTTGGGACCTCGTCATTACCAATGACGTACTCTACCACCTGAGCTACAACGGCAAGTTTATATATTATGATAATGAATAACACAAAAAAGAATAAGGAAAAAGAAGAGGAGAAAAAAAGATTAGCGAAAGCTTTAAAGCAAAATATTTTGAAAAGAAAAAAGCAGCAACAGAGTAGACAGAGAACCCTTTCAAAACTCGTTTGTGGTGAGGAATTTTTAGGAGAAAGCACCGCAGAATACTCGAATGTATTTGAGAACGACAAAATTACCATCAGAAACTTAAGTTTTGAAGGAGGTATCATGCCAGAACTACCGGAAGTGGAAGTAATCTCTAATTTTTTGCTTGATAAAATTAAAAACAAGCAAATCAGTAATGTTATAGTGAATAATTGGAATTTACGTGCCCCAATAACAAAAAATATTGATGATATGCTAAAGGGCAAAGTCATACGCAACATCAAGCGTAGAGGTAAGTATACCATCTGGAATACAGATGGTAGTGTGGCTGTAATCATACATCTTGGCATGAGCGGAAAGCTTATATATGCTGACCACGATCAAATGCGGAATAAGCATGATCACGTGGTATTTTTATTTTCTGACAATACTTCAATAATTTTTAATGACCCAAGAAGATTTGGATTAGTTATCGTTTTAAATAAAGAACAAGAAACGGATTTTTTTAGCGATTTTGGAATAGAGCCCCTCACGGATGAATTCAGTGGAGACTATTTACAGGAGTTGCTGAAAAACAAAAAAGTGAATATCAAATCAGCGTTAATGGACAATAAATCAATAGTTGGCGTAGGCAACATATATGCTTCTGAGAGCTTGTTTAGAGCCCGTATATCACCACTCAGGTCAGCAAAAAACTTGACCTATAGAGAGTGCGAAAAACTTGCTGCTGAAATAAAAAATACTCTGAGTGATGCAATTGCTGCAGGTGGTTCAACACTGAAAGATTATGCACAGCCATCTGGATCTGCTGGATACTTTCAAAATAACTTTTACGTATATGGTAAAGTTCAAAAACCTTGCAAGATTTGCAATAATATCATAACACTTATACGACAAAATGGCCGTAGCACTTATTTTTGCAACGCGTGCCAGAATTAAGATTTTATTTTTTGATATGATATTTTCACTTGAAAAAGATCCATTTGATTTGTTTTCAAAGTGGTACAAAGCAGTACTTAATTCTCCGTGTGAACAACCAACTGCAATGACGCTAGCAACTTGTAGCAAAGACTGTATTCCATCTGCAAGAGTGGTATTACTAAAGGAATATAGCAAAGAAGGTTTTGTGTTTTTCACTAACGTAAACAGTAAAAAAGGGAAAGAATTGACTGAGAACCCCAAAGCTGCGTTAGTGTTTCATTGGATAGAATTTGCTAGGCAAGTGCGAATTGAAGGAGAGGTTAAACTTCTAAACGATGAAAGAACTGACAAATACTTCTCTTCTCGAGCGCTGGGTAGTCAAATTAGCGCATGGTGCTCAAAACAATCGAGCATTCTGAAAGATTGGCAAGATTTTGAGCAAGCTATAAAATTGAAGGAAAAAGAATTTCACAATACACAAGTTTCTCGTCCTGATTTTTGGGTGGGATTTTGCGTAATCCCAAAAGTAATTGAATTTTGGCAAGAAGGTGAATATAGGAAGCATATTAGATTTAGATACACTCTTGTTGAGGGAAGCGATTGGAAAGTGGAACAACTATATCCTTAAAAATGGTTGCGGGAGTAGGATTTGAACCTACGACCTTCAGGTTATGAGCCTGACGAGCTACCGAGCTGCTCCATCCCGCGTCGTTGCTTATTTAGTTATTATATATACAAATAATGAAAAAAGAAAAATAAAATTTCACCACATGCAAATATCGACACACTTATTAACTTTTCTTGACATAATAGTTAGTTATATACGTAACAATCTGCGCAATGAACAATATAACTTGATACTGTGGTTTCCTGTTCTTCAGTGTGCAGGAATTTTAACATATTTTTCCCTAAGTTTTGAACCAAGCTGCATATCTATTTTTCTTTTGCTTTTACCTACACTAATTTTGATTGCAATATTATACAGAAAGTACGCAATATTATGCATTGCTTTAATTGCAGTGCTCATAGGATTTACAGCCAGTAAATTAAGAACAGCTTTAGTTGATACTCAAATTCTTGATAAAGAGAGGTATGTAAAAAATATCGTTGCCACAGTGAAGGATATTAACGACAGGGGCTCATATAAACAATTTCTGCTTTCTGTTGAAAAATCCCCTACTATCTCAAAATCCTCTCCTGTCATCCCAGCGCCCCCTTTTGTCATCCCAGTACTTGATACTGGGATCCAGAAAAAAAAGATATGGATTCCAGCGTCACGCGCTGGAATGACACCGGATAGAGCTCTAGATAACATCAGAATATCAGTTAGAACCAAAGTGGAAAAAGGCATTAAAATAGGCGATCAAGTAAAATTATCAGCAAAACTCTTCCCTCTAAAGATTGCACCTTCGGAGTATGCATACGATTTTGCAAGAATAGCATATTACCAGAAAATAAGTGCAACAGGTTTTGCAACAAGCAAAATAGCCCTACACAAAAAGGCTGAAGCAAGGCAATTTCTAGAGTATATAGAATCTTTCCGTCAATACATTTATGAAAACCTGCAGCAAAATATCAAAAAACCACATGCGGATATAATCTCTGCATTACTGATCGGTAAAAAAGATGGCATAGATCAAAAAACTATGGACGCGATACGAGATTCAGGTATAGCACATTTGTTTGCCATATCTGGTTTGCATTTATCATTTGTTGCTGGTCTGTTTTTTGTAGTGTTTCGTAATTTATTCGCAATATCTGAAACTTTGACTCTTAAGTATAACACCAAGAAAATATCTGCATTCCTTACTATCTTGCCAACCACGTTTTATTTATTGATTACCGGTATGCAAATTTCTGCTCAGCGTGCCTACATTATGGTGATTTTAGTACTCGTTGCAATAATGATAGAGAGAAAATATCGAGGGTTAATAGCAATTGCGTTTGCTGCTTCAGTGATACTCTCAGTAGAACCAGAAGCAATTTTAAAGCCTGGCTTTCAGATGTCATTTTCTGCTGTTTTGGCACTGGTTGCCAGTTATCAAATTAATGCTAATAAGTTGTTCAAAATAAAAATAATGAAATATTTTGTGTCGATAATGATCAGCTCAGTAATAGCAAGTTTAGCAACTGTTCCGTATACGATATATAATTTTAATTATTTTTCAATTAGTGGCATTATCACAAATTTAGTTGCTATACCAATAGTTACATTAATTATTATTCCACTTGGAATAATCTATGTTTTGTTGATTCCTTTGGGTGTTGAATGGATTATAGCGCCATTTATAGAGCGCCCAATTGACAGCATTTTGTATATAACAAATGCAATCGCTAGTCTTCAGTATTTGGTTATTCCCATTCGTACTTTTCCTGCCTCATCAATTATTATAATAACATTTGGGTTATTGTGGCTGTGCTTGTGGGAAAGAAATTGGCGTTTCTTCGGAATTTTCTTTATTGTGCTGGGTATTTTCTCTAGTGCTATGTATAGAACTCCTGATATCTTGATAAATGCTGATAATGTTGCTGCAAAGGAGAGTGATAACTTACTATATTCTCTCACCAGAAAAAATAGGAACTTTGTTGTCAAAACATGGGCGAAGCAAAATGGGCAGAACCAAATTTTGAATCATAAAAAATACAATAACTCAGATAAAAGGCTAAAGTGTAACGATTATGGCTGCATATATAATAAAGGAAATAATAAATTAGTGCTGCTAGCTTATAAAAAAGAAGATATTTCAGAAAATTGTGATAAAGTTGATTTAACAATTCAATTAAGTGAATTCGACTATTCAGCTTGCAACGCTAAAATTATTAAACATGCTGATCTAGAAACGTATGGCACACATTCTGTTTGGTTAACAAATCGTTACGTAAAGATTAATACAGTGCGCTCCAATGGGCCTTGGCACATGTTGAAAAATTAAGAAACTTGATTTTAAGGTTTGGTTAACGTATACCTAAATAAGTTTAAACTAGAAAAATGTTATGGTTACAGACACTCAAGATCCTTTCAAAGACTATTTTGATTTTTTAGGATTTAGAAAACTTTCTGACCAGCCCAGTAGAATTTTGAGCTCTATAAGAAAGTATTCTGGTACTATATCGATAGCAAGTACCATTGCTACTCTTATAGCATTTACTGCCTTTTCTATTCAGCCTGTTACAGTAAGTATTGCTGGGTTTGCGTTCACGCCAGCACCTCTTGCCTTTATTCCTCTTATAGTTCTCCTATTTACTGCTGTTATAAACTTTATAAATACACAAAAAATAAAAGAGAATGAAATAGATAAAAAAATAGGAAACTATCAAGTTGATGAACAGTACAGCCAGATTGCTCAAGAAGCTAAAAAAATTGAAATTGTAACAAATTTAGATAAAAAGGGGGAAAAGCTTTCAATAGTTTTACCAATTTCTAAGACGCAGAGAGAAATACTAGAAGATATAGAAGCAGAAAATAGAAATAGGATTCTCTTGTTTACTGGATCATATGTATTTGGTACTATTATAGTAGTTTCAGCAATATCACAATCCATTAATGCTCCAATAATATTAATAGCTTTATTAGTCGCTATTCTTTTATGCATCATATCAACACTTAGCAATCTAATAAGTAATAGCGTGGATCATGAAAATCATACTATTAGAAAACACAGTTCTTTAGGTCTTCTATTTCCATACTGGTCTGGAAAGGGCATGGTTGTATCAGTAGTAGAAAATAAGCTTGGTAAAAGGGAAAATGAACTAATATCTCTAATGAAAAAACTACTTAGTCCGCTTTGCAACTCATTTGACAGTAACCTTAAAAAAGCTTGCGATTTACTTGATAATAGTCTTTTAAAGCCTGCAAATATTAACATTAAAGAAACGCTTGATCACCTAAAAAAAATCAGAGAAGACATCAAAAAAGATTTAGATTGGCTACATGCAGAAATTTCAGAAGTTTTAAACAACACTAAAGAATTGACAAAAAAAGCACATTCACTAGATATTGAAGGTACTTTTTCTAGGTTAGAGAATGCTATTAAAATTGCTGAAGATAAAATTGAACGATTTGAACCAAGCCGCTTTGTAGGCTGGCTTCAATCAACTACGCAGTCTAATAATAACGAGTTCCTTAGCATGCTAAAAAAGTTAAAAGAGGATACAGAAGAGGAAAAAACGGAATTGAAGGAGCAATTAAACGTAGTAAGGAATGAATTAGAAGAAATAAAAAAGAAGCAAGCTCAACCAAGTACGCCTGATTTAGAAGCTAACAATGGAAATAATACTAATAAATTATTAGTATTAGAAAATAAAGTCAAAGAACTACGTGACACAGTTAGAAAGTTAGAGCTGGAAGCAGAACAAAATAAGCTGCAGCAAAAGAAGGAAAAGTTAGAGCAAAAAAAATCTGAACAAGAAAAAACAGATGAATGGAAAGAAAAAATCAACGGCAAACCAAGTGAATTCTTATATTATTTATTAGAATCTATTAAGCTGGAAGAAAAAGATAATAAAGAAAAAAAGGTTGAGGCAACATTACGAGATTTTGATAATAAAGTTACAATCTACTGGAAAGATGGCTCTCAAACAATTTGCCATATTAAAAAACAAGGTGATCTGCAAATTGAGTCTAGTGCAACAATGTTTACAGACCCAAATGTTCAAGCAGCATGGGAAATGGCGCGGGGTAAATCACTATAGATTACTCAATAATAACCTTAAGTGTTAATAATGATAAAGAGAAATTAAGGTTAGACACCTATATAGCTGAAAAATGCAACATATCACGCAGCAAAGCGCAAAGATTGATACAAAATGAGCAGGTGAAATTACTTGGCACACCGATAATTAATAATGACTACATAGTAAAACCAGATGAAGAGTATGTGGTGCATCTCGTTCAACCTGACATATCCACATCAATTGAGCCTAATTATGACATAAAACTTAATATCGTCTATGAAGATGAGGACATTATAGTTCTGAGTAAACAAAGTGGATTAACAGTGCACCCAGGTGCTGGGACAAACAATGATACGCTTTTGAACGCAGTTATCGCTCACCTTAATGTAAGACCAGGAATTGTTCATAGACTCGATAAAGATACTAGTGGGCTAATGGTAATTGCAAAAAATGAAGCAGCCCATAGTTTTTTGTCTGAATTGTTATCGAATCGCAAAATAAAGCGGGAATACTTAGCAGTAGTTTGGGGAACATTATCTTCTCAGCAAGGCACGATAAAAACTAGCATTGCTCCCAAACGCGGTAATAAAGAAATGATGTGTGTAACAAAAATCACAGGCAAATTAGCAATCACTCACTATTTAGTGCAAAAAGTTATAGGACAAGTAAGCCTCGTTAAATGCACTTTAGAGACAGGCAGAACACACCAAATTCGAGTCCACATGAGCCACATAGGACATTCCATAGTTGGTGATCAAGTTTATGGAAAAAATAGTAGTAAAAGCACAAAATATGCTAAAAACTCTAGTTTCATTCGTAATTTCAATAGACAAGCACTACATGCTTATACACTGGGCTTATACCACCCAAAAAGTAAGGAATACATGGAATTTGTCTCTGATTTACCGCAAGATATAAAAACTTTAATTGGTGAGTTTGACAACATATCTTAATAACATTCGTATTAACCTATCAATATTATCATCCATGTTATCAGGAAGTTAATTAATGAAAGAAAAACTGCTGCACTACCTAGATCTTTCACCTTTTTTGAAAGTATGTGTTGTTCACTGGAAATACGCTCAATTGTCGTTTCAAAAGCAGTGTTAACAATTTCCACAATTAACACCAGGAATAGGCTGCTTATCATTACTGCACGTTCTAGATTACTTACATCCAAAACAAACAAAATTGAGACACATACTATAAAAAGCAGTAACTCCTGTCTGAACGCAATTTCTGATATAAAAGCTGATTTTATTCCTTCACAAGAGTATTGAATTGCTTTTATTAGACGAATAATGCCCTTCTTCATTATTATTCACAAAACCCTTTAATCAAAATTTTAACTCATTTAGATTTGCTACACCCTATAGCATTTTTATCATTTGTTCACCCTATTGGTTTTGAAATTAAGATTTACCGCAACTACAATAAGTACTCTTATCATCACATTTTGGTGTTAAGTCAGGATAGAACGTGAGTATAGCATCATTCTTTCTTACAAACACTGATTGATAATTGTCATCTTCCATTTCATATAGACACATTCCATCTTTTCCTAATTCCTTAAACGCCTTAGTTGCAGAAATTATCGGCATGAAGGTTATATGCGTATCCATTTGGGCATTTAACTTTCACTTCCCCATCCTTACCCAAATATTTCATTCCAAATGTATAAACCGGCGGCTTAATATCTGATTCATTGCACAGGATTCCAACTGCCCATTTATCCTCTTGAGCTTCAACATATCTACCTACAAAATGCATACCACCTAATTTATCGTTTGGCTCACCACAAAAAATATGTCCAAACCCTATAGTTTCTTTTTCACTTCCACTATTTGTAAACCAAATGTTAGCCAGTTCATCTTTAAGTAACTCCAAATCCGCATCTGGCGTAATCACTTATATATTCCTTTCACTACTTCTTGATGCTGCGGACAACTAAGTAAAATTTTGAAATCTTCTTTATCTGGATGTGCTCCCCAATCTCCACAAACTTTCAACACTCCTCTATCGAAGTCAGTTAATTCTGAAACGGTGGCTGGTTGTAAACTGAAAAATGGTTCAAAATTGACTTCAACATTTTCTTCTACATAGCCGGTGTGAAAATAATGATCCTTAATATAAAAAATAAATCCTATTATTGGTATTATTAAACACAAAATTAGTTTAACTGTCTTCGACATAATCACGTTCACAAAAAAGCTAGCCTATAAGAAATAATTTAAAAAAGTTTTAATCTAATCGTTTTTGCAGAGCAGCAACTCCCGGCATTTCATCGCCACTTAACCAATCTAAAAATGCTCCTCCACCAGTGGAAACATATGTAAAATCCTTATCGGCAAGGCCTGCAGCGCTTATTGCAGATAGACTATCGCCTCCCCCTATTATGCTGGTTAACTTTCCTTTGTGCGTTAAGTCACTTACGATTTTCATTACCCCTATTGTACCGCTTGCAAAAGCTGAATGTTCAAAAACACCAATAGGTCCATTCCACAGCAGAGTCTTACTGCTTGCTATTATACTGCTTATTGTACTCAAAGTTTGTGGTCCGATATCCAAAATTATATCACCGTCCAAAATGGACTCAGTTCTTCTTGAAATACTAGTGCTGTAATCAGAGTTTACTGCAACCAGAACGTCTTCTGGCACAACTATTTTGCAATTGTTTTTATTTGCTGTTTCAAGAATATTATGCAGAAGGTCGTCAACACCATTTTGAAAGAAAGATTTCCCTATATTTACTTTGCTAAATGACAAAAAATTATTGGCTATTGCACCACCTAGAACTAGGTAATTAACCTTTTCTGTTAGCTTCATAAGCACTTTTATTTTAGTTGATATTTTAGCTCCCCCAACTATCGCAGTAATAGGTTTAGCTTTAAACGATACAGCTTTTTCAAGATACTTTAGCTCATCTTGCAAGCAAAACCCTGCATAAGAGGGTAAAAATTCTGTAATGCGTGAAATAGAAGCGTGAGCTCTGTGAGAGCAAGAAAATGCATCATTTACATATATATCCGCTAGAGATGCTAGTTGTTTGGCAAAATTTGAGTCACTTTGCTCTTCCTCTTTATAAAATCTTAGATTCTCTAGTAATATTATATCTCCTGCATCCATAACACTTACTGCTCTTTGTACTTTTTCACCAAAGCAATCGTCAATGAATTTCACTTTTTTATTTAGTAACTGCGATAAAGTGTCAATTACATTTTTTAGCGACAGATTATTGTCTCTGGCCTTTGGGCGTCCAAAATGTGATATAATAATAATCTTTGCACTCGCATTCACTAAATACTGAATAGTAGGCAATGCTCTCAAAATACGAGTGACGTCACGAATTTCTCCATCTTTTATAGGAACATTGAAGTCAACTCTGAGTAAGACGGTTTTATTGTGAAGATCACAATTTTCTATACTAGGTATATTCATTACAAAATTGAAGCTATAAAGTCACTATACAGCAGTTTGATCTAAAGTAAAGTTTTAAGCTTACGAACGTTTAAGGAAATTTGCATGCCAAACGCTTGACACTGGAACCTTATCGTCATGCCATCACGAACCGTCATACCGCCGGGTATCTCTTAGCCGCTAACACGTAGCGGGATACTTGACCTTTACAGGGATGACGATTGTCGTTTAGCCATAAATATTTAAGAAATGTACTAAACAGAAAAAAAGGCAAAAGAAGCCCCGTGGTTGGCTAATTACTTACATTATACTTTCAAGTATGGCGTTTTTTTATTCTAAACGCTTAATAACCGCGATTTAGCTGCTTTTTAATGCAACTAACCTTTAGTCATAAATGTTTAAGAAATTTACTAAACAGAAAAAAAGGCAAAAGAAACCCTAGGGTAGCTAATTATTCACTATCCATTTTTTAAGTTGGCGTTTTTTGATGTTTTAAATGCTTTATAAGCGTATTTCAGCTTGTATAGGTAAAAACCTAGAAATTTGATAAAGACATAGAGTGCACATAGTGCAAAAAATTAAACATGAGACGCCAGATACGTTGAGTTTTTTTGTCATTTAATCTGTACAGAGAAGATAAATAAATAGCTTCAGTTTCATGATAAGGAGGCTGGCGGAGTTTGTCAAGTAAGTTTTTCGTTTAATCCGTTTCTTGATTTAGGTGCCCTTGACTTCCGGCTGGGTCGAATTTGTATAGCTACATTGTCGGTAAATCTAAATTGCTTTAATGATTTTGATTGAAAAATAGTTTTTCTATTATATAAATGCTACTTTAGGGTAATCAAAATGGAAGACGATAAATATAGCCTAGGTTTAAGAGTTATCCATTGGTTGATGGCTGTTTTTATTATCGGTATGCTTTGTTCTGGACTTTATATGAAAAGCCTGCCACTTAGCAATGAAATTAAGTTCAACATATACGCTATTCATAAGGCTTGCGGTATCACTATTCTTGGATTAATCATAGTACGCATATTTTTTCGCGTCTTTACTTATGTTCCACCACTTCCAGCAAATTTTTCTCGGTTTGTAATCAATATAAGTAAAGCAGTACACTTTGGTTTATATTCTTTGATGGTGCTAATGCCACTATCTGGCTATGTCATGTCTTCTGCTTCTGGCAAACAGATCAAATATTTTTTTCATATCCCTTTGTTGATTAATCAAAACAAAGATCTAGCTAACACGGCTAACGAGCTACATTCGATGCTTGCATATTTTATGGTACTCTTTATAATCTTACATATACTTGGCGCCTTAAAACACACATTTATAGATAAACAAAACATTTTTAAACGTATGATATAGGTTATATGTTAAGTAGCCTCTGGAAAAAAGGAACAGATTTTCTTAGCAGTGAGTTTGCTATAATGGGTGGTGCTATGAGCTGGGTTTCAGAGAGAAACTTGGTCTCAGCAATCTCAAACGCTGGTGGTTTTGGTGTGATTGCATGTGGTGCAATGTTTCCAGACTTGCTAAAAAAAGAAATCATAGAGACGCAGCAATTAACTAACAAGCCATTTGGTGTAAATCTAATTACTATGCACCCAAAGTTGAGTGAGTTGATAGATGTGTGTATTGAAACGAAAGTGAGCCATATAGTGCTTGCCGGTGGACTGCCAACAAAGCCTAATATAGAAAAAATCAAGGGTGCAGGCATTAAAGTTATGTGCTTTGCACCAGCATTAAGCCTTGCGAAAAGGTTAGTAAAAATGGGAGTAGATGCATTAATAATAGAAGGAATGGAAGCAGGTGGGCATATAGGTCCAGTTAGCACTTCTGTTCTTGCACAAGAGATATTGCCTCATTTTAAAAATGAACAAATACCAGTGTTTGTTGCAGGTGGAATAGGAAGAGGTGAAATGATAGTTAATTACCTGGAAATGGGAGCAAGTGGCTGTCAAATAGGTACATTATTTGTCTGCACTAATGAGTCAATTGCCCACAAAAATTTTAAGGAAGTGTTTATTAAATCGGCCGCACGTAATGCAATACCTTCTGTACAGATAAGTGCTGATTTTCCTGTAATTCCAGTAAGAGCTATAGCCAACAAAGCAAGCGATGACTTTATGAAGCGTCAAAAAGAAGTTATTGATGAATACCAAAAGGGACAGATCTCAAAAGAAGATGGGCAGCTTGAAATAGAAAAATTCTGGGCTGGAGCTTTAAGAAGAGCAGTAATTGATGGAGATGTTGAAACGGGATCTTTAATGGCTGGCCAAAGTGTTGGCATGGTTGATAAGGAAAAGCCTGTAAAAGAAGTAGTGGATATGTTAGTTCAACAAGCAAAGAATCATATTAATAGCAAATCTGTAGAAGTAGAAAGCCCAGAAAGCAAATAGTTAAGCGACCTTCCAATAAGCAAGTTGCCGCAATTATTTATAATATGGCATAATTGCCCAGTTTTAATGTAAAATTAACGCTAAAGAGGTATCTATACATTTTGTTATGTATGGAGGAGTCTATGCTAAGTTCTAAAAAAGATATTAACCAACAATTGCACGACACTATATACAAAAAGGTAACAAAAGAAAATCATAAATATGGAAGCCCACAAAAGGGAGATGGAACTATCAAAAAATGCATAGAGTTGTTCAAGGAAGGAGCTAGTCCTGAGGTATTAACTGAATTAGAAAAATCGCTGAGAGAACAATTAGAAAAATCACCAGAAAAACAAGAGGAATATCAAAAACATTATAAGTATTATATCGAAAACTTTCTTCCTGCATTGAAAGATGAAGTAATAAAATCAGAAGAACTAGCTGTACCTACAGTATTTAACAATGAAAGAGAACAATCACAAAGACCACAAACAATAAGAGGAAAAATAGTAAAAACAATTTTGGATATTACTAACAGGAGCAGCAGTGTAAGCTCAATACCAAATGCTGTTGAAGAAAATATTGAAGATCAAATGCAGCTAAAACATATTGAAGAGCAAAACAACACACAAGAAACACCCTTGAATGTAGCTGAGAAAAAAAGTGGTGATAATAAAATACTTAGTAATTCAGATGTTGCAGAGGAAGTGTTTGAAAAATATAGCAAGGTTGTGAAAGAAATAGAGGAGAAGAAAACTTCTAAACTCAGTAGTGGCAATGACTCAGATAGTGGAATAGACTCACCTAGAACGAGTAAAGAAAGTTTGAAATCACCAGTAAGTAGCAGAAGGAGCAGTTTAACTTTAGTAACAAGCACTTCATCTGAGGAAAGTTTAAACTCAACATTGAGCTCTGTTGAAGGAGATAATGGCTTACAACCAGAGGGTGGAGAAAAAACTGAGTTATTAGAATCAAATTTGGAATCCCCAAAAGAAAACGAGACTCAAGTGCAGCCAGAGCAGACTGTAAAAAAAGAGCCAAAAATGCAAGAAAATGAAAACTCAGATGGTCAAGCAAATCCAGATCAAGTTAAGAAAGATATCCTACTTAAAAACCAACCCAATAACAGAAATCTTCACGTTGCACTTGTAGCAGGTTGTGCTCTCTCCACAATAGGGTGCATTGTTGCAGGAGCAATGACATCAGGATTGATAGGAGCAGGACTACTTGCTATGGCTGCAGTGTTTGCTATAGCAGCAGTAGCTGAATTGCATTCAAACTTCCTATCAAGTAAATTAACATCCATTAATGTGAGTCCTCTTGTTGATGATAAAGAGCTTACAGCATGTTCACGTCTGTAAAAATTAAATATGTGTTACTTGTAGTGGATAAGTGAATTCAGTTCTTGCCTATTGATATAAAAGTTGTTATATTTAAGAAATGTTTAAAAGGTATTTAGTTGATGCGCATTCAATTGAATAAAGTTTTGGTTTTTATAGCCTTATTAAGTTTCATTTTTGCATCATATTCTAGCGAAGCAAGTTCGGCGAGTGATGAATTAAAGGGTATACAAGAAACGGTAAAAAATTTTATTTCTTCATTTTCAGTTAAAGATACTGTAGAAAATATGAGTCCTTCAACAATCATAGGGTTGTGTATAGCTGCAGTGATACTTGCAGTAGTGTTCAGAGGTCTAATCTTTTTTATGATAATGTTTGGTGTACTGGTCCTGATGTTCGGTAGTACAGAAAAGGCAACAGACTACTTAAAAGAAAAATTTAACTTTGCAAAAGATATAAAATTACAATCCGATAGCGAAAAAAAAGATAAAAATTAAGATAGTATTTTTATCTTTTTTAATTATCTTTATTGAATACGCATATGCAGTTAAAAGTACCAACAGTTAACTCTAAGCTTAAAAAAAAGAACAACTTAGCATTACTAGAAAGCATTGATTTAGATTTTGTTCCTTATGCTTGTCATTACGATGAAGAAACCATACTAACAAAACAGGGAGAGTTGTTAAAAATAATCAAGTTAGAAGATTATTCTTCTGTTGATAACTACAGCGACCTCAGAACTGAAATTAGAAAAAGCATATCAAAAAATATTAATAGCCTGTGTTTTACCGTTTGGATTCATACCGTTAGAAAGCGCAATAAACTGAGCTTGAAATGGAATAAAACTGAAGACTTCTCTGACAACCTACATTCAACGTGGTTTAATAAACTAACTGATAGTAAATTACAGTATATAAATGAACTATACATTGTAATATTGTTTAGCGATTTTGGCAAGCATACTAATAATTCGTTTTTTTTCAATAGAATAAAGAATAAGCATAAGTTGTCTTTACAAGAAAGCCATCAGGAGTTGCAAAAGATAACTGACGTAATTCAAAATGATTTAGGACCTTTTGGAGCTAAAAAACTGAGTCTAAGGTTTAGTGAAGGTAAAATATATTCTGAAATGATAGAATTTCTCCACTATATTGTTACATTAACGCACAAAGATTATCCAATACATGAAAGGGACCTGTCGCAATATATTAGAAATTTTAAAATAGCTTTTGGTTTCAATACGTTTCAAACAATATTTGAAAATCAACAGAAATTTGGCTCTATTTTCAGCATAAAAGAATACCGGGAAATCTCTTTAGGTAATATAGATAGATGCTTGCAGCTTGAATCTGAATTTATCATTACAGAAATAATGATATTTACTAGTAATAACAAAGCAATAAAAGAATTTAAAAAACAAATCAACATGCTGCAAATTAGTGAGGATAATACCTTACTTAAAAGCTCAGGAATTGAAGAAATAATAGAGCTTGAAAAGACCTCTAGTATAGACTTCTGCCAACAGAAAATTATTTTTACAATATTTGCAGATGATAGGAATAAGTTAGCTGAAAGTATTAGTGATTTATCTTCTATAATGTCATTAGTTGGCTTCATGATGTTTAGAACTGATTTACATATGGAAAGTCATTTTTGGGCACAACTTCCAGGCAATTTTGCTTTTATTACGCAACCGAAAAATATCTTAACAAAATACGCTTGCAGCTTTGCTATGCTGCACGATTTTACGTCAGGTACATTAAAAGGAAGAAGGTGGAAAGAAGCGGTAATGATTTTTTTTTCAAAAAAAGGAAATCCTTACTTCTTTAATTTTCATGGAAAAAGAAATAATGGCCATACTACGATACTCGGAGCTCCAAATTCAGGCAGAACTTCACTCATTAATTTTCTATTATCAGAATCAAGAAAGTTTAACCCAAGAATTGTCATATTGGATAACACTGGAAAATCAATAATTTTTACTAAAGCAGTGAGTGGTAAATATTACATAATCGATCCAAAATATAAGGACAAAAGCCTAAAATTTAATCCACTAAACATTGAAGATAGTGCTTCCAATCGCAATATGTTGGTTGAACTGATCAGAAGAATGGTAGCCGATACGAGCTTGGTAGACGTAGAAGAAAAGATAAGAAAAATTGTGGATTCTATATTTGCTATACCCAAGGAATCACGTTCTATTTCACAAATTTCTGAGGTGCTCTTGCTCCTTGGGGGTAAGATAAGTAGATGGTGTGACGATGGTGACTTTGCTTACTTATTTCAAGATGGTGATGAATCAGATATTGACTGGGAAACAAAAATTATATCTCTCAACACCGCAAACCTTACAAAACAAAAGGAATGTATGTCCGTGATACTTTACTATTTTTTATATTCTTTTGAGGCAAAATGTGATGGCTCGCCTGCAATACTTGTTTTGGATGAAGCATGGGAGATAAGTAATATTTTTCCTACAGAGAAAGAGTTTGATAACTGGATGCAAAGAATGACGGAACTAAATGTTGTAGTAATCCTAAGTACTGAGAATTTAAATCTCGCATTTGCTAGCAAATTTACTCAATATTTAGATAAACATGTTGATACAAGAATCTTGATGCCGAACGTCAATGCAAATAGATTATACATGAAGGCATTTTCTCTATCGAAAGAGGAGCTGAATATAATTCTGCAGACGCCAACACAGGAAGGTTTATTTTTGATAAAACAGTACAAAGGATTAGTAACCTTAAATCTGGATTTGAAGGATATGCAAGAAATACATGTACTTTCAGCTAACAAAGAGACTATAAAGTATATGTATGAGGCAATAAAAGAAAAAGGAGAAGAAGTTAATGAGTGGTTACCGGTATTTTATGAGAAGTGTAAGGCTTAATTTCTTATTGATATTTTTTTTGATACTTGGTCTTTCGTATCAAGGATATGCTGATTGTCCAACATTTGTAGAAAGTAATACTTGGTGGGAAGCAATAGTTGGTGGAGATTGGGTAAAGGAAATTAAGGTGCAAGCAATAAAAGATCAAGGAGTTGATGGTTACTTTAATCCCAAAATTAGAGTATGTGCTTATGATGGACAAAGTTATTGTTATGACTTACAAAGTGGGGAATCCTGCCGCCAGATATATGGAACGCAAGGTACAGGAGCTGGAGTTTCTGCTGCAGCTTTTATCGACTGGGAAGGAGATAAAACAAAAGCTGGAGGAGAAATTGCTCGGGGTCTTAAATGGGAATGGGCAGACGGTGTTACTGATGAGGAAAAAAGAAGATTCGCTAACTCTCCTAAAATATGTGCTTGCAGTCAAAAAGGGGCTTGTATGTCAGGAATTTCTTCATGGGGTTCTAGAGTATTTTCGGGTGAGAATATTTTCCGTCCTGGGGAGATGGAAAAAGTCTGTGATACCTGCTACCAAACGGCAGTAAAATGTGCTCCTGTTCCACTTGCACCTGGCCCCCCTCCATTTTGTGAACAACTTGCAATGTCGCTTCCACAAGTTAGAATTGTTCCTATAACAGATAAAGACAATGATTACTTTAATCCTAAGGTTAAGGTAATCATTGGTGATCTGAAAGGAAGAGACGGAGAGATTGGAGAAAAATTAGATTTCCCTAAAGGGTATGGAGAAAATAAAGCTGAGTGGCGCTCTATTTTAGACAAAGATGGCATCACGTACTACTTCAAAACTTATAGAGAAAAAGATAAGCTCTGCGCTGAATACCTTGGAACTCAAAGTATAGATGAAAACAATCCACAGTTCATCCGCTGTTTTCCTGCACCACCTGCTCCAGAACCTGAGATAGTGGAGATAGTAAATGCAAATACATTGAAAGTAGAAATGAAGATGAGTGAGAGCACTTGTGCTAAAGCACATGGAACCTATAGTAATGGTTCCTGTACTTTTAATGTTAATACTGACCTCAACCATCCTATAAACATTGGCCCCCTATCTTTAAAAGTAGTAAAACCAGCAATAGTAGCAAAAACAACTGATAGTAATATTGATAATATTATAGAAGGTATATTAGAAAGTAATCCGCAACAATTTAAAGTTCTGAAAGAATATGGCTATGTTCCTGATGTGCAAATTAAATGTTCTAAAGGCGGAAGTTTTTATAGTTTTAATGATTTTGAGAAAAAGTTAAAAGACAAATCTATTCAATGTGAATTTAATAACTCTGGGCAGCCGGAAATAGAAGTAAAGTATAAAGGAAATTCTAACAGTAAAATGCTTTGTCTTTCTGGATGGCAGCCAGAACCAGAGGAGTTTGTTCTTAAAAGAGAAAATAAAATAATACCACTAAAATTAATGGGAACAAGATATACTAAATACAATGCTGTTTACTCCAAGGAATCAAATCAGTTCTATTATCTTCCAAGCAAGGAAATAGTTTACCCTTTGAAAGAAACTCAAGAGAGGTTGGATAAAATAATATTTAATAAGCAAGAGTATGTTTTCTTCCCTGATGAAAATGAGCAGAAGAAGGAAGAATGCAGTTATTGTGTGAAGAAAGATAGCAAAATAGACGAAAAATTAAAATCTGGTGAAGGACTGAAAGTAGTATACAAATTGACGGATGTAGAGCATAAAGAAGGATGTGAGCAAGGTGATGATGGTTGCATCTGCTTTGATGGAAAGTGTAGCCGTTCAAAACAATATTTGAATAAAAATGAAGATGATAAGCCATTCTACTTAAGGTATGAGGAAGTGGATTGTAAAGATAAGGATGGTAAAGTATTAAGAGATGAAAAAAATGAAGTACGAAAGTGTACACAATTAAAAGATCAACTGATTAAAGCAAACAGAACAGAGGTTTTTTACGCTGATAAATTGTGTAGGTTCGATTTAGAAGGTCTCAAAAAGAAATTAAAAGAAAAATTAAAAGAGATAATCAAGGAACATCTGAAAAATAAGAAACCAGATCTTGAAAAAAATAATGAAAAATCCTATGATCATAAAAATAAAGATGTTTATACAGATGACTTATCAATAAAATTTGATCGTATTAAAATAGAAGCGTGGGGAAGTGGTGAAGCAGGTCATATACAAGGTAGTGGCTGTGACAATCAAAAATGCCATTCTACTGAAAGCAGAGTAGGGATGCCAGGAGATTATATTAAAGCTAAACTGAAAATCGATCCTAATTATCCTATAATTAAGGTGCAAGTCACAGAGGGAGGGGATAACCAGGAAAGTAACTTCTCAGATAAGGACGGGGGACCTGTTTTCATAGAAATGTGCAATTCGCAGAAGCAACATTGCCAGCAACTGATTACTGTTGCAGGTGGAGGTGAGTATAGAACATACGGTGGTAAGGGTTATGAGGAAACAGTAATTCATAAGCAAGATTTAAAGCTAGAGGAGAAAATTGTAAAGGCAGATAAACTGAAGTCTACACAAGACAATCAAATAGCATATATAGAAAATGGTGAAATCAAGTATGAAACAGTAGAGTGTGGAAGTGGTTTGAGAAGCAGTAGATCTGGTGCAGGTGGCTGCATTAATAAAAGCAAAGGAATTTATGGTAAAGGCTCTCCAGGGTATGTGAAGATTAGACCTATTATAAAGGAATTTGACGAAGAAGAAATAAATGCTGC
The DNA here is from genome assembly GCF_040084705.1 of Wolbachia endosymbiont of Drosophila willistoni. NCBI lineage: Bacteria > Pseudomonadati > Pseudomonadota > Alphaproteobacteria > Rickettsiales > Anaplasmataceae > Wolbachia > Wolbachia endosymbiont of Drosophila willistoni. The sequence goes on from NZ_CP157591.1 coordinate 232,580, forward strand.
TATTAAAAAAGTAATAGAGGATCTATACGATCTTGAAACTATGACTGATTTTTGGGTAGGGGATCTTAACGTGAATATAAGTGGGATAATTAAAGAGGAAGTCAAAAAAGAATTATCAAGGTAAAAAGATATAGCTCTGGAAATGATGCTCTTGTTTTAATAATTAATTAAAGTAAAGCATGTAGTAAATGGTGTAATTGCTGTATCTTAACAAAAAGGTATAACGAATGTAGGAGGGTGCTTTATGTCTCTAAAGAATAAAATTTCTGAGTTAATAGAACAACAATTTAGCATTAAATACCATGACAATTATTTGGCTTACACTATACATAATTGGGCTGCAAGCGAAATATCTGATTCTATTACTTTTTGCATAATTGGTTGTGGAAATTGCAAGATTGGATATCAAGATGTTGCAAAGTCATTCAACATAACAAAAGAAGAAATTGACCAAGGTAATATTGCAAGCATAGAAAGTAAAATAAAAAGTGAAGCTGAAAAATCAGGTAGCGAGTTTTCTGAGTTGATTTCTAGAGTGGATCAATCGCTAAAAGAGCAGAGTGAAAAGTCTATTGTACAAATTTTAGATTCATCCGCTGAGGAGATGTTAAGGAGTTTCTGTGATAGCCCTGTACAGTCTCCAGAGCCTCAAGAACCCTCTGCTTCATCTGAAGAGCATGCTACAGAAGGCCCAGAAACTAGTGTTAATTCAGATCTTTTGTCAACCTAATCAACCCCATATATATGTTTTTTTTGTACCCATGCTTTGCGTTTTGGGGTGGAAAGAAAGCACCATTCTTCGTTGCATTTTTCTATCTTCATCACAACAAACTTGTCTATTTTCATAGTAATCTTGCTGTCTACACTCTGTTTTTGATATCCATAAGTATCTTCTTTTACAATCGCGTAGCGCTTATCACTAAGAAGATTGCCTTTTATCCATCCGCAGTCTTCATCTATATCGCAGACCTTTTTCCAACTCTCAAACTCTTCTATCACTTTCAGGGGCAGATTTTTGCAAGTGTATATCCATTTTACAGGATAGTGAAACCCTGGCCCCGTTCTCATGTTGATCTTATTTGATTTGGTTGAAACAAAGTTGTTAGCAAACAAGCTATGGCTAAATAATAAAAACAATAGGATAATAGTACTGAACCAAGATCCCAGTGTCACGCACTGGGATAACGTGAGGGATAGTGTAACAGACTTATTCATCATAATTCACGATTAGGTTGACATAAGATAAAGAGTAAATTAAAAATTGAATAGATCTTTAAATGCAAAATCAATGCCTATAGAAATATTAATGCCTGCTCTTTCACCAACAATGAGCAAAGCTGGAGGAAAAATTGTAAAGTGGCATAAAAAAGAACAAGACAAAGTTGAAGTAGGCGACGTAATTGCTGAGATAGAGACTGATAAAGCCATAATGGAGTTTGAATCTATAGATGAAGGAGTTTTAGCAAAAATTTTAGTAACAGAAGGAACAAGTGGCGTGCCTGTAAATCAACCAATAGCTTTAATGCTGGAAGAAGGAGAAGATGAAAGTGCACTTAACAACTATACTTCAACTTCCATCAATAGTGCAGTTAAAAAGGAAGTGACAAAAAGTGCTGTTGATAATCAAAAATCAGAACACCAAGATTTAAACGGAAAGCCAATAAGTCATTCTTCGGTGTCATTCCAGCGCGTGACGCTGGAATCCAACCCCTCAATGTCATCCCAGTGCTTGACACTGGGATCTAGAAAAGAAGAATGGATCCCAGTGTCAGCTACTCAGATGACAGAGGGTTATGCAGAAGGTAGAACAAAAATAAGCCCATTAGCTAAGAAAATAGCTCAAAATGAAGGGGTTAATGTGCAGCAATTAAAAGGTACAGGACCATATGGTCGCATAATTAAGGCTGATGTGTTGGAGTTTTTAGGCAGTGGTATACATACTGAAAGTCCTGAGAAAGATACCATAGTTGAAGTAAGCAACATGCGCCAAGTGATAGCACAGCGCCTGACTGAATCAAAACAGAATGTTCCACATTTTTATTTAACTGTAGACTGCCAGGTTGATAAGTTAATATCGTTAAAAAACGAGATTAACTCAGCAGATGAAAACAATAAAGTAACAATTAATGATCTAATCATAAAAGCTGCAGCTTTCAGCATGAAAAAATTTCCTGATATAAATTCTTCGTGGATAGATAATAAAATACTGAGATATTCAAATATAGATATTTCAATCGCTGTGGCACTTGAAGATGGGCTAATTACTCCTATAGTAAAAAATGCTGATAAAAAGGGTATTTTATCTATATCAAAAGAAGTGAAAGATTTAGTAAGCAGAGCAAGATCTGGAAAATTGAAACCTGAAGAGTTTCAAGGAGGAGGGTTTACTATCTCCAACTTAGGGATGTTTGGTATAAAAGCCTTTAGTGCTATAATCAATCCGCCGCAATCTTGCATTATGGCAGTTGGTGCATCTAAAAAACAACCAATTGTTATGAATGAGAAAATAGAAATAGCAGAAATAATGACAGTAACGCTCTCTGTTGACCATAGAGCAGTTGATGGGGCACTCGGAGCAAAGTTTTTAAATGCCTTTAAGCATTATATAGAGAATCCTCTGGTGATGCTTATTGAAACTGCGGTAATCTATTAGCATTGTTATTACAAAATTAATACCTCTAAGTTTATACTTTTATTAGTTAATAGGTTTAGAGGTAAAAAAATGAATACTACAGTAGAAAAAAATAATCCAAAAATTTTTTCTCAAAATGAAGGAAAGATTAACTCAAAAGGCATGGTTGCCCCACCTGTTCCTCCGAAATCTTCCCAAGCTAAATTTGCTGGAATAAAAGCAATTTTTGAGCGAAATGTACCTCATTCTCAAGCAAATGATAGTAATAAAACAGTGAGTAGCAATCTTGGAAGAACATTTGGCCCAACAATGCAAAAACTCATGGAAGACAACATTCATAGCACTCCTAACAAACAACGCCGCAATTCAGGGGATAGTGGTATCAGTGATATTAGTAGCAGCACTTCTGATGATGAGGATAGAACAATAAAAGATAAAATGATGGAAAATGTTAAGCAGGATAACCATCAAAAAAGCTTTGATTTACATAAAGTACAAGCAACTGATGAATTAGAAACCGTAAAATTTCTCAAAACGCTAAGCAAGAAAGAAAGAGAAAAACTTGGTTTTTCTCCTAAACAGCAAAATAACCAAAAGGTTGAGACTAGCAAAAAAACTTATAATCCACTTGATTGGAATCCAATCTATCAAGGTAAAAAGCTCTTTAGCTTAGGCAATATGTCGAGTAATTCGTCTTCATGTAGTGAAAAAAGCAATATTTCAGATGTAAGCGATAAGTCTAATAATTCAAACATTGTTAGATGTAATATTACTAGGAGTAACAGTAAGGAAGACCTTCGTAAACCTGATGCTTCACATAATGACAAATCTGCAGGTAAAAAATTATCTAATGTCAATGTAAGCGAATTAATCAGAAAGTTTGAACAAGGTAATGACATAGTAAAAGGGCGTTAATCAAATGTTACCCTATCTTTGTATATGTAAAGGTAGGGTATCTTTTCAAAATAGTATATCCTTTATAGCTTTGTTAATTTTTGACTCCCTCTCTGCAAAAGCAGTTTCTAGAGAGGTTTTAAGTTTTTCCCATTCTTCTTGACCATTTAGAACTAAAGATTTATATTCATTTTCAATTTTTTCCAATGCTCTTTGATATGAAAAACCTAATTCCTCATATATATCAATATTTATCGATTGCAGTATTACCAAAAATGAAAACAAATTCGGATCAGGTAATTCTTCTCTTGTGTGATTCAGAAGACACAGCTTTATTTTTTTTACGCAGTATTCTATTGTTTTTAACGATAGTGACAGGCTTTCTGCATAAAATATAAAACTATCTACAATCAAATTTTTTGACTTTTTCGGTAATTTAATATTTTCAAATAGTTCTTTTGTAAATTTTTCTATCGGTTGTTTTGGCAAATGTAAAGAGAGATCAGTAAAAGATTTTAGGTCAAAATTTGGTCCAAGTATTGTGCTGATTGCTCTTTGTACATTACTCTTATCTTTACTTACAGAAATAATGAAAACCAGCCCCTCCACATCAAGCATATACTTTATAGATTCCAAAAAATCGACAACGAATTTAGGACGGCACACATCAAGATTATCCACCATTATATAAATGTTTTTGTCTTTTCTGATTTTATTAACCACATCCGCTAACTGTGTTTTAAAATCTCTAGTACTCTCTTTTCTTCTTTGGAGAAGACTTAATTCACTCAAGACAAAACCTATGTCTTTTTTATCAGCCTCTTTTGCAGCATCAAGAAATACTGAAAGCATAGCAAGTGGAGATTTACTGATCAGCTTTCCTAGTGTGTTTAGAGAAAATAGCTCTTGGTTTATGTTCTTGAACTGTTGTATAACACTTCTTTTTACTTTATACGATACAAATAAATCTTCAAATAGGAAATTTAAAAAAGAAGGCAGTGGTTGGTCCAATGCATTGATATCCCATGCACTATAATAAGCTGCAATTTCATTTTGCTGTTTTAACTCTTTTACCCATTCTTTCAAAAAAAACGTCTTGCCCCATCCATCATATCCTTCCAAAGATATTATTGTAAAAGACTGATCAATTGTTTTAATTATAGTGTTGAATTTACCTGAAAATTGCTTATAGTTTAGGTGGTTATTTTCCCAAGCCACCACTTTAAGTGGTGGTACTATTTTTTTCTTTTTGAATGTTATTAGCGATATAAGTTTTTTTAAGCACATGTCTTATTTTATATTTACTCATATTCTTGTCTTGAAGTAAGTGCTATCCTCAGCGTTCCTTCATCAAGATAGTCAATTTCTCCGCCCATTGGTATGCCGCAAGCAAGGCGTGATATTTTCACATCCAAATTTTTTAGCAATTCAATTATATATTGTGCAGTAACTTGGCCCTCTAATGTCGGATTAATTGCGATAATTATCTCTTCAATTTTAGACTCTGTCACTCTTTTCAGAATAGTGTCAAGGTTGAGTTCTTTTGGACCTGTGCCATTTATTGCAGACAATCTGCCACCCAAAACATGGTATAAACCTGAATATATATTTCCTTTTTCAAACGCCCATAGATCACCTAATTCTTCTACTACACACAGTAACTTAGTGTCACGTTTTGGGTTAGTACAAATAGAACAAGGTGACTTAGTATCTAGATTTCCGCAAACTTCACACTCTATTATAAGATCTGCTAGCTCTTTAATCAAAGATGCAAGTGGTAGCATAACTTTTTCTTTGTTTTGGAGTAAATGTATAACTAACCTGCGTGATGATGATGGCCCTAAACTTGGCAATTTAGAGAAAGCATGAACTAGATTCTTTATGTTAACGTTCATTCAATAAATTCAGAATAGGCAGTCAAATGGTAACATCAAACCCTTTGTAAAGAAAGTGGTAAGTTTCTCTTGATCCCACTTTGATTAGCTATAGAAAAAATTTTTTACTCTAACGCAAAAAATTACTTCCGCATACTTAAAGCCTGATTATAATAGACTTCTTGCATAATCCAAACTAAGTAGAAAAAAGGTATCATCCGAGTAGCTCTCCTTTGTCATCCTAGTGCCTCCTTTTTTGTCATCCCAGTGCCCAGACACTGGGATGGCTTTGTTGCATCGCTAGCTATGATGGATTAAAGATAAAAAAGGTGGAGAATATCAGTAGCTTATTATTCTGGTATTTATAACAAGAACGGTCAGTGAATACCTAATTTTGAGTAAAAGAAATTTCACTACCACTCACTAATCCGGCTAAAATTCAAGAATTTCAATGCTTTAGCTATTTTCAATAGAATTAAATTTATTAATATAAATAACAAGTTACTATTCTTAAATTTGATCAGATTGATTGCAAAAAAAACAAGATTTTCAATAAGTTGCTTATAATCCTAATTATAGTTAGCCTTTCATAAGTAGCGATGCAACAAAGCCCACTGGGATCCAGGAATTTTATTAAGTTTGTAAGCATAAAAGTATAGCTAACGTGAGCTCTACGTCATACTGCCGCGAACCGTCATACCGCGATTCATTCGCGGTATCTCTTAGCCGCTAACACGTAGCGGGATGACGGTTGTCAGGCTAGCTGTCATCCCAGTGCCCAGACACTGGGATCCAGAAATTTTAATTGTAAGTAAGCATACTGGGTTGATAAGTATAAAAGTAGCTAGAAAATAAACATTTTTGATGAGATTATATGGAAAACTGGATGCCAGTGTCAAGCACTGGCATGACACCCTTCACGGACTTTTAAATTACTTTAGCTATAAATATTAAGAAATTTACCAAATGAAAAAAAAGGCAAAAGAAGCCCTGGGGTTATTATCCGCTTTAAAATATTGGCGTTTTTTATGTTTTAAACGCTTGACAAGCGAGATTCAGCCGCTTTTAATTGCAACTAACTTACGCTGCAAATGTTTAAGAAATTTACTAAGCAGAAAAAAAGACAAAGAATCCCCGAGTTAGCTAGTCTTTTACTATCTCTGTCGAGTATTGGCATTTTTTGATGTCTTGTAACGCTTTATAAGCGCGTTCAGCTTATTTAGATAAAAATCTAGATGTAGATGAAGTTTTGTAAAGACATGCAGTATCTATATACTGCAAAAAATTGAACATAAGACGCCGATACATTAAGTAATCCTTACCTTTTAATCTGCAGATTGGCGAAAGCAAATACAATAGCTTCAGTTTCATGATAAGGGGGCTGGCGAGGTTTGTCAAGGAAGTTTTTTCGTTTCTATGTTGTCAGCTACTTGGATGACGCCAATCTGAGTTGACTACACCAACTCACATTCAGCAAAAAAGAAAGCTATCTCCTTACGAGCATTTTCTAGACTATCTGAGCCGTGAACTCTATTTTCACTAATATCATCAGCAAAATCACCCCTGATTGTGCCTTTATCTGCCTGCTTTGGATCGGTAGCTCCCATGATTTGTCTGTATTTACTTACTGCATTTTCACCAACTAAAACTTGAACTACCACAGAACCAGAGGTCATAAACTCTACTAATTCCCCAAAAAAAGGCCTATCTTTATGAATTTCATAAAACAGCTCTGCTTGTTTTTTTGTTAGTAACATCATTTTTTGTGCTGTGATTTTCAGCCCAGATTGTTCGATGTAGGAATTTATATTGCCTGTAATATTATTTTTTACTGCATCAGGTTTTAATATCGAAAGTGTTCTCTCAATTGCCATATTATTTCCTTATATAAAATAGTATATTTATAGATTTATTTTATTGTAAATTTTGATTTGATAAAAGCAGTTTTTTATTTATAGTTAAGAATAAACCATCAAGGAGGTATTGTATGGGTGAATGTTGTAAAAATAACACTACTAAACAAGCTGAGCCTACCACTAAAAAACAAGCTAAATCTACTACTAAAAAATTAGTAAGTAACTTTAAGTCATCACTTTTTTGTGGAACAAAAGGGTTTTTGACTTTTAGTCTGGCATTTTTAAGTTATTTGGAATATAGTTCACATCATAATACAAAATTAAAAGAAGGTACTGCCTTTGCAATGAAAAGAAACACTATTCCATTTCTTGAAATGACAATCATAGCACCGCTTGTTTGTTTTGCACTGCCAGCTATGCTAGGCAGTATGAGCCTCATGCAATGCGCACTTTTATGTGCTTCCTTAATGATTGCCACATGTTTTATTGTCAGAACTTTTCATCTGCGTGAGAAGTTAATGGAAAAAATCACTAACCATAGTAGAAAAGAAATAGACGCGGAATTTAAGAAAGATACTATAAAATTTCCTATCTTTGATCAAAATAGAAAACACACCGAGTATAATTCGCCTAACTCAGGGCGACTACTGGATGAAACAAGTAGCACCTCTCTTTTCGTTAAAGTTTTACTTTTTCCCCTCAAGGTTCTTCTGAATGTCCTGCAAAGTTGTATAATGCTATCTTTAGCTGCTGTTGAACTTCTTGAAACGGTACCAAGTCTTTTTGTCGATACATTTTTCGATTGGAACTTCACATCCACCAAGAGTAACCTGAAGAGATCAGGCCACTTATTGTATGCCAGTGTAAGAAATTTAGTGCCTATAACTAAATTTGATGAGTGTGTAGCTAATTTTATAGGCACCCCAGAAGTAACTTGTTGTAGTAGTGCGTAGGTGAAAAAGGCAGTTATCTTATTTAATCTTGGCGGGCCTGATTCACTAAATGCGGTCCGTCCTTTTTTATTCAACCTTTTTTATGACAGGAGAATAATCAATCTACCGAATCCCTTTCGGTTTCTTTTAGCAAAGTTTATATCTGCGAAACGAGAAAATACTGCACGAAAAATATACGAGGAAATTGGAGGTAAATCGCCAATTCTAGAGAATACAAAAATGCAAGCTAATGCTTCAGAACTAAAATTAAACGAAAATAGAAACCATGTACACAAGGTATTCATCTGCATGCGCTATTGGCGTCCATTTGCTGACGAAGTTATTGAAAGTGTAAAACAGTTTGATCCTGACGAAGTAATTCTGCTGCCACTGTATCCACAATATTCAACTACCACAACTCTGTCATCCATCGAGAATTGGCAAAAAAATGCTAAACGGTATGGCCTAAAATGCAATACAAAAATGATTCACCGTTATTATGATAACCAAGATTTTATTGAAGCTCACACTAATCTGATAGCTAAGTACTATAAATTGGCTAGAAAAATCGGTAAACCAAGAGTCCTATTTTCAGCCCATAGCTTACCTCTTAGTATCATTAAAAAGGGCGACCCTTACGCTTCACAGGTAGAAAGAAGCGTAGAGTTAATAGTAGAAAAGTTAGCTATCAATAACTTAGATTGGTCAATATGTTATCAGAGTAAGATTGGTCCTGTAAAATGGCTAGAGCCAAGCACTGAAAGTGAGCTATTACGCGCAAAAGCTGATGGTGTACCTGTAGTTCTATCACCTATATCTTTTGTTTCTGAGCATTCAGAAACTCTAGTTGAACTTGATATAGAATATAAAGCAATTATCAAGGATGGATATTACTTTCGTGTGCCAACTCTCAGTACCGATCCCTTGTTTATAAAATGCTTAGCCGATTTGTGCATAAATCTCCCTTAAAGTCCTGATTCATAGGGCTTTTCTTTTAGGATTTTATGTGATAGAATAATAGGAAGTTATTAACTATTTCATGCCAAACAAGCTAAAAAAGAAATCTAACATACTCGCACAAAGGGTGCATGATATTTATGATCATTTTCAGGAAGGTAATCTGCATCACAACAGGTTTAACAGCCCTATTGTGTAAGATTTCACTGCAATTTTGCTGCGAGTTCATTGACAATAATAGATCCAATATCTTTCTTATACGGAATGTTGCTCGACTAGTAAAGTTTCCGACATCTATTCTATACATTGCCCATTCTGCATTTACTCTACAGGATCTAATTAAGGATTACAGAAACCCTGAGAGTAAAAAAGAGCTGGCAAAAATTGTGGGTAAATCGGCTAATCTTGCAAGCAGCACCATAGAAGCATTGATGATGTTGAAAGTCATCCATTTTTTGGCTAGAGGTAATGCAGATGTAACAAGTTATATTAGTTCAACATCAACGATCCTATTTTTGTTCATTTCAGAACCTATAAGCTATTATTATACATGCAGGAAATATCTGGATAATAAGGATCCTGAAAAGTCTGCTAAGTGTAAGAAGGACCTTATTATCAGCACATTAACTTTGTCGTTAGGTTTATTAAACTTCATATTAAGAAGGATAGAAACTCCAACTATACCAATAAACTTGGGTAGTGGTATAATCTATAATTTCAACTTAAGCGTAACAGTCAGCATAATATATAGTGCAGTATTTCTTGCAGTTCAACTTGATAAGTTGTTTAATCAACCTGTCAATGATGATCCTTCCACTGAACTTGATGATGTTCATAATATAAACGGTCATTCTAATGACAGCACTGTAGAGGTATAAGAATTAGGGATGAAAAGATTTTATTTCTACTGCCAACGCTAGTACTGCTAATTTGCTAACAATACTCCAAAGTGATAGAATTTTACCTTCTACAACCTGGCTAACATCATGAAACTCACAGTCAGTGGCATTCAAGCTAGAATATACATCTTTTCTGCTATTACATCGGTATAAGTAACATGTTGAAGTATCTCCTATATAGTATATTAGCGGTTCTGCAGAACTGCTTTTAAACATGTCAATGGTTGGTACACCTTCTTGTATAATAACGCTATTGATTGCTATTCCTTCTTTTATCTTTTTCATTTTATGACGCTTTTTTTTATTGAGGTTTAATATTTCCTCTCCACTTGTTGCTGTTATAATGCCCATCCCATATGTGCCATTGCTTGCTTTGATAAAAACGTAAGGTTGTGTTTTTATTTTATATTCTTCGTATTTTTTTTGCACTAGAGATAATATTTGGTCAACTTTAGTTGCTACTGCTCCTAGTGACAAATCATCATCAAAATCAACTCCATCACAGCTCTCTGTAAGCACAGAAATTAGCCATGGGTCTATTTTAAATTTGCCACAAAACTCAGATGCTAATTCTTGATAGATTTCAAAATACTTAAATTTCTGCCTGCTATGCCAACCGTATAGTGGGCTTGGTACTATATCTTGCTTTACGTCTTTCAGCGTGTCTGGAATGTGGCTCGTCATATCACGGTTCAGTATAATAACATCAGGCACAAATCCTGAAGTTGTCTTTAGCAGAGAATTTTCTTTCACAACAGTTTCATACTGTTCTATTAAATTGTATACTTCATTATATAAAAGGCCAATTCTAGTCTCAAAACCTGCGAGTTGTAGTATTTTCTCTATAACAAATACGTTTTCTATATACATTTTATTGCGTGTATAATTTTCCGGTATTATAAGAACCTTTTTGTATTGATGTCTTTTAAAATAGCTTTTTATCAATCTTGCTGCCATCGTTCTTGATTCTTCACTTAAGTTATTGAACCCCGCAGGAAATAAATTAGCGTCTACTGGAACGATTTTATAGCCAGAGTTTCTAAGATCTATAGAGCTATAAAATGGCGATGTAAGGCCATTAAATTTTGCTTCGAACCAATTATTTATACTTTTTTCCAAATCTGGGTGAATTATGTTTTGCATCTGCACTTTAAATGTTATAAGGAAGGTATTATATTATAAGCTATAGTTGAACATATTTAGTAAACTTGACTAAAGATTAAAGTATAATGAGATTCTTATTTAAAGTGATAGAAAAATGATTCAACACGATAACAATAAAATGTATGGCACTACTATATTATCAATTAGAAAAGATAAAAGTGTAGTAGTAATAGGTGACGGACAAGTTTCACTGGGCCACACTGTTATAAAATCTGGAGCAAAAAAAGTTAGGCGTCTTTCTGGTGATTCCGTAATTGCTGGATTTGCCGGGGCAACAGCCGACGCATTTACTCTTTTTGAAAGATTAGAATCTAAACTTGACAAGCACCCAGGGCAATTAATGAGAGCATGTGTTGAACTTGCAAAAGACTGGAGAATGGATAAATATCTGAGGAAATTAGAAGCTATGATGATCGTTGCAGATAAATCTATTTCATTAGTAATTACGGGAACAGGTGATGTTCTTGAACCTGAAGATGGAGTTGCAGCTATTGGCTCTGGGGGAAATTTTGCTCTATCTGCAGCAAGAGCTTTAATTGACATTAAAGGAATATCAATAGAGGAAATTGCGAAAAAGGCTATGAAGATAGCTGGCGATATATGTGTTTATACAAATCATAATGTAGTTATTGAAAAGATAGAGGAGTGATATGTCTTCCAAGCAAAAAACTTTATGCACCAATTTTTCCAATCAGCCCATAACCCTTTCAGAAGGGCGGTCTTGTAGTAGTGACACCTACGATGAAAAAGATAACCTCTATAAAGATACTAAGAGTGGTTTTGATTCAAATGACAGCGATGTTCAAGTTAATGACAGCACTCAAGTTTTGTTAGATGACCTGCCACCACAGAAGATAGTTAAAGAATTGGACAGATTCATAATCGGACAGGATGATGCAAAGCGTGCTGTTGCTATTGCGCTCAGAAATCGTTGGCGTCGCAATCAGGTTCCATTTCCATTGCGTGATGAAATCATACCTAAGAATATATTGATGATCGGTCATACAGGGGTTGGTAAAACTGAAATAGCTCGTCGCTTAGCAAAACTTGCCGGTGCACCGTTCATAAAAATTGAGGCAACGAAGTTTACTGAAATAGGGTACGTTGGACGTGACGTTGATTCGATAATACGCGATTTAGTTGATGCAGCAATAGTTTTAGTTAAAGAGAAAGCCCGTAAAGCCTTAGCTAAAAAGGCTTTAATTTTAGCTGAGAAAACAATAGTAAACTCTATGGTAGGCGAAAATGCAACCGAAGAGAGTAAAAAAATTTTTAGAGAAAGGTTGAGGAATAAAGAGTTTGAGGACGGAGAAGTTTCTATTAACGTCAGAGAGAGCAAGAGTATGTTACCTACTTTCGATATACCAGGCATGCCAGGTGGGCAAGTTGGTGTGATGAATGTAACAGAAATAATGGGCAAGATGTTTAACGGGAGCAAAAAAACAAAAACTATTACGGTGAAGGTAAAAGAAGCGCGTGAAATATTAATTAATGAAGAAAGTGAAAGGCTAATGGATGAAGATAAGATAATCAAAGAAGCCATTGATCTTGTTAGTAATGACGGTATAGTATTTTTGGATGAAATAGACAAAATTGCAGCGCGTACAGAAGTAAAAGGTGAAGTAAACAGAGAAGGAGTGCAACGCGATCTGTTACCATTACTTGAAGGAACAACTGTTACAACTAAGTATGGCCATGTAAAAACAGACTATATATTATTTATTGCATCTGGTGCTTTTCATCAGTCTAAACCATCTGACCTCTTACCGGAATTGCAGGGCAGATTACCGATCAGGGTAGAACTTAAGGCACTTACTCAAGAGGATTTAATAAGAATATTAAAGGAACCAGAATCTAGTTTGTTAAAGCAGTACATAGCTTTAATGAAAACAGAAAATGTGACACTTGAGTTCACTGATGATGGTATAAAAACCATAGCTGAAATAGCGTTTACAGTTAATAGGCAAGTGGAAAATATAGGCGCAAGAAGGCTTCACACTGTCATGGAGAAGCTTTTAGATGAAATAAGTTTCATTGCTTCTGAGAAAAATAGCGAAAAATTCATTATAGACAGCAAGTATGTAAAAGATAAACTTGAGTCAATTTCGAAGCAGCTTGATTTATCTAAGTTTATACTTTAGGAAAAACGAAAAGCCTACTTTAAGTAGCATAGAGAGTGTTCAGAAGATTAGCCAGTAGACCTAAAATTTCAGCTATATTCTTTAGGCTGTTTTTCAACAGTAGAATGGTGTGCTGCGACCTCTTGCTTAACATCTAAGCTTAAGTCAATTATTGAGATATTTTCTTCATCATAATCTATGTCTTTTATTAACATATCGTCAGTAATAGTCAAAAGGTCAGGCGGAGAAAGAATAGTTCTTTTATTACCAGCTCTCATTCCCACAACTCCAAGCTCTATAGCAAGTGGTATTTTTTTATCGCCAACCCTAAATTGCACTGTTTGATCTTTGACTATATATTCCCCATTATGCTCCTTTACGCTATATTTAACCGATATCTCATCACCGCACCTTACTTGTTTTCCAGTCTTGTTAATTAAGTCATTAAAAACCATCAGATTATTTACTGAGTCGGGATATTTATCCTTTACTTCGATCAGTTTGACGTAATAAGAATTAAAATTCATTTTGTTCTCATTGGCAATAGTAACTACACGCTCTCCGCCTTCTTTCATACCTATTACCCCTAAACTCACTTCTTTTAGGTCATCTTGACCTATTTTCAAAGTAACATCAGAAACTTTGCTAGGGAGTGTTGCTGAGTTATTATTAGAAATTTTATATATTTGCAATAGGACTTCCAGGCCACAAAAAGCCTTGCTGCCACTGCCTTCAGTAATTTCATAAAAATTTATTGAATCTTCTTCCTTTTGCTGCGTTATTTCTTCTAAATATTCTGTCAGCCCATGCTTTTCAATATAGCGGTCAAGTGCTGATTCAAGTATTGGCTTCACTAGGTAATGTGCTATCGTCTGTATCAAACCACCATGCGTGGCATTTATCTCATAAAGCTTGTCCTTTCTTTCCGGTTTACCTTTGTTTATATAGACAATAGTAAACACAAAAGCAGAAGTTAAAGTGAGAATCATTACTACGGAAATAAGCATTTGTAATATAATTTTTCTAACCATCTTTCTTTACTTGATTCAATAAATCATATAAATAATTAGTATCCCCTGAAAGCGCACTCAAATTATCCAAGCCTTGTTTAAAGAGGCCGTCTATATAGTCCTCTACTTCACTTTTACCAAGCACAGACATAAGATTATTTGTTTTATCTTGTTCGTAGTCTTCAATATCATCCTTAGCTTGAAAGATAAGCCCTAGATTTATTCCATAGTTATATAACGCTTTACGTTGCTTGTCTGTAGCACCCCCTATTATAGCACCTATTTCACATGAAGCTGCAAATAGTTTTGCGGTTTTCATCAAATGAATTTCTTTTATTTTATCAGCTTGGCCCGACGTCATTCCAGCGTCATACATACAGCCGTACGAATGTTGTAGTTTTAAGGTAGAAAGGGTGTCATGCAAGTAGCTGACACTGGAATCCATTTCATGTTCAGCTCCACTATCGCATGGCTTTTTGCACGAAATGCTTGTAGGCAAAGCCTTCTGGATCCCAGTGTCCGCTACTTGAATGACAGAGGGTTGGGGGCTAAAATCTATATGCTCACTGTTAATATCTAAAGCCTGTCCTCCCACCATTCCCCTAATTCCTATTGCCTGAGAAAGAACTTTTATGATCTCACAGCGTTTCTCATTTAACGAAGATAATACCTCAAAAGCCAGAGTAAGTAGTGCATCTCCGGCAAGCACTGCTGTTGCTTCATCAAATTTTTTATGGCAGCTTAGCTGGCTTCTGCGAGTATCACTGTTGTCCATGCACGGTAAATCATCGTGAATTAGAGAGTAAGCATGAACAAATTCAATTGCTGCAGCAACTGATATTACTTTTTTAGCTTCCGCGTTAAACACTCGCGATGAAGCTACGACTAAAAAGGAGCGTATATGTTTTGCAGGAGCAAGGAGTATATAACGCATAGCTGATATAAGCTTATTCTCGCTATTTTCGGGTAAGAGTTTATTTACTTCTACAATAAGCAAATTTTTTGTTGTTTCGTCTAGCATTTTTGAATTGTTAATTGTTTAGCACGTAACGCTAGCCAGCTAGGGCAGTAGAAAACTTTACTGTAGTTTACCAGTTATAAAAGATATTGCAAACATAAAAATTTTTTATAACATCAAAGAATAGGTTATTTTTTTGGTAAGAAATGTGAATAGCGAACTAGCAAAGAGCACTAGAGAAGACATAGAAGAAAAAGTGAAAAAGATTATACTAGAGCATATTAGTAAGGATGTAGAGAAATTCAACAGCTCTTCAAAGCTTTCGGAGCATGGTACAGACAGCTTAGATGCAGTTGAAATCATCATGGCAGCAGAAGAAGAGTTTGGAATAGAAATTCCAGATGAAGACGCACAAAAAATGGAAACTATGGAGCAAATAGTTGAGTACATTAATAATAAAAAAGGCTAATAGTTAGTGTTAAATGAGCAGAAGAGTAGTAGTCACTGGTGTTGGTTTAATCACTCCACTAGCGGCAGATGTTGACAACACTTGGTCAAGGCTAATAAAAAGTGAGTCTGGCATAAAAGCAATCAATACGGATAGATTTGACTCTTCTGATCTTGCTTGCAAAATTGCAGGGCAGGTGCCGTTGCAATCAGACAACATTGAGCACCATTTCAATCCACTAGATTATATTTCTGAGAAAGACTCAAAAAGGACAGATCGTTTTATCCATTACGGTATTGCAGCAGCTATTCAGGCAGTAGATGATTCATTAATTTTGGAAAGCCAAAATATCAATCGGGAACGTGTTGGTGTGACTATTGGCTCTGGTATAGGTGGTCTTCCGTCAATTCAGGAAAATGTTATTACCATGCAGGAAAAAGGGCCCAGACGTGTCAGTCCATTTTTTGTCCCTGCAAGTCTAATAAATTTGATATCTGGCCATATTTCTATTAAATACGAATTTACAGGTCCAAACGATTCAGCAGTAACCGCATGTGCAACAGGTGCGCATGCAATCATAAACTCAGCAAGAACTATAAAACTTGGTGAAGCGGATGTTATGATTGCAGGTGGAGCAGAAAGTGCACTGTGTAGAGTTGGAATTGCAGGTTTTGCATCTATGAAGGCGTTATCAACTAAATTTAACGATAAACCGGAAGAAGCTTCAAGGCCATGGGATGAAGAACGCGATGGTTTTGTCATGGGTGAAGGAGCAGGTATATTGGTGCTGGAGGAATACGAACATGCGAAAAAAAGGGGGGCAAAAATACATGCTGAACTGGTTGGGTACGGACTCACAGGAGATGCGCACCACATTACAGCACCACATCCAGAAGGAAGAGGCGCATTTAAGGCAATGCAGCTTGCTTTAAAGAGCGCACAAATTAATCCCAATCAAGTAGGGTATATCAATGCACATGGAACTTCAACGCCACTTGGAGATAAAATTGAAGTAATAGCAATGAAACAGTTATTCGGTGACTACGTTTATAAAATACCTGTTTCTTCAACTAAATCTTCTATAGGACATTTACTTGGTGCTGCAGGGAGCGTTGAAGCAATATTCAGTATTCTTGCGTTAAATAATGGAATTATTCCGCCAACCTTAAATTTACACAAGCCTTCAGAAGGATGTGATTTAAATTTTGTACCGTTTAAAGCTCAGGAGCATAAAATTCAATATGCACTTTCTAATTCGTTTGGTTTTGGTGGCACTAATGCATCGCTCATATTTGGACAAGTTTAGTTGATGTCACCCCAGTGTCTTCCTCTTGTCATTCCAGTACCCTCCTCTTGTCATGCAAGCAGCTCTCCTACTGTCATCCCAGCACGTGACACTGGGATGACAAACGGTTGTGAAAGGGAATACATATAAAAATTAAACTATCAATAGCAATTCAAAAAGAAAAAATATTCTATTCATCCCTGAAGAAGTATTTTATTGACAATTTATGAATAAAGATCAATAATGCAGAAAAGGAATTGATGGGTGTATGCATGAATTTAACCACTATTAATTGTACATTATTTGTTGTAATTACATATTTTTTGACGTGCATTATAGCTTGGTGCTTACCTTTCAAAGACATAACATTATTAACAACATTTGTTCCGGCTTCAGTTGCAATTTTGCTAACCATTTATAATAAACAGAAGGTAAGGGATCTTTTTAAACTTAGTTCGCCAAAAAACTGTCTATTAGGGTTTATACTTATTCTGGTAAGTATGCTAATTTCCAATGGTCTTTTGTCAATTTATTGCGGTTTTTCATTTTTCCGAGAGTCTTTTACGTTAGACCGTGTAAAGGATTTGAGTGCAGTTTTGAGTCCATTAGTGATGTTATTTGTTTTATTATCAACCTTTGTGATGTGGATCATTATGTCTCTTGGTGAAGAGATCGGTTGGCGTGGCTATCTTTTGAAAAATCTTAAAAGCAAAATATCAAATTTTTATATCAGAGCAATTATTGTCGGTATTATTTGGTCAGTATGGCACATACCAACTTATGTGGTTGCTGGCTCAGCTTTGTGGAAGGATGGCTTTACATTCCCGACTATTTGTGCTTATACCCTTTATATTTGTGCAATGTCTATAATGTTTACCTGGTTGTTTGAAAAAGACAACTCGATTTGGCCAGTAACTATTGCTCATGCAACAAATAATCTTGTGTATAGTGTTTTGAGCATTCTAATGCCGTCTCCTCCTCTGTCAACTTTCGATGCAGTAATTCGCCTTACATTAGGAGCAGCTGGTTATTTCATTGTTGCAATTGGTGTTATTTGGTTTGATAAAGCTCGAGAGCGTCATTTGAGTAATTCATAGTATAAAATTTCGGGGGCAATTCGCATCAGGTGTCATGCAGGTAGCATGACACTGGGATGATGAGGAAGAAAAAGCAAATTTTGCCTTTTACGGTCAATCTATTATACTTAGTAAGACTTCAATAAACTAATGAATTATACTTTATATCTAATTAAATGCACAAGATATTAATAAGAAATAACTACAAACCTTTGGTCGGAAAAATCAAGATTAATGGCTCAAAAAATGCTGTTTTACCAATAATGGCAGCAAGTCTATTAAGTAGCTCCCCGGTAATTTTGCATAATGTACCTGATTTAATTGATGTGCATCTAATGTCTAAGTTGCTTGAAAGTCTTGGAGCAGAAGTGAACTTTATGCACAATAAAAATTATAAAGCGAACCATACTTTGAAAATTGACTGCAGCAATATCAACAATCACGTGATGCCATATAAAACCGCAAGTAAGCTAAGAACTTCTTTTCTAATATTGGGTCCAATGCTTAGCAGATTTGGCAAAGCGAGAACAGCATTTCCTGGTGGATGCAACATTGGAAAGCGTCCCGTTGATATGCATATTAAAGCATTAGAAGAAATGGGAGCTAAAATTGAAATTGACGGCTATAATATAATTGCAACAGTGAAAGGAAAGCTACAAGGAAAAGAAATCACATTTGAGAAAATAAGTGTTGGCGCAACAGAAAATGTAATAATGGCAGCAACATTTGCAGAAGGAGTGACAACAATAAACAATGCTGCAACTGAGCCGGAAGTTCTTGATTTAATAGATTTTCTGAAGAAAATGGGTGCTGATATTGAAATTGATAATACAAAGGTCATAATAACAGGAGTTGAAGCACTAAATGGATGTGTTCATAAAATAATACCAGATCGCATAGAAGCAGGCACCTATGCACTAGCTGCTATAATAACCGGTGGTAAGTTGGAGTTGGAAGGAATAAATCTATCTGATATAAGGTGTATTACAAATGAGTTGGAGACTATAGGAGCTATGGTTGAACTGTATGATGGAGGCATTGTTATTTCCAGAAAAAATGGCTCTATTAAGTCTGCTAACGTTGCGACAGATCCATATCCCAATTTTCCCAGTGATATGCAACCACAACTGATGTCTGCAATGTGCATCGCTGATGGGATATCAGTAATTGAAGAGAACATTTTTGAAAACAGATTTACACATGCAGATGAATTGAGAAAGTTAGGTGCTAATATCAGCATCGAGAAAAGCAAAGCTACTATAAGTGGAATAAAAAGCTTATCTGGAGCTAATCTATATGCTACTGACTTAAGATCAACAGCAGCTTTGGTGCTTGCTTCTTTGGTAGCCGGTGGAGAAACTATAATAAACAATTCACATCATTTATGGAGAGGATATGAAGCAATGCATGAAAAACTCAATTCATGTGGAGCTGATATCTCCATTTCGTCTTGAGGATATTTTATGAATGAAGCAACCAAACGAACTATAGTAAAAGAAATAGATGCAATCTTATATGAAGAACATAAGGTATTAGACCATGGATTTATTCGAGTAGTGGATTATATGGGCTCTGATAGCGCTATAGTTCAAGCTGCTCGTGTTTCTTATGGCAAGGGAACAAAACAGATAAGTCAGGATGAAGCACTTATAAAGTATTTAATGAGACATCATCATACAACTCCATTTGAAATGTGTGAAATTAAGTTTCACGTGAAACTTCCAATTTTTGTTGCAAGGCAATGGATAAGGCATAGAACTGCAAATGTGAATGAATATTCAGCAAGGTATTCAATACTTGATAATGAATTTTATACACCTAAACCAGAACAAGTTGCAAAACAATCTGACAATAATAAACAAGGTAGCGGGGAAGCTTTTGATCCAGATACCTCAAAGGAAATAATAGATTCTCTAATAAATGACTCTAATTTAGTATATTCTCATTATGAAAAATTTATTGAGCAGGGGCTTGCAAGAGAAATTGCCAGAACTAACCTAATGCTTAATTACTACACGCAATTTTATTGGAAAATAGATCTGCATAATCTCCTTCATTTTTTGAAGCTTAGAGCTGATAAGCATGCCCAATATGAAATCAGAGTTTATGCAGAAGTTATGCTGGATATAATAAAAAAATGGGTTCCACTGGCCTACAATGCCTTTGTTGAATATTGCCTAGAATCAGCCTGTATTTCAAGAACTGGTCTAGAAATAATTCGCAAATTAATTAAAGGGGAAAACGTTACTAGAGAAGAAAGTAATATTGGTAAAAGAGAATGGGGCGAGCTGATGTCTATACTTGATAAACAATCTTAAAGATAAAGGCATACGTGTCAATCTCCTCTGTCAGTTAACTCTCGTTCACCAGATTGAATCTTGCTTTTTACATCACATTAACTCATCACTTTTATAGAACATCTCATTAAAATCATTTAGAGTTCCAAAATCCTGACCCTTGATAAACAGGTGATCATTAGCAACATGTGCTTCATCAAGAGTAAACAGCTCGTAATGATGATTGTGAGCGGGCCTAACAATTTCATTATATAAAACCATTACTTGTTCGTAGTTATATCCATCGCCAGCATGATATTTACCACGTACGGTATCATAAAAATTCTTTACATCATCATATGTCACTTGCAGCTCCACCTTATACTTTCCCACTTCAAGAGGACTTCCTGTCTTTATTTTTAAGGGATGTTGTGAATTTGCAACACTGTTAGAAGTTTCTGCTTCAATATCAGAATTTTTATCCATATTTTCTATCACACTTGCCATAACAGTTTCTTGTTCATCTTCTGTTGGTTTTGTTTGTTTTTCAGTCTTATTACTGCTACTGTCAGTTTCCACAGTTACTTTTTTTACTTCTATATCTTTTTGAGCTTTCTCATTACTTTGCTTGTGTATTTCATCTCCATGCAATTTTTCCTGCAGAGCTTTTTTCGTATCAGCATAATCATCACGATTGCTTTGCAAAGCTGGTTTATAACTGCTGCTATCATCCGCTTGCATTTGATCTATATAGTTAGATTCTTCTTCCTGTATAGTATTTTTTGCGTTATCCTCACCAACCGTTCCTTTCTCCCCAGACTTGGCTTCACTCTCTACCACAACTTCTTCGTCTACTTGCTCATCATCAATTGTAAATTCAGTACCTATCTGATTGCTATCTTCCTCCAATTCATTAGATAATTTTTCAGATAGCTGGTCACCACTCAAATATGGTTCCTTTGAATATTTAGCATAATTATGGGGATCGGTTCTGTTTTCTGAATAAAACCCACTTTCAAAGTCTGAGTAGGAGCTTTGATTGAGCACAAAAAATAAGTTTTCATAATTAACCAGCATATCACTATCAGGGCTAACAAAATTTAAATATTCATCGCCTTCCCATTCTGGGTGATGTCTATACTCTGCTATGTAGTATTTACTAGAGTCGAGAGGTATCTTGTCACCTTCTTCCCCATCAAGTTGTAAAACTACTGCTGAATGCCCATTACCTAAATCATTACCTTTTACCACTTTGAATATTTTAATCTCATCCTTTTCTACAAGTTCTTTTAACTCCTCGTTCTTTTCATTTAACTCTTCCTCCCTTTGTCTTTCTGCTTCTCTCTCTCTTGCCAATCTTTCTGCTTCTTCATCAGCTTTCTTCTGCAGTTGTGAGAATACATTTTGTAATATATCTTGTGTGGTTAAGCTATTTGTGTTGCTTAAAAAATTATCTAACACATTTGATGCAATTGGTGACAATTCACCGTGATCATCAAATACTTTTTCCTTTGCTTTATCATAGTGATTTGGGTTATAGATTGCATACAGAGGATAAAAACCATAATCTGCAATTGACTCTCCGTCAGGTGATAGTTCCATTGAGAATCCATAGTAATTAAGTGGAAGATTGGAGGTTAAATATTTACCGTTATCATCCCTAACGTGTAGCTCACTTCTACCATTGTGCTCACTATATTTGTTGTAGTAGATATAAAAATTCTCATGGTTAAGATTGAAGTGATCATCTAGATTATCGAATTGAATTGTACTGCCAAGCTTCTCGCGCAAAAGATTTTTGCTTTCATCTGTAAGCTTTATATGTGCAGAAAAGTAGTATCGATCTATAGGTTCGCCTTTTTCTATTTCAAAGTTCAAAGTAATCTTGTCGTTGACCATTGGTAGCCTCCACAAATTCTATAAATCATTTTATTTATCAATCATACGGTCTGTACTATGAAAAATGTGTTAAACGTTAAGATTTTCTCTGTACCGATTCATCTATATTACCAAGCTTAATAAAGTTACAAGCTCTTTAAAACAATGTTAAACTCAATCACTATGGCAAAAACAGTTGACGTATTACTACCACTTCCAATTGATCAGTTATTTTCATATGCAATTGAGGAAAATACTGAGATTTTACTTGGAGATTACGTAGTGGTGCCATTTGGCAAAAAACGCTTAATCGGAATAGTTTGGAAATACAGTGATAAAAGTAACCGAGAATTAAAATTTATTGAGCAAAAAATTGATTTACCAAATATTAGACCAAAATTGATCGCATTTGCAGAGTGGGTTGCGCAGTATAACTTAATACCTGTTGGTATGCTTGCCAAAGTGATAATGGGAGGAGTGTTAAAAGTAAATCACATAGATAAATTGGTTTGTGCTAAGCAGAAGCAGGAAATAAGTGAAATAAGTTGCCAATTAAGCCCTGAACAGCAGGTAGCTAGTGATAAAATAATCAGCAGTTTGAATGAGTATTCAGTGACTTTGCTTGATGGTGAGACAGGATCTGGAAAAACGGAAGTTTATCTCTCTGTGATTGCACAATTGATTAAGAATTACACTGCCGTTCCAGATGCTGCTCAGACTTTACCATCCCAGTGCCCAGAGACACAACTGTACGAACATTGTGATTTGGGTCTACCAAGAGGGTGTTATCCGAGTAGCCTGACACTGGGATCCAGTTTTTCATATAACCTCATTACAAATGTTTATTTTAACTTAAAACCAATACCTAATTTACAATCAAAATTCCTGGATTCCAGTGTCAAGCGCTGGAATGACACCTTTATACTCAAGGCAAAACCCACTGTAACATTTAGCATACCGTCTTTGCCACGTACTAGTATGACACCAGAATATGTTGAAATGACATCAGGAGAAGGTAATACACAAATTTTAATCCTCCTACCTGAAATTGTTTTAACTTCACAATTGGTAAATCGTGTTCGCGGTCAGATATCAAAAAACTTAGTTGAATGGCACTCAGGACTCACTCCAAAAACTCGCCGGAATAATTGGCTCAATATAGCAAGTGGAAATGCGCAGATAATTATTGGTGCACGATCAGCACTTTTTTTGCCTTATAAAAACCTAAAATTGATTATCGTTGATGAAGAGTACGACTCATCTTTTAAACAAGAACAGGGAATTATATATAATGCTCGAGATATGGCGATAATCTTAGCCAAATTTGAAAATATTCCGATTATTTTATCATCAGCTACTCCACTGCTTGAAACGATTCATCATGTTAAAAACGGGAATTACAATCATGTAAAGCTAACTAAACGATTTGGTGGTGCAGAATTGCCACTCATTAAAGTAGTAGATATGAGGAACAACAAGCAATGGATCTCCTCTGAGCTTTTTGAAAGCATCAAACAAACCATAGAGAAAAAACAGCAGGTTATGCTTTTTCTAAACCGCAGAGGGTATGCACAACTGGCAATTTGTAAAAAGTGTGGATATAAAATTTCCTGCTTAAATTGTGCTGTTTGGCTTACATATCACAAGAAAAAAAATGCTCTTTTGTGCCATCATTGCTCTTATCAATTAAAACTTCCAGAGAAATGCTCTAATTGCCAAAGTGAACAGCCATTGTCCCTCTACGGCATAGGAATTGAAAGGTTGCTTGAAGAAATGGTGAAATTAATACCAAACGCAAAAACTGCGATGATAAGCAGCGATCAGAAGTCGGTTAGTAACGTAATTGACTTGATATTGAAAGAAGAGGTGAACATTATAATCGGCACACAAATAATTGCTAAAGGGCACAATTTTCCCAAATTAACTTTGGTTGGAGTAATGAATGCAGATTTGAGTCTCGAAAATTCTGATTTGAGAGCAGCGGAAAAGACGTATCAATTATTGCACCAAGTTGCAGGCAGATCAGGAAGGTTTAATGAAAAAGGAATGGTAATAGTGCAAACCAATAATCCTGAAAGTTCAATAATAAAAGCATTGCTGCATCAAAAAAGAGACTCATTTTATGAAATCGAACTTAAGTCAAGACGCGAAGCCAAAATGCCACCATTTAGCAGATTAATAGCGCTTATAATCTGTGGTAAGAATCAGATTGCAACACAAAAAGCAGCGAATGAAATAGTAAAATCTCTTCTCTGTCATTCAAGTAGCTCAACTATTTGTATCCAGGAAAAAAATGTAGGTGTAGACAAAAAGGAATTTGAAATTCTTGGCCCATCACCAGCAGCGATAAATTTTTTAAATAATAAGTATCGGTATAGGGTATTATTAAAAATACACAATAAGCATAGTCTATCCATACAAAAAAAGCTGAAATATTGGATTAAAAATTGTAACTTGAATTCGAGTATTGCAGTGATAATAGATGTTGATCCTGTGAGTTTTTTTTAACGAGTTTATTTATATTCGTTAAGCCTTCTTGCCAATTACCACAACATTCTCACTGGGAAAAAAATAATCAGGTACAGCCATATTTTTCGGTGCAGGACCCCCAATTACTCGACCTGATGTATCATAATATGAACCGTGGCAAGGACAGAACCAACCATTACCATCTCTTGTAGCGTGGTCAACCGGTACACACCCAAGATGTGTACATATTCCAAGCATAATTAACCATTCGTCTTTTCCTTCGTATACTCTCTGCTCATCTAATTGAGGATCCCTCAAGCTCTTCACATTCACAGCTCTTGCAGCCTCAATTTCTTGCTTTGTGCGTCTACGAATGAATACTGGTTTACCTTGCCACTTTACTTTTACTCCGTGTCCTTCCTGAATTCCAGACAAATTCACCTCCACTGTGGAAGTTGCTAGAACTTCAGCAGAAGGATTCATAGATTTAACCAGTGGCCAAAGTCCGCTTGCAGCTCCTATACCTGCCATAGCGCATGTAGTTAATGTTATAAAATCTCTCCTACTCTTATTTTTAGTAAGATCTTTAACAGGAGGTGTTTTTTTATCCTCTTTGTCTGCCAGTGATTTTTTATTTTTAGTTAATTTTTTGTCCATTGATCTTTACTTAGCCATAAGTATATATTTTAATTTAAATACTGCGTATTAATCAACAAAAACTTGCGCTTTTTGTTTAACCTATACTACGGTTAAGAAGCGATAGAGTTTTCAACTTCAAAAATACTATCTTCAGTGGAATCAGGATCTTCAATTTTCGCTACTGACACCACTTTTTCTCTACTTTCTGTTTTAAACAGAGTGACTCCTTGAGTGCTGCGTCCTGCAATTCTAATCTCATTGACCGAAATGCGAATTAACTTTCCTTTATCTGTAATAAGCATTATATTATCACCCTGCTCAACTGGAAAACTAGCAACAACATTACCGTTTCTGCTAGTAGTAAGAATATTGGTGATACCAACACCACCCCTGTTAGTTACTCTATACTCATACGCAGAAGTTCTTTTACCAAAGCCATTTTCAGTAATAGTTAATATAAACTCCTCATTCACTGCAAGTTTTAAGAATAATTCGTTATCTATTCCTAAATCATTCAAAGTCTTTTCCAATTTAGAATCAATGGAGTTATTAATTGCAGTCCCCAGTCTTTTTGCAAGTGGAACTTTTAAGTAAAGTTCTTTTGTTTCTGTTGCTACACCTATCCCATTTAATATGGTCATGGATATCACGCTGTCATTCTTTACAAGTTTGATACCTCTTACGCCATCTGAATTGCGACTCTTAAATTGACGCACATCACTTACAACAAATCTGATACTTTTTCCAAGCGTTGTTGAAAGTAAAACATGGTCAATTTCATTACATACCTTAACCGATACTAATTTGTCTCCTTCATCGAGCTTTATTGCTATTTTTCCATTGCTTGGAATATAGTGAAAGTCCGCTAAGGAGTTACGCCTTATGTTTCCATAGGCAGTAGCAAAAACTATGTTTTGATTTTCGTCATTTTCACTTGGCAATGGCATGATATTAGTTATAGTTTCACCATCGCTAAGCGGAAATATGTTAACAAGTGCTCTTCCACGTGCGGTTGGCTCTGCAAGAGGTAACTTATAAACTTTTAATCTATAAACTCGACCAATGTTAGAAAAGAATAAAAAGCTAGTATGGGTATTTCCAACAAATAATTCTGTGATTACATCCTCTTCTTTTAATCCCTGTCCTAGCTTTCCTTTTCCACCACGACGCTGAGTTCTGTAGTGAGAAAGTTTTACACGCTTGATATAACCATTCATAGTTACGGTTATCACCATATCCTCTTGTGGAATTAGATCTTCAGCTTCAATGTCCGCGTCTGACTCTTCTATTGAAGTTTTTCGCGGCACAGCAAATCTGTTCTTTGTTTCTTGTAGATTGTTTTTTATTTCTTTCATCAACTTCTCTCCTGAGCCAAGAAAAGCGATATATTCTTTTATCAGGTTGATCATTGAACTTAGCTCAGCTTCTAATTTGTCTTTTTCAAGGCCTGTTAAACGCTGCAGTTTCATATCAAGGATAGCTTTAATTTGTAGTTCAGTTAATCTATACACTCCATCTTTCAAAAAGCTTGCGCTATCTGAAATCAACTCGATAATAGTATTGATTTCATTCGAAGTTTTCCATTCTTTATTTAAAAGTTCTCTACTTGCTTCCGCAGGATCTTTTGCACCGCGGATGATTTTTATCACTTCATCTATGCTGAGGACCGCAATGTAGAGCCCTATATATATATGAGCTTTTTCCCTCGTTTTTCTTAGACGAAATTCTGTTCTCCTGATTAATACTTCTTTTCTAAAATCAACAAAAGCAGTTATGATTTCTTTCAATGACATCAAAGCAGGCCTGTTGTTATTGAGCACTAAAGTGTTAACACTAAAACTACTTCTTAGTGGAGTTAGCCCCAATATTTGATTAAGTATAAAACTTGCTTCAGCATTTCTTTTGAGGTCAATTACTACTCTAATACCAGACTTATCGGACTCATCCCTAATTTCTGTTATACCATCAATTCTTTTTTCTTTTACAAGCTCACCTATCTTCTCAATTAATTTTACTTTATTTACCTGGTAAGGTATTTCATCAATCACTATTGCTTGCCTATCTTGTGGCAGATCTTCTATATGAGTCTTGCCTTGCACAACAATTGATCCACGACCAGTTGCAAATGCTGATCTTATTCCAGACCTTCCAAGAATTGTTCCCCCAGTTGGAAAATCCGGCCCTGGCATCACTTCAAGTAACTCATCCAAAGTAACTTCAGGATTATTTACATATAATATACAAGCATCTATTATTTCTCCAAGATTATGAGAAGGAATATTGGTTGCCATACCAACTGCAACACCACTTGCACCGTTTACCAATAGATTCGGAAACTCTGCAGGCAGCACAACTGGTTCTGTTTCATTTCCATCGTAGTTTGGCCTAAAATTAACTGTATTTTCATCAATATCATTCAGTAAAAAGTGCGACACTTTTTGAAGTCTTGCTTCTGTGTATCGCATTGAAGCTGGTGGATCTCCATCTATCGAACCAAAGTTACCTTGCCCATCAACAAGTGGTAAAAGAAGAGAGAAATCTTGGGCCATTCTAACCAAGGAATCGTAAATAGCTGCATCACCATGTGGGTGATATTTCCCCATTACATCCCCAACTATACGAGCTGCCTTTTTATATGGCTTACCGGCATCGAATCCAGCTCTTGACATTGCATATAATATGCGCCTGTGAACAGGTTTAAATCCATCCCGCACGTCAGGTATAGCCCGGCTTATGATAACGCTCATTGCGTAGGAAAGATAAGAATCTTCCAGCTCTTTTACTATTGAGATTGGTACTATATTATCCTGCATTTTCTATACTTTAATTGAAGTAATTAATAATACTAACATTCAGTTAAGCAAATGGGCAATGACAGACTTGAACTGCCGACCTCCTCGGTGTAAACGAGATGCTCTACCAGCTGAGCTAATTGCCCCTTTAGATCTAATTCTATAGCTCAATATTATTATTGTAAACAAAAATAGCAATAAATTGTATCCGTTCAGCAGAGTGGCAAAATAGGTAGACAAGGTGATCTAAAAAGATAATCATAGAGTAAATGTGAGGTAAGTCCTTACAATAAATGGTGTCATCCAAGTAGCCGACACTGGGATCCAGAAAAAAGAATGGTGTCATTCCAGTGCTTGACACTGGAATCCAGCTTTTTCATAATCATTAAAACGTTGTATTTTTACATAAAACAGCTATTTTTATGCTCGCCAACTTAATAAAATTCCTGGATCCCAGTGTCAAGCACTGGGATGACACCCTCCTGATGGGCCAAAATCACAATGTTCGTACAGTTATGCATTTGTTGTGTAAATTACCTTTGCAAACAAATGTTCGTACATCTGTGTTTCACACACTTTGCTTCAATATTTGCACATTAGCCACTCCCTTGAACAGATACGATAAATTAGATTTAGGTGAGCTATAAGCTTTTATGAAATCTTTGAGTGCGTGCTGTGAAGTTTTATAAATTTTAGTCTTGCTGTCACTTTGTATAAAGGTATTTTTTCACTCACATCTTTCGAAGTTGTAGCCATGTTCAACAATTTTAAGTAGAATATTGTAGCATTTTGAAAATCTGAAAGTTTATCTAGAATAACAGCTAAATTATAAGTATAAAAAATATTGTTTTCATCGAGGGAAATAGCAGTTATCATATACTCTTTACCTTTTACATAATCCTCCTTTTTCATGTAGATCATACCTAAATTTGCTAATAAAGGAGCATAATTTTTATGTATATCATACAATTTTAACATTTCACTCAACGCCAGATCAGGATTATATTGTGAGATTATCGTCAGAAAATTTTTTAATATGTAAGGGTTACTAGGGTGTTCTTTTAACAGTCTTGTGTAAATCTCTACAGCTTTTTTGTATTCTTTATTAGCGTAATAAATATTTCCCAATCCAATTAAAGCATTTTTATGATAAGGAAACTTTGCAATGATCTGATTAAGGAGAGAAATAGCTGTTTCATTATCTCCTGATTCAAAGGAATCTTTTGCTTTTTTTAAAGTAGAGTATATGTCAAAACTCTTGCCAGAATTCTGCGCAATTTTGATGTTAAATTTATCACTTTTTCTCTCAATAACATCAAGATCTTTATATTTTTTATCAGCTTTTATATGCTTGACAACACTATCAAAGGCCTTCTGTATCTCCAAATTTTCACTAGCATAGGTAACAGAAGACCTCCATAAAATCACAACGCAAATTAACATGCAGATAAACATAGGTCCTAGTGTTGTGGCATTGGCTGCAGCGTGTAACCAGTAAACCTTATTTCTTTGAGCTATATGCAACACATTACAAATTCATAAATGCTAAATTACCTATCTCATACAATAATAAAGATATTATTAATTAGCGGGACGAACATGCTGTGTAGCCTTTCAGAATGCATTTATCTTTTGTCTTCCATATTTCGCTTTATTTCCACAAAAATGCTTCAATTTATCTTAACATTTTGTCAACTACCTTTGTAGATTTAAAAGGGCATTTTTACATATTCCATATGGCTGCCAGTTGCACCCCTCACATGCGTACTCGAATTTCTCTAAAGACATTTTCTCCCTAATCTTTTCTACCGCTTCACTCCAGGTCAAAGTCTCGCCAATTTTAATTCCTAAAATTTCCATATGCCTTCTATCTAGCTCTAAAACTTTAGCTTGTTCGGTGCATTTACCTTGTTTAGTCTGGTTTGGGCAAGCACTACAAATACTATCAAGGTTACCAACTACTTCGATTTGAGTACTAACCACTTCACTTGCTATCTTCCTATAATTTTCTACAAAACCCTGAGAATACCCATATCCCCGAAACGCGAGGGTGCACATAAAATGATGAGGGCGAAATTTTATCATTTTTTCAAATATTGCAAAGCTGCTACAAGTAGAAAAATTTTTATCAAACCAGGAAGGATAAATGGTAAAACACCCACCATTATTGCTTGTCCCAGACCCAAGTAAACAGCAAGCCAACTAACACCACAAATAAAGATTACAACTGTACCAGCCAGACAACTTAAAGAATTACACACAAATGATTTATATTTAGAGTTCAGTAATTCATTTACTTTGCTCATTACCATAACAGCAGCTAAACAGCCAATTAAATATCCACCTGTTGGTCCAAGGAGAGCGTGATAACCACCAGAAAAATTTGCAAGAACAGGCAATCCTGCTGCACCAAGTGATAGATATGTAAGCACAGAATAGAATGCTGTTCTGCGGTTAAATTTAAGCCCAATAAGCATTACTCCTAAAGTTTGCAATGCGATAGGCACAGGCTGCAATGGTATACTTATTTGAGCCATCAAGAATAAAAGTAAAACGCAAGACAATATTTCAGCCAGTGTTGATCTGCTGCTAGATTGTGTTATAAACATACCTTCCCAATAAAAATAACTTATTAAATGTAATATATGTGTATGAGAGGTTTTGCAATTTAAATTTTGCTTATATTGTGCTACAATGAATTATTTATGCACTATTAAATTAAAAATGATGAGTAAACAAGATCTATTATCGTTGATGAAAGCAAGACACAGCGGACGTTCATACGATCCTACAAGAGCAATATCTCAGGAAGACATGGATATTTTAATGGAAGCTGTAAGGCTGACTCCCTCATGTTTTGGTGATGAACCCTGGAGATACGTAATATGCAACAAACAGAACAATCAAAGCGCATGGGAAAAGCTGCTAAATTGCCTTGATGAATCTAATCAAAAATGGGCAAAAGATGCACAAGTGTTAATCATATCTTTAAGCGCTAAGAATTTCCGCAAATCTGATAAAGGTGAAAATTTTTGGGCTAATCACGATACTGGTGCAGCGAATTATGGACTTATGTTACAAGCTGCAGTTATGAACTTAATGGCCCATCAAATGGGTGGATTTGATAGAGATAAAATAGTGAAAGAGTTCAATATACCCAATGACTTTAACGTAATGTCAGTGATAGCGGTTGGTTACGAAGAAGAGGGTGCTGAAACAAGTAAGAAGAAAAGAAGACCAATAGAAGAAATATTTTTTTATGATGAGTGGCCAAAATTCTGAAAATTTTATCAAAATGCACGGCACTGGTAACAATTTCGTTATCATAGACTCACGTTCAACAAACAATTTAGACTGGAACCATAGACAAATTGCTGATCAAAGCAGTTGTGATCAAGTGATAATTATAACAATGTCTAATGCTGCAGACTGTTTTATGCATATCTATAATGCTGATGGCAGTCGAGCTGAAATGTGCGGAAACGCAGCACGCTGTGTTGGATATTTGATAATGTCAGAAAAAGGTGCTGAATACTCCATTATTGAGCTAACAAGCAAACGCATTTTAGAGTGTTTTAAAGTGGGTGATAAATCCATAAAGGTTAACATGGGTAAACCTTTGCTAAAATGGCATGAAATTCCCTTATCTACTGAGTGTGACACTCTTCACTTACCTATAGAGCTTGAAATGCTAAAAGATCCTGTTGCAGTAAATATTGGCAATCCTCACATAGTTTTTTTTGTTGATAACATAAGTGAAATACCATTGCGAAATTTAGGACCAAAGCTAGAAAATCACGCATTATTTCCTCGGAAAATTAATGTTAGTATTGCACAAGTTGAAAAGTCTGGAGAAATAGCTTTAAGAGTTTGGGAAAGAGGTACAGGCATTACTGCATCATGCGGTAGTGCAGCCTGTGCAGCACTTGTTGCATCCACACTACGTGGATATCTGGTTGCCCAACAGACTTCAGTAAATTTACCAGGAGGCAAGTTATTAATCGAATGGGCAAATAACGTATTCATGACCGGTGATATAGGGTTTTTGTGACCCTAATTCTAGTGATGCATTACTTCCAATACCTTCTTACCAATTACTGCAGGGGTTTCAGCAATTGCAATTCCAGCGCTCCGCATAACTTCTAGTTTTGCACCAGCACTTCCACCGCTGGAAGAGATGATTGCTCCAGCGTGTCCCATACGTCTTCCTGGAGGTGCCGTTTGGCCTGCTACAAAACCAACGATTGGCTTTTTAGTTTTTTCTGTTTTCACAAAATGTGATACATCTTCTTCTTCGTTTCCACCTATTTCACCAATAACTACAATACCATGAGTATCGTTATCTTTTAAAAAGAGCTCCATACAGTCGACAAATGTTATACCATGAACTGGATCCCCCCCAATTCCGATACACGTGGATTGACCAAGACCAACAGCGGTTGTTTGTGCTACTGCCTCGTAAGTTAAAGTTCCGGAGCGAG
The DNA here is from genome assembly GCF_040084705.1 of Wolbachia endosymbiont of Drosophila willistoni. NCBI lineage: Bacteria > Pseudomonadati > Pseudomonadota > Alphaproteobacteria > Rickettsiales > Anaplasmataceae > Wolbachia > Wolbachia endosymbiont of Drosophila willistoni. The sequence goes on from NZ_CP157591.1 coordinate 265,220, forward strand.
ACATAATTCCTATGTGTCCACGCTTATGGATATGGCCAGGCATAATTCCTATTTTGCATTCTTCAGGGGTAATAATTCCCGGGCAGTTGGGACCAATCAATCGACTTTTTGAGCCGATAAGCGCACGCTTAACTTTCACCATATCAAGTATAGGAATGCCCTCTGTAATACAAATTATCAATTCTATTTTTGCATCTATTGCTTCAAGTATTGCAGCAGCAGCAAATTTAGCAGGTACATATATAACTGTAGCATTTGCACCGGTTTTTTCTTTGGCTTCTGCTACAGTATTAAAAACCGGTAAATTAAGGTGAGTGCTCCCACCCTTTCCAGGAGTTACACCTCCCACCATTTTCGTTCCGTAATCAATTGCTTGCTCTGAATGAAATGTGCCTTGTGCGCCAGTAAAACCCTGGCATATTAATCTTGTATCTTTGTTTACTAAAACGGACATGCTTTATTTTACCTCTTTTACTATCTTTTGCGCAGCTTCATCTAGCTCATCTGCAGCAATAATATTTAATCCTGACTCTTCTAAAATTTTTTTTCCTTCTTCAAAATTAGTACCTGATAATCTAACCACTAGAGGAACTTTAATGCTCATTTCTTTTGCAGCCGCAACAATTCCACTTGCGATAATATCGCAACGCATTATACCACCAAATATGTTAACCAGAATTCCTTTTACGTTGCTATCAGACAATATGATTTTAAATGCTTCAGTTACAGTTTCTTTACTCGCTCCACCACCAACATCCAAAAAGTTAGCAGGCTCTGCTCCGTAGTATTTTATTATATCCATTGTTGCCATAGCAAGACCTGCACCATTTACCATGCAACCAATACTGCCATCCATTTTGATGTAACTGAGCCCATACTTTGAAGCCTCTATCTCTTCTTTCACTTCCTCATCATAATCACGAAGTTCCATAATTTCTGGGTGACGATATAAAGCATTATCATCGAAATTAATTTTTGCATCGAGCGCAATAAAATCTCCAGAATTTGTTTCAACCAGTGGATTAATTTCAATTTGGCTCGCATCAGTTGCAATAAACGCATCATATATTTTTTTTGCAATGTTCGATATCTTTTCTATTTGTTCTGGACTCAAATGAAAACTGCTGCTTAACTTGCTGCTATCAAAACTTGTAGCAGGATCAATATCAAATTTCACAATTTTTGCAGGAGAATTTTTTGCCACTTCTTCGATGTCCATTCCACCTTCTGAGGAAAATATGAATATTGGCCTGCTGAGCTTCGGGTCGATTACCAGGCTTAAATAATACTCTTTCTTAATGCTTGAGCCTTCTTCAACGTACACTTTTCTTACTTGCTGCCCGCTTGGCCCTGTTTGATGAGTAACTAAAGTCATACCAATCATGTCCTTTACAAACTGTTGAGCTTCTTCAACTGACTTTGCTAGCTTTACGCCACCGGCTTTACCCCTACCACCTGCATGAATTTGAGCTTTAACTACAAACACGTCAGATTTTAATTGACTTACTTGAGTCTTTACTTCTTCTGCAGATGTAGCAACAAAACCTTTTGGCACTGGGACATTAAATTTATGCAAAACTTCTTTCGCTTGATATTCGTGAATATTCATAAAATAACCAATGATAAACTATTAACTTGAGTACAAACTACCAACCATAACGTTGCCTTCTGCACTCTTGTTGGTACCTCTTTTTTTTAGCTTCAGCTTTCTTTTTAGCTCTTTTTTCTGATTTTTTTTCATGATATTGTTTTTTCATTTTCAACCCTCTTCCTTCCTTTTGAATTGTTTTTTTCAATACTGGAAGAGCTCTGTCTACATCACCATAATGGACTGATACTTCTATCAAACTCTATACCTCCTTCGGTAATCATTTCAAAATCTATTTATAAATTAGAAAATTAACATTGTCAATTATTTTATAAACTTGAGCGTTAAAATGTAATATGCCATAATTTACATGGTAAATAATGTCATTCCAGTGTCAGCTACTTGCTTACTGATGGAGATTGCTCTTATGTTACAGCGTTCTTACAATTATACTAACATCGGGGCGGAGAGATTTGAACTCCCGACCCTTTGGTCCCAAACCAAATGCGCTACCAGGCTGCGCTACGCCCCGACTTCTTTACTCAGAGTATCAATAACTCAGGCAAAATGCAAGATTCATTTGTTTACTTTAGAAAAAATATAATATGAGATTTAATATTATCTTAGAATATGTTTTTTATTAGCTCCTCTTTAACAACAGACTGCTTCGTAGAAAGTCTACAGGGTTTTTGTGCGCGCAACACTGAACCAGATTTCTTTATGACCCAAACCTTAGTCATATTTAAAAATCTAGCTACACCAATTGGTGAAAGTGAGTGCAGCAACTACAGCAGTATCGACCCTTAAAATTCTTTTTCCTAGACTCAATTTTTGACAAAACTTATCGGCAAGATCAAGTTCATAAGATGAAAAACCACCTTCAGGGCCAACAATAATAGCAACATTTTTTTTGCCTTTCAGCACTTTGTCAGCTTTACCTGTTTCATCACACAAAACAAAATTTTTACTCTGGGAATCAGGTAACTCACAAAAGTTAATAGGAGGCAAAATCTCTGGTATACTTATCCTACCTGATTGTTCCGCTGCTTCGATTGCTTGTAATTTTGCTCTACTTAGGTTAATATTTTTTACCACTGTACGTTCCGTTGAAATAAATTGAATGCAGATTACTCCCATTTCAGTTGCCTGTCTTACTATGTTGTTCAAAGCAGCACTTTTTACCATGGCACAATACAGGTATAAATTTTCCTCATATTGCTGTTGTTTAGTGCATTCTTTGGGTGTAACTTCTGTCAATTTACGCGATATATTAACTACTTCTCCTAACCATTCTCCATCTTTTCCATTAAAAAGAGAGAGATTATCATACTTCTTAAGCCGCATTACATTGCAAATATAGTGACTTTGTTGTGGATTAAGTGCTAAACTCACGCCTTGTGATAAAGCTTCTTCAACATAGAGCCTAATTTTTCCCATTCAAAACTTTAATTATATTCTACTTGAGTGACTCTTACGGGATTTGAACCCGTGTTACCACCGTGAAAGGGTGGTGTCCTAACCACTAGACGAAAGAGTCAACTTGAATCTAACTAGGTTATATCGATTACATATATAAAGTCAATTCAATTATTTTGAATCACATAGTTAGAGGGATATATCAGTAATCTTATATCGACAGCCTCCTATTACTCCATGCTCAATACTCACTGAACCTATCTCAGATTTAGGAGCTAATTCTAATTGTTGTTCAACTTTTGTATCGGAATCATAGCCAGAATCGTAGCCAGAATCTCTACGCTCATATTTCTGCCTTATTTCTTCTACACTAAAGCCAGCCTTGGTCTTAATTTTTTGATCATTAGTCTGTTGCTGACTTATCGACTTATTAGCACTTAGCTCATTTAGCTTCACTTGCCAATCATTCACTTTATCTTGCACTAACCCATGGCAAGTTCCAGAATTAGCTTTTATGTCTTTTGCTTTTCTTTCTGCTCTTTTCTTGGACAAATCTACCCTAGCATAAATAGGTTCTGACGACTGTCCTGGCTCTTTCTGTTTTAGGCTAGTAGGCTTTTTTTGTTCTGAAAGATCATCTATAGTGCAATAAATAGGTTCTTCTGATATACTCAAATAACCACTATCTTCCAATGATAAATTTTCAGTGGATTTTTTATGTGAATCATATATTTCAGCATAAATAGATTCTTCTGATACACTCAAATAACCATTCTCCCCTAATGAGTTACTAACCTTAGCATCATACACCTCAGCGTAAATTGGCTCTTTTGAAGGCAAAGCATCATAATTAGTGCTCTTTGGCTTATACTCAAAAGTTCTAGAAGGTTTTTGAGGTGGTATTACATTGTTGTTCACCTCAGCGTACATAGTTATTGGCTCATATTCAGAGGTTCTAGGAGGTTTTTGTTGTATAGCTTCAACATTCAAATCATCTGTAGAATAATACTCTGCGCCTTTTCCTAGTAAAAAGGAAACTGTGGGGTGAAGAATTATCTCTGCTGGTAAGTTTTTCTCACTATCCAATTTTAGATTTTTTGATTCTGCTAAACTCTCAATAACACGAATTATAACATTCTTTCCATTCTCATCTATTGAGTGGATATCAGCTCCACGGTTAATCAGCAATTCCATTATTTTGTGATCTGTAGCATGTCCTAAAGCCTGATTTAAAGCTTGATTATTATTTATATCAAATGATCCTGTATTCTTGAGAGACATAGTCTTTGAAAAGAATTTTCTAAAACTATTTAATGCATCATAGAGAATTAGAGTCAGTTTAACACCTTTTATGTCATTGTTTTTGACAGATTTAATTAAAAAATTATCTATTATGCCCATGATTATACCCCCTATATAAAAGCTCACTACCATGGTACAATTTTAAACTATGATGATTTATTTTCTACTAATAGCAGCTCTCTATAACCACTTAACAAGTGGTGGCATTGACATCATAATTGCATCTGGATTGCCGTCAGTCATTAAACCAAACCTTGTGCCACGATCGTATAACAGATTGAATTCTACATATCTGCCACGTTTTATTAGTTGATTTTCTCGTTGTTCTTTTGTCCAAGATTTTTGTATATGTTTACGTATGATGTGCAAATAAATTTCCAAAAAGGCTTCACCTACTGCTTTTGTGAACTCAAAATCGTTTTCCCAGTTGCTAGAACTCAGATTATCATAGAAAATGCCACCAATACCACGCGGCTCTTTTCTGTGTTGTAAGAAAAAATAGTTGTCACATTGCTCTTTAAATTTTGGATAATATCCGGTGTCAAATCTATCACATGTCATTTTGATTGATTCATGAATATACTTGCAATCTTCTTCATTTTTATATATTGGCGTAAAATCCATTCCTCCACCAAACCATTGTTTTGAAGTATATATCAGCCTTGTGTTCATATGTGCTGCAGGGATAAGGGGCGATTGCATATGAGACACTAAAGATATACCGCTTGCCCAGAACTCTCCGTTACTTTCGCTTGCACCAGGAATTTCATTAATGGCTGAATCTGCAAATTTTCCGTGTACTTTTGAAACGTTTACTCCAACTTTTTCAAAAACATTACCAAAAATAATTGTAGATTCACCACCTCCACCACCTGGGCGATCCCACTTTCTCTTTTCGATTTTTGGCTCTGCGGATGATTGTTTTTCAATTAATAAGAAAGATTCTATAATCTTATCTCTTAGTGCACAGAACCATTTAAATGCTTGTGTTTTTTGTTTTTCCATAATATCCTCTTGCTAGCTTATTAACATTGTTATATCTGATATTTAAGGAACTTAATTAGATTTGGATGATAATTATCTATCAAAGACGTTAATAAATCTATAATAATTAAATCAATATAATAGAACATTTTCGTATGTACAACAATGCCAAGTAACAATAATGAATAAAAGATACATAGATAACAAAAAAGAGAACAGGGTTGACTTCATACTAAGAAATTATGGAATGTCAATTGTTGTGATGGCAGTTATTATGCTCTTACCTCCAGTAGCAATATCGATACTCTACTTTTTTGATATATATAGTCAGCATATTAATATAGAGATTAATTTATTAGTTAGCATTCTAACAACTCTCTTTATGATGTATAATGTAAAACGCTACAGATACCTACTTAATACTATAGAATTTCAAAATGCAATATTTGCAAATGCACTAAATCATAATACAGAATTTTGCCTTATTTTACATAAAGATGAAGGTATTATTTATGCTGATGCAAGGTTCTACGAAAGGTTTAAAGATCATATAGATGATGACATTACGTTAGACAAGATTCTTGAAATAGGAGATGTTTCAGAAGCAGACAAAAAAGTACTCTATCATGCACTAAAAAATAACTCTTCTGTACAGGTATGCATTTCCTTAAACAAGAAGAATAGAGTATCTAACTTTCTTTTGCTCTTTGAGCCGATACCAGATAATCCCCAAATTGCTATAAATAGTAATAAGATTTTAAATTTATCATTAGTGCCAATAGCAAGGCCAGATGGGTATTTTGTATTAAAAGCAACACAGATAAACAAGGAGCAGATATATGAAGAGTTAATAGAAAAACACAGCATAGGAACTTACATTGCAAATGCCAAAGGGGTGATTTTATCTGTAAATAAAAGATTTTTAGACATATTTGAACTAAAAAAACTGGAAAAAGGTAGCTCAATCAGTGATTTTATATCTCAATCTAAATATAACAATACAACAACCGATAATGAAATTTTGTTTTTTACTATAAGTGGTATTCCATTCAAGGCTTATATGAGCACTGCTATATTTTGTGATAAATACAACCATAGCTATATATATGGCTTTATAACACCAACCGAATCAAATATTGTTGATTATCAATTACACCCTTGTTTTGCAAATTCATCAATTGCTATTGCACAATGTGACATAAACGGCAACTTTGTAAAGAAAAATACGGCACTAATAAAGCTTGCAGGGTCAGATAATAATTCAATCTTTACGTTGATATTGGATAGTTATCATGTGAAAATACGTGAATATTTTTCGAGTAATAGAATAAATAATGCGTCTTTTGATGTACAGCTCAACGGCGGTAATAACATAAAAATATATTTCAATAAGTTTCTTCATAATAAAATGATCTTCATACTTTGTTATTTTATTGACAATACTGAACACAAAAACCTAGAGATAAAGCTTGAGCATTATCAAAAGATGCAAGCTATAGGGCAGTTAGCAGGTGGTATTGCGCATGATTTCAACAATATATTGACTGGGATAATAGGATTTTGCGATTTGCTTTTACTCCAACACTCAGCTGGTGACCCATCTTTTGGAGATATAATACAGATACAGCAAAATGCAAAGCGTGGATCAAATTTAGTAAGACAATTGCTTGCTTTCTCAAGAAGACAGACCTTGCAGCCAAAAATTATTGATGTAAATAATACTATAGCTAATCTTTATGAAATGATAAAAAGATTAATAGGTGAAAATATAAAATTTAATATTTATTATGGTAGAGACTTGGGTGCTGTTAGGGCTGATCAAGGGCAATTAGAGCAAGTTATACTTAACTTAGCAGTCAATGCTAGTGCTGCTATGGAAAAGGGCGGAGAATTAACTATACGAACCTTTAATCAAAAGATTGACTCATTAAATTCTACACCTCAGGATATGTTTTCTCCAGACAAGGAAGCGATTGAACATGGAAATTATGTTGTGATTGAAGTAATTGATACTGGATGTGGAATGACGAGTGATACAACTGAAAAGATCTTTGATCCATTTTTTTCTACCAAAGATATTACCTCTGGTACAGGTCTTGGCCTCTCTACTGTATATGGCATTATTAAACAAACTGAAGGATACATCTATGTTGCTAGCAAAGTAAATCATGGAACTAAATTTAGCATATTTTTGCCCATGGTTTACATATCAGATGAAAATGATAGAGAGGAAGATAGTGAAGAAACAGAAAAACCGGTAGTAAGTGAAATTAAAGGTAATGGTATAATTTTATTAATCGAAGATGAAGATTCAGTAAGGGAATTCATCTCTAAAGCACTCAAAAGAAAAGGATTTGATGTAATAGAAGCAAGCATAGGCAGCGAGGCGCCAGAAATAATCAGTAAAAAAAGTCAACATATAGATCTTATAATCACTGATGTAATCATGCCAGAGGTGAGCGGCCCAGAAATAGTTAAAGAAGCATTGATCCATAGGCCAAATATCAACGTTATTTTTATTTCTGGGTATGCAGAAGATGCTTTTTTAAAGAGTGATGACATCAATATAGAAGATTTTCACTTTTTGCCAAAACCATTCACTCTGAATGAATTAGGAAACAAGGTTCAAAGTGTGTTACACAAAGCAAAAAAGACAGTCTAGTTTTAGTGTGGTTAGCAACAAAAAAATTTTCTAATGCAAAAGTTTCTTGCATATATACAATAGAATTATTTTATACATAAGATAAAAGGCGTGAGCAAGATTATTGCAATAGTAAATCAAAAGGGTGGAGTTGGCAAAACCACAACTAGTATAAATTTGTCGACAGCCTTTGCTGCTGTGGGAAAAAGCACTTTATTGGTAGATCTTGATCCTCAAGGAAATGCTAGCACCGGACTCGGGATTTCTTATCGTAGTAGGGAAGAAAAAAACATATACAAAATACTACTAAGCAGCGAAAATAAATTGATAGAATCGGCAATTTTCAATATAAAGGAAATTCCGAATTTATCGCTAATTTCGTCAGTAGTTGATTTGTCAGCTGCAGAAATTGAATTATCGCAACTTGAGCGAGGAAAATTCGTACTAAAAAGCGCATTGGAGAAGATACGCGATAATTATGAGTATATAATCATCGATTGCCCTCCATCACTTGGGCTTCTGACCATAAATGCTTTGACTGCTGCTAATTCTATTATTGTTCCTCTTCAGTGTGAATTTTTTGCTCTGGAAGGATTAAGCCATTTAGTTAAAACTGTGGAGCTAATAAAAAGGAATAACCTAAACCCTTTTTTGGCAATAGAAGGGATAGTGTTAACAATGTATGACAGGCGCAACAAACTCAGTGAACAGATTAAAAACGATATTTGCCAGTATTTAAATGATAAAGTATACAAAACTATCATCCCATTGTATGAGACTGTTATTCCACGTAACGTACGGTTATCAGAAGCGCCTTCTCATGGAAAACCCGCTATTGTGTATGATCTTAAGTGTCCTGGTGCACAAGCATATATAAGTTTGGCAAGGGAAATTTTAAAAAAGCACGCGAGCAGTTGTAAGGAGAAGAAACTAGTAAGCGAGGGCGTAGTATGAAGGATGATAGACGCCTCGGCAGAGGTCTTGCCGGCCTCATAGGCGATAATTATGATAATAAAGAAGATCGACAAGAGCATTTGCCTATTTCATTACTGCACCCAAGCAAATTTCAACCGAGGAAACATTTTGACGAGGAGTCATTAAGAGAACTTGCAAATTCGATAAAGAAAAGTGGCATTATACAGCCTATCGTGGTACGCAAAGATTCAAATGATGATGGTTATGAAATAATAGCTGGAGAACGTCGTTGGCGAGCAAGCAAGATTGCAAATCTTGATAGTGCACCGGTTATCATAAAAGATCTGAGCGACAAGGAATGCTTGGAAGTATCCATTATTGAAAACATACAAAGGCAAGATATTAATCCAATAGAGGAAGGTGAAGCTTACAGAAAACTGATAGATGAGTTTTTCTATACACATGAGGAATTAGCTTCAGCTATAGGCAAAAGCCGCAGCCACATAACCAATATGATTCGGATGTTGTTGCTCCCTGATAGGGTGAAAACAATGATCAATGAGAAAAAATTGTCTATGGGTCATGCAAGAGCGTTGATTAATGTTGAAAATGCGGAAAGTATTGCAGAAAAAATAGTTTCTCAGGGCTTAAGCGTTAGACAAACTGAAAAACTGATAAAGGACCTACATCAAAACAACAATCAAAAAGAGCAGAGATATACTAGAAATCAAGATATGACAGTAATAGAAGGCGCTATATCTTCTCAACTTGGTTTAAAGATCAAAATTAATGACAACAATTCTAAGGGTAAAGTTATGATACGGTATGATAATCCAAATGAATTGGATTTGATATTGAAAATTTTGAATAGGAAACTTGAGGCATAGCTAGTAGTTGGCTAGCAAAGCAACAAACCAATATCAACTGTTGGTGTCATGAAAGTAGCTGACACTGGAATCCAGGAATTTTATTAAGTTGGTAAGCATAAAAGTATAACTTCTACGTCATACCGCCGCGGTATCCGCTAACAAGCAGCGGGATGACGATTGTCAGGGTAGCTGTCATCCCAGTGCCCTGACTACTTGGATCCAGGAAAAAGAATGGTGTCATCCAAGTAGCTGACACTGGGATCCAGAAGACTTAATTTCAACCAAGTGGCTGCATAATAAAGGCTGGATTCCAGTGTCACGCACTGGGATGACACCCTAGTAGAAATCGTTTTTGTAATTGCAACATTCGTGCAATCTTTAGCCATAAATATTAAGAAATTTACCAAATGAAAAAAAAGGCAAAAGAAGCCCCGTGGTTATTATCCGCTTTAAAATATTGGCGTTTTTTATGTTTTAAACGCTTGACAAGCGAGATTCAGCCGCTTTTAATTGCAACTAACTTACGCTGCAAATGTTTAAGAAATTTACTAAGCAGAAAAAAAGACAAAAAATCCCCGAGTTAGCTAGTCTTTTACTATCTCTGTCGAGTATTGGCATTTTTTGATGTCTTGTAACGCTTTATAAGCGCGTTCAGCTTATTTAGATAAAAATCTAGATGTAGATGAAGTTTTGTAAAGACATACAGTATCTATATACTGCAAAAAATTGAACATAAGACGCCGATACATTAAGTAATCCTTACCTTTTAATCTGCAGATTGGCGAAAGCAAATACAATAGCTTCACTATCATGATAAGGGCGCTGGCGAAGGGTGTCAAGTAAGTTTTTTCGTTTCATCCGATGCGCTGCCAAAAGCTATGCAAAAAGTCCAATGAGTTAACTCCCATATATCCTGAGTAATTCTTGTGCATTAGCTTTGATTAGGATAGGGCATTTTCTATCATTTAATAGGGAACGCAATATTTCAGTTGCACCTTTAATGTCGTTATTATGTATCTTTACTACAGCGATAGCTTCTTGGCTTGAATAAGGATACACTGTGCTTGATTCTAAATTATCAATTTTGTCTTTATTTATTTTTTCACCGTTGGAGTGAAGTAAGCTCATTACTTCTAAATATTGTGCTAACTCACGCAAAACATTAGGAGCATCTTTATCATCTGCCAAATCATTATAAATAGATGCTGTGTCTGTTGGCATTGAATCTGAGATATGATTGAATGCGCGTTCAAAATTTGCTAAATACTCCCAATTTGAATCTATTTCTTCTAGCAGCGGCTTATTATCTTTTTTTAAGAATAATACTTCGTAAAACTTGTCACCTGCAGTTATAGATTGTTTTGTGTTATCAATGTTGCGCAATAAGTATAATGTGATGCCAACTAACATTGGCGCGAGTGCAAGCAGAAAGATGTATTTTTTCATGGTAATATTCTGAATAGTTATATATTTATACATTAATGCTTTTGATTTGCAAAAACATATTGACATAGTGATTATATCACATAATAATATTCTTAAAGTTGTTTGAATAGTTGGAGATTAAAATATTTCTAAAGTAGAAATAAAGACAGCAGTATTAAGCTAAATTATTTTTTGTCGGATTTATCCGATGTACCCTCAACCTTTTATAGGTTGAAGTCTAAATTTGAGAGTTTGATCCTAGCTCAGAATGAACGCTGGCGGCAGGCCTAACACATGCAAGTCGAACGGAGTTATATTGTAGCTTGCTATGGTATAACTTAGTGGCAGACGGGTGAGTAATGTATAGGAATCTACCTAGTAGTACGGAATAATTGTTGGAAACGGCAACTAATACCGTATACGCCCTACGGGGGAAAAATTTATTGCTATTAGATGAGCCTATATTAGATTAGCTAGTTGGTGGAGTAATAGCCTACCAAGGCAATGATCTATAGCTGATCTGAGAGGATGATCAGCCACACTGGAACTGAGATACGGTCCAGACTCCTACGGGAGGCAGCAGTGGGGAATATTGGACAATGGGCGAAAGCCTGATCCAGCCATGCCGCATGAGTGAAGAAGGCCTTTGGGTTGTAAAGCTCTTTTAGTGAGGAAGATAATGACGGTACTCACAGAAGAAGTCCTGGCTAACTCCGTGCCAGCAGCCGCGGTAATACGGAGAGGGCTAGCGTTATTCGGAATTATTGGGCGTAAAGGGCGCGTAGGCGGATTAGTAAGTTAAAAGTGAAATCCCAAGGCTCAACCTTGGAATTGCTTTTAAAACTGCTAATCTAGAGATTGAAAGAGGATAGAGGAATTCCTAGTGTAGAGGTGAAATTCGTAAATATTAGGAGGAACACCAGTGGCGAAGGCGTCTATCTGGTTCAAATCTGACGCTGAGGCGCGAAGGCGTGGGGAGCAAACAGGATTAGATACCCTGGTAGTCCACGCTGTAAACGATGAATGTTAAATATGGGAAGTTTTACTTTCTGTATTACAGCTAACGCGTTAAACATTCCGCCTGGGGACTACGGTCGCAAGATTAAAACTCAAAGGAATTGACGGGGACCCGCACAAGCGGTGGAGCATGTGGTTTAATTCGATGCAACGCGAAAAACCTTACCACTCCTTGACATGGAAATTATACCTATTCGAAGGGATAGGGTCGGTTCGGCCGGGTTTCACACAGGTGTTGCATGGCTGTCGTCAGCTCGTGTCGTGAGATGTTGGGTTAAGTCCCGCAACGAGCGCAACCCTCATCCTTAGTTACCATCAGGTAATGCTGGGGACTTTAAGGAAACTGCCAGTGATAAACTGGAGGAAGGTGGGGATGATGTCAAGTCATCATGGCCCTTATGGAGTGGGCTACACACGTGCTACAATGGTGGCTACAGTGGGCTGCAAAGTCGCGAGGCTAAGCTAATCCCTTAAAAGCCATCTCAGTTCGGATTGTACTCTGCAACTCGAGTGCATGAAGTTGGAATCGCTAGTAATCGTGGATCAGCACGCCACGGTGAATACGTTCTCGGGTCTTGTACACACTGCCCGTCACGCCATGGGAATTGGTTTCACTCGAAGCTAACGACCTAACCGCAAGGAGGGAGTTATTTAAAGTGGGATCGGTGACTGGGGTGAAGTCGTAACAAGGTAGCAGTAGGGGAATCTGCAGCTGGATTACCTCCTTAGGCTTTGCACATAATTTACCATTTTTAATGATGGTGTTGTTATGTGCTATACTGCTGTCTTTACTTCTACTTTATTTTAATTTCCCGATAACGGAATTTTATGAGTGATAGACCTCTTTCTCCACATTTACAAATATATAAAGTACAAGTTACTAGTTTTTTCTCTATTATGCATAGATTGACTGGTATCTTGCTATTCCTTTTATTAATGATACTTTCTTGGTATTTCATATTACATGTTTACTTTCCTGAGTTACTTATAGTAAGGTACTTAAATGCATTATTATTCACTCCTGTTGCTAAATTAGCTTATGTCTTATGTTTTATAAGTTTTGTATATCATTTTCTTAATGGTATTCGTCATTTATTGAGGGATGTTGGGCTTAATTTAGAAATTACTGGCGTTTCAAGGAGTGCTATACTGCTGACAGTAACGCTACTTCTTTCTACTATGGCTTTTTTATTTATGTTTATATGAGTCAGTCTGGAAATTCAGTACATCATTGGTGGGTTCAGCGTGTTTCTGCGGTAATTTTACTGTTCCTGTTTCCTTGGTTTATCTATTCATTTTCTTGCACATTTTATACTGATAGCTCTTTGTCTTTTAGTGAAAAATTTATTAATCACCCTCTAGAGCTTTTATTTTTTGTTGTATTGTTGTTTTGCATTTTTTGGCACGCAGTTCTTGGAATGCAGGTAGTATGCGAAGATTATATACACAGCGTACCTTTGAGGATTTTTACAATTACATGCATAAAGTACTTATCAAGCATTACTTATATAACCCTCGCTTTTACAATCTTTATCTTCTACAGGCATATTTTCTTGTAAAATCACCGGTGCTGTGTTAATATATTATTAGTGTACTAGTTTTATTATTGAACTATAGCATTATAGCGATTTTGGTTTGACAATATGTTTGAAGCATTAAAAAAGGGAGCAATAGATCTTACACTTAAAGCAAAAGGTCTGCTTACTTCACCTGAATCTCAAGTTTACGTCGAAGACCTTAGAAAGGTAATGATGTATGATGGAAGGAAATGCCAGTATCCAAAAAATTATGATCAAATTGTACAGTCTGCTAAAATCATAGAAAACAGGGATATGCATGGAAATGCTATACTAGATAAAGATAAAAATCCAACCTATAAACTTTTGTATGGTCAAAAAGATGAGAATGGAGAACAACCAAGTTTCAGATTATCTTTAGTTACCAAAGATAAAGATAATGATAGATCTTATTTTACTATCAATTATATAGACAATCAGGGTAAGCAAATTCCGATAAATGAGTTGCATAAGTCATATTTTGAGCCATTAGGCTTTTCGAGAATGGATTTGAAAAAACACGTGCCAATTTTTGAAGCTGAAAAAACTAAGGATCCTCAATATCCATTTGAATTAACTAATTCTTCTGTGCTAACTAAAGAGGTAAAAAATAAAGAAGGTAAAGTTCAGGAAGTTGTTGATGAAAAAGGAAGAAATGGAGAATTATTATACACTAGTGATTACAAGAAGCTAAGCACCCATTTTTCAGAAATTAGAGATCAGAATGGTAATCTAGAGCTAGATAAAAGTCTTATATCTGTTCCTATCGTTTTTGCTACAAGTTTAGCTAAAGTTTGTACTAAATTGTTGACTTCTCTTCCTATAAAGTTAGGGGAGCATTTAATAAGCGAACAAAACCCAATTGCAAAGTCTTTTGGTTATCTTTTATTTACTCCTGCAATGGCAGTAAAAAATTTAGTGGATATGGGAGCTACCATACTTAAGGCTCCAATTTTATTGTTTGTAGCAAATGAGAAAAAATATGGTGATGCTTACTACACCATGTGGAAACACCAACTGAAAGGATGTTTGGAAGAAGCAAAAAGTGACTTTAATGTTATTAAAGGTGAAGAAAGGCTAAAGCCGGATCATGGGAATCGTGATTCACTAGTGGGCACATGGGATGAGCTTAACGCTAGAAGGCCAAAGAAACAAGGGGATGATAAAGAAGTTAGCAAGAGTAATGAAATACTAAAGAGTCCTGAGGAAGAACAAAATAAGGGTAATGAAATATTAAGTGATAAAAGAAAAGGTCATGTTGAGGAATTACAAAATAGAAGAAATTCACAGCAAGGGCAAGGCGCTACACATGATCACTCTCATTAGCAATTACTTTAAATCAACATTTACTTTCTTTATTAACTATTCCACAACAAAAACTTGCATGTATTTTGCCCTCAGTATAAGATATTAATTATTTAATTAATATCTTAACTAAATGCGCCCTGTAATATTGTGTGGTGGTAGTGGTAGCAGACTTTGGCCTTTATCTAAGCCAAAGCAATTTCAGAAAATATTTAGTCAGAACACTATGTTTCACAACACTTTGTTGAGGCTAAAAAGCGATTATATGCCGCCCATAATTGCTACAAATATACAGTACGAGTCATTAGTGATGGAGGAATTGCATGCACTGCAAGAATATAAAGTGATTTTCGAACCAGTGAAAATTGGAACAGCAGCGGCAATATTAATTGCTGCACTTCTCTGCAATGAAAACGAGACAATGTTAATTCTGCCTTCAGACCATTTTATAGGTGATTTGAATAGTTTTTATGCTTCTACTCAAAAAGCGTCTAAGTTAGCCTCTGAAACTAACTCTATAGTCACTTTTGGGGTTAAGCCTCATGAATTCAATTCTGAATACGGCTATATAAATGCAGTATATGATCAGAAAGAAAAATGTCATATAGTGAAAGATTTTACAGAAAAGCCCGAGCGTAAGTTAAGTAACGATCATTATTGGAACTCTGGAATATTTGTGTTTAGAGGTTGTCCGGAAACAAGTAAAAGGCTATAATATCTGAAATTTTAGTACGGGGTAAAGATGAGAAAAAAGTATCCAACAGATCTAAGCGAAAGGGAATGGGCAAGAATAGAAAAACACTTCAGAGTATCATACAAGAAAGGAGGAAGGCTGCCAAAGTATAGCAAAAAAGAAATATTAGAAGCAATTTTCTATGTATTGCGTACAGGGTGTCAATGGCGGTATTTACCAAATGATTTTCCGCTATCGAAGACTGTGTATGAGCAGTTCAGGCAATGGAAGAAGCAGGGAATTTTTGAGAAAATGAATTATGAAATTACAAAATATAGTAGAAGAAAAATAGGAAGGAATGAGCAGCCGAGTGCCTGTATAGTAGATAGTCAATCTGTAAAGACTACAGAAAAGGGGGGATCAAAGGCTATGATGGAAGTAAAAAAGTAAAGGGTAGAAAAAGGCATATAATTACAGACACTCAGGGTTTTATACTAGGTTGTTACGTAGGCGCTGCTAACGAAAATGATAGAGATGGTATTAAAATAGCATTAAACAATATGAGAACAAAATATACTAAAGTTAAAAAAATGTGGGCTGACATGGGATACCAAGGAAGAAATTTAAAGAATCACATAAAGGAAGAATATGACATAGATATTGAAATTGTTAAAAGGCCTCCATGTAGATTTTGGGTGCACAAAGATACGCCACCTGAGCTACTACCAACAAGAGAACAAGGGTTTAAAGTACAGCCAAGAAGATGGGTTGTAGAAAGGACTTTTGCTTGGGTTAATAGGAATAGAAGGCTATCGAAGGAGTATGATTTACTCACAACATCCACTGAGAATTTCATATACCTAGCTATGAGTAGGGTTATGTTAAAGAGGGAATATGCTTGAATTTACTTGTTTCCGGACAACCTCTTAAAGCAAAACGCTACATAGATGAGATTAAAAAATCTGCCCCGAATCTTTACAATTTATGTTTTAAATATTTCACACCGCAAGAGAGATTTCTGTATTTAAAACAACGAGATTTTGCAGGAATTGAAGGCATATCCATTGATTACTTGGTGATGGAGAAAGCAAAAAACGTTGCAATGATAGAAGCTAATTTCGATTGGTTGGATGTTGGAACTTGGAATTCAGTTTTAGAATTGAGTGAGAAGTTTAGTAAAGAACCGGCATCATTTCAGCATGTGATTAGAGAAAAAGAACCAGTTTCAACGACAGAAAGTAATAAAAATTTATTGAGTGGAGCTTGTAAGCAACCAAACAAAAGTCTAATTTCATTTATTCATAAAGTTAAGAAAGTAAAGGTGATAAGGAAAGAAGTTAAACCATGGGGATTTTGTAGTATAATTTTAATGAGCGAAAATTTTCTTATAAAATATCTTTTTATCAATCCATTAAGCTGCACTTCTAAGCAATTCCATCACTATAGAGATGAATACCATATAGTGCTATCAGGAGTTGGATATGTTAGTTTAGAAGACAAAGAATATGCTATAGCAAAGGACCATATGATAGAAATCCCAAGGGAAGTTTCCCATAGGATTGAAAATAGAAGCACAAGCTTTCCACTTGAGATAGTTGAATTTCAGATAGGAGAGCATTTATCTGATAATGATATAGTGAGATTGGATGATGTATATGGAAGAATATGGTAACGCCATAAATGCATTTGTTGGCAATTTATAATATGGGTATAGCTGCTTTATGTAAAAAATAATATTTACTAAATCTTAATATTTTAAACCTATACCCATATTTTAATAAATAATGAGTTGTAATTAATATGAAGGATCCATTTAAAAGTGACAATTATAGAGAAAATCTCGGTTTCCTTAAAGAAGCTATAAAAGCAAGAGATGAGTTAGTAACTATTAGACATTATAATAAAACGGTAAGGGATTTATCTCAGGCATTAAAGCGTTTTACAGATAAGGCAGAAGATGTAGCTAAGTTTGTTATACGTAGTGACTCAATTGATTATGTAAAATTGATGAATGGAAAGCCATCAGGTCTTAAGATATTAAAGGAAATATTGAATAGAATCTCGGGAAGAAATGTTCCAGTTAAGAATATAA
This sequence comes from Wolbachia endosymbiont of Drosophila willistoni, assembly GCF_040084705.1. Taxonomy (NCBI): domain Bacteria; kingdom Pseudomonadati; phylum Pseudomonadota; class Alphaproteobacteria; order Rickettsiales; family Anaplasmataceae; genus Wolbachia; species Wolbachia endosymbiont of Drosophila willistoni. Next base: position 283,003 of record NZ_CP157591.1, read on the forward strand.
GTAGTTTTATTGATAAATTACCTCCTCCTACTTCAATGACAATCTTTGAATATCTAGAGGCTTATCGTAAAATTTCAGGTTTGGAGCAAGTTGAAAGAGGAAATATTGCAATAGCTCCAGAAAAGCCAGAACGCAGTTTTCTAAAAGAAGATAGACAAGTAGAAGTTAATTATAATGATTCAGGCCATGGAAATTCATTAGATGAAAAGCCTGGATACAAAGAGATATCAAATTATCAAGAGAAGAAGAGTAAAATTTTAACAGAAAATTCACAAAGTTCAAAATCGCCTAGAGAAGAGCTAATTTATGTAACAGTTCCTAAAGAACATATGGAAGCAAAAAGAGAACTTAAACAAAAACAACAATCTAAACCTCCAATATTGCCAAAACCATCAATAGCACCCCCATTGCCAAAAAAAATGTTTACTGCTGGTCAAGAAGTTAGACAAAAACCAAAAGTAGTAGGAACTGTTCCTAAATCAACTAAAGATAAACCTGAATTACCACTAAAACTTAAAAAGTTAGGTCATACTGATCAAAAATCAAGCACAAAGCTAGAAATGGTAGTATCTTCTATGGAAAAAGAAATTAATTATAATATCGATATTAAAGTACAAGAGATAAGAAAAAAATTCAAACAAAATCAAGCAAAAGAAAGTCCTAATGCGCAAACTATTGAAAGCAGGACCCCTCCTGTTGCACAAGTGAATATAGATGTGGAGAAAAAAACTAGGCCATCACCAAAAGTTGCTTCCCAATCTCGCTTATTTCCAATGAGGGATGAAATATCTCAGATGAATCCCTTATCAGCAAAATCTGATCCGAGACCTCATGTTAGCAAAAATGCTCTTCTCACAGATGTAAATGTAAAGCAACTAGTTGTACAATTTGAAAATTATGGAAGGAAAGAATTATAACTTATTGAATAAACCCAATAATATTCTTGATTTTTTCTATGTTATAAAAGCACAAGCTCTCCACTTGAAATAGTTGAATTTCAGATAGGAGAGCATTTATCTGATAATGATATAGTGAGGTTGGATGATGTATATGGAAGATTTTGAAATTCTAATGTTAAAGATACTCTATAAGTCTGCTAAATTTAAGGAAGCAAAAATCTCTAGTTTTTAAATAAAGAAAAGTCTACAATTATACGAAGTTTCAAAAATATAATGTCTAACCTCAAAATATTTTGTAATGTCCATTGCCTTTGAAATTACTATGGCTGCTTGCTATTTGCGAGCAAGAAATGCCAGATTTTGCTCTATAATGACTTTGTTCTCTATTATCGGCATTGCCCTTGGAGTTGCAACACTAATAGTGGTGATGTCTGTGATGAACGGATTCAGAGCAAAGTTGCTTGACTCAATACTTGGCATTGATGGCCATATTAACGTTTATTTTGATAGGAACATAAATTCAGATTACTACGCAGTTTCAAAATCTATTGAGAGAATTCCTGGTATATTAAAAGCTACTCCTATGACCAATGATCAAGTTATTATTGTAGCAAATGGTAAAATTGCAGGTAGCGTAGTGCGAGGTGTGTCAACTAAAGATTTGCTTGATAGTACTGCCGTTACAAATAATGTAATTATAGGTGATGTAAAAAAATTTGATGAAGGGATAATAATAGGAGCACGCTTAGCAGAAGTTTTGAACATTGACTATGGCGACGAAATTACGTTTATATCATCTGAAGAATTTGATGCATTACTTGGTGAAATGCCGCGAATGAAAAAATATAAAGTTATAGCAATATTTGATATGGGTATGTTTGAGTATGATAATACCTTGATATATATGCCTCTAAAATCAGCACAAGCCTTTTTTAATTATAAAAATAGCATAAAAAATATAGAAGTACTTGTAGACGACGTTACTAGAGCTGATAAGCTGGCAGATGCTATAGAAAAAGAAATAGGAATGGAAGCTGAAAGTTGGCAATCACAGCAAAGCCATTATTTTAGTGCTTTAAAAACTGAAAGAAATGTGATGTTTTTAATTCTCACTTTGATTATAGTTGTAGCAGCGTTTAATATTATCTCAAATTTAATGATGATAGTGCAAGAAAAGAAATCCGCGATTGCAATTATGCGTACATTTGGTGCAACAAGTGGAAGCATTATGCGTATATTTTGCGCTTGTGGTCTATTAATCGGTTTTACGGGAACTTGTCTTGGCTGTATTATAGGTGTCGTTTTTTCTCTCAATATCGAAAGCATTAGAGTGTTTTTAGAAAACATTACTAACGTCAAGCTGTTTGATCCTATGATATACTTTTTTTCAAGTTTGCCAGTGATATTAGTACCCCAAGACGTAGTAAATATTTCTGCACTTGCGTTACTCTTATCATTTTTAGCGACAATTGCTCCTGCGTTGCAGGCAGCTGCACAAGATCCTGCGGAGATACTACGTTATGAATGATACTCAGCAAAAGTACATAGGTTGGTTCTTAATTGTATTGTTATTTACCGGTTACATCACAATAAATAACATAATCTTTTTAAAAATAAATCAGCAAGAGAGTGAAAACAATGTGAAAGCTTTAACGGAAAACATGGATGAATTTAGAATGTTGCTTGAAGTTAATCAATCTAGAATAGAAAAAAAGATATTTGACCTCAAGAGAAGTCAGCATACTCAATGTGAGCAAGGTGATAATAACTCAAGATGTAAGAACCTTGCAAAATTGCTATTACTTGTGGTTAAAATGAAGAATTCGTTATTGCGAGAAGCAAAATTTGATAACCATATAAATTCAATAAAGCCTTTGATATCAGAGCTTGACGATCCAGAGATAGAAAATGCAGTAGATGAATTAGAAAATTTGAAAGAGATAAATACCTTACACGAATTGAAGTTATCTTTTGAAAAAACTATTGATACTATCGATTACAACAAAAGTACATTGTCTAAAAAAATCATTTCAAACTGGATAAAGGTAGACGACCGAAATGATCCATTAAGAGTAAAATTCGCAGAAATTGAGGAGTCAATAAATGATAATGATTGGCAAAATATAACTGTTACAGTAAGCAATTTAACGCATTCAGAATTCAAGCTATGGCTGAATAAATTGAATGGTTTTATTGTAGCTTCTAAGAATATTTCAACAATATATCATCACTTATTACAATATATCTCATGATTTATTTTATAATTTTCGCTTTTTCGTTTTTATTTGGTATATGGGTCAAGGTAAGTGGTGAAGTAATAAAATTGGAATTAGGCAATTACACTATAAGTATTGATCTATATTTCATTATTTTTACTTGTGTAGTTTTATTATTTTTATTAATTACACTTGTACGCTTTTTTTCCTCCATTTCATCAACATTTGCCAACATAAGAAATAGAAGAAGGGATAGGGAAGAATTGCTTCTCTTTGAAGCTTTCTTTAGCATAGACTTAGACAATATAGAGAATGCCCAAAAGCTAGTTAAAAGTCTGAGTGAGGAGAGCGATAGGTTGTCTTTAATAAAGCTCTTTAACTCAGGTAAGACGGGAAATTACAGCTTTTTCAGTAACGGTTTAACAAATATTGCAAATAAAAATCGTAACTTAGCTCTACTTCTAGCCAATAAGCTGATTGTCCACCTCAAACAAGAAAAAGTAGTCTTTCAAAAATTTATAGAATATTGCTCTAGTTCAATTAACGATAAAATGCTATCTATTCCCTTTCAAATAGAGCATTGCATATTGAAAGAAGATTGGATTAATGCAATTTTGAGGTTGAAGGAAGCAGTTAAGTCCAATATTTTTCTCCCCTTTGATCATAAAGAAATGTTTGCAGTGTTTTATTGCGCTTTAGCAAAGCAATATGAAAGTAAAGGAAATTTTAAGGAGGCTATAAAGTCTTTATTTAGAGCACAACGTTATAGTGCAATTTTTCAGCCCATCAATTATTTAAAGGCAGAATTATATATTAAACTTGGAAAAATCAGAAAAGCTTCTGCAGTGCTAGAGGCAGAGTATACAGTAAATCCTACTCCTCAGTCAGCTAAAATGTACATCAATTTAAATAGTAAAGGTGCTGAAAGACTATACAACTTACGCCCTGATTATTATTTTAGTTACTGTTTACTTGCTTTGTCCTCAATGAGTTCAGGTAAATATGATCTTGCAAGTCAATATTTAGATACTGCTATGAAAAAAGCTAATTACATGTCAATCTACTTTATTGTAATACAACTCAAGGTTACATTGCAAGAACACGACAAGGTAATTTATTGGCTAAACAAGATGGGCTCAGAAGCTTTGCCTGATCCAGGCTGGAAATGTAAAAATTGTAACAGGGAACTAGAACAATGGGATCATAAGTGTTCAAGTTGTAATAGTTTTAATTGTGTTTATTATATATTATAAAATTCCACAAAGTGTAGAAATTACCATTAGGCTACTTTCACATTGATATTGCTGAAGTTAGAGCACTTTCTTAATATAATCCTTATCTCCAAACAATAAACCTGCAAGTTTCTTAGCTAGACTTGGTTTTAATGTCAAAAAAACTTGCTTTTAGACACTAACAGTTATATATTTTAATAAATCAGGGTTGTATACAAAATGAAGAGCTTAAAGGAATTATCCTTAAGAATTAAGAATATTAGGTCTGTACAGAAAACCACGAAAATAATGCAAATGGTTTCTGCAGCAAAGTTGTTACAAAGCCAAAAGAAGTTATTAAATTCAAAATTATATGTATCTAAGCTGCATAACATTATTTTTTCATTAATGCTATCAGTTGATCAAGAATTACTGGCAAAAATTCTAAATGTCAGTAACGACGGTTCTTACCTAGTATTCATTATTGCGTCTGATCGTGGCTTGTGCGGCAACTTTAACTCTTCTATTGTCAAATTTAGTCAAGAGCGTGTAAATAAGTCAATCGCAAATGGCAAAAAAGTAGATATTGTATTTCTTGGTAAAAAAGCTTTTGATGTAGGTAAAAATAGATTTGACTCTAAAAGTATCTTAAAAATTGAAAATAGTAAGGGAATCACGTTAAAGCACGTAGAAGCTTTGGTTGATGGTATAGATTTAAGTAAATACGATAAAGTTAAAGTTTTTTATAGTAAATTCTATAATACCTTCACGCAAAAACCAATGTTGGAAACAATAAAACCATGGAGTAAAGACTCATCCTTGATTGATAGCTCTCTGGCTGGTCCAACAACAGATTACGGCTATGAGTATGAACCACAAAATATTGAATTTATTTTAAAATCTTTGGTTCAAGATTACGTTGTAATTGCTCTTTACTCTGCTTTACTTGAAAGTGCAACGAGTGAGAATAGTGCTAGAATGGTTGCTATGGAATCAGCAAACAGAAACACTAAAGAGATACTGAACAAATTAGCATTGCTTTATAATCGTTCTCGTCAAGCAGCGATTACGACTGATTTAATTGAAGTTATAGGTGGTGCAGAATCTTTATAGAAATCTAAGGAATAGAAAATGAATATATTAAATATTGCAGCAGATATTACTAAACTAATAAAAAAGCAAAATCAAGATGCGGAAGTTACAATATATGAAACTAATAAGACTTCAGTTTCTCAGCGTCTATCAAAAATTGAGCAAATATCACAATCTAAAAATTGCACTGTAGGAATCAGAGCTATAGCAGGTAAAAACAAAGCTGCGTATATTTCTACAAACGATTTGAATAATCTGAGTGATACAGTAAGCCAAGTGGTAGAAATGGCAAAGAATGCGCCAGAAGATCCTTGCATTAATTTTGCTGTAAATGGTAGTAATTATATCTCTTCTGCAGATTTAAGTATCTCAGATAATAATGTTGTAACCGTTGATAACCTAAAAGAAATTGCTGAAGCTGCAGAAAATTCAGCCCTTGCACATAAGAGTATCACTAATTCTGAAGGAGCCTCTTCTTCATACGCTTTAGTGAATACAGTATTATCGACTGTTTCTGGTTTTATTGGCTCGTTTAGTAAATCAACCTTTGCTAATCAGGTCTCTGTTGTTGCTGGAAGAGAAAGTGAAATGAAGGTTGGTTACGATTATGATATAGCATGTAATTTTAGTGATTTAAAGTTGCCAGAGTTAATGGGAAAAGAAGCAGCAAAAAGAGCAGTTGATCAATTGAATTCACGTACAATGAAAACTGGTAAATTTCCAGTTATTTTTGAAAAAAGAGCAGCAAAAGGGCTAGTAAAAAGTTTTGCTTCTGCTATAAATGGGAGCAGTATTATAAGCAACAGTTCTTTCTTGAGGGGTAGTTTAAACGCTCAGATTTTCAACGATAGAATTAATATTATCGATGATCCATTGTTGCCAAGAGGCATAGCATCGAGACCATTTGATGGAGAAGGGATAACTAGCAAGAAAAATATATTTGTAAAAAACGGAATATTACAAAATTGGATTTTAGACTTATACTCGGCTAGAAAATTAGACTCAGAAACAACCGGAAGTGCAACTCGTGCAAGTAATGCTGCAGTTATTCCTGCAGCTAGTAACCTCTACATTGAGAATGGTGATGTATCGTTTGAAGAATTAATTCAGGAAGTGAAAGAGGGAATATATGTAACTGATTTATTTGGTTTTGGTGTCAATTTAATCAATGGCGATTACAGCCAAGGCGCTTCCGGATTTTTTATAGAAAATGGAAAAATAACGTATCCAATACATGAGATTACCATTGCTAGCAATTTGAAGGATATGTTTAGCAATTTAGTCGTTGCAGATGATCTAACTTTTTGTGGGCAATTTAATTCACCAACGATTAAAGTTAGCGAAATGACAGTTGCAGGTTCGCTTAACGATTAAAAAATTTATTTGCATCAAGTACAACAATTGTGTATTATTGTCATGTAATGTTAAGAATAGACTATGGAGTATAAAGGTTTAGTTTCAATAGCTAAGCTTAAAGCATTCTCAATCGTAATTTCAAAGTTTTTCATCACATTAGTAATGTTAGTTAATAATTTAGGAGTTGTTTAAATGGAATTTGGTAATGTAAAATGGTTTAATGCCGAAAAAGGCTATGGTTTCATCAAGCCAGAAGGTAAAGGGGGTGACGTTTTTGTACATATTAGCACATTGGAACGTTCGGGAATAAGACCTGAGGCACTTAAAGGAGAGAATAAAGAGAAGGGAATAAAAGGAGAAAGGGTGAGTTATGAGGTTAAAGAGGAGCGCGGTAGAAACGGAGAAGATAAAAAATCTGCAATAAATTTAAGATTGGAAGATTAATCTATTATGAAGTCTTTTAACAGGATTAACGTATTGTGAATAATTTTCATGAGATGGGTCTCCCAGCTTCGCTTAGACAAGCTCTAGATAAAAATAATCTTTTCGTCCCAACTCCGATTCAAATACAAGCGATTCCCTTAGCGCTACAAGGTAAAGATATTCTCGGATCTGCTCAAACGGGGACTGGAAAAACTTTAGCATTTGCTATTCCGTTGGTTGCTAAGTTGCTGAATGAGCCTAACACTGGTTCAGCTTTAGTCATCGTGCCAACCAGAGAGCTTGCGCATCAGGTAACAAATGAGATAAGAAAACTCTTATCTCAAAATTCTGCACTAAGGGTCGCTTTGTTGATTGGTGGTGAGCCTATTTTTAGGCAGCTAAATCAGCTTCAGAAAAAACCACAAATTGTAATAGGTACTCCTGGTCGTATTATAGACCATATTGAGCGTAAAACTTTGATTACTCGCAATGTTAGCGTTCTTGTGCTTGATGAAACGGATCGTATGTTTGATATGGGCTTTGGAGTTCAGATTGAAGAAATTATGAAGCATTTGCCTAAAATAAGGCAAACTCTTATGTTTTCTGCAACTCTTCCTGGAGATATAGTAAAACTTGCTGAGAAGTACCTTAATCGACCAGAACGTATTTCTGTTGATTGTGAGGTTACAACTTCTGTAAAAATTAAGCAAGAAATTGTTTATGCATCAGAATCAGAAAAATATGAAAAGCTTGTTACACAACTATGTCAGCGCGAAGGATCAATCATTATCTTTGTCAAAACAAAGCGAGGAGCGGATCAGCTAGCTAACAGATTGCACAAAGATGACTATAGCGCTTTAGCAATTCATGGTGATTTAAGGCAGCACAAGCGCGAAAGGGTCATTAATTCTTTTCGTCGTGGCCGTAATCAAATCATGGTTGCAACAGATGTTGCTTCTCGCGGCCTTGATATTCCCCACATTCAACATGTTATCAATTATGATGCACCACAATCGCAAGCTGACTATATTCATCGTATAGGTAGAACTGCACGCGCTGGAGCTGAAGGGTATGCGCTATCTTTTGTTACACCTCAAGACAAGAGAAGACTGCCTGCACTGGCAGACAAAGAAGGAGAGCTAAATTTTGATTGTAGTGTGCAATTTAAAAAACGTAACAGCAAAAAGGTCTTTAAAAGGCCAAGTACGTTAAAGACTAAATACGGTAGAAAAAAGATCAATGCATTTAAGAAGAAAAGCAGAGTACTAGAAAAAGCGTATTAAATAGGATTTACCTACAATTTGATAAGCGTAAAACTCGTCATTCCGCTACTCATTAGCGGAATCTATGCTGAGATATTGCGGTGCTATGACGTAGATCCAGAGTGGGATTCAAATTGGCTACAGCGAACTGCTGGATTTCAATTTTTTTAATAATTGTGTGCTATTCATTATATATGAGTTCCCACTTTTAAAGAGAATAGGAGATGATTTCCAAAAACTTAGAGGCAAGTTTGAATAGAGCACTATTCATTGCTTCTAATTTTAATCTTAAATATGCGAAAGTAGAACATTTATTGCTGGCGTTAACTAAAGACGTGGATGTAAATTACGTTTTATCAAGATGTAATATCAGAGCCGATGAAATCATCAGTATGGATAACATTCTATCAAGATGCAATATTAAGGCTAATGATTATAATAATAATATAAAAGGGTTTTTACAAAGCAGTTCTGAATTGATTATCAGTGGAGTTAAACCTAGCTCAATGTTTCAATGCATAATACACAGAGCAATAATACGGGCTCATAGCTTGGGGAAAAAAGAAATAAATGGAGCAAGTGTTCTAGTAGAAATTTTGTCTGGGCAAGATTTATACGTTGAAGATCTATTGCAGAAACAAAGTGCGAAAGATTCCAATTTGATTTACCACATATCTAACATGAAATACTCTAACGATATAGATGAATACACCACTAATCATAAAGTAAAACTTGATAAAAATAATGATGCTCCTACTACAGTAAATAAAGGTGAGCTACTAAAAGATGAGGAAATTCTACAAAGTTATTGTAAAAATTTAAATGACTATGCAAGAAGCAAAAAAATAGATTATGTTATTGGTCGTGATTATGAATTAAATCGCACTATAGAAATATTATTGAGGCGTAGAAAAAACAACCCTTTATATGTTGGAGATCCAGGTGTTGGCAAAACCACAATAGTTGAGGGTTTGGTACTCAAAATCATTGAAAACAGTGTTCCAAGTGCGCTCAGGTCCAGTATAATTTATGCTTTGGATTTAGGGTCACTCCTTGCAGGGACACGCTATAGAGGTGATTTTGAAGAGAGAATAAAATCTATAATAAAAGCGATTGAGGCAAAACCAGGTGCTATCCTTTTTATTGACGAAATACACACTATCATTGGAGCAGGTTCTACAAGTGGTAGCTTTCTTGATGCAGGTAACCTACTCAAACCTGCGCTTGCAAGAGGTACACTGCGTTGTATAGGTGCAACTACATATAGAGAATACAGCAATAGTTTTGAAAAAGATAAAGCATTAGCGAGGAGGTTTCAAAAAATTAATGTTAAGGAATCTTCTGTTAACGAAACGATAAAGATACTAGATGGTATAAAGCACTACTATGAAGGGTATCATGGAGTATATTATACAAAGAATGCCATTAGGTCTGCGGCTGAACTTTCGCATAAGTATATTACTGGGCGAATATTACCTGATAAAGCGGTTGATGTTATTGATGAGGCAGGGGCATATTGTAAATTGCTAAGAAACAGGGGTAAAATTGTAAATAGTAGAGATATTAAGAATACCATTACTAGAATTACAAATGTGCCTTGCGGATCTGAATCTGATGATTTGCAGAAAGTAAAGTCTTTAAAAGCTAATCTAGAGAAGGTGGTTTTTGGCCAAGAGCAGGCAATAGAATCTCTTGTTAATTCTATTAAAATTGCTAAATCTGGGTTGAGAAATTACAATAAGCCTTTAGCAAATTATCTTTTTGCAGGGCCAACCGGTGTTGGTAAAACCGAGCTAGCAAAACAATTAGCAGAAAGCATGGGCATGAATCTTATACGCTTTGATATGTCCGAATATATTGAGTCTCATACGATATCAAGGATGATTGGTTCTCCTCCTGGATATGTAGGTTATGATCAGGGTGGATTACTCACAGAGTCTGTATCTAATAATCAATATAGTGTTGTGCTGCTTGATGAAATTGAAAAGGCTCATAGCGATATCTATAATATATTGCTACAAATTATGGATTATGGTTGCGTTACAGACACTTACGGACGTAAAGTTAACTTTTCCAATATAATCTTAATTATGACAACTAATGCAGGAGCAGCTGAACGCAGCAAAAGTTTTGTTGGCTTTGGGCATAAAAAATTTAACACTGGTGATAGTGAAAAAGCGATAGAACAGGTTTTTAGCCCTGAATTTCGTAATCGTCTTGATGCGATTATTTCTTTTTCTGACTTAAATGCGGATATAATTCTGCATATTGTAGATAAATTTATTCAGGAACTGAAAAAGCAGCTGACGCAAAAAGGCATAAACTGCTTGGTAGAAGATGAAGTGAAATCTTATCTTGCACAAACAGGTTATAGTAAGGAAATGGGAGCACGTCCGATAGAGAGACTTATTGAAAAAGAGATAAAAAGTTACTTAGCGGAAGAAATACTGAATCGTAAATTAATAAAAGGAAAGAAATTAAGAATCTATATGAATAAAGTAGAAAATAAAATTGCTTTTGATATAGTTTAAAATCCTTGTATTGAACTTCATCTTTGTTACAATCTATAACTTAAATTCAATTTGAATTATAGTGATAAGTGATAAAGTAAAACAAGTCCTAAGCTACTACGAAAGTGAAAACCCTGGGGTAAAAGCAAATCTTACTCGTATTCTCATGCATGGAAAGCTTGGCGGCACTGGCAAGTTAGTGATTCTGCCAGTAGATCAAGGATTTGAGCATGGTCCAATTAAAAGTTTTGAAGTTAACCCTGATGCTTATGACCCACATTATCATTTTCAGCTTGCGGTTGATTCGGGAGTAAGTGCATATGCTGCTCCACTTGGTATGATTGAAGCTGGTGCTGCAACTTATGCTGGAATGCTCCCACTTATTTTGAAACTTAATAGTTCCAACTCTTTACATTCAAAGGATCTAACCTCTGATCAGGCAATAACCTCTTCTGTGAAAGATGCGCTGCGTTTGGGATGCTTAGCTGTCGGATTTACTATATATCCTGGTTCTGCTAAGTGTTTCGATATGATGGAGGAAGCCCGTGGAATCATAGCTGAAGCCAAATCTTATGGACTTGCAGTAGTGCTATGGTCTTATCCACGCGGTGAAGGGATTTCCAAAGAAGGTGAAACAGCAGTTGATGTTATTGCCTATGCTGCGCACATGGCAGCTTTGCTTGGCGCTAATATAATAAAAGTAAAACTTCCAACTAAATATTTGGAAAGGGAGAAAATAGAAACAGAAAATATTGAATCATTATCTAAAAGAATTGAATATGTTAAAAGGTCTTGTTTTGCAGGGAAAAGAATAGTAGTTTTTTCTGGTGGTGAATCGAAGGAAGTAGATAACATATACAATGAAGCGAAAGAAATTAAGCAGGGTGGCGGTAATGGTTCAATCATTGGACGTAACACTTTTCAACGCAAAAGGGAGGAGGCTTTATCTATGCTAAAAGATATAATGGATATCTACACATAAAAAACGGCTGGGTGGCAGAATGGCTTATGCGGAGGACTGCAAATCCTTTTATACCGGTTCAATTCCGGTCCCGGCCTCTTTCATTCTCTATATCTTGTAAAAGTTAACAGTAGCTTTAAGTGTGTAACCTATAGAGAAAGCTTGTCCATAGTAAAATCAATTTCTTTTCAAGTTATGGTTATACTCTTATAGCGTTTCATGGTAAAAAATAAACTAAAAATAAGCAAAGTGTTTTACAAACGTAATTTACTATTTTTACTACCGCCCGAAGTTGCTCACTCTTTGGCAATTATGGCATTAAAGAAAATGCCTTATAAGAATCCTATAGAGCTACCAGAATCTTTGAGTGTGAATTTTTTTGGTAATAAGCTCAGAAGCCCCGTAGGTCTGGCTGCAGGTTTTGACAAGAATGCAGAAGTTATAAGGCCTATGCTCTCATTTGGTTTTGGGTTTATTGAAACTGGTACTGTAACTCGTAATCCACAATATGGAAACAAAAAGCCAAGAATTTTTCGGTTAATTAAAGATCAAGGGGTAATTAACAGATTGGGATTTAACAATAAAGGAATAGACTATTTTCTTAAACAAATAGGTGAAACCAAGCTTGATGACTGCATTTTTGGCATCAACATAGGAAAAAACAGTACATCAAAGGACCAAATCAGCGATTATGTTGACTTAATAAAGATAGTATATGGAAAGAGCAATTATATAGTGCTGAACATCTCATCCCCAAACACGCCTAATTTACGCAATCTGCACAATAAGCAAGAATTATCGGAATTGTTGAAATCCGTAACTCTAACCCGAAAATCAATTGATAATTCTAAATCCATACCAATAATATTAAAAATCTCACCAGATGTAGATCAGCAAACGAAAGAAAATATCGCTGAGCTTGCGTTGGAATATAAGATTGACGGATTAACAGTAAGCAACACTACGGTAAGTAGAGATAATCTGCATTCTCACCATAATGAGAGTGGTGGGTTGAGTGGCAAACCGCTGTTTAAACTTTCAACCGAGTTATTGGGCGATATGTACAAATTTACTAAGGGCAAAATATTATTGATAGGGTGCGGAGGAATCTCAAGTGGTGCTGATGCATATAAAAAAATAAAGGCAGGAGCTTCTTTGGTGCAGTTGTACACTGCTCTCATATACCACGGACCTCAAGTTGTAAACAAAATTAATCTAGAACTTGCAGAACTAATAAGGAGAGATGGATTTAGTAACATTAATGAGGTGGTGGGTTGTATACATTAATTTTGAAAGTTGGTGGTATTATTTTAATAAAATAAAACTAATTCTCTGGTATAAAGGTGGTAGAAAGTGCTTTTCTTTTAAATAATGGGTATGAAGAGTTTGAATGATGCAATATCTAAGATCATTGATTATAAATTTACAAATTATGCAATATTAGAAGAGGCACTAACTCACCCAAGCGTAAATAAAAGGAATAGCAAAAACCAGATTGTAAGCTACGAAAGACTAGAGTTTTTGGGCGATAGTGTTTTGAATATGGTTGTATCTGCCACACTGTTTAAACTATTTCCTGAAGAAAAAGAAGGAGCATTGGCAAAAAGAAAGACGGATTTAGTTTGTGGCAACACCATTGCTAATGTTGCTAAAGAAATAAAATTAGGCAGCTTTATCATCATGAATAATAGTGAACGCTGCAATGGAGGGAGATGTAACTTAAAAAATTTAGAAAACTCGCTTGAAGCACTAATAGGTGCAATTTATATTGATGGCGGGCTTGAAAATGTTGAAAAATTTATTATCCAATATTGGGAAAAGCTAGCTAAAGGCATGCTTGACCCCCCTCAAGATCCTAAAACCTCACTGCAAGAGTGGACTCAGAAAAACAAATTGCCTTTACCAGAGTATGAGCTTGTAAAACAAACTGGACCAGCGCACAATCCTGAGTTTACTATATCAGTTTGCATAGAAGATTATGGTAAAGTTTCTGCATGCGCTTCTAGTAAAAAGATTGCTGAACAAAAAGCTGCTGAGTTGATGCTAGAAAAAATTGGAAAAGACGCTTCAGTTTAGGCAAAATAGGCATTAATGTAAATTTTAAGGAAGCTAATAGCGTTTAGGGTAAATGGTCAATTTAAGGAGAAGCATAGTATTATTCATAAAAAAGTTGATTTACCAAAAATCAAGCCTTATGTAGTGGAATATCAATGGCTGTTGTCGGAGATGCGGAAAAAAAGAAGTAGCAAGTTACCAAAAGGTGTTATGCCAGATACATTTGGTCCAAGAGTTGTTTTGTGAAGTTGACAGAGTCAATGAGAATGAAAGTTTTAAAAAATAGCATATTTTTTAATTATAAAAATTTGATATTAACTGTTGTTGGTTGATTGAGTAAAAACCAGTGAATGGTCACGTTAAAACATATTTTTAAATTTCTGCCAAAATCCTGGTTTATTATCATTAACCTTTGTAAATGTTATATTTAAACTGTATTTCGGATCATTTGGCACGTCGTATTTTATGCTAAATGTTGAAACTTTATCGTTATTGTAAATATGTACATCATCATATGATAGCTTTGTTGTGTAACACTTTACATACTTTTGCTTATCATGCACTAAATCACCTGACTCCCTTTCTAGTTCCACAAATTTCGTTTTTTTCTGACATTCCTTCATTTTTATTAAATCCTTATCTAGTGATATTGAAACTGGCAACGTATTTCCAGCATATTCTTTAGCTAAAAGTTCACTTTGAGGATACATTTTTATTTCCCTGCCAAAATGTGAGTCTATGAAATTATTACTCCAAAATTTATCGCCAGAATGCACGTACTCATCAGTAGCATACGGCACCCCACCATAATTGCATTGAACTTTGTAATCTCCAACACCGTTGTTTTGAAAAAAATCATGAATAGCAGTGTAGCTACCGGCAGCATCATTTATATAATCCATTACTTTATTCCTTAAATTTTTAGTTCATTATATCATAATCATTATGCCAATCAATCAAAAAAGCTCTCCCTTGCTGTTTTTAAAACTGATTTTGAGCAAGCGCTCTCGATTAGTTGGGAGCGTATTTGTAAGATTGTGACATTCGTGCCTCCCAGTTTTTCACATACTGCTGAATCAATTCAGGATAATCTGTAATAATTAATAAATTTTCAGCATTTCCTTTTTTAGCTGTCTTACTAAGGTTAAATGACCCTGTGATGACTTTTTGATTGTCAGCAATCATTATCTTATTATGAGCAATCTTTGGCTTATCATCGATCCAAATTGGTACTCCACCTGAAAATAATTCATTTATAACACTATATTTTGAGTAGAGTTGCGATTTATCTAAGATGACTTTAACATCAACACCGCGTTCTTTAGCATTAATCAAAGATTTTGCAACTGTTCCAAGAGTAAATGTATATTCTTGAACTAAGATAGATTTTTTAGACTGATCTATTACATTGATTATCGGTACAGCACAATCTTCTCCAGGTGAAAAGCAAACCGTAGCTTTTGGGCAGGGCGAAAATATAAAACCCGCATAGTAATACAGAGAAAAACACATTAACAAGAATAAAAAGTGAAAAAGCCTCACAACAACCCACCCCCGGATATACGGCGATAGGCTACATTATAATTTAATCACCTGTCAATAGACTTCTTGCATAGTTTTTGGCAACAACCGTTAGAAACGAAAAAACTTACTTGACAAACTCCGCCAGCCCCCTTATCATGAAACTGAAGGCATTCAGTTATCTTCATCTGTGCAGATTAAACAGCAAGAAAACAACGTAGTTGGCGTCTTATTTTTAATTTTTTGCACTATGTGCACCTTATGTCTTCACAATATTTCTAGGTTTTTACCTACACAAGCTGAAACGCGCTTATAAGTCGTTTAAGACAGTATAGTACGCCAATTTGCAGGATTAGGGAGTGACAACTAGCTAACACGGGGTTTCTTTTGCCTTTTTTTCTGCTTAGTAAATTTCTTAAACATTTAAACTAAGGTGAGTTGCATTTAAAAGCAGCTAAATTGCAGTGTTTAAGACTTAAAAAACGCCAATGTTCTAAAATAGATATTAGCTGGGGCTTCTTTTGCCTTTTTTTTCGCTTGGTAAATTTCTTAATGTTTATAGCTAACATGAAGCTAAGTACGAACTTTGTTAAATACAACAAATGGTGTCATCCCAGTGCTCCTTTTTTTGTCATCCGAGTAGCTGACACTGGGATCTATTTTGCATGTAACTCCAATTGTGTTTTGGCATAAAACGCGACGCGTATTAGACTTATTTGCAAGCAAAGCTTGCTAGATCCAAGTAGTCAGGGCACTGGGATGACACCCTGACAATCGTCATCCCGCTACTTGTTAGCGGATGAGATACCGCGGCGGTATGACGGTTTGTGGCGGTATAATGAAGCTTGAAAGCGGATCACCTTTCACGACCCGTGTTTACTTCATTCACTTTAGGAGTATTAACAGGCGTTATTGCCGGGTTTTCAAGCTTTGTTGCCTGCTTCAAACCCTCGCTTACACTTTTGTCCTTTAAAATTTCATCAAGCTGCTTACTCTTTTGTTGCTCTTCGTTATTTGACGTATCTCTTTGAGCATCTTCTTTCATGCCACGAGCATTCTCTACATCCTTTTCACCTTCACCTAAAAATTTTTCTAATATTTTCTTAACAAAGCGCTTCAGAAGACTCAAAAACCCTTCTTCTTTTTGATTTTCTTGTGGTGGAGGCGTGTTATCTTTTTTGTCCGGCTCAGTGTTGAGCTTCTCTTTTACAGAACTCTTGCTTACTGAGGGATTAACGGTTTGTGAATCGTGCTCTGATGCTGTTTGCACAGAAGCTTCAGTAGTCTTTTTTTGTGTATTATGTTCAAGGTCTTTAACTGCTGTTGTAGTTTTTCTCGGAGTGTCTTGGAGTTTTTTGTCACTTTTTGGCTCTGCAACTTTTTCACTTGTGAAGATGCCCTTCCCTTTATATTGTTGGTCAAGCTCAGCAATTCTTTCAAAATCTTGACGTACTTTTTCATCTGCACGTCCTTTTTGACTTTCAAATTTCTGGCTCAATTCTGCAACGTTTTTCATTTTGTTCTCAAGCTCCTTACTTTTCACAGCTTTTAGAGCCTCTGTTCCTTTTGCGATATAATTAACCTTCTTTTCTAATGAGGTACCTTCTGGAAAAGCACCTGGAGAACGTTCAAAAACATCTTTAAACTTTTTTTCAACACTTTCTTTAGATGTCTGGGCCATACCTGTTACCTATTAAAACATATCATATAATCAGTATATTAGCTAATTATATAAAAAACAGTTAACATAACTTGTGGTAAAAAGTGTTTATCAAGGGCGTCCTATTTATATCTTTTTCATTAAAATGCTATTTACTTATTAAGTTAAAATGTATAATTATATAAGAGATGAAAGATAGCTCATTAGCAGTAGTATTCGATTGGGATAATACCTTAGTTGACACTCAAGATAATATTTTTAATGCTATTAAGCATACCATAAACTCAATGGGGTATAGTAATAAAGCTGCTGATAGAAATTCCCATGAGTCGAGAAAGAGCTATATGGTCAATTTATTTGGCGATCAGTGGAAAAAAGCGAATCAGATATATCAACAATATTTAGATGATGCACTATTGCAAAACATTGCTTTGAATCAAGGAGTAGAGAAAATGTTGCAGACACTGAAAAGCCACAATATTTATCTAGCAATAGTAAGTAATAAGAAAAATACTAATTTACGTAAAGAAGTTGCCTATTTTAAACTAGATTCCTACTTTGAAAGAGTGGTTGGGTCATGCGATACTGCAGAAGATAAACCATCTGCAACCCCACTGCTATTTGCACTAGAAGAGAGTACGTTGCCTATAAATAGAGAAAATGTGTTTTTCGTTGGTGATAGCATCACAGATGTTCTGTGTGCACAAAATGCCAATTGTTTACCTATTATATACGGTCAATCAATAAGCGGTTATGAAGATTTGTTATGTTTTCAACATTTTGATAAACTTACAGATTTTATAATAAAGTATTTAGAAGATAGGTAATGACCACTGTTACAGAGATTGCCAGTATAATAAGACGCTTTTGCGCATATTTGATAGATAGAGCAATTTTATTAATTCCAAACTTATTAATCAGACTATTGTTAAAGAATTTTCCGTTAATTTCATCTATGTGTATAGATTGCAGTTACTTCACATATTTTATATCTTCAAAAGCCCAAGCAACTCCTGGTCAGCAATTAATGAACATACATACCATAAGCTTGGACGGTTCTAAAATAGATTTGAGTTTAGCATTTGATAGAAGCATTTCTCAGTTTTTTCTTTCTCTATTATATAACATAATAGTTATCCTCATCGAGCTTTTCCAAGAACAGGACGTGTTAATAAACGCTTTCGATATATTAATAGTGCTACTCACTATATTAACGGTGCTGCTCACTCTTTGCTGGTATCTAGTTGCTTGCTTCTCTAAGAAAAAACAGACATACCACGACATGCTATTTAATACGGTTGTTATCAAAGGAAATATTAAATGAGTTGCTATAACTATCGTTATCATATAAATTATGCTGATGAATTGAACTAAGGGAAGATTATGAATGAAGAGATAGTAAAACATTTGAACAAATTATTGACCAATGAGCTAACTTCTGTACGCCAGTATCTTTTGCATTTTGCGATTCTCAAAAACAATGGAATTAATAGATTTGCAGAAAAGGTAAAAAATGAGCTTAACGAAGAACTTGAACATGCAAACAAGTTGGCAGAAAGAATTTTGTTATTCAAAGGAGTTCCAAATTTTCAGGATACAAACGAAATATCAAAGCATGATGGAAAGTTTACAAAAGACACAATACGGAAAATCTTAGAAGCTAATTTGAAATTAGAGGGAAAAGGTATTAAGGATATCAAAGAAACGATTTCTATCGCTGAGAAAGAAAAAGATTTTGTTAGTGTAATGTTATTAGAAGAGATGTTAAAAAATGAAGAAGAGCACTTCCATTGGATTGAAAAACAGATTGACCTTATTGAACTAATGGGTGTTGAAAACTATTTAAGAACACAAATATAGAGTGTTAAAAAAAATAGTATTTATTTTAATTGTACCTTGCTTGCTCCTTTTTTTATTAGGGTTATGGCAAGTATTCAGATTGAACTGGAAGAATAATATTATCAAAAATATGAGTCTTCCTGTTGTTCATCTGTTGCCCAATAACGACCTTGAAAAATTTAACTATAGGCATGTCAAGATTGATGGGATTCTAAGTGACATAGAACTATATGTTTTTGCAGGGCAACACGGCTATCACGTGCTGTCTCCTATGTTGCTCACCACTGGACGTTACATGTTGGTGAATAAAGGAATAGTCGGAGAAAAAAAGGAGAAAAAAGTAAAAATTGAAAAAGTAGTTGCAGATGGAATTTTATATTGCGATAGCAATAAAAGTAAAAATTGGTTTATCAAGAACGATACTGCTTCGAATACATGGTTTACCCTGAGTACAGAAGAAATTTCCAATGAGTTAGGTATTAAGCTAGAGAAGTGTGTATTGTGGCCGAACAATTTTGGCAGCAAAGTAGCTATACAGCCAATGAAGCATTTGGAATATGCAATCACTTGGTTTGCACTTTCCTTAATTTGGTTGATTATGTGCGTAATTTACTATAGGCAAAACCTCAATAAAGCTTGAAGCTTTCTGTACATAAAATTAGAGAAGTAGTTATTCATCTTTATCACTACCAAGGTCTTTTAACATACTGTAATTGCCTTTTCTGAATCTACTTTTTAAAGACGTAACTCCACTTTCGCTAATACCACTAAGGCTCAGTGCAGCTCCACCTAGCTGCAATCCTATCTCAGATGTTTCAGGAATAATTTTACTAGCTCCTAGATCTCTATAAACCTCCACATTACCCAGATCTGGTAAGCGTATTACAATATTTACATGCGGAAAATTTGCTGCAACTAAAGAAACAACTTTTTTTATAGTAACTTCATTCTTTATTGAAATAACGAGAGCTTGAGCTCTTTCTATTCCTACCGATTTTAAAATTTCACATCTTGTAACATCTCCAAGATATATAGGAAAACTATCACTTTTTCCTTCTTTGACTATTTTCGATTGAATATCTACAACAACGTAACTTAAATGCTCTGCCGTAAGCATTTTTGTTACCATATATCCCACTCTACCAAATCCAGCAACTATCACATGGTTATAAAGATCTTGTGTATCTGTTTCAACAGCTTCATCATCTAATATTGTTTTCTCAGTGCTAAATGAGTTTGCTATCCAATCTCCAAGCCCCGATAAAAGAGGAGTGAAAGCCATGGTTACTGTAGTTACCATCATAAGTACTTGAGCGATTTCACTTGGTAGCACATTTAGCTCATCTGCTAAGCGAAACAAAATAAACGCAAATTCACCGCCTTGTGAAAGCAGTAACCCAGCTTGTATAGCAGGTGCACTCTTAAACCCAAAAAATCTACACAATATATATATAATAGATGTTTTTAAAACGATAAGGATAATCGATAATAAAGTAATTAGTGGTAACTTATTGAGTAAAAGTTCGGTATTGATGGACATACCAACAGTCATGAAAAATAAGCCAAGAAACAAATCTTTAAATGGCAATACTGCGTGTTCTACTGAGTGTCTATATTCTGTTTCTGCAACTAACAATCCAGCAACAAATGCACCTAATGCTAACGATAAATGGAATTGCTCAGTAATAAATGCTGCTCCTAATACTATTAAAAGCGTTGTTGATATAAAGATCTCATTACTTTCCATTTTAGCAATAACCGAAAATAAAGGTCTAAGCAATAATCTACCAGTTATAAATATCAGCACTAATGCAATAGCTGCTTGCACCAATGAACCTGCCAATGAGCTTATCAGGCTGTGCTCAGAATTGCCAGTAAGTAAAGGTACCAATACTATTAATGGTACCACTGCAAAATCTTGCATTAATAGCACTGCTATCGACAACCTACCAACCTGACTTGCTTGAGAACCTTTTTCTTGCAGAACCTGCAACACTATTGCTGTTGAGGATAGCGCAAGCCCACCACCAATAACTGTTGCTATATTCGTATTCACTCCGAAAGCAAGAGCGATGCACCATATTGCTACCATGGTAACTATAACTTGAAGAGAACCGAACCCAAATACATGAATACGCATAGCGATCAGGCGTTCAAATGTCAATTCAAGGCCTATAATGAATAATAGAAAAACTACACCAAATTCTGCAAGATTATCCATTGCTTCAGCTGAGTGTATCAGATTAAATCCGTGAGAACCAATAACTGCACCTGCAACGAAGTAACCAAGCACTGGACTAATATTCATTTTCCAAAATGCTATGACTATAAACACAGCAGCAGAAAGCAAAATTATAATATCAAACAAATGCTGAGAGCCACTGTGCATGATATTTAACCTGTAGAATTAGACCATTTAATTGAGCAGCCAATACTTGATTTTTGGTCAATTGGAGAATTACCAGTTTCTGCAATAAATTTCATAGCTTGAAATAAGTCACTACTTCCTACTTCATAGCTTTGAACCTTTTCTTTTTTTGTGTCGTTAAAACGTCCACGATAGCAAAGGTTTAAATTGGAATTAAAGCCGAAAAAGTCAGGAGTGCAAACAGCCCCGTATTCTTTAGCTATTTTCTGTGTACTATCAATTAAATATGGAAATATAAACTTATTTTCCTTGGCAAAATTAATCATATTTTCAAAGGAATCTTCTGGATATTCATTTACATCATTTGGCATTATTGCAATGGTGTTTACCTGATAATCTTTTTTCAATTGATCAACATCGCTTACCAGATTGCTAATAATTGACTGAACGTAAGGACAGTGATTGCATATAAACATTATAATAAGACCATTTTTTCCACAACAGTCACTTAATGCATAATATTTATTGTCTACTCCCAAAAGATTAAAATCTTTTGCAGTAAAACTAAAATCGACTTTAGGAGTATTCAGAGCAACCATAGACTATTATTATACCACATGTAATTTACGGTCTTATTATTTAAATGTCAAACGGTTTCTATGTATACTGTTTGCATATTCTTTTTTAGTATTATAATTATAAAACTTATGTTCATAACTTTCGAAGGAATAGACGGCTCTGGTAAAACAACACAATCTAAGCTACTTGCAAATCATTTTAAGCAAATTCGCGGCGAAAATAATGTGGTATTGACTCGAGAACCAGGTGGCACTAACTTTGCAGAGAAGGTAAGAGGAGTATTGTTAACGAATAATATTGATTCTATTTCTGAACTCTTGCTACTTATCTCGATGAGGCGCGAACATATGAAAAAATTAATATTACCAGCTCTTGCAGAAGGAAAAATAGTGATTTGTGATCGGTTTATTGATTCAACTATTGCATATCAAGGATATGGGTTTGGAGTTGACTTAGGGCTAATAAGGGACTTACATAAGCTAGTGGAAATTAAATATCCAGATATTACATTCATTCTAGATATTGATGTTAAAGTTGGGTTAAATAGAGCAAAAGACAAGAATAAATATGAAGAAATGGATGTTAATTTTTACAATAAGGTCAGAAAAGGATTTCAGGAAATAGCCATAAAAGAGCCCGTTAGGTGCAGTGTTATCACTGGAATTGAAACAAAAAATGATAATCACGTACACAATGAAATTATTGATAAAATCACCTAGCTTGTGATAGAAAATTATCAATTTCAGGTAACATTATTTCATATGAATAACTTTTTGTTTGAGTAGCTAAAAAATCCTGTATTTTGTCTGGATCTTCTTCACTTATCATCTTATATGCCCTTGCGAGGTTCATTAATTCACTTCTATTTTTTTTATTGCTTACTTCAGTAATAGTAAAAAATTGATCAAAATGGTCTAAGAGGTCTTTATTTTTTATTGAAGACACAATATCGTCAATTTCTTTCACATATAATGCAAGTTTGTGTGCTTTACTACGATCTTCAAAACAAAGATTAACAAGCACGTTACGAAACCTATCTTTCGTAGTACTTCTCACTTCTGCTAATAAGGACTTAATATTTTCTTGGCAATGCACTCTCTTTACCGATTCAGCCGGTTCAACCATACCAAGAACATTCTTTACCAAAGATTTTTCTTCACAACTAAATATGAACATGTAATAACCCATCGATAAAGTGAAGAGCAAGAACATAGCCGGAAGTAAAAACGGAGCTAATACATTTTGTGACGCAGGGAAAATAAACCAGGTAACAGTTGCTATTGACACAGTTACAAATAATCCTGATAAACATAATTGTGCTTTTCTTCTATAATTCTGATCAATAACTGTACTTACACCAATAGAAGCTATATCAATCATTACTCACACCTCATTAAACATTAATACTAACTGAATGATAGCATTATTGTGATGAAAATGCAATATTATGAATATTTTAATACAATTTATATTGACAGTTACAATTCTGAATGTTTTATTGCAGCGTTAGCTGATTAGCATTTTTAAGATGAGGTCAACTCTCATAGAGAGAGGATTTTTTTACTTTCTCATTCTTCTCATTTTCTTCTCTAACAATTTTTTTTCCGTTTAGTATATCCTTTATTTCATCTCCTGTTAAAGTTTCAAACTCCAGTAGATTTTCAGCAATAAGCTCTAAGCCTTTCTTATGCTTGGTCAAAATGTCTTTTGCTTTTTCATAGCAAGAAGATATGATTTTTTTCACTTCTTCATCTATGAGCTTTAGCGTATCTTCAGATGTCATATGAGGATGTTGTGGATCTTGCTGCTCACGATTGTGATACACTAGCCCTATCTCATCATTCATTCCACATTTTTTTACCATAGCACGTGCTATGTTAGATGCTTGTCGTATATCAGAAGACGCGCCACTTGTAACTTTATCGTAGCCAAAAATTAACTCTTCTGCTGCCCTGCCACCCATGGCAACAGTTATATCTGCTATCAGCTTTTCTCTTGTGTGGGACACTCTATCTGTTTCCGGTAGTCTCATAACTAAACCTAAGGCCATACCTCTTGGAATGATTGTTGCCTTGTGTATAAGATCAGAAGCAGGCATATTAACCGCAATTATCGCATGACCAGCTTCATGGTATGCAGTCAGTCTCTTTTCCTCTTCTGTCATAATTAGGGATCGTCTTTCTACGCCCATCATTACTTTATCACGTGCATATTCAAAATCATCCATGGTAACAATTTTCTTGTTTCTTCTTGCAGCGATAAGTGCAGATTCATTCACCAAATTTGCTAGATCAGCCCCTGAAAAACCTGGTGTTCCTCTTGCAACTGTTTTCACGTTTACATCTGGTGCTATTGATATTTTCTTTATATGAGTATTTAATATCTTTTCACGCCCATTTATATCGGGTAAAGAAATAGTAATCTGTCGGTCAAAACGACCAGGTCTAAGCAGTGCTGGATCTAAGACATCCGGACGGTTAGTCGCAGCAATTATTATTACACCTTCATTAGACTCAAAGCCATCCATCTCAACTAATAACTGATTTAATGTTTGTTCTCTTTCATCATTGCCGCCACCAAGACCAATGCCACGATGTCTACCCACCGCATCTATCTCATCTATAAAAATTATACAAGGAGCATTTTTCTTGCCTTGATCAAACATATCACGAACACGGCTCGCACCAACACCAACAAACATTTCAACAAAATCAGATCCAGAAATGCTAAAGAATGGCACATTAGCTTCTCCTGCAATTGCACGAGCAAGTAAAGTTTTACCAGTTCCAGGAGAGCCAATTAAAAGGCACCCTTTTGGTATTTTTCCACCTAATATTTGAAATTTTTGCCTTTGTTTAAGGAAATCAACGATCTCTACTAGCTCTTCTTTTGCTTCATCAATTCCAGCAACATCATCAAATGTTACTTTTTTTCCACTAGTCATGAGTCTAGCCCTTGACTTGCCAAAGCTTATAGTGCTGTTGCCTCCCGCTTGTGTTTGTTTAAGAAAGAATAGCAAAAAGCCAATAAAGATAAATGTTGGGACCCATGAGATAAGTAATCCACCAATTACGTTCATGGCAGAATCTCCAGTTGAAAAGGAGAATCTCACTTTTCTATCATGTAAATTTTTTATTAGGTCGCTATATATGACACCGCTTGAATTGAAACTTGAACCGTCCCTGAACTTGCCTTCAATGCTCTGGTTTTTTATGACAATATTTTCTACATCATTGTCTTCTAGTCTAGTTAAAAATTCCGAAAAAGGTATAATTGTTTTACTTTTACCTACATTTCCGCTGAATTGAATATAAGCAACTGAAATAAGAACAATAATTACTAACCAGATCAATAAGCCTTCTAAAAATTTTTTCATTTCTATTTCTAACTAAATACTAATCAAGCTTACCAAATTTTGTTTTATCGTGCTATTAATAATGCATTGAACCTTATCGTCATTGGTATTTTTTCCGTTATAATTTACATCAGGATAAGCAAGCACCTTGCTATCTTTTTGTACTGTAGGCAAAGAGTAGAAAACTTCAGGGCAGCAGTTGTAATCCTTCAGAAATTCAGGAACTTTTTGTGTTTTTTTTAATGGAGCGATGATAACTGAACACCCTTGATTTCCGAGTATTGTGCAGCTAAATCTGTTATCCCATTGGGTAGGTTCATTTAAAGGTAGGTTTACGGTAATTTCTTGTATCCTTGACGATTCTCTAATTATTAAGATATTTTCTCCATACTTTCTTATTTTACACCCAGAAAGTGTACAGTTAACATTACTATCCTTTTGCAATATTCTATTAAATATTGCAATGAGGCTGCTGTACCTTGGTTTATAATGTTTACTGGCAATTGCCATTATAGAGTAAAGAAGAAGCCTCAAGGCTATTTCCTCTGGCAATTGATAAAATTCACTTAGTTTAATTTCAATATAACCAAGATCATGCACATTAACGCAGTCATTAAACGCAAGGCGTGTGTAGTGCATCAACGCTTTTGCAGCTCTTTTCATATGAAGGGCTGTGAGGCATATTCGCTCTGTTAAAATCTCTTGATTATCACTTGATTTAAGTAAGTTACGGTATAAAGTTCGTCTGTATTTTAAGTCATGATTGCTTCTATCTTCGATCCATTTTAACCGATGAAGCTTAGCGTACTTTTCTATTTCACTACGACTAAAATTTAACAATGGCCTAAATATATAAATACCATTTAGGAAAGACTTGTAGTCCATTGATGATAATCCATCTACGCCACTACCTCGCTCTAATCTTAACAAGAACGTTTCTGCTTGATCATCTTTGTGATGAGCAACAAGTAAATATTTAACATTATTATTTTTACACCACTCTGCTAGTAACTTATACCGTGCTTTTCGTGCCTGTAACTGAATATTGCCTTTAATATTTTGCTTCTCCCAATTTAATATGAACGATTCCTTTGCTCCAAGTTCCTTTGCATAACTTACAACAAAATCAGCTTCTTTTTGAGACTCTGGACGTAATCCATGATTTACTGTTAATGCTATAGGAAGTAAAAGCTTGTTTTTTTTTGCCCAGTTAGTCATTAAGTGCAGTAAGACTACACTATCTACACCACCTGATACTGCAACTGCAACTTGATTGTTATAGAAAGCAAAACTATTAACCACATTTTGAAATAATAACTCTAATTCCATTATGTCTCTTGATGGCCAGAAAGGTCAGATCTCTTACGTCATACCGCGACTTATTTGTGGTATATATAGATCCCGCTAACAAGCAACGAAATATGACAAGTTTGTCCTTTTTTGTCTACCCCAGTGCCCTTTCTTTATGTCATCCCAGTGTTTGACACTGGGATCCAGGTTTTAATGCAAGAAACTATTTCTTTATTCCAGAAAATGAAAATTCCACTCTACGATTTTTAGCATGCTCTTTTTCATATTTAGAATTTCTAGAATCATCTTTTACATTAACCAAAGGCTCAGTTTCACCTTTAGAAGCAGTTTTTATTCTGTTTTCTATGTAGGGTGTACAACTAACCATAAATTTTTTAGCTGCATCAGCCCTTCTAGCGCCTAGCGCAAGATTATATTCATGAGAACCACGGTTGTCAGTGTGACCAGTTAAAGTAACCTTCGCGTCAGGGTTATCTTGTAACACCTCCATTACGTCAAGTAATGCATCTGCACTTACTTCAGCAATACTAGATTCATCATAACCAAAGAAAACTCTTTTATCACCTATCTGCTTAACAACAGAATTTATTTTATTTGTTGTATTTGCTCCTTTTTTTGGGCAAGAACTTACACCAGTAAGTAATAAACAAAAACAGCACATTATAACCAGTCTACTCCACATTACTAAACCTCCATAAATTTTAAATAGTGCGTAACTTTAATTTCAGTAGCTAATATCTCTCCATATTGTAATATAGTCAAGAGAAATAAAATACTAAATACTTTTTCTACAACCTTACAATTAATTTTCCTATAATATGCTGGACTCTGAGTAGAAAAATCCAATAAAAGAATAAAAAGTACAATTTTTTATTGTACTTTAAGCAAATATACTTTTAACTTTATTATTAATCTATTACGGTATTAAACAGATGTTTTCTAAAATAATGAACAAATATGCAATCTTATAAGTTTTTAGAGGAAGTATTATATAGGGTAAAGAATATCGAAAATACGCTAAAAGTACTAAACCAAAGCCAATTGAATATAGAGGACAAAGTTGAACAAATGAGTCTTCTAGAAGAAATCAGACATGAAATTATCTCTCATGACGCAATAAAGGAATCATTAGCAGATGCTCTTGGTAACAAAAAAAGTGCAAATACTCAGCAGCTAAAGTTAATAGAGAGAATACATAAAAGCAACAGTGCTGTTCCTATTGATTTAGTAAAGTCTTTATCCAAAGCTAAGGTTGAATGCCAAAATTTATGGAAGCTATCTCATTCTGAAACCAGTAACTTAGAAAAACTAAAAGAACGTTTTACTGATTTAATCACACTCATTCGCGAAGTAGCTTCTATAAAATCGCAGCAATTAAAATGCTCAAAATACGACTCACTGCTTGCTGACTATGACTCTGATATCACAGAAAAGAATATAAGGGAAGTATTCCCCAAGGTAGGCAAATTTTTTAGCGAAAATGTAGATAAAATAATTGAAAAGCAGAAAAAGGATAAGGTTACTAATATACAAAAAGTTGCTACTCAGAAACAGATTGAACTTGGCTCATTATGTTTACAGCAAATGGGTATTGCACTAAATGAGATTCGTACTTCTTATTACTACCCTATAGATTATGATGAATCTGATTTTTGTTATGGTTTATTTTCACTTTTACGGCATAGTGGTTATGCAATTTATCAAAAATGTTTAGCGCAAAATTCTATAAGTAGTCCAATTACGAGACATGTTATGTATGAAACTCAAGGGTTATTCATGGAAAGGATGATTGGAACATCCAGAGAATTTATTGAGTTTATTCAACCACACATAAAAGAGAAATTTGCTATAAAAGGCAAAACTAACGAGAAAGTTAGCAGTGTTGAAAATTTGTACTTGATTTTCAATGAAATAAACCTTTCTTCTTTTTTAAAAAATGCAGATGAATTTAGTCTGTTAGCTCATATTATGTTGAGAACTAGGTTAGAACAAGATATAATAAATGGTACATTGGAAGTCAAAGACCTGCATGATGCGTGGCTGGAAGGTATGAAGCACTATAAAATTCCAGTAAAAGCTGAAAATGAGCTAAACACTTATTTTCAAGATGAATATTGGGCAAGCGGTGTTATGGGCTACTTTCCTATAAAAATTATTGCTTTAATTGCTGCTGTGCAGATTTTCTCTTGCGTTAAAAAGAATCATTACGAATCATTAAGTGCTATAATAAAAGGAGATTTTAGTTTACTTATCAGTTGGTTATCTCAAAATATATACAGTGCAAAGTGTGGCCTGGAACTGCTAAAAAAAGTAACAGGTAAGGGTTTAGACGTTGAGTGTGTTACTTACTACTTATCTGAAAAGTATAATTTGTCTTAATAAATGGTTTTCTTGAGTTATGTATGAATTTTGTTCGAAAATTAACCGGAAAGTTTTATAGCCTTTTTACTTTCAAAGGTTTGTTTGCTAGCGATATTGCTATAGACCTTGGTACTGCAAACACTTTAGTTTATCAGAAAAATCAGGGAATAGTGCTTGATGAGCCTTCAGTTGTAGCAAGAATAAAAGAAAAAGGAAGTTACGTTCCTTATGCTTTTGGTAAAAAAGCTAAAATGATGCTTGGGAAAACGCCTGGAGAAATAGAGGCGATAAGGCCCTTAAAGGATGGAGTTATTGCTGATTTTAAAAGTGCGGAAGAAATGCTAAAATATTTCATACGCAGTGCAAACACAAAATTCACTGTTAATAAACCTAATATTATCATATGCGTTCCATCTGGATCCACGCCAGTTGAAAGGCGTGCTATACAAGATGCAGCAGAAAGTGCTGGTGCAAATGAAGTATTTTTAATTGAAGAACCAATGGCTGCAGCAATCGGAGCTGGGCTCCCGGTTACTGAACCTGAGGGTTCTATGATTGTTGATATAGGAGGCGGTACAACTGAAGTTGCAATTATTTCTTTAGGCGGAATTGTTTATTCACGTTCTGCCAGAGTAGGTGGCGATATTATGGATGAGGCAATAAAGTCATATATTCGTGAAAATCATAAATTATTAATCGGTGAAACAACCGCTGAGAAAATTAAGAAAAGCATAGGTTCAGCCAGTCTGCCAGGTGAAAATAACAAAGAGGGAATGATAATTAAGGGCAGGGATTTAGTGAGTGGCATGCCAAAAGAAATGCTTTTATCAGAATACCAAGTTGCAGAGAGTTTAATAGAGCCTGTACATCAGATAATTTCTGCTATTAAGACTGCGCTGGAGAGCACTCCACCTGAACTTTCTTCTGATATAGTCGATAGAGGAATAGTTTTATCCGGTGGTGGTGGATTATTACGTAATCTAGGTAAAGTTATCAGTGAAACAACAAAATTACCGGTTCGTGTTGCAGATGACCCACTTTGTTGTGTTGCTCTGGGTAGCGGAAAAGTGCTTGAAAACATGGATTATTTTGGCCATGTTTTATTTAAGCAGGATTAAATTATTTTTAAAGGTAGTTCATCGAATTTTATAGCAAATTTTACCTCAAGCATAAAGATGTCATCCAAGTAGCCAACACTGGGATCCAGAAAAATTGACTATAAACAAGTATGCTGTTTCGATGAAATTGTGTAATAGAAACTAGATTCCAGTGTCAGCTACTTGCATGACACCAAGTTTGTGTTTATAAATTAAGGCGATTATGCTAAAAGAATTTGAAATAGAACCTCTGCTAAAAGATAAAGCTCCGCACCAGACCAAGGCTGTTGTTGCAATGTCCGGGGGAGTTGATAGCTCCGTTGCTGCAGCACTGCTACATAACCTTGGGTACAAAGTGGTAGGTATGACTCTTCAACTCTATGGCACCGACGGTAATGCTAACGCAAGAAAGGGCGCATGCTGCGCTGGACAGGATATTTATGACGCTAAGCGTGTAGCTGAAAGTGTTGGCTTTCCTCACTATATTTTAAACTATGAGGAAATATTCAAAAAGGAAGTAATAGAGGATTTTGCGAGTACCTATATGCGTGGGGAAACTCCCATACCATGCGTGAGATGTAACCAAACGGTAAAATTTCGTGATCTATTGCAAGTTACAAAAAATCTTGGTGCGGATGTGCTCGTAACAGGACATTACGTGAGAAGGTTAGAAAAAAATGGTGAGGTAAAGTTGTGCAGAAGCATTGATAAAAGTAAAGATCAAAGTTATTTTTTGTTTGCTACAACTCAGGAGCAATTGAAGCTTTTGCGATTTCCACTAGGTGGGTTCTATAAAAGTGATATAAGAAAATTAGCAAAGTATTTCAGCTTACAAATTTCTGAAAAGCAGGACAGTCAAGATATATGCTTTGTTTCCGAAAGCTATAGTAAAACAATAGCTAAATTAGCTCCACAATCTGTACAGAAAGGTAAAATAGTGGATGTTAATGGAAAAGTGCTAGGCGAGCACAGTGGCATAGTAAATTTTACAGTGGGGCAAAGAAAGGGCTTGGGTATCGCACACAATGAACCTCTTTATGTGATAAAAATTAATACAGAAAATAATGAGGTTATAGTAGGTCCGATCAACGTATTAATGCAAAAAAAAATATTGATCAAGGAGTTAAATTGGTTAGAACAACCAAAGGAAGGTATGGAAGTAACTGTGAAGCTGAGATCATCACATGTGGGAAGTTTAGCAACAATACATTCAACTGACGAAAAAAATAAAGCCTGTGTCATTTTAAACGACGATTACTTTGGCATCAGTCCAGGTCAAGCCTGTGTAGCGTATAAAGATGAGCAAGTTATCGGCGGTGGATGGATATGCTCTTAACTAAAAGCTTTAATGCAGAGTGTAAACATACAATAGACTTCTTGCATAACCATATAACAGAAACGAAAAAACTTGCTTGACAAACTCCGCCAGCGCCCTTATCATGAAACTGAAGCTATTTATTTATCTTCTCTGTACAGATTAAATGACAAAAAAACTCAACGTATCTGGCGTCTCATGTTTAATTTTTTGCACTATGTGCACCTTATGTCTTTATCAAATTTCCGGGTTTTGACCTACACAAGCTGAAATACGCTTATAAAGCATTTAAAACATTAAAAAACGCCAACTTAAAAAATGGATAGTGAATAACTAGCTACCCTAGGGTTTCTTTTGCCTTTTTTCTGTTTAGTAAATTTCTTAACGTTTATAATTTAGATTAGTTGCGGCTTAAAAGCAGCTAAATCGCGGTTATTAAGTGTTTAGAATAAAAAAACGCCATACTTGAAAGTATAATGTAAGTAATTAGCCAACCACGGGGCTTCTTTTGCCTTTTTTTTCGTTTGGTAAATTTCTTAATGTTTGTAGCTAAACGATAACCGTCGTCCCGCTAGCGGGATCTCTTGTTAGCGCCGCGGCGGTATGACGTAGGATTGTTGTCATTTCGCTACTTGTTAGCGGCTAAGAGATACCGCGGCGGTATGACGGTTCGTGGCAGCATAAAGATAAGTCTCGTCATCCCGCTACGTGTTAGCGGGATCTATGTTGAGAGATACCGCGAATGAATCGCGGTATGACGGTGTAGATAGTATCCCGCTGCGTGTTAGCGGGATCTCTTGTTAGTGCCGCGGCGGTATAGCTATACCTTTTTCTACTTAGTTTGGGTTATGCAAGAAGTCTAATAACATTTATTGCTATTTTGCCATGTATCCCTTATACTATAAAGTAGAACATTATAGGTTTCAGCAATGATAAAAGAAATTGAAGAACTAATAAAAATTGTTGGTAAGGGTAATTTATTAGAGACGTTATTTATTTTTTTAGGTAGCTTTCAACATGCTGACTTAGGTCGTTTTATGGATCACAGAAATCATTTTGGTTTGTCTGAATTCATTAGAAAAAAAGAGGAACCATTAGATAAATATTTTAACTTAAAATTTAGTCTACAAGGGCTGTTTTTAATTTATGCTCAAGCTTATCAAATTCTAAGTGAAAACAATAACCTGAATACTAAAGATGTCATAGATAAAATATATGAAGTTATTAAAGGATCTGAGTTAAATGAATATATAAATGAAGTAGTAGATGGAAGAAAATTAGATTTACTTAACATCTTAGCAAATCCAAAGAGAGAACCAATATTTAAAACAGAAGAAGATTTTGAAAATAAAGTACTCATTGGTCTTAGAAAGTTACTAAGTGAAGGAAATACATTAAACAAATATGACAGAGAATTTGCATTAAATAAGTGCGTTATCAGCAGCTATTATTCCATTCATGACATAAAAGCAGATAAAGATATAGCATTGTTCTTTTCTTTGGGTGGTCACTATAAAGAACTTTCGTCATCTAACAAAACAGTAAAAAGAGAAGTATTAGAGATATGTGAGAATCAGTTAATAGAGAGCTATATAATGTTCTTAGCTGGCAAACTACACATGATCGGATTATCAAGTAGAGATAAATATACAATCGACCATGAGAATGTGGATCGGCAAGAGAAAGCATTGAAAATGGATGGATTAATATATCCTATAAATACAAAAAACACCCTAGAGCAACTGTTAAAAAACCAAAATAGTGATGAATTTGAACAATTAATAACGAGCCCTGATAATATATACTACTCAGTGCTGCAAGAAGAGAATGAATGTAGGCCAAATCCTATCACCAGCAAGAAAAAAGAAAAAGACCATAAAAACACAGTCTGTAAACTTATTTTAGGTATGTTTGTATTATCTGTTGGGTTATATGTTGCTGATTATTTCTTTATGGAGCAAAAATTATTTAATCCAATAAAAGGTGTCCTACCACAGGATAATTTTGCTAATCTAGTAATTGCTGCAGTGCTTACTATCGTAATAGTATATGCTTTATTTCAATTATCACAGGAACCACCACTTTCAACAGTCAATAAGATGACGAATGAAAATTTAGGACAGCCCGTGAAAATAAGTTTAGAATTACATAAATGTAGCAACTTAAAAGCATATATTGTATAATGCTTATTCTTAAGTTAAGAGGTAATTTATGGATTTAAGTAAAATAACAGCAGGACCAAATGCGGTGAATGTGGTAATTGAAATAAGTGCGAATGCTGAGCCTGTAAAGTATGAATTTAATAAAGAGTTTAGGTTGTTACAAGTTGACAGATTTTTATCTACCTCAATGACTTATCCTTGCAATTATGGGTTTGTACCAAATACCTGCGCAGGTGATGGTGATCCTGTGGATGTTTTGGTGCTAACTCAATTTCCCTTAGCATCTAGTGTTTTAATATCGGTGCGTCCAATAGGCGCATTACTCACTAAAGATGAAAAAGGAGAAGATGAGAAAATATTAGCAGTGCCTGTTTCCAGTGTTGATAGCTATTATGACAATATAAAGGACTATTCTGACTTATCTAAAAGCCTACTAGATAAAATTACTCATTTCTTTTCTCATTATAAAGATCTGGAAAAGGGAAAAACGGTAGCAGTTGGAGAATGGGTTGGTGTGGAAGAAGCAAAGAAAATCATTGAAAAAAGCAGAAATTAGTTTTTATTGATTTATAGCTAAAGTGGCTTAGGTTTGCCCACAATTTGAAAAACAACAAATTCGTCATTCCGCTACTTGTTAGCGGAATCTATACCGCGCACAACTGTACGAACATTGCAATATGGCACATAGTAAACGATGTCATTCCAGTGCGTGACACTGGGATCCAGACTTTCCGTAAAAACGTTATATTTTAACATAACACTTATATGCTCACCAACTTAGTGCTAATCAAAATCCTG
Organism: Wolbachia endosymbiont of Drosophila willistoni; assembly: GCF_040084705.1. Taxonomy (NCBI): domain Bacteria; kingdom Pseudomonadati; phylum Pseudomonadota; class Alphaproteobacteria; order Rickettsiales; family Anaplasmataceae; genus Wolbachia; species Wolbachia endosymbiont of Drosophila willistoni. The sequence continues at coordinate 317,354 of NZ_CP157591.1, forward strand.
GATCCCAGTGTCTGGGCACTGGGATGACAAGAAAGGGAGCACTGGAATTTTTGTTTCAGCATTAGCCATGCATCTGAACAGATACAAATATTGCAATTAAAAGCATTAGACAGGTGGTAGAGGTCTTGGTATTATATAATCTTTAGGTTCTAAATTTGGAAGGGTGGCCGAGCGGCTGAAGGCGGCGGTTTGCTAAACCGTTATACGACCCAAAAGTCGTATCGAGGGTTCGAATCCCTCTCCTTCCGTATACTGTTTTTAGCACGGTTTAAATTCGCTATATTAGCATGTTTTTAGCCTATTTACCAGCGTACCTGATTTTGTTGCAATGGTTTTTATTTCCATTGTCACTGAGATCACTATTAAAAAGTTGGCTAGCATTGACTCAGTATTTATTATAGAATTGGTTATTAACTTTACTTGTATGTATAAAATACTAATTTTACTGTTGATAGTGTTGCCACTTAGGTTGCTTGCAACCGAGATTGAAATTGTTGCAGATGTAAATGGTGAACCAATTTCAAATTTAGATATCGAAAAACGCATCAACTTTATAAATTCATTGTTTGGCACTCAAAGTGTTAATCAAAAAGAAGCAAAGCCTCAAGTGCTTAGGGAGCTAATAGACGAAATTATCATTATCAATGAAGCACAGAGGCTGAATATAAAATTGAGCAACGAGGAGTTAGATAATGCTATTATGTTATTTTTAACCCAAAGTTTTAAACTTAAGGCTAATGAAGTTGATCAATACATAGAGAAGCATAATATAGATCTTGGTATTTTAAGAAAACAAATAAAATGTCAGTTACTGTGGAGCAAAATTATTGAAGTAAGAATTGTGCCATTTATTAATATAAGCGATAAAGAAGTAGATGATGTAAAAAGGCAAACAGAAAAGCCGGATTATCTTATCACGTTCCAAGAGTTTATAATTCCTGATCAAAAAGACAAGGACGTTTATGGTATAGCTGAAGATTTAGTAAAAAAATTACGCAACAGTGATAACCCAGAATCTCCAATAAAGATGCGTAAAGCAACAGTTAATTTAAGTCAGCTAAAAGGAAAACTCAAGAGCGTTTTAGAAGGATTAGAAACCAGCGACATAGCAGGTCCATTCAGTTTCAGTGAAGGTTACTCCGTTATAAAAGTAATAGATAAAGTACAACTTAATCATGCACTGCTGGAAAGCACTTTAAAATTAAAACAGATTGTGGTTGAAGGTTCAGAAAGTTTATTAGATAATCTCAAGGAGCAAAAGGTCAGTTGTTTAAATTTTGATAAATTGGCAGATAATTTTAAGCTGCCAAACGCAAAAGAATTTGAAATAAAAATGCGAGATTTAAATCCTGATTTACAGATTTTATTTAGTAAAACAAGTGTGAATGAAATAGTAGAATTGAGAGAAAATGGCACTGCAAAGTTGATGATGTTGTGTGATATCAAGAGTAATGTAGCGGGTATAGAAGCAATCAAACAGAAAATGTACCAACAAAAGATTATGATACAAAGCAACTTGTTATTAGATGATATGCGTAAAAATGCAGCTATCAGTTATCGGTATAGTTGAAGTCAGAGAGTGTTCTTGTCTTTGTGTATAGAACTATATAAATTACTTTGTTCTATAAAATTTCAAAAAATTTGAACAAATGCAGTTAAAATAGCACATGAAGAATATAATGCTAATTGGTGGTGGAGTTGGAAATGCAGTGTTATTTTCGATAGGGAAGGCATGTCTTGAAAATAATAACAAGGTTTTGTACTTTGCTGGCTATAAGAAGTTAAGTGATGTATTTAAACGAGCACTGATAGAGCGTGCATCAAATGCAGTAGTTTGGGCATGTGAAGAAGGATTGATAGAAACAAGCAGAGATCAAGATAAATCCTTTCATGGTAATATAGTTGATGCAATAGTCTCTTATCAACAAGGAAGATTAGGTATTAATTTGAACGTTATAGATAAAATTATCACTATTGGTTCTGACAAAATGATGAAAGCTGTGAATGAAGCTAGAAAAACAATTTTAAAGCCATATCTGAAATCAGGCCACATAGCGATATCATCAGTTAATTCTCCTATGCAGTGTATGATGAAAGAAATCTGCGCTCAGTGTGTGCAGCAACATATAAATGCGAAAACAGGAGAAAGGAGTTTTGTTTATAGTTGCAGTAATCAAGACCAGGATATGGGGTGTGTTGACTTTGACTTTTTAAGTGAGCGCTTGAAGCAAAATAGTTTACAAGAAAAACTTACTGCAAAATGGATAGATCATGTTCAAAGATATTAAACAGCACAAAAAGGAAATAAGAGAGCAATATAGAGCTATAAGAAAAGATATTGATGAAAGTTATTCCAGTTATGCGGCAAATTCCCTTATTAATCTCTTTAATCAGAACTTAAGCTACGTTAAAGGCAAAACAATAGCAGCTTACATTCCAATGGATGAGGAAATAGATGTTGTGCCTTTGATGCATAGTTTACTCGATTTAGATTATAAAGTAGCAATTCCTAATAAAAATAAGTTACTAAAATTTGAGGAATGGAACAAAACAAATGAAGACGTAATTCCCGACACAATCATTACTCCTGTTATTGCTTTTGATGATCATTTTAATAGATTGGGTTTTGGCGGTGGTTGGTATGATACAATGATAGAAAAACTGCGGCCACTTGGAAAAATATTTATAGGTGTAGCCTATGAGAAACAATATTGTAAAGATTTACCTGTAGAAAAACATGATCAAAAATTGGATATTATAATCACTGAGATGTGTGTTAGATGTGGAAGTGGATTGCTCAAAAAAGTGGATAAAAAAGAATAGATCTCTACCTTTTCCATTCCCTCCCTCTCCAAGCCATCAGAGGGTTTTGGTTTCTCCTGTACTCGCTTGTTCAGAACTTGGACTATCTAATTGAGGAACTGGTGACTTCATTTGGTTAACTTTATCATTAACCATTTTTTCTACCTCCTCTATTTTACCCTCACCAATGGCCATAATTTTAGATTGAAATTTCTCCATAAGTTCCTCAAGTGCTTCCTTATCACTTTCATAAGTACTAGTACCTTTTTCTCTAAGCTTTTTCATGTCATCTTCTGAAAAATTTTGAATAGTTCCATTCTTTACTAACTCTTGTATAGCAGATCGCTGCCCTTCATTTTGAAGCATGCCTATGACCTTTGCTTTACTCTGGGCGTTTTTTATTTTTTCACCTTCTTCGGACATATTATAGCCTATAATCTCTTGAGCCAAACTGTTGTATAATTTACTAAAGTTATCTTTTTTTGGCCCAACCTCAGGCAATTTATCCCCTAAATTTTTAGATAAACTTTTCACTGCTTTTCCTGCATCAATCGCACCTTCTTTTATTTTTTCCCCTGCCTTTACTATACCTATTCCTGCATAACGTGCTCCAATACCTACAAGTGCTATTAATGTAGCAAGCACAATAAGTGGAGAAAATGCTGCTCCTAATACCATTACGGCAGAAGCTATTCCAATTTTTTTATTTGCAGATGCTGATTTAAAATAATTGACTAGATTGTCCAGTGGACCTTTATTATTATTTATAACATTACTTATTGCTTGCTGATTAACAGATTTTAACGCCTCTTCTATTATTTTTGAGTCAACATTTTCAGAAGTTAAACCTTCAAGCGCTTCTTCAATGAATTTTATAAATAATTCTTTGTTGACCTCCTTTTGCAAGCCTTGGTCATTAATCGCTAAACCTAAATCTTTGAGGTTCATCCCTTTAACTTGTTCTGATAGGGTTGTAAATAACTCTTTTTTCCCCTCTTGTGAGGATTGTGCAATACTTTCTATTATATCTGAAATAGCTTTTCTTAGTTCTGGATAGTCAGTGTCAAAAAACATACTATTGCTAGATTCCATATTCAGCTTCGTTGATTATAAATATGCCTAATTATACATACTAATCATTAATTATATTATAATTGATATAACATACCCCTTTCCAAATATAGAATTTGTATTAAAATATCTAGATTATATGAAATCAAGGTACTTTATGGGTGAAAAAAAATTAAAAGCTGCTGTGGTCTTATCAGGGTGTGGTCACCTTGACGGTGCAGAGGTAAGAGAAGCGGTTTTAAGTTTGCTTGTGCTTGATCAGCAGGAAGTGGATGTTAAATGCTTTGCACCTGATATCAATATCACACAAGTTATGAATCATAGAACAAAAGAGGCAACAAAAGAAAAAAGGAATGTACTTGTGGAAGCAGCAAGAATCGCAAGAGGCGAAATATATGACTTAAAAGAAGCCAAAGCTGAAAATTTTGACATGCTAGTTGTACCTGGTGGATACGGGGTTGCGAAAAATTTATCTGACTTAGCTGAAAGTAAAGACATGGTGACAGTAATGCCTGAATTTGAAAGATTAGTTTCAGAATTTTTTGTTACAAAAAAGCCAATAGGAGCGATATGCATATCTCCAGCCATCATTGTTTCAATTTTAAGTAGCAAGATAGGTAAAGAAGAAAGTAAGGTTAAGGTAACTATAGGAGATGACAGAGAACAGTTGATAGAAAGGCTTGGCGGCGAGCACATAAAATGCGATACAGAGTTATCAATAGAAGACGAAGAACATAATGTATTTTCCTGTTCTGCTTATATGCGTAGCGACGAAAGTACATACTCTGTATATCAAGGGATAAAGCATATGATTGACAGCATGGTAAAAAAGATTAACAAAAAAACTAAACAGCCATTCCTATAAGGTGTACTAAATAAGACTTCTCTATTAATCACACAATTAACTGTTGAATTTTACATTTCTAGCTGTATTATGGCTACGTAGCTAAAGTAACTTAGGTTTATCGACGCTTTACTACTTGTTAGCGGTGTGGTGTAGTGGCCATATATGTTTAGTTCTTTTTTTTAAGGTATTTTGTATGTCAGATCTTTTCTATATTGAAACTACGTGTTGTGTGGACGGTCAGTGTGATGTCTATACAGGGGAAGTGAGTTTTAATGATGTCATGTTAGGCAAGTTCAGTCTAAATTCGTGCAGCGGGAAAGAAGCTATGATAAATCTAGACATTATTACATTCGATATTAATATCGCTATTGATGGTCAAAATGGAAAGACAATAAAAAAAGACCTTAAAGGTCTTGAATTTGTAACTAAAGATGATGGTTCTTGGTATATTAATAAGGATTTTGGTGATGATAAATTTGAAGTTGTAGTAAAGCAATCATAATTTTACATCTCAGGTGTAACATTTAGTATAGGCGCTATTCTATTTATAATGTTCTTTACTATAGGCGCAGCAATTATTCCCCCGGTATGGTGCATCCCTTGAGGCTCATCAATAGCAATTAGCACTATGTACCTTGGGTCAAGCATAGTTAGCACTCCTATAAATGATGCTATGTTTGCATCTTTGCTATATTTACCATCTACAACTTTTTCCGCCGATCCAGTTTTTCCTCCTATTGAATATGCCTTTATTTTTGCTTTTCTGCCAGTGCCATCTGTTACTGCTGCACGTAATAATTTTCTCATTTCCCTGGAAGTTCTTCTTGAGATAATTTGCTCTCCTATACTTCTTTTATTCAACATCAAGGTTGCGTTATGAAATATCCCATTGTTGATTAATGCTGCTGCAGTTTGTGCAAGATGTATAGGAGTTACAGCTATGCCATAACCATAAGATGCTGTTATTAAAGTGGTTTCACTCCATTTATCCGGGATTATCGGTGTGGATTTTTCTGGTATTTCTATTTTCAAAGGAGAAAATAGCTTCATAGCTTTAAAGTATTCTACCTGTTTTTCAATACCTAGTTTGACTGCAATTTTTGCTGCACCAATGTTGGATGATTTTACAAATATATCTTGCACAGTAATTTTTGGAATTTTAGATTTATGAAAATCCTGAATTTTATACTTTCCGATGGTGATTGGTGTTGATACGTCATATAAATCGCTAGTTTTTGTAGCGTTCGCATCAAGCGCTGCGGCTATTGTAAAGTATTTTAATACCGACCCCATCTCATATACCCCAAGGCTGGCGCGATTAAACTTTTGTACGTCTTCTGCCTTATTCTGTAAGTTGGGATTAAAATCAGGTAGGCTGACCATCGAGATAACTTCACTATTTCTCACATTTAAAACAATTCCTACTCCGCCAAGTGCCTGATATCTGCTTACAGCTTTAGTTAGCTCTTCATGCACTATGCTTTGCACTCGTGTATCTAAGGATAGTATTATGTGCTTTTCTTGCTCATTGTTTTTACTTATATACGCCTCAACTCCTGCAATACCATTGCCATCTATGTCAGTGTAACCAAGCACGTGTGAAAATAAATTACTGTGAGGATATATACGCTTTATGTCGTCATCAAAATTTACTCCTGGTACACCAGCGTTTTTGATCGCTAGTAATTCTTTTGGAGTCAAGTGCCGCTTTATCCAAGCAAATTTCTTTTCTGAAGTAAGTACTCTATATAAGTTCTTGTATTCGAGGTCATGCAAAGTAGAACACAGTTGTGCTGCTATACTTTCCGGATTCTTTACTTTGGTTGCATCTATATATAGTGATGTTGTGGGCACATTTGTTGCTATTACCACTCCATTTCTATCTAAAATATCAGGTTGTTTATGTACTATATTATCTTTTCTAAAATTTTCTGAAGTAGTAAGTTGATCAAATGTTAAAGAGAATATGCGAAAAATAATTATTATATAAAATATAAATAATGGTACTATAAAACACAGTGAGCGGAGCTTATTTTTAAGTAATGCTTGCATATTTACTTGATTTGACAAAAATGGAAATCATCTTAGCTGAACCACGAGGTTTTTGTGCCGGGGTAAAAAGAGCTGTGGACATATTAGCTATTACTTTAGAAAAATACAAAAACGAGCGCCAAGTTTATGTGCTACACGAAATTGTTCACAATAAATATATAGTAGAGGACTTTAAGAAACAAGGAGTGGTTTTTGTAAGCAGTATCGAGGAAATTGAAGATAATGAAGGAATACTGATCTTCAGCGCGCACGGAGTATCAAAAAATATAGAAGATGAGGCAAAAAGAAAGGGTATTCAAGTGATTGATGCAACATGTCCTTTAGTCAACAAAGTGCATAAAGAAGCAAAAAGGTATGAAAACAGTGGTAAAGAATTAATTCTCATTGGGCATGAAAACCATCCAGAAGTTAAGGGAATTAGGGGAAGAGTAAACAATCCTATCACTTTAGTGCAAACTTTGCAGGATGTATATGATTTAAAGGTTAAAGATCCAGATAATTTGTCTTATGTTACACAAACTACGTTAAGCATCGACGATACCCGTGACATTATTGCTGCCTTGAAATTAAGGTTTCCAGGCATAACAGGTCCAGATTTAAAGGACATATGCTATGCAACGCAAAACAGACAAAATGCTGTTAAAAAGCTAGCTGAAATTGTAGACATGGTATTAGTTGTAGGAAGTAAAAATAGCTCAAATTCAAACCGCTTATTAGATCTGTGCACTGCCAGAGGAAAAAGAGCCTACTTGATTGATAATTACAGCTGTGTGAATAAAAGCTGGTTTCAGGGCGTAGAAAAGATAGGAATCACCGCAGGTGCTTCCGCTCCTGACATATTAGTTGATGAATTAATAGACTACCTAAAAGTAAACCTGAGTGTAAAAATTTCAGTTATGCCAGGTGGTATTACTGAAAATGTTCAGTTTAAAATACCGAATCTGGTTTAAAACACAACTTATCTACTAAACTTCTCTTGAAATCACACAAACCAGCATCTATAGCTAAGACGTCATACCGCGATTCATTAGACTTCTTGCATAACCATATAACAAACTTTTATTGGGAATAGAAACGAAAAAACTTGCTTGACACCCTTCGCCAGCGCCCTTATCATGATAGTGAAGCTATTGTATTTGCTTTCGCCAATCTGCAGATTAAAAGGTAAGGATTACTTAATGTATCGGCGTCTTATGTTCAATTTTTTGCAGTATATAGATACTGTATGTCTTTACAAAACTTCATCTACATCTAGATTTTTATCTAAATAAGCTGAACGCGCTTATAAAGCGTTACAAGACATCAAAAAATGCCAATACTCGACAGAGATAGTAAAAGACTAGCTAACTCGGGGATTCTTTGTCTTTTTTTCTGCTTAGTAAATTTCTTAAACATTTGCAGCGTAGGTTAGTTGCAATTAAAAGCGGCTGAATCTCGCTTGTCAAGCGTTTAAAACATAAAAAACGCCAATATTTTAAAGCGGATAATAACCCCAGGGCTTCTTTTGCCTTTTTTTTCGTTTGGTAAATTTCTTAATGTTTGTGGCTGAACGACAACCGTCATCCCGCTACTTGTTAGCGGGATCTCTTGTTAGCGGCTGAGATACCGCGAATAAATCGCGGTATGACGGTTCGCGGCGGCATGACGATAAGGTTTATACCTTGTCATCCCAGTGCCCAAACACTGGGATCCAGTTTTCTTTACAAATTCACCAAAAGTGTTTCATTCTATAACATAAAACCCATACTCACCAAATCCAATGCATTACTTGCAATTAAGTTTCCTGGATCCCAGTGTCTGGGCACTGGGATAACAAAGGAGGACGTTATTCCAGTGCCAAGCACTGACCATTTCTGGTCTCTTAAATTGCAACTAATCTAAGTATTAAAAAATTTACCAAACGAAAAAAAGGCAAAAAAAGCCCGATGGTTGGCTAGTTACTTACATTATACTTTCAAGTATGGCGTTTTTTTATTCTAAACGCTTAATAACCGTGACTCAGCCGCTTTTAAGCCGCAACTAATCTAAATTATAAACGTTAAGAAATTTACTAAACAGAAAAAAAGGCAAAGAAACCCTAGGGTAGCTAATTATTCACTATCCATTTTTTAAGTTGGCGTTTTTTGATGTTTTAAATAGCGTATTTCAGCTTGTGTAGCTAGAAATTTGATAAAGACATGAGGTGCACATAGTGCAAAAAATTAAGCATGATTTACGCCAAATACATTAAGTTTTTTTGTCATTAATCCACTGCAGAGATTGCGAAGATAAATAAATAGCTTCAGTTTCATGATAAGGGGGCTGGCGAAGGGTGTCAAGGAAGTTTTTCGTTTCATCCAATGCGCTGCCAAAAGTTTGTTATGCAAGAGATCCCATAAATTGGGTGTCATAATAACTACACCCACATTAATTTTGGTGTACGTGACCTTGAAAGATCGTGATTCAATACTTAAATTATTAGGGTAGTAGGCAAATAATGGAGCTCAAAATGCATAATGTACAAGAAACTGAAAATTTAAAATTTGACGCTGAGGTAGGGAAAGTACTGAATATAGTGATTCATTCACTTTACACCAATAAAGACATTTTTCTGCGTGAATTAATATCAAATGCATCAGATGCATGTGATAAGTTGCGCTATGAATCTCAACTAAACCCTAATTTGCTAGATTTGAGTGACGAATTAAAAATCACTATCAGCTCCAATAAAGATAAGAACGAGCTATATATCACTGATAATGGCATTGGAATGAATAGACAGGATTTAATAGACAATCTTGGTACAATTGCAAGCTCTGGTACGCAAAAGTTCTTGGATGCGATTAAGAATAGCAAGGATTCAAGCCAAACTGTGGAGCTGATTGGGAAGTTTGGTGTTGGTTTTTACTCAAGCTTTATGGTTGCATCAGAAGTAATAGTAGAATCGAGAAAAGCTGGAGAAGAGGAGTCTTGGATCTGGCAATCCAAAGGAGATGGGGAATATTCAATCAGCAAGTCAGATAATCAAGTCCCTCGCGGAACCAAAATTACGCTCATTATGCATCCTGAAGAAAACGAGTTTTTAGATAAATTTCGTGTTGAAAATATTGTCACTACTTACTCTGATCACATAAATTTTCCTGTTGAATTTATAGACGAAGAAGGAAAAAGTGAAAAGTTAAACAGTAAGGCTGCAATTTGGACTAAGCCAAAAAATGACGTTACTCAAGAGGAGCACAACGATTTTTTCCGCAGTGTTGCCCACGTTGGCGGGGAGCCCTGGATGATATTGCATAATAAAAATGAAGGTGCAATAGAATATACAAATTTGCTTTATGTTCCTTCTATAAAACCTTTTGATTTATTCCATCCAGATAGACGTTGCTCTGTTAAGTTATATGTAAATAAAGTATTTATCACTGAAGATAATGTACAGATCATACCGCAGTATTTACGTTTCTTGAAAGGTATTGTTGATTCACCGGACTTACCTCTTAATATCAGCAGAGAAACGTTGCAGAATAATCGTGTTGTTGAGCAAATCAGGAAATCCCTCACTAAACGCGCGATATCAGAGCTCGGTAAAAAGGCAAAAGAGAATTTAGAGGAGTACACAAAATTCTGGACCAATTTTGGTGCAGTATTAAAAGAGGGTCTTTGTGAAGCTATGCCAACTGATGAGAGAGAAGCGCTGCTCTCGATTTGCAGATTTCATAGCACTGGTGATGAGAAATTAGTCAGCATTGATGACTATATAAGCAGAATGAAGCCTGAGCAGGAGCATATCTATTATCTCACTGGAAATAGCTTGGATTCAGTGAAAAACAGTCCGCAACTTGAGGGATTCGTCAGTAAAGGACTAGAAGTCCTCCTATTTGTTGATCCAGTTGATGACTTTTGGACTAGTGTAATTCATGAATACAAAGATCAGAAAATCAAGTCTGTAACCCGTGCAGATGTTGATTTGGAAAAATTCTCTTCAGAAGAAGATAAGACAGATGAAGAAAATAAATCGAATGAAGAAAAAACTGAGGAAACTATACTGCAATATTTTACCACAGTGCTTGGAGATTCAGTAAAAAGCGTAAAAATTTCCAAAAAATTGACTGATAGTCCCGTATGCCTAGCGGTTGATGAAGGTGCTATGGATCTTCGCATGGAGCGTTTTTTGCGTGAACAAAAGCAGCTAAATTACCGCACGCCAAAGGTGCTTGAAATTAATACTAAGCATCCTGTAATAAAGAGTATAATGAAATCTTATGCTGAAAGTGGTGAAAACCCAACATTGGAAGACATGATTCATTTATTATTTTACCAAGCTTGCATCGTGGAAGGTGAAGAGATGGATGATGTAAGTCTGTTTGCTAAGAGATTGAATAATTTGCTTGGCAAGATTTCTGTTTAATGTTATACTTAGCTTAGCTGCTAGTTAGGAGGTAAAACATGTTTGGTTCCAATTTTAGAGACTTTGTATCACAGGATACAACTTCACAGGGCCAATCAAATTCTGAAAGATTAATCAAAAGTTGCCATGGTTTTGAAAAACCAGATTCTGAAGATTCAGGTATTGAAGAAGAGTTTGAAGTGTTAGATAGCGAAAGTCAAGAGATACCAGCTACTCCATGTAGCACACCCTCTGAAGATCTAAGTTTAGAGAATGCAATACTTGCAAACTTTCCTGATGGTTGTGATAGGTCGTTTACCGTAGAATCAAAAGATGAAGGTTCATTTGATACCATTCCTAAAAGTTTAACTTTCGCTGAAATAACAAATATCCTAAATCAAGCTATACAAGAAGATAATTGTGAAGAACTAGACAAGGTTGTACAAAATATTGAAGATTATGAAGGCAGGTCTATTACGCTGGATAATGTAAATTTAAAGAGTTTTTGTGAGCAACAACTTAACTTAGATTTACAAGATAGAAGCGATCATCAACATATATACTCAAATGTACTATCACAGTATAAATTTGATCAGGAGAATTTTGAGTGTGATTATTCAGTAAAAGAATTGGTATTATTGGCAATTGCAGCTAATGACAAGCTAGTAGAGCAATATCAGGATTTTCTTTTTGCTGAAGAAAATTTAAGTCTTTTACCTGTACTTGTTGGTGGTCAAAAATATATTGAAGCTTTTATAGAAAAATTCCATGATACTGATAGAGTTTATGGAAGATTAAAAGGTCAAGCTATACAACTTGTCGAACCTAATAAGATTGACTTTTTCTCAGTTATAGCACTAAGAAAAGAGCAAGAATTACTAGAGACAGTTTTTGTCGAATACGTTTTAAGAGATTTTGGACAGGTGTTAAAAACAAGTAAACCTAATCCTTTGTATGGTGCGCTTGAAACAGCATCTCTGATCAAAAATGAAGAATTCATCACGATAGTGCTAGATGCATTTGAAGGATATATTAATAAGCTAACTAAAAAAGCCTCAACAGAAGAGTTATTAAAAAAGAGCTTTGCTACCTTGTTAGAAACTGCGATAAGCCAGGAACACACATCTGTCATTGAATACCTGTGCAAACGATACACTAATAGTGCAAATCGTGCCATTTACGATGTATATGAACAAGCATTTGCAGATGATAAAGTTATTACAATACTAAGGCAACAAATCCTGAAAAACATAGGAGCTCGTGGCAGAAAAGAAATTTATGATTTAATTCTGAAAACTGCATTGGATGCTGGTAATATTGCATTTATCGAGCACTTGTGTGAAAAATGTGCTAAATGCAGCAATGATGTTATTAATTATCTTGATCATAAATCTAAAAACAACGAGTTTGATGAAATATATGAATCAATTCTGATTGCATTGTCTAATACTGAAAGTCAAGAGATTATAGTCAGTGTTCTAGCTCATGTTCAAATTTATCAAAGCATACTCAATAATAAACAGCAAGTAGTCAGGCAAACCATACAAAATATACTGAGAAATGCAATAAAAGAAGCTAGTTATGGAGTTGTTGTACCCTTATGTCAGCATGTTGACCTAAAATTCGCAGCTCTTCAGGCAATATGCAAGGAAGAATTTGAGAAAGCTTTACCAGTAATTGCAGAACAGCTTGAAAAAATAAGTATGGAACTTTCTCCAAGTATGACTCGTAATGAGTATCAAAAAAATAGAGATACTTTGAGTCATCTATATCTAATTAGAAATTTGTTAGAAAGTAGTAAATTAATCAATACTTCCAGTAAAGCAAATATACAGACACAAGCGAATACACAAGTTAATAAAAGAAGCAGCAGTGATAATGCAGTATCACCTGTTATAAAAGGCGATACGGCTGTAGTAAATGAAGAGAATAACAATCAACCAAGCAGTCAAAGAAACCCAAAATCCAAAAGTGCTGGCAGTCAACAGACAGAAAAAAATGTTCTTGCAGGGGAGGAAGAAAATGCTATCTTAAATAACACAGGGGTTTCAACGCAGGAGCCTTTAATTAATAGTTTTGAGGAGGGTGAAATCAAAAAAGGCAGCGGAAAAAAAGGTGTTAAGCAACTTGCCAGTCCTGTTAAGAAAAAGATTGATGGACTTATAAGCAAAACCAGTACTAACTCAAGAGAAGAACTCGGAAATATTCTAAAAAGTAACTCTCCTACTCTTGTACTACAATATGTAAAAAATAAAGACGGTCCCTTTAAGGGTAAAGTAGAAGAAATTAAAAAAGAAATTAAAAACCATAATACAAAACAAGGTAATGTTAATATTTCACTGAACAACGATTTGCCAAATTCAGGAGACCAATCTACAAGTTCTAATAATACCGGAAGCAATAGTACACTTACCACAACTCCAGAAATTACGGGTTGTGAAAAGAAGTTGGGGGTAAGTGAAGTTTCTTCGAATGCTGACAATGTGTCTACAATTGGAGGTGTTATTAACAGTAAGGAAAAGCCTGCAGCAGTAGAAAAAACTAGTGCTATAAACAATCAATCAACCTCTATTACTGCAACACAAAATACGCAAAAGAGTAAGTGGCCTACCATAGCTACATGGACGTTAGCAGTAGCTGGAGTTGTTTCAGGAGTAGCTATTGCAGTTTATTTGGAAATGCTAGCTGCAGGAATAGCAGTTGGAGCTTGTTGTCTGGTTGCCGTTGCAATTATATACTGCTGTACACCTAAAAGCCAAGTTGAAAACAACAAGGTTGACAAACCTTTCAACACGGGGAAAGTACCTACTGCCGTACATGTATAATAAATATAGTAGTTTACCATTTAATAATTTATTATAATTATGTTAATTATCGGTAAATAAGGACTTGGTAAACTACGAAGAAATATTCTTGAATAAAATAAAAGATATAAAAGATGAGGGGCGCTACCGTGAATTTACGCACTTTGCGTCATTACCAGGTAGGCTCCCCCACATTATGGACTATGAAAGAAATAGGGAAGTAATAGTCTGGTGCAGTAATAACTATTTGGGAATGTCACAAAATGAGAGTGTAATTGCCGCTATCCAAAATTCATCTGTTGGTGCTGGAGGAACAAGAAATATATCTGGTACAACAAAAGAGGTTGTTGAACTTGAAAAATCCTTAGCTTGTTTGCATAAAAAAGAGGCTGCTTTAACTTTTGCTTGTGGCTACCTCGCTAACCAGACAACACTTAGCACTTTATCGTCTGTTATTCCGGGCGTAGTAATTTTTTCAGACGAGAAGAACCATTCTTCGATGATAGAAGGCATAAAATCAGGAAAAAGGCCAAAACATATATTTAAACACAATGATGTTAATCATCTAGAGCAGTTACTCAAGTCTATAGACAAAAAGACACCAAAAATAATAGCACTTGAATCCGTATATTCAATGGATGGTGATGTAGCTCCGCTTAAAGAAATATGCGACCTGGCAGATCAACATAATGCAATTACCTATTTGGATGAGGTGCACGCAGTTGGCATGTATGGTTCACATGGTGGCGGAATTGCAGAAAGAGAAGGTCTGATGGATAGAATAACCGTTATTCAAGGTACACTATCAAAGGCTTTTGGAGTGATGGGTGGGTATATAGCGTCTTCAAAGAGCTTGGTAGATGTAATAAGAAGTTCCGCTCCAGGATTTATTTTTACCACTGCTATGTCGCCTGTTTTAGCAGCGGCAGCAAAGGCAAGCGTTGAGCACCTAAAATCGAGCAACATTGAAAGGGAAAAGCAAAAGCAAGTCGTTGAAAAAGTAAAAAACTCACTGAGAAATGCAGGAATTAACTTCATTCCAACAGAAACTCATATAATTCCAATAATAATTGGCAACTCAGAGTTATCCAAAAAAGCATCAAAATTATTATTTGATGAGTATGGAATATATGTTCAACATATAAATTACCCGACAGTTCCAAGAGGAACTGAGCGTTTCCGTATTACCCCTACACCTTATCATACCGATGAAATGATAGAGCATTTAACAGAATCTCTTGTAAAAGTTTTCGAAAAGTTGTCTATCTCTGTAGCCTGTTTATGCTATAGCTAGTACAGCCCTACGTCATACCGCGATTTATTCGCGGTATCTCAGCATGGATTCCGCTAACAAGTAGCGGAATGACGAGTTTTACGCTTATCAAATTGTAGGTAAACATAAATTACTTTAGCTATAGTTTTATATCTCCAGCAATGATTAGCCCGTTGTCTTCCGTTAGCCTTCCACCGCTTTCTTGCAGAAAAAGTCTACCGAGCAAGGCTTTATATTTGTTAACTCCAGAGTAAATTATTCCACTGTGCCTTCCTGCCGCAAGGTATGCAAAGCCTAAAATTGTTGAACCTATGGAGCGTACATTACTATTGCCAGGCAGCAATTTATTTAACAAATTACCACTTACATCTATTAGACCCCCTTCACGGCTTTTCACTCGCATTTTTACATGACGAGATCTAAAATCCTCAAGAAAAGCACCTTTCTTTTCTTCTGCCCAAAAAGTTTCTCTAAGAGCCGGAGCATCAATTACAGCTGCCACAACTTTATTTTTATGAATGAGACAGACTGATACTGCAAAATAAACCATGCAACTAGAAAAGTTCTCCCTGCCCTCTATAGGCATAATAAACCAGGTATAAGTGTTATCTTTTACTTCTTGATCAGTATCATCTTCAAAAATAAAACCATAGTCTCGTTTGTAGTCGTGCAAGCAATCGTATATGGTTTGCTTGGATTTTGAATAAGTTTTATTAATAAAGTCTGCTGATTTAACATTAGAAATTTGCAATTCATTAAAATCGCGCATAAGCTGCTTGGAAGCATTACGCACAGAATCAAGCATCACATTAATTCGTGGTGATGAGAGGGACATTCTTCCTTTTACTCTTTCACTCTTTCATAATAGCTGTCACCTGGAGTATATACTACAATTTTATCCTCTTCTTTTATAAATTGAGGCACGTTAACGCGCATTCCGTTTTCCAAAATTGCAGGCTTATAAGAAGCAGTAGCAGTTTGTCCTTTAATAACAGACTCTGTTTCTTTCACAGCAAGTGTAACATAATCAGGCACATGCGCAGAAATTATTTTGTCTTGATAAGCTACAACTTTAATTTTCATGTTATCCTGTAAATAAATTTTTTTTTCTCCCAATAAGTCCAAATTTATAGTGATTTGCTCGTAATTACTTGGATGCATAAGATTTACAATGTTTCCTTCAGTGAAAAGGTAAACATATTCCTCTTCATCTAAAATTGCCCTTCTGATTGTTGCATCAGAACGAAATCTTTCATAGTGTTTTGCTCCGGTTTTGATGTTTTTCATTTCGGCTTGTATGTATGCACCACCTTTACCAGGTTGAGTATGCATAATACCTACAACCAAAAATAATCCGCCGTTATGTTCCAACACCTGACCTGGTCTGATATCGTTAGCTCTTTCTGCCATAATTACATTTTCAATTTGATCTTATAATTATAAATAGCTTTATATAAATATCAAAGTCTTTATTAGTCAATAAATTCTGGTATATTTAATACTATATACCTCCCCTTTATATTTATATGTGGAAATATCTCTTTAGTGAAAGACAGCATAATACGTTTTTTTGTGCTGATAACTAAAATTTCTAATATATCCCCTGAGCCGAAATTATACACAGATTTTACATAGCCATATAATTCATTACTTTTCAGCCTTACTTCCATATCTACAAGGTCACTTTGGTAAAATTCATCCTCATCATTTAGCTCTGGTAACTTGCTTCTTTCTATATATAGCTTCTTATTCCTTAAAAGCTCTGCTTCATTACGGGAATTTACTCCGCTTATTGTAGCTATTACTAAATTATCACCTATGACGGATACTGAGTCTATTTTATAATTCTCATCACCACTTATTAGCTTACCATATAAGGAGATATTTTCAGGCTTTTCAGTAAAGGTTTTTACTTTAACAGCTCCTTTAATTCCGTGAGGAGAGGTAATAATTCCTAAGCATACCAGATTGTCGTTCATATTAATGCAAGTATCTAATCAGAAGATTTCTCAGATAAATATTGAGTCAAAATCTCGATGCCTTCATCAATCTCTTTTTCAGTGATAATGAGTGGAGGTAAAATTCTCACAACGTTATCTGATGTTACCCCAACAGTAAGCAAGCCGCGATGACTTAACTCTTCTGCAAACTTTTGATTGTCTGCTTTCACTTTTATTCCAAGCATTAACCCTTTCCCTCTTACTTCCTCTATTATTGGAAATTTACTTGCTAAGTCTTCTAGTTTATTTTTTAAGTATTTACCTCTAATTTCAACATTTTTCAAAAAGCCGGGGCTGAGCAATTCTTCGAGCACAGCATTACCTACTGAGGTTGCAAGCGGATTGCCACCAAAAGTGGAACCGTGCATACCGACCGCCATATATTTAGCAGCATTTTCAGTTGCAAGACAAGCCCCCAGCGGAAACCCCCCGCCTATTCCCTTTGCAAGAGCACATATATCAGGTTCCACTCCTATATGTTCGTATGCGAATAATTTTCCTGTCCTACCAGCACCGCATTGTACGCAATCAAAAAATAACAATATGTCATTTTCATCACACAGCCTTCTTAGTTCTTTCATAAAGACTTCATTCATTACTTTGATACCACCTTGCCCTTGTATTGGTTCTATTAATATAACGCCTATACCACTTGAAATTGCTTTCTTTACGCTCTCAATATTGGGCTCGATGTTATCACACCAATCAATGTAGGGATTTAGTAATTCAGAAAATTTCTGTTTATCGTTTGTAGCACAAGTTAAAAAGGTTCTTCCATGAAATGCACCATGAAATGTTAAAATTCTGTGACGATTTTTATTGCCTTTTCCATTTTGATAGATCCTAGCAATCTTAAGTCCACATTCTACTGCCTCTGATCCAGAATTTGAGAAAAATACAGTGTCAGCGAAACTATTGTTTATTAATTTTTCTGCAAAATTATTGGCAGCAGGTATATTATAGGTATTTGATATATGCCATAATTTTTCTCCTTGCAATTTAAGAGCACTAATTAATCGCGAATTAGTGTGACCTAAGCTACTAACGGCTATTCCGGAGTGAAAATCTACGTAGCGCTCACCATCAACATCATATAGGTAGATACCTTTGCCATGAGAAAAATTTATATTAACAGGAGAATAAACTGGCAAAATAGGAGAAATTGTCATAAAATATTATATGCTAAATTTTATTATTAATAACATAAAAACCGTTGTTTCACAATAAGAAGGATATGTATAAGCTAGGTAAATTGATGTTTTCTGCGTTGAAGAAAAACAAATACACAAAAGTTATTGTATTACTCTCATCGATCTTTATGATTTTATTCAGTGTGATATATTGTAATCATTTACTAAGGAGTAATTTCCTTTCTTCTTACCGTGATTCAAGTGTAAACTTAAAAAGCGTACTGGAAAATGGCATAATAAAAAAATACCATTATTTACTAATAGAAAAGCATCACATTAAATACAAAAATTTTGACTACATAAACCAACTAGTAAAACTACGTGCTGAATTATTACAATCAGTGAGCAAAGTAAAGGATTTCAGCTTAATACTGTATGATCAAAACGGCAGAATAATATTCAGTAATTTTAACACTCAAGATTATGATTATGAACAGTTACTTACAAACGATGAAATTGATAAACTATTAAGTAACCAAGAAATATTTTATACTACAGGAAATACATTAACTTCTATTTTCCCTATATTCCATGAAAATAGCGTTAAACCGTCGTTTTTTTTGAAGATTCTTCGAAACTACAATAATTCTTATGTTATAGCATATGGCCTGTTTTTAACATTTTTGGGCCTATTATTAATAATCTTAATATTAATAATGTTCTATTTGCACTTTTCTAATACCCAAATGCTAGCCAAGCAACATAAAACTAACATTGAATTACAGCAGATAAAAGAGACATTAGAGCAAGAAAATGCAAACAAGCTAAAGTTTTTTGCAAGCGTTACACATGAATTACGCACACCTCTTAATGCTATTATTGGATTTGCAGAGTTGATCAAAAATGAAACTTTAGGTTCAATGGATAACTCTCAATACAAGGAGTATGCAGACGATATATATAATGCAGGGACACACTTACTTGCCTTAATTAATGATGTGTTAGATTTTTCAAAAGCTGAATCAAGTAGTTTAACAGTAGAAAAAGTGAAGTTTAACCTGAACAAAATAATAGATTCATGTGTAAATATGCTATTGCCTAAATTAAAAGAAGCCGGGATTAATTTAAAAAAAGAGATGACTAATAAACAATTATTAGTCATTGCAGATTCCAAGAGAATGAAACAAGTTATAATAAATTTATTATCAAACTCAATCAAGTTTACTCCCAAAGATGGTTTAATAAGAATGGTGATAAAAGAAAATATAGAAAAAAACTTATTAACTATTGAGTTTCATGACAATGGAATAGGAATAATGCAGCAGGACATATATAAAGTTATGTCTGTTTTTGGCCAAGCAGATTCGGGGTATAGAAACGAAGGTACGGGCATCGGATTGCCGCTAAGCAAGAAATTAGTAGAGTTAATGGGTGGAACTTTTGACATTAAAAGTGAAGCAAAACTTGGTACTACGATAACATTGAACTTCTTTTATGAAGAACAAACATGTGAAGATTCGATTGATTTTTAATAGGATCTATTTGATATGGCCTTACATCAGACGAAAACCACACTTTATCAAGAGCGGCAAGCCGAGAAGGTAGGCAGAAATTCATCAATAAGCCCCCATCAAGAATCTTATCTGTTAGCTATATATAAAATTTGATACTCTGACTACAATATACTACTATAGGTGGAAGTGTTATTAATGGAGCAAGGTATGGAATTAGCAGTAGGAAATAATGCACCCGATTTTAGCTTGCCAGCAGATTCTGGTGAAAATTTATCACTGAGTGAATTTTTTGATAAAAAAAATGTAGTTCTTTATTTTTATCCTAAAGACGATACTCCGGGTTGTACAATGGAGGCAAAAGGCTTTAGAGATAAAATAGATGATTTTTCTTTCCTTGACACAGTGATAATTGGTGTATCAAAAGATAGTGTTAAGTGTCACACTAACTTCAAAGCAAAATATTCTCTGCCGTTTTCTTTAGTTTCTGATGAGAATGCTGAAATGTTGGGAAAATATGGTGTTTGGGTAGAGAAAAGTATGTTTGGCAAAAAGTATATGGGAATAGAACGCACTACTTTTTTAATAGATAAAAAAGGTAAAATAGTGAAGATCTGGAAAAATGTAAAAGTTAGTGGACATGTTGATGAGGTTCTGGAAGAAGTAAAGAGAATATAAACTAAAGAATAGGTTAATGGCTACCCATTGCTACATAAAAAAGCTGAAATTACATAATTTTCGTAGCCACTCAAACTTTGAACTGGATTCAGATGATAGCTCAGTTGTAATAACTGGCAAAAACGGTATTGGTAAAACTAATATACTTGAAGCAATCTCGTTGCTTGCTAAAAGCAATGGAATGAAAAAAGCAAAAGCCAGTGAGATACAAAATAGATTCAGTAATGAAGATTGGGTAGTGCACTATGATTTTTTTAATGGAATGGATTTTAATTCAATTGGTATCGCAAAGAGTTTTGATAAGAAACTAATACAAATTGATGGAAAAACGCAATCGAGTTATTCATCTTTGTATAAGATATCCAATGTAATATGGCTGATTCCACAAATGGACTATGTTCTTCTTAATTCTCCAAGTGGCAGATTAAAATTTTTAGACCGTATAGTCTCACTGTTTGAGGAAAATTACACTTGCTGCTACATGAAACACAGAAAAGCTAAACGTGAGCGAAGTAAACTGTTGAGAGAGAACACCTTGGACGAAAATTGGCTCTCTAGTCTTGAAAACATAATGGCCGTTAATGCAGTTAGTATTTTACGTATGCGATCGTCTGTTTTAAAGACACTACAAGACACAATTGATAACCATTCCAGTGAGTTTTTTCCGAAGGCAAGTTTGAAATTCAGCAGCCAGCTAACTTTGGACGATACTGCAGAATATTTTCAGAATCGTCTAAAGGAAAACAGAGAAAAAGATTCATTGACTGGTAGAGTAACCTTTGGTGTGCATAACGATAATTTTCGGGTTTTTTGTCAAAAAAGAAACGTACCAATAAATCTGTGCTCCACTGGAGAACAAAAGTTATTACTGCTTTCTATTATTTTATCCAGTGTAAAAGCAAGGTGTATTCATTACAATAAGGCACCACTTCTTCTACTTGATGATATAATGTCTCATCTGGATAAACATTACAGAAAGGCGTTAATGGAGGAAGTGTTAAGTATTCAATGTCAAACTTGGATAACTGATGTAAATCAAGATAATTTCAATAGCTATCTTTATTCTTTCAAGTTTTTTGAATTATCAAATGAATTAAATGCAAAACTTCCTTGACAAACCTCGCCAGCCCCCTTATCATGATACTGAAGGTGTTCAGTTATCTTCATCTGTGCAGATTAAATGACAACAGTATTACGTAATTGGCGTCTTATTTTTAATTTTTTGCACTATGCACACTTTACTTCTTCACAACATTTCTGGGTTTTTACCTATATAAGCTGAAACGCGCTTATAAAGCGTTTAAGACAGTATAGTACGCCAATTTGCAGGATTAGAGAGTGACAACTAGCTAATACGGGATATCTTTTGCCTTTTTTTGCTTAGTAAATTTCTTAAACATTTAAACTAAGGTGAGTTGCATTTAAAAGCAGCTAAATTGCAGTGTTTAAGACTTAAAAAACGCCAATACTGAAAATAGACAATGACCAGGGCTTCTTTTGCCTTTTTTTTCGTTTGGTAAATTTCTTAAATATTTATGGCTAAACGACAACCGTCATCCCGCTACTTGTTAGCGGCTGAGATACCGCGAATGAATCGCGGTATGACGGTTCGCGGTGACATGACGATCAGCCTTGTCATTCTAGCGCGTGGCGCTGGAATCCAGACTTTAACTGATATGATTACAGAAAGAGAATTTATTAGGTAGTTATAGACACTGAAAGTGGTAAAACTTACCACTTTCAAGTAAAGAAAACTACGTTTACGCCTTCTATAATTTCTATGGATTATTCACTACTGCACCGTCTTCACAAATCACACCTCCTGGTGTTATTTTTGAAACGACTACAGGAGCGCCAAAAAACACAGCAGTAAATGCACCGAGTGCAAAAAGCGCTGGCCATGGCATTCTGCCAAATATCGCAAGCAAAGCTGCACCTATTATCACTATTGTGATCATCGGCCCACCTATGCCGTGAGTATAGCCTATTATCTTGCATATCGCTGATGATGTTATATCACTTTCATCAACAAAAACGGTGTTGGTGGTGCCACCACTAGTATTAGCATTTGCATCAAACGCAAAGGAGAGAATTAACGCCACAAGTAGAAGAAAATTTTTCATTACGCCTCCTATAATTTCTGTTTCATGTTTGATTATCTATCGCTTTGATTAAATTTAAGTAAATGGTGAGGGTTCTAGTAAATTTGTCATCCTATCAGTTTATAAAAATTCCCGGATCTCAGTGTTATTCACTTGGACAACATTTATACAATTGTGGAATAATGGTGCTCCTTTAAGGAGCACCATTTAGCTAATGTTTTTCTGAAATTTTAGTGCCTAGTTGCATGTATTTGTTGTTGCATTCCATACTTTACCATCAGGGCAAGCAGTTGCACCATTTTTACAAATCACACCGCCTGGTACTATTTTTGAAACAACTACAGGCGCACCAAAAAACACAGCAGTAAATGCACCGAGTGCAAAAAGCGCTGGCCATGGCATTCTGCCAAATATCGCAAGCAAAGCTGCACCTATTATCACTATTGTGATCATCGGTCCACCTATGCCGTGAGTATAGCCTACTATTTTGCATATTGTATTTGACGTTGCGTCATCAGTAACACTGCTAGCAAAAGCATTATCAAATGCAAAGAAGAGAATTAACGCCACTAGTAGAAGAAAATTTTTCATTATGCCTCCAATAATTTCTATGGCTTATTCGCTACTGCACCGTTTTGACAAATCACACCTCCTGGTGTTATTTTTGAAACGACTACAGGAGCGCCAAAAAACACAGCAGTAAATGCACCGAGTGCAAAAAGCGCTGGCCACGGCATTCTGCCGAATATTGCAAGCAACGCTGCACCTATTATCACTATTGTGATCATTGGTCCACCTATGCCATGAGTATAGCCTATTATCTTGCATATCACCGATGATGTTGTATCATTTGTATCAACAAAAGTAGTAGGAGGAGCATTTGCATCAAATGCAAAGGAGAGAATTAATGCCACAAGTAGAAGAAAATTTTTCATTATGCCTCCGATAATTTCTATTTAATGCTGGATTATCTACCATTTTGATTAAATTTAAGTAAATGGTGAGGATTTTTTTGCTTAAAAGTATCCTTTATTTCATTTAGAATACTTTTCTTGGTTCGTTTATATTACAGTGCCACAGAAATTTTACAGCATCGTTTATTGTCTTTATCGTGCTTTGATTGACACAATTTATAATGATGGAGTGGAGCATGCAGGGTATTTATCATTTTTAATTCTGTTATCAATATTTCCTTTTCTCATCGTTTTAATGGCTGTGGCGTCAACATTTGCAAATTTTTTAGACCAGTACAACATTGGCTGGGTATTTATCATTGATAACATGCCACAGGATATTTTATCATCTTTGATGCCGCGTATTAGGGAGATAATATCAGGCCCGCCGCAAAGCTTACTAACTTTAGCAATTGTAGGTGCTGTTTGGACCGCTTCATCGACAATTGAAGGGCTTAGAACAATACTCAATAAGGCCTATAAAGTTCCGGTTTCGCCGCCTTATATATTAAGAAGAGTACTAAGTATATTACAATTTTTAGTAATCACGCTTATTATAACTCTAACTATAGTGTTTTCTACACTAGTACCAATGCTAATTGATTTTTCCTATCAGGGACTAAGTTATACTAGGTATTTACTTATTGAATTTGTACTTTTCACAGTAGTCTCTTGGCTATATTTTATGTTGCCAAACATAAAACAAAATTTATCAGACGTATTTCCTGGATCTTGTGTAGCTGTTATTCTTTGGACGATTTCTGCTTCAGCTTTTAAGCAATACTTAAAAGCTTCCTTTGACCAACTGGATTTGATATATGGAAGTTTAGGTGGTGTGGTAGTGTCATTACTATTTTTTTATATGCTAAGTTTGATTTTTATATATGGAGCAAAATTCAATTTTCAGCTAAAATATTTCAATGAATCTCGCTAAGGAGAAAGAAATGGGTAAGTTAGAAGGTAAAGTAGCTTTAATCACCGGAGCTTCAGGTGGAGTAGGCTCTGCTGTTGCAAAAAGGTTTATAAGAGAAGGTGCATGTGTGATTCTGATTTCAAGATCTCTTGATAATCTCAAGCCACTATATAATGAAATTGAAGAGCTTGAAGAATTTAAAGAAGGCTCTGTGAAACTAATTCAGCTTGATCTTTTAGACTTTGAGAATGTAAAGATACTGACAAACATGATAGAAAGCCTGAAATTATCAGAATCTGGAGCACTTGATATATTAGTTGCGTGTGCTGGAATTTTAGGCAAACTGAACCCCATTCATGACTGTGAGATTGAAGAGCTACAGAACGTAATGAATACAAATTTTACTGCCAATTGGTACTTACTAAAAAACTTAGATCCAATGCTAAAAAAGTCTAATGCTGGAAGAGCGATATTCATGACCTCAGAAGTGACACTTTCTCCTTCCTCTTATCCATATTGGATGCCGTATGCTGCAAGTAAAGTTGCACTAGAAATAATGGTGCAGATATATGCATCTGAGACAAAACATACAAAATTATGTGTAAATGCTGTATACACGGAAGGACCTGTGGGTAGTGAGCAGGCATTTCCTGGATCTGAATTGGTGTCACCTGATAAACTAACAGATAAATTTGTGGAATTAGCTTCTGAAGACTGCAGCATATCAGGAAAAATCTTACCGCTCAGCAAATCTCCCGAATAAATTACCATAGTATCTGCAAAGATACCGTTAAGCCCACAATTGTATGAACATTGTGATTTGAGAGTAATCTCCACTAGGAAGGATGTCATCCCAGTGCCTCTATGGTGTCATTCCAGTCTGGAATCTAGTCTTTATTATGCAGCCACTTATTTAAAGTTAAGTTTTCTGGATCCCAGACTGGGATGACACCTCTGGGCACTGCCGTCATAAAGGAACCAGTGTCAGCTACTTGAATGACATCATTTGCTGTGCAATTTACCTTCAAAAATGAATGTTTGTACAGCTGTGTGTCAAGCACTGGAATCTGCCACGCAAATTGCAATGTTCGTACAGTTATGCGTCAAGCCTAAAAGTAATTAGCTAATAGGTTTAATAAAAATTCACATATACAGGAAAGATTGGTAACATTACTTGAATAGAGACCGTTATTGTAATTATGCCGAAACGCACAGATATAGAATCTATATTAGTAATAGGAGCAGGCCCAATAGTTATAGGTCAGGCATGCGAGTTTGATTATTCCGGAACGCAAAGCTGTAAAGTATTAAAAAGCGAAGGTTATAAAGTCATTTTGGTTAACTCCAACCCCGCAACTATAATGACAGATCCTGAGTTTTCTGATGCGACGTATATTGAGCCGGTACTGCCTGAAATCATAGAGAAAATTATAATTAAGGAGAGGCCAGACGCAATATTGCCAACAATGGGCGGGCAAACAGCGCTCAATTGTGCAATAAAACTTGCAGATGATGGAGTGTTAGACAAATACAACGTAGAATTAATAGGGGTAAATAGAGAAGCAATAAAAAAAGCAGAGGATAGAGAGTTATTCCGTCAGTCCATGGATAGAATAGGACTGAAATACCCCAAAAGTATCATTATAAAAAATCAAGAACAAATAAAAAAGGCTTTGGATTACGTTGGATTACCAGCAATCATTCGTTCATCATTCACTCTTGGTGGTGCAGGTAGTGGCATAGCATATAATAAAGAGGAGTTTTTCAATATCGCAGAAAGTGCTCTCAAAATTTCGCCAATAAATGAAGTTCAGATAGATGAATCAATTATCGGCTGGAAAGAGTATGAAATGGAAGTTATCCGCGATTGTAAAGATAACTGCATAATAGTCTGTTCGATAGAAAATGTTGATCCGATGGGAGTGCACACCGGAGATAGTATTACGGTTGCTCCTGCTTTGACTCTGCGTGACGTAGAATACCAACAGATGAGAAATGCATCTATAGCAGTGCTGAGAGAAATTGATGTTAGTGCCGGTGGTGCAAATGTTCAATTTGCAGTGAATCCTAAAGAAGATGGAAGCCTCGTTGTGATTGAGATGAATCCAAGGGTTTCTCGCTCTTCTGCACTTGCTTCGAAAGCAACAGGCTATCCTATTGCAAAAGTTGTAACTAAACTTGCTATTGGCTATTCGCTCGACGAAATACGTAACGACTGTGCTCCAATAATACCAGCAGCATTCGAACCAGTGATTGATTATATCGTCACTAAAATTCCTCGATTTGAGTTTGAGAAATTTAAGGGGACGAATTGTGAATTATCAACCTCCATGAAATCAGTGGGAGAAGTGATGTCTATAGGCCGCACTTTTAATGAGTCACTACAGAAAGCTTTCCGTTCACTTGAAACTGATTTTACAGGACTTGATGAAGTATTTCCTGAGAACATTGATATTGATCACATAAAATCTCAATTAGCAAAATTGCTACCAAACAGATTACTGATTGCTGCTGACGCAATGCGCCACGGAATTAGCATAGAAGAAATAAATTCGATTACAGGATATGACTTATGGTTTCTGCAAAATATACAGCAAATTATATTAACTGAACAAAAAATCAAGGAAAATGGATTTCCTGGAACTGCGTACGAAATGTTAGAGCTGAAAAAAATGGGATTTTCAGATGCAAGATTAGCAAAGTTAAGTAATAGACCTACCTCTGTCATGCCAGTACCCTCTAATGTCATCCCAGTGCGTGACACTGGGATCCAGCCAGCGTTACACGCTGGAGATCGAGTAAAACAAATCGAAGAAATAAGAAAAAAATTTGGCATTAAACAAGTTTATAAACGCGTAGACACCTGTGCAGCTGAATTTGAATCGAGCACTGCTTATATGTATGGCTGCTATGAGGGTGATGTTGAAAATAAAACGGAATGTGAGGCGAATATTTCTGACCGAGAAAAGGTTGTCATTTTAGGAAGTGGTCCAAATCGCATTGGTCAAGGTATTGAGTTTGATTATGCATGCGTACATGCAGCTTCTGCCGCCAAAGAAATGGGGTATGAAACAATAATGATCAACTGTAATCCCGAAACTGTCTCAACTGACTACGATACCGCTGATCGTTTATATTTTGCACCACTCATTGCAGAGGATGTGCTTGAAATACTAAGTAAAGAGCAAGAAAATGGCACACTGGTTGGTGTAATAGTTCAAATAGGCGGTCAAACACCTTTAAAGTTAGCCAAAGTGCTTAACGAGAGAGGTTTCAAAATTCTGGGAACTTCGTTTGATTCTATTGACCTTGCAGAAGATCGCATGAGGTTTAAAAACCTTGCTTTGCAACTTAATTTAAAACAACCTGAAAATTCTATCTGCCATTCAGTAGAAGAAGCGTTAACCAACGCAGAAAAGGTGGGGTTTCCACTAGTAGTCAGGCCATCATATGTCCTCGGCGGTCAGTCTATGTCGATTAGACACGATACTCAGAGCTTTAAAGAGTACGTCTTAGATCAAACTAAAATCTTTGAGCATGGTTCGCTGCTTCTTGATAAATTTTTAGTCAATGCAGTTGAGGTTGACGTTGATGCTGTATGTGATGGGGAAAAAGTTTTCATTGCAGCGGTCATGGAGCATATTGAAGAAGCTGGTATCCACTCTGGTGATTCAACATGCTCAATACCGACAAATACATTGAGTGACGAAGTAATAAAAGAGATCGAGCTCCAAACTGAGAGAATAGCATTAGCATTAAAAGTGAAAGGTCTGATAAACATTCAGTTTGCTGTTCAAGAGAATAGACCTCTTGCAGAACCTGTTTGTGATGAGAAATCTTTAGGAAAAGTGCAGATGAGCACCACAGAATACTCGAATGTATTTGAGGAGCGCAGACAAGCTTTGACGACAAAATTGCCTTCAGAAATCGAGTTATGCAAGAGGTCTAGTGATGTATACATACTTGAAGTGAATTTAAGGGCTAGTCGAACCGTTCCTTTTATTTCCAAGGTAATCAATATTCCTATTGCAAAGCTTGCCACTCAGGTTATTTTGGGTAAAAAATTGAATCAGGAAAACAAGCCTTTCAATCATTTTGCAGTTAAAGCTGCTGTTTTTCCATTTACCCG
The DNA here is from genome assembly GCF_040084705.1 of Wolbachia endosymbiont of Drosophila willistoni. Lineage (NCBI taxonomy): Bacteria > Pseudomonadati > Pseudomonadota > Alphaproteobacteria > Rickettsiales > Anaplasmataceae > Wolbachia > Wolbachia endosymbiont of Drosophila willistoni. The sequence goes on from NZ_CP157591.1 coordinate 345,982, forward strand.
CTTTGCAGGAGTTGATACTTTACTTGGTCCTGAAATGAAATCAACAGGAGAAGTGATGGGAATTGACTCATCATTTGAAGCTGCACTTGCAAAAACGCACATGGCTGCAGGATACAAGTTACCAACAGAAGGAACAGCTCTGGTTTCAGTAAAAGATGATGATAAAAAGTATATATTGCCAGTTGCACGAATGTTGAAAGAACTGAGTTTTGAAATATATGCCACCAAAGGCACAGCTTCGTATCTGAACAATAACGGCATTGCTGCACAAGCTGTAAATAAAGTAAGAGAAGGCAGACCCCACATAGTTGATATGCTCAAAGATGGAAAAATAAATCTAGTGATTAATACTTCAAAAGGTGTAAAGTCAGTCTCAGACAGCAAAGATATCAGGAGAACTGCTATTTTGCAAAATATAGCTTACAGCACCACAGCTTCCGGAAGTAAAGCGTTAGTGCTTGCAATTCAATATGTAAAGAATAGCAAACTGGAAGTGAAATCATTACAGCAGATACAAAACGTTTAAATATCAAAACTAGAATAATTCACTCTCAAAATGCTAAAGAGAACATAATAAAAAGATGGAAATTTTGAAGGAAATAGTATACCTAAAGAATCAACTAGCGTAATTGAACAGCCAAATGCTGCAACGAATGCTCCACAATCTCACCTAGAGGACACTTCCCTTATATGTTAAGAACAAGTCTTTATAAATATCAAAGTAGTGAGATTAAAGACACACAGAGAAGAGGAATCGTCACGCCCCTTGATTATAAGAATCGTTGTTCAGCAAGGTTCTCTTCTCTGGTTTATTATACTGAAAGTTCCGAACAACTGATTGAGCTTTTAGGCTCGTATATAAGGCTGGAAAATGCAGTATATGTTATTATTACGGAGGAATTATGAATTCATCAAACATTATTGCTGGCATTGATGTTAGCAAAAGTAAATTAGATCTCCACATTCACCCACTTGAGCATTATAAAATATTTGAAAACAATGTACAATCCATTGATGAAATGCTGGACTTTTTACGTTTGCATAATGTAACCAAAATTGGTCTTGAGGCAACTGGTGGATACGAAAAATTATGTGCCTATACTTTACTAAGCAATGGTTTTGAGGTGTACGTCATTCAACCAAGGTGGGAGAGACTATGCTAAAAGCCTTGGTATTACTACAAAAACTGATAAAATAGACTGCAGTATCATCTCACGTTATATTAATAATACAGATATGCGTGTTACTCCTTTAACAGTTAGTAATGGTAATATTGATTGCTTGAAACAAAAATTATCTCGTAGAAACCAACTTGTAGAAATAGCAAAAATACAAAAAACCCAAATCCAACAGGTAACTGATACATCTATAATCAAACAAATAGAGGAACTTCTTGCAATTTTACGTAATCAAATTAAAACTTTAGAAGATGAAATGATTACATTTATCGATCAAAACCAAGAGCTTAAAAGAAAATATATATCAATAACTATATAGTAGCGGGATGACGGTTTTTCAAATTATCGGTAAATCTAAGTCAGTTTAGCTATAGGCAGCAATTTTCTGTATTTATTTTAAATTGAAGAAAGCTCAAATGAAAGATCGTGTTTTGCTAAAAATCACAGAATGCAGTCTGGTTACTATTTAAAAGGATATGTTCAAAAAACTGTGTCAAATCAACTCATACACTTCATTACCAACTTCATGATGAAGTTCCGCAGTTGGATGGAAATAATCAAAAAAGAAATAATCCTTTAGTGTTTCTTTGCTACACCCAGGGTTATAGTGAACGTCAAGTTCCCCTTTAAATATCAACTTTAAGAGTATTTTTATATTTTCTTTAAATCTCCCAACTTGGTCTGCAATGTTCGATGTGCATGCATCTTGACAATTTAAACCTTTGCTCTTGTATTCGCTAAACATACTTCTCATTTTAGAGTTAAGATCAAATGCTTTTATTTCAAGATTTGTACTTTTCTTCATATAATCTAAGCCTTTAGCCAGTTTTGCATTGAAACTCTCCGTGAGCTTTGTAGCTAATTCCCTTGCTTCTTCATCTCTATTAAAAGCTGGTATTGAGCCAACTTCAGGTGCATTTGCAACAACTACATGCTTAACACCATGTTCATTTAGAACCTTAAGTGCATTACATATTTCACTCACTGCTTGTTCCAACACTTCTTCCGCTTTAGTATCGTCATAAGCAGTGGCAACCATAACATCATTTCCGCCGATTATGATGCAAAATAAATCTTCTTTACCTATATCTGGATGATGTTTAATTACCGCATCTAGCTGGTTAGCTAAACGAAATTTATTGAAGAAATAAGAAAAAATAGGGTCAAAAATTTCAGATGCTGTTGCATATGAAACTGCGTAATTCTGACCTTGCTGTTCGTGGCATCTCCCAAAAAATGAATAACTCCACCCAGGTTTAAATTCATCTAAATCTAAATATTTTGCTATATATTCAACAGCAGTAGGGCCATTGCTAAAAGATCTTCCTTGATAAAAAGGATCATCAAATTTTACGCTTTTTGCAAAGGATAAATTATTTAAAATTCCAATGATTGCGCCATTATCGGATAAGCTATCACCCAGAACATAAAAATTTCTATACTTTGAATTAGAATTGTCATTTTTGTTTGTCATAATATTTACCGTAGATTAGCATGTTGTTTCATTAGATTCATAGAAAAAGAAAAATAGCGGTGAAATTATACAACTTTGGCCTAACTTGCTCTCCACTTTTTCCGGGCAAAATCAGCTTCTTCTTAACTTGACACGTATACTTAAAAGAACCCTCTAAGTTTTCTAGCACGGCTTGGATGTTTCAACTTGCGCAGTGCTTTTGCCTCTATTTGCCTAATTCTCTCACGTGTTACATTAAAAATTTTTCCTACTTCTTCTAAGGTATGTTCCTTCCCATCTTTACCAAGGCCAAAACGCATTCTTAAAATTCTTTCTTCCTTTGGTGTTAAAGTTGCAAGAACATTGGTTGTAATGCCACGCAAGTCAGCAAGTATTGCAGCATCCTCTGGCCTGGAGACTCGCTTGTCTTCTATACAATCACCAAAGGTACTACTATCATCTTTTCCTGTTGGAGCTTCAAGACTTACTGGATCCCTTGCTATTTTCATAACTTTGCGTATTCTTTCCAGTGGCATTGTCAGTTCTACACTCAATTCCTCTAACGTCGGCTCTCTTCCCATCTCATGAGTCATCTTTCTTAATGCTCTGTTGATTTTACTGATAATTTCCACCATATGAACTGGTATTCTAACTACTTTAGACTGCTCAGGTATTGCTCTAGTGATTGATTGTCTTACCCACCAAGTGCCATAAGTTGAAAATTTATATCCACGTTTGTAATCAAACTTATCCACGGCCTTCATAAGACCAATATTGCCTTCTTGTATCAAATCAAGCAGATCAAGGCCTCTTTTTGAATACTTCTTAGCAATGGAAACTACTAGCCTTAAGTTAGCCTTAATCATTTCTTGCTTTGCTTCAGAGACTTCTCGTTCGTGTTTTTGTATTCTCTTGATTAGCTCCTTAAATTCTTGTACGTTATCTTCCTGTATATGCTGCTTAATACCGTTCAAGGTACTAGCTATATGTTCAGAGTTATCGTCTATAAACCTTAAAAATTTGTTTTTTAATTCACCTGTAAAAGAGGACTGATTTTCATTGATCTTTAAAAGACTTATCTTTTTCAATTCGTGCTTTAAAAGCACGTCATCATAAACTTTATAGAAACTTTCTCTATCGATATCGTATTTTCTAGCCTCAGCAATAAGATTAGCCTCTTCAAGCGTAATGGATCTATTTATCTTATAAAGTTCTTGTGTAATTCTGGCAACAGCAGCATCACTTAACTTAATTTGTAATGCTATAGACCATATTTGATTATACAAATTTTCTAGCTCATTAGAGAAATTTTTAGAATTTTTTCTTAATATCAACGCTTCATTTGTTAAAGTAATTATCTCATCCAATGCAACTATGACCTTTGGCAATAAGTCACTTTCCATTTCAAGAATAGAAACATTTAAATTGACTGAACTTATATCTTCATTATTACCGTCTTTCTCATCATCACTTTTTTTACTATCTTTCTTATCATCACTACAGTACTCAGCATCTTCAGAAACATCCTCAGAATCCTCAACATCTTCAGCACTTTCTTCACTCTCTTCACTTTCTTCTTTGGGTACCACATTAAAATCAGAGTTATAAATTGCATCCAGATCTATAATTTCTCTCAGTAAGAGAGCTCCATTACTTAAATCATCACGCCATACTTTTATCACCTTTAATGTTACTGATGTTTCAATTATTGCACGTAACATGTTATGCTTTTCAGATTCAATTTTTTTTGCTATCTCGATTTCATCTGCCCTTGATAAAAGCTTTACGGAGCTCATGTCTTGTAAATAAATCCTCACTGGATCATCATTTTGTACTAAAGTTGCAGTAACATTTGGCGATGTGTCATCATCATCAAGTTTACTATCATCACTGTTGGAAGGAATATCTTCTTCATCTTCGCTACTTTCAAGCACATTAATTCCGGAATCCTGCAATAAAGATATAGCATCATCTATAAAGTCAGACGAAAAATTTTCATCTGATAATTTATCATTTATATCATCAAAGGTGATAAAACCACCCTTTTTTATACTCTTAGTTACCAGATCTTTGATAACTTTTTTCTTATCTTCTGCATCATTAATAGTTGACATCATTACCTTTATAGTTTATAATTTTATTTCTTATTAACAAACAAACTTACAACGAGCAAGTCTATAATTTTACTTTTAACTTGTGGCTATTTGTTACTTCATATAGTTTAAGATACTGTTAATTTATGTACACTTGTCTTAATCAATTGTTCCATACTTTTCTTCCATTTTTACTGCTATGGATAATCCAACTGAAAATGTTGCAATTCCAACCACTATAGCAGTAAGCATTAAAACATGGGGTATAGGATTGCTATATGAATAAAAATTTGAAACCAATATAGGAGGCAAGGAACTTTTTATATATCCTAGAGATATGTAAAATAACAAAACAGATGCTTGGAAGACGCTTACCCCTATCATTTTCTTGATTAAATTTTTATCGTTTATAATAATATATAAACCTAGCACCATTAATACAATAATAATCGTATAATTATATAAAGTCATTGTTTTTTCCTACGAGCAAAATTTATATATATAATTAACATAGAGGAGCAGACAGTAAATGCTACACCTAATTCCACCAAAAAAATACCTAATTTTTGACCGGTTCTATTATTGGTTAACAAGATATCATAAGATAAAAAATTTTGGCCAAGTAAAGTTGTTGCAACGCCCGTTCCTCCATAAATTAAAATACCTAACACGTTAGTCAATCTAATCACAGAATAAGGTATTGCTTTTAGAGTTGTAGATACACCAAATAGCATTGAATATAATATTATCCCGGAGGCAATAATTATTCCTGCTTGAAAACCTCCACCCGGAGTGTAATCACCGTGAAATTGTATGTATAAACCAAATAAAATGATAAAAGGTATCATCAAAAATGTTACTGCATTTAATATCGGATCTTTAATCATTTTCTTTTTCTTCTTTTAATATCAACGTTATACAAAGCGCAGCAGTAAAAACTACTATAGTTTCTCCAAACGTGTCATAACCACGAAAGCTTGCCAAAATAGCTGTCACTATATTAGGAATACCGGTAGCTTTTTCGGTATTTTCCACATAATAAGGAGCAACATGCAAGTGGATCGGAGCATTGTGGCTGCCAAAATCTGGCAATTGAATCATAAAATATGACAAACATACAGCCAGAAATAACATAAAAAAAAGCGTTATAGGGTTATGAGATAGATTTACTTTATGATTCTTTATCAAGGAGAGTGCTGCAAACGTAAAAACTGTACTGAGCCCCGCACCAACAGAAGCTTCAGTAATTGCAACATCAGGTGCATTCATAATTAAGTATATAAGCGCAATCAGTGAACTAAATACACACATTAGAACAGCACTTACGACTAAATGTCGCGAGAAAACTATAAAAACCGTAACTGTTAGTAACAACAAAAGTAACACTACATTTAATATTTCTAACACCTTAGCCTTCTTTAACAGTTTTTTTCTTAACTTTATAATGAGTGCGCGCTAAAATATAGCTATTAGTTGAGTTAGCTACCCATATTATAAAAATTAATAATACTATTTTAACAGTATTGATTGAAAATCCATTCTGCAAAGCAAAACCAATTAACAATAACGTTGCACCGCTAGAATCTGTAATACCTGCTGCATGTAACCTAGTATAGAAATCAGGAAATCTGATCACCCCTATATTTGAAATAATTATCAAACAAATACCTAAAAATATGAAAATGGATCCTATCATAAATTATCAAAACAACATTAATCTCATTAGTGCTATAGTTGATATAAAGCTAACGCTAGCATACAACAATGCTATATCAATTAAAAAAAAATTATTCAGAATGATTGATATTGCTGTTATAAGTACAACTACTTGCGTTGAGAAATTATTGAACGCTAAAACCTTATTGTACACATCATTTGACTTAGACACTATGCAACACAACATTACACTCATACAGAACAACAGTGTATAGATAGCAATGCAAATCATTTAAAGACTATGTGACTTCAGTAGATTTCTAAACGGATACTTCTTCATCGCCATCTTGATCATTTATTTCATCATCTATTTCACCATCCACTTCATAATCTTGGCTTTCTTGACTTGCATCAAGATCTGTGTTATCAGAAAAATTTAATAAATTCGCTAGCTTACTTGTATTACTGCTGTAAACATTATTCATATTTCCTTTCATGTATTCCTTGCATCTACCTACCAAAAGGCTAAACAGCTCATGAGTATCCACCTGTTTTCCTGCTATTTCATGTAAGGAAACTATGGTATTTTTATGACCTTTAAACTTAGCTGCTTGAATTGGATTACTTGCCCCTGTATTTAAATCATGTGTTCTTTGACTTGCCAACAGAACCAATTTGAAACGGTTACTTACCCGTTCTATACACTTTTCTACAATAGACTCAGCCATAAGATACTACCTTAATAAGTTTTATACTATATCACAAAAAACAAGTTGTCAACTTTGTATCTATTGCGATTCAACTTCATGTTTTACTTTTTCTGCCTCAGATTTTATTTCTTGGCTTTCTGTCATCGTGATTGTTATCTCATGATCAAGTTTTTTTAGAAATCCTAACAATCGCTCTAAAGAAAAACCATCTATTTTACCATTTTTAATTTGCGATACCTTTGGCTGATCAATACCAAGTTTCTCAGCTGCAAAAGCCTGAGTCCAAGCATTTTTTTCTATAATTTTATTTATTATATAAAGCAACTTTGTTTTTATTCCTGCACTGTCTAAGTTATTTAACGATATTATTTCCATAATTCTTACACTCACATATCAATTAACTTTATTAAATATTATAACATAATATTTAATATACCAAGATATTAATATCATGTAACTTGTCAATAATTATATGATATCAATATTTAAAACTTTAAGTTGATTATATATTAATATTTTTATCAAATTTCTAGTAATTTTAAATTACCATTTTACCATCAGTCTATCTGAAAAAACCATTTATAGAAAGAACAAGCTAAGATTACAAAGCTTGAAATACAAAAATAATTATTTTATAAATTTATCTTACATAAGAAGTTTATATCTCTATATCTTAATATAAATATTTATTTAAATTTTTAAAATTTCTATTTTAACGAGAATTCTATATATTATATTTATAATATAATTTAAATATTTGTTGCTTTTTAGCTGGAACATTATTTAGTTAGTAAGTAAAATTGTGTTGAATATGACAAAAATAAAAAAAGATGTTGCTGTTATTATGGGAAGTGAGTCAGATTACACCACTATGGTCCATACTGTTGATATGTTAAAAGCATTAGAAGTTTCACATGATATATTCATAATATCTGCACATAGAACACCAGAAAGGCTCTTCAATTTTGCTAAATCTGCACAAGAAGAAGGTTTTAAGGTTATTATAGCTGGTGCAGGAGGTGCAGCTCATTTACCTGGTATGGTTGCGTCACTAACTTGTTTACCAGTTATCGGCGTTCCTGTGCATAGTAAACAATTAAATGGGCTGGACAGCCTACTCTCTATAGTTCAAATGCCAAAGGGTGTTCCAGTTGCAACCATGTCTATAGGGGAAAATGGAGCACATAATGCTGCCATTACCGCCGTATCTATATTGTCAATTTCTAACAGTGAAATTGCAGGTAGGTTAAAAAAGTGGAGAGAGAAGCAGACCAAAGAAGTAAAAGAAAAACCAGTTTCATAATAAATCTATGGCAATAATTCTTTTAGACACAAAAACCATAAACCGTATAGCAGCGGGGGAGGTGATAGAAAGGCCAGCAAGTGTAGTAAAGGAATTAGTGGAAAATGCAATAGATGCTGGAAGTTTAGAAATAGAGATTAAAATAGAAAGAGGTGGGCGTAACCTTATTATTGTGACAGATGATGGTAACGGAGTAGAAAAAAACGATTTAGAACTTGCGTTTATGCGCCATGCTACTTCAAAATTGAGCGACAATGAGTTGATAGAAATCAAGCATCTTGGCTTTAGAGGAGAAGCTCTGCCTTCAATAGCAGCAGTAAGTAGGATAAAATTATCGTCTAAGGCAAGAGAAGCAAATGAAGCATGGTCTATAAGTTATGAGGGTGGAGAGAAAATAGGGGAGCAAACTCCTTACTCTTTATCACAAGGCACACATATTGAAGTACGAGATTTATTTTTTGCCACTCCAAATAGACTAAAATTTCTAAAAACTGAAAGAGCAGAAACTCAAAGCATTGTTGATATTGTAAACAACCTAGCAATGATTAACTATCATATAGGGTTTACTCTCACTTCAGGTAATAAAAAGCTCTTAAAATACGCTAAGCAGACTTCGTTATTTCATAGATTGTGTGAAGTAGAAGAAGAATTTCAGGGCAATTCTTTGGAGATCAATGAAGAAGAAGACGGCATTAAACTTACGGGACACATCTGTAAGCCGACCGTCAATCGTGGTAAGTCCACTCAGATCTATACGTTTGTTAATGGAAGGCCAATTAAAGATAATTTACTTATTGGCGCAGTTAGGTATGCATATCATGATTTTATTCCAAGCGATAGGTATCCTTTTGCAGCGTTACATTTAGAGATACCTTATGATCAAGTAGATGTAAATGTGCATCCAAATAAGTCAGAAGTAAGGTTTCAGAATAAGAAGCTCATATATGAGATAATGACAAGAGGATTAATTAAAGCATTGTCAAGAAGGATAGGCACTTTTCCAGCGCATGACCAGAAAATGGATTCAACATTGCCGGATCCTTTTGATAAACCTAATGTTCAAAAAGAATTTTATGAAAAAAGACCAAGTCCTTTTAAAAATCAACTAATAAAAGAATTTGCTTCTCTAAATGAAAAAGCAAAAGGCTTATCAGAACAGTCAAAATCGTTTGATTATACCGGCATACAGAAATTTCCATCACAAGCGGAGACTATGGTTCTAGAAAAAAAGGTGTTAGAGCAAGTTGATTTGATAGAGAGCCACCCGCTCGGGTTTGCACGCTGTCAGGTCTATAATACTTACATTATTGCCGAGGTAAGAGACAAATTGATTATAGTCGACCAGCATGCAGCCCACGAAAGGCTAGTATATGAATGCTTAAAACAAAAATCAAGTGTAAAAAGACAAAAACTACTTCTTCCTGAAACGGTTGAAATCAAAAATCAAGCCGGAATGGAGATGATTGAAATCTATAAAGATAAGTTATTTGAAATGGGTTTTGATATTGAGATCAAACCAGAAAATAAAGTGATAGTAAAAGAAATCCCTGCAATTTTGGGAGCAATAGATGTGAAAGAGATGCTAATTAATATAGTCGATAGATTAACGGAAATAGAAGATACATTGCCAGTAGAAGATAAAGTGAACAAAATATTGGCCACTATCGCTTGTTATGGATCAATTAGAGCGGGTAGAAAAATGAGATTAGAAGAAATGAATGTGCTGCTTAGACAAATGGAAAAAACCCCATATTCCGGGCAATGCAACCACGGAAGACCAACTTATATAGAAATGAAACTCAGTGATATTGAAAAACTTTTTGAGCGTAGGTAATGAGGTTGCCATAAATATGTAAGTGCTCCTTTCTCGTCATCCAAGTAGCTCATAGAAACGAAAAAACTTCCTTGACAAACTCCTCCAGCGCCCTTATTATAGTATTAAGGGTATTTATGACTCAAAACTTGTTTTTGACCTGCAGGCTCAATGACAAAATTCAGTAAAAAACTCAGGGTATTTTTTGGCGGATTACATAAAATTATAGCGGCTGCATGTCTTTTAAATTTTTTCTACATTCAGCCAAACCGCGCTTAAACTAAGCGTCAGCACATTATTACAGCGCCACTTACAGTAATATAGAGTCAAAACTCGCTACTCGCTACTCGGGGCTTCTTTTGCCTTTTTTTCGTTTGGTAAATTTCTTAAATATTTATGGCTAAAGTAACTTAAGTTCACCGACAATCGTCATCCCGCTACGTGTTAGCGGGATCTATGCTTTGAGATACCGCGAATGAATCGCGGTATGACGGTTCGCGGCGGCGTGACGATAAGCTCGTCATCCCGCTGCTTGTTAGCGGGATCTATGTTAAGGTATAGTAGGGGATCTATGTTAAGAGATACCGCGAATGAATCGCGGTATGACGGTGTAGATGATGGTTAAGTAATTCGTCATCCCGCTGCTTGTTAGCGGGATCTATGTTAAGGTATAGTAGGGGATCTATGTTAAGAGATACCGCGAATGAATCGCGGTATGACGGTGTAGATGATGGTTAAGTAATTCGTCATCCCGCTGCTTGTTAGCGGCTAAGAGATACCGCGGCATGACGTAGGATTGTTGTCATCCCGCTGCTTGTTAGCGGGATCTATGTGAGATACCGTGAATAAATCACGGTATGACGGTTCGCGGCGGTATGACGTAGAAGCTATACTTTTATACTCACCAACTCAGTATCCAATCTGGATCCCAGTGTCGGCTACTCGGATGACACCATAATAAAGTGAAACTAGATTCCACCTTCACGCGCTGGAATGACACCCTGACAATCGTCATCCCGCTACGTGTTAGCGGCTAAGAGATACCGCGGCATGACGTAGGATTGCTGTCATCCCGCTGCTTGTTAGCGGGATCTATGTGAGATACCGTGAATAAATCACGGTATGACGGTTCGCGGCGGTATGACGTAGAAGCTATACTTTTATACTCACCAACTCAGTATCCAATCTGGATCCCAGTGTCGGCTACTCGGATGACATTATAGGGGCGCTGGCCTGACAATCGTCATCCCGCTACGTGTTAGCGGGATCTCTTGTTAGCGGCTGAGATACCGCGAATGAATCGCGGTATGACGGTTCGTGGCGGCGTGACGATAAGGTTTATACCTTGTCATCCCAGTGCGTGACACTGGGATCTAGCCTTTATTATGCAGCCACTTGGTTGAAATTAAGTCTTCTGGATCCCAGTGTCAGCTACTCGGATGACACCATTCTTTTTTCTGGATCCAAGTAGTCTGGGCACTGGGATGACACCATAGGGGCGCTGCCATTATAGAGTGAACCAGTGTCACGCACTGGGATGACACCCTGACAATCGTCATCCCGCTACGTGTTAGCGGGATCTATGTTAAGAGATACCGCGGCGGTATGACGTATAGAAACTAAAAAAGTTCTTTTTTAAAAAACTTAAGTTATACTTATAAGTATTTGATACTTTTTATAGTGATTATGTCGAGTTTAAGCTGCCTTTATGGTGATAATGCAGAATTTGTGGAAGAAATGTATAGCCGTTATTTGCAGGGTGATAAATCAATCGGGGAGGATTGGTATAGAATTTTTTCAAGCAATTTAGAAGTTAATAAAGCGGAGACCTGCGGTGCACAACATGTAACTAAGGTGGATGATTCAGTTTCTAGTTTAGCAAATTTTTTCAGATCTTACGGTCATTTTTTTGCGGATCTTAATCCGTTATTACCCAATGTGAATAAGGAAGTAGATTATCAGAAATATTCGAATCTATATCCGGCAAGTGACGCTGGAATCTATAGAGATATTTACTGCAAGAACATCGGTTTTGAATTTATGCATATCTCCTCTTATGAGGAGAGGATGTGGCTGCAGGAAAAGATCGAAAATCAAACCTATACGCTGAGTTCACAAGATAAAAAGGAAATACTGAGGCACTTGATCGAATCTGAGATGTTCGAGCAATTTCTCCATATGAAATTTCCTGGATATAAACGCTTTTCTATTGAAGGTGGAGAATCAGCTATCGTTGCAATTGAAAAAATCATTAGTGATTCTACGGTTTTTGGTATTGAAGAAATAGTCCTTGGCATGGCTCACCGCGGACGACTCAATGTTCTAACCAAAGTGATGGGGAAAGAATATGCGGCAATGCTGTCTGAATTTCAAGGCAATCTTGCATACCCAAGTGGTCTTGAGGTGTCCGGTGATGTTAAATATCACCTTGGTTACTCTTCTGATCGAGCACTTTCAGGTGGCAAAAAAATACATTTAAGTTTATGCCCTAATCCATCTCACCTTGAAGCGGTAAATCCGGTTTTGGCTGGAAGAATAAGAGCAAAACAGAATATAAGATCTGTGCTTGGCATATCAATTCATGGTGATGCGGCTTTCATCGGTCAAGGAGTGGTTGCTGAAACTTTAACCTTAAGCAATATTGAAGGCTATAAAGTGGATGGCATTGTGCACATTGTCATTAATAACCAAGTTGGTTTTACTGCTAACCCATGTTGCGCACGATCCTCTTTTTATTGCACTGATATAGCAAAATCAATAGAAGCTCCAGTGTTTCACGTCAATGGAGATAACCCGGAAGCTGTGAGTTTTGCTACAAGTCTGGCGATGGAATATAGGCAGAAATTTAAAAAGGACGTAGTAATTGACATAATGTGCTACCGCAAATATGGCCATAATGAAGGTGATGAACCGAATTTCACTCAGCCACTTATGTATAAGGCGATATCAAAGCATAAAACTCCTGGAACATTGTATGAAGAAAAATTGACTGCAGAGAAAGTATTAGATGGCGATGAAGTAAATAAATTGCGCAGTGAATTCAGGGCAAAATTAGATAAAAGTCTTGCTGAATCAGCGGCTTACACTCCAAAAAAAGCTGACTGGTTCGGTGGAGTGTGGTCAAAATTAAGAAGAGCAAAGCTGAACGATTTGAGCGAATACTACACGGATTCTGGTGTTCCGCCAGATGAGCTGAAAAAATTAGGTGTGCGTATAAATAGCAATATCCCAAGTAACTTTAACATTAACAATAAGGTTAGAAAAATACTCGATGGCAGAATAGACAGCATAAATTTTGGTAGTAATATAGACTGGGCAACTGCCGAAAGTCTTGCGTTTGCATCACTGCTCACAGAAAGAATAGGAGTGCGTTTATCAGGACAAGACTCTGGTCGTGGAACTTTCTCGCACCGTCATTCAAGGCTTGTTGATCAGGTAACAGAAGAAGCATTTATTCCGCTAAACAATATAAATGAAAAGCAAGCTCACTTTGAGGTCATAGATAGCGCACTATCTGAGTATGCTGTAATGGGCTTTGAATATGGATATAGTCTTGATTCTCCGTATTCACTGGTGCTCTGGGAAGGACAATTTGGTGATTTTGCAAACGGTGCGCAAATTATGATCGACCAGTTTATCGCATCTGCAGAAACAAAGTGGTTGCGATCAAGCGGTCTAGTTTTATTGCTGCCTCATGGTTATGAAGGACAGGGACCTGAGCATAGCTCCGCACGTATAGAGAGATTTTTGCAACTCTGCGCAGAGGATAATATGCAGGTAGTTAATTGTTCCACTCCGGCGAATTACTTCCATGTCTTACGCAGACAAATGCATAGAGACTTTCGTAAGCCTCTGGTAGTGTTTACACCTAAATCGCTACTGCGCCACAAAAGAGCAGTATCTAACCTATCTGATTTTGAAGGAAAATTCCTCACAGTAATTCCAGAATGTAGAACAGGTTTAGTTTCGAATGATAAAATACGTAAAGTTGTAATATGCAGTGGTAAAGTTTATTACGACATATGTGAAGCACAAAAAATAAACGATATAGCAGTAATACGTTTGGAGCAATTCTATCCTTTTCCTGCAGATAAACTAAGTAATGAACTTGAAAAGTACAAAAACGCTGAAATTATATGGTGTCAAGAAGAACCAAAAAATATGGGAGGATGGTTTTTTGTCAACCCATTGATAGAAGAAGTGTTATCTAATCTCGATATCCAAGCAAAAAGACCTAAGTGTATCGCAAGACCTGCTGCTGCATCTCCTGCATGTGGTTATGTTAGTGTTCACACTCAGCAGCAGGAGGAGATTTTAAAGCAGGTTATGCAGGGGATCTAGCACAATTGTGCAAATATTGAAGCGAAAGCTGGCAAGCGAACATTGTTCATCAGATCTTGACGCTGGGCACTGCAGCCAGGCGCAATAGAAAACGCATTACACCAATAAAGCCCTTTTGGTACTCAAGCAAATATAAAAGATTTTTATTCTATTAAAAAAAATTTAATTTTTATTAAAATTTTCATTTATTTTTATTTAAAAAGTAAACATTATTAATATTTACTTTAATTAATATAGGATATATATGAATATAAAAATATTTGAGATGTTAATAAGGAGAACTGGTCTACGCAGAGATAGCAAAGCTGAGATCATACAGTTAAATAGAAATGAAAAAGCTTTTGTAGATGAGGATAAAGAATCTATCGAATTAGCTGAGGCCATTTTTGAAGAGAATAATATGTTTCGTTTCCGCAAATCAGGTCCTGCTATGGATTACATTTTGCACAAATTAATAAATGATAGGAAGCTTTTCGAGGAAATGAAAGATAGAGGTACAAGTATAATACGTCTTTTTTCTTTGTTATCAATGTATCATGGTCGTCTCAATTGCTGTGTTATAAGAAAAGGAGGGTGTATTACTGAGTGTGGCATACTTGATTACGCTGGCACCTATCCAGAACTAGTGCCTTTAGAGGACTTTATACTTATTGAGCCTTCCTCGTACCTCGAGTACATTGTGTTTGACAATGAGAATATCAGAAATAGGTTAGCTGAAGACTTAACTGAAGATAAAACAAAATTAGATATCTTTTTGAATGGAATTTTAGCAACAAAGAATTCGGATTTAGTATTATCTTGTATTAACAAGATAGAGGTTCTTAATGAGGAAGATAGATATTTTGTTAATCTCTTACAGAAAAACGGCATGCTAGACTACATCTTAAACAAAGATGATACAACACTTGCAAAATCAACTCTAAAGGAGTTGTTGAAGCTTTCTATTTTGCAGGAAGAAAAAAGCACTGAGTTAGAATCTCCCCAAGCTTCAAGTGTAAATGTTAGCAAAGCTCAGCAACATTGTAGTATATAGCTGGTGATAAAGTTTAAAATAATTGCATATACTGAGGCTCATTTAGGTATAGAGCCTCAGTGGTGCTTAATTTTTCAATTTATGGTAGACTAGTAGCCCTACTATGATGTGGATCTATGCTCGCTTATAACTAAAATTTCACTTCCACCAAGGGGATATTATTCCAGCTATTGCTTCCATAGTCATCAATAGAAGCGTTTAAGTAATCTGTATCAAAGCGCACGGGCACATCAAATTCGAAGCTCGCAGTGATTATTGCATCTTTTACTGGCGGTTTCATGAATGTTATTTCTCCCGTTGAATAATTTACTGAATATTCACTCTCTTCTTTACCATTTAAATAAATCTTTACTGTCCCATGCACTGGCTTTTTGATCATACGTATATGCTTATCTTCCCCACTTACATAAGTTTTGATTAGCTGAAAAGTCGTTTTTTTGTTATCTCCTATACCAATCTCTTGGTTGATGGCTATAAAATCCGACCAATCCTTAAAACGAAACCCTATTGCTTTACCTTTTCGTGCATGAAAAAATGTTATTAGTTCTAGTAGCTGCTCGTTTGATCTGACCCCGTAAGCTATGTTGTATCTAGTGCGTGCATGAGACCAATTGATGTTGCGCTGTTCACAACCATTGTGAGTTGTTACAACGTCAGTGGAAAATTCCGGTCCTCCAGTGGAACCATAAGATATATTTTCTGGAAATCTAATTTCTGTGAATGACATATGTCCTCCTGTGAAAGTAAAATAGTTTGGTTGAAGAAAATGTTGTAATTTGAAAGCGTTTCACATAGTAAATGACGCTATGGAAAGTGGATGAGACTACTGAGTTAAACTACTGTCACACCCACAATTACTATACTCAGGTTCATTTGAGTTGTCAAGCAAAAAAATAAAATTTTATGGCAAACTGTAACTAGCCTTGCTTGTGACTTAATTCATCTACTTTTTTGCGTAATACATTCAAATCAGTTGCTCCTACAAACAGGCTATCTCCAATTATTAAAAAAGGTGTACCACCTACTCCCAAATCTCTTACTAGAAGCCTACTGTTATTTATCATTTGCTCAATTTTGTCCGCGTTATCTTTTATGGAATCATTAAAATCGTCCTCATCAATCCCTATGTTTTTCACTATATCCAATATGCTTTCGTCTGAAAATTCTCCTTTGTGACTTAAAGCAGCATGGTGAAAATCGAAATATTTTTCTTTATCGAGAAAATAGACAGCTAAAGCACTTTTTGCTGCCTTTAAAGAAGCGTTACCAAGTATTGGAGCATCCCTAAAGATATACTTAATTTTGCCGTCGTTAATTAACTGCTTTATATCATTCTTTATAGCTTTGCAATGTCCACAAGAATAGTCAAGGAAGCCTACAGCTATAACACTACTATTTTCATTTCCGGAGTAAGGATAAGTAAGGTCAAATATTTGATCCTTGTATTGTGAAATTTTACTTTTGGTTACATTATCTCGAGCAGCGTAACTACTTTTAATCGACTCCTCTTTGAGAGTTTTTACGATCTTATCAAAATTTCTGCTTATATAATTATCTAATTTCTCACCTATATAATCATCGTTTAGCATTTGGCTGCGATTTGAAAGCCAATTGTTTATTATCGGCAAGCTTGCTATTGCTATTATTAAAATTAATAAAAACGATATTCTAGACATACAATTTATTTAAAAACCTACAATATAAAACTTTTAGTACACATTTATCTATATATTAAAAGAAGCATCTAATGTTAATATATAAAAACATTTATATCAAGTGTATTTTATAACCAGTTTTGCCTCAAATGCAAACTTTACACAATAAAACTCAAGCACATTACCACAAAGTTCATCAGAAGACTTAGTAGCAGAGGCGCGCGGAGCGTAGATTTAAGTTGTTTCCGCTGTGTATAATTTTCCGCGGAATAAACATATGAACGAGCCAATAATTGGTAGAGAAAAAGAAATAGCTATTCTACAAGACAAACTTCTTTCTCAATCAGCCGAATTTATTGCTGTTTATGGTCGGCGTCGTGTAAATGTTGTATTATCTGCATTTTATCAGCATAATATAGAAGTAATGTAATGCAGATATTATGCCGATGCCAAATTATACGATTACTTCTAAAATTGCTAGTTGTCTTATAAGGATTGAAGCAGCAAAAGAAAAAGTGTTACATTTGCCGCTCACTGTATCAATGCTTTTGTCTCTTCGTGAAACTGCACGGCTTTATACCACACACTATTCCACTATGATTGAAGGAAATCGACTTGAACCTAAACAGATTGAAGAGGTTTTAAGTGGTAAAAGCCACTTTCCAAAATATAGGAGAGATGAAAATGAGGTTAAAGGATATTATGCAGCTTTAACTCAAGTTGAACAATGGGCAGCAAGGAGAATACCCATTACTGAGAAAGCTGTTCAAACACTACATGCTCTAGTAATAGCAAGTGGAAAATCTAAAATAAAATCAACACCTTATCGTGATGGTCAAAATGTTATCCGCGATAGTCTTACACGTGCAATAATTTATATGCCACCTGAAGCAAAGGATGTACCAAAGCTCATGAGCAGTATGATTGATTGGATTCGTAACAGTGAGCAAGTGCCTTGCCCAATTATTGCAGGTATTGCGCATTATCAATTTGTAACAATTCACCCTTACTATGACGGTAATGGTCGTACTGCAAGATTGTTGACTACATTAATTTTACACCTTGGTGGGTATGACCTAAAAGGACTTTATTCATTGGAAGAATATTATGCTAAGAATCTAGGAGCTTATTATGAGGCAATCAGTGTAGGTCCATCGCACAATTATTATATGGGACGAGCTGAAGCAGATATCACTAAGTGGGTGGAGTATTTCGTAGAAGGTATGGCAAATTCATTTGAGAACGTTTTACAACGTATAAATGAAGAAGAATACCACACTGATCAGAATGATCTTATACGTAAGCTTGATCCTAAACAACGCAAAGCTCTTGAGCTCTTCCAGGAGTTTTCCGCTATTACAGCTAGTCAGGTTGGCGAACTATTTAATTTTAAGCCTCGTACCAGTGCGCAACTTTGTAAAAAGTGGGTGGAAATGGGGTTTATCAAGATTGTAGATTTTTCCAATAGAGGAAGGAAATACAAACTTAGTAAGCAATATGAAGATTTGATCTCAAATTAACTGAAAGCTCGCTAGACAGTGCATAGGTCAAATTTCAATAAAGTGCTTGAAAACTAGATATAAACTTAAAATTTTAAAAACTGGAATATGTACAACAACTTACGCGACTTCATCAAAGCCTTAGAAGAAAAAAAAGATCTGATTAGGATTAAGGAGGAAGTTTCAACAGTTCTTGAAATGACAGAAATTCATCGCAGAGTTTTGTCAAGCAAAGGGCCAGCGATCATTTTTGAAAATGTTATCACAGAAAATGGCAAAAATTCGATTCCAGTTTTGGTGAATTTATTTGGTACTATTAAGAGGATTGCATTGGGGTTGAACATAAATCCTGATGAACTAAGAGATCTTGGTAAACTTTTAGCATTTTTGCAATCACCTGAGCCGCCAAAAAACTTTAAGGATGCTATAAAAATGTTTCCTTTGTTGAAAGTCGTGTTATCGATGCGAAGTAAAGTCGTGAGCAAGGCTCCATGTCAAGAGGTAGTGCTAACCGGAGATGAAGTGGACCTAAGTCTACTGCCCATTCAAACATGCTGGCCAAATGAACCTGCACCACTTATCACCTGGCCGATTGTGGTAACAAAAGGACCCACGAAAGAAAAGCAAGATAATTTTAATCTTGGAATATATCGTATGCAGGTTATAGATAAAAAAACAACACTAATGCGTTGGCTTGCACAAAGAGGTGGCGCAACTCACCATAAGCGTTGGAAGGAAGAAGGCAGAGATATGAAATTTCCTGCTGCTGCTGTGATCGGTAGTGATCCTGCAACGATTATTGCTGCGGTAACTCCAGTGCCAGAAACATTGTCAGAATACCAATTTGCTGGACTACTGCGAAAGAAGCCGCTTGAGCTTGTAAATTGTAAGACTATTCCACTTCAAGTGCCAGCTCACGCAGAAATCGTTCTGGAAGGCTATGTGAGTTTGGATAGCTATCAAGACGAAGGGCCATACGGAGACCACACTGGCTACTATAATTCTGTTGAGCAATTTCCTGAATTTAATATTACTGCAATTACTATGCGCAAAAATCCAATTTATCTCAGCACTTTCACTGGCAAGCCACCTGATGAACCATCGATTCTTGGTGAAGCACTCAACGAAATTTTTGTGCCCATTCTTATCAATCAATTTCCAGAGATAGTGGACTTTTATCTGCCACCGGAAGGTTGCTCATATAGAATAGCGGTAGTGTCGATAAAAAAATCCTATCCAGGGCAGGCAAAAAGAATTGTTATGGGCATACTTTCCTTTCTAAAGCAATTTTTATACACGAAGTTTATTATCGTTGTTGATGATGATATAAATGTACGTGATTGGAAGGAAGTGATGTGGGCAATGTCAACAAGGATGGACCCTGTGCGTGATACAATCATGATAGAAAATGCACCTATTGATTATTTAGACTTTGCTTCCCCTGAAAGTGGACTTGGAGGTAAGATGGGATTTGATGCGACAAATAAAATCCCGCCTGAAACCAAACGAGAGTGGGGAAAGAAAATTGAGATGAGTGAGGAAATAGTAAGGAAAGTCGCGGAGAAGTGGGAGGAATATATGGACTAGACTTCTTGCATAAAAGCAGAAAAAAGTTTGGCGTTTTTTATAATGCCGCATTAACTGATAATTGTGATTTAAGTTCGTCACAGTGCCCTTTTTTTGTCATCCTATAGCTATACCGCCGCGGTATCTCTTAGCCGCTAACAAGTAGTGGGATGACGAGCTTATCGTCATCCTGCCGCGAACCGTCATACCGCGATTCATTCGCGGTATCTCAGCCGCTAACAAGCAGCGGGATACTTAGGGATGACCGTTGTTGTTTAGCTGTAAATATTAAGAAATTTACCAAATGAAAAAAAGGCAAAAGAAGCCCTGGGGTTATTATCCGCTTTAAAATATTGGCGTTTTTTATGTTTTAAACGCTTGACAAGCGAGATTCAGCCGCTTTTAATTGCAACTAACCTACGCTGCAAATGTTTAAGAAATTTACTAAGCAGAAAAAAAGACAAAGAATCCCCGAGTTAGCTAGTCTTTTACTATCTCTGTCGAGTATTGGCATTTTTTGATGTCTTGTAACGCTTTATAAGCGCGTTCAGCTTATTTAGATAAAAATCTAGATGTAGATGAAGTTTTGTAAAGACATACAGTATCTATATACTGCAAAAAATTGAACATAAGACGCCGATACATTAAGTAATCCTTACCTTTTAATCTGCAGATTGGCGAAAGCAAATACAATAGCTTCAGTTTCATGATAAGAGGGCTGGCGGAGTTTGTCAAGCAATTTTCGTTTCTGCGAGTACCTGAGTTTATTGACTTCATTAGAGCCAAAACTCTTGAGACCTAGGTGATAATTCTATCTAAAAGGATGCCAAAAAAGAGAAGCAACCCTACGTAGGAATTATTTTTAAATATGGACATGCATTGACTGGGATCGTCAGGATTGAAATTTTTGTATTGGCGGTGAAATATGAACCCTACAGCAAGTAGAGCAATATAAAAAATGTTATTTAATGATGATAAGATACCAGCATATAGCCACGTCATAAGAGATATTAAATAAAATCTTTTCAACCAAGATTTTGTTGTATCACCAAAATATAATGCGGTAGATTTCATCCCGAGTTTTTCATCATCTTTTTTATCTTGATGGGCGTATATGGTGTCATAGCTAAGTGTCCAAAAGACGCATCCTATATAAAACAGCAAGGATTCTATACTGATCTGGTTTGTTATTGCTGCTGAGCCCATGAGCGATCCCATATTGAAGGTAAACCCTAAGAACAATTGTGGCCACCAAACATACCGCTTTAATAAAGGGTAAGTAGCTATCATACACATTGAGATTATTCCAAGTATGAGTGTAGTTTTATTAGTTAATAATAAGATTACCAGGGCAATAGACAGTAACAGTGAAAGTAAAGCTAAAGCCTGCTTTATGTTTAATGCACCACTTGCAAGTGGCCTATATTTTGTTCGTTCAACGTGCGCATCTATTTTTCTATCGAAGATATCATTGATTATGCACCCTGCGGGTCTCATTAAAAATGCACCTATAGTAAACAAAACAAGGAGAAAAAGAACCTGATACGATAGAGAAGTTGAGGCTAAAAGAATACCGCTCAAACTGGGAAATAGCACAAGCCACAAACCTGTTAAACTGTGCAACCTCATTAATGAAAAGTAATGGTTGAAATACATTAATTAAGTGTGATTATGTAATATTTTGCTTACATTAACAAAATTATCGAACGCTAAATCAGGCTTGAAAACTAACTCAGGTATAAATCGCAAATCAACATAACACAATATAGATTTACGTATTGACCATGCAGACTGGTTCATTTCATTAACAACAGTGTTAATATCACAATTATTCTCAGAAGGATCTCCAGTGCGTCTTTTTTCTGGATCTAAGTAGTCAGCTACTTGAATATTCAATGAAGATAACACAATATATACATCTGCTTTTTTCAAATCTTTACTTAATTTTACGTCAGATACCGCTACATTTTTATTGAACACCTTACCTTCCATTAGAACTCTTGATATTGCTCTATGCAATACCGATGCTATCTTTAGGTTTCTAATTTCCTTTTTCATATCCAGCTACTATAACACCCTTTCTTCTTGCACTAATTGATAAGCTTCCAAAATATCTCCAACTTTAATATCGACATTACCCTCTAGTGATACTCCGCATTCAAAGTTTACACCTACTTCTTTAACATCATCTTTAAATCTACGTAGTGCTTTTAACTTTCCTTCATGCACCAATTTGCCACCACGCATTACCTTAATTAAAGAATCTTTTCTTATGACTCCATCACTTACGTAACATCCAATGATATTACCAGCTTTAGATACGTTAAATATTTGCCTCACAGATGCAAAGCCAACACGAACCTCTCGTGTAACAGGCTTTAACATTTTAGTTAAATACATTCTCATGTCGTCAATGAGCTCGTATATTATGTTATAAGTATGTATTTCTATACCTTTTTGTTTTGCCAAGTCCCTTATTTTTGAGTCCACTTTTACATTAAAAGCTAAAATTACTGCACTTGATGCTTCTGCAAGCAGCACATCTGAATCTGTTATCCCTCCTACTGCTTTGTGTAGGATATTTAATTTCACTTGGTCTTTACCGAGTTTATCAATTGAACTTGATATTGCTTCAATAGAACCAGTTACATCGCACTTTAAAACTACAGATAGTTCTTCTGTTTCGCTGTTATTACGACTGAATATATCTAAATTATTGTCGCCCAAATCTTCTTTCTTTTTCTTGATTAACTCTAGCCTGTATTCAACAATTTCACGCGCCTGCTTTTCAGAATTTACAACAACAAATTTATCTCCAGCATTTGGTACACCATTTAGACCAGTAATTTCAATTGGAGCGGAGGGTAGTGCTGCTTTTTCTCTTTGACCGAGGTGATTAACCATACTACGTACTTTGCTGTATGTTGTACCAACTACCAATATATCACCAACCTTTAACGTTCCTTCCTCAACTATCAATGTGGCTGATATTCCTTTCGCTTTATCTATTTTGGATTCTATTACCCATCCAAGTGCTCGACAATCTTCTATTGCTTCTAGCTTCATTAATTCAGCGATTAACAAAATCGCCTCTTCTAGTTTATCTAAATTAGTTTTCTTTTTTGCTGATACTGGCATAATCATAACATCACCACCAAGCCCTTCAGGGATGAGATCATATTGAGGCAAACTATTAATTATTTTTTCTACATCACCAGGCTCAGATTTATCAATTTTATTAATAGCAACTATAATGGAAACATTTGCTGCTTTTGCATGATTTATTGCTTCAACTGTTTGTTTCATGATTCCATCGTCAGCTGCAACTACTATTACAACTATATTAGTAATATTGGCACCACGTGCACGCATCGCAGTGAACGCTTCATGTCCTGGTGTATCAATAAAGGTAATTTTTTGCTTATCTTTTGTCGTTATTTGATAAGCACCTATGTGTTGAGTTATGCCACCTGACTCTCTTTCTGCAACATTAGATTCACGAAATGCATCGAGCAATGAGGTTTTACCATGATCGACGTGTCCCATAAAAGTGACGATTGGTGGTTTAGGTTTTTTAGGCAGGCTTTCTCTGCCTTCTATAAAAAATAAATCTTTTTCTCTGTTGGTATCGCTCACTCGTTTAGCCGTATGATTAAATTTTTCCACTATTTCACATGCTATATCTGGATCCACCAGATCATCTACTCTATAACTCTCACCGACTTCTTCTTTGAACATTTTTAGCACACTCTTGCTATCTTCTGCCATGCGAATAGATAACTCCCTGATAGTTATTTTGTCTGGTATAATAACTTCTCTTGATATATTTTTACCCTTAGTAAACTTTGACTTTCTACCTCTTATACCAAACCTTTGCTTAAATACAGGGGGTTGTTCAGTTTTTTCATCTATTGCCTGTGCAATTACCAGTTTAGAATGCTTAGAATATATATCTTTGTTGACTTTAAAAGACTTTTTATCGTTGTCCTCATGGTCAATACTATCTTCTTTTGGTTCAACTAAGTGGGTATTACTTAAAACTTGCTTATTTATTTCCTTAGATAAAGCGTCCGCTTCATTTTTCTCGTCAATCTCTTTATTGCTGTCTTCTTTTGCTGTTTTCTCTTTTTCTTCTCTCTGATTTCTTTCTTTCAGCAAAGCAGCATTCTGCACAGCATTAATGCGAAAAATTTGTTCTTTCTCTGTTAAAGAACATAATTTACTCTCGTCAAATAAATTATGTTCTTCTGCATCATGAGATTTTTTTCTTCTTTTTTTTACTACTGTAGCTCCAGTACTTGGGCTAGCTGAAGAGTTTAAATTGAGGTCTAATTTAAGCTTGCTTAAACCTTGGAGCGTTAATTTTTTATCACTGATATCTTCATTATTCATATTATTTTATTATATTAATCCAAGCTTTTTACGTGCTTCTATGATTATTGAATCTACTGTATCTTTTAGATCTTCTTTGCTATCGGATGAGGAAGAGAGTATGCTGCAAAACTCATAACTTGATAAATCTGCTATGTCCTCTAAAGTCTTAATATCATGCTTACTAAGAGCAATTTTATTGTCTATTGATAAAGTTAAATTGATTACATCATCCTCCATACCTAAACTTTTTAGCTCTTCTATTTTTCTATCATTTTCTGCTTTCAGGTACTTATTTGCTCTATTGTGAAGTTCGTTTGCAATATCTTCATTAAAGCCCTCTATTGAAGCAAGCTCTTTAATTGAAGCGCTAGATATGTCTTCTACACTTGAAAAACCTTCTGTTACCAATAGCTGACCCATAATCTCTTCTAAGTTTAAAGCTTCAGCAAATAAAGCTGAACATTGACTAAGTTCTTTACTTCGCCTTTCTGATTCTTGCTGAGTGCTTAATATCTCAATTTTCCATCCAACAAGCTCTGAAGCTAATCTTACATTCTGGCCCTTTTTTCCTATCGCTAAACTCAATTGATCTTCAGCAACTATTAACTCTATGCAATTTTCATTTTCATCAATAATAACCTTCGATACTTCTGCAGGAGTAATGGCTTTAATAACGAATTGACCCAAATCTGAGGAGTAATTTATAACGTCAATTTTTTCACCATTTAATTCGTGTATAATAGTTTTTATTCTATCTCCCTTAACTCCAACACAAGCACCTACTGGATCAATGTTCTTGTCGGGAGAGAAAACGGCAACCTTAGACCTTGAACCAGCATCTCTAGCTATACCTTTAATTGTCACTAATCCGTCAGCAATTTCTGGTATTTCTTGATTTAATAATGCCTCCAAAAAGCCTTCATGAGTCCTAGAAAGAATAATTTGACGTCCATCATCAGAGCGCTTAACAGTCTGTATGTAAGCTTTAACCTTATCACCTTCACGAAATGATTCACCACCAGTTAAATTTCGCAATGGAAGATATGCCCTAGTGCCATTTATGTCTATAATAAGATCTGAATATTCTACTTGTTTAACAATACCATACCTTATTTCTCCCACTTTATCTTTAAACTCCTCATATTGCTTTTTTGACTCTTCATCTTTAATTACTTGAGCAATCTTTTGCTGGGCAATTCTTGCTGAAGCAAGATCAGTGTTAAGAGAGAGCAATTCACTAACAGTATCTCCAACTTTTGCATCTCCTTTTATTAATTTAGCTTGTGTAAGCGTAATTGATTCACACTCAGTATTCTCTTTTTCATTTGATTCATCATCAATAACTTTTAGTTTTCTATATGAAGTAACTTTGCCTGTGTTTCTATCTATATCAACTACAATTTTACTTTTGCTACCATATTTTTGATGAGCCACTGCTTCTATAGCACTTTCTAGTGCCTTTATTACAACATCAAAATCTAAACCTTTTTGAAGTGAAAGCTCTCCTGCTGTTTTTATTACATCAAGGCTTCCAACTATGTTATTCTTGTTACTTTTCTGCTTAACACTGCTTTTACGATTAGCAATCATAATAAATAAATCCAATGTAATTAGTTATAATTATAGCTCCAACGGGCAAAGAACACTATCTTAAATGTTAAATGATTGCTAATTTAAGTCAAGTTTTTTCATGTTTTTGTATAACAAGCAACGCAGGAGTAAAGAATAAAGTTAAAACCGTTGCAGCCAATATTCCACTTGCTATGGTTGTTGAAATGTCAACCCACCACTGGCTTGATGGAGCATCATATGTGATTTGTAGCGTAAAAAAATTGATATTTAACCTGGTAATCATCGGTATTAAACCAAGAACTGTGGTTGCAACGGTAAGCAATATTGGCCTAACGCGAGAAATTGCAGCGTTTATTACACATCGCTTGATGTCATTTTTGTGTACCTTAATTTGATGATGAAAGGCATCAAGCAATAGTATGTTATTATTCACTATAATTCCTGCCAAAGCAATTATCCCCACTCCACACATAACAACTACGAAAACTTGTTGGATAAGAAAGAAAACAAAAAACACACATGTTGTGGATAAAAACACTGCTGTCATTACGATAAATGTATGGTATACATTATTAAACTGTGTCACTAATACCAATATCATTAGTGTAATCGCTAATATAAAAGCCTTTAACAAAAATGCTCCTGATTTTTGTTGATCTTCTTTGTCGCCTTTAAAATCAATTTTTACTCCCTTGTCCCAATCCTGGGCAATAGAATTCTGAATGAACTTTACTCTTTCATCAACAAGATAGCCAGTATCAACGTCAGCAGAGATTGTCACTGTGCGTAATCCATCAATCCTGTTTAGTTTGTTTACCTTTTTTCGGGAGCATATTTTACTATGTTGCTCATAGGATACGGGCCATTAACTGTATTGATAAAAAGATTGTCTATAGTCTTCATATTGCGGTCCTTTCTGGGGAAACGGAGTACAATATCGATTTCTTCATCCGTGTTATTTGGTCTATATTTTCCAATCAATACTCCATTTGTAACCATCTTTATAAAATCGCCAATGGTTGCAACACTTACTTCAGAGCTTGTAGCCTTACTCTTATCAACACTCATATTCCACTCTATTTCAGGTGCTGATCTGCTATCTTGAATATTTATAAACCCGGATGAAGGTTGGTTCATAATTTCTAGAATTTTCTCTGCTGCTAAATTCAAACTGGATACACTCCCGCTGAGGTTAATTTGTATTGGCTTGTCAGCCGACGGTCCTGGCTTTTCCTCTTGAACATTAATTATTATTCCTTTCATGTCTTGCACACTGCTCCTTATATCATTTAGTATGTGCTTAGCTTTGCGCCTGAAGCGCCAATCCATAAGTTCTAGTTGTATTCTGGCGATAACGTTGTCTGAAAATGCTCCTGATCTAGCATAAGAAACATGAATTTCTTTTTCAATGCTCAAAATGCGTTCTTCCACTTCTTTGAGTATCAGATCTCGTTCTTTGGCTGATAAGCTTTCTTTTGCTTTAACACTGATTAAAATATTATCTGAATCCACTTTCGGAAAAAACTTTACTCCAGGACCAAAAGTAAAGTACAGCACACTAAATGAAAACAAAATGAATACAGTAGCACATACGAATTTTTTAGGATGATCCAAAACCTTCTCTAGCATGCGTACGTAAGCTCTTATTATAGGCCCAGCATTTTTTATTTCACCACTTTCTATAGCACTCATTTTTTTTATTTCTTTTTTTGAAGTTATCGAAGGCTTACCAAATATTGCACCAAGTGTTGGTATAAAAACCAAAGCCATAATGAGCGATCCAGTCAAAGTTAGGATTATTGTAATTGGTATGTACTGCATGAATTTACCAACAGTATCAGGCCAGAATAATAGAGGAAAAAACACTGCTAATTTAGTTAACGTTGATGATAGAACCGGATAAAACATATCACGAACTGAAGTGTAAAAAGCTTCTACTTTGTCCATTCCGCAGATCATCTTTCTATCGGCATATTCGCTGATCACAATTGCATCATCAACCAGCATGCCAACAGCCATAATTAAACTGAAGAGCACAACGATATTTAAGGTTATACCCATAAAGTAAAGAGCTATTATCCCAATGAGAAAGGAACCGGGTATCGAGAGTGCCACAAGAATAGCAATCCTTGTTCCCATAGAAAGCATCATTATGATCAATATTAACAACACAGCAAATATTATGCCGTTTTCCAAGTCATCAAGCACATCGCGGACGTTTTTTGACTGGTCGTTTAAGTACACCACTTTTAAATTTTCAGGTAATTGATCTTTTGCCTTATCCATTAAGTATTTTACTTGATTTACTGTGTCTATTATGTTTTTTCCGTTACGTTTTGAAATTCCTAGCACGACACTAGGTAATCCATTAATGTGAGCAAATCCTTGGTGATCCTCAAACCTAGGGTATACTTTTGCTATATCTTTGATTCTCAAAACTGCATCGCCTTGAGATCTAATAGGAATATTCATAATATCTTCTATATCTTTTAATAACCCTGATATTTTAATCGAATATTTACCGGTATCATTTTCCAGTGACCCAGCTCCCACTAGTCTGTTATTGCTTGATATAGCTTGGAATATTTCGTTTGATTGAATGTTATATTTTGTTAGAACTGTGGGCTCAACTATCACTTCCACTGTTTCTTTACGCATACCTGCCACTTCAACTTTGAGAACATTTGGCAGAGATTCTATTTCTTTCTTTAGCTTGCGTGCTATTTCAGTTAAGGCTCTTTCTGGCAAATTACCAATTAAGCCGACATTGAGTATCGGAAATAAGCTCAAGTTTATTTCATTGATTATCGGAGATTCCGCTTCAACAGGTAACTTCGATTTTATGTTTGAAAGCTTTGAACGGACATTATCGAGCACTTCTTTATTATCATACTCTGTTCCAAATTCGAGTATCATGTGAGCACCATCATTAGTTGCAAAAGCTCTCAATTCTCTTACACCTTCGATGGATCTTAGTTCATTTTCTATAGGAAGCACTAATAGCTTTTCACTATCTTGAGCAGAAATCCCAGGAAGTCCAACAAACACGCTGATTATAGGAATCTGTATACCAGGATTGCTTTCCCTTGGCATTTTTACATAAACGTATGAACCGAAGATAAAAATTACTATAAGTAATAATACCACCGCCCTGTTTCGCTCTATGAGTAAGCTCTGCATGTTGAATGTTAGCTGAATATGTGCGTTTGTACAATATTATAGTCGAGATACATTGCATATTAATTAATCCTTGTGTAGCTTTAAAACTTTACGCAAATAATTAAAATTTTTGCAAAATTGCAAGTATAAGAAAATTTCTGTATAATAATTCTAGAGCAGTATTTGAGAGGTTATTATGGTGGCAATTCTAAATATAACAAAAGGCAAAAATAAAGTTATTGTGTCTGGATTAGCTGGAGCTTTATCAGCTTTAATATTTTTAACAGCAATCCACATTGCCGCAAAGATAGCCATTATCGTTTCTGCTGCTGCAGTTACTTACTTATTACTTTCGCTGATTCATAAAATAAGAACTAAAAAAGAACAGCCTGCTGAAATTACTGGTGTTTCAGGAGATGAAGGTGAAGAAAAAGGTACCGTAAAAGAACCAAAAAGAACTGAAACTGAGCTAGCAGAAGAAATAATAAGGAAAAGAGCAGAAGAGCGCATGGAGAAAGGATCACTTGGTGGCCCTATAAATGCGTTTGGCGAACCAATTCTTGATGAATTTAAGAACACTGAAGGCAGTCATTCTGCTGATTATACAAAAACTATGGTAGTACCTGAGAAAATTATTCTTGACATGTCAGATGATAGAAATCCTGCACAAAATAACTCTAGCTCTATAAAGAATCAGATGAAATCTCTCCCTGAACACATGGATGTATCTGGTAATCCACTTCCTGAGCAGCCACCGAGCAACCTTACCAATATAGGGCTTGGATCATCTAAAAGTACGCAGAAACTATCTGCTACAGACTTGCTATTACAGTATGGGAATGTAAATAATGATGTGAGGAAAGTGCTAGAATGGCCAATTACCTCAAAGGAGTTTAATGGGTTAGGGTTTAACAGGTAGTTGCTATATCAAACTCTCCATCTTATATTGAGGATCAGATGCAATGCCATACACTCTATTTGGCGGAGCAATTTTGTTCTCTATACCAAAAACTATACCTTCAATTATTGCTGTGAGTACTTTTTCAAGGTTACAATCTGTTCCAGGAACACGGTGCTCTAGGCGGCATCTTTTGGAATCGTTGCCAAAATAGGGAATTCTTATCGCAGCAGTTCTGTTATTTACTCCCCAACTAATCGTAGTTGGAGTGTGAATATCCGGATACTGAAATCTTAAATATGAATCATCATTTGGAGCAAAAAACAACATATGTTTTTTCATCATTGCACATAATCCACCAATACTATGAATCAGATAGTCACTGTACTTTTGCTCATTGATATAAAATAAGTTACCGTTATTTGAATTCACGAGATTAACATGCACATTTAATGCACTGCCTGCTCTATCCAAATAAGGCTTTGCTTTAAAAGAAACATTTCCACCTAGTTTTTGTGCTGTTTCAGTAAGTGATTGTTTTGCTAACTCAAAATGCTTAATTAAATTGTAGGAGTTCGTATAACAACCACTTTTTATCTCATACTGATGTGTAGAATTCTCCTTCTCGCAAGAAAATTCAAGAGATGCTATTTTATTTTTGATGCTATTCAGAAATAAGTATTCTTTTTCTATTCCTTCAATGTAAAACTCTAGTTCAATACCGAATACAGCATAACAACTCAAATTACTTAATATAATCATAAATTTGCTTCAGTAAATCTATATTAGGTTAGCTATATTTATATGAATACTTTACTTATTTGCCAGTAAATTTAACATCTTATTTATACATAATGTATTACTGTTTTTAATAGCATGCTTCTAATCCTCGATACAAGCGACATTTACAAATTTTTCATTTTTTTGAAATAAAAATGATCAATTTTAATGTTTTTATACCCTTTACAACCCATCAAAAAATCACCATAATTTTTAGTATGTATTAAGTAGTATTAGCTTTTCATTTTGCAGTAAGCTATTGATTATCTTATATTTTTCTAATTATTGCTTTTTTCTTGGTGTGGTATATGAACTTAACTAGCCCTAAGGTTTCTACTATGTTTTTTGATCAGATTATTACAGTAACGGATCACAATGTTACTTGGGAAAAAATCCAAAATTGTCTTTATAATCTTTATGGAGAAGCAACATATAATAGCTGGCTGAGTTCACTAAAATTTGTCAGTAGCAGAAATGGGGAAGTTCTTTTATCCGTGTCAACAAGGTTTATAAAAGAGTGGATTACAGTTCATTACATGAAAAAAATATTATCATTATGGCAAAGCGAAGATAAAAGTATACGTTCTATTGATATTCAAGTAATTAAGGAGAGGAATTCAAATTTTAATGTTATACTAAAAAACAGAGAGGAAAGTAATCATAATCTTGGTTCGCCGCTGGATCCAAGGTTCACCTTTGATAATTTTGTAGTGGGAAAGCCAAATGAATTAGCATTTACGGCGGCAAAGCGTGTGGCAGAATCTATAGATCCAATATTAGGCAGCAATCCTTTGTTTCTATATGGTGGAGTGGGACTTGGTAAAACACATCTAATGCATGCTATAGCTTGGCACATAGTCAATTCCCCATCAGCAAAAAGAAAAGTGGTGTATTTATCAGCAGAGAAATTCATGTACCAATATATTACAGCGCTGCGAAGCAAAGATATTATGTTATTTAAAGAGCAATTTAGATCAGTAGATGTATTGATGGTAGATGATGTGCAATTTATCAGTGGTAAAGATAGTACACAAGAAGAATTTTTTCACACTTTCAATGCATTGATAGACCAAAATAAACAATTGGTTATATCAGCTGATAGGTCTCCTAGTGATCTTGATGGAGTGGAAGAAAGAATAAAATCACGACTCGGTTGGGGGTTGGTGGCAGATATTAATGAAACAACTTTTGAATTAAGGCTTGGTATATTGCAGGCAAAAGTGGAGCAGATGAATATGTATGTTCCGAAAGATGTCCTAGAGTTTTTAGCAAGGAACATAAAATCTAATATAAGAGAATTAGAAGGAGCATTAAATAAGGTTACCCATACCTCATTAATTGGAAGAAGTATGACGGTAGAATCAGCTAGTGAAACCCTAATCGATCTTCTTAGGTCAAATCATAGGTCAGTCACAATAGAAGAAATACAAAAGAAAGTAGCTGAATTTTTCAATATAAAGGTTGCAGATATGCAATCCAATAGAAGGCTTCGCAGTCTTGCAAGGCCAAGACAAATAGCTATGTATTTTGCCAAAAAATTTACGCAAAAAAGCCTACCAGATATTGGGAGAAACTTTGGTGGCAGAGACCATGCTACTGTTATACATGCAGTAAAACAAGTAGAAAATTTTATAAAGACCGACTCAAAATTTGCTGATGAAATCAATCGATTAAAAAAAATGTTTAAGTAGCGTTTTTAAAATAGCTAATAACAAATCCTAAAATGAATCGACTATAGTTTTAATCCGTTTAAGTTTAAAATCTTCTGTTAGCTTCGCAGAATACATTTCCTTATTGTGTTGATTATAGAAGGTAAATTCGTGATCATCTAAATTTAGTATTGCAAAGCCAAAGCCAAAAAAGTTTCTAACCTCGTGTGCTAAGTAGTTTTTACCATTTGAATAGTCAAATTCTACATTTTGATAAACAGATTCTTGATCTTGAGCGTGTAATGATGCACCACCGTTTCCAACTATAATTTGGTCTGGAACATTATCCATTAATAAAATCTGGGCTATATGAATGTGGCCAGAAACTATGGTAGTAACATTGCTTGGAAATTTATCTCCAAAAGCTTCGATTTGTGTAAGATTACCATGGCTTTTTAATGTCAAAAATTCTTTTTTTGGAGATCTCCAAAGCGGTTTATGAGTTAAAAACCACATGGGCTTGTCAGAACTATTTTGTATCAATTTATCAAATTGCCTCTCAAAAGCATCAATTGTGCTTTGGGTTGTAAAAATATCCTCACCGGATGAAGAGTCGAAGATAAAAAATTTCATCGGTCCAGCATCTAAGGACCAACTAGAAACGAAGTTTCCACATTTTTCAGACGAAAAGGGGTATGAATCTAGATACCTGAACCATCCTTCATAAGCTCTATCACAACTCTCATGGTTTCCACGAACAAAAAGGAAAGGGGATTGTGATAAAATATCCTTTGCAGGCTCAAACCAATCAGCGTACCAAACTTCTTTATTATATCCATAAATATCGCCACACTTTTTTGTATTTCTACATTTTGTTTGTCTATAATGATAATCACCAACATGGATAATTAAATCTGGTTTATGAAGGGCGATTGAATCTAAATTTTTTTTTAAAGGCCAGCTATCTACCGAATTACATTCCTGCTGAAATAACATATTTATTCTACAGCCCGTGTCACCAATGAAAGCAATTTTATTAACCTTTTTTGGTAATATAGGAACCCGTAGATCCTCAATACTAATGTTTTTGGCACTTGTTTGTACTGTCAGTTCACAAACTGTTTCGTTATGACCACCATTGTTAATTAAGCTGCGATTCAGCATTTCTGTTTC
This sequence comes from Wolbachia endosymbiont of Drosophila willistoni, assembly GCF_040084705.1. NCBI lineage: Bacteria > Pseudomonadati > Pseudomonadota > Alphaproteobacteria > Rickettsiales > Anaplasmataceae > Wolbachia > Wolbachia endosymbiont of Drosophila willistoni. The sequence continues at coordinate 379,887 of NZ_CP157591.1, forward strand.
CTCGCCATCAACATAAACAATGGGACACATGTCATTGTCCGTAATTGCGCGTATGCTTAGTTTATTTTCTGGGATAACTTGAGACCATGTGTATAATATTTGTGCATGGACGAAATGAAAGCTAGTTATAAGAGAGAGAGCTAAAAAAATAAAGATATTAGCTATATTCATTTGTATAAAAACCTAAGTTAAAAATTAGTAGTAAGGTTATCTTAAATGATTAAAATTTATAATCACAAAATTCATAATCGAATTATACAAACAATTTCTAAATTATTCTAGTATCAGATTGACACTCTAGATGAAAAATTCTAAAATGATTAAGTAATTTAAAATAATTATATAAAAACTAGAATATAGTGCGGCCGTGGTGGAATTGGTAGACACGCAGCGTTGAGGTCGCTGTGGCTCATAAGGCCTTGGAAGTTCAAGTCTTCTCGGCCGCACCAGTTTTTATCGCTGTTTAATATGGGTAAAAATGTTTATAGGAAATCAGAGTAGCAATAAGGTAGAAAGAGCTATCAGCGAAATCAGGCGCGGTCGGCCAATTGTAATATATGATGAAAGTAATTACCTATTGTTTGCTGCTGCTGAGGCTTTAGAAAGAGATTTATTTAATCAATACAAGCTTACATCAAGTAATGTATATGTTACTTTAACTTCAAGTAAGGTAAAATACATATCTCAGAATAAAGAACATAACAGCAAACGTCTGTTGGTGAATAATTTTGATGAACTGCTCTATTTAATAAACTGTTCAAAGGAAGATTGCATAAAAGAGTTGCAATGCTCAAAGACAATAGATGAATGTGCTATTGCCTTGCTTAAGTTCTCAGAATTATTGCCATACGCGTTAGTGGCTGATATGACTTTTGAGAATAACCATGAAATGCGAAATTGGTGCGAGAAAAATGACGTTATTGCACTGGACACGTCATTCATAAATAATTTTCAAGAAAATCAGGATGTATATGAAGTGTGCAAAACATCATTATTTTTAAAACAGACTCAAGAAGTAAATATCATATCTTATAGAACCGAAAGTGGTGGAAGAGAACATCATGCAATTATCATTGGCAATCCAGATAAAGATGACGAACCATTAGTGAGAATTCATTCTTCGTGCTATACGGGTGACTTGTTAGATAGCTTGTCATGCGATTGCAGAAGTCAGTTACATCAAGCAATTCAAATGATAGCTGACTCTGGAAGTGGTATTATATTGTATTTGATGCAAGATGGAAGAGGCATTGGTTTAACTAATAAGTTAAGAGCGTACAGTATGCAAAGAGGACATAATCTTGATACTGTTGATGCAAATAGAATATTGGGTTTTGAAGATGATGAAAGGAGTTTTGCTGTTGCAGCTAAAATGCTTAAGAAATTGAACATTAACAAAATCCAATTACTTACAAACAATGATAGGAAATTGTCAGAATTGGAAAGTAGTGGTATAGGAGTTACAAAGTGTCTACCACTTATTGTGGAACGTAATAAATATAACGATTCATATATGGAGACAAAGTTTGGTAAATTAGGCCATAGATTAAGAGTTTTTTAGCTTTTTTGCTGTAACTACTTTGTTAATTTGCTATGTTTATTAACATAAGTTAAGATTTTTAGGAATACTAAAATGCTAAGATTTTTTAAGCGAGAAAAAAATACTGAATCCTTAGATAAGGATATAAATTGGAATTCAAACCGCTACAGCACAGTTATTGCTCAAAGGAATATTCTACTTTTATTTGCATTAATATTATTAGCAACGATCTCTATCAGCATATTAGTCATATTTAAAATTAGCACAAGTAGCACTATTGAGCCATTTGTTATAGAAATTGACAAGAAATCAGGAATAGTGCAATTGGTTGATCCTGTCACAGTAAAACAGTATTCTGCAGATGAAGCGCTAAACGATTATTTTATTTCAGAGTATATAAAAGCAAGGGAGGTTTTTGATCCATATCATTATAATTATAACTATTATACAAAGGTGAGGTTGTTTTCCTCACCTGATGTGTATAATGAATTTAGAAATTATGTAGGATCGCAGAATATGGATGATCTTTTTAATTTATATTCAGATACCAAAAGTGAATTTAAAATTCGCTCAATTCAAAAGTTGGGTAACGATGCTCTTCAGGTGAGATTTTTTGTGGAATTTACACGGAAAGATGGAAGTTCTACGAGAAAAAATAAGATAGTTATTATGTCATATAGATATGCATCGCTTGAAATGGATGATCAGCAAAGATATATTAACCCATTAGGATTTCAAGTTATTTCATATAGAGTAGATGATGAATATGTATAGGATATTATTAGTTTTAGCTTTACTTGTAAGTGGCAATTTAAACGCATCCATTAATTATAATGAGCCTATTTCTATAGATAGTAGAATAAAGACTTTTGTGTATAGCCCTAATGAAGTATTTACGGTGGTTTTTAGTCAGGGTTACTATTCTTATATTGAATTTGCGGAAGGAGAAAAAGTTAAAAATATCGCTGTTGGTGATGCATCAAGTTGGAAAATTAATCCTTATGATAATAAATTGCTTATCATGCCATTTGAAGTTAGTAGTCGCACTAACATGATTATTACGACAACTAAAAAAAGAAATTACATTTTTGATTTAATCTCAAGGCCAAACTACGATAAATACCCGGATACTGATGCTAAGAAAGTAGATCACGATTATTCTGCTGAAAAGGATATATCTTACGTAGTACGTTTTTATTATCCTCAAGAAGAAGGTGAATTTGATGTTGATTTAGATGAGGTTTCTTTACCTACTCAAATGCAATATACTACAGACAAGCTAGAAAAAATAATACAAGAAAATGATACGAAGTACAATTATACATATATTGATGAAGGTGGTAATGCGGATATAGTTCCGATCGAGTTATTTGATGATGGTTATTTAACCTATTTAAAATTTAGAAATAATAATAAAATACCTCAGGTTTTTGTAGAAGGGGAGGATAAACCTTGTAAAAGGCTGTTATTTGATGATTATGTTATAATAAAAGGAGTACATAAAAAGCTATTTATGCGTTATGAAGATGGTGAAGTTGAAATTATAAATAGGTCACTTTAGCTGTGGTACATGCAATATGAATAAAGAAAGGCGTAACAATTCAGAAGATGAATCAGAAATAGAGAATAAGGTAGTAACAGTTGGCTCTAATCAAGGTCATAGGGCATTGATGGTCATTATTTTAGTGCTTCTGGCTGGTGGAGTGTATTATCTCTATTTTAGTCCTTCTCCTAAAGAGGGTTCAGAAGTTATTAAAAAAGAGGAAACAAAGCAAAACGTTCAAGAATTGAAAGGAAAGTTGGAACAAGTTCCAGATAATGTAATGGTTCCTGAAAGAATAATAACTGATCCCTTACCACCCTTACCTCCTCTTCCTACACCACTAATCATACCAGAAATAAAACAAATTAGAAAAGAAGAAGTGATGAAAAAAGAAGAAGAGAAACCAAAAGAAACTCCTGTGTCAAATATACCTATTTTGCCAAAGCAAAATTTTCCTTCTAGTAATGTTATGGGCAATTTACCTACCTCGTTTCCTACAATAGGGGGTGGCGGTTATCCTAGAGACAGACGTAGTGCACAGATGTTGACAATTTCAGGTGGTAGTGGAGAGAACAAGGCTGCTGATGCTATTTTATCCGACACTTCAGCACAATCGAGCAAAGCTACCAGAGTAGGAAAGCTTGGTTTAATGATTACTCAAGGTAAAATTATTGATGCTGTTCTTGAAACTGCAATAAACTCTGATCTGCAAGGAATGCTGCGTGCTATGGTGAGTAGAGATGTTTATGCAGAAACTGGTGATACAGTTTTAATACCTAAAGGCTCAAGATTGATAGGCAGTTATTCATTTGACTCGAATGTTGCTAAATCTCGTGTAAATATAAACTGGAATAGAGTGATTCTGCCACATGGAATAGATATTGCAATCTCATCACTTAGTACTGACGAGCTTGGTAGAGCAGGAATAGCAGGAATAGTTGATAACAAAATAGTAAGTGCGTTATTCTCTTCGGTGACACTTGCTGGTGTTTCGATTGGTTCTGCTGTTATAGGGCAAAAGGCTTCTAATCTTGTTGATACGCTAACTGTCAGAGATGCAGTAAAGTCTATCACTGCAACCGAAATAGATTTTTCTTCTCTCCAACTCATTATTGACCCAGAAAAGAAGATATCTAGTGACAAATGGAAATTAGGCCTTGGGGCTATCGGAAGAATTCGGAGTGCCAAAAGCAGACAAGATTTACTAAAAATAATGAAAGAGGAAATAGCAAAAGCACTAGGAATTGAAGAAGACGAGGTAAATATAAGCCTGGAAATTGTAAATCAACTGTTAGAACAAATTCAAAGAAAAAGCAAGTCTGTTTATGATGAAGCAATCGGGAAATCAATCGAGGATTTTTCTAAAGATATGCGGGATGTAGTGGGCAGATATACAGATAAAAAACCAACTATTTATGTTGATCAAGGCACTGCATTGAAAGTATTTGTTAACCAAGATATAGTATTTCCTCCACAGGCAATATTAAATCAATGAAATGAACTATGCTGCACTTGATACATATTTGGAGCCATTACAAGGCATATTTCAAGAAGAAGGCGTAAATGAAATATCAATAAATAAGCCAAAGGAAGTATGGATTGAAAATCGCGGTGAAATAAGGTGTGAAAAATTAGAAGTATTCGATCTTAACCATTTGAAATCTCTTGGCAGACTGATTGCTCAAGCTACAGAACAAAAACTTAGCGAAGAAGCGCCGTTACTTTCGGCAACATTACCAAATGGTTATCGTATACAGGTAGTATTTCCGCCAGCATGTGAACCTGATAAAGTAGTCATGTCGATTCGTAAGCCTTCTAGCATGCAGTTAGCACTCGATGATTACGAAAAAATGGGGGCTTTTTCTGAAACTGTTACAGAAGCAACTGATAATCCAGTTGACCGTCATTTGGATTTATTGTTAAGGCAAAAAAAAATAAAAGAGTTTTTAGAATACGCTGTAATAAGTAAGAAAAATATTATAATTAGTGGTGGAACTTCCACTGGTAAGACTACTTTTACTAATGCTACTTTGCGTGCTATTCCAGATGAGGAAAGAATTATTACTGTTGAGGATGCAAGGGAAATCGTTTTGAACGATCATCCCAATAAAGTCCATCTAATTGCCTCTAAAGGAGGGCAGGGCAGAGCAAAAGTAACCACTCAAGATTTGATAGAAGCGTGCTTACGTTTAAGGCCAGACAGAATAATAGTTGGTGAGCTCCGTGGAGCGGAAGCTTTTAGTTTTCTTAGGGCGATAAATACTGGTCACCCTGGATCAATATCAACCCTTCATGCGGATAGTCCAACAATGGCCCTTGAGCAAATAAAACTGATGGTTATGCAAGCAAACCTTGGCATTCCTCCAGACCAAATTATACCATACATTAGAAATGTGATTGATATTGTTATTCAGCTAAAAAGAACCGGTGGGGGCAAAAGAAGCATTTCTGAGATATTATTTACTAGATCTGCGAGCGAAAATGCTTAAATTTATACATAAGTTAAGGAAGAGTAGTTTATGAGTAATAGAAATCACCTACGTAATATTCTCATAGGAGGTGTAGTAGCTTTTAGCGTACTTGAGTTTTGCTTCTATCTATCTGGTATATTGTTTGTTCTGTTTGCTGATGGTCCGGATGCTGTGGATTTTAAGGCAATTAATCCTAGTTTGACGCCTTTCCCTCAAGCTCTTTGGCCAACGATTTTTGATCATATACAATATTGTTGGCATCATCCAGAGTTATATAGCCTTGAGCTCAAAATCACATTAATTATATCTTCTGCACTGCCTATCATTGTTTTAATGATTATCTTATGGAATTTAAGAGAAAGGATAATTGAGTGGCGACCATTTAAAAAGAAGGAATCACTTCATGGAGATTCGCAGTGGGCATCAGAGAAAGACATACGAAAAGCAGGATTAAGAAGCAAAAAGGGATTATTGCTTGGTAAAGATAAAAGAGGATACTTCATTTCTGATAGGTTTCAGCATGCATTGTTATTTGCACCTACAGGTTCTGGTAAGGGTGTTGGCTTTGTAATTCCTAATTTATTATTTTGGACTGACTCGGTAATTGTACACGACATAAAATTAGAAAACTATGAAATAACAAGTGGTTGGCGAGAACGACAAGGACAAAAAGTATACGTATGGAATCCAGCGCAGCCAGATGGAATAAGTCACTGTTACAATCCATTACAATGGATTAGTGAAAAACCTGGGCAGATGGTTGACGATGTGCAGAAAATAGCTAACCTAATCATGCCTGAACAAGACTTTTGGCAGAATGAAGCAAGAAGCTTATTTGTTGGAGTGGTATTATACTTACTTGCTGCACCAGAGAAAGTTAAATCTTTTGGTGAAGTTGTGCGTACGATGCGTAGTGATGACGTGGTTTATAATCTTGCTGTTGCTCTTGATACAATGGGTAAAATACTACACCCTGTAGCATATATGAATATTGCAGCTTTTTTACAAAAAGCTGATAAAGAAAGGTCAGGTGTTGTATCAACCATGAACTCATCACTTGAATTGTGGGTAAACCCATTGATTGATACTGCAACTGCGTCAAGTGATTTTAATATTCTAGATTTTAAAAAGAAGAAAATTACAGTTTATGTTGGTTTAACTCCTGACAACTTGACTAGGCTCAGGCCTTTAATGCAGGTTTTTTACCAACAGGCAACTGAGTTTTTATGTAGAAAATTGCCATCGGATGACGAGCCTTATGGCGTATTGTTTTTAATGGATGAGTTTCCTACACTTGGAAAAATGGAGCAATTTCAAACAGGTATTGCATATTTTCGTGGTTATCGAGTTAGGTTATTCTTAATTGTTCAAGATACTGAGCAGCTCAAAGGAATATACGAAGAAGCAGGGATGAACTCCTTTTTGTCAAACTCGACTTACAGAATAACTTTTGCAGCCAATAATATTGAAACAGCTAATTTAATATCGCAACTTATAGGAAACAAAACTGTACAACAAGAATCGTTGAATAAGCCTAAATTTTTAGATTTAAATCCTGCTTCAAGGTCATTACATATCTCTGAAATACAGAGAGCATTGCTATTGCCTCAAGAAGTTATTATGTTGCCACGTGACGATCAGATAATTTTAATAGAGTCGACTTACCCAATTAAATCAAAGAAAATTTTGTACTACAGTGATACCACCTTCACAAGAAGGCTGCTCAAACAAACTCGTGTGCCTACACAAGAACCATATGACCCAAACAAAGTTCTTTCTGCCGCTGCGAGCAAAGATAAGGTTAATAACGAGGGGAATAATGTTCTTGAGGGACCTAATTCAGTTGATTATCCTGCTGAAACTAAAACCGAAGATGCAGTATATGATGAATCAGATGAATTTGCAGACGAAGATATTGATGATGAAGATATCGACGATAAGTTTGAAGATGATGACGAGGAAGATGAGGATAGGAGCGATGATGGGTTTGATGACGAAGAAGAGGAGGATGAATTTGAAGATGAGGATAAATTAAAAAATGACGAGAAGTAAGGTTAACTTTGCCTATTTTTAGCTCAGAAAAGTGCAAGTTATGCAAATAATTAGGTTTTTCATATTAAGCCATTTTTAATTAATTAGTATTAGATTAGCTATTTTAACTAGGGGAGTAGTAATGATTAGTAAAAAAACATTAGCGGTTACAGCATTTGCTTTATTGTTGTCACAACAATCTTTTGCAAGTGAAACAGAAGGGTTTTACTTTGGTAGTGGGTATTACGGTCAATATTTAAATAACACAAGCGTACTAAAAACAAGCACTACAGGTATCAAAAATTTGTCTATAAATGACAGGGGTGCTCAGAACACAGAAGGTCAGTCACTAAGTGAGTATAAGGGAGATTATAATCCACCTTTTGCTGCAAATGTGGCATTTGGTTACACAGGGGAATTGGGTAACAACAGCTATAGGGCTGAATTGGAAGGGATGTATTCTTCTGTAAAAGTGGATAATATTGGTTTAACAAGTAGCCAAATAACTGTTTCATACCTAAAGGAGACTGGTGAGGATCCTGATAAAGAAACTTATCTCTATAGTGCTGCAGTTAGTCATGACCAAATTGAGAACATATCTGTAATGGCAAATGTTTATCATCATTGGAAAAGTGACCGTTTCTCTTTTTCTCCTTACGTTGGTATTGGGATCGGTGCAACAAGAATGACGATGTTTGAAAAACCGTCAATAAGACCCGCAGGTCAATTAAAAGCTGGCTTTGACTATCGCATAAACGAAGATGTAAATATGCATATCGGATATAGAGGTTTTGGTGCTATTGGTAGCGATATTAAGCTTACAGCAAAAAGGTTAGGACAAGTGGTAGACGACCCTAATAATGATAAAAAAAAGAAGCTTAATCCTAGCTCAGGTAGCAAAGTAACTGAGGAAATAAATATAGGTAATCAACTATTTCACACACACGGTATAGAGGCTGGTCTTACTTTCCATTTTGCCAGCAAAGCTTAAACATGTTGCCCTTTAAAAAATGCATAAAACCGTTCCTGTCGTCCTATGGCTTGACCATAGGATCTAGTTAAATATAGATCCAAGTAGTCACGCTACTTGGATGACTAGGTAGAGGGTACTGGGATGATATAGGATAATATGGGATGAAGGCAAAAAAACATTAGCTATGTTCTTTTCACAACAATGCATCTCTTCATTCCCGCTAAGTCATATACATATTCCTGAAAAGCTAATTCGTATGAGGGGATTATTTTGTCAATATTGCTTTGATCTTCACCTATCTCCAATATCGCAAACCCATTTTTTTTAAGGCACTTTCTCAATATTGGAAAAATGCTCAAGTAACAGCTCAAACCATCAATACCACCATCAAGGGCAATTCTTGGTTCCTTTTGCACTTCAGCTTGCAAGTCTTTCAATTTGCTTCTTTTAATATATGGAGGATTACTGATTATAAGATCGAATGAACCTCTGCACTCTGTCCACGAACTTGGAAATATTTTGGCTCTGCTGAGAAGATCATGTTTTTTTGTGTTCTGATAGGCAACTTTATATGCTTCCAAGCTTTTTTCAAAACCGACGCCAACAGCATATTCATACTCACTAAGTACGGATATCAATAAACAACCTGTGCCTGTACCAAAATCTGCAATTTTTAGTTTCTGTTTTTTGTTTGGGTAATATTTTAACACTGCTAGGATTATTGTTTCACTATCTGGCCTTGGATCTAAAACATGCTGGTTAACTATAAAATTTTTACTCCAGAATTCACGATTACCTATTATTTGCGATATTGGATATCTTTCCGCTCTTTTTTTTGTTAATTTCCAAAATAAAAGTTCTTTCTCCATCGGCACTTGATCAGCATGGTTCACAATTATAAATGATCTTTCCACTCCAAGTACGTGCTGCATGATGATTTCACAATCTAAATGTGGTGATTCAACTTTATGTGACGATAATAACTCCGATCCTTCTTGAATTAAAGTGCTGATTGTTTTCATTATTCTAAAAATATGTTTCTTTCAGCCAAAAATAGCAAGATGAGCTTCCAGTTTAGGGTAGCTGCACTAAATCCCAGTGTCAAGCACGCAGCTGTACGAACATTGCAATTTGCAGATCCAAGTAGCTTGACTACTTGGATCCAGCTAAGTTGGTGAGCATAAAAGTATAGCTAATGCGAGCTTTACGTCATACCGTCACGGTATCTCTAGATTCCGCTAACACGTAGCGGGACGACGAGGTCAGGGTGTCATCCTAGTACCTTCTCCTGTCATCCCAGTGCCCTGACTACTTGGATCCAGGAAAAAGAATGGTGTCATCCAAGTAGCCTCCCTCCCCTGTCATCCCAGTGCCCAGACACTGAGATCCAGAAAAGTTTGCTTGTAAGCAAGCAAACTAGCACAGAAAGTGGTTACAACATTTTCGATGAGATTATATGGAAAACTGGATTCCAGTGTCAAGCACTGGAATGACACCTTCCTGCCCAGTTCATGTTGCCATAAATATTAAGAAATTTACCAAGCAAAAAAAAGGCAAAAGAAGCCCTAGTCATTGTCTATTTTCAGTATTGGCGTTTTTTAAGTCTTAAACACTGCAATTTAGCTGCTTTTAAATGCAACTCACCTTAGTTTAAATGTTTAAGAAATTTACTAAGCAAAAAAAGGCAAAAGATATCCCGTATTAGCTAGTTGTCACTCTCTAATCCTGCAAATTGGCGTACTATACTGTCTTAAACGCTTTATAAGCGCGTTTCAGCTTATATAGGTAAAAACCCAGAAATGTTGTGAAGAAGTAAAGTGTGCATAGTGCAAAAAATTAAAAATAAGACGCCAATTACGTAATACTGTTGTCATTTAATCTGCACAGATTGAAGATAAATGAATACCTTCAGTACCATGATAATGGGGCTGGCGAAGGGTGTCAAGTAAGTTTTTTCGTTTCTACTGAATGACAGTTGTGGCTTGGGAGGTAGTGCAAGAAGTCTACTGATGGCTTTCAAGGCAGTTGAGCTTAATTATTAGAGTAGTAATGTTTATTTTTATATTGACTATTGAGGTTTATTATTTTATAACTAAAAACTTAGTTATTTTAATGAGCTTGAGTTTATAACATATGCCTACGATAAATCAATTAATACGTAAGGGTAGATTAGGATTGACCCATAAGAAAAAGGTACCAGCTTTGGGAGAAAGCAACCCTCAAAGGAGAGGTGTTTGCACTAAGGTGTATACTACAACTCCTAGAAAGCCTAACTCAGCACTCCGTAAAGTAGCCAGAGTAAAAATTAGTGGGTATGGTGAAGTGACGGCTTATATACCTGGTGAAGGTCATAATTTACAAGAACACTCTGTTGTTTTGATACGTGGTGGGCGGGTTAAAGATTTGCCAGGTGTGCGTTATCACATAATAAGAGGTGCCCTTGATCTGCGTGGTGTGCAAAATCGAAAGAAAGCTCGTTCAAAATATGGTGTAAAGAAATCTGGTTAAAGTTTATGGCTCGTCGGAATAAAGCAAAAAAAAGAGAAATAAGTCCTGATTCGCGTTACGGCAGTGTTTTGCTAATGCGTTTCATTAATACAATCATGAAATGTGGTAAAAAATCTACTGCAGAAAAGATTATCTATGACGCTTTGTCTTTAGCTGAAAAGAAAATAGGCGAAGGTGGGTTATCAATTTTTGAGACAGCAGTAGGAAATGTTACTCCTTCTATAGAAGTGCGTTCTCGACGCATTGGTGGTGCAACTTATCAAGTACCTGTTGAAGTTCGACAAGATAGAGCGGTTTCTTTAGCGTTAAGGTGGATTGCTAAAGCAACTTCTGCTGCTCGAAAAAAGAGTGGAAAAACCACTGTTGATTGTTTGCAATCTGAAATACTGGATGCTTATAATAAACGCGGTGGTGCGTTTAAGATGTGCGAAGAAAAATATAAAATGGCTGAAGCTAATAAGGCATTTTCTCATCTTCGTTTTTAATGTTAGCTAATTAATTGTGATATGGAAATTGGAATATCTAAATACAGAAATATAGGGATAATGGCTCACATAGATGCTGGTAAGACTACCACAACAGAGCGTATTTTATTTTATACTGGTAAGCAAAATAGAATTGGTGAAGTGCACGATGGTGCAGCTTCTATGGATTGGATGGAGCAGGAAAAAGAGCGTGGTATTACAATCACATCTGCTGCAACAACATGTTTTTGGAATGATCATAGGGTCAATATAATAGACACTCCTGGTCACGTTGATTTCACTATTGAAGTTGAGAGATCTTTAAGGGTTTTGGATGGTGCAGTTGCTGTATTTGATGGAGTTGCTGGAGTTGAACCTCAATCTGAGACAGTGTGGCGTCAAGCTGATAAATATAGCGTTCCTCGTATCTGCTTTGTTAATAAGATGGATAGAATAGGGGCAAATTTTTATCGATGTGTTGATATGATAAAGACGAAGCTTGGTGCAGCACCTTTAGTTATTCATTTACCAATAGGGAGTGAGAAAGATTTCAAAGGTATAATTGACCTTATTTCTATGAAAGCCATTATATGGCAAGAAGAAACGTTGGGCGCTAAATTTTCTTATGAAGATATTCCTTCTGATTTGCTTGATAAGGCTCAAGAATATCGAAATCTTTTATTAGATGCTGCAGCTGAGATGGATGATGAAGCGATGAATACTTACTTTGAGTCTAATGATCTGCCAGTGGATTTACTGAAAAAATGCGTGAGAAATGGGACCATTAAAGGAAAATTTGTTCCTGTGTTATGTGGATCAGCTTTTAAAAATAAAGGCGTACAACCACTTTTAGATGGTGTGGTTGACTTTTTACCTTCTCCTATTGATGTTGATGTAATTGTTGGAATTGATCCTAAAGATTCAGAAAAGAAAATTGAGGTCAAACCTTCAGAAAAAGAGAAATTTGTTGCTCTTGCATTTAAAGTGATGACGGATAAATTTGTAGGCAGCTTGACGTTTATCCGTATTTATTCTGGTAAATTAAAGTCTAAATCTACCGTTTCAAATGCGTTAAAAAACGAAACTGAAGGGATTGGCAGAATGTTACTTATGCATGCAAATAACCGAGAAGATATAACTGAGGCTAGGGCTGGAGATATAGTTGCTTTAGTTGGGCTAAAGAAAACAACCACCGGAGATACTTTATGTTCTGTTGATTTTCCTATATTATTGGAGCGTATGGAATTTCCTGAGCCTGTTATTGAAATTGCTGTAGAACCTAAAACCACTTCAGATCAGGAAAAATTAGGTATTGCTCTAAATAGGTTGGTTGCAGAAGATCCTTCTTTGAGAATGTCAGTAAATGCGGAAAGTGGCCAGACTATATTGAAAGGCATGGGTGAGCTCCATCTTGAGATTATTGTTGATAGAATGAAGCGCGAATTTAACGTTGAGGCTAACGTCGGTGCTCCTCAGGTTGCATATCGTGAAACTATCACTAAATCTGTTGAAATTGATTACACTCATAAAAAACAATCTGGTGGAGCTGGTCAGTTTGCTAAGGTTAAAATAAAATTTGAACCTCTTGAGCCTGGTTCTGGGTTTCAATTTGAAAGTAAAATTGTAGGTGGTGCTATTCCAAAAGAGTATATTCCTGGGGTAGAAAATGGCTTGGAGTTGATAAAAGAAGGTGGTATAATTTCGGGATTTCCGTTGATTGATTTTAAGGCTACCCTTCTTGATGGTGCTTTTCATGAGGTTGATTCTAGTCCTTTAGCTTTTGAACTTGCTGCTAAAGGTGCTTTTAAAGAGATGGCAAATAAAGCTGGTCCAAAAATGCTGGAGCCTATAATGAAAGTTGAAATCATTACTCCTGAAGAATATATGGGTGATGTTATGGGTGATATAAATAGTAGAAGAGGAAATGTTGCTGATATGCTCGATTTAGGTAATAATAGTAAAATAATTACTGCTTCGGTACCTCTTGCAAATATGTTTGGTTATATCAACGTTTTGCGTTCTATGTCTCAGGGAAGGGCGCAGTATAGTATGCATTTTTCTTGTTATGAGCAAGTACCACAATATGTGGTTGATGAGTTAAAGTTAGAGTATAATTAAGGGTAATAATTATGACAGCAGTAGTGGAAGCATTTGGAAAGCCGCATGTAAATGTGGGAACAATAGGACATGTGGATCATGGGAAGACGACGTTAACAGCGGCGATAACGAAGCATTATGGAAATTTTGTAGCGTACGATCAGATAGACAAAGCGCCAGAAGAAAGGAAGAGGGGGATAACGATAGCAACAGCGCATGTTGAGTATCAGACAGAGAAAAGGCATTATGCACACGTTGATTGTCCTGGACACGCTGACTATGTAAAGAACATGATAGTAGGTGCAGCACAGATGGATGCGGCGATATTGGTAGTGTCGGGGGTTGATGGGCCAATGCCACAAACGAGAGAGCATATATTGCTGGCGAAGCAGGTAGGTGTTGGATATGTCGTGGTGTATATAAATAAAGCTGATGTTGCTGATGCTGATATGATAGATTTAGTAGAAATGGAAGTGAGGGAATTACTGAGTAAATACGGATTTCCAGGGGATGAAGTGCCTGTGGTGGTTGGTTCAGCGCTCAAGGCGCTGGAGGATGACAGCAGCGAATATGGAAAGAAATCAATAGATAAATTGATGGAAAAGTTAGATGAATATGTAGCGGTTCCACCAAGGCCTGTGGATTTACCATTTTTATTGCCAATCGAAGATGTATTTTCGATATCGGGGCGAGGAACAGTGGTAACAGGAAGAATAGAGAAGGGAGAGATAAAGACGGGAGAAGAGATAGAGATAATAGGTCTGAAAGCGACGCAAAAGACGATATGCACAGGTGTTGAGATGTTTAAGAAGTTGCTGGATAAGGGAAGTGCAGGACTCAATGTAGGAATATTGTTAAGAGGAACAAAAAGAGAAGAAGTGGAGAGAGGGCAAGTATTAGCGAAACCGGGGACGATAACACCGCATAGAAAGTTTAAGGCGGAGGTTTATATATTAAAGAAAGAGGAAGGAGGAAGGCATACACCATTTTTTGCGAATTACCAGCCACAGTTTTATTTAAGGACAACGGATGTAACTGGGAGCATAAAATTGTTAGATGGGAAGGAGATGGTAATGCCAGGAGATAATGTGAGTGTAGAAGTAGAATTGCAAGTACCGATAGCAATGGATAAGGGATTGCGTTTTGCGATAAGAGAAGGCGGTAGAACTGTTGGTTCTGGTGTTGTTTCTGAAATTTTGGAGTGAGAGTTTGAGTTATAGGAGTGTAGCTCAATTGGTAGAGCGCTGGTCTCCAAAACCAGAGGTTGTAGGTTCAATTCCTATCGCTCCTGCATTAATGTTGTGGTGGAAATGTTAAAAAGTTTGTGTGGTTTTTTCTGTGATATAAAGCAAGAAATACGAAGAATTGCTTGGGTAAAGAAACAGGAGGTGTTGTCATCTCTATTTGTTGTAATGATTGTTATATTATGCTTTTCGATTTTCTTCTGTTTTGTGGATTTTATGTCTCTTTACGTAATTAAGGCTTTATTTGGAATTATTTATGGAATGTGAATATAAATGGTATATCATTAAAGTTGATTATGGATATGAGCAAAACATACGCGAATTGGTAAGTAATGCTGTTTATTTTAAGGAAGTGTTTATTCCTTATCAAACGGTATGTAATTCAAAGTCTGATATAAAAGAATTATGTGAAGTGTATGTATATATGCATCTGTGTGATGAAAGCAAAAATATTTTGAATCAAACGCCTGGATTCTGCAGTGGCGAATCTGGTGATTTTGAGATGATTTCAGATGATGAGATAAGTTTAAAGTGTAAAGAATTTAATAGATATAAATGGTATATCTTGAGAGTTGCTTCCAATTGTGAAGAGAAAGTGCGCCAACATATATTGGAAAATTCTATGAGATTGGGTGTTAATGATTACTTTAAGGAAGTTTTTATTCCATATGAAGAGCTAAGTGAAGTAGAGTTGAAATCTAAGAAAATTGCTACACGAAGGAAATGCTTTCCTGGTTATGTCTTTTTATACGTGAATTTATGCGATGAAGTATTGAATTTTATCAATAATATACCAAAATCTCTTAAGGTTTATGGATTTTTGAAAAACGGTAATATTCCAAAGGTGATTTTGGATGATGAGATTCACTCAATGTGTAATGCACTTTATAATGCTCAAGAGACAAAGAAGTTAGGTTATGGTTATGAAAAAGGTGAAAAAGTGAAAATTAATGATGGTCTTTTTCAAAATTTTACTGGTAAGGTAAATATGGTAAACGATGAGAAAAAAATTATTAATGTGGAAGTATCGATTTTAGGTAAGCCGACAATAATAGAGCTTGATCTGGCTCAAGTAGAGAAAATAGAGGATTAATTATGAGTGTTATAGTTGCTAAGATTAACTTACTTATGGAAGCTGGGAAAGCAGTTCCAGGACCGAAAATTGCTTCAGTACTTGGTCCACGTGGTATACCTGTTCCTAAGTTTTGTGAAGCTTTTAATAAAGTTACTAGTGCTGCTAACGCTAATTATAAAGTAGGCGATTTAGTAACAGTGCGAATTTCCATAAAGGATGATCGCTCTCATGATTTTACTGTCAGCGGTCCGCCTGTGGCTTATTTACTTAAGCAGGAGGCTAAATTAAGTAAAAGTTCTGGTAATCCTGGTAAAGAATTAGTGGCTAAATTACCTATGTCTGCTATAATTAAAGTAGCAAAGTGCAAGATGGTTGATATGAAAGTGGATAATGAAGATTCAGCAGTGAAAATGGTTGTAGGCACTGCAAAATCTATGGGTATAGAAGTTGTGGAAGGTTAGGTAAATGAATACATATAATGATAATCCTAAGCAGTATTTGAAGAAGATTGTTGAGTCTGCTTCAGCAAAATTTAATGAATCAGTTGATATTGCGGTCAATTTAGGCGTAGATTCACGTAAATCTGAAGAGCAGGTGCGTGGTACAGTAGTTTTGCCTAAAGGTATCGGGAAGAATATTAAAGTAGCTGTTTTCGCTCAAGATAAACATTTATTAGAAGCTGAAAAAGCTGGTGCTGATATTGCAGGAGGAGAGGATTTAGTTGAAGAAATAAAAAAAGGTAGAAAGTTAGATGTTGATTGGTGCATTACTACTCCTGATTTTATGGCAAAAATCACTCCTATTGCAAAAGTATTGGGTGCTAAAGGGCTGATGCCTAACCCTAAATTTGGTACTGTGACTTCTAACATTGCAGAAGCTATTAAAACCATTAAGTCTGGTCAGGTAAAATTTAGAACAGATAAAAATGGTGTTATTCATGGTAAATTAGGAAATATTAAATTTGATATTGATGACTTGCTAGAAAATTTAAAAGCCTTTCTTAAAGTAATTAAAGATAATAAACCTATTTCTGCGAAAGGAATTTACTTTAAGGGTGTTTTTTTAAATTCAACTATGGGTAAAGCTTATAAGATAGGCAAAGTGGAAGATATAATTTAAGGGAGTGATACCGTGAAGCGTAAAGATAAGGATGAATTTATACAGAGCACAATAAACGTATTTGTAAATAATGATTTCTTGATATTAGTAAATTTTAAATCTATAAATGCTAATGATTCATTAACTCTGAGGAATAGTCTGAAGTCTATAGCAGGTGGGGTATTAGTAGTTAAAAACACTCTAGCGCGCTTGGCTTTGGAAAGGACTGGTAAATTCTCTTATTTATCAGGCAAATTTTCCGGTCCTGTTGCTATTATATACTCTAGTGGCATAGTAGAAGCTGCAAAATTAATAGTTGATTTTACTAATGCTAACAAAGAAAAAATGTCTGTGATTTGCGCAGCTCATTTAAATGAATTGTTAACAGTGGAAGATGTTAATAAACTGGCTAAGTTGCCTTCTCTGGATGAATTGCGTGTTAAAATTATGCGTTTAATATCTTATGATATTCCTGCTCGGTTAGCGTTGTCTATTAATTCATCTTCTATGAGGCTTATGAGAGTTTTGGATTATTATAGTTCTAAAAAATAAATTTGTTGTTAAGTAAGGTGGTAATTATGAGTAATGTAACAAGTGATTTGGTTGATAAAATATTATCTTTAAACCTATTAGAGGCTTCTGAACTTGTAAAAGTTTTAGAAGAGAAAATAGGGTTGCCTGCTGGTTCTTTTCTTGGTGGAGCTGTTGGTGCTGGGGCGCCTATTGGTGATAATGCTGCTGCTCCTGCTGCTCAAGAAAAAGCTGAGTATAAAGTTGTGATTAAAGAAATTGATGCGAGTAAAAAAATAGGAGTTATTAAAGCTGTGAGAGAGGTTAATTCTACATTGGGTTTAAAAGAAGCAAAAGAGTTGGTTGAATCTTTACCTAAAGATTTGACTGCTAATGTTCCTAAAGACGAAGCAGAAAAAATCAAGCAAAAACTTATTGAAGCAGGAGCAACTAAAGTGGAGCTTGAATAATATTTAATGTATTAATTTTATATTGATATAGCTCTTTTAATTAGTTTGGGGTATTTTAATGGTTGATTCTTCTTATATGTACGCTTCTGGTGCTTTTGTTCCTAGAGTTTCTTATTCTAGGTCGATTGATTTAAAAGATTCTTTATTGGATTTGGTTAAGGTTCAAAAAGAATCATATGATTCTTTTACTCCTAAGAATAAGGGTAATGAAAGACTTGAAGTTATCTTTCATACAATCTTTCCAATAAATGATCCTTTGCGTAGGGCTACTATTGAGTTTATAAGTTGTAGGGTAGATGATCCTAAGTATGATGAATCTGAGTGTATAAAGCGTGGTGTAACTTTTTCTGCTCAGGTTATTGCTTCTATACGTCTTGTTGTTATGCAGGATGGTATTTCTCTTGATGAATATAAATCGATTAAAGAGAGTGGAGATCATTCTAAACTTGCAACCGTTGTAAAATCTATAGAAGAGCAGAAAGTCCACTTTTGTGGGTTGCCTATGATGACTGATAAGGGCACTTTCATCATTAATGGTGTGGAAAAAGTTATCGTCTCACAAATGCATAGGTCTCCTGGTGTATTTTTTGATAGCGATAAGGGAAAAACTTACAATTCTGGTAAATTGATCTATTCTGCTAGAATTATTCCTTATAGGGGTTCTTGGCTTGATATTGAATTTGATGTTAAAGACCATTTGTATTTTCGTGTTGATAGAAAAAGAAAATTGCCAATTTCAGTTTTATTAAAGGCGTTGGGTCTATCAAATAATGATATACTCGATAGATTTTATGAGAAAATAAAGTATGTAAAACATAAAGATGGTTGGAAAGTGCCTTTTGTTCCTGATAAATTTAAAGGAGTGAGGCTGCCTTTCGACTTAATGGATATTGAAGGTAATGTGCTGCTTAAAGCTAACGTTCGTATTACCTCAAGACTAGCTAAAAAGCTATATGATAATGAATTGAAAGAGTATCTGGTTCCGTTTAATTCTATATGTGGTTTATTCCTCGCAGAAGATTTAATGGGTAGTGCTAGCTCTACGAAAATTTTATCTGCTGGTGAATCTATAAAGCTGGAAGACATAAAGAAGCTTGAGTTATTATCTGTAGATGAAATATCAGTGTTGAACATAGATAATTTGTTTGTTGGACCTTATATATTAAATACGCTTTTCTTAGATGAAAACATGTCTTATCAGGATGCACTATATGAAATATATAGAGTTTTGCGTCCTGGTGAAGTTCCTGTTTTAGAGATAGTAGAAGAGTTTTTCCGTAATCTTTTCTTCAGTCCGGAATATTATGATTTGTCTAACATTGGTAGGTTGAAGCTTAACTCTTACCTTGGATTAAATTATGATGAGGATTTAACTGTTTTAACGCATGAAGATATTATTGAAATTGTGAAAAAAATAGTATTGTTACGTGACGGTCAAGGATCTGTAGATGATATTGATCATTTAGGAAACAGAAGAGTAAGATCAGTTGGAGAGTTTATAGAAAATCAATTTAGAACTGGGTTGTTGAAATTGGAACGCGCAATAGTTGATTCTATGTCCACTTCTAGTTTAGATAAAGTTTCTCCATCTGATTTTATTAATCCAAAAGTGTTAACTAATGTCTTAAGAGATTTCTTCAATTCTTCTCAATTATCTCAATTTATGGATCAGACTAATCCGTTATCTGAAATAACACATAAAAGAAGGTTATCCGCGTTAGGTCCTGGCGGTTTAACAAGAGAACGGGCAGGATTTGAGGTGCGTGATGTTCATCCAACTCATTATGGAAGAATTTGCCCTATTGAGACTCCTGAAGGGCAAAATATAGGGTTAATCAACAGCTTAGCTATATACGCGCGTATTAATAAATATGGTTTCATTGAAAGCCCTTATAGAAAAGTAGTCAATAGGGTTGTTACTGATCAAATTGAGTATCTTTCTGCTATAGACGAAGGCTCACATCATATAGCTGACACTAGCGTAAAGCTTGATGAAAATAATTGCTTTGTTGATGACATGCTATACTGTAGATATGCTGGTAGCTTCGTCATGGTAAGTAGCGACCAAGTTAGTTACATGGACGTATCTCCTAAGCAGGTAATATCAGTTGCAGCTTCCTTGATTCCATTTTTAGAAAATGATGATGCTAATAGAGCATTAATGGGCTCAAATATGCAACGTCAGGCCGTACCTTTATTGAAGCCTACCGCTCCTCTGGTTGCTACTGGTATGGAGTCTTTTGTAGCTTCTGGCTCTGGTGCTGTAGTTTTAGCAAAACGCGATGGCATAGTTGATAGTTCTGATAGTAACTCTATAGTTATACGTGCTTTTGATAAAGAAAGGGTTAACTACTTGGACGTAGATATTTATCATCTAAGGAAATTTCAGCGTTCTAACCATAATACTTGTATTAATCAAAGACCGCTAGTGTGCGTAGGTGATTATGTTAAAAAGGGTGATGTAATAGCTGATGGTCCTGCAATTAACAGTGGTGAGTTGGCGCTTGGTAAAAATTTGCTAGTCGCTTTTATGTCTTGGCAAGGTTATAATTTTGAAGACTCTATTATTATTTCTAGTGAAGTTGTTAAAAAAGATCTCTTTACTTCTATTCATATAGAAGAATTTGACTGTGTTGTACATGATACCCCTTTAGGATCAGAAAAAATAACTCGTGCTATACCTGGTGTTAATGAAGAAAATCTATATCACTTGGATGATAGTGGTATAGTGAAAATTGGTACAAGAGTTGGTCCAGGCTATATTCTGGTAGGTAAAGTTACACCTAAACCTTCTCTTTCATTGCCTCCTGAAACGAAGTTATTAATGACAATTTTTGGTGAAAAGTCATTCGATTGTGCGGATTCCTCTTTATATACATCTCCAGATGTTGAAGGGACAGTAATTGATGTACAAGTCTTTACACGCAGGGGGGTTGAAGAAAATGAAAGGGCATTACTCATCAAACAAAAAGAGATAAATGACTTTGAGGAAGAGCGAGATTATATAATCAATGTTACTAGTGAATATTTCTATGATGAACTGAAGAAACTTCTTATTAATTCTGGTTCTCAAGATCGAGAAAAATTTGACTCTATTGAACGTGAGCAATGGTGGGGTATAGGATTAAAAAACCAATCCATTTCTGAGCAAGTTAAGAGCTTAAAAAAAGATTTTGATGAAAAAGTATCACATGCAATAGCACAGTTTAAGCGAAAAGTAGAAAAATTACATGAAGGTTATGACCTGCCTCAAGGTGTGTCGATGTCAGTAAAAGTTTTCATTGCTGTGAAACATAGTCTGCAACCAGGGGATAAAATGGCTGGTAGACATGGAAATAAAGGTGTGATTTCTCGAGTTGTGCCAGTGGAAGATATGCCTTATTTGGAAGATGGTACTCCTGTTGATATTATTCTTAACCCTCTTGGTGTTCCTTCACGAATGAATGTAGGGCAAATACTGGAAACGCATGTAGGTTGGGCTTGTAGAAAATTAGGGGAAAAGGTAAGTAATATTCTCGATGAGATCAATAAGATCAAAAGTGCTTTTTGCAAGGGAATTAGGTCCCTTAACGATGATAATTTTACACAATTTGCAGTAGCATACCTTGATAATAAAAAAATTGAAAATATTGATGATGATGAAATAACGGCTTCTGTTTTAAATACACCTAATAAGAATGCACTAAATGACGAGTTGAATGAGTTAGTAGAGAACTATTTGAACTCTTGTAAAAGTTCATACAGCAATTTACGTAACTTCCTGATTGAGGTTTATAGCTATGGCAGTAACGTATCTATCTGTAATGATATTCGTAATATTAGTGATAATAATCTCATTGAATTTGCACGCAAATTACGTGATGGCGTTCCTGTTGCTGCACCTGTATTTGAGGGTCCAAAAGATGAACAAATAGCAAAATTATTTGAACTTGCTGGTTTAGATAACTCTGGACAAGCTGTATTATATGACGGTTGCAGTGGTGAAAAATTCGACCGCAAGGTTACAGTTGGTTACATGTACATGCTTAAGTTGCACCACTTGGTTGATGGTAAAATTCATGCGCGTTCAGTAGGGCCTTATAGTTTGGTTACTCAACAACCTCTTGGAGGAAAATCTCATTTTGGTGGTCAGCGTTTTGGTGAAATGGAATGTTGGGCATTACAAGCCTATGGTGCTGCTTATACTTTGCAGGAAATGTTAACTGTGAAGTCTGATGATATTAATGGTAGAGTTAAGATTTATGAATCGATAATAAAAGGTGACAGTAATTTTGAATGTGGAATTCCTGAATCCTTTAATGTGATGATAAAAGAACTACGTTCTTTATGTTTAAATGTAGATTTAAAGCAAAATGATGTAGTGATTGAAGATATATCTCACACTAACATTGCACAACCTTTTAATGAGGTTAGCATATCGATTGCTAGCCCTGAAAGTATTAAGCGTATATCTTGTGGTGAGATAGAAGATGTTTCAACTGCAAATTATCGTACGTTCAAAGTTGAGAAAGGTGGATTATTTTGCCCTAAGGTTTTTGGCCCTGTCAATGACGATGAATGTTTATGTGGAAAATACAAAAAAAGAAGACACAGAGGTCGCATATGCGAAAAATGCGGAGTAGAAGTTACATCTTCTAAAGTAAGAAGAGAAAGGATGGGTCATATAGAGCTTGCATCTCCTGTTGCTCATATATGGTTTTTGAAATCGCTTCCTTCAAGAATTGGAGCATTATTGGATATGTCTCTCAGAGATATTGAGAATATTTTATATAGCGATAATTATATCGTAATAGATCCTCTTGTTTCGCCTTTTGAAAAAGGTGAGATTATTAGTGAAAAAGCTTATAATGAAGCTAAAGATAGCTATGGGATCGATAGTTTTGTAGCTATGCAAGGTGTTGAAGCTATAAGAGAGTTGCTAACGCGCCTTGATTTACATGAAATTAGGAAGGATTTAAGACTAGAATTAGAATCTGTTGCTTCTGAGATAAGAAGAAAGAAAATTATAAAGAGATTGCGTATTGTTGAAAACTTCATTAAATCTGGAAATAGGCCTGAGTGGATGATACTTACAACTATACCTATTTTACCACCTGATTTGCGTCCTTTGGTATCGCTTGAGAGTGGTCGTCCTGCAGTTTCTGATCTGAATCATCATTATAGGACTATTATTAATAGAAATAACAGGTTGAGAAAATTGTTGAGCTTAAATCCTCCTGAGATTATGATTCGTAATGAAAAAAGGATGTTACAAGAAGCAGTTGATTCTCTTTTTGATAATAGTCGTCGTAATACTTTGGTAAATAAAGCTGGTGCTGTTGGATATAAAAAGTCCATTAGTGATATGTTAAAAGGAAAACAGGGTCGTTTTCGCCAGAACCTCTTAGGAAAAAGGGTAGACTACTCTGGACGTTCTGTAATAGTTGTTGGTCCAACTTTGAAACTAAATCAGTGTGGATTACCCAAAAGAATGGCTCTTGAACTATTCAAACCTTTTGTTTACTCAAAGCTTAAGATGTATGGTATGGCTCCAACTATTAAGTTTGCTAGTAAGTTGATAAGAGCAGAAAAACCAGAAGTTTGGGATATGCTTGAAGAGGTAATAAAAGAGCATCCTGTTTTGTTGAATAGAGCGCCTACGCTACATAGACTTGGTATTCAGGCTTTTGAGCCAATCCTTATTGAAGGCAAAGCAATACAGCTTCATCCGCTTGTCTGTACGGCGTTTAATGCTGATTTTGATGGTGATCAAATGGCAGTGCATGTGCCAATTTCATTGGAAGCTCAGCTTGAAGCTAGGGTGTTGATGATGTCCACTAATAACGTTTTAAGTCCTTCTAATGGCAGACCGATTATAGTTCCTAGTAAAGATATAGTACTTGGTATATATTATCTGACTTTACAAGAACCTAAGGAAGATAATTTACCATCTTTTGGTGCTTTTTGTGAAGTTGAGCATTCCTTGAGTGATGGTACTTTACATATTCATTCTAGTATAAAGTATAGGATGGAGTATATTAATAGCAGCGGTGAAACTCACTATAAAACTGTTTGTACAACTCCTGGCCGTTTAATATTATGGCAAATTTTTCCTAAGCATGAGAATCTAGGCTTCGATCTAATAAATCAGATATTAACAGTCAAGGAAATAACTGGTATAGTTGATTTGGTATATCGTAACTGTGGTCAAAGTGCTACAGTGGCATTTTCTGATAAATTAATGGTACTTGGCTTTGAGTATGCCACATTTTCTGGTGTCTCTTTTGGTCGTTGTGATATGGTTATACCTGAAACTAAAGCTACACATGTTGATCACGCGAGGGGTGAAATTAAGAAATTCTCTATGCAATATCAAGATGGGCTAATAACTAGAAGTGAGAGGTATAACAAGGTTATAGATGAATGGTCTAAGTGTACGGATATGATAGCTAATGATATGTTAAAAGCAATATCTATATATGATGGAAATAGTAAGTACAACTCAGTGTATATGATGGTTAACTCTGGTGCAAGGGGTTCTACTTCACAGATGAAACAGCTAGCAGGAATGCGAGGGCTCATGACCAAACCTTCTGGTGAGATTATAGAAACACCTATAATTTCTAATTTCCGTGAAGGATTGAACGTATTTGAATACTTTAATTCTACTCACGGTGCGCGTAAAGGTTTAGCTGACACTGCACTTAAAACTGCAAACTCTGGATACTTAACTCGTCGTTTAGTTGATGTATCTCAAAATTGCATAGTTACAAAGCATGACTGTAAAACAAAAAATGGTCTTGTTGTGAGAGCTACAGTTGAAGGAAGTACTATAGTTGCATCTCTAGAGAGTGTTGTGCTGGGTAGAACAGCTGCAAATGATATATATAACCCAGTGACAAAAGAATTATTAGTAAAAGCAGGGGAATTAATTGATGAGGATAAAGTAAAGCAAATCAGCATTGCAGGTCTTGATGTTGTAAAAATTAGATCGCCTTTAACTTGTGAAATAAGTCCTGGTGTATGTTCTTTATGTTATGGAAGAGACCTTGCAACTGGTAAAATTGTTTCAATAGGTGAAGCAGTTGGTGTTATAGCTGCTCAATCTGTTGGAGAGCCAGGTACTCAGTTAACGATGCGTACTTTTCATATAGGTGGAGTAATGACTAGAGGCGTTGAATCCTCGAATATTATAGCTTCTATTAATGCTAAAATAAAGTTAAACAATAGTAATATAATTATAGATAGAAACGGAAATAAAATTGTGATAAGCCGTTCCTGTGAAGTCGTGTTGATTGATAGCCTTGGTAGTGAGAAGTTGAAGCACAGTGTACCTTACGGCGCTAAGCTTTATGTAGATGAGAGTGGGTCAGTAAAAATTGGCGATAAAGTTGCGGAATGGGATCCTTATACATTGCCTATTATCACGGAGAAGACTGGTACAGTGTCTTATCAGGACTTAAAAGATGGAATTTCGATCACTGAAGTGATGGATGAATCTACAGGAATATCAAGCAAAGTAGTAAAAGACTGGAAATTGCATTCTGGTGGAGCTAATTTACGTCCTCGTATTGTGCTGCTTGACGATAATGGTAAAGTAATGACACTCGCAAGTGGCGTTGAAGCATGTTATTTTATACCAATCGGTGCAGTGCTCAATGTACAAGATGGCCAGAAGGTTCATGCAGGTGATGTTATTACAAGAACACCAAGAGAGTCAGTTAAAACTCGTGATATTACTGGTGGTTTACCGAGGGTTATAGAGTTATTTGAAGCACGTCGTCCTAAAGAGCATGCTATTGTTAGTGAGATAGATGGCTATGTAGCGTTTTCTGAAAAAGACCGTAGAGGAAAACGCAGTATATTAATTAAACCTGTAGATGAACAAATTTCTCCAGTTGAATATTTGGTATCAAGAAGTAAGCATGTAATAGTCAATGAAGGTGATTTTGTACGTAAAGGTGATCTATTGATGGATGGTGACCCTGATCTCCATGATATTTTACGTGTGCTTGGGTTAGAAGCTTTAGCGCACTATATGATTTCTGAAATACAGCAAGTTTATAGATTGCAGGGTGTTCGTATAGACAATAAGCATTTAGAGGTGATCTTAAAACAAATGCTACAAAAAGTGGAAATTACTGATCCTGGTGATACTATGTACTTGGTTGGCGAAAGCATTGACAAGCTGGAAGTTGATAGGGAAAATGATGCTATGAGTAACTCTGGCAAACGGCCTACTCATTATCTTCCTATTCTGCAGGGGATTACTAGGGCAAGTCTTGAAACTAGCTCCTTTATTTCTGCTGCCTCTTTCCAAGAGACAACAAAAGTACTTACAGAAGCAGCATTCTGCGGGAAGAGTGATCCTTTAAGTGGATTAAAAGAAAATGTTATAGTAGGAAGATTAATTCCTGCTGGTACAGGTTTGATTATGAATAAGATCAGAGCACTTTCACTTTGTGATAATGTGGATAAATATGAAAAATATTTTGATATTGAAACTTATGACGAGGAATGGTTGATGGATAATGGTTGTCATTTACACTCTGGTGAGGAAGAGAGCGTAGTGGCATACGATCAGTCGAATTGAGTACAGCTAGTGTGTCTCTTGACCAAAAAAGCCAATAATATTTTCTTTCACTTCTGTGCTATCTGTCATGTTATTTACTCTCACACGAAATTCAGATGAGCCTTGAAGCCCGCTACTGTACCAACCTATGTGTTTGCGGGCCATCTTTATTCCTGTGTCATTTCCATAGTACTCAAGAATATTGTCGTAATGCTCGAGTATGATGCTTAATCTCTCTGAAGCTGTTGGCTCAGAAGTTTCACTTCCACTGAGAAAGTTCATTGCTTGATTAATCAGCCAAGGTTTACCGTAGGCACCACGACCTATCATCACTCCGTCTGCTCCAGATTCTTTGAGAGCATTCTGAATATCATTTAAATTTTTAATATCGCCATTTACTATAACTGGAATTTTCACTTGCTCTTTAACATTTCTAACGAATTTCCAATCTGCTTGACCATTATAAAGCTGCGCTCTTGTTCTTCCATGCACAGTGATCATTTTTGCTCCTAAGTCTTCGGCAATTTTCGCAAGTCTCGGGGCATTGCGATTTTCATCGTTCCATCCAGTGCGCATTTTCACCGTAACTGGCATATTCACTGCTTTGACCACAGCTTCAATTATCTCAGCGGCTTTTTTCTCATCACGCATTAGCGCTGATCCTGCATAACCGTTTACAACTTTTTTAACAGGGCAACCAAAGTTTATGTCTATAATTTTTGCTCCCATGTCCTCGTTTAATTTTGCAGCCTCCGCCATAACATCTGGCTCACACCCAGCAAGCTGCACAGCAGTTAATGCATCGACTTTTGCTTTTTGCAAACTCTGGCGAGTTTGCATAATCATAGCTCTGCTTGCGATCATCTCTGAAACTAACAAACTTGCACCAAGTTTCTTCACAATACTTCTAAACGGATAATCAGTCACTCCAGACATTGGAGCTAAAATAACTGGAGAATCAATTGTCACATTTCCTATTTGGAGGGGCATAAGGTCAATGGTAATTTTTCATTGATTACATAATGCAACACAAACTTGCATTCTCCCTTGAAATAGAAGACTGAGATGTTTTCGTCCTTGGCGGACGCTTACGATTTCTTAGATCTTCCTTACATTTCTCATCTTCCATAAGCGCTCTTGTAAATTCTTCTCTTTTCTCATTCAAATCAAATTTATATTCTGATAACTTTTTGTCAATTTCGTCAAATGATTTGTCTTCGTTAAGCATTTGTGTAATTTTATGAGCATTTTCTAACGCAAATATTCCACAGTTATACCCGTCACTTTGCTGCTTAGTTGGGGAAATTCTTATGTCTAATACCCATTCCTCTTTTTGCAGTTCTCTTTTAACAATATTTAGCACATTATCTGGCAATTGATTACCAAATGAGTCACAGTAATAAGCTCTAAATTTTTTATCACCTGCATCAGGTTTAATAACCAAAGTTACCCAATGATTGTTGTTAATATGAAGAACCGAAGTAAATATCAATTTAGAATTTTGTTTTAATTCACCTCTATAATTCTGAAGAAATTCTTTTGTGAGTTCGTCCCAACCATTAGAATAGCTAGGAGCAAGAAAATAGACATTATTATTACTATGTTCACTTTGTGAGTACCCATACACAACTCTTGCAATATGTGTAATGTCATCATCACATAACCAGTAAGCATAATTTCCTCTGTTTGTCTGATGCACAAGAGTGTCCAAATTTTCATGAAACTCTTTACCACCCAAACCACTATCTTTTGAAGCAATAGAACTTCTGCGACTACTGTGCTCTGAAACAGTTGACCCATCTTCATTATCTGGTCCAGGCAAAATACCACTATCCTCATCTGGAGTTTTTTGCTCACCTTGACTTGCTCTTTTTCCATTAATATAACCCTTCGCTAAGTAAAATAAAGGTTCAACAACCATTTTGTATGCTACTGTAAGAATTGTTCCCATTAAAACCCAAACTACGGGGTTAGAGATGAGCATAGCAAGTGGAAAGGTCAATAGAGGGGATCCTATTACCGCCCCTAAACAGCCAGCAGCGAATGTGGCTGCTAGGCATACACAAGTAGCGTAGATAACGAATTCCTCACCAGCAAAGTAAGTGCTCTCTTTCTGATTATTTTTTGTAATGCCCAACATACTACACCCTATGAACGCTAAGTTAATTAAATTTAAACAAATTCTAACAAAAAAATCAACCATAATAATTTTAGTAGTATGAGAATATATTGAATATTAAGAGCTTTTGGAGTACAGTAACAATGTTAGTAATAGCACAATATATGCACGATATAGAATATATACGCAAAAACCCTGAAGGATTTGAAAAGGCAATGAAAAGCAGGGGAATTAGAGAATCTACTGCGGAAGAGATATTAGAAATCGATCACGAGAAAAGATCATTAACCACTAAACTGCAGGATTTGAATAGGCAGCGCAATGAAATCACAGAGGAAATAAAAAAGCTTAAAATGAGCAAGAGCCCCTGTGAAGAGCAAATAGAGTTGTCAAAAAGCATCACAAATGAGATAGAGGCAATCAGCTTAAAAGAACAAGCAGAAAAGGATAAGTTAGTGAATGTTTTATCTAACTTGCCGAATATTCCTGCGCAAGATGTGCCAATAGGCGCAGATGAGAACTCTAATTTAGAGGTGAGAAGATATGGAGGAAAAAGACAGTTTGATTTTGTACCAGAATCTCATTATGAACTCGGAGAAAAATTAGGTTTAATGGACTTCGAACAAGCGGCGAGAATTTCCGGATCAAGATTTACGATATTAAAAGGACAGTTAGCTAAGCTTGGACGAGCGCTAATAAATTGTATGCTTGAAATGCATGTTAATGAATTTGGCTATACTGAGGTGTACCACCCGGCTTTGGTGAAAAACGAAGCTATGTATAATGTTGGTCAGCTACCGAAATTTTCTGACGATTCGTATTTAACTACCGACGAATTGAGGTTGATTCCCACAAGTGAAGTGTTTTTAACAAATTTAGTTGCTGACAAAATAATGGAAGAAAAAGAACTGCCTATTCGCTTTACTGCATATTCGGAGTGCTTTCGTAAAGAAGCAGGTAGTGCAGGTCGCGATACCAGGGGCATGATAAGGCAACACCAATTTGGTAAAGTGGAGTTGGTAAGCATCACAACTGAAGACCAATCAAATGATGAGCTTGAGCGTATGACGAGTGTTGCTGAAGAGATATTAAAAAAATTAGAATTGCCATACAGAGTAATGCTGCTTTGCAGTGGCGATATGGGTTTTGCTGCACAAAGGACTTATGACATAGAGGTATGGTTACCTGGGCAAAATAAATATAGAGAAATATCAAGCTGCTCAAATTGTGGTGCATTTCAAGCAAGAAGGATGAACGCTAAATACTCTTCAGAAACTGATAAAAAGATGAAAAAATATATTCACACTTTAAACGGCTCAGCTTTAGCTATAGGAAGAACGATTATTGCCATAATGGAGAATTATCAAAATTCTGACGGGTCGATTGCAATACCAAACGTGTTGCAAAAATACATGAGTAATGATACTGTTATAAGCAAATAATAATTTTGACATATAGAAAAGCGAGGAAATAAAGATGAAGGTTCTGGTTATAGGTTCTGGTGGGCGTGAGCACGCTCTACTTTGGGCTCTAAAAAAATCTCCTATCTTGACTGAGTTATATGTAACTCCTGGTCGCCAAGCTATGAAAGATCTTGGGGCTCTTGTGGATGTAAATATTCAAAATTCAGTGGATGTTACACAATTTTGCAAGAGAGAAAATATAGAGTTGGTTGTTATTAGTCCAGAACAACCAATAATTGATGGGCTTGCTGATGATTTAGTTGCAGAGGGAATAAATGTTTTTGCTCCAAGTCAAGCAACTGCAAAACTTGAGGGATCGAAGTCTTTCACCAAGGGACTGTGTAAGCGATATGGTATACCAACTGCCAAGTACGAGTGTTTTGTTGATGAAGGGTTAGCTAAAGATTTTGTACGTAGCAATAAAATAAAGTTTCCACTTGTAGTGAAAGCAAATGGAATTGCAGCAGGAAAAGGGGTGGTTATATGTAATACAGAAAGCGAAGCTTTTTCAGCAATAAATTCAATGCTAGTGGAGAAAAAATTTGGTGAATCAGGTGAAGAAATAATCATAGAAGAGTTTTTAGTTGGAGAAGAAGTAAGTTTTTTTGCTCTTATTGATGGGTTGAAAGTAGTAACTCTTGGGTGTGCAAAAGATTATAAGAGAGTTGATGAAAGTAATGAAAGCCAAAATACTGGAGGTATGGGGTCGTACTCATCACCTTCAATTATAAGTAAGGACATGGAGCAAAAAATTATCCAAAAAATAATATACCCTACAGCTCAAGCATTGGTTAACATGGGTACGTCTTATAAAGGAGTACTCTTTGCTGGTTTAATGATTTGCAAAGATAGCCCAAAACTTCTCGAGTATAACGTTAGATTCGGTGATCCAGAAACGCAATCTATATTACCTAGATTTGATTCAAATTGCGATTTGTTAAAATTGATGTTGTCAGTTGCAGAAGGAAAGTTAAATGTCAAAATGGTGGAACTTAACAACAAATCTACAGTTTGTGTAGTTGTTGCAAGTAAAGGCTATCCGGGTGATTATCAAAAGGGAGAAGTAATTAAAGGATTAGATAAGATTGAAAGCATTCCTGGTGTGTTGGTGTTTCATGCTGGTACTAAATTCGATGAAAGTGGTAACTTAGTTTCCGATGGCGGAAGAGTGCTAAATATAGTAGCAGAAGGGAGCACTATAGAGGAAGCCAAAAGTAAGGTGTACTCAGCATTAAATTTTTTAGAATGGCCAGGGGGCTTCTTCAGATACGATA
Source organism: Wolbachia endosymbiont of Drosophila willistoni (assembly GCF_040084705.1). Classification (NCBI taxonomy): domain Bacteria; kingdom Pseudomonadati; phylum Pseudomonadota; class Alphaproteobacteria; order Rickettsiales; family Anaplasmataceae; genus Wolbachia; species Wolbachia endosymbiont of Drosophila willistoni. Next base: position 411,318 of record NZ_CP157591.1, read on the forward strand.
TCGGTAGTTAATGTTAGCTGTCGGTTAGCAGGTGGTTCATAGAAACGAAAAACTTCCTTGACAAACTCCGCCAGCCCCCTTATCATGAAACTGAAGCTATTGTATTTGCTTTCGCCAATCTGCAGATTAAAAGGTAAGGATTACTTAATGTATCGGCGTCTTATGTTTAATTTTTTGCAGTATATAGATACTGTATGTCTTTACAAAACTTCATCTACATCTAGATTTTTATCTAAATAAGCTGAACGCGCTTATAAAGCGTTACAAGACATCAAAAAATGCCAATACTTGACAGAGATAGTAAAAGACTAGCTAACTCGGGGATTCTTTGTCTTTTTTTCTGCTTGGTAAATTTCTTAAACATTTGCAGCATAGGTGAGTTGCAATTAAAAGCAGCTAAATCTTGCTTGTCAAGCGTTTAAAACATAAAAAACGCCAATATTTTAAAGCAGATAATAACCCCAGGGCTTCTTTTGCCTTTTTTTTCATTTGGTAAATTTCTTAAATATTTATGGCTAAACGACAATCGTCATCCCGCAGCGGGATCTAGAGATACCGCGGCGGTATGACGTAGGGAAACCTTTCTTGGGTTAGCTATAAAACTAATCAGCATCTTGTTTAGCACATATAAATTAAGTTTCACAAATATAGTGCTAAACCTTGAAAATATGTTATAGCTACTTCTTCCAATTTAGTGGTGGGTTTTGACAGTACACATGTTATTTTACTAGCTACCAACTCAAGTGTCACAGAAGTTGCAATCACTGCATTTATATTCTGTACTTTAACATTTACTCTACTTTCTATTAGAGGCTTTACCCCCCTTACATCATTACGTACAGCAGTATGATTTATTTCATTTTCAATTCCACTACTATGCTGCAACAAGATATCCCCATTAACTTTTATTTCAACATTTTTGTCACTACTACCATTGTTAAAATTTAATCCCTCATCTCTTCTACTTTGTCTTTTTTCTTTTAATTTTAATTCAGTTTCTCTTTTATCAAGGGTAGGAAATGGGATGTGAGTTTTTTCCTGACCATCTTGATTTATAGCTCTTGTTGTATTAAAAGCTTCGTTGCTTTTACATGATATTGTATAAGTAAGTGGTGTGTAGATTTTTTCTTCACTATCTGGATATTTTATAGTTATTGTTGCATTAAGAATGTCTTTCAGAATATCATTTTCTCTAGCTATGTCTAAAATTTTTTGAATAACTTTGCGATCATGTAATGCGGCAAGTAACTTATCAGTTACTTTTTGATTATTTTTATGGTTATTGTTGTGTTAAGAATGTCTTTCAGAATACCGTTTTCTTTAGCTACTCTTAACATTTTCTCAACAGCTATACTATCTTTACGTAGTATAGCATAAGCAAGTGGTGTGCAAGTTTCTTCCTGACCATCTGGATATCTTATAGTTGCTGTTGTGTTAAGAATATCTTTCAGAATACCGTTCTCCTTAGAGACTTTTAAAATTTCTTCAATAGCTATACTATCTTCATATAGTATAGCATAAGCAAGTGGTGTAACAGTTGCTCTCCGACCATCTGGATATTTTATAGTTGTTGTTGCGTTAAGAATATCTTTCAGAATACCGTTTTCTTTAGAGACTTTTAAAGTTTCTTCAATAGTTTTGCTATTTTTACATAATATGGCATAAGTAAGTGGTGTGCAAGTTTCTTCCTGACCACCTGGATATTTTATAGTTGTTGTTGCGTCAAGAATGTCTTTCAGAATACCGTTTTCTTTAGCTACTCTTAACATTTTCTCAACAGCTATACTATCTTTACGTAGTATAGCATAAGCAAGTGATATAATAGTTGATTCTTTACCCCGATGTTTACTTACTTCCGTAGTAAGAATCCTTTGTTTTTCCTTTTCAGATATTTTTTCTAGTTCTTCAGCAATGCTACTTTTTTTGCCTTCTATTTTTGATGCTAATTTTAAAATACTTTTTTCATCTTTCTCTTTCAATTTCGAATCGTTTACCTGATGAGTCATTTTTTTTCTCAAGGTCTTTCTTATTAAACTAAGCATAACATTTTCTCTCTTCGTGGTTATAATATTTGCTTTTATGAATCAGTTGTGTTGATAATGTATTAATTGCATAGTTCAGACATTGTTTTATAAAGCAAAATTTTAGTAGACCACCTTACAAGAACGTTTCTTGCTAATTCTGAATCCGAAAAAAGGACGCAGTAAAGTTATTTGTAAGGGAAGAATGAAACTTGTAGCTATAGCTAAACTGACTTACGATAATTTGAAAAACCGTCATCCCGCTGCTTGTTAGCGGGATCTAGAGATACCGCGGCGGTATGACGGTTCGCAGTGGTATGACGGTTCGCGGCGGGATGACGATAAGCTCGTCATCCCGCTACATTAATATTGTATTAATAAAAACTTAATAATAATCCTTAATAATATATGAACTAACATGTTTGCAATTTCGTATGACAGAGGAAACAAAAGATGGATATGCTTCCTTATACGTTGCAATTCAGGAAGGTAATATTGAAGCTGCAGAACTACTAATAAAATGTGGCACAAACGTCAATGATCATTATGAACGCAATCGTACGCCACTGCATATTGCCATCGGACGCAAACAATTAGAAATAGCAAAATTGCTGATAAAAAATGGAGCAAACGTTAATGCAAAAACTCAAAATCATGGTAAAGATGATCTAACACCAATGCACTTTGCAGTTTTTGCAAATACGCCAGAATTTATAGAATTACTAGCTAGCCATGGTGCATTGATTAATGAAAGAGAAAGTACCGAAGGGTATACTCCTCTTCACTTTGCTGCTTTATATGGGAACAAAAATATAATACAAGCCTTAATTGATAAGGGACAAGATATTGAAGATGTGGACAATAATGGGCGAACAGCTCTGTTTTTAGCTGCTAGGCAGTGCACTGAAGCAGAAGATGATAGCAGAATAGAAATTATCAAGTATTTGATAGACAAGCTCAAAGCAGATGTAACAAAGAAAGACAATAATAACAATGCAGTACTCTTTCCTGCCGCTAATAATTGCCCTGGAAAAGTGGTAGAATTCATCATTGAGCAATATATAAAAATCTTTGAGTTAGAGAATTTTATCAACCACAAAAATAATGATGGAATGGATGCTTTGGATATTGCGCTGAATAGTGGAAACGAGAAAGCTATTGAAGTATTAAGATCATATGGAGCAGATATCAAGAATAAGGTAGATGGTAGCATTCAAAAAATTACTGCAGAAAAACCAAGTAGCACCCTAGACAGAGCAGAAAGTGCAGAGGTAGCGCCTCCAATTAAGCAAAGAGTATAAAGCTTTTTATAAAGCGATTATAAATTTCAGTAAGTTGCAGAGGCTCTACAATGGGAAGTGTAGTATGTTAGCAGATACAAATGACTAGATAAATTATATTTCATTAAAGTCATTTATCTTGAAACATAAGCAGGATTTTGTATAGTTGTTTCAATTTGGGTCTATATATTGAAACAACGCGTGAAAATGACAGGTCATTGTACAAGAGGTATCTAATTCACCGACAAGAATGCTAGATAAAGACACTTACATTTCAATTATTTCACAATTTCTGTATAATCTTAAAAACTCAATTAGTGCGTTATGAAGATAATAATAGGTAATGCTAGTAAGGAATTAGGGGAATCAGTAGTTAACCGGCTAGATGTTCAACCATCCTCTGCTTGGATATCAAAGTTTACCGATGGTGAGGTAAATGTAGAAGTAGCAAATGATCTATATAATCAAGAAGTATATATAATACAATCTCTTTCTCCCCCTGTGAATGATAATCTTATGGAGCTTCTGCTTATAATTGATGCAGTAAATAGATTAGGAGCCAAAAGGATAGTAGTAATTATCCCTTATTATGGATATAGCAGGCAAGATAGAATTATCAAGAACAATAATGTGCAGTCTGCTTTAAGTGCCAAATTAGTTGCAAATCTTATTCAAACTGCAGGTGCAAGTAGCGTTGCAGTTATTGATTTGCACTCAAGTCAAATTGAAGGATTCTTTGATGTACCGATAACTAATTTGAACTGCTTTGAAGCATTTGTTGACTCTATACACACAGAAAATTTGGCAATTGTTGCACCTGATGTTGGAGCAATTGGCAGAGCACGTGCTTTTGCAAAGACTTTAGAGGAAAAGTACAAGATAGGGTTAAATGATAAGATTATTGTAGTAGATAAATATAGGGAGAAAGCAGGCACATCTCAAGTAATGAACATAATAGGAGAAGTTGCAAATAAAAATTGTGTCATTGTTGATGATATAGTTGACTCTGGTGGAACATTGTGTAATGCAGCTCTTGCTTTAAAAGGCCACGGAGCAAAGTCCGTAATTTCATGCATCACACATGGCGTGCTTTCAGGAAGTGCAGTTGAGAAAATTTCTTCCTCTTCTTTAGATAAATTAGTGATTACGGATACCATACTTCACAAATTTGAAAAAACTGGTAAAATAGAAGTTGTTTCGGTCGTAGATATTTTAACTCACTTTATCCAAGGAGGTAAAGATGCCAGCTAAGTCAACAGAAGACGTTATTACTTCACTAATAGAATTTGCAAATAAGAGAAAAATAACAATTACCAAAGAAGAAATGCTTAAAATTGCACAGCTTGTAAGGATTAAGTTATCAAATGACGAGATTGATCACTACTCCAAAGAACTGACAATGCTGGATTGGATACATGATACTTTATTGCAAGTTAATACTGAAGGTGTTTCTCCTATGCGTTATGGCAGCATAGACAAGGACATTCATGTACGCGATGATGTTATAAATTCTCAAAACATTAAAAAAGAGATATTGTCCAATACAAAACCTGAGCATGGGTATTTCGTAGTGCCAAAGGTTATAAGCAATTAAAGTAAAATAAGGCTCATATCAAATCTATAATAGATCTACTTTCAAAAATAAGACCAATCCGGTAAAGAAGCATTTGTGGGAGTGGAAACCATTTTTTGATTTTTCTTTACTAAGTCTACTAAATATAGTTTAGAGTTGCTTGGTGATTCTGTTCTTGTAAAAATGATTTCTCTACCATTTGGTAACCATGCCGGGGATTCAATTTTATGCCCCTCTGAAAGCAGACGTTCTTCTTTGCCATCTGGCTTCATAACTCCTATGTAAAATTTTCCTGACTGAATCTTTGTAAAAGCTATCAGATCTCCTTTTGGCGACCAAACAGGCGTAGCATATCTTCCACTTCCAAAACTAATTCTTTTAGGTTTTTTACTTTTGTTAGTAAAATCGATAACGTACAGTTGCTGACTCCCACTTATATCAGAACTAAAAGCCATATACTTTTGATCTGGAGAAAAAGAGGGAGAAGTGCTTATAGCTGAACCTTTAGTAATTTTTTTTGTTCGTTTACTACTTAAATCCAAAGATAATATATTCGTTTCACCACCCAATGAGTGGGAAATTAAAAGAGATTTACCATCGGGAGAAAATCTTGGTGCAGAAACAACTCCTTCAAATGCGCTGATTATTGATTCAGTGTTATCTTTTAAATTTTTTAATATTATATAACTTTTACCATTTGCGTACGAGATATAAACAATACCCTTTCCATTTGGTGAGAATCTCGGTGTTGACACAAATCTATCGCCATTTGTTAAGTATTTTATATTACTTCCATCTTGATTCATCACAGCAATTTTACGCACAGATTTGTAGTTGCTATCTTTTTCTTCAGCGATATACGTGATTTTTGTGTTGAAGTGCCCTTTCTCACCAATTAATCTATCATGTATCACATCCGAAACGAGGTGACCAATTTTTCTCCAGTCTTTTGCTGGAAAAACAACTGACTGAGTAAGTAATTCTCTTTTTGTAAAAGCGTCAAATAAACGAAATGATAGCTCTAATGCACTACCAGATATTTCGCTTAAACTTACTGTGACTACAGTATCGCTTTTCCAAGATTTAGATTCAGCTTCCGCGCCACGTTTTACATTAAATAAGCCACAATTAGATAAATTTGTTCCTATTACCTTTGCAATATTTTCGCTTAATTCGCTTTCCAACGCTGTTTTACATGTACATTTAGATACAACAAGACCAATGTTACCAACACTGCTTTTTTTTATATCAACATATAAAGCAGCTTTTGTAAAATAAGGAATAAATAACGAAATAAATAACACCAGATGAACGAATAGCTTCATTCATTTCATACCTGTTCTATCTGAACCTCAATTATAGGCCTTTTTAGTAAATATTCCTTTAAGATACTCAATATTGAACTTTCAATCTTATTTTTAATTTTTTTTGTTGGCTGCAAACTAAACAACGACTCAACTTTCTTGACAATTTTCTGTATGGTAGCTGCATCTTCTAGCACTTCAAAAACACCAGGTACAAATACTTTTGGTTTAGCAAGCAATTTATTTTTCTTGTTTACAACTGCTGTTACCACAATAACTCCGGCATCTCTCATTCTTTTACGCATTTTTATAACACTGCTCTCCGGATGACGTAGCAACATACCATCAATACCAAAGTAGTCAACATCAATTGAATCAACCTTTCCTCCGTTCTCCAAATTAACAATATCACCTGGTGCAATCATTATTGCTTTTGCCACACCGCACTCTTTAGCAAATTTTACATGTGCATGCGTGTGAATATATTCGCCGTGAACTGGAATAGACATCTTCGGTTTTATTAAAGAATACATTTCCTTTAGCTCTTCTCTTGTTGGATGCCCAGAAGCATGAACATGCTCTGTTTTTTCAGTAATAACTTCTACCCCCATCTCAATAAAGGCATTGAGCATGTTGTGCGCACGAGTTTCATTTCCAGGAATGATTTTTGACGAAAAGATCATGGTATCACCTTGCTGCATTTTAAATGCTTGATGACTCTTAGCAGCAAGTCTTGCGGTAGCTGCCAGTGGCTCACCTTGACAACCTGTGCAAAGTAGCACCAGTTCTTCCCTTGGAAAATTTACTGCTTCCTTTGCTTCAAGAAACTGAGGAGAATCAGTTAAATAACCACTATCTTGCGCAACTTTCACTATTCTCCATAAAGATCTACCAAGTAAAACTACTTTTCTATTTAGTGCTTTTGCAGCTTGGCTTATCGTTTCAATTCGTGCCACATTTGAAGCGAATAGCGAAACAGCAACTAATTTTTTAGACCGCTTTATTATGTTATAAATATTATTATAAATTTCACCTTCTGACTCAGGGTGATGCTTGCTTAATATATTGGTTGAATCGCAAATTGCTGCAAGCAGGTCACCTTTATCGCCAATTTCTTTTAGACGCTCCATATTAGAAGTTAATCCAACAACAGGTTTTGGATCAAATTTCCAGTCTCCGGTATGGAGTGCACTACCCATTTCAGTGCTAATTAATATTGAATTTGCCTCAGGAATTGAATGAGTTACATTTATAAACTCGACGGTAAAAGGACCCAAATTTATGCTGCCATTTATGTCTACCTCTTTCACAGGCACTATACCTTCCAATCGAAATTCTTTTAGTTTCTCTTTAAGAAAATTAACCGTAAACTTTGTTGTATATATGGAGCACTGCAACTCTTCCCACAAGTGGGGCACTGCACCGCAGTGGTCCTCATGTGCATGTGTAATTATTATTCCAAGTAAATCTTTTTTTCTTTGAGCAATAAAATCTATATCAGCAATGAGCAGCTCAACACCTGGCATAGTTTCATCTGCAAAACCAACACCAAGGTCGATCATAATCCACTTACCTTGGTAATGATATAGGCTAACATTCATCCCGATTCTTCCTACTCCCCCAAGCGGAAGAAATAAAAACTCATTTTTGTTTATATTCATTAAATTTAAATTATTAAAACCTGAGAATAGCAAAACTTCGACCTTAAATAAAGAAATTTATTGCTTTTACATAGTTTTAAGGAACTAAGAAGTTTCTGTTGGCTAATAATAACACTATTGTTAAGTTTTCCATTAATAAGGTCAAAGAATTGCAGGATTAAATGAAAACCCGTAAACAGTTACTCCTTTAATGTCATTTAGCAGATTTCTTATTTTTTTTTTACTTTACTAAAAAACCCTTCAGATTGCTGTTGTACACTTGCATTTTCCTCTTCTTCAAGCGCTTTTAATAGTTCAATTTGCTTTTTAGTTAAATTTTTTGGATTTAAAGTCTCAACTATTACCTGTACGTATAAATCACCACGAGCATGTGAGTTCATATATGGCATACCCTTTTCCCTACAACGTAGTTTGGTACCAGTTTGAGTGCCTTCAGGGACCTTTACTTTTATTTTAGCTCCATCAATTGATTGAATATCGATTTCACCACCAAGCACTGCTAGTGTCATTCTTATAGGCACTTTACAGTGTAAATCTGCTTTATTTCTAGCAAAGATTTTATGGAAAATTATTTTCACGTATACGTATAAATCTCCACTTTTTCCACCTTTTGTTCCAGCTTCTCCTTTACCACTTATCCTTACCTTAGCTCCTTCTTCTATGCCTTTTGGAATTGAAACGGATATATTTACTTCATCTCTTCTACGTCCACTTCCACCACATTTCTTACATTTGTTTTGTATTATTTCTCCTTCCCCATAGCATGTAGTACATGTTCTTTCGATGGTAAAAAAGCCTTGTTGAGTTCTAATCCTACCGCTTCCCTGGCATGTGTGGCACTGAACTGGTTTAATTGCTCCTTCGCCACCTGTGCCTTGGCATGTATCACATTTTACATTTGTCACATAATGTATAGGCGCTTGTATTCCTTTAAATGCATCTTCTAAGGTAATTTCAAGATCATAACGTAGGTCTGCTCCAGATACTCCTGTTGTACTTCTTTTTGCTCTCGATCTACTTGCACCACCACCGAATCCTCCACCAAAGAAGTCATTGAATATGTCGCTAAAATCTCCTGCAGAGCTAAAGCCTTGAAATCCACCAGAAGCACCTTCGTGGCCATAACGGTCATAGCCTGCCCTTTTCTCAGAGTCAGACAGAACTTCATATGCAGCTGTTACTTCTTTAAATTTTTCCTCTGCTTCTTGATTGCCAGGATTTCTATCAGGATGATATTTTAATGCTAATTTTTTATACGCTTTTTTTATCTCATCAATACTGGCATTTCTGCCTACTTCCAGCAGATCATAGTAGTCTTTTTTGCTCATATACAATAGTTTAGTGCTTAACCTTTAAAGATAGGTATTACATATATTAATTTCAAGTGTGACTTCTGTTTCCTATAAAATGTGGTGCACCCTGAGCGACTTGAACGCCCGACCTTTTGATCCGTAGTCAAATGCTCTAATCCAACTGAGCTAAGGGTGCTTTCACAAAGTTAACTTTAGCAGGTTTTGTAGCTTGATTCAATTAATTTGGCTAAAAATAAAACTATTGATTTCTATCATACGTGAACCCCTCACAATTCTCAAACTGCCGTTTCGCATTAGAATTATCAAATTCACTACAAGGAGGAGCAGTTGGAGTAGTATTAGGATCTTGAGAAAAGTAAGGAGGTGGTGCATCATAACGAGAAGAATCTCCATAACCATGCCCTTGTCTAAGACAGCTATCTACCGCTCCTTTAGCTTTCTCGATATTTTCTAATTCTTCCTCATGCTTCATATGAAAAGCTAAACCACCAGCAAAACATACGAGAGAATTAACGCCAAGGATAGCTAAACCCCACACTGGTAAGACTGGGTAAACAGCACAAGCTACCAAAGCTGCCAAAGAAACAACGCCAACCGCAAATTCTATATTTCTGAACGTTTTAAATTTACTATCCAGGTAATCTATTTTTTCTTCTTTTCTAGCCACTTTTCTGCTGCTGTTATACCAAAAACACATACCAGCATGGAAAGCAACACACACAACTGCAGCTACTATACCCAAAGCTAATAGCTTTCTACTGTCTTCTGATTCTTTTTTATTCTCTTTTCTCCCTTGATGAGTGGTATTACCATTGTTAATATTCGTTATATTATTAACCGTAGTGTGACCACGTCCACCGAATAAAGAATCCATCCAGCATTGTAATAGCAAATAATCCCAAAAGTCTAAACCTCTATTGTGTACATGTATATGTGTAATCTGAGAGCCTGTAGGTTGTGCGTTATTCCCTGCGTTATATTGATCATTTCTGCTTCCTGTATCGTGCCTATTGCTTGAATTTGGATGTGTAAATTCTTCATACACATTTTTAAAATTCTCCTTGCTCCAAGTTAAATTCGGTGTATTATTACAATACTGTAGAAACCCTTCAATATTATTATTATTACCTAATTTCTTTATATAGGCTAACGCATACCTTTTTAAAACACTATCACTTGCTACCATAAATACCCTCTTAAGTTAAGATTAAATTAATAAATATTTATTATAACAAGATAACATCTACTTGTCAACTTGAGCCTGATTCAAGTATCCGTTCAGAGTGTGGCAGAAGAACTTATTCAAATAAAGTAGGTGGTAAAATATAAACATTTTATAAAGTGAAAAATGGACTTTTCAGACCACTGCCGAGCTAAAAAAGCCCTGAAAAACGTGATACTTAGGCCACTTCTTGCTTAAGCTGTACAATTTCAGCTTGAGAAAGGCCAGTGGATTCAGCTATTAAATTAACAGATACACCAGCTTTAAGTAAATTTTTTGCAACTTCGATTTTTCCTTTCTCTATACCTTCCTCAAGTTTGTATTCAAGAATGGCTTCTTCTTTCCGCAGATCCATTATTCTTTCTTCATATGCTACTAAATCTTTTTCATTCCAGCTAAACCTGTCTAATTCATCGTAGGCTAACTTTATTATTGGTGATTTTTCTGCTATATTCCTTAGGTCTTCATCTGTAGTTTCATCTGCATACTGTTGTCTAAGTGAAGAAGGTCGCCCCTCCTCACTCGACTTCAAAACCGTACGTGAGACTTTGCGCCTCATACGGCTTCTCTCTAATTTGGTGCTTGTCATGCACACCTCCTGTGTAATTCATCGTGACAATGCCCATGTAACAAAGATAAATTTTTGATCATATTGTTTCGTCTATTCCGGTCTTTATGATGTATTTCTATTATATCATCACTTTCAAACCATAGTCTACAATTACCGCATTTACTTTGTTGTAACTTCAATAGTTTTATTACTCTCGATGGCTTATCTGGTATTTCTCTAAGACGATTACCCCAATATACCCAATCACCATCATATGGAGATCTGGTTTTTTGCACTTTGATATGTCGTTTAATAACATGATCGCTGTGTATAATAAGATGTATCTTGTTACTTGTCATAAAACGCCAGTTATCGTTATTATACTTTTTAAAGTATTTTCTTTTTATCCAGCATTTCCCTTTGTTTGGGTGCCTAAAGACTGCCCACTTCCAGAGCTTTCTATGTATAGTATTATCCAATGAGCTAAAGATTTTACATGAAACTACCGAAGAGTAATATTGACTCCATCCTCTGTTTATTGGATTGAGATTCCTTATTATTACTTCCTGTGGCGCCCCACGCATTTCTCTAAGTTTATGTTTAATAGCAAATGTATGCTGCTTTATAGAATTACGACTTGGTTTTATTAATAATGTGTAACCTTTTTTACTTTCTTTTGTTGGATATTGTCTTATTGAAAATCCAAGAAAATCAAATCCTGGTTTTGTTTCGTCAATGGTTCTTAATGTATGAGAAATTCTTGTTTTAGAGGGCTTTAATTTTAGTCCAATGGTTTCTAACCATTCTTCAACTAAAATTTTTGCTTTAAGAATAATCTCTTCGTTTTCATGTATGATGACAAAATCATCACAGTAGAAAATTACACTAATAGACTTTTGCGCGTTTTTATGCGATATCCTACCATATTTTCTTTTCATGCATTGAAAGAGTTCGTTTGTTAATGCTTTTTTGACATGTTGCTCTAATCCGTGTAATGCAACACAAGCTAGCAACGGTGCCTCCTTGAATTGTACCACGTTTTGTGGATTGAAGCTTTCCATCTTCCATAACACCCGCTTCTAACCATCCTCTTATGATTTTCTTTAACGCTGGTGTGGTTTTCAAGCAGTTTATTATGGTTAATATTGTCAAAGCATCCAGAAATATCAGCATCTAATACATATGCTGTTTTCTGTTTTAGCACATTAAATATGGCTTCAATTGCATCATGACATGATCTACCAGGTCTAAAACCATAAGTGTTTGGCTCAAGTTTTGCCTCCCATTCTGGTTCCAACACCATTTTTACAAGTGTTTGTTTTGCTCGACACGATATAGTTGGTATACCAAGCGGGCGATATTCCGATGGCTTACCAGGTTTTGGGATCCAGACACGTCTTGATGGCTTTGCTTTCTCTCTTATATCTAAGGAGTTTGCCAATTGCAATCTTTCTTTTTGACTAAGGTTAGCTTTTCCATCAATACCTGCAGTTTTTTTCCCTCTGTTGTCCTGAGTTACCCTTCTAACTGCGATCGTTCTTGCACTTGTTGATTTGAGTAATAATCTCTGAAGGTTGTGCATCTTTTTGATATCATTACATTTAGAGGCTTGGTAAATTCGTTTTTGTAGCTTAAATGAAGATTTCTTCAGCTTTCGCCAAGGAATTCCATTCCATTCATACCTAGCTTTTTGCTGGTCCATAACATATTCACTACTATTCACCACTTTACCTTCCAAATTAAAGTGTTTACGTCTGCATATCCCAGATATTACTTTGGGCATTAGCTTCTTAAACAATCCTTCCACATAGCGGCTTGTGGTTGGCTACCTACTTATATTTAATGAATATAAGAGCTTTTATGTGGTTACTCCGTTCCATAGCTTCGTTTCACGTTAAACTTAGATTCCTACTATTTGCCGGAAGCTGGGAACATCAATAACTAAAGTCTTCAATCTTTAGTTCCCCTTTTGCTTCGTACCATTTTGGTCTATGCGTAGTTCAACCTCTTTTCGCATACTATGCTTTGACGACAATTCAAACATAGGTTCCTCTCGTAATCATATCTAACTCTGTTTGCAGGGATTCACCATGAGGTTTAGTGTTACCTGCTTTTATCTCATGCTTGCATCCCAAAGGTTGCCATCCTTTGAAATGTGAGACATACATTATCCCCGATGTCTAGGGAAGATGGAATTTAACCATCACAAAACCACGGCTTTCCGGGTCGCACTGAAGAAAAATAACCAACGATCCACTATGCTTTCTAGCTGTTCTTCCTTATTCTTAGGAAATTTAGGTAGTTCAATAAATACAAATTGAAAATCTTTTAAGTCATGCTCATAGGTTTTCTCATCTCTTATAGTGTGGCTGGATATATAATCAAGCTTATCAGGAAATAAATTACAATTAGAGATAGCAATAAAGAAAACCTTCTTTAAATCAATGTACTTACCAGATTTATCAGCTTGCCTTGAGTAAGCCTTAGCAGCATATAGTTGAGCTCGTTTCTCAAAACCTTTATCACGAGCAAACTGGTCAGGTAAGGAAGCAGTATTACTACTACTCCCTCCCTTAGAAACCTTACTATTACCCACAAATATGAGGTTCATGAGCAAGTCTCCATCCTTCTGCTAGATCAAAGAGACGTCTCCACCCTTTCCAAAGAGTAATTGGTCCTGGTTTTGGGTCGCTTTTTCTTGCTAAATGACCTCCAAGTTCACGAAACGGCTTCTTTTATAGTAGGGGCTATATTTGGACATGGTTTCCTGTGTATTTTAACATATAAAACTTTCCATTCTTCCTCAGCTAATAAGGCAGTACATAGTAATGTTGGGTTAGTTCTTGCAATTGATGTAATAAAGAAAATTCTCCAAGCAATAATGCTCATGACTGTTAAATACCTCATTAATCTTTCTGCTGTTCCAAGTCTACATTCCTCAACTTTGAGACCAGATTTTAAAATCTTATGCAATATCTCTATTTTCCATCTCAAACAATACCAACTAACTTTTTCAACAGCTTCTTCAAAAGTACTGACCGGAAAAAAGTATCCACTCTAGAGGACTTGCTTCGGGAGGAGAGTTTTTTTCAACAACATGAATTGCGTGAAGTTGTAGACTCTGTCGGTTTATATTTTATGTGACCTTCTTTACATTTTATATGGCCTTCATGTGATAAATTTTCCGAATCTAATTTCTAAAAACGCTGTCCTTTTTTGCTTGTTATCTCTAGCAGGGATTTCAACTTCTACTTTTCCAGCGCAAGGGAGGCCTTGGATAAATGACCATAATTTTTGCTTGTTCCTGGTATGCATGAATTTTTTATTTACATTTCTGTTGTGGCGAGCTCTTACTAAAATTGCTGAGTTAAGATTATGTGCAAGTTCAAAAAAATCATGCATATCTGCTTCTCTGTCACATACAGTTATAGCTTCGGTTTGGGCCAGATCTATAATATTATTTGTTTTCTTTAAACTTTCTAGCCATTTCATACTTTCTTTATCCTCAATATGAACGTTGTTACGATGGCTCTTTAGTCTTTTTTCTTCTTCAGAAATGAGTTGCCTCGAGTAAATCTTTTGATCCAGTATTCCCAGCTTCCGTACTAACAGCAAGGGCTGTATGCATTACTGCTCCTTTTCCAGCAATAGTTCCCAATCCGCTTATGGCTTGAGTATGAAATATAAGTTGTATCTTGAATCACAAGAATTCTTTTATGAGCTTTTGTTCTTTCAACTGTTTTATCAATGTGTGAAGCTAGAATATCGACTTCTTTTACGTTCTCATTTTGAAAAAAACGTTATGCTGCTTTTGCTTCTGACCAACTTCCGCATGCCTCATTAATTGAGCTTTCAGGTAAACTTATCAAACTATCAGCAATCTTTACTAATCGGTCAGTTAATCTTTTATCTCCAAGTACAGCATCTCCAAATTCATTTTTAGCCCATTCATTACTCTCGTTTGCCATTTTTATACCCTCAATATTTGCAAACTTTAATATTGTAATACTTTATTTATAAGTACATTTATATTTGTGGGTAATAGTAAGATTTGATATGCTGCCAACACTTATGTTCAAATTAAAAATGTCATTTATGATACTAGCCACTTCACGCTTTGAGTTTTTGTAAAATTCGCTGAGTGCTGCAATTATAGACTTAACCCTTGGACCAAATGTATCTGGCGTAACACCTTCTGGTAACTTGCTACTTTTTCTTTTTCTGCATCTCCAACAACGACCATGTTCCAATTACTACATAAGGCCTAATTTCCGGAAGATCAACTTTTTGGTGAACATAAGGTTTTTCGCATATTACAAGCTCTCCTCCGCATTCGCAAATATTAGGCAACTCTATTTTTACTACTTTATCCGCTTCCATTGTGGCATGAAAATTTCCTTTATGCCCAACCTGATCGCCAACATTCCTTTCGCTTTTTGGCTTGTCCTTTTTTATTTTGTATAGCTCTTTTGAGCTGGGCAGGGATGAGTTTTTTGAATTTAAACCAAGCCTTTCCTTTAATTCAGCGTTCTCTATCTTTAAAGCTTTATTTTCTGCTTTTAAGTTTTCTATCTCTGCTTTCAGTTTTTCTATTTTTTGCTGTAAATTTTTGCAAAGTTCTCAAAGGTTTACCACATTACCTCACTTTTGCTCTATGATTATCTTTATTATCTTGCTTTGTCTACCTTATTCTACCACTCCGCTGAACGGATACAATTTACTAAACAGAAAAAAAGGCAAAAGAAACCCTAGGGTAGCTAGTTATTCACTATCCATTTTTTAAGTTGGCGTTTTTTAATGTTTTAAATAACGCGTTTCAGCTTGTGTAGGTAAAAACCTAGAAATATTGTGAAGACATAAGGTGCACATAGTGCAAAAAATTAAAAATAAGACGCCAACTACGTTGTTTTCTTGCTGTTTAATCTGCACAGATGAAGATAACTGAATACCTTCAGTTTCATGATAAGGGGGCTGGCGAAGGGTGTCAAGCAAGTTTTTTCGTTTCTATTTCCAATAAAAGTTTGTTATATGGTTATGCAAGAAGTCTATTATAAATGAAATGAATGTGAAAAATATCTTGTTAGCACTTTTAGTACAAATGATATTCAGTTTGCCGCTATTTGCAGCTGATCCTGTTTTGCTCAACTGCATTAAAACTCCGGAAATATATGACCTTGATGCAAGGCCAAAAAATTTTAGCTCTTCAAACAATTTAAGAAGGAAACCTGGTTCTCCAAATAGTGCAATAGGGGAATTAATACACATAGTGGGTAGAATTACTGATATAAACTGCTTACCAATACAAAATGCTGTAGTTTCTATATGGCACGCGAATTCACGCGGCGTGAACCATTACGATAAGAATATAGAGGATGATCTGAATTTTGCTGGATCAGGAAGGTTTGTAGTGAATAATCTTGGCTATTATAATTTTATTACGATAGCACCTGGTAAAATTGGTGATAGAGCTCCACATATCAACTTTCTAGTTCAACATCCGGATTTTCCAGAATTCACAACGCAAATGTTTTTTGCTGACCATAATTGCGCTGATCCTGTTCTTGAAGATTCTGTTAGTAATGGGCTTGCAAGCCTTCTCATAACACCATTTACTTACAGTGATCAGGTCATAAAAACCTATACGTTTAACATTACCTTGGGCGGATATAATAAGTTCTCTAATAAAAGATAAAAAACCTTGCATGTAAGGGAGTCCATAGTAAACTTAAGTGTTATTGTACTTAGGATGTATATGAAAAATATCTTACTGATGTTTTTGCTATGTTTTATGTACAGTTTACAATTATTTGCAACGGAGATACCAGCAATGAAAATAACAATTTCTAAAATTTCGCCCGATTTTAAAACAATAGTAATGGGTTTATTTGAAGACAACGAAACCGTAAATGATGGCGGAGTTTTGCAAGGAAAACAGGTCATAGATAATATAAAGCAATTTAGCGATTTCAATGGAAGTTTTGGTGAATTTTTCTCTACTGCTTTGCCAGAAGAAAAAAATGTTATAGTTGTTGGACTGGGTAAGAAGGATGAATGGAATGAAAATAAAGAATTAAATATTGGTGGTAAAATATATTGTGAGCTAAGCAGATTAAAAATTAAAAAAGCAGCGGTTTTAATCGAAGGTAGTGCAGCAAATGTTGCATATGGTGCGTTTCTGCGTAGTTTTAAGTTTGATAAGTATAAAACTAAAAAGGATGAGAAAATTACAGAGGTAGAGGAGATTACCGTATTAGTAAAAGATGAACAATTAAGTAATGCTGAAAGATCATTTGAGCACTTAAGGCAAGAAGGTGAGAGTATATTCCTTGCGCGCTCTTTTATAACAGAGCCTCCTAACATTCTATATCCAGAATCCTATGCTGATCATATAAAAAAAGAACTTACTAAGCTTGGCCTTGAAATCGAGGTGCTTGATAAAAAGCAGATGGAAGAGAAAAAAATGGGAGCCTTGCTTGGAGTTGCACAAGGAAGTAGTAAAGAACCAAAATTAGTAGTGATAAAATGGAATGGAGCTTCTAAAGAACAAAAGCCTATAGCTTTTGTTGGTAAAGGTATAACGTTTGACACTGGTGGAGTATCACTCAAACCTTCACGTGGTATGGAGTCAATGAAATATGACATGGCAGGCTCTGCTACTGTGGTTGGGGTGATGCATGCTTTAGCAGGACGAAAAGCAAAAGTAAATGCGATCGGTGTGGTCGCACTTGCAGAAAATGCAGTGGGTGGTAATGCTCAAAGACCAAGTGATGTAGTAACTTCAATGTCTGGACAAACAATAGAAGTGTTGAACACCGATGCAGAAGGAAGGCTCATACTTGCAGATGCTTTATGGTATACGCAAGATAGATTCTCACCAAAATTTATGATTGATCTTGCAACTTTAACTGGTGCTATAGTGGTTGCACTTGGAAATAACGAATATGCTGGTCTTTTTTCAAATAATGATGAATTAGCAAACCGTCTGATTGATGCAGGAAATGAAGTAAATGAGAAGTTATGGCGTTTTCCTATGAATGAAACTTATGACAAAATTATTGATTCACCGATTGCTGATGTTCAAAACATCGCTCCTGCAGGCTCTGGTGGAGATAGCATAATGGCTGCACAGTTTTTACAGCGTTTTGTGAATGAAACTTGCTGGGCACATTTAGATATCGCAGGCACTGCTTGGCACGAGAAAGGTACTGACATTTGTCCAAGAGGAGCAGTAGGTTTTGGTGTAAGGTTACTTAATAAGTTGGTTGAGAAGTACTACGAAGCCAATGATTAAAGGTCTTTATACTGGATTTATGGCTTAGCTACATGAACGTTTATTTTCGAGGCGCAGCAAATGAAAGTAGCTGATACATATTTCTTTTTTTCTGGATTCCAGTGTCAGCTACTTTCATGACACCCTGACAACCGTCATCCCGCTACTTGTTAGCGGCTGAGATACCGCGAATGAATCGCGGTATGACGGTTCGTGGCGGCGTGACGATAAGCTCGTCATCCCGCTGCTTGTTAGCGGGATCTAGAGATACCGCGGCGGTATGACGTAGGACTGCTGTCATCCCAGTGCTCCTTTTTTTGTCATCCAAGTAGCCTCCTATGGTGTCATCCCAGTGCCCAGACACTGGGATCCAGTTGAGCTATTTCAACAAAAATACTGCATTTTGAGATGAACGTTTATTTTCACCAGATTATTTACAAGTATAACAATTAAAGTCTGGATTCCAGTGTCAAGCACTGGAATGACACCGTTTTGGATGGAAACCAGTGTTGGCTACTCGGATGACATCATAGGGGCGCTGGGATGACACCCTGACAATCGTCATCCCGCTGCTTGTTAGCGGCTAAGAGATACCGCGGCGGCATGACGTAGGGAAACCGTTTTTTGGGTTAGCTATAACAGTAGTCAGGAAACAATAGCTTAAAAAGAGACTTAGTGTTAAATTTCTAATAGATTACTTATAAAAATAAATCTTATGGAAAGCAGAGCTAAGGCTTGGTTCATTTGGCTGATTAGTAACTTGGTTGTTATATTCAGCAACATGCAGATAATTTATACCTTTATAAGTGTAAATCTCGAAAAGGAACTTGGACTTACAATCGCGCAAGTTGCACTGGCTAATTCAGCATATACTTGGACTTTCGCCATCTTACAATTTTTTAGTGGAGCAACGTTTAATGTTTTTTCCAGTAAAAAAATTTATTTTTTCTCGTTATCAACTATGATCTTGGGGTTTTTTGTCCTTATTAATAGTGACAATTTCTCCCATTTGATTTTGTCTCAAGTGTTGATTGCAACTGGAGCATCATTTGGTTTTATTGGTGCTGCTCACACAAGTAGCATATGTTTTTCCGCTGCCCAATTTGGACTAATGTTTTCACTAGTGCAGACAATTTCAAGCCTTTCTGCTTTGGTAATTCAAATACTGTTCTCTAACTTGCTTGCCGAAGATGCATATTGGAAAAATC
The DNA here is from genome assembly GCF_040084705.1 of Wolbachia endosymbiont of Drosophila willistoni. NCBI lineage: Bacteria > Pseudomonadati > Pseudomonadota > Alphaproteobacteria > Rickettsiales > Anaplasmataceae > Wolbachia > Wolbachia endosymbiont of Drosophila willistoni. The sequence continues at coordinate 430,720 of NZ_CP157591.1, forward strand.
TGATTGTATGCATAATACTATTTGGTGTGTTGATATTTGTACTTACGCTTTTTTGTCCAAACACACTTCCAGAAAGCAGCTCAGAAAAGCGCACAATAAAAAGCTCTATGAAGACAGTAATGTGCTCTATATTAACAGTGCTAAAATTAAGAGATATCTGGATAACTTCAGTGGTGGGTGCTATTACTTTTGGAACATTTTTAGCACTTAATACCTTGTGGGCTCCAAGGTTACTGGGCAACTCAGAACTCAATGCAATGGAGTCAGGTATAGCAACTGCAATACTATGGCTTGGTCTTGCAGTTGGTGCTCCAATTGCAGATCGAATCTCAAACTTATTTAAAAATAGGAAACATGTAATTTCTGCTTTTGCTTTATTGCAAGGCGTCTCAATTATTATTTTACTATACAGCCATTTAACAGTCCACGTTGTGTACTTTTGTATGTTAATGTTCGGGTTTTTTGCGGGAGGACATATGCTTAATTTTACTGTCGGCAGCGAGATTGTGAAACGAAAATACATCAGCACATCATCATCCATTATCAATGGATTTATGTTTATTGGCAGTGGAGTTATAGTGTCAATGTTAGCACTTTTTACAGATCATAAAATGGAACTTTTTGCAATATTTGCGATATTGATAGTTGCCGGTATTTTAAATTATGCAACAAAAGAGACATACTCTAAAAAATAAAGTAGCTGAATCTCGAGTCGATTGCTATATTATATTTACGTATTGTAATATTTATCAATAATGGATCACGTTACAACAAAAGACACAACAGTAACTAAGGCAACGATAGCTGGAGATATAAACCAAGAAATAGGATTATCAAAGGAAGACTATGTTTCGATAATAGATGATATATTGGACGAAATAAAGACAAGCTTGGTAAAGGATGGAATAGTAAAAATATCGTCATTTGGAACATTCTTGGTTAAGAAAAAGAAGGAAAGACCAGGAAATATACCAAATACATCGGAGAAAGTGATGATTCAGGCAAGAAATTCAGTTTCTTTTAGGCCTTCAAAAATTATAAAAAAATCAATCAATAATTAATGAACAAGGAAAAATTATTTTATACGATTGGGGAAGTAGCTGAAGAGCTACATTTGGAACAGCATGTTTTGAGATTTTGGGAAGGTCAATTTCATCAAATTAAGCCTACAAAGCGTAAAGGAAGAAGGCTATATGATCGCAAGTGTATAGAGGCCATAAAGAAAGTAAAATACATGCTATATGATAAAGGATATACAATAAAAGGAGTGCAAAAAGAATTTGGTAATGATATAAAAGTCACAAAGAATTTGTTGCAAGAACTCACCGATTTGAGGGACTATTTAACTAGTAAAATAAATAACGAGGAGAGTAACAAGCAGGCGTGAAACACTACGTCTCGCTAAAATTTTGGAGTTTTGTGAGAGTTTAAAATGTGGCATATAGCCTCATTTCTTATGTTATTAGCAATATTAATAGGCTGTGGCCTGCAAAAACCTGCACCTGTGCTGCTTAAAGGCGAAGAATTTTACGGAAAAAGAGATCTGGAATATACAAGAGAGTACCATTTAATTAGGGAGCCTTCAGTGCAAAAAGAAAGTAGAAAAGCCATCATAAATAGGATATACAAAGATAACAATAATACACAAAATGTGGGGGTAAATTGTAAATTTGTAATGCCAGTTAAAGGTTCAGCTACCTCTTCTGATGAAATGTGTAAGGATGGCATAAAAATTGCTGCTCAAAATGGAACGAACGTAGTTTCCTCTGCACCAGGCAAAGTGATATATGTAGGCAAAGGGCTGAGATGGTATGGGAATTTAATTATAGTGGAACACAAAGATAATTACATGACTGTGTACTCCTATTTAAAAAACATACATGTTGAAATTGGCGATAAAGTAAAGCAAGGTCAAGTAATTGGATCTGCAGGTAAATCAAGCACACAAGATAAAGATCCACAGATGTGTTTCACAATACGACATAATGGCCAAGCGGTTGATCCTTTGATGCATATGAACTGTAATTGAATTTGGATTTATATGAAATATGATTTTAAAAGTGTTGAAAAATTTTATCAAGATAAATGGGATTTTTCTGTAAGCAAGAGTGGTAAACAAGAAAAGTGTTACGTGTTGGAAATGTTTCCATATCCATCTGGTAAAATTCATATGGGACACTTACGTAACTATGCAATAGGGGATGTGATAGCGCGTTACAAGAGAGCTAATGGATTTGAGGTTTTGCATCCAATTGGCTGGGATGCGTTTGGATTACCAGCTGAGAATGCAGCAAGGGATAACAATATTAGCCCCGAAACATGGACAAAAGAGAATATAGATAATATGCGTACACAGTTGAAATCTATAGGTCTTTCTTATAATTGGGAGCGTGAACTCTCCACATGTGAACCTGACTATTATAAACACGAACAAAAATTTTTCCTGGATTTTTTAAAGCATGGGCTTGCCTATCGAAAAGAGTCATGGGTTAACTGGGATCCAGTGGACCAAACAGTGCTTGCAAATGAACAGGTGGTTGATGGAAAAGGATGGCGATCAGGTGCAGTTGTTGAAAAACGTAAGTTGTCCCAATGGTTTTTAAAGATTACTGATTTCGCTGAAGATTTACTCAAGTGCCTGCAAAGTTTGAAAAATTGGCCAGAAAAAGTCAAAACAATGCAGGAGCGTTGGATAGGAAAATCTGAAGGAGCAACTATAGAGTTTGAAGTAGTTGGCCTGAATAAGAAATTAAAAGTTTTTACAACTTATCCTCATACTTTGTTTGGGGCTTCTTTTTGTGCAGTGGCAGCAGAGCATCCTATTGTGCAGGATTTAAAGAATGGTTCTTCTGTTGTCATCCCAGTGCTTGACACTGGGATCCAGGAAATAAAATCAAAAAGAGAGAACGATGAAAAAATAGGAGTTTACACCGGATTAAACGTCAAACATCCATTTCTTGATAAGGAATTGCCGCTTTACATAGCGAATTTTGTGTTGATGGAATATGGGGAAGGCGCGATTTTTGGTTGCCCTGCACATGATCAGCGTGACTTTGAATTTGCACAGAAATATAATTTGCCGATAATTCCCGTTATTTCTTCAGCCCACTTAGGTGTCATTCCAGCGCGTGACCAGAATTCTTACAATGGATCCCAGTGTCAAGCTACTCAGATGACAAAGGAGGCGTATACTGGAGACGGGACAATGTTTAACTCCGAATTCTTAAACGGATTAATGGTTAGTGAAGCAAAGGAAGCCATAGTTAAAAAATTTGAAGAAAAAAAAATAGGCAAAAAAACAATAAACTATCGTTTGCACGATTGGGGAGTTTCAAGGCAGCGTTATTGGGGATGCCCTATACCTATCATATATTGCAAAGATTGCGGAACTGTTCCAGTGCCAGAAAAAGACCTTCCTGTAGTTCTACCAATAGATGTAGAATTTACAAGTGGTGGCAATCCGCTGGATAAGCACCCAACTTGGAAATTTGTTGATTGTCCAAAGTGCGGAAAGCAAGCAGAGCGTGAAACTGATACATTCGACACCTTTTTTGAATCTTCCTGGTATTTTGCTGCATTCTGTAGTGAAGATAAATCAATAGACAAAGATGCATGTAATCGTTTTATGCCTGTTGATTATTATATAGGTGGGATAGAACATGCAATTCTGCATTTGCTTTATTCAAGATTTTTCTGCCGTGCTTTAACCAAATGTGGCTATTTTGATATTAAAGAGCCTTTCTCTACTTTAATCACTCAAGGAATGGTCTGCCATGCAACTTATAAAGACGAAAATGGTAAGTGGCTATTTCCCGCAGAAGCAAAAGAATTAATAGCGCGAGGTGCAAAAGTTCAAGTGGGCAAAGTTGAAAAAATGAGCAAATCGAAAAAGAATACAGTTGACCCAAACTTTATCATAGAAAAGTATGGTGCTGATACTGCTCGCTTGTTTGTGTTGTCCGACACTCCTCCGGAGAAAGATATGGAATGGTCCGATGATGGCGTGGAAGGTTGTTCTCGTTATGTAAATAAATTGTGGCGTATGGTCATGCAGCTAAGACCTGTAAATATACACTATGATAATGAAAATGTTACGGGTGGACTTCTAGAGTACAGAAAAAAAATTCATAAACTCTTACACGGACTTACAGATGACTTGGAAAACTGCAGATTAAACTGTGTAGTGGCAAAATTTCGTGAGATGACGAATTTAATAGCTGAAATAGACGTAAAAACTGGAAAATCTCTTATTGATGAAGGTATATGTATATTAATCAGAGTAATCGAACCATTCATACCACATCTAGCTGAAAGCCTATGGCAAGAAATAGGAGGTCAACCTTGGCCAAAAGCTGATGAATCATTATTAGTTGACGATACGGTAACTATAGCAGTGCAAATCAATGGAAAATTACGTACAACAATCAAGGTGGCAATTAACTTACCTCAAGAAGAATTGAAGAAAATAGCGATAGACTCTGTGTCCAGTAAGATCGATCAAAGCAAAGTTCGCACTGTATATGCTGTACCAAATAAGATAGTAAATATAGTTATATAAAAGACCTGAGTAGTACGTTTTATATAATCTGATTTTATGGCTATACTTTTTTTGACATGCAGTTATATCTTTTTTAATATAAAGGATATATACTTATGCATTATATATTTTTTTGTATGAGGAGTTATATGAAAATAAAGAGATTGTGCGTTTTGGCTGTGTTGCTTACTTCATCTCTAGCAGGTGCAGCTAGTAATAGTGCAAGTAAGTCAGAAGATAAGTACTATGCAGGTTTAAACTTTGGTGCTGGTTGGGGTGGTGGCTTTAAAATGAAACCTGGTGTTGTTCTTGGTTACCATTATGACCAAAACTCTAAATTTGAACTTGAGGTTCTCAGTAATATTAAGTCATTAAAGAGCATAGGAGCTAGCTTATTGGCAAACTACCGCTTCTATCCTGACCTTGATATTGATCCCGTTAAACTATATGTCAGCGGAGGTTTAGGAGGATATCTCCAAATAACACCTTTTGGCTTTGGTGTTAGTGATACAGTTGATGGTGATGGCAATAGTTCACAAGAAGAAAAAGAAAAGGAAGAAGAAACACAAGGTGCTCCAGAATCAGGTGGTGAAGCTGCTGGTTCATCTGTAGTAGATAAAATACTGAGTTCTATTTCCTATAAACTAAAGTTAGGTGTTGATTATGAAATTACTCCGCAGATAATTGGTGCAGTTGGTATGACCATGGGTGGGCAACTAAGTGGTATAAAAGCAAAACAAATACCAGATGCAACTCTAGAGATAGGGGTACGTTATAATTTTTAATGCTGCTACTTAGTTCATAAAGGTAGAGACGATGTTGAGGATGAAATAAACAGCATTAAAAAAAATCCGAAAACGTATTTTCGAATATGGTTTTGAACGCTAGCTATAGATTAGAAAAATAACAAGAAAAAGGGTAAACATACTGTAATTGCTGTTGAATGATGGAGTCCATTATTTTAGCACGAAGTAACGAATTCAGTAGAATAAGTTCTTCAAAAATAATTTAAACTTTTATTAGTAGGAGCAGTCTCATGGAATATTATAGCGATCTCACTAAAAGAAACTTTTATAAGTATCGTTGATGAGAAAGGAAAAATTGTTAAGGAAGAAGTTGTTGCAAGAGAAAGTAAGGCAATAGCTGAATTTTTTCTTGGTCAGGGCAAAAATGACCTTACCCAGAAAAAGTGGAGAGAAAGTGTGGAATGTTTTTTACAAAAAGAATGATGCATCAAATTGTTCTGGAATGCAATAGTTAATAGTGACGTTGTTTGTTATAAAAAATTTCTATGTATTCAAATATTGCAGTTCTAGTTTGTTGAGCAGAGTGTTGTGAAGTATCAATAAGTATTTCTCTTTTCAATGAGCTAAAGAAGCTTTCTGCAACAGAATTGTCGTAACAACAGCCTTTATTACTCATCTATATTCTTTACAGCTAAGAGATATTGATACCCTTGCGCAGTATATTGTGAACCTTGGTCACTGTGCAGCAGTAGATTTTTAACAGGTTTACGCCTATTAATGGCCATTAATAAAGAGTTCATAACCAATTGTTTATTTATTGCACTACTCATTAACTACCATACGTGAGAATTATTGCTGCCAAATATAGCCATCCCTCCTTGGTTTTGATGTAAGTAATCCCATACTTTATTTGGTTGATCAACAATAAAGTTTTGATCTAGTATATTGGGAGCTACAGCTCTATTATCTGTTTGTTGTTTTTTAATTTTAAACTTTCTTCTCAGTATAGCCCTGATGTCATTTTTCTGCATAATACTTTGCACCGTTTTCAAATTGCAACTTTTACCCAAAGCCTTCAATTCAGCATGAATTTTAGGAGCTCCATATCTACATTTAGAAACTTGATATATTTTTTGAATAGCTGCGAGTAGCTCTTTATTTGCTGATTCTCTACTGCTTATTTTTCTTGTGGTCCACTTATAGTAGCCACTAGCAGAAAATCCTACATAATTCCTGTACTTTATAGCAGTTACTATATAAAAAAATATTTTACTCTTTTTGACTGGCCAGGGCTTTTTTTTAAATGTCTCTTTCCCTTGTTACTCTTGCTTTGTAAATCAAACCTCTCTTTGTCATAAGGTGCTACATCTGGAAATGCATTTGCCGCCGACTTTTTTTCGTTGTGTTTCTTTATCCATTTTCCTAATAAACCACCCTTTATTCCTAAATCTCTTGCTATTTTTGTAATTGTTTGACCTGCCTTTCTTTGTTCATTTGCCAGCTTAACAGCTTCCAATTTGAATTCTGCCGTATATTCTCTTACCATTTCTAATCCTCCAAAATTTTATTTTACCCAAAAAAACTCTTTTCTTTCTCTCCACTTTTTCTGGGTAAGGTCAAACAATGACTATGCAAAAAACCTAATAACATGTATAATCTATAAATAATTTCTGAGGTAGATTGTGAAACTAGGTGTTAATATCGATCACGTTGCAACCCTCCGCAACGCACGTGGAACTTCTTATCCAGATCCATTGAAAGCAGCAGAAATAGCCATTGACGCTGGAGCAGACTTTATTACTGTACACTTACGAGAAGATAGAAGGCATATTAGAGATGAAGACGTATTTAACCTAAAAAAAAGCATTAGCACTGAGCTAAATCTTGAAATTGCAGCCACGGAAGAAATGCTTGAAATAGCAAAAAAGGTAAAACCCTATTCGATTAGTATAGTACCAGAAAAAAGAGAAGAATTAACAACCGAAGGTGGCCTGGATATCGTGAATATGCACAGTAAACTTTCTAGTATAATAGAGGAAATGCATAGCTCTAGCATAAAAGTCTCACTGTTTATCGATCCAAATATTGATCAACTAAAATATCTTGAAAAGCTAGGGACAAAACCTGACATAATAGAAATTCACACAGGGGATTACTGTGATAATCCATCAGAAAAAAAGTTACAGTTAATTACTAATGCTGCAGAGTACGTCAATAAATTAGGAATAGAATGCCACGCAGGACATGGCATAACTTATAAACACGCTAAGAAGATGACAAGAATACCTCACATCTCAGCTCTTAACATAGGCCACTATTTAATTAGCGAAGCTGTATTTTACGGCTTACACAGCGTAGTAAAAACAATGAAAATGACAATGTCTAACTAACTGCTGCTTTTTCCTTCTCATTTAAAATACTTAAAAGAGTTTGGCTTGCTTTAAATTTTACCCTTGTCTTTTTAGGAACAGTCATGATCTGACCACTTTGGGGGTTACGACATTGTTTTTCCTGACTGATAGCAGTAGAAAATGTTCCTATTCCATGCAAACGTATTTCACCTTTCCCATGCAGCTCATTCTTTATTATTTTAATAAACGCATCATGAATCTTGCTCAAATCAGATTTTGTTATATCTATATTCTGACTAGAACAATCTTCCTTTAATTGTTTTATTATATCTTCTTTACTCATAAATTACCTTAATATTGAAAAAATCACATAAATAGCATATTATGTTGACACCGATAGTCAACTAAATTCATCACAAAAATAGAGGATATCATACATTTTTGCAAATATTTGTATAATACTTACAAAAAAACACCCCTATAAAATAACTATCTCTTAGAAAATTGACACTTTTTCCGAGCTTTATGTTGACCATATTTCTTACGTTCAACAACACGTGAATCTCTAGTTAAGAACTCACTATTACGTAGTATAGAATGCAAATCTTGGCTTACACTACTTAAAGCTCTGCTTATTCCATGAGCTAGAGCACCTGCTTGACCAGATAGCCCTCCACCTTTTACAGTTGCAAATACATCGTATTTATCCAATGTGGAAGTTGCAACAAATGGCATTTTTACTATTTGGCACACTGACTCTCTTTTAAAATAAGAAATTAGATCGCCTTTTTTGTTAACACTAAATTTTCCACTCCCCGGCTTTATCCATACTCTTGCTACAGATTCTTTTCTTCGGCCTGTAGCATATAAACGACCAAGCGAATCAACTGCTGATTTAATTGTCTTTTCTGACCAATCATTGTTATTTATTGTAGAACTCTTCATTTTTACTCCATTACTTTTTATTTTTACGATTCAAAGAGGCAAAATCTATCTTTTCAGGTTGCTGTCCTTGATGCTTATGCTCTGAACCAGAATAAACATACAAATTTTCAAAGCGTCTACGTGCCATAGGCCCATCATCAAGCATCCTTTTCACTGCCATTTCTATTACACGCTCAGGAAATTTGCCATTTAAAATATTATCTGGAGTAGTTTTCTTCAAACCACCAGAATAACCTGTATGCTTATAGTAAATTTTATCTTTAAGCTTCTTTCCGGTGAAATGCACCTTTTCTGCGTTGATAATAATTACATTATCGCCACAATCCATATGAGGTGTATACTCAGGTTTATGCTTTCCACGTAATAGTGTCGCTACAAATGCTGCAAGCCTCCCTACCACTAATCCTTCTGCATCTATGACAAACCACTTTTTATTGATTTGTTTCTCCTTTAAGAAAAAAGTCTTCATTATTTGATCCAACAATAGTAAGCTATGATATACTTAATTTCTCAATAGTGTCAACAATATTAGTTATTGATTATTAAAGTAATTTATGTTAGTAATTGAGCTGCGCAACCAATATGCATAGGAATTAGAATGTTTCGATTGATTATCACACTTGCGATCATTTTTAATACTATAAGTTGCTATGCAACCGATGTGGGAGAAGTGATAAGCAAAGCCATCAAAAATAGCTCAAAAATAAAGTCTCAATTTTACCAATATAAAAGCGCAGAAAAACACTATAAATCTTCTGGGTTAGCTGGATTTTTACCTGACATTAATTTGCAATACAATTTCGATAGTAACTTTAATCTTGATACATCTGAAAAAAAACTTACATTGCGCCAGAAATTAATCGATGGCGGTGGTACCTTTGCCACATTCAGTCGATCAAGCCATCTTCTCAAAGCAGAAAAGATGCGATTTCAGCAATTAAAACAAGAGCTTGCACTTAATGCTGTGAAAGCATATGTTAATGTTTTACAAAAGACAGAAATATTAAAGCTCAGAGAACATAAAGAACGCGTTTCTTTGGAACATTTGTCAGCTATGAAAAAACGCTTTTCCCTTGGAGAGGTAACCAATGCTGAAGTTTTGTTAGCAAAAGCAAAATTTTCGTCTTCTATATCCGAAAGAGTTGATGCTGAAGGTAAATTAAAGTTGGTAAATATTGCTTATTATCATTTGATTGGCGAAGATGCTGATGACCTTTCTGAAGCTAATGATAAACTACCTTCTGTTCCAGAGCTAAATGAATGTTTACAGTTAGCAAAAACCAATAATTTATCTCTAAAAGCAGCAGTTTATCAAAAAAGAGCAGCCGGAATGGAAGTGATTGCTGAAAGCTCCAAGTGGCTTCCTTCTTTAAATCTAAGTGCAAGCAAAAATTTTGGGGAGGATGGTATGAAGGTAGACAAACTATTAGAAAATGTTCATGTAGTTTTTACTCTTGATGTTCCAATCTTTAAGAGAGGAGTTAATGCTTTTGGTGTCAGTAAAGCTAAAATGGATGCAAAAAAATCTACCTACGATTATTATGAAACGGTAAAAAATATAGAACAAGCAGTTGTAAATGCTTGGAATAATGTGTTGACAGCAAAGGCCATTATCAAAGCAAGTCAAGAAGCGGAAAAAGCAGCAGCTCTAGCATTGGAAGGAGTTGAGCAAGAAGTAAACTTAAATTTAAAGAGTACATCTGACCTTTTGGACACTGAAGATGCATTATTTAAAGCACGTTCAGACTTAGTTGAAGCAAAAAGCAATTATGTGATTAGTGTTTACAACTTGCTTTTTATGATAAATAGTATAAACCTCTAAATTTAATGGTATTAGCACTATGCATGATGAACAAGGTAATCAATCTGTAAAAGATATCCTAGAAGATATAAAAAAAGCTATATCGGGTAAAAACGCGAGTAACGATAAAGCAGAAATAAAGGATGAAAATGATGATGTGCTATACCTTGAGGAAGAGTATCCAGAAGAAATAGAAGAAGATGGCAAAAAAGAAAATAATGAAAAAGAGGACATTGATAATGATGACCAAAGTGAGGAAATGGCTTGCAACAATAACCAATTTAATGGCCATAGCTACAATTCAGAAGAAAAAAAAGATATTTATTTGTACGATAATATCCAAATGAGTAATAACAAAGCGAGTAATAGCGGCTTACAAGCGCAAAATAACGATCATCTAATTTTAAAAGAGAATATGGAAGAGATCAAAGCGTTGCTTGGAAAAATGCAAAACGAATTACAGCATAAACAACAAAAAAAAGCGAACCTTACTGTTGAAGAATTAGTTACATCTCTTTTAAAACCTCAGCTCTCAGAATGGCTGAATAAATATCTACATGCACTGGTAAAAGAAGTAGTTGAAAAAGAGCTTAAAGATATAATCAATAATAAGTAGGGTATTAGCAATAAAAACTAGAGTAAAGACGGCTAGAGGCAGAAAACTATCTTCAACAAGGTGGCTACATCGTCATTTGAATGATCAGTATGTGCAAAAAACTAGCAAGGATGGTTATAGGTCACGCTCAGCATATAAGCTGGTAGAAATGGATAACAAATTTAAATTATTCCAAGAAGGGCAAAAAATTATTGATCTTGGTGCTTCTCCTGGTGGATGGTCACAAGTTGCATCTCAGAAAGGTGCAAATGTGGTTGCTCTTGACATAAAACCAATGAACGCAATTAATGGAGTAGAGTTTATACAATGTGATATTATCAATGAGTTTGAAATTTTAAGAGAAAAATTCAAGGATCAAAAATTTGATGTAATTTTATCTGACATGGCGCCCGAATCTTGTGGTTTAAAATCGTTGGATCATATCAGAATTATGCTTTTATGCGAAGCAGCGCTCAATTTTGCAAAGCATTTCTTGAGTCATGGTGGCACGTTTGTAGTAAAAATTTTCCAAGGAGAATCTGACAAAGATTTTTGTAACGAGCTAAAAAAAATGTTTAAAACAGTAAAATACTTTAAACCAAAGTCAAGTAGATCTGAATCTACAGAAATGTATTTGGTAAGTTTAGGCTTTATTGGCAGCAAAACTTCTATATAATATTAATCTAGGTAGTCCGCAGAAACAAAAAACTTGCTTGACAAACCTCGCCAGCCCCCTTATCATGAAACTGAAGCTATTGTATTTGCTTTCGCCAATCTGCAGATTAAAAGGTAAGGATTACTTAATGTATCGGCGTCTTATGTTTAATTTTTTGCAGTATATAGATACTGTATGTCTTTACAAAACTTCATCTACATCTAGATTTTTATCTAAATAAGCTGAACGCGCTTATAAAGCGTTACAAGACATCAAAAAATGCCAATACTTGACAGAGATAGTAAAAGACTAGCTAACTCGGGGATTCTTTGTCTTTTTTTCTGCTTGGTAAATTTCTTAAACATTTGCAGCATAGGTGAGTTGCAATTAAAAGCAGCTAAATCTTGCTTGTCAAGCGTTTAAAACATAAAAAACGCCAATATTTTAAAGCAGATAATAACCCCAGGGCTTCTTTTGCCTTTTTTTTCATTTGGTAAATTTCTTAAATATTTATAGCTAAACGACAATCGTCATCCCAGCGGGATCTGGAGATACCGCGGCGGTATGACGGTTCGCGACGGCATGACGATAAGGTTTATATCTTGTCATCCCAGTGCTTGACACTGGGATCCAGGAATTTTATTAAGTTGGTGAGCATAAAAATAGCTGTTTTACGTTAAAATACAATGTTTTGATGATTATGGAAAGGCTGGATTCCAGTGTCAAGCACTGGAATGACACCATAGGGGCACTGCCATCATAAAGGAACCAGTGTCGGCTACTCGGATGACATCATAGGGGCGCTGGGATGACACCCTGACAATCGTCATCCCGCTACTTGTTAGCGGGATCTGGAGATACCGTGACGGTATGATGAGGGAGAACAGTTAGCGGATGAGATACCGCGAATGAATCGTGGTATGACGGTTCGCGGTGGCATGATGTAGGACTGCTGTGACACCATTATAGAATGAACCAGTGTCAGCTACTTGCATAGAAAATGTTTATGACTAATTTTTAGATCAAACATGGAATTTCGACAAACTTAACTTTTTTGTGAGATGGTTCAGCAATAATAAATAAATTGAGAGGAAAGGTTACGGCAATGGAAAAGAAAAAGTTTTTTGAAATAATAAATGAGGTAAGCAAGAGTGAAGGTTTAAATGAGAATAATTTACTTGAAAGAATAGGGAATAAGCTAAAAGATGCAGACTCAATAGTATATAGCACTTATAACAATTTGAAGATAGATAAGATGTTCAGTATATTAGATTCAGACAAAATTGTAAATTATATGTTGGTACATCTTGCTGTGGAATGTAACAGTGTACCAATAGTAAAACTCCTACTAGCAAAGGAAGCAAAAGTTAATGAACCAATATATGAACTTGATGAAGCTAAGTCTAAGCTAACTGCTTTGCACATTGCTGCTTTGCATGGTCATCAAGAGATAGTTCAGCTTTTATTGAATAATGACGCAAATCCTTTACTAAAAGATAGTCAAGGCCGAACTCCAAGGGATATTGTCGGCGATGTAGAAGGTAAAAAGGCTATAATAAAAATGTTAGAGGAAGGAGAACAACGTTATGCTGAGACAAGAGCTACGAGAAGACAACCTTATAGACAAGGCACTTTACTGCAGCCTAATAATAAAACTCCAGGAAATTTAGCTTTGAACGGAAATAACGTAACTGCTGCAGTACAAGCATGGGGTGCAAAACATCAGGAAGAGAATAGTAGAATTACACCAAACAACAAAAAAGTCTATGTACAAGATGAGGATGAACAGACTTCTTCAAACTCAATCGTTAATGAAAACAATACAGACAAAGTAGATGATACATTAGAAAAAGAACAGGCTATAAGAGAAAGAGATGCTATGGCGCAAAAGTTGCAAGAGGCAGAACAAAGACTTGCCAATAATCAGAAGCGCATAGAACATAATGACTTGCACAGTCAACATCCAGAGCAGTATACTACATATAATGGGGAACAGACCTTTTTAAATAAAAGTAATAGTGGCGATAGTGGAATATATTTTGATGCAGATGAATCTGAAGCTTTAGGCCAATCTATATTAGAAAATGGAGAAGATATTAATGCACAAGATAAAGATGGCGTGACCCATTTACATTGGGCTATTGCAGATAACAATAAAGAATCAGTGGAACTTTTGGTAAAATGTGGAGCAAAAGTTGATGTACAGGATAAAGGTGGACTGACCCCTTTACATTATGCTGCTGCATATGGTTGTGTAGAGATTGCAGAATATCTAGTAGAAGGTGGAGCAAACGTTAATGCACAAGATAAAGTTGAGCATACTCCCTTATATTATGCTCTTGCAAATGACAATAAAAAATTAGCAAAGCTTTTGATAAAGCATGGAGCAGATCGCTCATTGATAAAGGATGAAGACCTAATAGATAGACTAAACAGTATGTGTGATCAGCCATCTGAGGTTGTACCTAGTACCTTTTCTCATTCCAAAACACACAACGCAACGGAAACTCCAGAAAAAGCAGAAAAGGTTGAAAAACGTAAAGCTAAGTTAAAAGAATTACGTACTCAGCTAAAGGATGAGCAGAAAAAGAATGAATTGCTAAAACAAAAAATACAAGATCTAGAAAGTAAAAACACAACGCTTAATAGTGAATTAGAAAAAACAAAAACTAAAACAGACGAAGTACCATTAGAAAAAGCGCAAAAGGAACTAACAGAATTGAAAAGTTATATCACTGGACATGGAGCTAGGCTGGACACACTGGAGAAACTCAATGAAGAGAATGAATCACTAAGACAAGAAATAAAAAATCTAAAAAATGAAAACACAACACTTAAGGGTGAATTAGAAAAAACAAAAACTAAAAAAAACGAAGTACCATTAGAAAAAGCGCAAAAGGAACTAACAGAATTGAGAAATTGTGTCACTGAACATGAGACTAAATTGGAAGTACTGGAGAAACTCAATGAAGAGAATGAATCACTAGAACAAAAAATACAAGATCTAGAAAGTAAAAATACAACACTTAATAGCGAATTAGAAGAAAACGAAAATAAGCATTCTAAAACAAAAGTGTTGTTAGAAAAAGCGCAAAAGGAACTAGCAGAATCAAAAAGTTGCATAGTTGGACATGAGACTAAGTTGAAAGAATTCAATAAAGAGAATGAATCACTAACACAAAAAATAAGAAGTCTGGAGAATGAAAACACACCACTTGATGGTGAACTGGGCAAAACTAAAACAAATGAAGTGTCACTAGAAAAAGTAGGAAAAAGACAATTTTCCCCAAAAGTTGCCTATGCGAGCCTTGCAGCTATGTTAGCAGTAGGTGCTGCTCTTAGTATTGCTTCCGGATTGTCTGCTCTATTAATAGTTGCAGCTTCTGTGGTATCTGCACTGATAGCTGGTGGCATTACATACACAATATCAAAACCCATCGCTGAACCAAAACCTACCACTGAATTGAAAGAAGTGAATATTCAAGATTCAGCACAACGGTGTTTGTAAAATTTAATTTGTACACTTGCTATAGATTCCAGCGCGTGACGCTGGAATGTAGTAAAAAGTATTTGTAAGTTACACAGTAGTGTGAATTTTTTACTTCGGTAGTTTTTCATTGTCATTATAGTCATAATAATAGTTGAGTTTAATTGATATGAAAACTTTTACGAAAAATTTTAAAAATAACGAAAAAAAGCTAGAGGAGTTTAATAAGGAAATTGAAGATATAACAACTATAGCTCAAGATAAATTTGCACATGAACTTGAAAATATCGCATATGACAGTGTGCAAAAATTTCGCAGTCTGCTTGCTAAAGAGTTAAACTCCACCTTCAATAATATTCATTCTCAAAATGTCAATCTACTAAAATCCAGCCTAGTTGAATATGCTATAAGTTCAAATTTTATCAACAAAAAAGGAGAAACAGCTTTAATACGTTCTCTTCTTAATATATTCATACGATAAAGCACTCAGAGTTGTTGCTGCGCCAATTTAACTTAATGTTGCATGCAAGCTGCATAGCTAAAGTAAGTAAGATTTGCCCCACGCTGTCACGAGGTAAACCTTACTTATTCTAGCTATATCAAAAAGGAGGGTTATTATGTCAATAAGATCTACTTCACCAAGAATATCTGTGCAACGTAAATCTAAGCCTGAATCTTTTCCAGTTACTTTAGAAGAGGTTAAATCTTTTTTACGCATTGAGAACGACCAGGATGATAAGTTGATTTCAGATCTAATTTTTATGGCAACTGATTACGCTGAATGGCATATGGAAAAGTCATTGGTGAAACAAACATGGCAAGTTTCATATGAAGATTATGTACCTCGTAGGATCTATTTAAGCTATGGCCCTGTGAGTAAGATAGTATTGGCTACTGCAATGATGTCTAAAAATCAAGAGAAGAGTACACTTAAGTATTATTTTAGTGATGTAGGGGGCTATGTTGAGTTTTTCAATTGTTTGAATGCAATAAGAGTTGATGTTGTATACGAAGCTGGTTATGACAATGTTCCTGAGCAGATAAAACTAGGTATTATGCGGCATGTTTCTGCTCTTTACAAAAATCGTGAATCGGAGGTAAGTAGCCATTTATCTGAAGTGAAGAAGGTATATTCTCCATTTCGCGAACCAAAGGTTGTTTTGTAGCTCTTTCTGGTCATTCAAACTGGGCTACTACGTCATACCGTTACGGATAGATCTCGCTAACAAGCAGCGGGATGACGAGGTATAAACCTTATCGTCATACCGCCGCGGTATCTCAGCCGCTAACACGTAGCGGAATGACAGCAGTCCTACGTCATACCGTCACGGATAGATCCCGCTAACAAGTAGCGGGATGACGAGGTATAAACCTTATCGTCATACCGCGATTCATTCGCGGTATCTCTTAACATAGATCCCGCTAACAAGCAGCGGGATGACGAGTTTCTATATATCTTTCGAGGGTTAATTATGAAAAAAATTCAAGCTATAAACGAGTTGTACAGTAGCATTTATGAAGCACTAAAAGCAAACTCTGATTTAAGGAAATATGTTACTAACATTTATGACTACTTACCTAAACAGGTCACCATTCCTTACCTGAGATTGTGTGTAGTGAATTATAATAACCTGCATATGCTGTCCAATTTTGCTACAAAGGCAAGATTTTCATGCGACATATATACTTATCATATAGACAGTATGTTTGCCATTATAAGGCATATTAACTTGATACTTAAGAGCATTGAAGGTTTTAATAATGAGGCCATTTTAGAAAGTAATTGTGCTATGGATCAGCACGATGAAATTTTACATTCAACAATTAATTTTGATATTTTAATAAAAGGAGGTGATAATGAGCAAATTACAGCTAAAAATTAAAGATCATGACAATAATTTTATTGTGTTAAATAATATAAGAAACCTAAGGTTTACTTTGCGTAATAACAGAGAAGAGGTGAAAGATATTTCTTCTTTTGGCTGGAGGAAAGTGCTCGATTGTGCTGGAAGCAGACACATTACGATAAAAATTAATGGAATTTTAGACTCTGTATTAGCTGATGAATTATTACGTAATTCTGCTATGCTAAACTCTAATAATGATTATGAAATTAGTTTTAATGCTAAGGAAAAGATAAGGCTTAGGTGTTCAGTTGAATTGTATGAGAGGTATTATGATCCTGTTACTTTTGACAGCTTTACTGTAGTTTTAAATAGTGCTGAAGTTGTAAACGCTTTTCATTAATGTTAATTTAATTTTTTCATATACAATAATAACTGGTGAGAATTTTAACTAAATTAAAAAAAATCATGAATGACGAAAACCTTTTCGAGGAAGACGGTGATAATATTGAAGAAAATAACGATGATAAAAGAGAGAGAAGTTTAGAAAATGAAAATCAGCAAAATCAAGAAGAACAACACAAAGAGGAAGATAAGCAATACATAATACAGTATATTCAAGACTATTTGAAAGTTTTTGAGGATATTCTAAATCAGATCGACGAAGGAATTGATAATTCGGATAGTTACGAAAGGACTATGCAAATAAAGCGAAGCATAGACAGGCTCATAGAGACTTTATATAGTCAGGCTGCGTCCGAAGATATTGATGCAGAATTTGAAACTACCAAACACACTCGCGATAAATCAGAATCTATGAAAAGAGTTAGAGAGAAGAGAAGAAAGCAAGTGATAGAAGAAGTATTAAGTAGCATGTTTGCCCAGCAACAAAAGGAGCTAATGAACGCTAAACACTTAAGTCATGGACATGAAACAGCAAAAGATGGGGATGTCCACGAAGCAAAGGAAAAAGTGAAGTCTTCAATCAGGGGAGTGTTGTTTTCGGTGATTGCTCATAGGATGGATCCAAGAAGGAGGGCAGGGGAAACTGCTGACGGTAACGAAAAGCAAGCTCATATATATGGCAGGGAAGCAGTTGGTGGAGCTTTAGGTGCATTGTTAAAAACGTTTTTAACAGCAGTTATTGCCGTTGTGCGTGAAATTGCTAAGCCACTTCAGAAACCGGAAACATCTTTTGCAAAACAAGTTGAAGAAAGCAGAAACGCAGATTCACAAAAGGGTCGATCTGTGTAGATTGCTCCTTGTAATAATCTTTCGATTCTACTGTCTGTTAATTCAAATTAGGGTTATAAAATTTTAGAAGCCAGCTCTTATATAACCAATTTATAGCAAGAAATTACGATACAAAAATCAGCGTCCGTTAGAAAATAAACATAACACAGGGTGATAGAGTTGCCCCTATCCATAAGCGTCAGTTAAGCTCAAAATTGTAAGCTTAAAATATGGTTGAATAATTATTAATAATAGTATATAATTATTAACGTTTTTCAGGCATTTTTGTTATGGGTGCGCCAAGTAAGCGTTTAGAATACAGTTGGTGAAAATCCAACTTAGGCAAAGTCTAGCCAACAGCCTAGAACAGACCATTATGCTGCGTGAGGTAACGAGCGTAGTAAAGCTAATGGAATGGACAATATAGGGTGCAATGAAAAATGACCTTACCCAGAAAAAGTGGAGAGAAAGTGTGGAATGTTTTTTACAAAAAGAATGATGCATCAAATTGTTCTGGAATGCAATAGTTAATAGTGACGTTGTTTGTTATAAAAAATTTCTATGTATTCAAATATTGCAGTTCTAGTTTGTTGAGCAGAGTGTTGTGAAGTATCAATAAGTATTTCTCTTTTCAATGAGCTAAAGAAGCTTTCTGCAACAGAATTGTCGTAACAACAGCCTTTATTACTCATCTATATTCTTTACAGCTAAGAGATATTGATACCCTTGCGCAGTATATTGTGAACCTTGGTCACTGTGCAGCAGTAGATTTTTAACAGGTTTACGCCTATTAATGGCCATTAATAAAGAGTTCATAACCAATTGTTTATTTATTGCACTACTCATTAACTACCATACGTGAGAATTATTGCTGCCAAATATAGCCATCCCTCCTTGGTTTTGATGTAAGTAATCCCATACTTTATTTGGTTGATCAACAATAAAGTTTTGATCTAGTATATTGGGAGCTACAGCTCTATTATCTGTTTGTTGTTTTTTAATTTTAAACTTTCTTCTCAGTATAGCCCTGATGTCATTTTTCTGCATAATACTTTGCACCGTTTTCAAATTGCAACTTTTACCCAAAGCCTTCAATTCAGCATGAATTTTAGGAGCTCCATATCTACATTTAGAAACTTGATATATTTTTTGAATAGCTGCGAGTAGCTCTTTATTTGCTGATTCTCTACTGCTTATTTTTCTTGTGGTCCACTTATAGTAGCCACTAGCAGAAAATCCTACATAATTCCTGTACTTTATAGCAGTTACTATATAAAAAAATATTTTACTCTTTTTGACTGGCCAGGGCTTTTTTTTAAATGTCTCTTTCCCTTGTTACTCTTGCTTTGTAAATCAAACCTCTCTTTGTCATAAGGTGCTACATCTGGAAATGCATTTGCCGCCGACTTTTTTTCGTTGTGTTTCTTTATCCATTTTCCTAATAAACCACCCTTTATTCCTAAATCTCTTGCTATTTTTGTAATTGTTTGACCTGCCTTTCTTTGTTCATTTGCCAGCTTAACAGCTTCCAATTTGAATTCTGCCGTATATTCTCTTACCATTTCTAATCCTCCAAAATTTTATTTTACCCAAAAAAACTCTTTTCTTTCTCTCCACTTTTTCTGGGTAAGGTCAGTTTACTGGCCTCTCCATGAGTGAGATTGAAAAATTAAGTGTGAACGGTTACCTTGGATGACAGAAAAGAGTGTTGGAAGGAGGCAATATTAAAAACTTAATTTCAGTCCAGCCAAGAGCACATAACCAGAGTTGTTATTTTCTATTTTAGGTTCTTTGGTACTAAATTTTACAATATCGAAATAGTATGAAGCACCTAAAAAAAGAGAATTTTCAAGGCTTAAAGCATATGATGTTAACTCGTTTGTACCTTCGCCTGCAATATCCCTACCACTACTAAAATATGTTAAGCTTGATTTGTAAGAATCAGAATGGTAAGCGATACCTGCATTCATATAATACGTATTATTTATTTCAGGATTACGCCTCTCACCAGATTCACCACCATTACCATAGGAAAAAATGCAATCAAGATCGAACAATTTTAGCTTCAAACCAAAATTCCAGTGCAGTAATTGATTGCGACATTCATAATTTTTAGAAGTTCCATCTGAGCAACCAGTTAAATTTTCTCTTGCAAATTCACCAGTCAAAGCAGTAGTAAAACCTATATCATTTGACAAGCTGTTTTTATAGGAAAGGCCAGCAGCAATTAAATTGCTGTACTGTAAGTTATTTTTTCCTGGAACATAACTGAATCCGAGTTGAAAGTTATAGATTTCAGGGGAGATGTAGTTAATTGATGATTGTTTTAACCCTAGTTCGAGTTCATTATAATCGCTATAAATATTGGGCTTGACCCAGAACACCTTGTCTTGATTATATCCAGGGTCACCATCTTTTTTATGATCACCGCGCAAATTTGCATAGTTTGTCCAATGACCATTTACTCCTCCAGCAGCTGCATAAATTTTTGAAGTGTTAATTAACATGCTCTGACCAACTAAACTTCTTTTACCATATTCAATTGATCCAAGTTCCTGGTTTTTTATGATAAAATACCATTCCTCCATGTCTAACTTTTCTATGTCTAACGCTTTTAGGTTTGCAATACCAGAAACCCCTGCCTTAACATTAACCCCCATTTGAGTATTTGGATAAACTTGCTGTAAATAAAGAAAGCGCAAGTATGAATAACTTGAAGTTTTATCCTTAGGCTTAGCATTGAAAGAATCTCTGTTGAAGGCGTAGCCGAATCTCAAATCTATTTTTCCGTCTAATTCTGCATAAAATATTTCCTTATCCAAAATTGTTTTAGAGCTAGCACTATTCTGCAAAAACAATGATGAAAGCAGTGCTACCAGGTAGTACTTTAACTTCATAAATAAACTTAAATCTTTATAAAAATTTAAGTTTAAACTCAATATAAATAAAAAACAACTTTTCAGAAGGCACCGCTGGTAGATTTTGCTGCCTGTTTTTGAGCTATATTCCCATAAATTATTGATACACTTGGTAATTTTCGCTTTAATAACTGCTTATTAATGGCAGAATGTATACGATTAATTATTTTAGATATACTTTTTACATCGCAGTTAATCAAAACAAAAAGCACTTTATTCTCATCAATATACCCTAGAAAATCATCACTACGGCAATTTTTATAAAAATGTTCTATGATAACTTTCAGTGCATTATTTGTCTCACTACAGCTACTATTTAAGCCAATCACTCCTATAGCTGCATTAATTTGATGTTGAAAGGCAAAATTTAATATAACGTATAACTCTAGAATAGTGGACTCATTGCCCGGTATATCGAATAAGTCATGGTTTTTATATTTTTTACCCATTAGATATTTATCTCTAAAGATTCCTAGTTTATGGGACAAACTGATATCACGTATTAATAGCTCATAATTTATTTTATTACTGGCAAATTGTGCAGTGCGGAAAACTTTTACTTTTGTCCTGATATCTTCTCCCTTAGCATCAATTAAGGAAAAATCTATCACTTTAGGTAGTATATCAAGTAAATCGTGTCCATTTTCGGTATACTCTAAATAATTCTTCACGTTGTCAGCTGCTCTTGTGCTTAAGATATTAATTAATGGCTTATTAAGCAAATTCTTCTCTTCATATTTTAACAAATCCCTTGCAACTTGATTGAGCCCTAAAATTAACACGTTTTTTTTCTTATTATCCTGACAAACAGATACCACAGCATCATCTTTTCTTCTTGCAGTTATGAAATCATCCATACTTTCATTCTATACAGCGTATTTATAAGTATAATAAGATTATATTAAGATTTACTTACTTATTAATATGCTTAATTGGGTATAGGCAGAATGTCATATGGAATGGCTTTGTTGTAGAAGAATCAAGATTACTGTTTATAGACTTCAAGTTACTGCAAAAAATATTTTAAAACATAGTGATATCTTGACTTTACCTAGTTAATATTCCAAATTATAAAAAAACAGATAGTTCTATGACGACAAGTCTATTACAAGGCAAAAAGGGATTAATAACCGGAATAATAAATAAGAGATCAATAGCATACGGTATAGCAAAAACTCTCTCAGAGCACGGAGCAGAACTTGCAATCACCTACCAGAATGAAATAATAAAAGAAAAACTATCACCAATAGCAGATGAACTAAATGTGGAGCTAATATTACACTGCGACGTTTCAAATGAAAAAATCATAGATAACGCTTTCGAAATAATAGAGAAAAAATGGGGTACTCTTGACTTTTTGGTGCATGCAATAGCATTCTCCGATAAAAATGAGTTAGATGGTAAATATGTCAATACTTCACTGGATAACTTCCTCAATGCAATGCATATATCGTGCTATTCTTTTACTGCTTTAGCGCAAAGGGCTGAAAAAATGATGTCAAATGGTGGTAGTTTACTTACTTTATCTTATTATGGCGCTGAAAAAGTTATGCCAAATTATAACGTTATGGGTTTATGTAAAGCGGCACTTGAAGCAAGTGTAAAATATATAGCATGTGATCTCGGGCCACAAAATATCAGAGTAAATGCAATTTCCGCTGGTCCAATCAGAACTTTAGCATCTTCTGGAATAAGCGATTTTCACTCCATATCAGAATGGAATAGAAATAACTCTCCGCTCAGACGCAATGTTACAATAGAGGATGTTGGCAAGGCAGCGTTATACTTATTAAGCGACTTAAGTAGTGGCACTACTGGAGAAATTTTGCACGTTGATTCAGGATATAACGTTGTGGGAATGAAGGTGGTTGACTGAGATCTAAATCCTTAATTCAAAGCGCTAGTTCCTTCGGGTTCATACACAACTCTATCAGGAGTTTTGTGACTGTGATTGCAGAAAACATCGAACATAAAATTCCTATTGATAGAGTGACAGAAAAGCCTCTTATTGCTCCACTGCCAATAATGAACATTATTCCTGCAGCAATTAATGTAGTGATATTTGAATCCAGTATTGTCTTTATAGCGTTTTTAAACCCTTCTTCAATAGCACGTTCCACTCTCTTGCCAGATTTGATTTCCTCACGAATTCGCTCAAATATTAAAACATTTGCATCCACCGCCATACCAACAGTAAGTGCAATACCGGCAATTCCAGGTAAAGTTAGAGTTGCTTCAAGCAGAGTGAGAATTGATAATATAAGAACTACATTAGAAAAAAGTGCAACAGAGGCCAATACACCTAATTTGCCGTAAGTGATGATTATAAATAAAGCCACGGCTATAATAGAGATTGTTGCTGCCATTTCCCCTGCCTTTATTGATTCTTCTCCAAGACTTGGGCCAATGTTTTTTTCTTCAATTATTTTAAGTGGTGCTGGCAGTGCTCCAGATTTTAAAAGTATTGCAAGTTCGCTTGCTTGTTTTTCAGTGAAATTACCGCTAATTTCTCCCTCTCCATTTAAAATTGGCTCACGTATTGTAGGTACTGTTAAAACTGTGTTATCCAGAACAATTGCAAAAGGCTTTCCTACATTTTCTTTAGTGATTTTCGCGAATCTTTTACTCGCTATACTGTCAAATTTAAAATGCACTGTCGGTTTACCTAAATTGCCGAATCTAACTGATGCGTTAACCAGCGAATCACCACCTATTTCAGTTTTGCGGAATATTGGATAAGAATTACCTAAAGAATCCTTGAGCATGACAGTGGTTTCATGGTCTATATCCTGCACCTTGGCTATGTTAGTGTTTGCCAAATGAAAAGCTAGCTTAGCAGTTTTGCCAAGCAGAGATTTTATCTGCTTGGTATCTTCTACTCCAGGCACCTGCACTAATATTTTATTCTGCCCTTGTTTTTGAACGCTGACTTCCTTTGTGCCAAGTTTGTCCAAACGGCGCTGGACATTGTTTATTGATTCTGCAGCTACTTCACTGATCAAAGAATTTTTATAATGTGGTTTATACGAAATGAGAATCGAAGAATCTTTTCTATTTAGCTCTAAATTTGGACTTATCGCATTAATCAACACAGATGCTTTTTTATAATCATCAATACTATTTAAAGTTATAACGCTATTTTGTACGTTAGATTCAATATTTTTTGTTAGCAATGTCTCTTTTATTTCGTTAGCTAGCATGCTTAGCTTTTCCTTAAAATAGAAGTCTAAGTCTATGTTTAAAAGCAAAGATGCCCCTCCTTTCAGGTCAAGGCCTAAGTTTATTCTTTTTTTCGAAATAAAAAGCTTATTATCAAAGAAATTTGGCAGTGTTATGTATAAAGCAAATAAACAGATGCATAATACTGAAAAAGATTTGACTATAAGTCTGTTATACATAAGTTGTAGGTTTAAAATTGTAATAATTGATTGTAAGTTAAAAATAGATTTTTGTAAAATTCTCTATTTGACCTTACCCAGAAAAAGTAGAGAGAAAGTTAAGACGTTTTTATCATGAGAATAAATTGTGCAGGAATGCAATAGTCAATAGTAGAATGTCTACGTTATTTGTTATAAAAGATTTCTATGTATTCAAATATGGCAGTTCTGGTTTGTTGAGCGAGAAGTATCAATAAGCAGCTCCCTTTTAAGTGAACTTTTCTGCAACAGAGTTATCGTAACAACAGCCCTTATGGCTCATGCTGGAAATGATGTTTTTTGTATTCAATAGAAATTGGTAATTTTGAGAGGTATACTGTGACCCTTGATCGCTATGTAACAGCAGATTTTTATCGGGTTTGCGTTTATCAACGGCCATCAATAAAGAATCTATAACTAATTATCATGTTACTCATTAACCACCATGCGTGAATATAGGTCAATTATTGCCGCCAACAACCTTCTTTAGTTTTTATGTAGGTAATCCCAAACTTTATTTGGCTGATCAGTAGTAAAATTTTGATCCAATGTGTTCGGAGCCACAACTCGGTTGCTTATTTGCTGTTTTTTATTTTTGAACCTTCGTCTAAACTTGGCTTTAATGCCATTTTCTTGCATAACACTTTGTACTGTTTTAATTTTTGCCTAAAGCTTTTAATTCAGCGTGAATTTTAGGGGCTCCATATCTGCATTTAGAAGCTTGATGTATTTTTTGAATATCTGCTAGAAGCCCTTCTTTTGCTAATTCTTTACTGCTTTTTTCCTTAGCAACCCATACCACCAGTACAAAACCCTACATAGTTCCTGTGTTTTATAGCAATTTCTATATAAAAGAATACTTTACTCTTTTTCTTTGCCCAGGGCTTTTTTTAAGATGTCTCTTTCTCTTATTAGCTCTTTTTTTAGATCAAATCTTTCTTTGTCATAAGGAGCCTTTGCCTGGAAATGCGTATGCTCCAGACATTTTTCCATTATATTTTCTTACTTAACATACTGCCATCTATACCTAGATCTTTTGCTATTTTTGTACTTGCTTGACCTGTTTCTTTAACCAGCTTAACAGCTTCTAATTTGAATTCTGCTGTATATTCTCTTCTATTTGTCATATTTTGAAAAAACGTTTTATTTTACTCCAAAAACGTCTTAACTTTCTCTCTACTTTTTCTGGACTACTCCGAATCGGTTGACAAATTGGACGTTTGATAAGCATAATTTGGAGCTTCTTGTGTAATGACTATATCATGAGCGTGACTCTCTCTTAATCCTGATGAAGTAATAGTAACAAATTTACAATTTTTTTTCATCTCTTCTATATTCCTATTACCAGTATACCCCATTGCAGCTTGCAATCCGCCAATCAATTGATGGATTACTCCTGAAGCTGGACCTTTGAATGGAACTCTTCCTTCCACTCCTTGTGGAACTAATTTGAGTTTTGAATCTTTATCTTGAAAATAACGGCTAGCTGAACCTCGTTTCATTGCACTAATAGATCCCATTCCTCGATAGCCTTTATATGCTCTGCCCTTATACATAATAATCTCACCTGGGCTTTCGTCAGTGCCAGCAAAAATCGAACCAATCATCACAGAGTCAGCACCAGCTGCAATAGCTTTTGCAACATCTCCTGAGTATTTTACCCCACCATCAGCAATTAGTCTGACGTTTCTTGCTCTACACGCCTCTGCAACATTCTTGATTGCAGAGAATTGTGGCACACCAACACCTGTAACTATTCTGGTTGTACAGATTGATCCTGGTCCTATTCCAACCTTCACTGCATCAACACCCGCATCAATCAACGCTTCAGCAGCCTCCTTTGTTGCAATGTTTCCGCCAATTAATTGCGTATTAGGATACATCTTTTTTATTTCCCTAATGGTATTGATAACGTTTTCGGAATGACCGTGAGCAGTATCCACAACAACTACATCAACTTCTTCTCCGATCAAAGCTTCACATCTGTCTATACCATCTTTTTTACCAGTGCCAATTGCAGCGGCAACTCTGAGACGCCCTTTACTGTCTTTACATGAATTTGGGTATCTATTGTATTTTTCAATGTCTTTAACCGTAATTAAACCTATACAACAAGAATTTTCATCTACGACCAAAAGCTTTTCTATTCTATTTTCATGCAACAATTTCATTGCTGAGGCACTATTCACTCCCTGCTCCCGCACTGTCACTAACTTATCTTTTGTCATCACTTCGGAAACTTTTACATTCATGTTCTGGTCTTCAATAAATCTCACATCTCGGTTAGTTAAAATTCCAACTAACTTGCGTTGATCGACTACAGGAATGCCAGAATAATTGTGCTCTCTCATTAATGAAATTGCTTCCGCAACTGTTTTATCCGGTGAAATCGTAATTGGGTTATACACGATCCAACTTTCATATTTTTTCACCCTTCTCACTTCTAAAACTTGTTCATCTATTGATAAATTCTTATGTATGCAACCTATCCCTCCATGTTGGGCAATAGCTATTGCAAAGCCCGATTCAGTAACAGTATCCATTGCAGAGGATATGAGAGGGATATTTAGTTCTATACTATTTGTTAAATAAGTTTTTGTATCTGCATCGCAAGGCAATATATTAGAATAGGCTGGCAAAAGAAGTATATCGTCAAACGAATAACAAGCTTCCATTTTTTTCATAGGCTTTATTTAAAGCTTATACGCCAATTAATTAAATTGCAATAGGCAAAATTAGCTAGGAGCCTTTAATTGTATAGCTCTAACTGTTTTTAGGAGATAGAAAAGCTATATAGTTGCTAATACATTTTATTGCACAATAAGCATTCTACATTATTTGCCAGCAAACAGAACTGCTCAATAGTTAAGTTTTCTGGACGTTCATTTCCACTCAATTTAGCGTTTTCAAGGACAGTTTCAGCGTGGTTCGTTATATTTTGCAAGCTATTTCTCAGCATCTTTCTTCTTTGAGCAAAAACAGCACGTATTAATTTTATTAAGGTTTCCAAGTTTACTACAAACTTTGGGGTAGGCAAAGGATTTACTGTAATTACTGAAGAATGTATTTTTGGTCTTGGAAAAAACTCTTTAGGTTCAATATCAAATTCCTTTTTTATATCGCATAGTAACTGGCTTAGCACTGATAGAGGACCATAATCTTTAGAATTGGGTCTTGCTGTAATGCGATCTGCTACCTCTTTTTGAAACATTAATGTCAAACTCGTAAAAAATTTTATACTATCTAACCACTTTAAAAATAACGCTACCGAGATATTGTAAGGCAAGTTAGCAATAACTTTAACTGGGCGCTCTATCAGCTCTTCTTCTATAATATGCAGTGCATCCGCTTCTATAATTCTATACTTTCCTTGATGCTCATTTAGCAGTTGGTCATGGTGTTTTACTAAATCTCTATCTTTTTCTATAGAAAGTAGAGACTTTGGATTATGCACCAATATTTCTCTTGTTAATGCACCATATCCAGGACCAATTTCAATGACATTAAAATTTTCCAGACTACCAGCTAAAGCGACGATTTTTTTTGTTATCTCACTCGATAAAATAAAATTTTGCCCTAGACTCTTTTTTGGCTTCAGTAAAAATTTTTTCATATTATTTTCATTATACAGTATTTTAAAAATTAGTTGACGAAAATTCATTGATAATTGTATATTATTAATGTGTTTAACGCCGGCTTAGCTCAATTGGTAGAGCAACTGACTTGTAATCAGTAGGTTGTCAGTTCAAGTCCGACAGCCGGCACTCTCGCCCATATAAGTAAAGTTGATGTCCTTTTTAATAGTAGCAAATTGGAAAATGAATGGAATGCGTTCTTCATTTGTTGACTTTATAGGCAAACTTAACAACAAGAGCAACGAAATTACCTCTAAGCTAGTGATTTGCCCTCCTTTTACGTCATTTCCAAGCAGTATAGAGTTGAACAATAATATTAATATAGGAGCACAGAATTGCCATCATAAAAAGTTCGGTTCTTACACAGGTGAAATTAGTGCAGAAATGTTAAAAGAACTAGGGTGTACTTACGTAATACTTGGGCATTCTGAAAGGGCTAATGAAAAAGATAGTGAAATAAAACTTAAGTCGGAAATAGCAATAGAATCAGGCTTACACCCAATTATCTGTGTGGGTGAAAATTCAGAAGATTATAAGAATGAAAAAACAAAAGAAGTAATAGAATATCAATGCAAAAACCGTTTGCCAACACACGGTGAATATACCGTAGCATATGAGCCAATATGGGCAATAGGCACAGGTCATGTGCCAAATAATGATGCAATTGCTAAGGTGATAGAGGTAATAAAATTGTGTACTAGTAAAAAACACATTATATATGGTGGTTCAGTCAGTTCAGAAAATATAGAAAATTTGCTCAGTATCTCAAATTTATCAGGAGTTTTAATTGGCAGTGCAAGCTTAGATTTCGATCACTTTTATAAAATTATACAACAAGTTGAAAAAAAGTTTTCTCTTATCAATTCTAAAATCAGCAACTAAGAATCCTATAACAAATGGCATCATTTCAGTGTCAAGCATATGTCTGTACGAGCATCTAGTATAGCTAAAGTAATCTAGAAAATTAACGATATTTTATTCCCCGGTGAACGCTCTATTTTGTTTTCCAACTCTAGTTCTAAAAGAGCCATTAGAGCTATGTTGGTAGAAAGTCCGCTTGCTAATATAAGTTCATCTATATCAACAGGTACAGAGTTAATATGATCAACTATAACAGATTTTGCCTGTTGTAATTTTTCTTGTTTTTGGTTAACAAAATGGTGCTCAACATCAAATAGGTTTTTTTGCTGCGGAGGTAAACTAAACCTAATACTCTCTATTATGTCATCAGCGGATTCGATAAGCTTAGCACCGTTTTTAATTAAATAATTACTACCACTACAGCGTGAATCTAAAGGGAAACCAGAAACTGCAAACACCTCTCTCCCTTGATTTAAAGCAAAATCTGCTGTTATTAGAGAGCCAGAACGTTTCGATGCTTCAATCACTGCAACACCTAGCGATAGGCCAGATATAATTCGATTCCTTTGAGGAAAATACTGAGGCTTTGGTTTAGTAGCAAATGGAAGCTCAGTAATTACTAACCCACCGTTCCCAGTGATTTTTTTGTATAGATCAAAATTCTCTTTTGGATACACCACATCAATTCCGCTTGCTGTAACAGCAATAGTGGGATGATTTTTGTATATTACACTGTTTGCTGCAGTATCAATTCCTCTTGCAAGTCCAGAAACGATAATAAAACCAGCTTCGCTTAAATCAAGTGCCAACTTATTGGCAAAATTCTTCCATTCATTGAAGAGTTACGCCCACCGATTATTGCAATTATCTCACGGCTTAATAATGATATATCACCAAGCGCAGTTATTACAGGAGGACAACTAGGGATATTTCTTAAAAGATCAGGGTAATCTGGGTCACATGCGGGTATAATTTTAGCTCCAATTCTTTCTGCATTATTGATTTCTTCTCGTGCATCTTGAATGCCATACACCTTATCATTAGCCACCCTATTGAGATATTTTAGCACCTCATCTAGCGATCCGTGTGTTCTTAGTATACTAAAAAACTTTATTGGTCCTATGGTTCTAGCCAGGCTTAACCATACTTCTAATTCTTTGTTGTTCAATTTATTTATCTTCATAAAAAGCTTGAATTTCTTATCAATTTAGTGTACCCAAGATAATGCAAATATACAGTGTTTTATGACGCATTTTGTTACAGATAAATGCATAAAATGTAAATATACAGACTGCGTGGAAGTATGTCCCGTTGACTGCTTCTATGAAGGCAAAAACATGCTCGTGATTAACCCAGATGAATGTATTGATTGCGGAGTGTGCATACCTGAGTGTCCAGTAGATGCAATTGTAACTGATGATTCCATAAAAGATATTTTAGAACTAGATGAAGAGTTGCTGAGCAGCGAACAAAAAACTTTCAAGTTATTTTACGATATAAATGTAGAATACTCACAAAAGTGGCCAAATATCACAGCTAAAAAGCAACCCCTCTATACTGCAGAAGAGTATAAGGAAAAAAAGGATAAAACAGCTTATTTTGATGAAAATTTAGAATAATGCTACTGAAGGAAAAGAAACTTTTTGTATTTCAGGGTTGTTGTTTTTGGTTGCTGAAAATAGTTGCGTTATCTAAGTTGTTATGCTGATAAATTAGTATCGATTAATTTAAGGATTAAGGAAAAAGGCTTATTGACTTTTGAAATATTTGATTATAAAACTAGCTGTTAGCATTAAATCTTGGGGGTAAGTTATGAGTATAAATAAAAGAGAAACCATTAAAAAGATTGAAGGGTTACTTTTTCAAGCGAACGGTAATCTTGAAAAAGCATGTGATCTATTATCAACAGTAGAGTTAACCGAAGATGATATTAAAATATTGCTGGAAGAGATGATAAAAGAGTATCATAGCTTGTTTGAAAAGATTTCTTGGAGTTGTGGAATTACTGCAGGCAGTGCACAAGATGCCAACGCAAGCAGCTTCAACGAAGTTTTTAAGCTAGGTTCAAAAGAGTTAGCATTGGCAATGACGTCAGATCTCAGAAAGTCTTATGATCAAGAATTATTTAAGAAATATAAAAAAGAAGAAATGTCTTATCCTGAAGGAGAAGGAGTACAATTTATTAGAGAATTGAGAGTTCTAAGTAGAATACTTACTATATCTTTAATAAGGAAACTTGATGAAGTTTACAAGTTTACTCCAGAAGAAATTGAGCGTTTGAAGGAATATATGTTAGTTAGCAACTATGATATAAGCAAAAGTCTTTCTGATATAGACAAATATATGCATGCACTATCTGCCTTAATTAGAAACTCTTCACTTGATACAAAAAAGATATTTGAGCTAAATAATCGAATGATAATACACACTACAGCCTTAATTGATTTAGTAACTAGTGGAGTAGTGAAAAAAGAAGAAGCAAAAGAACAATCTGCTGAGGATTTAGAAAAGCTTATCTGTGAACAGTATAAAGGTGCAGCAAACACGCCACTACCGTTGCAGAGCACGCTATTTGAAGTGGATAAAAAAAGTGCTTGAAGAAAGTTTATAGTTAGCCAAAGTAGGTATTTAATAAGCTTAATGTAACCATTATGTATGCTATATAGCAAAACATAGAATGCTTATGATTCCAACTATAGCAATTTTAAGTGGTGGATTTTCTTGTGAGAGAGAAATATCGCTTATGAGCGGAAAAGCAGTGAAGAAGGCGCTCGATAGCCTTTCATATAATGCAATAGAAATAGATGTTGACAGCAATATTGCTGAAAAGCTTAAAAAAATTAATCCGGGCCTTGCTTTTATCGCTCTGCATGGACCTTATGGTGAAGATGGCTGCATTCAAGGTTTATTGGAAATCTTAGGTATAAAATATACACACTCAGGAGTTATGGCTTCTGCCGTTGCTATAAATAAAGTGATGTCAAAGCATATATTTCGATCCCTTAATATCGACACTCCAAAAGGTTATGTAATTAGCCGAGAAGATGTACTAAAAAATAATATTAAAATCGATTATCCGTACGTCTTAAAACCAATTAATGAAGGTTCAAGTATTGGAGTGTACATAATTTTCTCGCACGAGGATTACTTAGAACTGAAAAATAATAGTTCTACTATAATGGAAAAGATGATCGTAGAAGAATACATACCGGGCATAGAGTTACATACTGCTGTATTGCTGGATGAAGCAATTGGCACTATAGAAGTACGACCAAAAAATAAATTCTATGATTATGAAGCAAAGTATACAGATGGATTTGCAGAACATATATTTCCTGCTAAAATTCCTGACAATATATATAAAATGACCTTGGAACACGCACTGAAAATACATCAATTTTTAGGATGCAAAACTATTTCCCGCTCAGATTTCCGTTATAATCCCAAAAATAACACTTTAAAAATGCTTGAGATTAATACACATCCTGGCTTTACTGAGTTATCGTTAGTGCCAGAAATTGCAAAATTGGCAAAAGGAATCAATTTTAATGAATTAGTTAAAATTATTATTGAAGATAGTTTGCAGCACAAAAATATTAGGGATTTAAGTCATGTTGAGCAGTATTACTAGAAGCCAAAGGAGTTTTTTGCGTAAGTGTGCCTTGGTTGTTATCACAGCACTTTTTCTTACGCTAATACTTTACAGCTCACTTGATAAAATAATAAATCGATTTAATTACTACTTTACTTGGTACAATGACTGCCTATCTAGTTTATTACTCAGTAGTGGATTTTCAATCGACGAAGTAGTCGTGAGCGGCAATAAATTTACAAACAAAAAGGATATTCTAAGTTTGACAGATAGAACGCAACCTATCCTGTATATATCACTTTCAAAACTTGCCGGTAACATACAATCCGTAAGCAGATGGATAAAACACGTAAGAGTTCACAGAATTTTGCCCAATACTCTACACATTAATATAGATGAGCATAAACCGTTTGCTCTCTGGAAAGATAATAACAAAACCTCGGTAATTGATTTTGAAGGTAAAGTGATCGTAGATGACTATCTAGTAGATGATCTTGTTGTAATTACAGAACAAAACTCATTATCAAACCTAGAATTTGTTAAAGATGTGTTAGAGAGTAAAACTCAATTAAGTGACCACATTTCTTCTTTTGCTTATATAGGGAATAGAAGATGGAATATCATACTTGATAACGATTCCACAGTAAAACTGCCTGAAGATAACCCTTATAGTGCATGGGACTATTTAAACCACTTACACAATACAACTGATTTTACTTTCAGCGATTGGAGTATTATTGATATGCGTATTACTGATAAAATCTTTGTGAAGAGGTGATCTGCTGTAATCCAAGTAGCCCCTTTTCCTGTCATCCCAGTGCCCAGACACTGGAATCCCGCCGCGAACCGTCATACCGCGATTCATTCGCGGTATCTCTTAACATAGATCCCTTATTTAACCGCCATACCTTAACATAGATCCCGCTAACACGTAGCGGGATGACGGTTGTCGTTTAGCTATAAATATTTAAGAAATTTACCAAACGAAAAAAAAGGCAAAAGAAGCCCCGTGGTTGGCTAATTACTTACATTATACTTTCAAGTATGGCGTTTTTTTATTCTAAACGCTTAATAACCGCGATTTAGCTGCTTTTTAATGCAACTAACCTTTAGTCATAAATATTTAAGAAATTTACTAAACAGAAAAAAAGGCAAAAGAAACCCTAGGGTAGCTAGTTATTCACTATCCATTTTTTAAGTTGGCGTTTTTTTATGTTTTAAATGCTTTATAAGCGCATTTTAGCTTATATTAGGTAAAAACCTAGAATTTTATAAAGACATAAGGTGCACATAGTGCAAAAAATTAAACATGAGACGCCAGATACGTGAGTTTTTTTGTCATTTAATCTGTACAGAGAAGATAAATAAATAGCTTCAGTTTCATGATAAGGGGGCTGGCGAGGTTTGTCAAGGAATTTTTATGCAAGAGATCTATTGAAATGCCCCTGTAAAATTATACTATTAATTAGTACACTATAAATTTAAAATTATAGATATGTTAAGCAGATTGGTAATTTTGCTATTAGTTTTTATACTTCCTTTTTCTTCATACTCATACCAGTTTAGAACCAAAGCAAAGCAAGCAGTAGTCTTAGATTTAGCTTCAGACTCATTCATTTTTGACCATAATTCTGATGAAAAAATGGCCCCATCTTCAATGAGCAAGCTAATGACTTTATATATAGCCTTCGATTATCTAAAAGCTGGAATAATACACATGGAGGATAAATTTCGAGTAAGTAGAAAAGCGTGGGAAAGGAGAGGCTCTTCTATGTTTTTGAAAGAAGGTCAATCCGTTACGGTGAGGGAATTACTTGAAGGAATTACAATAGTCTCAGGCAATGATGCCTGCATAACACTAGCCGAGGGCATTGCAGGATCAGAAGAGAATTTTGTAGCTGAAATGAATGAAGTTGCACAAAATTTGAATCTGAATGACAGTCATTTTGTCAACTCAAGCGGGTGGCCAGATGAAGATCATTTTATGAACGCAAAAGACTTGGTAATGCTGGCAAAAAGGATTTTCACCGATTTTCCTGAATATTATGATTTATTTTCCGAACAATATTTGACATATAATGAAATTGTACAAAAGAATAAAAATCTTCTACTTTTTCACGATATTGGGGTTGATGGCTTAAAAACCGGTTATACAAATGCTGGTGGTTACGGCATTGTAGCATCTGCAAAACGAAATGATAGGAGAATTTTTGCTGTCGTAAATGGTTTAAACACTGAGAAAGAGCGAATAGAAGAAGCAAAAAGATTGATACAATACTCCTTAAATCATTTTAACACTAAGAAAATATTCGTTAAAGACAGCGTAGTTGAGGAAGTAAATGTTCTCTATGGAAAAGATAGAAAAGTGCCTATTACAGTTGCAAACGATGTTACCATAACTTACAACCGCAAATTGCATGACCAAATTAAGGTGCGTATTGAATATAAAGATATGATACCTGCACCCATTAAAAAAGGTCAAGAAGTGGGCAAAGTTTTTGTAGAAATACCAGGTATTGAGCAACAAACTACACCACTTTATGCAGCAAATGACGTGCAGGAATTGAATTTCGTAGAAAAGTTTTTTAGGATGTTGTTTTAAGTTTGATATTAAAGCAATTCCGAAAGAGAGATCTATTGCACTTTAGTGTAGTTTTAACTAACAATTTCTGTTACAATACAAGATTGAAATGTTACGAAAATGTGCTGGTTGTATTTGTTGCTGTCTAGTATCCTAGAGATACTGTGGGCTGTAACGCTAAAGTTTAGTAACAGTTTTACTAAAGTTGTGCCTTCGATTGCAACATTGGTAATTATGATCATTAGCATTTACTTTTTATCTCTTGCAGCATGCTTTCTACCTATTAGGGTATGCTATGCAGTTTCCTCTGGAATATGCACAATTGGAATAACTATAATTGGTGCAACCACTTTCACAGAGAATATTAATTTATCTCAAGTTTTATGTATCGTTTTAATTGTAATAGGAAGCATAGGGCTAAAGCTCTCTATTTAAACCTAAAAATTTATGCATGAATTGGATATATTTACTCTTATCGTCACTAATTGAAGTGTTCTGGGTCATAACACTTAAGCATAGTTATGGATTTACTCATCTCGTACCATCAATAATTAGCATACTCTCCATGGCTCTTAGTACATATTTACTTTCGCTCGCTACACGTTCTATACCTATCGGAGTATGCTATGCAATTTGGACTGGAGTGGGCGCTATAGGAGCTTCGATACTTGGAGTTTACCTATTTGATGAACCAGTTAATTTATTCGAAGTAATATGCTTTATTTTAGTTACATTCGGGATTATAGGATTAAAATTGTTTGATACTGCAAAACAAACTGTTGATAAAATGGAATAAAAGATCCCACTGGGATGAAAGAAGCAGATACTCCATATTGTCATGCAAATTGGAATCCAGACTTTTTTCTATATAGCATGGTGAAGACGGGAAACCGTAACCGTTCACACAATGGCGTCAACTTAAGGAAAAATGTCAGAGATTGTGTATAAAATTTCTCTCCAAATTTTTTATCATTAAATTATCCAAAGAGTGCAAGGGACAGCACTTTTGTTTCTGTTTTATTTCAACAAAGAAGTCTAAAATGTGTCCTTTTTAGGTGAAATATGCAAAAAGGAAAAAACCTTATTCTACAAATTAAAAATATAATATACTCGAAAACTTTTCAGAAAATCCATTGTGTTGAGTTTTACACGAACAAGAAAACTTCCTTTTTCGACAGTATTTTCTATGATTTTAAAGTTAGTTAAAAAAAGTTTGGGAATAGAATGTGAACTTATGGAGCCATTGACATGTACCCTCAAAGCAAGCTTTTTCTAAAGCAAGATATAAGATTTGCCATACAGGCTTTCAAGAATTTAAGCATCCAAACAGCCTATCAGGATGAACCTGAGTTGGAGAGGCTATAGACTTATTGCAGCAGATGGTTCTGGTATGAGATTACCCAGCTCTGGGGAAATTGTATCCGAGTTTGAACCAAATGGAACAACAGGCACCATTGGCAATTTGTTTGTTGATTTGTGTACTTCGCTGATTTGCAGTGCTCGTCTTGCAGCTTGGAATATAGGTGAACAAACGTTGGCGGCAGAGCAATTACCCGAAGTTATCACTCAAATGCGTTTATTAAATCAAGAGAAATTATTATTTATCTATGATCGTCTTCAGTAAAATTCATTCAGCAGCATTATAATTTGGAAGTAGATTTTATTTTTCGCTTGCAAAAAAG
Source organism: Wolbachia endosymbiont of Drosophila willistoni (assembly GCF_040084705.1). Taxonomy (NCBI): domain Bacteria; kingdom Pseudomonadati; phylum Pseudomonadota; class Alphaproteobacteria; order Rickettsiales; family Anaplasmataceae; genus Wolbachia; species Wolbachia endosymbiont of Drosophila willistoni. The sequence continues at coordinate 467,599 of NZ_CP157591.1, forward strand.
AAATTATAGTAAGCTATGGGAACGCTGGCGAATTAGATTTTGATTTTATATTAGAAAATGAAAAGCTAAAAAATAAAATGAAAGGACAGAAAGTAAGAGTTATAGTGCTGACATTAGCCAACTGAGAAACAGAGTTTTTGACCGAGACTTTGGAGCAAAGCTTATGTGTTAAGGTGGCACATAGAGGAGTGCTATAAACGACTCAAAGTAGGAGCAGAGTTAGAGAATTTTTCTGGAGAGGCTGTATTACAAGAATTTTGGGCAAACTTGGTCATGTGCAATATATTATCGCTTCATATGTGTGATGCACAAGGGCCTTGGAACCCAGATCAAATTACTGAGTATCGTTTAAATTTTTCAGTTTTATTTAGTGTAATGAGGCAGAAACTCTATCAGGTACTTATTGCGCCAAAAAACTTTCAAGCCCTTTTTAAGTATACGCGCTAAAGTTAAAATCCGACCGGGACAGCCGCAATAAAGTAGATAAGCCTAAACGCCATCATGTCTTTAGGAGAGTTTGCTAATGAAAGTTCTTAAGTTGACGCCATTGGCTGAACGGATACGATTTATTTCAGTGCATGAGCTGGTCCTTTTCGGGTTTTAGCGCTGTGTACATAACTGCACGAACGTCTAGTTTAGGGGTAAGAAAAATTAGGGCCCGCAAATTAATCCAAACACATAAGTGTAGTGTTACCACCAAATGCTGTAGTGTTAACACTTACAACTTTTTCTGTAGAAAAACGCTGTAAATAATGAGGACCACCAGCTTTTGGCCCAGTGCCAGATAGTCCTCTACCACCAAATGGTTGTATCCCAACTGCTGCACCTATCTGGTTACGGTTGATGTAGACATTTCCAACTGATATTTTTTTACTTATAGTGTCAATTTGACTTTGTATACGACTCTGCAAAGAAAACGTAAGCCCATATCCAGTACTATTTATATCACTTATAACTTCATTTAATTGTGACTTGTTAAAACGTATGATATGTAAAATAGGACCAAATACTTCTTGCTTTAATTGCGAAATTTTTTGTATCTCATAAATATATGGAGGAAAGAAATAACCATTATGAGAATTTGTATCCATGGGTACTTTAAATAACAGATTTGAATCTTCGTCCTCTGACATTTTTTGCGTATGTTGAGTTAGCATATCGATAGATGCTTTGTCAATTATTGGACCAATATCAGTACTAAGTTGTATTGGGTCACCAATCTTGAGTTCTTGCGCTGCACCGCATATCATTTTTATCTGCTTCTCTGCTATGTCCTCTTGAATAAACAGCACTCTAAGTGCAGAACAGCGTTGACCACTGCTACGAAACGCAGAAAGCAAAGCATCCATAGCCACTTGCTCTAAAAGAGCAGAGCTATCAACTATCATAGCATTGAGCCCTCCTGTTTCAGCAATAAGTGGCACAATAGGACCATCCCTATTTGCAAGCATTTTATTGATTATTTGAGCAGTTTGTGTTGAGCCAGTAAAAGCTACTCCGGCAATTCTATTGTCTGGAACTAATATTTTGCCTAAATATCCACCATCCCCAGGAATGAGGTGTAACACATTCTTTGGTATCCCAGCTTCATGTAGTATCTTAACAGCTTCGTAGGCAATAATCGGCGTTTGCTCTGCCGGTTTTGCCAGCACTGCATTACCTGCTGCAAGTGCAGCTGAGACCTGCCCAATGAAGATAGCGAGCGGAAAATTCCACGGTGATATGCATAAGAAAACTCCTCTGCCTTCAAAAAAGATGAAGTTATCTTCACCTGTTGGGCCCGGCAATTTTTTCCAGTCGCTCAGTTCATTTTTTGCTATCATTGCATAATAACGCAGAAAGTCGATTGCCTCTCTTACTTCTGCTATTGCATCGGATAAAATTTTTCCTGCTTCCACAATCAGAATGTAAATTAACTCTTTCATCCTTTCCTCAAGCAAATCTGCAGCTTTTTCAAGGCATTTAGCGCGCTCTTCTGCTGAAACATTCTGCCACTTAGCAAAAGCACTGTGTGCTATTTCAAGAGCGTTTAAAGCTTGATCGCTTGTTGCACTTGACACTTCTCCAATTACATTTTCCAAATGTGCAGGATTCACTACTTCGATAAATTCAGCATTATCAAATAGTGCTTTTCCATCAATTATTGGTCCAATTTGCCACTTTTTTTCACTAAAACCCTTTATATCATCTGCAATTTGTGAGACTATCACAGAATCACTAATATCCATCCCCAAGGAATTTTTTCTTTCTGGTCCCAAAATATCTTGTGGTAATGGAATGCCTGGATGAGGTTCATAATTAAAATTTATAGCTTTTTCCAGTGGATCTGAAATTAACTCATCGATTTTAACGTTAGGATCACTTATTTGATTAACAAACGAACTATTAGCTCCATTTTCAAGAAGGCGTCTTATAAGATAAGGCAACAAGTCACTATGTTCCCCAACGGGTGCGTAGACACGACAGCTAACATTTGTTGCAAGCTCTGACATTGCATAATCATATAAGTCTTTTGCCATTCCATGTAAGCGTTGAAATTCAAATCCAGGGTGGTTTTTATCAGCAAGTTCCATGATAGAAGCAAAAGTATAGACGTTATGAGTTCCAAAGCATGGGTAAAAGCTGTTTGGTTTACTCAAAAGTTTCTGTGCGCACACGAAGTAAGATACGTCAGTATAGCTTTTTTTTGTAAATACTGAGTAATCATTTAATCCCAATTCTTGCGTACGCTTGATTTCTGAATCCCAATATGCACCTTTTACAAGCCTCACCATAATTTTGTGCTTTGATCGGATAGCAACATCTTCAACAAAGTCAAGAACAGATAAAGCGCGCTTTTGATATGCTTGCACAGCCAAGCCAAGCCCTTCCCACTCAGAAAGTGATTCATCAAGCCGTAATTGTTCAAACAAGATTAAGGACATTTCAAGCCTTTCTGTTTCTTCTGCATCTATGCATAATGAAATGTTGTATTTTTTTGCTTCATGACAAAGCTCTAGCAGTTTAGCTCTCAACTCTTCAGCTATATTATCGAATTGACCAAATTCATAACGTGGATGTAACGCAGACAATTTGATTGAAACTCCATGCGATTTAAAACAATCATTTATTTCAGTGGATTCACCTATAGCTTTTATTGAGTGCATGTATGAATTAAAATACTCTTCTGCATCTTCAGCTGTGTGAGCAGTTTCGCCAAGCATATCAAAAGAGTATAAAAACTTACTATTGTCATCTAGTTTTGCATACCTTAAAGCTTCTTCTATGGTTTCTCCAACAACAAAATGATTACCAAGCATAGACATTGCTTGTTTTACTGCTTTGCGAATGATCGGTTCTCCTAAATTCTTAAGTAACTTAGAAATTGCGTAATAGAACTTCGAATCGCCTTCATTATCTCTCAATATACTGCTACCTATCATCAAGCTCCATGTGGAAGCATTGACAAACAACGAAGAAGAGTGCCCTAAATATTTATTCCATTCCTGATTGGCAATTTTATCTTTGATTATTTCGTCTATTGTATAATCATCTGGTATTCTAAGTAGTGATTCAGCAAGGCACATCAATGCTATTCCTTCATCATTGGAAAGCGAGTATTGCTGCATAAAGGAATCTACAATACTTAATTTATTGTGTTTGATTTTTTCAATAACTTGTTTTGCAATATTATAAATTCTATTTTTTGAATCAGCCAAAAGCTCTGCTTTTTCTACAAGATAACGTATATAACTCTTTTCATCAGTACGATAAAATCCTTGTAAACGTTTTCTGAGTTCATTAGGTTCTTGTATAGAGCTTATCATATATAATTATCTCCAAAAAATACTCCGACACCATATGTATGGTGAAATTATATCATAACTTTGCGCAGAGCAAATTGCTATTTACAAAGGGATCAGGGCTGGCTAAAAGAAGTCCATGCAATAACTTCACTAAATCAAAAAGATTGTGCAAGTATGTAGCTCAACACTCCACCACACATCAAGTATTTAGTCTCAGTTGCGGTTTGTACACAGCATTTGAGTTGAATTGATTGTTCAGAATTATCCTTTCCTTTGATGATACATTCTAGATTTCCACCTGGCACTATTTCACCTTTTATGCTTATTACCTTACTACCATCAAATATCTTTCTGGTTATTCCATTTTGGAATATAAGTGGAAGAACACCCATACCAACTAAGTTGGACCTATGTATACGCTCAAAGCTTTCTGCAATTACAACTTTAATCCCCAACAATAAAGTACCCTTTGCTGCCCAATCCCTACTTGAACCTGTGCCATACTCCTTTCCTGCCACAATGATGAGAGCTTCCTTGTAGCGCATCGCCGCATCAAAAATTGGCATAGTTTCTTGAGAAGGAATATATTTTGTATATCCACCTTCGGTGCTAACCATTTCATTTTTTATTCTAATGTTAGCAAAAGTCCCACGCATCATTACATTGTGATTACCACGGCGAGACCCGTATGAATTGAAATCCCGTGGTTCAATTCCAAGCCCTTTTAAATATAGACCGGCAGGACTACTCGAGGCAATATTTCCCGCAGGGGAAATATGATCAGTAGTTATGCTATCGCCAAACATTGCTAATATTTGTGCACCCTTTATATCGATTTTATTATTTTTAGGTGATAAGTTATCAAAATAAGGCGGATTTTGTATGTAAGTACTGTTTGCATCCCAATTATAGATTTCACTTTTTTCACACTTTATCTTCCGCCAATGTTCATCACCAGAAAAAACATCCTTATACTTTTGTATAAACATCTCACGTGTTACCACACTTTTAACACAATCTTCGATTTCATTGTTTGTTGGCCATATATCTTTGAGATAGACATCATTTCCATTCTTATCTTTGCATATTGAATCTTTTGTCAGATCAATTTGCACAGTACCAGCAAGTGCATATGCAACAACAAGTGGCGGAGATGCCAAGTAATTAGCTTTGACTAACGGATGAATTCTTCCTTCAAAGTTACGATTGCCAGATAAAACTGCAGCAACGGTTAAGTTTTTGTTTTTAATGCCATCTTCTATATCTTTATTAAGTGGACCAGAATTCCCAATGCAAGTTGTGCAACCATATCCAACTAGATTAAAACCCAAAGCATTTAGATCTACCTGCAATCCAGACTTTTCTAAATATTCTGTTACAACTTGTGACCCTGGAGCAAGAGAAGTTTTAACCCAAGGCTTTGATTTTAATCCAAGTTTAATTGCATTACGAGCTACAAGACCTGCAGCAATCATCACACTTGGATTTGAAGTATTAGTGCAGCTTGTTATTGCTGCAATAACTACACTTCCATCTTGGAGTTTATCGCTTTCCTTTGACTCATTAACTGAAAATGATTTAGAAAAAGACTCTGCCACTTGTGAAAGAAAAACCTTATCTTGTGGTCTTTTAGGACCAGCCATTACTGGCTTCACGCTCGATAAATCAAGTTCTAGTGCGTCAAAAAATGCTAACTCATTATTGCCACGCCACAATCCTTGCTCTTTCGCATAAGCCTCAACTAACTTAATCAGCTTTTCTGGTCGCCCTGTTAAATGTAAATAATCGAGTGTTTTCTGATCAATTGGAAAAAACCCACAAGTTGCACCATACTCTGGGGCCATGTTTGCCATAGTGGCTCTATCTGCCAAAGATAAATAATCTAAACCATCACCATAAAATTCTACAAACTTACCAACAACGCCTTTTGTTCTTAGGATATTGGTAACCGTCAGCACTAAATCAGTCGCAGTTACTCCTTCCGGCAGTCTGCCAATTAATTTAAATCCAACTACTTCTGGAATCACCATACTAATTGGTTGACCAAGCATCACAGACTCAGCTTCTATGCCTCCAACACCCCAACCAAGAACTGATAACCCGTTAACCATTGTAGTATGGCTGTCAGTACCAACTAAAGTATCAGGATATATGACTCCATCATTATTACACACAACTTGCGCTAAATATTCAAGGTTCACTTGGTGGCAAATCCCTGTGCCAGGCGGCACTACTCTAAAATTTGTGAAGGACGATTCTCCCCACTTTAAAAATTGATATCTCTCCAAATTTCTTTTTACTTCTAACTCAACATTCTTACTGAATGCGGAAACACTTCCATAACTATCTACTTGAACAGAATGGTCAATCACAAGATCAACCGGTACAGACGGATTTATATTGCTTGGGTTTCCTCCATTTTTCTTAACATAGTCCCGCATTGAAGCTAGATCAACAACAGCAGGAACCCCTGTAAAATCTTGCATCAACACCCTTGCTGGTTTATAGCTAATTTCGTGATTAGTGTGTTTATTAACGCAGTCTGCTAGTACTCTTATGTCATCTAGCTTTACGTTTACTCCATCTTCATTGCGCAATAAACTTTCAAGCAGAACCTTAAGTGAGCAAGGCAATTTAGTCACATCTATTCCTAAAAATTCACTAGCACTACTTAGGCTAAAATAGTTGTATGACTTCCCGTCAATGTTTAAAGTCGTTTTTGCATTTAAAGAATTGTTCATCCTATCACACTATATTAGTTAAAATTGGAATTACTACCGTTACTTTTTTGTTGTTGACCTTGCTGCTCATACATAGTTTCAAAATCTATAGGATCTAGCATCAGTGGGGGAAATCCACCACTACTTGTAACTCTTGCAATTATTTCTCTTGCAAAAGGGAAAAGAAAAGTAGGTCCGCCAATAAACAAAGCTTGTCTTACCTCTTCCTCACTCAACTCTTTTAAATTTTCTATTGAAAAAATGCCACAATATTTCGTCTCACAAATGAAAGCTACACCATCTTTTATGCCTTCATCTTTTACCGTTGCTTTGACTTCTATATGCAAAGTAATTTCATGAAAAGATTTTTCTTCATTCACTTCTTCTTTGTTTTTCGTCCCTTCTAATTTTGCTGAATTGATATTAACCATTACATTAATATCTGGAGCTTTACTAGAAGAAAGGAATGGCGAATTCGGATTCTCAAATGATAGATCTTTAACATATTGACCGTGAATTCTCATTTTTTGTTGTGGCATTTCTTACGTCTCCTTTAATTAAGTTGAGATATTTAATACTTTCTTATATAATATATTCATTTACAAACGAATAGCAAACCTGATTATAAGTTGATATGAAAAACATATTTTCATTAATAATTAATAATGTTCGGATACTTTATATGCCAAGGAGTTGAGTTACTATGATAGAGCTTGTAATATATGCTTTATTAGCGGCGTTCATTTTTTCACGTTTGTATAATTCTTTAGGAAGGTCAGCCAACCTCAACCTAAAAAAGCTAACTAATGTACTGGATGTAAGCCGAAGTGGAGAAGATGTAGTAGAAAACATTGAGGGTTACATTGATAGCAATGATGAAAATTCAATAAAAGTTACTTATAAACAAATATTAAAAAAAAACAAAGATTTTTCTATTTCCCACTTTATAGAAGGTTCAAGCATAGCTTTTGAATTAATAATAAAATGTTTCAATCAAGGAAATTTGTCTCAGTTAAAACCACTTCTCGATAAAGACTTATATGATAATTTTGCAGAGAAGATTAAACATCGTAAAGAGGTGCACGAGTCTATAATTGTTTCTATCGTTTCACAAAAGATTTTAGAAATAAAGCTAGTAAAAAACGCAGTGTTTATTGCAGTATATTTCCTTTCAGAGCAAATTAACTTCGTTAAGAACAATGAAGGAGATATAATATCAGGTAGTACATCCACTATTAATAAAGTTGAGGATGTATGGCAATTCAAAAAAAATGTTAATTCATCAGACCCAAGCTGGTTGCTTGTTTCTATTCACTATAAAAAGACAAGTAACGATAAGACAAATGATAAGTAAGATGAGTTTTATTTGAAATGGAAAGCAAGCTACGCGAAATAGTACTTGACACTGAAACGACAGGTCTTGACACTGAATCTGGTCATCGAATTATTGAAATAGGGTGTGTGGAATTAATTAACCGCATTCCAACAGGTAAAGTATTCCATCGGTACCTTAACCCAGAAAGAGATATACCTTATCACTCGTTTAAGATTCACGGTATTAGTGAAGAATTTTTAGAAGATAAACCATTATTTTCAGATGTTGCACTTGAATTTCTTGACTTTATATCTAATGATATTTTGGTAATTCACAACGCTGAATTCGATGTTAAGTTCCTTAACATGGAGTTAAGCAAGCTGAATGCTAGGTTAATTTCCTCAGACAGAGTGCTAGATACATTACCTCTTGCGAGGAAAAAATTCGCAGGATCACCTGCTTCTTTGAATGCATTATGTAAGCGTTTTGATATATCGCTAGAGAATAGAGAATTGCACGGAGCACTAGTTGATGCTCAATTGCTTGCAAAGGTATATGTTGAACTTACAGGAGGGTTACAAACCTTTCTGTTTGATAATGAATGCAATCAGGACAGTAACTCCACATTCGTTCAGCATAAAGTACGTAATCTAACTCCCAGAGAACATTTACCAAATAGTGAAGAAATTGATGAACATAAGAAACTGTTAGACAAAATTAACAATACACTTTGGAATAAATATATTGAATAGGTTAACCAATAAAGATACAATTCAATTTTACTGAGAGCATTCTAATGGTAAGGTTTATAAGATTATTATCTAATGTGCTAGCAGCATTAGCAGTTGTTTTTTTAGGTTATTGTTATTTCACTAAAAAAGGCATATTTGCCCCAGCAGCGATTCACAACGCAGAAGTTAAGATAGGCGGAGATTTTTCTTTAATTAATCAGGACGGACAGATCTTGCGCAGTAGTGATTTTAAAGATAAATACATGATGATTTTCTTTGGGTTTTCCTCATGCAAAAGAATTTGCCCTATGAACCTTGGAATAATTTCAGAAACACTTGCAAAGTTAGATGAGAAAACTAACAACAAGCTACAAACATTCTTCATCACAGTCGATCCTGAGCGCGATAGCACGGAAAGACTTAAAGAATTTCAGCAGCAATTTGACCACAGAATACAAATGTTAACTGGTAAAAGAGAAAAAATAGACGAAGTAATTGCAAAGTATAAAGTATATGCTAGCAAAGTTGGTGGAGAAGAAGAAATCAACCATTCTTCAATAATGTACCTTATTGGCCCTGGAGGAAAATATGTTACACACTTTGCAGCTGATTTAAATTCAGACGAAAGTCAATCTGATAAGATTTTGGCTGAGATAAGAAAATACGTAAACTGAATTATAGATTTTTCTGTTAATTAGTCGAGCATGCAACTGCATGAGCATTATGATTTGAGAGCAATCTCCATGGGAAGACACACACAACTGTACGAACGTTGTAGTTTGGGAGCAATTCCCACCAGTGGGGTGTCATCCCAGTGCCCAGACACTGGGATCCAGCTTCTATGCAACTTAATTAAAAACGTTTGTTTTAGCGTAAGACAACTACCTTTAGCTCATCAGCTCAGTTATAAGCAAAATTTCTGGATTCCAGTGGGCTTTGTTGCATCGCTACTTATGAAAGGCTAACTATAGTTAGGATTATAAGTAACCTATTGAAAATCTTGTTTTTTTGCAATCAATCTGATCAAATTTAAGAATAGTAATTTATTATTTACATTAATAAATTTAATTCTATTGAAAATAGCTAAAGCATTGAAATTCTTGAATTTTAGCCGGATTAGTGAGTGGTAGTGAAATTTCTTTTACTCAAATTTAGGTATTCACTGACCGTTCTTGTTATAAATACCAGAATAATAAGCTACTGATATTCCCTATCTTTTTTATCTTTAATCCATCATAGCTAGCGATGCAACAAAGCCATTCCAGTGTCAAGCACTGGAATGACATCATCTGTTGTGCAATTTACCTTCAAAAATGAATGTTCGTACAGTTATGGAAGACACATTGGAATGACACTATTTGCTGTCTTCAAAAATAAACATTCGTAAAGTTGTGCTTTTAATATGGGTTATCAGTTTAAAAATGTTGCTAATCAGCATATATGAATGTAATATTAATTAACATTCATAAACGAAGCAATACCATGGAAAATAGTTATAATGCCGATGCAATAAAAATCTTAAGGGGTCTTGATGCTGTAAGGAAACGTCCAGGTATGTACATTGGTGACACTGACGATGGATCTGGCTTGCACCACATGGTATATGAGGTTGTTGATAACGCAATAGATGAATCTTTAGCTGGGTATTGTGATAAAATTGAAGTTAGCATAAATAAAGATGGTTCAGTATCAGTAACCGACAATGGTCGTGGCATTCCAACTGACATTCATGAAGAAGAAGGAGTATCAGCAGCAGAGGTAATAATGACTCAACTCCATGCTGGTGGTAAATTTGACAGCAATACCTATAAAGTTTCTGGGGGATTACATGGTGTTGGAATCTCAGTTGTGAATGCATTATCAAGCTGGTTGGAATTAATTATTTGGCGCAATAAGAAAGAACACTTTATGCGTTTTGAAGATGGTGAGTCTATTGAACCTTTAAAGGTAGTCAACGAAAATACAAACAAAAGAGGAACTAAAGTCACGTTCATGCCATCAACAGAGACTTTTAATGGCATTAATTTCAGTTACTCAACGCTTGAAAGTCGTATAAGAGAATTAGCATTTTTAAATTCAAATATCGACATTACTTTACGTGATCTGCGCAATGAACCATATACAGAATCTCATTTCAATCAGAGCAATCAATCTAAAGACAATTTTGGTACAGCAAATTTTGTGCAGTATTTAGATAAGAATAAGACACATGTAACTAAAATTGCCAGTATGAAAGGAGATGCAGAAGATCTTGGCATCAGCTTGGAAATATCGATGGAATGGAATGATTCCTACTATGAGAATATGTTGTGTTTCACTAATAATATACGGCAACGAGATGGTGGTACGCATTTGGCAGGATTTAGATCTGCACTAACTAGATGTATCAATACCTATGCAACTAATGAAGGGTTTTTAAAGAAAGCAAAAGTAAATTTAACTGGAGAGGACGTTAGAGAAGGTTTAACTTGTGTTTTATCTCTTAAGATGCCTGATCCTAAGTTTTCTTCACAAACAAAAGATAAACTAGTTAGTTCTGAAGCACGTGCAGTTGTAGAAAGTATAGTTTCTGATAAATTGAGCACAATCCTTGAAACTGATCCCAAATTGGCAGCAAGCATAGTAGAAAGAGCAATCAGGTCAGCAAAAGGAAGAGAAGCTGCAAGAAAAGCGCGCGAGCTAGTTAAAAGCAAAAACAATATTGATATTGCAACTCTGCCAGGAAAGCTTGCTGATTGTCAGGAAAAAGCTCCTGAGTTATCGGAATTATTTATAGTAGAGGGTAATTCAGCAGGTGGTACTGCAAAGCAGGGGCGTAATCGTAAAACACAAGCAGTGCTTGCCTTAAGAGGAAAAATTCTAAACGTAGAACGTGTAAGTTTAGATCGTATTTTTTCATCTGCAGAAATAGGCTCTTTAATTACTGCAATTGGTGCTGGAATAGGGAGTGAACACTTCGATATTGAAAAAGCTAGATATCATAAAATTATCATCATGACAGATGCAGATGTTGATGGTTCACATATAAGAACTTTGATTCTAACTTTCTTTTTTAGACATATGCGTGAAGTTATTGAAAAAGGTTACTTATACATAGCACAGCCACCCCTCTATAAAGTTACAAAGAATGCCAAAGACACTTATATTAAAGATGACGAAACTTTTGAAGAGTATATAATAAACTCAGCAGTTAAAAGATTAACACTAAGTGGTACAGCTACAGAATTTAACAACTTGCGCCTTATTTTGAATAAATGCGTTAGCACTTCTAATATTAGCAAAAATTATGATAGAGAAATACCACAAAATCTCTTAGAGTCATTGCTAATTTTAAGTAAAAAGAATGCTCTATCATCGGCTGATGAGATATTAAAGTATTTGAAGTTAATGTACAGCGAATACACTTGGGAAGTGGAAATAAAAGATGAAGAAAAAGAAATTCATATCTCTAAATTGTTTCAAGGATTGGCAGACAAATATATATTTGCACTTAGTATGCTTGAAGGCAAAGATATGCAAAACATATTAAGTTTGCTTGATGGTATAAGTAATTTATTTAATGGTGATTCATTTTTAAAGTCACAAGAAACTGAAATAAGAATCACTTCTCCAAGTACGCTTGCAAAAATAATAATGGACTATGGTAAAAAAGGTTTAACTCTGCAGAGATTTAAAGGTCTTGGTGAAATGAATGCTGATCAGCTATGGGATACTACGTTAAATCCTGAGGCTAGAACTTTATTAAAGGTTGAAATAAAAGATTATGAAGAAGCTGATTCCATATTTTCAATATTAATGGGTGATATAGTTGAACCACGCCGTGATTTTATTAATAGCAATGCACTTAATGTGCATGATGTTGATATTTGAACTTTTAGCAAAATGTACGAACGTTACGGGTTTAAGCAAAGACTGTGTCATTCAAGTAGCTGACACTGGTTCCTTTATAACGGTGTCATTCCAGTGCTTGACACTGGAATCCAGGTTGCTCACAAGCAAACTAGCATAGAAAGTGGTTACAACGTTTTCGATGAGATTGCAGAAAGGCTAGATTCCAGTGTCAAGCACTGGAATGAAAGCAGTCCTACGTCATGCCGCGATTCATTCGCGGTATCTCTAGATCCCGCTAACAAGCAGCGGGATGACGGTTGTCAGGGTGTCATCCCACTACCTTCTCCTGTCATCCCAGTGCCTCCCTCCCCTGTCATCCAAGTAGCTTGACACTTGTATCTTTATGATGTGAGGCATTAGAGCTAAAATACCTCACAGGGAGGGTGAAGCTGATGCAACGCTAATGCCATTAAGGCCGAATCCCAGATTTTGCTTCCCTCCCATAGAGTTATAGCTCTTCTCATAATAATCCCAATAAGGTAAGAATGGATTTATGGTAGAGGGGTTTGTATGCCAGCAGCGTATAGTTACGACTTAAGGAAAAAAGCAATGGAAGCATTGGATGAAGGAGAAAGTAGAGCAACTGTTGCCAAGTGACCTTACCCAGAAAAAGTGGAGAGAAAGAAAGGAGTTTTTTCGGGTAAAATAAAATTTTGGAGGATTAGAAATGGTAAGAGAATATACGGCAGAATTCAAATTGGAAGCTGTTAAGCTGGCAAATGAACAAAGAAAGGTAGGTCAACCAGTTGCAAAAGTAGCAAGAGATCTAGGAATAAGGGATAGTGTATTAGGAAAATGGATGAAGAAATATAACGAAAAAAAGTCAGCGGCAAATGCATTTCCAGGTAGAGGTAACATGGCTCCTTACGACAAAGAGAGGTTTGATTTACAAAGAGAGTTAGCAAGAGTAACAAGGGAAAGAGACATTTAAAAAAAAGCCCTGGCCAGTCAAAAAGAGTAAAATATTTTTTCATAAAAGAGCATAGTAAACACTATAAAGTGCAGGAATTATGTAGGGTTTTCTGCTAGTGGCTACTATAAGTGGACTACAAGGAAAATAAGCAGTAGAGAATCAGCAAATAAAGAGTTATTAGCAGATATTCAAAAAATATATCAAGCTTCTAAATGTAGATATGGAGCTCCTAAAATTCATGCTGAATTGAAGGCTTTGGGTAAAAGTTGCAACTTAAAAACAGTGCAAAGTATTATGCAGAAAAATGGTATTCAGGCTATATTGAGAAGAAAATTTAAAATTAAGAAACAACAAACGGACAGTAGCTCCCAATATATTAGACCAAAACTTTATTGTCGATCAACCAAATAAAGTATGGGATTACTTATATAAAAACCAAAGAAGGATGGCTATATTTGGCAACAATAATCGATCTATATTCACGCATGGTAGTTAATGAGCAGTTCAATAAATAAACAATTGGTTATGGACTCTTTATTAATGGCCGTTAACAAGCGTAAACCTGCCAAAAATCTACTATTACATAGTGATCAAGGTTCACAATATACTTCGCAAGGTTATCAATATCTCTTATCCATAAAAAACATAGATGAGTTATAAAGGTTGTTGTTACGACAATTCTGTTGTGGAAAGCTTCTTCAGTTCTCTAAAAAGGGAGTTACCAATAGACACCTCTCGGCACTCTAAACAGCATATCAAAACTGCTATATTTGAATATATAGAAATTTTTTATAACAAACAACGTCACTATTAACTATTGCATTCCTGAGCATTTTGATTCATCATTCTCTTTGTGAAAAACATTCCAAACTTTCTCTCCACTTTTTCTGGGTAAGGTCAGTCAAACCTCCATTTTTTTTATATCAATTTATTACTTTTTTTTCGGTTTGACACACTTTTTTGAACCATACGCGTCAAGTTAAGAGATTGTAAGTAAATTCAGGGAAGTTAAGGTAGATACTCTAGTTTTTCTGTACTTGTCTTTTAATGAAAATCGAGACCAAGTTATGGTAAGCTTTTTAAGAAAAACTTTCAAACTATTAACTTTATTCTTTAGTGCTAAAAATAACTCTATAACCCGCCTTTTTAGCTCAATAAATGCCTTTGTTAAGCTAAGTTCTGTATTCTTTTTCACTTCTGTGCAACCAACTATGCCGTGAAATATAAGAATTGCGCACAATTTAGCATATAGTTCACATAATACTCTGCATGGCTTTCCTTTTAGCTTATCAAGTCTGATATGGCTTTTATACAATTTAAATAATAACTCAATTTGCCACCTTACTCTGTAAATCGTTAATACTTGCTCAGCACTAATTTTATTTTCTGGAACATTAGTTATAAATATTGACCAGTTCAACAATTTTTGATTTCTTTTAGAGGATGTATATCCCTGCGATCTTGCTAATCTATTAGCTTTCCTTCTTCTGGCCATAGACTGTTCTTCAGTTAGTTTCTGACATATAATTCTTACTCTAATTTTTGCTTCTTTTCCTAACAATACCTCGTTTTCTAAAAATAACTTATCCTCTAAACATTCTAATAACTCCATTTTTTGATTTGTTTCTACATCATATATGTTGGTATCGGATTTATAACGACTTATGAAATAAGCTCCTATTTCATTGATTTGTTTAAAAGAACTTGGCACAAAATAACCGAGATCAGATATTAGCAAATCATTGCTTAATATATTACTTAAATGTTTCCTATATCCCTGGTCTGATCTTACTCCCTCCGTTAAATTAAGTTGGTCTATTATCTGATTCATGTAGTCGAAAACTAATTGTAACTTTATTCCAGACTTAGTATTGCTTTCATAGCCACTGTAGCTAGTACCATAACCTTTATACATCTCTTCCATACTGTTAGGTAGAGTAATATAGCTACTGTCCAATAATTTAACACTATTAAATTGCTGTAAGATTTTGCAATCAACTTGCAAGATATTTTTGAAGAGAAGCACAGATTCATTATACATCCTTTTCATAAATTCCACTGCTTCTTCAGTAAATCTAAAATCCAAACCTTGTTTTGTTATATCTATCGAGTCCTCGTTTAGTAATTGACACATTGTTTCTACGCTACAATTATCAACCCCTATATTACCCAAGACCATGGCTTTTACGAACGATGAACCTTTTAGCTTTCTCTTTCTTTTTATAAACCTTGTTGTAATTGAGATTTTGTCTGCTTTTTCATTAAAAAATTCTTTGAGCTTTTTTGATAAGCTAGTTATTTTATTCATTGGTTCTCTCACTAAAAGTATTTCTGGGAGAACTTATACCTTATTATTCTATCTCTTTCATACCTTTATTTCCTTAACTTGACGCGTATGCTTTTTTGAACATTCCCAACGAAAAAAGAAAAACAAGGTTTAATTTTCTTTTTTATTTGCGATTTATCTATTAATTAACCGTGAAAGGTTACGTGTAATGCTTCTTCACATAATTATCAATAATTGCCTTAAATTCTTCAGAGACATTATCACCTTGTAAAGTTTTGAAATATTTGCCGTTTTTGTAGACTGCTGAAACAGGTTTTTCTCCATATCCAGGTAAGCTGATTCCCAAATTTGCGTGTTTGCTTTCTCCAGGACCATTTACTATGCATCCCATAACAGCAATGTTCATATGCTCTACACCTGGATTTTTTTTCTTCCACATCGGCATATGAGTTTTTATATAGCCATTCACCTCTTCAGTTAATATACGAAAACGATCGCTACTCGTGCGCCCACAACCAGGACATGAATTAACCTGAGGGTTAAAGTGTCGCAAGCCTATAGACTGCAATATTTCCTGACACACCACCACTTCATTAGTACGCGATTCACCAGGACGTTGAGTCAAAGAAGCCCGTATTGTATCTCCAATGCCATTTTGCAATAAATAAGTAAGCCCTGCTGCGGTATTTACCACACCTTTATTGCCCATACCAGCCTCAGTTAAACCCAAATGCAGCGCATAATTGGAAGATTTTGCAAGTGCCATATAAACTAAAATTAAATCTTGTACTTTGCTAACTTTACATGAAATGATTATTTTGTTTGAATTTAGACCAATTTCTTCAGCTTTTTTTGCACTATCAAGAGCAGACATTACAAGTGCTTTGCGCAGTATAACATCAGAAGGCCTTGAATTACTAAGCGAAGAGTTTTCATCCATCAATTTTTGCAAAAGGTATTTATCAAGACTACCCCAATTTACCCCAATTCTAACCGGAAGATCGTGCATTATTGCATACTCTATCACCCTTTCAAACTTCTCATCACGTTTGTCGCCAAAGCCTATATTGCCTGGATTGATTCTAATTTTACCCAGCATTTTGATGTTGTCTGGATAATCTTGAACTAATTTATCTAGCTCATATTGACCGCAGCCTACCAATATTTTACCGTCAAAACCTTCTTTATTTATCTCTTCTACTATATAAGGTATTGCTCTTGCTACCTCCTCTGAGTTCAAGGCAATTCGCACCAATTCTGAACCTGTACGCGCTAGTTCTGTTATCTCTTTTGCATAATGTTTTGCGCTACTTTTTATATTATCAGCATCTATATGCACGCCAAGCGCCATAGATTGTACAACTACAGGATTATTTCCGCCTATCTTTACTTTTCCAACTTCTACAACATGAGTTTTGTGCCTGGAAATCTGCGATAATTCATATGTATTATCATTCAATATCAGGTCTTTATCTAGCATATTATTAATGGCCAATATTGTGATACTATTTTACTGTGTCAGCTACACTGCCAAATGAACTTGAACCATTCAAACTATAAGCATCTACGTTATCCAAATTAGCAATAGAATCATGTGAGCACGTTCTTCTTGATGGAGTTTCTTTTATAGTGACATTTATAGGAGAAACTTTCTTTTCTCGTGTTGAAGTAACTTTCTTCTCTTCTTGTTGTTCACTTTCATGCTGCTTATTTTCATACTGGAAAACTGACTCTTGATCTATAAATACAGCACCCCTTAAACGTGCGATATTAATACCATGCTGATTTATCATAGTGCTCTCTTCATCGTCGACTATGCAAGCTTCCATGTCATTTGGCTCATTATCAAGACTAGCAATTTTTTTCTCTTTTAATTTTTTGATTAGATCTTCTTTATTTATAGCTCGATCTTGTAATTTTTTTTTCTTGAGCAATTCCCTACGCTTCTCATACAGTTTATATGACTCAGCAAAATCCTCATCTGTATGAAAGTTTGCACCACCAGGGTTACCAGGAGGTATGTATCTCTTACTGAGCTTAGATTTAGCTTCAGCACTATGCACAGTAAAAAAGCTAGAAACCAAAAACATTAATATAAATAAAATTTTAGAAAAAACCCTAAGCATATGGTGCTATAGTAAATATCGTGTTTTAAAAGATAGCAATTAACAAACTTTAAGTAAACCAGAATCTTTACTAACTTTACAATACAAATATTTTTCTAAAAAGTGATATGTTTGCTATCAAAAAAACCTACGCAGACTAAGAGAAGAGTAAGGTGTTACAAGTTGCGTAACACCTTTTCAAGAAAAGTGTTATGCAGCTATATGTTTGCAACTTTTAAGTTATTCTGTAGTTTTTCAGTACCATCGGTAGTATCTACATTATTAAGTTTTGCGTCTGGCGTATCTTTAGATAAGTCGTTTTTTTCTCTTTATCAAGCTTAACTCCCTGATAGATACAGAATGCAACAAAACTAGTTATTGCTATTGCGGCAACAGCACTGACTATGATACAAATTGCCATTATTTTTTGTTGATCTGCTACTGCCTCTGCAAGTGTTTCCACTTTTTCTTGCAGGCCGTTTAAGTGCTCTTGCATAGCTTGAAACTGCTTAGTACCAATCTTGTCTTCTAATGCACTAAAAACTTTTTCAAACTGCTCAACATCTATCTTTTGAGCTTCTTGCCATTCTTTTAATGCACTAAATACCTCTTCAAACTGTTTAGCATCTATCTTTTGAGCTTCTTGCCATTCTTTTAATGCACCAAAAACTTTTTCAAACTGCTCAGCATCAATTTGTTGACTTTCCTGCAATGCTGTTATATCTGACTCATCAAAGCCAAGTACCCATTTAGTTATACCCATTTTTAACCCCCTAGTTAATTAATATATTATAATTTTACATTCCAAATGTTTAAATTATTATTAAATCAATTGTCATTATGTATTGATCTTTTAATAATTTCGTTTGACTTGCTTTTTGAAAGTGCGAAAACTTAAATTAAGGTATTACAAGATTGTTATTCAACCAATATCTCTCTTTTCCCTGAGTAATTTGGAGCGCTGACAATACCTTCCTTTTCCATTCTTTCAACGATGTTTGCTGCTCTGTTATAGCCTATTCTAAGCTGCCTTTGAATGTAACTGGTTGAAACTTTTTGATCTCTTTGAATGATGGCCACTGCTTGGTTATAGAGGTCATTTTCTTCATCCTCCGTTTCATCGTGTGACTCTGTAGAAGAATTTTCATCTTCTTTAGTGATTTCCTCCATGTAGTTTGGCTCACCTTGCATTTTCAGATGATCAACTATATCTTGCACCTCATTATCACTTACAAATGGGCCGTGAACTCGAATGATCTTACCACCAGAGGCCATATAGAGCATGTCACCCATGCCGAGCAATTGTTCAGCCCCTTGTTCGCCAAGTATAGTACGGCTATCTATCTTAGAAGTAACAGCAAAACTGATTCTCGTTGGAAAGTTCGCCTTTATCACACCTGTGATCACATCCACAGATGGGCGTTGTGTTGCCATTATGATGTGTATTCCTGCAGCACGAGCCATCTGAGCTAAGCGTTGAATAGAGCACTCTATTTCTTTGCCGGCAACAAGCATCAAATCTGCCATTTCATCCACGATCACTACAATATACGGAAATGTTTCCATCTTGATTGGTATTTTTTCAAACAGAGGTTTGCCTGTTGTTGAGTTAAAGCCAATCTGCACAACGCGCTCCAATTCTATTCCACTATTCATCGCTTCTGTGATTCTTTGGTTATAGTTTATTACATTGCGCACATTTAAATAGGACATCATGCGATAGCGATTTTCCATTTCTTTCACTATCCACTTAAGAGCGACTACAGCCTTTTTTGGCTCTGTTACCACTGGCGTTATTAGATGCGGTATTGCATCATATATTGAAAGCTCAAGCATTTTTGGGTCGATCATTATCATCTTACATTCATCAGGACTTAATCGATAAACGAGTGAAAGAATCATAGTGTTAATCGCAACTGATTTACCAGACCCTGTGGTTCCAGCAACGAGCAAGTGGGGCATTTTAGTTAGATCTGCAATAACTGGTTTTCCACTTATTTCTTTGCCAAGCGCAATTGGGAGATTTAAGTTTGCATTTTGGTATTCTGGGGATTCAAGCAAATCACGCAGCATTACAATTTCCCGTTCCTTGTTCGGCAACTCTATTCCCATAGCATTTTGCCCACGAATTATTGAAATACGTGCAGAGAGTGCACTCATCGAACGTGCAATGTCATCTGCAAGGCCAATTACTCTTGCAGATTTCGTGCCAGCTTGTGGTTCAAGTTTGTACAAAGTCACAACCGGCCCATAGCATACACTGATAATTTTTCCTTGCACGCCAAAATCACTCAGGACTTGTTCCAGCAGAGATAAATTTTTATTGCTCTCCATTTCATTTAGCTGTTTTCTCTGCAAAGACTCTTCTGCTTTAGAAAGTAAATGGATACTTGGAAACTTAAACTCACTTAAAACCTCCTCGGTAGCTTTTTTCTGTCTTTCTTTTGGTTGTTGTTTAGTAGTGATTTTAGTTCTATGTTTTTCTTCTACCACTAATGGTGCAATTGAATACTCAGTAGTTTTATGTGATCTGAAGAATGGAACATTTACAAATAAGCAAGCTATTTTTTCACATAAGAAGAATAGAGAGTAAATTGTTCTCTTCCAACCAACAGATCCTACAAGACCTATTGATGTTACTATCACAAATATATAAAACGGGCAGTTATTAATTAGTGCATTCCCTATTATTCCACTGTGTCTGTACCTTGCAGTGATGCCTAGCGAAAGTTGTGGTAGTATAGCACATATCCCTAAATTGATTAATATTAAATAGAGAATTTTTAGCAGCCTTTTTGATGGCCTGAAGATCAACAAGTAAACTATGGTTGTAGCTATTGTAACACTAGTTAATCCAAGAAATTGAACCAATATATCAGCTAAATATGAACTTACTATTCCACCTAAATTTGTCACTTCCTCATTTGTAGCTGTGTTTAAGGAAGGATCTTTATAGTTATAGCTAAAAACTGATATATATATATATATTAAAAGGGATAGATATATTGCTGATTTTAGATATTTTTTTAACATCTACCTAAAGTAGTAAGCTACTGTATATTTTACAAAGTGAATTGTTATTAGCAATATCATTATAGATAAATCTAATCCGTTGAACGGTGGTATATATCTTCTAATAATCTTTAGTGGTGGATATGTCAATTGGTTCAAGATGTGCATTATGCTACTGACAGTTTCATTATATATGTTCACCATATTAAGTTTAACCAGCCAGTTTAGGACAACCCAACATATTAGAATGAAGCTATAAAGATCAAGTAACGTATTGAGTAGATATATGATTGGATGCATACATATCTATTACACGAAAGTTATATAAAAGACAAGTATTTAGCCTTTTCAAACTCAAAATGTTGTTTTTGCTGAACCAAAAAAAACTTCATTTTTTGAGCTGCGCAAAGCCACCTAAAGTAGAGAATGGAGAAGGAAGGAGGGGTGTATAATATATATTAATGTTGATATTTATTTCTTATAAATATCATCTCTATGTCCTATCTCTGTGATAGTTACTATATGATCTAATTGATTTACTCTGTAAATTACACGATAGTCACCAACTCTTAGCCTTCTACATCCTTTTAAGTTATGATGTAGTGGTTCACCAAAATTTATTGGGTCAACTGTAAGACGTTCTTTTATAGCCTTTTGAACTCTTAGCCTTATTATCTTTGGAAGGTTTGGTAAATCTTTTTCAACAACACTCTTTAAAGACTTAACCTTGTAACGCTCTAATCCCACTTAATATCTTCAAAATCAACTGTTTCTGCACCTTCAACATCACGCTCATCAGAAATTTTAGATACTAAAAAATCCTCCATTTCAAGCTCAACTGCTTCTCTAAATAGTTTTCCTGCTAATTCTTGAACGGGCTGTTTAGTAAATTCAGATAATTCAGCAAGATGCTTTAAAGTTTCTTCGCTAAGAGCTATGTTAATGCCTGAATTTGCCATATGTTTTACCAAAGTCCACTAATAATTATACAACATTTTTTTTAATTTTTCAATAAAGAAAGGAGTGGTGTATAAAAATATATTTAATGTTTCAGTAGGTCCAATATTGCCTGCTTGTAAATATTGTCCCTGTGTCCTATTGAAACAATAATTACTATACGTTTTACAGTATTTACACGGTAGACAATACGATAATCATCAGCAACTTTTATTCTTCTATGTTCCTTTAATCTCTTGCGTAGCAACACACCGTTACCAATAGGATCAGTCTCAAGATACTCTTTTATTGCATCTTTAATACTTGGCTTTACATCTTCCGGCAAGGAAGGCAAATTTCTTTTAAGAACATGCTTTAGATATTTAATGGTGTATTGCTTATTTCCAGATGTCTTCACTATCCTCTACTTCTTCTGCATCATCAGAATTTAACTCCCTAATAATTTTGGAAAATGCAATATCTTCCGCTTCAAGTTCGATTGCTTCCTTGACTAGCTTTTCTGTTAATTTTTGAACAGACTGCTTGGTGGCTCTAGCTAGTTCAACAAGATGCTGCGAAGTTTCTGGGTTGAAAGTTACACTAACTTTTGAATTTACCATCAGTTTTACCAAAGTCTACTACTATAGCTATTTTACAACATTTTTTTTAATTTTTCAATAAAGGAAGGAGGGCTGTATAAAAATATATTTAATGTTTATCAAGTAGCCTTCTCATAAATGGTGTCTCTATGTCCTGCTGTAGCAACAAATACCTTATGTTTTGCAATATTTACAGTATAAATAATTCGATAATCACTAACCCTTATTCTTCTATACCCTTTTAGCCTGCCACGTAATGGTTTACCAAATTTAATTGGATCAGTTGTAAGCCGCTCGTTTATCGCTTTTGTAATCCTTGATCTTATTGTTTTTGGAAGATTTAGAAAATCTCTTTCAGTAAAGTTTTTTGAGTAGACAATATCGTATTTCAGTTTATGTCCTCTCCCTTTCAGATAGTACTGTATTCCAGTCTACATCCTCACATTCCTTAATAGTTTTATATAACGCAATATCTTCTACTTCGCACTCGATTCCTTCGATGACTAACCTTTTTGCTAGTTCTTGAACGGATTCCTTGGTGATTTCAGCCAACTTAGTAAGGTTATGTGAAGTTTTTGGGTCAAAAGTTATACTAATTCCTGAATCTGTCATATGTTTTACCAAAGTCTACTAATAATTATACAACATTTTTCTGAATTTTTCAATAAAGGAAGTTGATGATATGTAAGAAAAATTTTGCCACCTGCGTTAATAAATAATTAAAGATTTAGCATATTTATCTACCCTCTATTCTATTACTTAAGTTAGACCACTTTTTTCTATTAATATTTTTTGTTTATAAAGATGAGCAGTTACTCATCACGCAGTTGATCTATGGATATAATACTACCGTTTGATAGTTTTTCAGTACATTTTTCACTTTTGTATTCTTTATCAGAGTCGATACTGATTTTGTCAAATATTAAAACATCTCCTGAAATTTTATCACGAAACTCACTAATAGCAAAAAACGGTATAGTAATTCGCTCTTGTTTTCCTTGAAAACTCAAACTGACGCTAAATTTATCCTCAGAAACTTTTAAATCATAGAATTGATGCTGTAATATAATAAGCATTTGAGTAGGGTATGACTTTTTCAAACGATCTGGCATGGTCACACCATTAAAATATGTGAAAAATAATATTTCTAAGTGAGGGATAAAACCATTACCTGATATAACATCTAAAGTCTTTTTGATAACTTGAAACTTAGCAGAATTAAGCAGTTTTTTGTAATCTGTTTGCTCCATATAACTTTCACATACGTAAATTTTGGGGAACTTCTGTTACCCGGCGTTCCCTGAACCGTGCTTATAGCAATGAAGTTATAGTGCTTAAATTAAGCAGCTATTGCGTCGACATTGTCTTCAGCAGCAAAATTATCGTTTGCATTTAAATTATGAACTCTTAGCGGTGGTGTCTAACCGAGCAAAGCTACCATCTTTACTATGCATGTCGATCCTTATTCGTCCCCATATAAATTAAAAAACATGGTGGAGACGCCGAGTACTGCCCTCGGGTCCAATACACCTATTACAAGGTAATTTTATTGCTATAGTACACAAAATGTACATAGCTATTATATAGCAACATTAAATAAATGTCAAGATATTATGACCTTAAGTTGATTTATTGCTAAAACAAAATTAATATTTCCAGTAAAAAATTCTGTGCTCTTAACCTGACACATATGGCTTTTTGAATACTCCCAATGAAAATATTTATAAATAAATATTTACTCTTCTTTTTTATTGTTTTTAGGTTTTTCTTGATCAACCATTTCTCCACCGATCTCTTTTATTTTTAGTATCAACGACTCTGGTACATACATGTCAATTACTTCTTCTGCTGTCACAAATAAAGCCTGATAAGAGTGTGAATTTATTATCCAATTAGGCAATATGTCTTCTGCTTCTATTTTATACTCTCCCTCTTTTTTGTCATATACTGTGTAGCAATATAAGTGCACAGCAAAAAATAATACATAAGAGAGCAATATTCCTTTAAGCACTCCGAGAAAGATTCCAGTAACTCTATCGATAAACCCCAACCTTATGGGTGATAATATGTACATTAGCCAGTTATTTATTATCATGAATATAAGATTAAGTATAATAAATACAGAGATTGTAGAAAGTATGTTTAGTGTAACTTTAGAATCAAAATATTTACTATAATTTGGAGCGAAAAAATCATAGTGATTAGCTGTCAGAAAGACCGATAAAAATAGAAACATTAGTGCGCATAGCTCTTTTATAAAGCCTCTAGTTACCGAGATTATTACGCATAGAACAACAATGAAGATAATTAGGCTATCGAAAAGCATGTTTTATATCTATATGGTTTTCAAGATATAATAGTTGTAAATAACAAGGTTGTAAAATTAATTGTATTTATGCTGCATCAATTGATCTAAATACCTAGCGATCATGTCAATTTCTAAATTCAAATAATCATTTACTTTGTTGTACTGAAAAGTTGTATTTTCCCATGTATAGGGAGTGATATTTACTGTAAATTCCTGATTAATAACTGAATTCACTGTGAGGGAAACCCCATCTAGTGTAACGGAGCTTTTTTTTGCAACAAATTTAATTAATTCTTGTGGGCACGATAGTTTGATTTCATGAGAATCTAAATTTTGATTAATTGTTAAAAATTTTACTATCCCATCAACATGACCCTGAACCAGGTGGCCATCGATCTTATCGCTTAATCTCATTGCTTGTTCGAGATTTATTTTTTTTCCTATTCTCCACGTATTTAAGTTAGCAACCTTCATAGTTTCTTGAGATGCTTGGACTGTAAATGTATCGCTCATTATATCAACAACAGTTAAACACACACCAGAGCAAGCTATTGAATCTCCTTTATTTATAGAGGATAAATTTTGTGTCTTGATATGGAAAATTTGATCAGAGTTGGAGTGAGTGGTAGTATCAGTTATAGTCCCGATATCCGTGATAATTCCTTTAAACATATGGTGAAAATAAATAATTTTACCATGAAAAATTTTTTACAACAACTTATTTCTATTTTGTTATAGTTAAAGTAATTCTGGTTTACCGACAATTTAAAAAACGACAAATTCGTCATCCCGCTACGTGTTAGCGGGATCTAGAGATACCGTGACGGTATGACGTAGGAAAACTGAGCCTGCACTAGCTATAGGCGCGAGAAAGGGGATCGTTTTCACTTACTTGTTCAATAGATTCTATAGAATATTCAGAATATATGAAATAAGCCAAACTCAGAACACATAATGCAGTTAATATTGGTAACCCTATGTTCAATGCTAGCCCAATACTTTCTCTTTTTTCTGGTGGCACTAATCCTTTTAACATTGACACTTTTCCTAACGGAAAATGCCATAAGCAAAGTGTTGATGCAGATGCTACTATTATAAATAGACAAAAATAAGCCTTTTTTGAGGAAAATACAGTTTTTAATGATGATTTGAGTGTAATGTTAGTAGGTGGTAGAGTTTTAGCTTCATTTGTTGCTGGTGAAAGATCTTTAATTGGTAAAGGGTTTGTAGATTTATGAGGAGTATTTTCATGTTGTGGAGAAGGTTGTTGTATATAAACACCTGAAACTAATTTAAGCAATTGCTCTTTTTTTCTATATACTTGTTTTTGTAAATATTCTTTACCTAAAAGTGAGTTACTAAGAGGTTGTGGCCTTTCGAGTATCTGTAATACTTCTGATATCTCGCCTGGCTCTAATATTGCATGTAATTGTTTATCTTGAAAGTAAACAATATTGAATACTGAGCTGAAAATATTGCAAAATGTTTCTGGATCTTGATTTTTGTATCCACTCATCACTTCAATAAATATTTTATCGAGTTTTTTCCCCCTGTGCTCAATTTGGTTATCTATCATAGCTACTCTAGCATCATTTTGTGCTTGTTTTATGGCTAATGGTTTTTCTTTCTCTGATAGTTCTTTGGTCTGCTTTTTTGACTTCTTTTTTCTGTTAGCCTTAAAATACTCTGTGTGCGAAGTAGTTTGACCTACATTCTGTTCTGCTTCTTGAGGTATTGGATTTTCTATACTACCCCCTGTCATCCGAGTAGCTTGACTACTTGGATCCATGTTTCTTTTTTCCTGGTCAAACGCTGGAATAACACCAAATGGTATATTGTTGCTCTGTATAGAAAATTTTGGCAATTGTTGGGAAAAGAATTGTGACGTATTAAAAAAATTGGGTAGACAGAAAAAAGATCTAAACCAGAAAACGTTTTCATGCATTGCAGCAACTACTATCGAAACACGTGTAACTTGTTTTCCATTATTTGTTACATCGAAGCCAAATGAGCCTGTAACTGGTACGATTTGTTTATTTTGTGCATTTTTTTGGTTAGTTTCACTCTGTTCTTTTTTGTCTTCATTTTCAGTTTTTTCTGCATGTCGTAGCTTTTCATTTAGAAATAACTCGATTTGGTACAAGTTGTCCAGGTTAATGTTTTCAACGTCTGTTTGTAGCGTTATCGTTGTGCCCTGCAGAAGGATTTGAGGCGGAGCACTATTTACGAATTCTTCTACAGTTTTATAACTGTTAGTTTTACAGTAGTTATTATATAGTTCACTGCTTTCTTTGGGCACTTTTATGTTGGCTGTAAAATTTTTTTCCCGGGAAAGGCAGATTTTGAAAAAATTAATTAAAGAGTTTATTCGAAATAATCTTATATTAAAGGTGTCTTTATCTGTTGCTGTTAGCTCAAATGAAAATTCTTGTATATTACTTTCAATACTTCTCGAGCGAATAGTACTGATCTTAATTGTTTCGCTAGAAAATGCTTTACTTATGTTTCTGGATTTTTCCTTAAAGAGCTTAGGTAAATCCTCTATTTTATACTTATTCTTAGTTTCAGTATTACTGTTGTGCATAGTTGATACAGCAAATTCATCAACGCAAAGGTAAATAAAAAAGATTAATCAGTCAATAAATTAATAATCAGAATAGGGCAATTTTTCGGATTGTTGATGATATTTAAAATTTCACTATAATGAAAGTTTAAGCCAGCGTTTTTAAGATGAATAAAGAGTTATTAGATGACATACTTTCACTTGAAGATAAAGCAGTTTCCGAAATTGAGAATGCTTCTTCTTTACAAGATTTAGAAAAAGTTAGGCTATCATATTTGGGAAAAAAGGGTGTAATTAAAGCTTATTTTGACAACTTAAAAGAGATAGAAGACGCAGGAAAAAAGCGCAATTTAGGCGAAGTTATCAACGTTTTACGTAATAAGCTAGATCAGCTTATAATGAATAAGGAGAATATACTAAAAGCCGAAGAAGTTAACTTTAAATTGCAGAACGAGGCAGTTGATATCACGTTGTCTGCGAGGCCAGAAAAAATTGGCAAGGTCCATCCACTCAGTAAGGTTCTAAATGAAGTAAAGCTTATTTTTGCACATATGGGTTTTAAGGCAGTTGATGGCCCTGACATTGAAGATGAATTTCATGTATTTGATGCACTGAATACTCCAAGTCATCATCCTGCACGAGAGGAGCAAGATACCTTCTACTTAAAGAATAAAATAGATGATAAAAGAATGGTACTGCGCACTCACACCTCATCTGTACAGATTAGAACCATGGAAAAAACAAAAAAATTCCCAATTAAAATAGTAGCCGCAGGTAGAGTATACAGAAACGACTTTGATGCAACTCACACCCCTATGTTCCATCAAATAGAGGGGTTATATGTCGATGAGAATGTCAATATGGGCCAGTTAAAATTTACTATTCATCACTTCCTTAATAAGTTCTTTGGCGATAAAGGGCTGAAGATACGTTTTCGTAATAGTTTTTTCCCTTTTACCGAGCCTTCTGCGGAAGTGGACATAAGTTATAAAGGTAGTAAATGGATAGAAGTACTGGGATGCGGTATGACGCATCCAAATGTATTTCAAAATGTTGGAATAGACCATACTAAATACAACGGTTTTGCGTTTGGCATTGGTATAGAAAGGCTTGCAATGCTAAAATATCAAATTAGCGACTTGAGGAGCTTTTATGACAACAAAATCAGCTGGCTTGATCATTACGGTTTTCATTTTTCATCTTTAAGATAAGTGATAAGTAAAACTCATACGTTCGTTATACTTGCTTCAGGGCATGGCAGGCGGATGAATTCAGATTTGCCTAAGGTCCTACACAAAATAGGCAGTTTTTCCATGCTCCAGCATGTCATTTACAATGCAAAACAGTTAAATCCTGAAAATATTGCTGTTGTAGTTGATCAGCCTTTAATTGAAAGACTAAAGTGTTTTAAGGATATACAGTTAATTACACAAGAATTAACACTTGGCACGGGAGATGCGGTCAAAACTGCGATGAGAAACCTAAGAGAATTGCCAGATTCAAGCATAGTTGTTGTGCAGTATGGGGATACTCCGCTCATAAAAAGCAGCACAATAACTAAAATGATTAGTTATTTAGAAGGCAAGGCTCTAGTTTGCCTAGGTTTTAGGACAAGCAATAAAGAATACGGTAGGTTAATTATTGAGAATGGTTCCTTAAGAGAAATCGTAGAAGCAAAGAGTGATAAAAATAATCATGAAGAATTTCTTGCAAATGCTGGAATAATGGTTGCATGTGCAAAGAATTTACGTGAATTGGTGGAGAAAATAGAGTGCAATAGCTCAACTCATGAATATTACTTGACCGATATAGTTTCCATTGCAGTGAAGAGTAATTTAAATGTCGGTTACGTTATTACCGGTGGAGAAGAAGCAACGGGAATAAATAACAGAAATGACCTTATAAAAGCTGAGTTTTACTTTCAAGAAAATAAAAGAAAAATTTTTACCGACTCCGGAGTAACGCTTGTTGCACCAGAGACTGTTTTCTTTTCTCTTGATACGCAAATTGCCAGAGATTCAGTTATTTACCCATATGTTTTTTTCGGTACTGGAGTGAAAATAGAGTCTGGTGCGAAAATACTGCCATTTTCGCATTTAGAAAACTGCTTAATTAAAAGTAATGCTGAGGTCGGTCCATTTACCAGAATACGCGGAAACACAACAATTGGTAATAAGGCAAAAATAGGAAATTTTGTGGAAGTGAAAACAAGTGAAGTTGGTCAAAACACTAGAATAAAACACTTAAGTTATATAGGAAATGCTAAAGTAGGGCAGGAGAGTAATATAGGAGCAGGCACTATTGTTTGTAATTATGATGGGAAAAATAAACATGGAACGAATATAGGGAGCAATTGCTTTGTTGGCGCCAATAGCTCACTAATTGCGCCGCTTAATATTCATGATGAATCTGTAATTGCAGCAGGTAGTGTTATAGTTGAGGATGTACCAGAAAAAAGCCTTGCAATAGCAAGAGAAAAGCAAGTAACTAAGAGAATAAAGTAGTCTAATTTAATTATGTTGTTGTGTCATTTTTAATATTAGACTTCTTGCATAACCATATAACAAACTTTTATTGGGAATAGAAACAAAAAAACTTCCTTGACAAACTCCGCCAGCCCCCTTATCATAACAGTGAAGCTATTGTATTTGCTTTCGCCAATCTGCAGATTAAAAGGTAAGGATTACTTAATGTATCGGCGTCTTATGTTTAATTTTTTGCAGTATATAGATACTGTATGTCTTTACAAAACTTCATCTACATCTAGATTTTTATCTAAATAAGCTGAACGCGCTTATAAAGCGTTACAAGACATCAAAAAATGCCAATACTCGACAGAGATAGTAAAAGACTAGCTAACTCGGGGGTCCTTTGTCTTTTTTTCTGCTTAGTAAATTTCTTAAACATTTGCAGCGTAGGTTAGTTGCAATTAAAAGCAGCTAAATTGCAGTGTTTAAGACTTAAAAAACGCCAATACTGAAAATAGACAATGACTAGGGTTTCTTTTGCCTTTTTTTTTATTTGGTAAATTCCTTAATGTTTATGGCTAAACGACAATCGTCATCCCGCTGCTTGTTAGCGGGATCTATTGCTGAGATACCGCGAATGAATCGCGGTATGACGGTTCGCGGCGGTATGACGTAGGACTGCTGTCATCCCAGTGCGTGACACTGGAATCCCAAAAAAGGATGATGTCATCCTAGTGCTCCTTTTTTTGTCATCCGAGTAGCTGACACTTGGATGACATCGTCATAAAGGAACCAGTGTCAAGCTACTCGGATGACAGGAGAAGGGGCTACTTGCATGACGGTGTCGGTAAACTTAGAGCTATAATAACTATTTGCCTTTTTTCTGCTTAGGTTATGCAAGAAGTCTACTGTCTGAGAAAAGGTAGATAAAAGATGAAAACAGATAGAAGTATTTTAGTAGCTCAAAAAGAACGTTAAGTCATGCTTTTTATTTATATTGACAGCGTATATGACATCGTTTACGATTAAAGTTAATAACAATAATTTATATTTATCATGTTTGCAGTAATTGAGACTGGTGGAAAGCAATATTTAGTAAAAGAAGGTAGTATAATAAAGGTAGAGAAGTTAGAAGCTGAAGAAAAAAAAGAGGTGGAAATCAATAAGGTGATTTGTATTTCAAATAGTGGCTTATCTTATTCATCTAATGCTACTGTTAAAGCTGAAGTGTTGGAGCAGTGCAGGGGGGAAAAAATTATAATCTTTAAGAAGAAAAGAAGAAAAAATTACCGTAGGAAAACTGGTCATAGGCAGTATATAACTGTTCTTCGTATAAATGAAATTAGTCTTCAAAAGTAAGAGGTAAGATATGGCAACTAAAAAATCAGGTGGTAGTTCCTGTAATGGTAGAGATTCAGCGGGTCGTAGGTTAGGAATAAAGAAGAATGGGAAGGTTATTCCTGGTAACATAATTGTGCGCCAAAGAGGCACAAAATTCCATCCTGGAAAGAATGTTGGTATAGGTAAAGATCATACGATTTTTGCTAAAATAGAAGGCTGGGTCAGCTTTAGAAGATCAGCAAATAAAAAGACTTTTATTGATATCTTGCCTACAGATAATATGAAAGCTTCAGCTTGAATAAATCAGGGGTCTGTAGCTCAGGTGGTTAGAGCGCACGCCTGATAAGCGTGAGGTCGGAGGTTCAACTCTTCCCAGACCCACCATTTAGTAGTTACTAACTGTGTTTTCTATAGCGGTTTTGATATTGTATAAGCAAAAACATGAGTTTATATAAAAATTTAGTAACCAGTGAATCAGTGGCGGCTGGTCATCCAGATAAAGTAGCAGATCAAATTTCAGATGCAATACTTGATGAGTACCTTTTTACTGATCCTTTTGCGCGAGCTGCAATAGAGACTTTAGTCGCCAAAGATAACGTTATTATAGCTGGGGAAGTGTTTGGGCCTAACATCAAAAATAGCAGGATTGAAAGTATTGTACGGAATACAATAAAAGATATTGGTTACAAGCACGATGGGTTCCACTGGAGAAAAGTGAAAGTAAATATATTGCTGCATGAGCAATCAAATGACATTGCAATAGGGTTGGATCAAGGTGCTGGAGATCAGGGCATAATGTATGGCTATGCAACAACAGAGACAGAAAACCTTATGCCGGCACCCATTTTTTATGCACACTCGATTCTGAAAAATATCATGAGCGCAGTTAAAGAAGCAAAACTTGGTCCAGATGCAAAGTCACAAATCACTTTGGCATATGAGAATAACCTCCCGGTACGTGCTGAAAGTATTATTGTCTCAATACAGCACCCTGAGGATTTGGATCAATCAAAAGTAAAAGAAATAATTTACCCTTACATAGTTTCATCTTTACCTGAAGGATGGATGTGTCCTGAGGAAAATCTCTTAGTCAATCCAACTGGTAGATTTGTTATTGGTGGACCGGTTAGTGATTGTGGATTAACCGGACGAAAAATTATGGTTGATACTTATGGAGGTTATATTCCACACGGTGGAGGAGCGTTTTCCGGAAAAGATGCAACCAAAGTTGATAGATCTGCGGCTTATATGGCAAGATATCTTGCTAAAAATATTGTCTTTGCAGGTTTGGCTGAACGTTGTCTTGTGCAGCTTTCTTATGCAATTGGTGTATCAAAACCTACTTCATTCTATATTGATACATTTGGTGCGAATAAGGTAGAGGAAAGAGTAATTAAAAAGTTTATCGAGAATAATATAGATTTATCAACAAAAGGCATAATCAAGCATTTATCGCTTAATCATCCTATATATAAACGTACAGCCTGTTATGGACATTTTGGTAAAGAGTCAGAAAGTGACGGTGGATTTTCTTGGGAAAGCATAAACTTGTCTGCTGATCTTCGTAGAGAATTCAATATAGAAGGTAATAGTAAAATTTCTTTAGATTGCTAAAATTTTTGATTTACAGCCCCATATTTATATACTAGCTTATTGTTAAAGCATAGCACGCTTTTTCATAATAATTATACCATATTAGTAATAATTTTTATATTCAATTTTTATTGTGAGGCTTATAAAGTGTATAACGAAATAGAAGGAGAACTGTACAACGTAATTGTAAGAGGTTGTCCGGAAACAAGTAAATTCAAGCATATTCCCTCTTTAACATAACCCTACTCATAGCTAGGTATATGAAATTCTCAGTGGATGTTGTGAGTAAATCATACTCCTTCGATAGCCTTCTATTCCTATTAACCCAAGCAAAAGTCCTTTCTACAACCCATCTTCTTGGCTGTACTTTAAACCCTTGTTCTCTTGTTGGTAGTAGCTCAGGTGGCGTATCTTTGTGCACCCAAAATCTACATGGAGGCCTTTTAACAATTTCAATATCTATGTCATATTCTTCCTTTATGTGATTCTTTAAATTTCTTCCTTGGTATCCCATGTCAGCCCACATTTTTTTAACTTTAGTATATTTTGTTCTCATATTGTTTAATGCTATTTTAATACCATCTCTATCATTTTCGTTAGCAGCGCCTACGTAACAACCTAGTATAAAACCCTGAGTGTCTGTAATTATATGCCTTTTTCTACCCTTTACTTTTTTACTTCCATCATAGCCTTTGATCCCCCCTTTTCTGTAGTCTTTACAGATTGACTATCTACTATACAGGCACTCGGCTGCTCATTCCTTCCTATTTTTCTTCTACTATATTTTGTAATTTCATAATTCATTTTCTCAAAAATTCCCTGCTTCTTCCATTGCCTGAACTGCTCATACACAGTCTTCGATAGCGGAAAATCATTTGGTAAATACCGCCATTGACACCCTGTACGCAATACATAGAAAATTGCTTCTAATATTTCTTTTTTGCTATACTTTGGCAGCCTTCCTCCTTTCTTGTATGATACTCTGAAGTGTTTTTCTATTCTTGCCCATTCCCTTTCGCTTAGATCTGTTGGATACTTTTTTCTCATCTTTACCCCGTACTAAAATTTCAGATATTATAGCCTTTTACTTGTTTCCGGACAACCTCTAAAAGAGTTTTCTGATCTTATTGATAAAATAAAAGAACACCCTTTTAATGTTGAGTTGATAAATAATACATTAGATTATGAAAAATTCAAATTCTACCTTCAGCAGGATTTTCTGTATTGTATAGATTGCGCTCGTGCTTTTTTAATTGTTGCAGCTAGAGTTGATGATATTGAAATGATGAGTAGTTTAATCAATTTGGCACAAGGAGCATTTTATGTTCGAGAACAGTATAAAAAATATTTTGAAGATTGTGATCTATCTGATGATCACAAAAAGTCAAGAGCTTGTTCTGCCTTTACTGACTTTTTCATGAGTGCCGCATATCACAATTCTGTTAATGAAGCTTTAGTAGCATCTTATTCTTGCTTTAACATATACCAAATCGTTATACGCCATATGGTAAATGAGATAACAACTAAAGGGGTTAAAAATAACAAATACAAAGAGTGGATCAACATTTATAGTAGCGAAACAGTAAATGCTGTAATTGATGAGGTTACTGATATTACAAATAAGCTATATAAAAAAGCTAGTGACTGTGAAAAAAAGAGGATGTATGAGTTTTTTAAGAAAGGGCTGGAATTAGAAATAATGTTTTGGGATGAGGCATATTACTCTAATATATCTAGCAAAGAATATTAGCAGCGGATTATTTACGTTAACTTGATCTTTTATCGGTAACTACAGTGTTCAGTGGCATAATTAGGAGCTGTTACGGGTCAAATCTTTTAAAGGATATAATTGAGCATCCTTTTAATGTTGAGTTAGCGAATAACACCCTAAATATAGAGAACTTCAAATTCTATGCTCAACAAAAGACGTTGTTCTTAGGTGATTATATTCGTACCACCTTAATTACTGCATCCAAAATGGAAGATTATAGTAGTATTATCTCGCTTGCTGAAGTAGCCCAAAGAGTAGTGACTGTTAATAGAATGCTATATGACTACTACTTTACTATGTACGGTATAAGTCGCGAAAAGAAATCTCTTGAGTGTTTTAATTTCACTAATTTTCTTTTATCCATCTCGCATAGTAATACCTATGAGGCTATGACGGTTTTGTATTCTTGCATGTTTATATACGAGACTGTCGTTGATAGCATGAAAAATAGATTCAAGAAAAATAATAGATATAGGGATTGGTTTAATTTTTGTTACAGTGATTCAGTAAAGTCTGGATGCATTATTTTGGAAAATATTGTTGATGGATATTGCAGCAGAGCAAGAGAAAACGAAAAGAGCAGAATGCTTGAGTTGTTTAGAATAACTGCACAATTTGTGTTAGATTTTTTGAACGGTGCATATAATTTTTCAAGATTCAATCAATTTCCTAAGGAACATTGACAATTTTAAGCTAATTTGTATCCTTAATAAGTATTTTTTAAAATGCTATGAAAAGTAAAGAACATGATTTTCATTTAGTGGATCCAAGCCCTTGGCCAATTGCTGTATCAGCAGCAATTCTTATTCTTGCACTTGGATTAGTTGGCGCGCTTCATAAACAAATTGTCGGAATGTTTTGTTTAGTTTTGGGAATCTCCGCAGTATCAGGGGTGCTGTTTTATTGGTGGAGAGATGTAATAAGGGAGGCCATTTATGACAAATGTCACACTGCCATTGTAAAACATGGACTCAAATTTGCAATGTACTTGTTTATTCTCTCGGAGGTCGTATTTTTTATAGTGTTCTTTTGTTCATTCTTTAAAGCCTGGCTTGATCCAGTTTTTTTATTTGAGGCGTTTTCTCCTGCAAAAAAAGTTGAATGGCCCCCTGAGGGAATTTTGCCACCTGATCCGTGGTCACTACCATTCATGAATACATTAATATTATTGCTTTCTGGTACAACAATTACTTGGGCAAATCACTCTTTACTTAAAAATGATAAAAAGAGCATGATTAAAATGCTGTCCATAACTATATTGCTTGGAGTTTTTTTTATAATAGTGCAAGCAATAGAGTATCATGAAGCGAGTTTTTCTCTACAAGAAACAGGAGAAAAGCTTATTTATACATCCAATTTTTATATGATTACCGGTTTTCACTGCGCACACGTTATAATAGGAATAATATTTTTATCAGTGTGTTTATTTAGAGCACGGAAAGGCCAATTTACACTTCAGGACCATTTGTGCTTTGAGTTTGCCTCCTGGTATTGGCACTTTGTAGATGTAGTCTGGATATTTTTATTTTTGTTTGTCTATTGGTTAAGCGTTTATTAAGTGGTTAAAATAATAGGTCTAGATCCAGGAATAAGCAAGACTGGGTGGGCCATTATCAGCCTGAACGAAAAAAATAATATTGAATTTTTGGGCGGCGGCACCATATCAACTGATGGTAAATTGGGTACAGGTGAACGCCTACATATAATTTTTGAACAATTAAAGAAAGTAATTTCCCTATACTCTCCGAATGAAGCTGCGGTGGAGAAAATTTTTGTTAATAAAAATCCTAAATCTTCACTAACTTTAGGATATGCAAGAGGGGTTGTAATTTTAGCGTTAAAAATAACAAAGCTAACTATGAATGAATATGATGCAAACTATGTAAAAAAAAGCATTACCGGAAATGGCCATGCTGATAAGGATCAGATTATATTTATGGTGAAGCAAATAGTTAAAAATTTGAGTATAAAATGCCACCATGCTGCTGACGCTCTTGCTGTAGCAATTTGTCATGCTTATACGAAAGGTTCTTGTTTTGTTGAGTAACTTTTATATGGGATTCAGTTTGAAGATTTCCAGATCTGGAAAAACTATTTGATTGTATTTATCTTGTCTAACGTTCGTTGCAAAATAATACATGCGGAGATTTTATCATCTATTTTTTTCGATTTTGTGATTGATATTCCAGTAATTTTTAGTGTATGAGTTGCGATAGATGTTGAGAAGCTTTCGTCTTGTAAGTATATATTTACTTTATATTTTTTTATTATTTTATTTGCGAATTGGATTATAGTTTTACACCATTTAGTTTCTTGCTCGTCCATTTTTAATGGTAGTCCTATTACCATTGATCCAGATTCATTTTCTTTGAATATTCTATGCAGATAACCTAAATCTTTGCTCATATTTTTTCTGTGATATATGCTATGAGCTGTGGCTATGAGCTGTGTTTTATCGCTAAATGCTATGCCTATTTGCTTTTCTCCCATGTCAAGGCACATTATGCGCTTATCTTTTGGAATAGACTTTAGAAACTCATCTGGATTTCTATGTAGCATCTATTAGACTTCCTTTAAAGTGACCTTACCAAAAAAGTGGAGAGAAAGTTAAGAAAATTTTTTACAAAAAGAATAATGAATCAAATTGCTCAGGAATGCAATAGACTTCTTGCATAACCCAAACTAAGTAGAAAAAAGGTATCATCTAAGTAGCTGACACTGGTTTCCATCCAAAAGGGCAGTGCCCCTATGATGTCATTCCAGTGCTTGACACTGGAATCCAGACTTTAATTGTTATACTTGTAAATAAGTCTGGTGAGAATAGACGTTCATCTCAAAATGCAGTATTTTTGTTGAAATAGCTCAACTGGATTCCAGCGTCACGCGCTGGAATGACACCTTTGTGTTTGCATAGCTGTACGAACATTGTGATTTGAGAGCAATCTCCACAAGGGAGGATGTCATTCCAGTGCCCAGACACTGGAATCCAGGAAAAAGAATGGTGTCATCCAAGTAGCTGACACTGGGATCCAGAAGACTTAATTTCAACCAAATAATAAAGGCTGGATCCCAGTGCTTGGCACTGGAATGACAGCAATCCTACGTCATACCGCAATTCATTCGCGGTATCTCGGCCGCTAACAAGTAGCGGGATGACGGTTATCGTTTAGCTACAAACATTAAGAAATTTACCAAACGAAAAAAAGGCAAAAGAAGCCCCGTGGTTGGCTAATTACTTACATTATACTTTCAAGTATGGCGTTTTTTTATTCTAAACACTTAATAACCGCGATTCAGTTGCTTTTAAACCGCAACTAATCTAAATTATAAACGTTAAGAAATTTACTAAACAGAAAAAAAGGCAAAAGAAACCCTAGGGTAGCTAGTTATTCACTATCCATTTTTCAAGTTGGCGTTTTTTTATGTTTTAAACGCTTTATAAGCGCGTTTCAGCTTATGTAGGTAGAAGTTTGATAAAGACATAAGGTGCACATAGTGCAAAAAATTAAACATGAGACGCCAGATACGTGAGTTTTTTTGTCATTTAATCTGTACAGAGAAGATAAATAAATAGCTTCAATTTTATGATAAGAGGGCTGGCGAAGCTTGTCAAGTAATCTTTTGCATTTAACCCGTTTCTATGGGTAAAACAATCTGCATACCACTTAGCTAACATGAGTTTTGTTTTGACTTTTTGTGCTAATTTTGCAGAATATTAAGATTATCATTTAAATAAAATACATGACGAAAGAGGATTGGGAAGCGGTAATTGGGCTTGAGGTGCATGCTCAAGTTTCTTCTAATACGAAGCTATTTTCTAGCTCATCAACGGAATTTGGTGCTGAGCATAACACTCAAGTTTCTCTAGTTGATGCGGCAATGCCAGGTACGCTGCCAATACTAAATTATTACTGCATAGAGCAAGCAATACGCACTGGTCTTGCACTTTCTGCAGAAATTAATAAGTATTCTTACTTTGATCGGAAAAATTATTTTTATCCTGATTTACCGCAAGGTTACCAGATAACCCAGTTTTTTGAGCCAATAGTTAAAAATGGTAGAGTATTTATCAACGACAATGAAAAGGAAATAAGAATTGCGAGAATTCATTTAGAGCAAGATGCAGGAAAGAGCGTTCATGAGGAAAGCAAAACTTATGTAGATTTAAATCGTGCAGGGGTTGCTTTAATGGAAATTGTTTCAGAACCAGATCTCCGTTCATCTGCGGAAGCTGCAGAATGCATGAAAAAATTGAGGCAGATTTTGCGTTACATTGGTTCGTGTGATGGTGATATGGAAAAGGGATCACTTCGTTGTGATGCAAATGTTTCTGTCCGCCTAAAAGGCAGTAGTACATTTGGCACTCGTTGTGAAATAAAAAATCTGAACTCGATACGTTATATTGTGCAAGCTATAGACTATGAAATACAAAGACAAATTGAAATTTTAGAAAGTGGAGAAGAAATAAGTCAAGATACCTTATTGTTTGACGTTGCTTCGGGAAAAACAAAAGTGATGAGAAGCAAAGAGGATGCAAGCGATTATAGATACTTCCCTGAGCCTGATTTATTACCTGTTGAGGTAAGCCAGGATAAAATTGATTTAATTCAATCATCTTTGCCCGAGTTGCCAGATCAAAAAAAGCTGCGATACATTGAGGAATTGGGTATCAATGAATACGATGCAAACGTCATTACCTCCGATAAAGCAATTGCTGATTATTTTGAGGAATTGATAAAAAAACATGATTCAAAGCTCGCCGTTACCTGGTTAACCGTAGAGCTTTTTGGTCGTTTGAATAAAGCAGGTATTGATATTGTGAGCTCCCCAATCAAAGCAAATGCTTTGTCCGAACTCTTAGATTTTATCGTTGATGGAACAATCTCTGCTAAACTTGGCAAGCAGGTATTCGATAGTATGTTTGAAACTGGCAAACCTGCATCTTTAATTATAGAAGAGCAAGGCCTAAAACAAATAACCGATAGAGGTCAAATATCAGAAGTTATCGACAAAATCATCAATAACAACCAAGATAAAGTTCAAGAATACAAAAGTGGTAAAACAAAGTTATACGGATTCTTTGTCGGCGAAGTTATGAAACTTACCAAGGGAAAAGCCAGCCCTGATGTCGTGAATTCAATTTTGAGTGAAAGATTAAGTAATTAGTCACATTTTTTTATTTACATAACAGCACATCTCGTAGATATTCTCAGATTTACGCTACGATATCTGTATATCATGACATATAACTTTTTTACCATTTGTTGGTACTATTTTTAAAATTATGTGAGGTTGAGGATGCTTGAAGATCATCCTGTTTAGGGGGCAAAATGTTCTCGCCATGGTATTGACTATCAAGAGTTGTGGCTCATATTATTTCTCATGCGTGTGATGGATAAAAAATGTCCTTTCCGCTTAGCTACAGAATTGAAGTCAGCTGCAGGCTTTGATGATGTTGTTCTCCAATGTAAGCAAAATAAAACAACAATACATAGGTTTGTGCAAGTCAAACACAAACAAGATGGAACTGAAAAAATCAGTGTAGGTAGCTTATTAACAAAGAGTGGTGAGTTTAATTTGTTGAAATACTTTATTGCTTATTTAAAGATCAAAAGTAATGGAAAGTTTAAGGGTGAGATGAAGTATTTTGCTATTGTTACGAATATTGATTTTGATTTCACAGATTCAGCACAACATGAAGTGAGAAAGCTGAGAATGATGTCGAGTGGAAAGAATAAAGAAAAGGAAATTTCAGTTATAAGAATAGACACACAAGATGAGTTTCTGGATGTAGGTGATGGTGTAAGATATAAATTTGATAATAGTATTATCTCATACTTGCAGGAAAATAAGGATTTTATAAAGGGTAAGGTAGGTAGAGAAGTCAGTGATAAAGAAGTCGAAGACTTTTTAAATGAACTAGTGTTTGCGGTTAATTTGCCCAATGAAAGTCAGCTAAAAGAATTGTTTAAAGGTGAGATGAGTGGTAGATTGGCCAAAAAGTTTGGCTATGTTGGTGACAATGAAATCTTTTGCAATGACCTTCTGGAGAAAATATCAGACTGGGTGAAAGATATAAAAGGACGTTTTCTTTCGCCAGAAGAAGGAAAAGAATTTTTCCAAAAAGTGGAGCTATGGGCCAGCACTCTATGTGGGATAGAACGAGGGGTAAAGAAAGGGAATAAAGGAATTGATAAAATAGCAAAACAACAGCATAAGGATAGTAAAACACTGAATGAAATACATGCAGCTGTAACAGCGCAAAATAACAAGCAAAGACCCCATAAGAAACCTTATGGTCCTCGTGACAAAAAATCGAAAGCAAGAGAAGAAGGAGATATAGAAGAATCAGATGAATTTGATGAAATAGAAGCTTTAGAATTTGTTAAAAGGGCTTTGAATATAGAAAACAATTTACAGAATAAGGAAATAAAAAAGCTAGCACAGGAACTACAATATTCCCAATTGGCTTTAAAACTAGCGGTTACATATATTAGTGAAGAAAATATTGTATTTAGTCATAGGGGTAGAAAAAGGATTAGAGTTGGTGGCTATCTGAAAAAGTGTGAAAAGATAGCAGAGAAGCTACTTGACTTTAAGTCCGAATATAAAAGTGATCGTTATGCTAAGGCAACTTTCATAACTTGGAAAATTACAATTGATGCTATAGTGCAAAAAAAATTTGGGCCGGAAGCATTGAGCATTCTCGAGATAATGGCCTATTTTTCTCCTAATGAGATTTATATAGAAGAAATCTTTTCACAGCAAGTAGCTAATGATAA
Source organism: Wolbachia endosymbiont of Drosophila willistoni (assembly GCF_040084705.1). Lineage (NCBI taxonomy): Bacteria > Pseudomonadati > Pseudomonadota > Alphaproteobacteria > Rickettsiales > Anaplasmataceae > Wolbachia > Wolbachia endosymbiont of Drosophila willistoni. The sequence goes on from NZ_CP157591.1 coordinate 508,719, forward strand.
AGAAGCGTTGTGGAATGCTGTTGAGTTACTTAATCGATATTCAATGATTAAATTAAGGAAAGGAGTAGTAAATATTTACAGACTAGTGCAAAAGGTGACTAGATTAAAATTACAAGAGAAAGGCCGAGAAGAAGAGGTCTTAAGGAAAGCTCTAGAATTGATAAACAGTTATGATGTATTAATAGATAATTCTATTGTTGCATCTGTTTGGGGATATGTGAGTAAGTATGGTGAGTTAATTGACGAATTTTACTTTAATCCTATTTATGGTAAATGGAAATATACACCGTTGCATTCACTTGCCGAAAGTGGCAGTTATGAGGCAGTTAGGTGCGTATTAACACATATGGAAGAAAAACACCCAGATAAATTTAATTGTGTTGTTAATGCTAGGGATGGATCTGACAGCACTCCATTGTGTTCAGCTGTTGAGAGTGGAGGATTGGACATAGTGCAATATTTTATCAATAAGGGTGCAGATGTCAATGCTAAGAGCAGATATGGTATCACTCCGTTACATCAGGCTGTTTATGATGGAAGGGTTGATATAGTAGAATACCTTATAGGCAAAGGGGCGGACATTAACGCTAAAGATGAAAGTGGCTTCACTGCGTTACACTGGGCTACTATGATGTATAGGGTTGACGTGGCTAAGGTACTATTAAAACATAATGCAGATGTTAATGCTAAGGATAAAGATGGCGATACTTCGCTACATCTTGCTACTAAGATGGGTAGGGTTGCCGTAGCTAAGGTACTATTAGAACATAATGTAGATGTTAATGTTAAGAACGAACAAAATAGAATTTCGCTGCACTATGTTGCTAGAAGTGGAAGTATAGAAACGATAGAATGCCTCATTGAAAAAGGTGCCGATGTTAACGCTAAAGATGAAAATGGCAACACTCCGCTACACTTTGCTGCTATTATGGGAAATTTTGACACGGCTAGAGTGCTACTAAAACACAATGCAGATGTTGATACTAAGAATAATAGGGGAATGACAGCATTGCATTATGCCACTGATTTTGATCACCAAGAACTTGTGGAGTTACTTTCAGCTCGTGATACAAATTCTATTGACGATGGGATGTGTATGGTTGCTTTAGCTAAGACACTATTGAAACACACCACAAATGTTAGTGTTAAGAACGAATGCAATAAAACTCCACTGCACCATGCTGCTAAAATTGGAAGTGAAAAATTAACAAAATACTTCATTAAAGAAGGGGATGATGTTAACGCTAAAGATGAAAATGGCAACACTCCGCTACACTTTGCTGCTATTATGGGAAATTTTGACACGGCTAGAGTGCTACTAAAACGCAAAGCAGATGTTAATGCTAAGAATAATAGGGGAATGACAGCATTACATTATGCCACTGATTTTGATCATAGGGATCTTGTGGAATGGCTTTTAGCTCATGGTGCATCCATCCTGTGACTACTGAAATTTTGCATTTAATTTATAGCTCCGCTTCTATCAGGGCATAGGATGACAGAAGTGGGCTTTAATGGCTGTAGTACTATAGCTGTTATACTCCAAAAGTAAGTATTAGATATAACAAATAGAAGAAATTAGATAGAATGATTAAAGGGGCAAGGGTATAAAGGTTTAACTTAAAATAACCTGATAAAATTTGAATCACACTTCCAAGTGCTGGCACCCATGAAAGTAATGTAACTGCACAAATCAGCAGATTTTTTACGATTTTTGGTGTTTTATGCTCGTTCTCTAGTTTGCGGTATGATTTTCGTATAGAGATTGTTATTCTACCTAAATACCAGTTAACTATTCCACCAAGGCTTGATCCTAGTACTCCAAAAAATAACATCAGTAGTGGAGTGTGATACGACCTGAAATAAAGCATGGTATTGAACACAAAACCTTGATGTATGGGTAAGACTAATGATGATACTAGACTATCTGTGAATAACAGAAAGTAATTTTCCATATGAGTTTACCAGGTTGTTGTACCATCTTCATTGTCAGAAATTGTAATCCCCATTTGTTTCAACTGATCCCTTATTTTGTCTGCAGTATCGTAATTTTTATTTTTTTTTGCAATTTTTCTTAAGTCTATCAACCTTTCTATTTCTTGATGATTTACATCCACAGCAAACCACTTTTCATAACTTGACTCAAGAAGACCAATAAATCTGGCACTCTTAACAAAACTCTCAGTTAATTTTAGCTTTTCACTTTCATTACTCATTTTGTTAATTTTTGCAGCCATTTCATGTAATATAGCTAGAGCTTCAGGAATGTTTAAGTCGTTTTTTAAAGCGTCTATAAAATCTTTAGAAATCTCTGCGTTACTTTCATCAATATTTATTGTATCTAAACCACGTGATAGCCGATAAAATTTATTTAAGGTTTCCTGTGCGTCAGAAATAACGTTTTCTGTCCAATCAAGTGGTTTTCTGTAGTGAGTTTTGAGCAGTGCATAGCGTATTACTTCACCCTTTATTCCACTATCTAGCAAATCTCTTACTTTGACTATATTAAATAAGGACTTGCTCATTTTCTCTTCATTTACTGTAAGAAAACCGTTATGTATCCAGTATTTTGCAAACATTGATCCAGCAAATGCAGACTTACTCTGTGCAATTTCATTTTCATGGTGAGGAAATTGTAAATCTATGCCGCCACCATGAATATCAAAATCTTTGCCAAGGTAAGCATATGACATTGCTGAGCATTCTATATGCCATCCAGGTCTGCCCTCTCCCCATGGGCTATTCCAATAACTTGAAAGTTTGTAGTCAATATCATTTGCAGGCTTCCACAGCACAAAATCTCCCGGGTGCTTTTTATTTTCATTAACTTCAACTCTGCTACCTGGAACCAATTCATCAGTTTTTTTTCCTGATAAAGCACCATATTCATGGTAAGATTCTATATTAAAATACACATGTTTGTCAGATTCATAAGCGTGGCCTGATTGCAGCAAATGTTCAATTAATTTTATAATATAATCTACGTTTTTCGTTGCTTTTGGCTCGTGTGTTGGCTCTGCACAATTTATGCTTCTCATATCTTCATGAAAAGCCTTGGTGTAATATGTGCTGATACTTTCTATGTTGCTATTTTTTTCACTTGCTGCATTAATTATCTTATCATCAATGTCGGTTATGTTACGCACATAGGTAACTTTGCCATAACAAAACTTAAGTAGCTGAAATAACACATCATACACAACAACAGACCGTGCATTGCCTATATGTGCTGTGTCATATACTGTTGGTCCGCAAACATACATTTTCACATGATCTTTATCGATAGGTGTAAAAAGCTCCTTTTTTTTTGTTAAGGTGTTGTAAAGCCTAACCATATACGAAGCTTTTGAGAAAAGAAAATGCCCCAATGATAAGTTGTGGCCCTTTGACTACTACAACAAGAGTAAGCAATAGCCCACACAATGATATTAAAACTCCCAATATGGATAGAAACCCATCTTTACTCATAATGCCAAGCGAAATAAGAGTCGTACCAATTGCAGGAATGAAGTTAGTAAGAGGCAATGGAAGAGCTATCGATAATGCAGAAAGCAACATTACAAAAGCTAAAATCTTTTCACCGGGCCCATAGAAAATAAAAGACATTCTTGGTTTCATGAACTTTTCTATTTTTTTTAATGCTGGAGAAGTTTTCTCTACCACAAAAGCTAGTGTTGAACGCTGAAAAGACCTTCTTTCCAACCAATGCGGCATCCAAGGAGAATCAAATCCAAATAGAAGCTGCAGTGAGAATAAGATTAAAGGTATAGAAAGAATAGTTGTATAACCAGGTGGAACCGGTATAGGCACCGATAGCGGCAAGGAGAAGATGATTATTAAAATACCAAAACCACGCTCATGCAAAGCTGTTTTAATGTCAAACAAAGTTACTTTATCGCTATCATTGTTATTGGTATCTGCAACTTCTTTTAGAATATCAGAAGCTAATTTATCACTTTTAGCCAACTTATCATTTTTTGACACGAAAAACCTTTGATAAAAATAATTCTTAACACAATTATTGTTTTATTTCAATATGCATTATTCATTTTGCGCTAGTAATTCGTTCTTTTGTTAAAGTGTTGTAAAGCTTTTAAGAAGAGAAAGTGCTCCGGTTATAAGTTGTGGTCCTTTGACTATTACAACAAGAGTAAGCAACAACGCGCACAATGATACTAAAACTCCCAATATGGATAGAAACCCGTCTTTACTCATAATGCTAAGTGAAATAAGAGTTGTGCCAATTGCAGGAAGGAAGTGAGTAAAAGGTAATGGAAGAGCTATTATTATTGCACAAAGCAACATCATAAAAGCCAGAATCTTCTCACCAGGCCCATAGAAAATGAAAGACAGTCTTGGCTTCATGAATTTTTCTATTTTTTCTAATACAGGGGAAGTTTTCTCTACCACAAGAGCTAGTGTTGAACGCTGAAAAGATCTTCTTTCTAGCCAACTGGGCATCCAAGGAGAATCAAATCCAAATAGAAGCTGCAGTGAGAATAAGATTAAAGGTATAGAAAGAATAGTTGTATAACCAGGTGGAACCGGTATAGGCACCGATAGCGGCAAGGAGAAGATGATTATAAAAATACCAAAACCGCGCTCATGCAAAGCTGTTTTAATGTCAAACAAAGTTACTTTATTGCTATCATTGTTATTGGTATCTGCAACCTCTTTTAGAATATCAGAAGCTAGTTTTTTATCTTTAGTTAGTTTCTCACTTTTTTGCACAATTATCCTTTAATAAAATATTCCTCTTAAGCTAACATAGTTGTTGCTGTATTTCAATATTTGTTATTTATTTCATACCAACACTTCATCTCTTTCATTCTTTAACCTGACTAAGTTTTTAAACAGATGACATGCACTAAGGTGCATGTCACGAAGTATGAGGACGCTAACGATCTGGTTCATTAGACGATAATTTTTCTGAGTCCTTAAGCTCCTGTTTAAGGTTTTTGATGCCTTTTCCTAAATCACCCATAACTTGCGGTAATCTGCCTGCACCAAACAGAACTAAAATTATTATTAAGACTAGAAACAATTGCCATGGTCCTAAACTCATTTTCACCTCCATTTAAAATATTGACCTTTAAATATTAAAACTTGACTGAAGTCAAGTAACACATAGATTATATCACCTTTATTTAATTATAAATCAAGGTTTTTTAATTATTTTATAACAATCCCAAACTAGATTATTTTCTTGCAGCGAATAAGTGGAAACTTTTCGCTTAACTGTAGAGTAGAAGAGAGCTCACTAAAAAACTTTGCTAGCGTATCATCTTTAGGCTTATGGTATATATCGCTAGAAACTCCTGATTGAATAATTTTACCATTTTTCATTACGTAGATAAAATCTGCAACTTTCAATGCTTCTTGCGGGTCATGAGTTACCATTAGCACAGGGATATTTTTACTTCTAAAAAGGGACAATATATGTTGTCTTATTCGGCACTTGAGCAGTATATCTAAATTAGAAAATGGTTCATCTAACAACACAACATCAGGGTTTTGTGCCATCACTCTTGCTATTGCAACTAATTGTTGCTGTCCTCCAGATAAGGCGTTAGGGTACATATTTTCATATTTTTCTATATTGAGTAACTTCAAGATTTCCAATGCAATTAGGTGCTTTTCTCTCTTGGAAGAGCTGCGGATAGCAAAGGTTATATTTTCTACTACTGTTTTATGAGGAAATAATGCAGAATGCTGAAAAACCAATCCGATATTTCTATGCTCTATAGCGACTGATGCCTTATTACTTGCAACTAACCTATCATTTATAAAAATAGTTCCAGATTTTGGATTTTCTATCCCCGCAATTAATTTCAAAATTGTTGACTTGCCACAGCCAGAATGCCCCAATAAACATGCAACATTTCCTTTCTTTACTTTAATGTTTATATTGCTTAAAGCAAAGTCGTTTTGATTGTTATAGAAATAACCAATATTGTTAACTAGCATTAATCTTACTTAAACCATGTTATTAAATATAATAGCATTATACTCAAGAAGTACAGAAATGTTTTTTGTCGTCATAAATTGGTTATGCAAGAAATCTAGAAAAGAAAGGATTTTTTGCTATAACTTTACATGAATGGTAGGAAATACGGGACTATAGCTCAGCAGGATAGAGCGTTGGACTCCTAATCTGAAGGTCGTGCGTTCGAATCGCACTAGTCCCACCACATTGCTTCACAAATTTTATGGAGATTTTTTTTCACAAATACGCACACCTTTTTTTGCGGTTTTAAGATATAAATTCCCTAATAATAAAACGGGTTTTGTGTCATTCCAGTACTCCTCTCTTATAATTCACGTATTTAAGAATGACTTCTGCTAAACCTTTACTAATTCCAGGTACGTTTTGAATTTCAGCCAGAGAAGCTTTGCTTATATTTTTCACTGAACCAAAATAAGACATCAACGCTTTTTTTCTTTTGTTGCCAATGCCGGGTATTTTGCTTAATTGTGAAACTATAAACTGTTTATCGCGTTTTTTTCTATGTGAAGTTATCGCAAAACGGTGGGCTTCATTACGCAGCGATTGTAAGTAAAGCATGACTTTGCTGTCATTTGCCAGACTGAATTCTTCCCTGCCCAGCATATAAAATCTTTCATTTCCTGCGTTACGATCAGGACCTTTTGCCATACAAGCAAAAGGAACGTTTATATTCAATACTTCCAGTACATTCTGTACTATGGAAACATGTCCTGGTCCACCATCAATCAGTAAAAAATCAGGTATTATGCCTTTTATATTGCCGGAGAAACGTCTGGTTAGCACTTCCCTCATCATTTTATAGTCATCGCCTGAAAATTTTTCCTTTATAGTAAATTTTCTGTACTCACTCTTTAAAAAACCCTCCTGCCCTGCAACAATCATCACACCAATTTGCTGGCTTCCAGAAATATGGCTATTATCATAAACCTCGATACGCTTTGGAATGTTTGGTAACAAGAAGATTTTGCTAAGCTCCTCAAGCTTTTCTAGGTTATTTCTATAATCGATAAGCTTCTGCTCTAAGCTATGCTGAGAGTTATCATAAACAAATTTCAATAAATCACGCTCTTTTTTATTCTTTGCATGCAGAACTTTTACTGGCTTTTGAGCAACCTTATATAGTGCTTGTTCTATAATTTCCTTATCCACAATAGAATCTGGAACGTAAATTTGTATTGGAGGTATGTTAGCTGAATTATAAAAATTGACCAAAAAGGTGGATAAAATTTCATCATTTGAGTGATCACCACAGTTCTCGGCAAAGTAAGGAGTGCTGCCGTAGTTGTCTTTATTTCTAAACGATAACACACTAATACATGCTAGATCCTCTTCACGTACAATACTGAAGAAATCTGCATCTTTTTCAAAAGAAAAATCCGTGTGCTGTATTTGAATTTGCTCAAGAAACTTTACCCGATCTCTATATATAGCAGCAAGCTCATAGTTTTCTTCACTGCTGCACTTTCTCATTGTGAAAAGTAACTGTTCTTTCACTTCCTTATTTCTTCCAAGCAATGTATTTCGTGCCTGTTTTACTGATTGGCAGTAGTCGTCTTTTGTGATTTTGTTTATGCATGGTGCTGAGCAGCGCTTAATTTGATATTCAATACATGGTCTTTTTGTTGAGGAAAAGTATTGATCTGAACATACTCTTAGGAGAAAAGCTTTTTGCAATGACAATATAGTTTGCTTAACAGCAGCGGCAGATGTAAAGGGACCATAATAATGAAACTCATTTTTCTTAAATTTGCCTCTATATTTTGCTATTCTTGGATAATCGTGCTTGGAAATTGTTATATAAGGATAAAATTTTCCATCCTTGAGCACAATATTATAAAGTGGTTTCAATGATTTTATTAGCTGTGCTTCAAGAAGCAGTGCTTCGATTTCATTCTCAGTGATGAATATTTCAACCTTAATAACCTGTAAGAGCATAACTCTAATTCGTTCAGAAAGGTTTTCGAATTGAAGGTAGTCGGATAACCTTGACTTTAAGTTTTTTGCTTTTCCAACATATAAAACTTTATTCTTATCTCCAACCATCTTATACACGCCACAGGATTGTGGAGATGATTTGATTTGTTCTTTATATTGCCTGAGCATTTATCCATTGTTTAACCTGTATGAGGTTAAAATCTGCTACTAAATGAAAGATGGAAACTACATTTTCAAGCAAAGATAATCTGTTTCTTCTCAGCTTATCAGAATCACAGTTAATCTTTATACTGTCCATAAACTGATTGATAAACGGAGCAAAACCAGCAAGTTCATCAAGTGCTACATTAAAGTGGTTATTTTTTATCGCTTGTTTTATGTTTTTACAAGCAGTTATAGCACAATTTGATAGCGCAATTTCTTCACTTTCAATCAAAAACCTCTTACCGTAAGATGCACTATAAGTAGTGCCATCACTTTTCCTTGCTTTGCTCATCATGTTACTGACTCTTTTGTAAGTGCTTAGAATTTGTTCACCTTCTGGAGTACTAAGATAACGATCCAATATAACAGTTCGCTTTTCTGCTGTCAGCAGATCATTAATATCGATTTTATATAGTATTGAATCTACAACATCTTGCCTTATATCTCTATTTTTTAAAATAACCTTGAATCTTTCTAAGCAAAATCTAAATACTAGTTCTGAAATTTGTTTTCTATTCGGCTTATCAACTGACGCTGTATTTTTATTAAATAGAAGCCTTGAATATAAAGATACTGACTTGTCTATCATTAGCCTAATTGGAACATGCAAATTATTTTCAAGTATTGTCCTAATTATACCAATTGTCATTCTCCGCAAACCAAATTGATCATACGAACCAGAGATTTTCTCACCTGCTGCAATTAAACCAACTAAGCTATCCACTTTGTCTGCAATTGACACAGCAATTGCAGAAGGAGATTTAGGACACTCCTGCTCTGGCCCGATTGGCTTATAATGCTCAGTTATAGCTTCCACTACTTCTTTATCTTCTTGAAAATAAGAAGCATAATATCCACCCATTACTCCTTGTAATTCTGGAAACTCTCTGACTATCGATGTTGCCAAATCAGCTTTTGCCAAATATGCAGCACGTTCAACTTTTATCAGCGAAGCATGTGGAATAAATATAGCTATATACTTTGACAGAGCCGTAATACGCTTCACCTTTTCCCCCACGCTGCCAAGTGAAGCATGAAATAATATCGAACCTAATTTTTTGACATAATAATCTAGATTTTCCTTTTTATCTTGAGATATTAAAAACTGGGCATCAGCAAGACGTGCTTCTAATATTCTTTCGTGCCCTTTAACAACTTCACCATTGTTGACGTTGACAACAGTGACAAAGTGTGAAATTCTCTTTCCATTACTTAAAGCAAGGTATTTTTGTTGTATATTAACTATACTAAGTATTACTTCCTTCGGTAATCCAAATGACTTTTCTTGATTCACTTCACCAAACAGTACGATTGGCCACTCTATAAGCCCTGTCAATTCATTTAGTAAATAATCATTTTTCTCAAGTTGTAAATTCTGCTCTTTTGTGAATTTATTAATCTGATCTAGTATAAATTGCTTTCTTTTGTCCATTTGGAGAATTACACTGTTTTTTTCTAGCAATTCAAAATAGTCTTTAGGTGCTTTAACAGTTAACGCTGTACCACTTGAGAGAAATCGATGGCCATATGTTGTGTTAGATGCTGTGATCCCTGCAAAAGACACAGGTATTATTTCGTCATTTAAAATGCATAAAATGTTTTTGATTGGCCTAACCCACCTTTCTTTTCCTTCGCCCCATCTCATGCTCTTCAACCAAGAAAAGTTTTTGAGCATTTCCTCCAGTTGATTTTTGAGGAATTCTCTGATGTTAAATGAGCAGCTTTCTCTTTTAATGAAGTAAAAATCCTCATTATTTACTTTTCGAACGAGCAAATCTTCTTCATTTTTCTGATATTTTCTTAAAAAACCTTCGATAGCACTTTTTGGTGCGTTAATGTTTGGTCCCTTAACTTCGTTATTGGAATCCTTTAGCTCCAAAGCATTTATGTTGTCGACAAATAGGGTAATGCGACGTGCCGTTATAAAAACCTCCATTGATGTAAATTTTACATTATTTTTGTTAAAAACATTGGCAATACAGCTTTTAACTTGAGTTGCAACTACATTCTGCATTCTCGGTGGTATTTCTTCTGAAAGGCACTCAAATAATAACTGCAACGACATACGCTATTTACTCATGTACAATTCACAACATTTTTTTGTTAGCTCTCTAACTTTACCAATATAAGCTGTACGTTCATTCACACCAAGCACACCTCTTGCATCAAGCAGATTAAGTAGGTGACTAGTTTTAATACATTGGTCATAGGCTGCCATTGGTAGCTCCTTTTCAATAAGGAACTTACACAATTTTTCCGTATCTTCGAATTGCTGCTGTACCACTTTAGTATCATAATAATCTAACGCTAGATAAGAAAATTCATATTCTCTTTGTTTAAAAATATCTCCGTAAGTTACACCGTTATCGTTCCAAATTATATCGTAAACATTATCTACACCTTGTATGCACATTGCTAAACGTTCCAACCCATATGCCACCTCACCAGGAATCATCTTGCAGTCAATCCCTCCAACTTGCTGTATATAAGTAAGCTGTGTTACTTCCATTCCATTGCATGTAACTTCCCATCCAAGTCCTGATGCACCAACGCTCGGATTTTCCCAATCATCTTCAACAAACTTAATATCATATTTTTCTGTAGATATGCCAAGAACTTTTAAGCTATCTAAATAGACGTCTTGTAAATTATTACCAGATGGCTTTATTATAACTTGATATTGGTGATGTTGATACAAACGATTAGGATTATCACTATAGCGTCCATCTGCTGGCCTAATTACTGGTTGTAGATATGCAATTTTTGCCGGTTTTGTATCAATTGCAGACATAATTGTTGCAGGATGTAATGTGCCAGCACCAACTTCAGATGTGTATGGGTGAAGTATAACACACCCTTCACTAGCCCAAAAATCTTGTAACTCTTTTATTATACTTTGTAAGTTCACACAAATTGTACACTTTTTATACTAAATATATAAATAAATAAGTACTATTCAATACCTATTTTTTTAACAGTATCATGTAAATAATCACCTAAAACTGCTGAACTTTCCCTCACATACTGAATTATGCTTTTATTTAGGACAATTGCATCATGCATAGTTAAATCGCAGAATATAAATGCTGTTAAATACAGTAAAATCACCGCATAAAATGTGTGAAAAATCCCCTCAAATGTAATTGACATTGCATTATTATAGCTGAGCTGTATTGAACTTATTGGCCATGGTTTTATCACTTCTACGACATTAAAAAATACGTAAGGTATCATAAGAAAAAAGAAAAAGTGCATAAAATCATTAAACCAAAATGGGCATTGAAACATCTGCTTACATATATTCCCATAGAGTTTACTTACAGCATAATAAATCGACATCATTGCCGGCATTGAAAGTGCTACAGTCAGTACTTGCCCTGACGCTATTTGTATTACTATTTCTTCACCACTGTTTGCTGAAGGGTCTTGAGCATGAAAAATAAATATTCCAATTAATTGCATTACTAACATAACTATTGCCAATTTTGTAAAAACAGCAGCTACAACTATTCCTGAGTCTGGCATTTTATATAGTAAGTATTCGCCTCCATATGCAAGAATTAATATAACATCGACAATAAATAATATTAAAAAAGAAGACCAATAGTTCTGCCAACTTGGTAAATATCCTATTCCTAAAAGAGAGCTTACTGTTTTAGCAGGAAAAACCTTGCCTAGCATCTTTCCCAAAAATTTAAAAAAAATCCCCATGTTCTAAGTAACACTTGGTTTATATTATTTATAATACTGTATTGTAACGGACTTATCAACAACTTAAAACATGTATTGGAAAACTTTAAGTAATATGCAGCAACAGTAGAAGAACGTGCGCCAAAAATTTAATAATTTTATAGGGCTTATGCACTTAAATTTTTTGCAATATCAAGTGCAGCGTAAGTGAATATTGCACTTGCACCCGCACGTTTGAAACCAATCAAAGATTCATAAATCACCTTGTCATAATCTAGCCAGCCATTATTTGCAGCAGCTTTTATCATTGCGTACTCACCGCTTACTTGGTAAGCAAAAATCGGAAAATTAAACTTATCACTTGCTGTTTTGATAATATCTAAATATGGCATACCTGGTTTAATCATAATAAAATCTGCACCTTCATTTATATCCATTTCAATTTCGCACATTGCTTCGTGCGCATTTTTATAATCCATTTGATAACCACTTTTGTCTATAGAATGTGATAGCCCACATGAACCAACGACTTGCCTGAATGGAGCATAGAAGCTAGAGCAGTATTTCACTGCATAAGATAATATTAATACGTCTTGAAAGTTGTTATCATCTAATGATTTTCTGATTCTTCCTACTCTACCATCCATCATATCAGAAGGAGCAACTATATCACATCCTGCCTTCGCTAAAGCAAGTGCTTGCTTACACAGTACTGATATAGTTTCATCGTTTTCTACATCCATCTGATTATCTTTTAAAATGCCGTCATGGCCATGAATAGTGTATGGATCCAGTGCAACGTCTGCAATAATACCAATTTCAGGTACCTTTAATTTTACAGCACAAATTGCTCTGCAGATTAAGTTGTCAGAATTATATGCTTCTTCAGCGTTTTCAGATTTTAGTTTACTATCAACTACAGGAAAAATTGCAACAGCATTAATTCCTAAATCTTTAGCTTCCTTAACTATAGACACTAATCCATCTATTGAATAACATTTTACGCCTGGTAAGCCAGAAATTGGTTCAGTTGTTTCTTCTCTGTCATGAACAAACAGAGGAAGAACCAGATCATTTACTGATAAACTATTTTCACTTGTTAAATTGCGAACCCATTTGCTCGAGCGCCTGCGTCTTAATCTTGTATTTGGAAAATTAAACATTGGATCCAGGCAAGTTCCCAGTAAAGAGCAACACCCCTGAAATGAGTATCACCCAAAGCACCGATATTGGTAGAAATACTTTCCAACCAAGGCGCATTAGCTGATCATATCGATAACGAGGTATTGTTGCTCTAATCCAAATAAATATAAACAAAAGTATAACTATTTTCAAAATGAACCAAATTAAACCTGGAATTTTGTAAAGTAAACTGAACTCCAGCGGCGGATACCATCCTCCTAGAAAGAATATCGTCATCATAGCACTTGCTAGAATCATATTTGCATATTCTCCAAGAAAAAAGAGGGCAAAAGGCATGGATGAATATTCAACGTTATATCCAGAGACAAGCTCTGCTTCAGCTTCTGGTAAATCAAATGGGTGACGATTAGTTTCTGCAAGCAAAGAAATAAAAAATATTATTCCTACAGGCATTAGTAGCAAATCAACCCAAAATGGCATATTGTGTTTCGCTACCACCATCTCTCCAAGATTTAATGTTCCAGTGGTAATAACGACTGCAGCAACTATTAAGCCTATTGAAACTTCATATGAAATCATCTGAGCAGCCGACCGTATAGCGCCAAGGAATGCATAATTGGAGTTGCTTGACCAGCCTGCAATAATCACGCCGTATACTCCCAGCGACGATATAGCTAGCACGTAAAGCACTCCAACATTAATATTTGCTATAACCTTAGGAATAACTACTTGCTGGCCATTTTCTACAATTACTTCAGCACCAAACGGTATAACTGCCCAGGCAATTAATGCCAAGATAAAGGTAAGCATTGGAGCCATAATGAACAGTATGGTGCTCGCTCTAAATGGTATTATCGGCTCTTTAATCAGTAGCTTAATAGCATCTGCAAATGGCTGCAATAGCCCAAAAGGTCCAACTACACTCGGGCCGTGCCTTAGTTGAATTGCAGCAAGGACCTTACGCTCAAAGTATGTCAAATATGCAACTGAAAGTAGTAGCGGTACTAAAATAAATAAAATATTAACTAGTGTGTTCATAAAAAGCTTTAGTACAATCTGCCATTATTTTTGAAGCGCGACTTATTGAATCCGTCATATAAAAATTACACTCCTTTAAAGTAAAAGGTGTATCACTTAAATTTATTTTACCATTGCTAATTGGCACCCATGTGTTTTTTATCACTTGATCAGCATTTCTAAACTGTGGACCGATAGTATCTAATTTTTTTCTCACGTCAAATAAACTATCATATGGTAAGGAGAGATCCAAATATTGCGAGAGATTTTTAATAATTAACCAGTCCTCCTTTGCTTCACCTGGAAGAAATACAGCTAAATTTGTTCTTTGGACTCGACCTTCAGTGTTTACATAAGTTGCATATTTTTCTGTATATGCAGCACCAGGCAAGATAACATCTGCCACATGTGCACCCTTATCACCGTGATGACCTTGATAAATTACAAATGTGTTTTCTAACTTTGATGTGTCAATTTCATCTGCACCAAGAAGATAAACAACTTCTATTTCACCACTTTCTGCATGTTCCAATATTTGATTAATATCCCTTTCGCCTTTTTTAGGAACAAACCCAATATCTAGCCCACCAACTCTTGCTGCAGCTTTATGCAGCACATTAAAGCCATTCCAGTCATCTCTGACCATGTTAAATTCTTCTGCAATTTTGCCAGCTAGAATTAGAATTGATTCAGAATCGTCTCTTACTAATGCATCTTGACCGATAATCAGCATAGGGCTCTGAGCAGCACTCAGCAGCTTACAGAACTTATGATTTCCATTTGCTATTTCACTCAAAATATCAGGATTATCGCCCAATTTCTCAACATGATACAAATATTCAATGTTAGGACCAACACTTGCAACAGGAAAGTTGCCCTGTAAATATCTCTTTCTCAATCTTACGTTAATGATCGGTGCTTCTATCCTTGGGTTTGTATTTATAAGCAGACACAAATCCGCATTCTCTATACCTTCAATAGTGGTATTGAACACATACGATCCACGATTATTTGGTATAAGTTTTGCACCATCCTGCCTACAATCTATATTTCCCGAGCCGAGCTTCTGCATCATTTCTTTAAGTAGAAGCATAGACTCACAATCTGCTAAATCACCTGCAATTGCAGCTATTTTATTTGATTTTGTATTCTTTAATTTCTTTGCAGCAACAGTTAATGCCTCATTCCAATCAACTGGGGCTAATTTACCATCTTTTTTTATATAAGGTCGATCAAGACGCTGAACTTTTAGTCCATCATAGGCAAAGCGGGTTTTATCTGATATCCATTCTTCATTTACCTCTTCGCTCAGCCTTGGTAATATCCTCATAACCTCCGGGCCACGATAATCAACTCTAATTGCGCTACCCACAGCATCTAGCACATCTATAGTCTCACAATGTGATAGCTCCCATGGACGCGCTGTAAAGGAGTAAGGCTTTGAAGTTAAAGCTCCTACCGGGCAGAGATCTATGATATTTCCGGATAATTCAGAACTAATATGCCTTTTTATGTAAGTGCTAATCTCTACATTTTCTCCCCTTCCGATTCCTCCAAGTTCATTTGTACCTGCAACATCAGACAAAAATCTAACACACCGAGTGCAATGAATGCATCGATTCATCGCGGTCTCAATCAGTGGTCCGAAGTGTTTTTTTGGCACAGCCCTCTTATACTCATCAAGTCTGCTGGTTCCTTTCCCATAAGCCATCGTGATATCTTGCAAATCGCATTCACCACCCTGATCGCAAATTGGGCAATCAAGCGGGTGGTTAATTAGCAAAAACTCAAGCACACCTTCACGTGCTTTTTTAACCTTAGGGGTATCAGTGTGAATAACCATCCCTTCTGCAACTGGCATTGCACAAGAGGCTACTGGTTTTGGAGGTCCACCCTCCACTTCAACCAAACACATTCTGCAATTACCAGCAATTGCTAAACGCTCATGATAACAAAAACGTGGAATTTCAACGCCCACGACTTCACAAGCTTGAATTATAGTGAGCCCATGCTCTACTTCACATTCCTTAGAATTAATAGTAACTTTAACCACAACTATTATACAGCTTCCCACTTTATAGGATTGCCGCTTACCTCATCTTCAACCAGATTGCCGTTGTCATATTGAGCAGACATATAATTCATGCGCGAATCACGATCTATATATCTAACAGGTTTTACCGGTTTATCTTTATACATTTTTTGCTCAGCTTTCTTACGCTGAGTAGGGTTATTTTTACTAGCTGTCTTTGCTTTCCCACCTGCTGCCATATAAACTCCTAAAAACTTTTCATTCTATTTTAACACTTAAGTATATAGCGTCAATATTTAATAACTTTAAAATTTCAATAGATCTCTTATTATAATCATTTTACAATCATTGTTTAAATAAAAAGTTACCCCTTGATGCCATTCCAGCGCATGACGCACAGCTGTACGAACATTGCAATTTGCAGGCAATTTGCGTGGCAGATTCAAGTAGCTGACACTGGTTTCCATCCAAGACAGCAGTAGCCCTTTCGGTGTTATTTCAGTGCTTGACACTGAAATCCAGGATTTTGATTGGATACTGAGTTGGTAAGCATAAAAGTGTAGCTAACGCGAGCTCTACGTCATACCGCGATTTATTCGCGATATCTCAAAGCATAGATCCCGCTGCGGGATGACGATTGTCGTTTAGCTATAAATATTAAGAAATTTACCAAACAAAAAAAAAGGCAAAAGAAGCCCTGGGGTTATTATCCGCTTTAAAATATTGGCGTTTTTTATGTTTTAAACGCTTGACAAGCAAGATTAAGCTGCTTTTAATTGCAACTAACTTACGCTGCAAATGTTTAAGAAATTTACTAAGCAGAAAAAAAGACAAAGAATCCCCGAGTTAGCTAGTCTTTTACTATCTCTGTCAAGTATTGGCATTTTTTGATGTCTTGTAACGCTTTATAAGCGCGTTCAGCTTATTTAGATAAAAATCTAGATGTAGATGAAGTTTTGTAAAGACATACAGTATCTATATACTGCAAAAAATTAAACATAAGACGCCGATACATTAAGTAATCCTTACCTTTTAATCTGCAGATTGGCGAAAGCAAATACAATAGCTTCAGTTTCATGATAAGGGGGCTGGCGGAGTTTGTCAAGGAAGTTTTTTCGTTTCTAACGATTGTTAACATGCTGCAAAAAACTATGCAAGAGGTCTACCACTTTATTAGGTATTTGTGCAGTTATTGGTGTTATCAAGATACTCCCTAATCTTCTTCAAGTCCTCCCAGGCTAAACGTTTTTGTGCCGGTTGGCGAAGTAGGTAAGCTGGATGAAATATAGCGGCTGTGGTGATTGAATTGGACAAATATTGGTTAGTGTACGTATGAAATCTACCACGCAAATTCGATATAGTTTTTGTGCTGTCAAGAAGGCTATAACATGCGATTCCCCCGACCAAAATTAAAATTTGTGGTGAAACTAGTGCAACGTGTTTTTCGACAAATGGTCTGCACATATCAAGCTCTAGGTCGGTTGGCTTTCTATTGCCAGGTGGACGCCAAAATACAGTATTGCTTATGTATACCTTAGTGCGATCAAGATTGATTGCATTTAACATTTTATCGAGCAACATTCCACTTGCACCACAAAATGGTATGCCTTGAAGGTCTTCATTTGCTCCTGGAGCTTCACCAACGAGCATAACTTTTGCGTTTGGATTACCATCGGAAAAGACAGTATTAGTTGCAGTTTTTTTTATCTCACAACCTTCAAATGATTCAACTGCACTTCTTAGTTCATCTACACTATTACATTTGCTTGCAAGTTTCCTTGCTTCGATTATCCAGTCACTTGGAAACATGTCTTTTCCATCTTTAGTGTCACCCCAGCGCGTATCTGCATCTTTCTTCTTGGTCCCAGTTTGGATAACAGAAGGTTGTACACTCTCTTTGCTCTCCAATTTTTTTTCCTCTTCACCCTCTGTTAGTGTGCAATCAACGCCCACTTCATGGTAAAATTTTAATAATTCTAGGTCTTTATTGCTCATAATGCTTTTTAACCTTTTGTGCTTTTTTCATGGCCATATCATACTTTAATTTAGATAAATGTCTAATATATAATATGCCGTTTAAGTGATCTAATTCATGCTGAATACACCTTGCAAGCCAACCACTAGCTTTTAGTGTTTGTTCTTCATTATCTAAGTCTTTATATTTCACAGTTAGATACTTTGGACGCTTAATTTTATGACTTTGCTCTGGAATTGAAAGGCATCCTTCCTTGAGAATTACTTGTTCATCGGATAATTCTGTAATCTCAGGATTAATCATGTAAAATTTGCCAGTTGAGCCATATCCTGCTGGCTCATTTTCAATCGTTTCTAGCTGAATATCCATAACAAAAATTCTCTTTAACACTCCAACTTGCACTGCAGCAAGGCCAAGACCTTCTGCATCATACATAGTTTCGAACATGTCGTTTACTAATTCTTTAATTTTATCGTTTATATCTGTTACTTCACTGGCACGTGTGATTAGTCTTTCATCAGGGGCAATTACAATTGGTAATATGGACATAAAAATTATAATTCTATGTTTTGCTTTTCCTTTTGTCCAGAATTTAGTGTATATTAAAATGTTGCTATATCTATAATAGAAATATAAATTATTAAAGGAAGCTACAATTTAAATGAAATTGCGTAATAAGGTTAACTAATGTACTCTGCAGTAATAGCAAAACCAAAGAGAAATGTTTTTGCTGTTTTAGACATAGGTACAACAAAGATTATTTGTCTAATCGTTAAGATAAATGGCAACTTCAGCTATAAAGTAACAGGAACGGGTTATAAGATTGCAGAAGGTGTAAACGGTGGATCAATAACTAATGTAAAACACGCAAATTACTCCATCTCATCAACTATAGGTTTAGCTGAACAAGTATCAGAAGAAACCATAGATCAGATATATGTGAACATTGCTGGATGTGGCATCTCATCTTTCAATGTACATAATGAAATTATTGCAGCTAACCATGAGATTTCTGAGCGTGATATAAGACGTGTAGTTTTTCAAACATTTGAGAAATATATTGAAGACAATGTTATCATTCACAATATACCACTAAAATATCACTTAGATGACATGACTGACATAAAAGAAGTTGGTGGATTGTACGGAAAAAGACTATCTGCTGATGTTAATGTTGTCACTGCTTCGCGTCCAGCGCTTACCAATATTGAAAACTGTATTACCAATAATGGTGGATTAAATATGGCAGGTTGTATTGCTTCTGCATATTCTGCAGGTCTTGCCTGTCTGAGTGGAGATGAAAAAGAGCTCGGGACTGCTATTGTTGATATAGGCGGTGGGTGCACTGCAATTGGAATTTTCAAAAGAGGGAAACTTGTGTATGCAAGCAGCGTTCCAATTGGTGGTGTTCATATCACTCGAGATATTGCTTACGGGCTATGCACAAGCATAGAACGTGCAGAGTATATAAAAATACTGTATGGCAGCACTATCGTAACTTCAATAGATGAGAATGAGTACATTACAATGCAAAACAACGAAAATGATGAACCTACTCAAGTATTCAAATCTGAGCTTATTAACATCATAAGACCAAGAGTTGAAGAAATACTTGAAATGGTAAGAGAGCAATTTCAAGAGCAGAAAGATCCAATTAATAAAGTAGTGATCACAGGTGGAACTAGTCAACTCACAAGCATGAAGGAAATTGCAGGCTATATATTCAATAAGCAAGTTCGAATTGGGTGCCCTGAGTCTTGTAGCGGTCTTGATGGCGAATATGATAAAAATCCTGTATTTTCTGCTGCTATAGGCTCTATAAAGCTAATAGTTGACACTTTTTATAAAAATAATTCTGGTATTTTAGGTCAGGATGGTAAAATGAGTAAATTGTATAATTGGGTTAAATCAAAAGTTACAGTCTAGATTTCTGTTTTACCACCTTTCATACAAATGACTTGACACTAGGATCCATAGGACTTATTTTTATAATATGTAAAATTATTATGTTTATGTACTTGCGAGTAAGCGTACCAATTACAATAAGACATGGAAAATATGAACATAACTATACACTCACAAGAAGATTTTGAATTTATGCGCAAGGCTGGCAGGCTTGCTGCTGAAACTCTTGATTTCATTGCACCGTACGTAAAGGTAGGGGTGACAACTAATGAATTAAATGATCTATGCCATGACTTTATAATTAATGCAGGTGCAATTCCAGCACCACTAAATTATAGGGGGTATCCAAAATCAATCTGCACCTCAAAAAATGCCGTTGTGTGCCATGGTGTTCCTGATGATACACCGCTTAAAGATGGGGATATTTTGAATATTGACGTTACGGTGATTTTAAATGGCTGGCATGGTGATACAAGTCGCATGTTTTGGGTTGGCAAGCCATCAATAAAAGCAAAACGTTTATGTGACGCTACTTATAATGCGTTGATGGAAGCAATCAAACAAGTTAAGCCCGGCAATAAGTTAAATGAAATAGGGCTTGCTATAGAGAAATATATTAGAGATTTTGGATATTCTATCGTACGCAGCTACTGCGGACATGGTATAGGAAAAGTCTTTCATGCTCCACCAAATGTAGTGCATTTCTATGATCAAGATGAAGATCTTGTCTTAAAGGAAGGTATGTTTTTTACAATAGAGCCAATGATTAATGCTGGAAAACATGAGACTCTGCTCAGTAAACTCGATGACTGGACAGTAACAACACGCGATCTTTCACTTTCTGCTCAATTTGAGCATACACTTGGAGTAACAAAAGATGGTGCTGAAATATTCACATTATCACCTAAGAATTGGCATTTCCCACCTTATAATTAGATTTTTTTAAATTCTGCTATACTGCAACTATACTTGGTTTACTTTGGGTAATTTTGAAGAAAGCTCACCCTTAATTTGCGATATAGCAACTAGCCCAATTAATGCACAGAAAATCATGTAAAAACTAGCTGAAGTCTCTTGTCCTGTAACCTTGATAATTGTTGTGCATATAAATGGTGCAAGGCCGCCAAAAAATCCAGCAGCTATATTTCTTGATAAACCAAATCCACTGTACCGAACCTTTGTTGGAAATAATTCGCACATAAGTGCACTGACAGGACCAAGCGATGCAGCTATTGGAATTATAAAAAGAATGTGTGCCAGCAAGTAATTGCCACTACATAACATTGAAAAAACTGGATAACTCACTATTACAAAAGCTATAAATGCAAATTTCATAACTTTTTCTCTTCCTACCTTATCAGAAAGTATTGCAAACAATATTGTCAATCCTCCGAGCGCAATTTGACTCAGTATTTCCACTATATGATTAAAATGAGTATTTACTGTTAATATTTTATTCGTAAGCACATTGAAAAATACCAAATATATATAGAGAGACGCATTTTCAACCAAGTCAATACCTATTGATATTAGAACAGGCTTTTTGTAATTGTTTAATAACTCTTTTAGTGGCAATTTAGACGGATTTTTTTGTCTTTTATACTCTGGGCTTTCATCAAGTATATATCTCACATATATGCTAATTAATCCCATTGCTAAACTGAAAATGAAAGGTAATCTCCACCCCCAAGATTCAAAATCAGATACTTTTTTGCATATGAGTACCGCTATCAGGCTTAATACTGAACCAAAAATTGCGCTTAATACTTCAATGCTGCCAAAAAATCCTTTTTTGTTTTTAGGAGCATGTTCTATTAAAAATGGTGCATTTCCTGCTTCTCCTCCAAGGGATATACCCTGCAATAGCCTTAAACAAACTACCAGAATTGATGCTAGTATTCCAATGCTTTGATAACCTGGAACAAAAGCAATTAATACGGTTGATAAAGTCATTAATATAATCGAGAGCAATAAGGCAACTCTTCTGCCATGTTTATCACCAATGTGACCAAATATAGCAGCACCGACTGGTCTCATTAAGAAACCCACTGCAAACACTCCAAAAGCCTTCAATACGCTGGTTAGTTGATCATCCGATGGAAAAAACACACCACCTATTATGTTTATTAAGTGGCCAAAAAGCATGTGGTCATACCACAATAAAGTGTTACAAATCAAACTTGAAAATATTACTTTTGTTATTTGCTGCATAATTTCCCTATAGCCTGTTTGATCTTATATATAAAAAAAAATGTGAACGTTATGTGAATATTATATTAACAATATTAAACCTTGATTTTAATATTATTGCTCATATATTCCGATAAGATACCATATTTTGGCAAGAAAATCTATGTACATAAATAAAATTGATGTGAAGAGTAGAGTAGAGTAGGATATCTACACCAACTGTACTTAAATTTTTTGATATGACACACACTCCAGTTTTGTTAAAAGAGATGCTATCACTACTATCACCGCAGGATGGTGGCATATACGTGGACGCCACATTTGGAGCTGGAGGGTATAGCAAAGCAATATTGGAGTCAGCTGATTGCAAGGTATATGCAATTGATAGAGATGAAACGGTAACTAAGTTTTATGATGATTTAAGCGTTAGATATCCCGATAGAATAAAACTATTCATTGAGAAGTTTAGTAATATTAAAAGTATACTAAGCAGCGTTAAGCCATCTCCTGTCATCCCAGTACTTGATACTGGAAAAAATAACTGGTCACGCGCTGGAATGACATCAAACGGAGTGGATGGAGTGGTCTTTGACATCGGAGTTTCATCTATGCAGCTTGATAACGGAGATAGAGGGTTCTCATTTTTACATGATGGTCCACTCGATATGAGCATGGATAACTCTTCTTATATAAACGCTTCAACGTTTGTTAACGCTTTACGCGAAGAAGAAATCGCAAATACTATATATAACTACGGAGGCGAACGTCATTCTCGCAAAATTGCAAGAGCAATAATAAATGCACGGAAGAAGAAAACTATCAAAACTACATTTGAGCTTGCGGATATTGTACGTTCCGTGGTATTTCGTGGAAAAAGCAAAATTGATCCTGCAACCAGAACATTTCAGGCAATCAGGATATGGGTAAACGATGAGCTGGAAGAACTTGAAAAGGGTATTAAAGCTGCATCTGAGATTTTAAGTGAGAATGGCAAATTAATTGTCGTCACCTTTCATTCCTTAGAAGATCGTATAGTCAAAACTTTTTTTAAAGATTTATGTGCTACTGATTGCAAGACATTCTCTCTGCTAAATAAAAAAGTGATCGAAGCAAGTATAGAAGAAGTAAGTGCAAATCCGCGTTCACGCTCAGCAAAACTAAGAGCTATACAGAGGTTGTCGTGAGAACTTTCTGCATCATCTCAATAGTTATGTTTTTTCTTAGCATTGTAGGACTATTTAAGGTAAAATTACATGTTCAGTCGTTAAATAGAGAGCTAATAAAAATAAAAAGTGAAATTAATTTAGTACAAAGTGATATGAAAGTTTTACAAGCAGAATGGAGCTATTTGAATAATCCAAAAAGACTTGCAAGCCTTGTAAAGAAATACCTGAAAAATAACTCTTTAATACTGGCTAGCCAGGTTAAAAATCTTGACTCTCTAAATGGCCGCAGTGTGCTAGCACAACTTAAAATCCATGATCAACAGTGAGATTAAGTCTTATTTTTTACAGATGAGCACATCACAATAAAACTTACTTTGTATCCGTTCAGGATAGCGGCAAGGTAGTATAACCATAGAGTAAAAGTGAGTTTACAACAAATGGTGTCATCCCAGTGCTTGACACTGGGATCCAGCCTTTCCATAATCATCAAAAACATTGTATTTTAACGTAAAACAGCTATTTTTATGCTTACCAACTTAATAAAATTCCTGGATCCCAGTGTCTGGGCACTGGGATGACAAAGGAGAGCAGTGTCAGCTACTTGCATAACACCATTTGTTGTGCAACTTACTTTAGTATGAAATTGCTTGCGTAAGATTTTGGCAGCCTCTTAACATTTTTTGGCATTTCAATTATGTATTTAACGTTGCGTTTTTTTGCGTAGAATACTGCTTTTTCAAGAGAATCAAACTTTAATACAATCTGTTTTTTTGGATCTTTTGAGCCAACCCACCCCATCAAAGGTTCAATGTAGTAAGAGCCAGATTCAATTTTTAGGTGCCAGAAATTTGTATTACCTAAACCAGATTGTGTTGCAGTTCTTGTTGGTTTATAAATCCTAAAAACTACTTTATCGTCAATGCCCATAGTTCTTGTTAAATAAGCTTAAATATATATCTAAATAAATCCTTTCACAAACAATTAGTATGAAAGAATGAAGTTTGAAATAAATATTTTTATGTTATATTATTGTTAAATTATATTAAAAGGATTAGCTGAATAGGAGTAACCGATGACGCAACAGGAAATAGTAACAATTAATGCAGAGTTACGTGATATAACAAAAACAAAAGCGATGCATTCTCTAAGGAAGAAAGGAAACATCCCTGGAATCATATATGGAAAGGGCCATGATAATGTAAATTTGACATTGTCTGCAAAGGAATTCACAAAGCAATATAAGTCAGGCTCTCTTTCTGCACATTTGATAGAGCTGAATATTTCGGGCAAAAAGGAATATGCTCTTGTTCGCGATATCCAATTGCATGTAGTAAAGGATACTGTGCAACATGTTGATTTTCAGTTTGTTGATAAAGGCAGTGAAATTAAAATAGACATACCTCTATCATTTGTGAATGAAAGTAAAGCTCCAGGAATCAAATTAGGTGGAGTGCTTAATGTTTTGTGTCGTTCTATTGCTGTTAAATGCTCTCCTGATAAAATACCTCAGGTTATTGAAGTTGATTTATCCGGTAAAATGATTGGCCAATCTATACATATCAATGATGTAAAATTACCAGAAGGTGTTAAGTTTGTAGCTCATGAAGAAGAAAATTTTACCATTGTTACAATTTCTGCTGCCGATAGTGACGTTGAAGAACCTCAAGCAGAAACAGAGGAATAGTGCACCTGATAGTTGGGCTTGGTAACCCTGGTAGTCAATATGAGTTAACTCATCATAATATCGGCTTCATCGTAGTTGATACAATTTGCAAATATTGGAATTTCCATTCGTTCTCTAAAAAAGCCGATTATCTGATAACCTCTGGCATAATTAATGATAATAAAATTATGTTAATAAAGCCTTATTCATTTATGAATAATTCAGGCATCCCTGTTGCAAAAATACGAAACTTTTACAAATTATCGCTAGATAATATCGTTGTCATACACGATGACGCTGATTTGGAACTTGGAAGAATAAAAGTAAAGAAAGGTGGTAGTTCTGCTGGACATAATGGACTTAAATCCATAGATAGTTTTATTGGCAACGATTATTGGCGCTTGAGATTTGGAGTGGGTAGACCTGAAGATCAAAGAAGCTTAGCAGATTATGTGTTATCAAAATTTTCAAATTTTGATAATGTTACTCCCTTAGTGGAAAAAATAGCAAAAAATATACACTTAATGCTGCAAGGAGATAATACAGCTTTTATCAATTTGATTGTATAATATTACGAAACACAGGAAGTGTATGGTCCCAGAGTGTGATGGTGTGGATTTAGTATGAACAATTCAGGAGATTTTGTCCACTGTAAAGATATAAACTCAAAAGGTGTAAGACCCTTAAGAGTTTTGAGTCTTTTAGCATAATTGTAGGCCATAACAAAGTCATAAAGATGCTCTTTGAGTTGCTGGTGAGACTGATAGTAATACTTCTTAACAGTGGCATTCTTTAAAGTTTTGTTCATACGCTCAACTTGCCCATTTGTCCAAGGATGGCTAACTTTTGTTAGACGGTGTTCAATGTCATTTTCTTCACAAGCTCTATCAAATATATGTTGAAAAGCGTATTTATGGCGTTTTTGGTTGGTAAATTGTACACTGTTATCTGTCAAAATAGTGTGGATTTTATATGGTAAAATTTTAATCAAATTACGTAGAAACTCAGCAGCTATAGGTTTTGTAGCACTTTTATGCAACTCAACATACGTAAATTTGGATGTTCTATCTATTGCAACAAACAAATATAACTTTCCTTCTTCTGTTCTGACTTCTGCAATATCAATATGGAAATAGCCTATAGGATATTGTTTGAATTTCTTTTTTGGTTTAACTTCGCCATCAACATCTGGTAGTCTGCTAATGCTGTGCCTCTGTAAGCAACGATGTAGACTAGAGCGAGTCAAGTGTGGGATTGAGATTTGCAAAGCGTAGAGACAATCATCTAATGGCAATAGAGTATGCTTACGAAATGCAACAATTACAGCCTCCTCTTCTAAAGTTAAAACAGTTGATCTTGCATGCTTCGGACCCATATCAGCGTCTTTGGCAAAAGACCGTTTTCTCCATTTAATGATAGTTTTTGGATTAAGGTTATAGTACCTGGAGAGTTTTGCTATGCTCTCTTTACTATTTTGTATTGCTCTACGAATTGTCTCTGTTGTTTTGGCGCACCCATGTAATATTTGTCCCATAATTCCTCCTTTGATGGTATTGTTTTCTCATATTTTATCATACCATCACACTCTGGGACCATACATCCCCCCCTCCCCCCCTAATTCCTATATCAAACCTTTCTTTACTAGATTATATAGTCAATATAAAAAGCCATATAAAATTGCTTCCACTGCTGCCATGAGGAAATTGCTTATTCTTGCTAACTCTTTAGTCAGAGATGACAGGGTTTTTACTGAGGAATATAACTCTCTGTCTGTTTCTATCTAAGAGCCAGTATAGCTGTGGATAAGCACGTTTATACAGATAAAAGTACTTATCCACAGCTACATCAATTTTTCTATTGACTTTTAACACAACTGCTGAACAGATACATTCGTCATCCCGCTACGTGTTAGCGGCCAAGATACCGCGGCGGTATGCCGTGGGAAACCTGACTTGCATTAGCTATAAAATAGTGATTTATATAAATCCCATAGCATGCCGAATGAAGCGTTTTTTGAGGAAATTTGAATTTTCAACTGCAATCAAGCCAAGATTTCTTAGTGCTTTAGCGCAGAATATTCTGTTGGAAAACATCCTATTTAATCCATCAGTTGCAAGCGCCATTGTAAAATTATCAAAGTATCTGTTACGTGAAATTTTCTTTAATAAATAACTACTGCCAACATCAATACCAGATGCTTTTGCGGCAACTACGTGCTTTATAATACTTTCTACATCTCTAATTCCAAGATTAAGCCCTTGACCTGCAACTGGATGAATTGAATGTGCTGCATCGCCGATAAGCAAAACTCTACCCTTATATAACTTTTTTGCGAAAACAAAACTTAAAGGATAAAGTTTTCTTTCACCCTCTAATTTTATCTCTCCTAAATAAGAACCAAATCTTTTTTTAAGCTCTATAATAAATTCTTCTTCAGACAGATCCATTAGCATTTTTGAAATTTCAGATTTTTCTGTCCAAACTATCGAAGAAGTATAGCCACCCTTCATCGGTAGAATTGCAAATGGACCGCCAGGGAAAAAACGCTCCACAGCTAAGTTTTGGTGATGCAGTTCATGCTTTACATTAAATACTATGCTACTTTGTTTATAGTCAAATTTCACTGTCGGTATAGAAAATAACTCTGGTAATTTAGAGTTTTTGCCTTCAGCACAGATAAGTAGCGATGATATTAATTCCTGGTTATTATCAAGAATCACTTCCACATATCCTGAATCACAAGCAATTGTTTTATAGGAATGTGGAGAGTATATATTCAGTTTATTTAGAAAATTATTGTTGATTGCATTCCATATAGTAGCATTGTTGATAACATAACCCATTGGCTCTTCGCTAACCATTTTATGATTGTAATGCACAGTAACCGCATCTAATATGCATATATCAAGTATTGGCTCAGCTTCACTTTCCACAAACTGCCAAATCCCTAACTTTTCCAATATTTTTTTCGAGCCTTGAGAAATAGCAAATGCTCGATTATCATCTACTACACGTGGTAGACTATTTTTTTCAATCACAGCTACAGACACAGAGTCACAACTGAGGCCAATGGCAGTAATAAGACCAAGTAACCCACCACCTGAAATGATTACATCATAATTCATTTTATTTACGCTAATTGTAAAATTATATTTTATCTGTTTTGAAAATAGTTTAAACAAACTTTATAGACAAAGACCTATAGCTAACCCAAGAAAGGTTTCCCTACGTCATACCGCGATTCATTCCATAGCTGTACGAACATTGCAATGTGGCACATAGTAAACGATGTCATGAAAGTAGCTGACACTGGAATTCAGAAAAAAGGATGATGTTATTCCAGTGCCTCTATGATGTCATCCCAGTGCTTGACACTGGGATCCAGCTTTTTCATAATCATCAAAATGTTGTATTTTAACATAAAACAGCTACTTTTATGCTTACCAACTTAATAAAATTCCTGGATCCCAGTGTCTGGGCACTGCCCACTGGTGGCCCAAACTACAACGTTCGTACAGTTGTGCGCGGTATAGATTCCGCTAACTAGTAGCGGAATGACGGTTTTTCAAATTGTCGGTAAACCTAAGCCACTTTAGCTATATCATCTTGAGAACACCTAAAAGTAAACTTCTGTAATAAAATGTTAATTACTTCATGCTAAGATAGATCTTATTTTATTAAAGGTATTAGTTTATGACTACAGATTGCAAAGCAAAAATGTTAAATTGCATTAGTAAGTACAGAGAAGAACTTGGAGAAAACAAAGCAGCAATCAAACAAACTTTAACTAATGATAAAATCAATATAAGCGATCACTTTTACCAGGGTGATAAAATCTGCAACGAAGAAATATTTAATGTAGGAGGCGAGTGTCAAGATACAAAACATGGTAACTCAGAATATACGTATGATGACTGGAAGCAAAAAATTGAAAAATCTCATGCTAAAGATTTGCTAAAAATGCTACAAGATAAAGCAAAAGACAAAATATTAAAGAGTTTTGAAGATTATGAAAAGTATCATGAAAATGCTGTTGAAGCTATAAAAAGAGAATTAGACATAGATTCGAAATTAAAGGCAATATTCAGAGAAAAGCAACAACCAGAAACTGATGAAACTCGAGCATATTATGACATTATACGAGGTTTGTATGAAAATGGAGACATGGATTCTCAATTAAAGTGCAGAGATCTTGATTGTTTTGATAGAACAATAAAGGATAATCTATCCCAAAAACAATCGGAATTAACTAATATAAAGAATAACTTTTTAGATGATACACAAAACATCTTTAAATATATTCAAGTTGAAGATAATATTTGATAGACGAATATCTATTTTATAGTAAAGAGGACAGACGAATTCTTAAAGTCTCTTTGCGTAAAGCTGTGTTTTTTTTAGAATTTTACAGCTATGCAATGTTTTACTGTTTCCAAAGCAATATCTTTATAAATTTTTGCCAAATCCTCACTTAACATTAAAGGATTTCCGCAATCAGAAGCATGGCATATTTGTGGATCTAGAGGAACTCTGCCTAGAAGTTTGATGCCCAGCTCCTCAGACATTTTTTTTGCACCGTCTTTTCCAAATATGTATATTTTTGAGCCGCTTTGAATGAAATAACTCATATTTTCTACAATGCCAATAACCGGTACGCTGAGCTTTGTAAACATATCATAAATTTTGCGAGCATCGATTAAAGAGAGCTCCTGTGGAGTTGAAACTATTATCGCCCCAGTTAAGTTAAAATTTTCCATAAGACTTAAATGCACATCGCCAGTTCCAGGTGGTGTATCAACTATCAAATACTCTATATCGGACCATTTTGTTCCCATTAGCAGATTATAAAGTGCTTTTGTAATCATAGGTCCGCGCCATATTGCTGCACGATCTTTATCGATAAAATAGCCAATTGAAATAGTATGCAGTCCATACTTTTCTATAGGCATTGCTTTACTATCCTGTATTTCTGGCTTTAATTTTTCAGCGCCAAGCATTTTAGGAATTGAAGGACCATATATATCTGCATCAACCAGCGCAACTTTGTGTTTTAACTTTGCTAATGAGAGAGCAAGATTTAGCGCAACTGTGGACTTGCCCACACCGCCTTTACCAGAGGCCACAACGATTATATTTTTCACTCCTTCGATATGTAATTTAGCTTTTTGTTGCCCAGTTTGTTTTTGACAAGTAGCAACCACGGTCACTTTTGTCACCCCCGGTATAGCTTTAACAGCTTGCTCACAATTTCTTCTTAATTCTTCATTTGCTTGCGTGTTACCGGCAACTTCAAGCACAAAACCAACATCTTGACCTTTAATAATAATTGAGGATATTATGCCAAGAGCGATCACATCTTTACCGCTTTTTTGCTCTATGACTTTTTTTAAGTTCTCTCTTACAATTTTTTCGTTGATCATTAGCCTTTTAGGTGATTTCTTCCTGAAGTCGTTTAATCTCAGCTTGAGGAAGGCCGGTTGTCTGAGAGATAATATCAATAGAGATGTCAGCCTTAAGTAGGTTTTTTGCTACTTCAATCTTTCCTTCAATCTTTCCCTCATCAAGTTTTTTAGCGAGGATGCCTTCTTCTTTCCGCAGATCCATTATTCTTTCTTCATATGCTACTAAATCTTTTTCATTCCAGCTAAACCTGTCTAATTCATCGTAGGCTAACTTTATTATTGGTGCTTTTTCTGCTATTTTCCTTAAGTCTTCTTCCGTAGTTTCATCTGCATATTGTTGTCTAAGTGAAGAAGGTCGCCCCTCCTCACTCGACTTCAAAACCGTACGTGAGACTTTGCGCCTCATACGGCTTCTCTCCAATTTGGAGCTTTTCATGCACACCTCCTGTGTAATTCATCGTGACAATGTCCATGTAACAAAGATAAGTTTTTGATCATGTTGTTTCGTCTATTCCGGTCTTTGTGATGTATTTCTATTGTATCATCACTTTTAAACCATAGTCTACAATTATCACATTTACTTTGTTGTAACTTCAATAGTTTTATTACTCTTAATGGCTTATCTGGTATTTTTCTCAGACGTTTACCCCAATATACCCAATCACCATCATATGGAGATCTGGTTTTTTGCACTTTGATATGTCGTTTAATAACATGATCGCTGTGTATAATAAGATGTATCTTGTTACTTGTCATAAAACGCCAGTTATCGTTATTATACTTTTTAAAGTATTTTCTTTTTATCCAGCATTTCCCTTTGTTTGGGTGCCTAAAGACTGACCTTACCCAGAAAAAGTGGAGAGAAAGAAAAGAGTTTTTTT
Organism: Wolbachia endosymbiont of Drosophila willistoni; assembly: GCF_040084705.1. NCBI lineage: Bacteria > Pseudomonadati > Pseudomonadota > Alphaproteobacteria > Rickettsiales > Anaplasmataceae > Wolbachia > Wolbachia endosymbiont of Drosophila willistoni. The sequence continues at coordinate 539,929 of NZ_CP157591.1, forward strand.
GGGTAAAATAAAATTTTGGAGGATTAGAAATGGTAAGAGAATATACGGCAGAATTCAAATTGGAAGCTGTTAAGCTGGCAAATGAACAAAGAAAGGCAGGTCAAACAATTACAAAAATAGCAAGAGATTTAGGAATAAAGGGTGGTTTATTAGGAAAATGGATAAAGAAACACAACGAAAAAAAGTCGGCGGCAAATGCATTTCCAGATGTAGCACCTTATGACAAAGAGAGGTTTGATTTACAAAGCAAGAGTAACAAGGGAAAGAGACATTTAAAAAAAAGCCCTGGCCAGTCAAAAAGAGTAAAATATTTTTTTATATAGTAACTGCTATAAAGTACAGGAATTATGTAGGATTTTCTGCTAGTGGCTACTATAAGTGGACCACAAGAAAAATAAGCAGTAGAGAATCAGCAAATAAAGAGCTACTCGCAGCTATTCAAAAAATATATCAAGTTTCTAAATGTAGATATGGAGCTCCTAAAATTCATGCTGAATTGAAGGCTTTGGGTAAAAGTTGCAATTTGAAAACGGTGCAAAGTATTATGCAGAAAAATGACATCAGGGCTATACTGAGAAGAAAGTTTAAAATTAAAAAACAACAAACAGATAATAGAGCTGTAGCTCCCAATATACTAGATCAAAACTTTATTGTTGATCAACCAAATAAAGTATGGGATTACTTACATCAAAACCAAGGAGGGATGGCTATATTTGGCAGCAATAATTCTCACGTATGGTAGTTAATGAGTAGTGCAATAAATAAACAATTGGTTATGAACTCTTTATTAATGGCCATTAATAGGCGTAAACCTGTTAAAAATCTACTGCTGCACAGTGACCAAGGTTCACAATATACTGCGCAAGGGTATCAATATCTCTTAGCTGTAAAGAATATAGATGAGTAATAAAGGCTGTTGTTACGACAATTCTGTTGCAGAAAGCTTCTTTAGCTCATTGAAAAGAGAAATACTTATTGATACTTCACAACACTCTGCTCAACAAACTAGAACTGCAATATTTGAATACATAGAAATTTTTTATAACAAACAACGTCACTATTAACTATTGCATTCCAGAACAATTTGATGCATCATTCTTTTTGTAAAAAACATTCCACACTTTCTCTCCACTTTTTCTGGGTAAGGTCACTGACTCAATACCCAGTCAATATCCTTTCCACCAGTTCTTTTACTGCCGGTACGTAGCCATTCTCATAAAATGGATCTTGCTTAAATTTGTACACATTGTGCCCGGAAAACATGAGTTCGTTCTCAATATCACCATCGTGTATAACGTTTTGCAGTGTTTTTTGTATGCAAAAACTACGCGGATCTGGCTTTCGTCCTGTTGAATGGTCACCATGATCTTTCCAATTGCTAAACAAACAATGGCTCAAACATCCCATACAATTGATTTGATCTTCTCTTATTTGTTTAAATTTATCTGGCGTCACAAAAATAACAGTTGAATCTGGGGTTTTCATTGCTTCTGTGTACCCTGCTTTAGTCCATGTATTTGCCAGTTCTTTGTCTTTTGCAGTAAGGTAGATCTTCCTACCTCTGCTACCCATTGCAAATTCACTATTGGATTCTTCGCTGGCATTTTCTGAAAAATTTACTTGATGTAATTTTCGTTCCTGTAACTCACGTATAAAATTATTCCTCACCGCAGATGAGTAAAACCCTGTTGGACTGAATTTATTTAAAAATACATCACCTTCTTCTAAAGTGAGTAGCTTCTTTTTCCACTCTGCAGAAATTGGGCTTTCTTTCGTCAAAAGTGGACGAGTGCCAAACTGAAAAGCTATTGGTCCAATTTGCAGATTGTCAAACCAATGTTCCCAATCTTTCAAATGCCACACTCCTCCTGCCATAACAATTGGTGTTTCTGAAAGACCGATCTCGTTCATGAAAGATCTAAGCTCTGCAACTCTTTCAAATGGAGCCTGTGGTAGCTCTGGGTCTTCACTGTTACTCAGTCCATTGTGCCCTCCAGCAAGCCATGGATCTTCATACACTACTCCACCAAGCAAATAGGAAGATATTCTTTGGTAAGCACGCTTCCATAATGCTTTAAAAGCACGCACCGATGAGATAATAGGGTAATAATAAACCTGATATTTAGCTGCAATTTCTCCAAGCCTATAAGGCATACCAGCACCGCAGGTAATACCATGAATCAAACCTTTCGCTCCTTCTAATATGCCATGAAGTACGCGTTCTGCTGCTCCCATCTCCCAAAGTACATTCATGTGTATTCTTCCATGACCTTTTGATATTTCATTTGCTATTCTTGCCTGACTAATTCCAGCTTCAATACTATACTCAATCAATTCACTATGCTTTTCATTTCTTGTTTTGCCTTTATAAATTAGTGGCACTAACTCGCCATTATCATCAATAAGCTTAGCATTTGCACCAGAAAATGTACCCACAGTATCTGCTGCAGCAAATGCTCCGCTTGATCTCCCATCACTAACTGCAATGCCTTTACCACCTTCGATGATTGGCCACACTTCCTTTCCTGAAATTACTATCTTTTTTATCTTATTTTTCAAAACTTCCTCGCAATCTTTCACTCTATTTTACTTAATTACTAAAAAAATGATAGCTGTTTATTTTTTCTTGTATCATTAAAGCTTCTGTAGCTACTCATGCTGTTGTAGTTTGAGAGCAGTTCCCATCGGAAGGGTGTCATTCCAGTGCTTGACACTGGAATCCAGTTTTTGATCAAAAATGTTGCTATAGTGCACAATCAATTTTCCTGGATCCAAGTAGTCTGGGCTACTTGGATGACACCATAGGGGGCTACTTGGATGACAGGGGAGGGAGGCTGCTGGGATCCTGACAACCGTCATCCCGCTGCTTGTTAGCGGGATCTAGAGATACCGCGGCGGTATGACGTAGAGCTACGTGTTTAGGTTTAATGAATCCACTATATCTTTTACTTGAGAAAAAACATACTTTTTGCTTACACTGGTATCGATAATAAAGTCACTCATCTTCCTTTTCTCCTCAATAGATAACTGAACATCGGAGATTAGATTAAGCTTTTCTTTATCTATGTTGCGTTCGTTAAGTCTTTGAGCTTGCACAACGCTATCTGCATGAACAAAAACAATAAGGTCGCAATATAAATAAAATTTTGTTTCTAATAGAAGTGGCACATCTAAAACTAAAAGTTTTCTATCGATCTTTTTTTCCTTGGCAATAAAAAATTCTAATTCACGCAGCACAGCAGAGTGAACCAAAGATTGAAATTGTTTCCAATTTTCATCGTAGGCTAAGAAATATTTAGACAGTACTGTTCTATCTATTTCACCATTTACTACCACTCCAGGAAAATTTTTCTCTGCATAACTTATTATGCTTTTATCCACTTTATAAAGTTGGTGTACAACAGAATCAGCATCAAATACAACAGCACCAAACTCTTGAAAGCAATTAGCTACAAAGCTCTTTCCTACCCCAATTCCGCCTGTTAGACTTATAATCATATAACAAAATACATTCGACTTCTTTTGAAACTATAGCTAAGGTTTCTCTATATATATTAACTAGATTTTCTAGATCTCAGTGTCAAGCACATAACTATACGAACATTGCAATTTGTAGGTGGTGTTATTCCAGTCTGGAATCTAGCTTTTATGTTGTATAGTGCACAATCAATTTTCCTGGATCCAAGTAGTCAGGGCTACTTGGATAACACCCTACTTAACCGTCATACCGCCGCGGTATCTCTTAGCCACTAACACGTAGCGGGATGACGATTGTCGATAAATCTAAGTTACTTTAGCAACAGTTATTCTCCACTAAATTACTCTGAATTTTGGTTATATTATTTGCGGATTTCACTGCTGAAATCTCAAATTTTGAGCTTGTGTTCAAAAATGATTCAACTGACCTGCCAAAAAAATCATATCTCCATCCCTTGAATAATTTATCTGTCTGTCCAGATATTGACCCGGTTAACTCATCTTTTGAAGAAACTAATTTCCTTGATATGTTACTTTCTTTACATTTACTATCTAAAATAATTGAGAGTATATCAAGTACAGATTTGTCATAATTACTCGATAAGGTGTTGTTTTGCTGCATCCAATTTCTCTCATTTTCATTAAAAATATTCACAAACTCTAGTAAATCCGCATCTTTTATATTTTTTGTATTCCTCTTGAGATCATCTAAAATCTCATCAACATGCTCTACATTTTTTTCAATAAAATCAGCTATTACAGCATTATTGATTATTTTATTACGGTTCATATTATAGCGCTGTGCTAAGGTTTCTTGCCACTCACTAACTGCTTTAACAGTTAGTATCAATCTTGGATTTACTTCATAATTAAATTTAATCCTCTTCCATGCATCTTTTGGGCTATGTAAATACTTATTTATATCAACTATTGATTCCATCTCTTCTTGAAACCAACCCATCCTATTATTTTCTTCAAGTTTATTGCACAATATTTGGTATAGGTCATATAGGTGTACCACGTCGTTTACTGCATAATCTAACTGATCTTCGGACAACGGACGCCTTAACCAATCTGAATTTTTAGCTTTAATTTTATCCAGTGCTATTCCTTGATATTGCTCCACTACTTTTGAGTAACCAATAAAGTCATGATAATAATGACAAAACATAGCAGCAACTTGGGTATCAAAAATGGGAGTGGGAATACATTTAAACACAGTGAGTAAGGATTCTATATCCTGCCGGCAGCTATGAAACACTTTGGTTATCCCCTGATTTAGCATTATTTTCTTAATGAATGATAAATCAATTTCTGGCACTAATGTGTCTACAATAAAACTCTTCTCTCCGTAAGAAATTTGAATTAACGATAATTTTGGGTAGTAGATTAAATTATTTCTAATGAACTCCGTGTCAACTGCTATAAATTTCGGCTTTTTTGCTATTAACTCTTCACATGTATTCTCCAGTTCTGATGTTGTACTAATTAGCATATATTTTTTATTCAGTGGATTTATTTTATAATTTATATTAAATTTTTGCAATTAATGACTTCTTGCAGAACTTTCTATCATTCATTGGCATCACACAAATAGCCTTTTCCATCCCAATCCCAGTGCTTCCTTCTCCTGTCATCCCAGTGCCCTGACTACTTGGATCTAGCAAGCTTTGCTTGCAAATAAGTCTAATACGCGTCGCGTTTTATGCCAAAACACAATTGGAGTTACATGCAAAATAGATCCCAGACTGGGATGACAAAAAAAGGAGCACTGGGATGACAGCAGTCCTACGTCATACCGCCGCGGTATCTCTAGATCCCGCTAACAAGTAGCGGGATGACGATTGTCGTTTAGCTATAAATATTTAAGAAATTTACCAAATGAAAAAAAAGGCAAAAGAAGCCCTGGGGTTATTATCCGCTTTAAAATATTGGCGTTTTTTATGTTTTAAACGCTTGACAAGCAAGATTAAGCTGCTTTTAATTGCAACTAACTTACGCTGCAAATGTTTAAGAAATTTACTAAGCAGAAAAAAAGACAAAGAATCCCCGAGTTAGCTAGTCTTTTACTATCTCTGTCGAGTATTGGCATTTTTTGATGTCTTGTAACGCTTTATAAGCACGTTCAGCTTATTTAGATAAAAATCTAGATGTAGATGAAGTTTTGTAAAGACATACAGTATCTATATACTGCAAAAAATTGAACATAAGACGCCGATACATTAAGTAATCCTTACCTTTTAATCTGCAGATTGGCGAAAGCAAATACAATAGCTTCACTATCATGATAAGGGCGCTGGCGAAGGGTGTCAAGTAAGTTTTTCGTTTCTATAGCTACTACCACGATTGTATAGGTAATTCTTCACTTATAATAATGATTCAAGCCTTCAGCTCCTCAAACACTTCACTTGCTCTATTTAAAACAGAATCAGGAAAACCAGCAAGTTTTGCTACATGTATTCCATATGACTCATCTGCAATGCCTTCAATTACTTCATGTAGAAAAATAACCTCTCCGTTCCACTCTCTTATTTTTACACAAAAACATTTCACGTTCTTCAAGTATTTGCTTACTTTAGTTAATTCATGATAATGAGTTGCAAAAATGGCGCGGCACTTATTTACATTGTGAATATGTTCAATCACCGCCTGTGCAATAGATAATCCATCATACACCCCTGTGCCCCTACCAATTTCATCAAGTATCACCAAGGAACGGTCCGTTGCCTGATTTACTATCGTTGCTGTTTCGATCATCTCTACCATGAAGGTAGAATAACCAGCTGTTATATTATCCGTTGCGCCAACCCTGCTGAATATCTTGTCAATCACTCCAATATGTGCACTCTCTGCTGGCACAAATGACCCCATGTGAGCTAAAATTGCAATGAGAGCGTTTTGCCTCAAGAAAGTGCTTTTTCCAGCCATATTAGGACCAGTAATTAGATGTATACCAGCTAAATTGATGCTATTTGCAATGAATTTATCGTTAACTTCAACCACTGGATGTCTTCCGCTACAGATATTGAACTCTTTGCTGTCATCAATAATGGGTTTTACGTAATTATTTTGCACTGCAAGCTCTGCAAATGCGGTTCTAATATCAAGTTTTGCCAAAGCATTTGCAGCAAGAGCAATTTTTTCAGATTCTTTAGCGACTTCACTACACAGTTCACTAAAAATTTTCATTTCTAAGCCGATTGCAGCATCACGTGCCGTAAGAATTTTATTTTCTAGTTCTTTCAATTCATTAGTAGTGTAGCGCATGCTATTTGCTAAGCTTTGCCTATGAATAAATATATCCGAAGTTATTTTGTGATTTGCCGACACTTCAACGTAATAACCAAGTATGTTGTTGTGTAATATTTTGAGTGCGGCAATGCCAGTAAGATCGCGATAAGATTCACGGAGCTTAGTTACCAACTTGTTACTGTTGTTCAATATATAAGATAACTCAGATAATTCTGAGTTGTATTTTGAGTGAATAAATCCTCCTTCTTTCACGGAACTGAGGTTATTATCGAGTATAGCACTATTTAACAGTTCAAATAGGTCTTTATGATTGCCAAGGCTTTTATGTATTGTGCTTAGTTCACTCTCGTCTGATTTTACTGTTATTCCAGCGCGTGACGCTGGCTGGATCTCAGTTTGGATGACATATTGTTGTGGGAGAGATCCATTTTCACCTGATTCAATTTTACATAAGAACTCAGACAATTCTAAAGTCTTTCCTAGGCCTATTTTCAATAGGTTCATATCCTTTGGTGAACCACGCCCTAGTATTAAGCGCGATAAAGACCTTTCAATATCCGGAATGTTAGATAATATCTCTCGTATTTTTCTGCGTGAATCATGATTATTTACAAAAAATTGAGCGGTGCTGAGCCTCAAATTGATTGCCTTGGAGCAAGCAAGGGGTGAAGCGAGCATTTGTTTGAGCAGGCGTCCACCAGAAGCTGTAACTGTATGATCAATAACTGAAATTAGTGAACCTTTCTTTTCACCAAATTGAGTTGAAAACAACTCAAGATTTCTCCTTGCTGAAGCATCAATAAGCATGAAATTTTGTTGCTTATAGGTTTTTGGGAATTCAAGCCTTGGAATAGAGCCCCTTTGTGTTACTCTGACATATTCAAGCAGTGCACCACACGCCATGATTTCTACTTTGCTGAAATTTCCTATACTCCCAAGTTCCCTGATTTTATAAAACTCGCATAATGTTCTGTGAGATTTACTATACTCAAAAAAGCTCTGTGCGTGTTGCGTAATTGATATTTTATAATTTTTTAAAATCGATCTAATTTTTTCATCCTCAGTGAATTTTTCAGAAATTAATAATTCTCTTGGTGATATACGCAATAAATCACTATCTAGAGCTTTCAAACTCGTTAAAGTGTGAAAAAATTTTCCCGTCGATAATTCAAGCCAACTAATAGCATATTCGTCATTTTGTTCAACTATGGATGCGAGATAATTATTGCTTTTATCCTCCAGTAGTGAATCTTCTATAATTGTACCTGGAGTTACAACTCGCACTACATCACGTTTTACTATGGATTTATAGCCCCTCTTTTTTGCTTCATCAGCAGTTTCTAATTGATCACAGATTGCTACTTTGAATCCTAAATCTATTAGCTTGTGCAGGTAAGATTCACTACTGTGTGCTGGCACTCCACACATTGGTATTTCTTGCCCACACGAATTACCTCTCTTAGTGAGCACTATATTCAGCAATTTCGCAGCTTTAATAGCATCATCGAAAAACAATTCATAAAAATCTCCTAGCCTATAAAATAGCAGATGATCTTTGTATTGAGCTTTCAGGTTCAAATACTGCTCCATCACAGGGGTGTTTTTTTCTTTTACGAAGCTCATAATATTTTTTAATATATTGTATTGATAAACGTTATTATAGATTATATTGCACATGTGAATAACATAAATTTTAAATAGGTGTATGGAGGGGAAAATTTAAAACAATTAAATTTCTTGGATCCAAGTAGTCAGGACACTTGGATGACATAAAGAGTAGGAGTATTTGATGACAAAAAAACAAAAACACAGTTGTCATTCCAGCGCGTGACGCTGGAATCCAGAATATCCTAATTACAAGGTTTATTATTTAGTTTGAAAAATACTATAGCTTTTTCTATGTAAGTTGTGGCTCCTTTTTACCATTTGCGACAGTTGTATCATCAACAGATATTTCAGAGCTAACAGTGCTAATAGTTTTTTCTATCGCTTTAGCCTGTTCATAGTCTTGACTCAAAAAATACATGGCCAGTCCAATAGCTATACTAGCAACAAGAGAAGATGCTATCATTACACCTAGTATCATACCACCAGAAAGACTTACTGCAACACACACACCAGCTCCAAGTACAACACCAAGAAAACCACCAATTATTACGCCAGGCACCAAACTGCCTACCATAGCGCTTTCTTTTTTCGTATTAGCTTGTTTTTTCATACTTTTAATAAGCACTTCTTTTGTTTTTCCTTGAGCTAAATCTGAAGGAACTTTATTATCCGCGTTTTGTATCAAAGGATTTGCACTATATGTAACAAGCAGGGTGGTTATTTCTTCAGTTTTATTACCTATAACTGCATGATGTAGTAATGTATTTCCCTCTTCATCTTTAAAGTTTATATGAGTACGAAATTCTTCATCTAGATTTCTTATTGGGTTGTTTTTTGCATATATCCTAGATTGTATTGCTCCATCTAAGTATTGTATTACTTGTTCTAGTGATTGCTCGCCAGGATTTTGTATAAAATGAAGCAGAATTTCGTGTACTATCGCTTCCTTTGTAGTTTGTGGGCATTGTAAAGCGTAATTAAATGTCTGTGTAGTAATAACTTCTTCTTTTCTTTTTTTAAGAACAACCCTTAAATCTTCAATCGCCTTTTCACCATCTTTTATTCCAAGAATTATTGAATCCAAATTATTTATCATGCTATCCTCCTTGGTTTGATTGCATTACTCATTAATAAATAATATAATAAATCCTGCTAAAAGTCAAGCAATTAATTAATAAGTTAATATAATCCTCCAAAAGGAGCTCCTTACTTTTTGTTCAGCATGTCCATTGGATCAGACTCTTTAAGCTTGCTGTTTGCTGAATTTATTCATCACAATAGCTACAATGTGCTATCGAAGTTCTCTGTAATCTTAGTTGGTTCTTCTAGAATATTCAAAATATCAGTTGCACAATAAACCCGATCTCTCTTTCCTTGAGAAGTTTGTGAAACGATGCCTAAATCTTCAAGCTTTACGATTGCTCTTTGGGCTGTTGTAAATACGACACCTAAGTTTTCAACCACTTTCCTTATAGTAAAGTAAGGGTTTAAAGACTATTCACTAAATCATTGTCCCATTCAAATTTTGGTGGCAAGGGGCTTGGTATAAATGCCTGATAACCAGGGAATACTTTGCCTGATGGTGATCCTTTAATATACATTCATTCAACCTAGCACACTATTTTTATAGTATATATTATTTTCAAATAAAGTCAAAAATGAAAATAAGGCTTTATCTTATTTGCGTGCATGAAAATAAGAAACTCTCTTATTATTGATTTTGCTCAAAAACGAAAATAGAAGAAGCTGCTGAACTTTATATATCCTGTTTTTCTGGAGAACTGCTATAAAACTTCTGAGTGAAGTCACTTAATTTTTACACATCTATTGTAGAGTAAGAAGAACCGAATTTGAAACAAAAATGCTAACTGATGCTTGGACTTTACTGACACTTACACTACTTGAAACTATACTTAGTGTAGACAATTTAATCTTTATTTCTCTAGCAATAGATAAGGTACCAAATGCGCTGAGAGAAAGAGTGCGCCTTATGGGCCTTGGATTAGCACTATTAATGCGTTTTGTAATACTATTTTTTACATCATCTATATTATCAATGCAAAAACCTATATTTCACACTGCATCAGCAAGGGATTTACTTATGATCGCAGGGGGATTATTCCTTATTGTTAAGAGCTCTATGGAGTTACGGGATGACATCTTTGTATGTAAGAAAAATAAAAAGAAAGCAAACGTTAAATCAAAATTTTTTTTAGTTGTGCTACAAATTATATTAATAGATTTAGTTTTTTCGGTTGATTCGATATTAACTGCTATAGCACTAACTTATAACATGGTAATAATTGCTACAGCATTTACATTTTCCATGCTAGCAATGCTGTTTTTATCAAGTTATACCGCCCAGTTAATCAAATCTAACCCAGGGTTAAAAATAATCGCCATTTTATTTGTTTTACTTGTCGGTGTGTACCTCATACTTCATGGATTTCATATAGAATTACCAAAAGGATATTTGTATTCTTCATTTATGTTTGCACTGCTTGTGGAAATTATAAGCAAAATAAAGAAAATTAACCGTCATACCGCGATTCATTCGCGGTATCTCTAGATCCAGCTAACAAGCAGCGGGATCTTTTTGATTTACTCCCACTCAATAGTTGCGGGTGGTTTAGAAGTGATATCATAAACAACTCTATTTACTCCGGGAACATTATTAACAATTATACTGCCGACATTGCGTAAAAAATCCCAAAATACTAGCAAGTGTTGATCCTTATCTTCAAATGGAAATGCATCGGCTGTCATACCATCAGATGATGTTACAGCCCTTAAAGCACAAACATATCCATACGTACGACCATCTCCCATAACGCCTACAGTTTTTATTGGTAATAATACAGCAAAAGCTTGCCATATCTTATCATATAGATCGTAATTTTTCATCGTATTAATATATATTTCATCTACTTCTTGCAATATTTGCACCTTTTCTTTATCGACTTCACTTATAATCCTCACTGCAAGTCCGGGTCCAGGAAATGGATGTTGAAATATTATCTCGTCTGAAAGCCCAATTTCTTTTCCAAGTAGCCTTACCTCATCTTTAAAGAGGTAACGTAAAGGCTCCACTAACTTCAGATTCATCTTTTCTGGCAACCCACCAACATTATGGTGAGACTTAATTGTACTAGTGTTGTCTGAGGCATGCCCTGACTCAACTACATCAGAGTAGATGGTACCTTGCATCAAAAAATCCACATCACCTATTTTTTTTGCTTCTTCTTCAAACACTTCAATAAAAGTGTTACCGATAATTTTTCGCTTTTCTTCTGGATCAGTTATTCCCTTCAACCTACTCAAAAATAAATTTGATTTATCAACGTAATTTATCGGAATCTCTTTCAACATAGCGATGGTTTGGTTCTTGCGTAACAACCCAGTATCGATAAAAATACAGTTCAATTGTTTTCCTATAGCTTTATGTGTGAGAGCCGCTGCAACGCTTGAATCAACCCCACCACTTACTGCAGCGATTACTTTTTTCTCTCCTACTACATTTTTGATTTTTTCCTTTTGCTCCTCAATAAACGACTTCATTGTCCAGTCTCTTTTGCAATTTGCAATATCCAAGAAGTTAGAGAGCAATTTACTGCCATTTGTTGTGGGCTTAACCTCAGGATGGAACTGAGTACAGTAAATCTTCCGCTGTTCGTTGACAATCATTGCAATTGTTTGATTTATCACACCTGATGCGATAACAGTAAATCCCTGTGGTATAGTATCAACACTGTCCGCATGGTTCATTAATACATCCACTTCAGAATTAACATCCCAGGTATCCTTTACAATGGGGGATTCTTTTAGTATCTTGATTTTAGTTCTACCAAACTCCTGTTTGAAACTCTCTTTTACTTTTGCTCCAAAATAATGACAAATGAGTTGCTGTCCATAGCATATTCCAAGTATAGGAACGCTTGTTGCCTCATTAAGTTTTATAATTTCATGTACTACTCTACTTGTTTCAGAACAATCATCATTTACAGATTGTGGTCCTCCAGAGAGAATAAACCCATTGAATTTTGATATTGTTTCAAAACTGATGTTGCTTGGAAATATCTCACAATAAACACCCATTCCTCTTACTTGTCTTGCGATAAGCTGTGTAAACTGTGAACCAAAATCAATAATGGCAATTGCTGACAATTTGCTCCTCCATATTATTTAAAATGATATCTGATAATAAAGAAAATAATGGAGTAAGTAAACCAAGACCTGTTTAAAAGCTTTAACGCGTGGTACAAGTTAGCTATATAGCTAATTTTCCTACACCATACCGCTGCGGCGCTAACTAGTAGCGGAATGACAGCAATCTACGTCATACCGCCGCAGTATCTCAGCCGCTAACAAGAGATCCCGCTAACAAGCAGCGGGATGACGAGGTATAAACTTTATCGTCATGCCACCGCGAACCGTCATACCGCGATTCATTCGCGGTATCTCGGCCGCTAACAAGTAGCGGGATGACGATTGTCGTTTAGCCATAAATACTTAAGAAATTTACCAAATAAAAAAAAAGGCAAAAGAAGCCCCGTAGTTGGCTAATTACTTACATTATACTTTCAAGTATGGCGTTTTTTTATTCTAAACGCTTAATAACCGCGACTCAGCTGCTTTTAAATGCAACTAACCTTAGCTATAAATGTTTAAGAAATTTACTAAACAGAAAAAAAGGCAAAAGAAACCCTAGGGTAGCTAGTTATTCACTATCCATTTTTTAAGTTGGCGTTTTTTTATGTTTTAAACGCTTTATAAGCGCGCTTCAGCTTATGTAGGTAGAAGTTTGATAAAGACATAAGGTGCACATAGTGCAAAAAATTAAACATGAGACGCCAGATACGTGAGTTTTTTTGTCATTTAATCTGTACAGAGAAGATAAATAAATAGCTTCAGTGTTTATGATAAGGGGGCTGGCGGAGTTTGTCAAGGAAGTTTTTTCGTTTCTATTCCCAATAAAAGTGCGTTATATGGTTATGCAAGAAGTCTATTTACCCATTTGCTTAACTTTCTCTCTACTTTTTCTGAGTAAGGCCGCTATTGGCATGACAGACATTCATCGTAGTCAATATCTGTTTTTTGTTGCAATATTTCACTTTTTTTGAATATGTCATGCGAGACCTTATCGGCTCTCTGCATTGATTGTGATCTGCAGTAATATAAGCTCTTCAATCCTTTTTTCCAAGCAAGCATGTGTATTTTGTGCAAGTAACGTTTATGTACGTTGGCAGGTAAGAACAGATTTACTGATTGAGATTGACAAATATACGAAGTTCTATCACTTGCATGTTCTATAATCCATCTTTGGTCAAGCTCGTACGCTGTTTTAAATGTCAATTTTTCATGCTCACTAAGAAAATCTAAATGCTGAACGGAACCCTCGTTTGTTGAAATTGAAGACCATATTTTATCATTGTCTTGATTTTTTTCTGCTAATAGTTTTTGCAAGAATTTATTTCGCACTACAAATGAGCCTGTAAGTGTCTTTTGTATGAATACGTTTGCTGCGTATGGTTCTATTCCAGGGGAGGTATTACCTGCAATAATGGAGATCGAGGCAGTAGGAGCAATAGCGAGTTTGTGTGTAAACCTTTCCATTAGATCAACTTCTTTGGCATCAGAACATGCTCCCTTTTCTTCTGCTAATTTTTTAGAAACTATATCTGCTTGCTCGCGTAAATACTTAAATATTTTTTTATTCCATTGTTGTGCTGTTACTGATTCAAAAGGAACCATTTTGCTTTGTAAAAATGAGTGAAAGCCCATCACACCAAGACCAATACTGCGTTCTCTGGCTGCAGAATATTTTGCTCGCTGCATTTCATTCGGTGCTTTATTTATGAAATCTTCCAATACATTATCAAGAAAGCGCATTATATCTTCTATGAAGAGTTTATTGTCTTTCCATTCTTCGTAGTACTCAAGGTTTACGGATGATAGACAACACACAGCAGTGCGTGACTTATTCAGGTGATCATAACCTGTGGTTAAAGTTATTTCACTGCATAGATTTGACATCTTGATGTCTAAGTTGAGCTTTTTGTAAGATTCTGGCTTATTGTTATTTGTTGCATCAAGGAAAATAATGTAAGGTTCTCCAGTTTCAACTCTTGCTGTTAATATTTTGATCCATATATCCCGCGCTTTTACAGTTGAAATAACCTTATTGTTGTGAGGGCTTATTAAATTCCATTCTTGATCATTCTCAACAGCCTGCATAAATTTATCTGTTACTATTACAGCATGATGTATATTTAACGCTTTGCGATTTGGGTCACCGCCTGTTGGCTTGCGTAAATCTAGAAACTCTTCTATCTCCGGATGAGATACAGGAAGGTAGACTGCTGAACTTCCTCGCCTTAGGGATCCCTGACTAATTGCAAGTGTTAGAGCATTTTGCACTACAATAAATGGAACAATTCCTGATGTTTTGCCGCTACCCTTTACGCTTTCGCCTATTGAGCGTAAATTTCCCCAATAACTACCTATGCCTCCTCCACGTGCAGCAAGCCAAACATTTTCGTTCCATAGATCAACTATTCCCTGCAAGCTGTCTTCGGTTTCATTAAGAAAGCAAGAGATAGGTAACCCTCTCTTAGTGCCACCATTGCTGAGTATTGGTGTTGAAGGCATGAACCACAAGTTGCTCATGTAGTCATAAAGACGCTGCGCATGTTCTTTATTATCAGAATAGTAATTAGCAATACGTGCAAAGAGGTCTTGATAACTTTCATTTTCTATTAAATACCTGTCTGATAGAACTGCTTTTCCAAAGTCGGTTAATTTGCTGTCCTTTGCGTAATTAATGGTAATGTTATTCATAAAGTTCCTTTTATTCTTTTATTATATATAGGTACTTAAAAGTCATTTTGAGCGATTTTTAAGTTAGGTTTTTCGGATTTTTTTGTTGATGCTGTAATGCAAACAAGATACCGTCAACCTGACTGCCATATATTTTACAGTAACTCATATAACTTATTTGCATATTTATTTCTTTTGCAACATGTTGAACATAACTTTCTGAGTGACGAAAATAGTCTCCTTTGTTTACAAAGTCAATACCTTCACCTTCCTTTCTTCTTATTAAACATACAATAACTCCTTTTTTGCTCGTAGATCTTTTTGCTAATTCCAACTCTTCTTGAAAGTCATGTAGATAATGTAGCACTTCAGCAAAGATAATTACATCATACTGCTGGTTTTTCTCTTGTTTAAGAAACTCTTTCATTTCCATATGTATTAATTCATTGTAAACAGGCTTACCTTTTATAAAGCATCCTCTTGCGATATTTAGCATTCTACTTGAAATGTCAATTCCTGTTATATGGTTTCCAATACTATTTATTTTCAAGAAATGACCACATATTCCAGTTCCACAACCAAGGTCGAGTATATTGAGCTCAGAAGTGGAGTTGTTGAAGATTTTTGTAATTATCATGTGTACAAGTTCATGCCCTCTATATTGTTTGGCAATCAACCAATGCTCAACAAAATATTCACCTGTGTAATCAAAATATTGTCTTATGAGGTTTTTTGGCAATTCTGTAATAGGCGCTGAGTTTGTCATTTTTTTTATATAGTAAGACGCCTCCTCGTGGTCATTATCTAATTTTAGTGCCCTTGTTAAATAATTATAAGCTTTGTTAGTATTCCCTACCGCAAAATGACACCTTCCGATGTTATACCAGACTATAGGTAAATGGGGGTAAAATATGCTAATTAACCAAAATCGTAACTTTGCATCTGATATGCTACCTTTATAAAAGTGATATAAACCGATTTCAATGTTGGTGTTTAACAGGTTCTTAGATTTTTTAAGAAGCACTGTCATTTCTTTATGAAGAGTATTATATTTATTCACAATGAAGTGTTTTACTTTCTTAATATTTAATACGCCAATGAGCTTAGACATACAATTTAAAGCAACGTTTTTTATAAAAGAGAGATTACTTTTCATACGTTAGAAATACTCCGAATGTTTATTATCATTTTTAGGCAATTGATTTTAACACATTTTATCTTACAAAATATCTTTTTTATTAATTTTTACTGTATATATAAGTTTACCACATATTTCTCAGATTATACTGTTTAGGATTGCTAGTATATTGTTGTTGATAATATAAGTAAATGTTTTGTGCAAAAAGGCGTTGACATATTATTTATTAGGTTATAACATATAAAAGATTAATTTAGTTTTTAGATGTTTGACAAGTTTTATGGTAGAGATTAATTTAATCTCAATTCAATTTTAATAATATTTAACTCTGCATATTCTGCATATAGTCGGATAAATAAATTATTAAGAGCACTTGATGGATGCCTTGGCGTTAAGAGGCGATGAAGGACGTGGCAGGCTGCGATAAGCTGTGGGGAATTGTCAACAAATTTTGATCCGCAGATTTCCGAATGGGGAAACCCAACTAGTTTAGCTAGTTATTACGTACTAAGTATGTAAAGCAAACTTGGTGAACTGAAATATCTAAGTAGCCAAAGGAAAAGAAATCAACCGAGATTCTGTTAGTAGTGACGAGCGAAAGCGGAAAAGGCTAGTGATTTAAGAATAAGAATTAGAATACTCTGGAAATAGTAACCATAGAAGGTGATAGTCCTGTATAAGTAGAGAGTTTTTAAATCCTTGAGTAGAGCGGGGCACGTGAAATCCTGTTTGAATATGGGGGGACCATCCTCCAAG
Source organism: Wolbachia endosymbiont of Drosophila willistoni (assembly GCF_040084705.1). NCBI lineage: Bacteria > Pseudomonadati > Pseudomonadota > Alphaproteobacteria > Rickettsiales > Anaplasmataceae > Wolbachia > Wolbachia endosymbiont of Drosophila willistoni. The sequence continues at coordinate 556,976 of NZ_CP157591.1, forward strand.
CCTAAATACTCCTTAACGACCGATAGTGAACAAGTACCGTGAGGGAAAGGTGAAAAGAACCCCGGGAGGGGAGTGAAATAGAATCTGAAATCAAGTGCTTACAAACAGTTGGAGCTCTATATCAATTTATTGATATTTAGAGTGACAGCGTACCTTTTGCATAATGGGTCAGCGAGTTAATCTATGAAGCAAGCTTAAGCCGTTAGGTGTAGGCGTAGCGAAAGCAAGTCTGAATAGGGCGTTTTAGTTTTATGGATTAGACCCGAAACCAAGTGATCTAGTCATGACCAGATTGAAGGTGTGGTAAAACACACTGGAGGATCGAACCAGTTAATGTTGCAACATTATTGGATGAGTTGTGATTAGGGGTGAAAGGCCAATCAAACTTGGAAATAGCTGGTTCTCCGCGAAATCTATTTAGGTAGAGCGTTGTATGTATGTTGTTGGGGGTAGAGCACTGGATAGACTAGGGGGATTCACCGTCTTACCAAATCTAACTAAACTCCGAATACCAACAATTAATTATACAGCAGGCACACTACGGGTGCTAAGTCCGTGGTGAAGAGGGAAACAACCCAGATCACTATCTAAGGTCCCAAAATTACAGCTAAGTGGGGAAGGAAGTAGAAAAACCATTACAGCTAGGAGGTTGGCTTGGAAGCAGCCATCCTTTAAAGAAAGCGTAACAGCTCACTTGTCTAAATAAGTTTTTCTGCGCCGAAAATGTACCGGGGCTAAAGCTGTATACCGAAGATGTGAGTGCTTATTGATTTCGATCAATAGGCGCGGTAGCGGAGCGTTCCGTAAGTCTGTGAAGGTGGTTTGTGAAAACTGCTGGAGATATCGGAAGTGAGAATGCTGACATAAGTAGCGTAAAAGAGTGTGAAAAACACTCTCACCAAAAATCTAAGGGTTCCTACGTTAAGTTAATCTGCGTAGGGTTAGTCGGTTCCTAAGGCGAGTCCGTAAAGGAGTAGTCGATGGCAATTAGGTTAATATTCCTAAACCTCTTAAGTGTGACGGGTTTCGTATTTGTATAGATCTTATTGGATTGATCTATGCTTAAAAGAAGCTCCAGGAAATAGCACTTATATTTATGAGGCCGTACCGCAAACCGACACTGGTGGATGAGTAGAGTATACTAAGGTGTTGAAAGAATGATGTTGAAGGAACTCGGCAAATTATACCTGTAACTTCGGAAGAAGGGTAACCTGCTTTTAGGCAACTATGAGTAGGTGGCACAAAATAGGGAGTAGCGACTGTTTACTAAAAACACAGGACTCTGCAAACACGTAAGTGGAAGTATAGGGTCTGACGCCTGCCCGGTGCTGGAAGGTTAATAGGAAGGGTGCAAGCTCCGAATTGAAGCCCCAGTAAACGGCGGCCGTAACACTGACGGTCCTAAGGTAGCGAAATTCCTTGTCGGGTAAGTTCCGACCCGCACGAATGGCGTAACGATTTCTCCACTGTCTCCAACATCACTTCAGCGAAATTGAATTCCCCGTGCAGATGCGGGGTACCCGCGGTTAGACGAAGAGACCCCGTGCACCTTTACTATAGCTTTACATTGCTATTAAAAGTGTGATGTGCAGGATAGGTGGGAGACTTTGAAGTTATGGCGCTAGCTATAATGGAGTCAACCTTGAGATACCACCCTTTACACTTTTGATATCTAACTATGTTTCATTATCTGGAACTAGGACATTGTATGGTGGGTAGTTTGACTGGGGCGGTCGCCTCCTAAAAAGTAACGGAGGCGTGCGAAGGTAAGCTAGAGCTGGTCGGAAATCAGCTTGATAGTATAATGGCATAAGCTTGCCTGACTGCGAGGCTGACAAGCCAAGCAGAGACGAAAGTCGGTCATAGTGATCCGGTGATTCTGTATGGAAGGGTCATCGCTCAACGGATAAAAGGTACGCCGGGGATAACAGGCTGATGGTGTTCGAGCGTTCATAGCGACGACACCGTTTGGCACCTCGATGTCGACTCATCACATCCTGGGGCTGAAGAAGGTCCCAAGGGTTCGGCTGTTCGCCGATTAAAGTGATACGTGAGTTGGGTTTAGAACGTCGTGAGACAGTTCGGTTTCTATCTGCCGTGGGTGAAGGAAATTTGAGAAGGTCTGACTCTAGTACGAGAGGACCGAGATGGATATACCTCTGGTGTACCAGCTGTTATGCCAATAGCATCGCTGGGTGGCTATGTATAGATGGGATAATTGCTGAAAGCATATAAGCAAGAAACCCTCTTCAAAAAGATTTCCCAATTAAGGCCGTGGAAGACTACCACGTTGATAGGCTAGGTGTGGAAGCATGGTAACATGTGAAGCTAACTAGTACTAATAGCCTGATTGATTTATTTGCTTTCTATATGTGTGTATGCAGTGTTAAATATTAAGTTAAAATTGTTAAGTTAGAAATTTTTATTGACTTGGTGGCTATAGCAAAAATGAACCACCCGATCTCATCTCGAACTCGGAAGTGAAACTTTTTAGCGCTGATGGTACTTGAAAAGGGAGAGTAGGTCGCCGCCGAGTTTATAAAAATTTCTTTGTTAATTAGACAGTAGGTATACTTATATTTTAACTTTCTTGTTTTGTTACTATTCTTTAAGTTTTTACTTTAACTACGATATCTTTTTTTTCTTATATGTTCTTGGTCATTTTCTACATTATTTAGCATTGTTCCTACTTCCCCTAATTGATTCCCTTTTGAAGGAGAATTACTGACTTCTGGTAATATTACATTACCTCCCACTTTTTTAAATAATTCTTCTTGTTGGCGAAATGCTGACCTCCAATCTGTTCCTGTTCCTTTAGGAAGAAATAAGAATTGATACATCTGACCAAAGCCTGTGTTATTTACCTCTTTTATATGCTCTACCATTCACCACACCCATTAACTATTTTTAAAAATTTTACCTATATTATCATAAAAAATATAGTTGTAAATACCTTAATTGAGATTTTTTTTATTTTATCTTTTTTAAGCAAATAGTTAGATCTTTTTGTAAATTTTTATAACTTGCTTGCATAATGTTTCTATGAGTTAGTATTATGTAGTAGTGCCCTATATTACTTATATTTAAAATGCTAATTTTAGCAAGCATTCGTAGTTGCCTTTTTATTTTATTTCTTTTTGCTGCTTTTCCGGTTTTTTTACTGATAGCCAGACCTACTCTAATAGTATGAATGTACTTTTCAGGTTCTCTTTCTTTTATAGCGTACAGTGATATATAAAGCCCACGATAAAAAAGACTGTTGAGTGCTAACTTATTTTTGAAAGCAGAAGAAAAATCTTTTTTTTTATACTTACTATGCGCATAATTTGTTACACCCTAATGAACGGCGCCTATTAAGGATTTTTCTTCCAGCTCTTGTTGCCATACGTGAACGAAATCCGTGTCTGCGCTTTCTTATCAAATTTTTTGGTTGAAATGTTCTCTTCATTGTTTTTATATTAATATAATTATTTATTTTAAATTGTTTTACTTTATTGTCAAATAATGGTGAACTTGTATGACATTTTCGTAGAATAAAATTTGATGCATGGAAGAATGAATTCGGTGATAGTCATACCTGTCTTACTAATCCTTTTATTTTGTTTTAGTAGGTTTCAAGAAGTAAATAAGGTTAAATCTTATCTATATCTTAGTTGTGTATGGATGCTAACTTGGTTGTTAGTATTCTATAATAATTGTTTTGTAACTTTTATTTCTATAGCGTTACTTTTTTTCATGCTTGCTTTTATCTTTAAAAATAAAAGAAATAAGATAATAAAACTTTCGTTATTTGTGGCTTTGGCCATATCATTTTTTATCACTTTATTTATAATGCTGTCTATTTTTATTCAATCCATTAGTTTTTTTAATAAAGTAGCTATTTCAGAATTCTTGTTTTGCTTGAAATGGGGCCACAATGTAGTCACTATCAATGAAGAGAAGATAGGATGTTTTGGTGTAGCGCCGCTTTTAGTTGGTACATTACTTATAACTATTATAGCAATGTTAGTTGTCGTTCCGCTTGGTTTATTTTCTGCAATATATATTAGTGAATATGCGAGTGAGAAAGTGCGTTATATTGTTAATACAACTTTGCAAGTTTTGTCTGCTATTCCTACGGTTGTATATGGATATTTCGCGGTTGTGTTTTTGTCTTTCTTTATAAAGCAGGTAGCAAATTTTTTTGGTTTAAGTATACACTCAGAAAGTGCCTTAGTTGCCGGTTTATCGATTGGGATAATGATTCTTCCTTTTATTATTTCTTTACTCGAAGATGCCATAAGATCTGTTCCAAAAAGCTTGCGTTATGGCTTCATGGCACTTGGTGCAACTCCAGCGGAAACTATATGGCATATAACAATACCTTATGCAATGCCTACAATTTTAAGTGCAATTTTATTGTCAATTTCAAGAGTGATAGGTGAAACAATGATTGTGCTAATGGCTGTGGGAATCAACGCAAATTTGACTTTTAACCCTCTTAATTCAGTTACTACCATTACCGTGCAGATCTCTACATTACTTACCGGAGATCAGGATTTCAATAGTGTACAAACTCTTGCTGCTTATGCGCTTAGTTTAGTATTGTTTATTATTACTTGGCTATTAAATGCATTTGCATTGTTTGTAATGAAGCGTAACTAGTAAGCGTTTTAATGTTGCAAAATTTCTATTAATAATATAAAATTTATTTTCTTTAGAAGTTCTTTTATGGAATTATAGTGTTAGGTGATAAAAATAAAGAGATGAATATAGGTAGAGCGATTAAGGTAACTCAAGCAGTTGTTGATATAAAATTTGAAGGTGAATTGCCTAAAATATTTAATGCTTTAAAAAGCAAACTAAAATATAAGGATAAGGAGCTGGTTTTAGAAGTTTCGCAGCATATAGGTGACAATATAGTTCGTTGTATTGCTATGGATAGCACAGATGGCATGTCAAGGGGGGATGAATTTGTTGATACAGGTGCACCAATATCGGTGCCAATTGGGCGTTCAACTTTAGGAAGGATTTTTAATGTTGTTGGAGAGCTTATAGATGAGTGTGGTCCACTGAAGGGAAAGTATAACTTAGAGCCTATACACAGAGCACCTCCAAGTTTTACTGAACAGAGAATACAGGAAGAAGTTTTAGTTACGGGAATAAAAGTTATAGATCTTCTTGCACCTTATCTTAAAGGAGGAAAAATTGGCTTATTTGGTGGAGCCGGTGTTGGTAAAACAGTCCTAATAATGGAATTAATTAATAATATAGCAAAAGCTCATAAAGGATTTTCTGTGTTTGCCGGGGTAGGGGAGAGAACGCGTGAAGGTAACGATCTTTATCACGAGATGATCACTTCAAATGTAATAAATATAAATGAGCATGAAAAATCTCAAGCTGTTTTGGTTTATGGTCAGATGAATGAGCCTCCTGGAGCAAGGGCTAGAGTTGCTTTAACAGCACTTACTATGGCAGAGTATTTTCGTGACCGTGAAAACCAAGATGTTCTATTTTTTGTGGATAATATCTTTAGATTTACACAAGCTGGTTCTGAAATTTCTGCTTTACTTGGAAGAATACCGTCAGCTGTTGGTTATCAGCCAACCCTTGCAACTGATATGGGTGCAATGCAAGAAAGAATAGCTTCAACAACTTCTGGCTCTATTACTTCTGTGCAAGCTATATATGTTCCTGCGGACGATTTGACTGATCCAGCCCCAGCAACTACATTCTCTCACCTTGATGCAACCACAGTGTTGTCAAGGCAAATAGCTGAAATGGGAATATACCCTGCTGTTGATCCACTTGATTCAACTTCTCAGTCTTTATCTGCTGAAATCATTGGTGAAGAACATTATAATGTAGCTTCTGAGGTGAAACGTATATTGCAAACTTATAAATCACTGCAAGATATTATCGCAATACTTGGTATGGATGAGCTATCTGATGAAGATAAAATTATTGTTGATAGGGCTCGGAAGATTCAGAAATTTCTTTCTCAACCTTTTCACGTTGCAGAAATATTTACTGGCATGCCTGGTAAATTTGTTTCACTTTCTGATACTGTTTCCAGTTTTAAAGGGATTGTTGAAGGCAAATATGATCACTTACCAGAGGCTGCTTTTTATATGGTGGGGAATATAGATGAAGCAATAAAAAAGGCTGAATTAATACAAGCTGAAGCTAAATAAAAGTTAAAGATTATGAATACTTTTAAAGTGCAATTTTTCTCTCCTGATGATCAAATTTCATTCAGTGGAGTGGTTTCTCTTTCAGTAACTGGGCTCGAAGGGGAGCTTATGATTTTAGCTCACCATGCTCCTTACTTAATTTATTTATTGCCTGGTATGATTACTGTTAAAATGAGTAACCAAACAGAAAAGAAGGTTGTAATTGATAGTGGCGTATTAGAAGTTGCAAATAATAATTGTAGCATTATAACAAGTCAAATTCAGGTTTTTGATCGTGCAATTCATGATGAGAAATCGTTTAAAAATAAGAGAATTAGTATATATTTAAGTTATCTTGATGAGAAGTTTCTTTCTTAGTTATTTTAGGCAAAAAGTCAATTATCATTCAAGTGGCTATAAGATTTTTGCTCAGGGGGCTCTTTTTTGTCATCCCAGAAACCCCGGGGTGTCATCCCAGTGTCGGAGTACTTTAGGTGTATGATCCCAGAGTGTGATGGTATGGGACCATACACCTAATCAAATAAAAATTAAAGAAGGAGAGTTGGTTGTAACGGTTGGAGATAACGACTTTGTTTTACCTGGAATTTACGTTGGATAAACTACAAAAAATAACAGGTAAAAATCAACGTAAATTTAAGATAAATCGATTTTATTAGTATTATTAAATCAAAATCTGTTTTTAATTAATCAATAATACTTTTTTACATATTTTCATCCCCTTTCATGGATTTTTTAATTTTATAGATGATATCTAATATTATTAGAAGCATTGTAAAATATCTTATGAGAAAAGTTATAAAATATATTAGCATTATTGGTATTGCATGTTTAGTATTGTTATTTTTTATATCTAATGTGGAAACACGCGTAAAAACACAGGAAGAACAATTATTCCTAGCTGTAGAAGATGGTAATGCACAAGAAGTAAAACTATTACTCAAAAATGGTGCAGACCCAAATTGACCTTACCCAGAAAAAGTAGAGAGAAAGTTAAGACGTTTTTATCATGAGAATAAATTGTGCAGGAATGCAATAGTCAATAGTAGAATGTCTACGTTATTTGTTATAAAAGATTTCTATGTATTCAAATATGGCAGTTCTGGTTTGTTGAGCGAGAAGTATCAATAAGCAGCTCCCTTTTAAGTGAACTTTTCTGCAACAGAGTTATCGTAACAACAGCCCTTATGGCTCATGCTGGAAATGATGTTTTTTGTATTCAATAGAAATTGGTAATTTTGAGAGGTATACTGTGACCCTTGATCGCTATGTAACAGCAGATTTTTATCGGGTTTGCGTTTATCAACGGCCATCAATAAAGAATCTATAACTAATTATCATGTTACTCATTAACCACCATGCGTGAATATAGGTCAATTATTGCCGCCAACAACCTTCTTTAGTTTTTATGTAGGTAATCCCAAACTTTATTTGGCTGATCAGTAGTAAAATTTTGATCCAATGTGTTCGGAGCCACAACTCGGTTGCTTATTTGCTGTTTTTTATTTTTGAACCTTCGTCTAAACTTGGCTTTAATGCCATTTTCTTGCATAACACTTTGTACTGTTTTAATTTTTGCCTAAAGCTTTTAATTCAGCGTGAATTTTAGGGGCTCCATATCTGCATTTAGAAGCTTGATGTATTTTTTGAATATCTGCTAGAAGCCCTTCTTTTGCTAATTCTTTACTGCTTTTTTCCTTAGCAACCCATACCACCAGTACAAAACCCTACATAGTTCCTGTGTTTTATAGCAATTTCTATATAAAAGAATACTTTACTCTTTTTCTTTGCCCAGGGCTTTTTTTAAGATGTCTCTTTCTCTTATTAGCTCTTTTTTTAGATCAAATCTTTCTTTGTCATAAGGAGCCTTTGCCTGGAAATGCGTATGCTCCAGACATTTTTCCATTATATTTTCTTACTTAACATACTGCCATCTATACCTAGATCTTTTGCTATTTTTGTACTTGCTTGACCTGTTTCTTTAACCAGCTTAACAGCTTCTAATTTGAATTCTGCTGTATATTCTCTTCTATTTGTCATATTTTGAAAAAACGTTTTATTTTACTCCAAAAACGTCTTAACTTTCTCTCTACTTTTTCTGGGTAAGGTCAATTTACCGCCGCGGCGCTAACTAGTAGCGGGATGACGGGTTACCAAATTGTAGAAGTTGCTTTAGCTATAAATTCAAGTTTTATCAATGTCTTGTGTTGTTACCCAAATAATGGTTGTGCAAGCGCTTAATTTTTTGATCAAAAAGGAACAAGTTTAGTAAAAAATAATGATATTATTAGTGGAACATAAAACAGTCCCACTGCAGTACTGATTAGAAGCAACAGAGTAGCTTTATCTGGTTGATAATTCAAAATATTAGCAAGTATTATACTGGACCCAGAAACTGGAATAATAGCCAGCAACATCAGTGCTTTATATATGCTCTCATCGTATATACCTATAACATGCTTGTCTAAAAGGACAATTCCTAAAACAAACAGTGGCCAGAATACGTACTTTGCTGTAATAGTGATCAAAGCAAGCTTCCAATCTATTTTAAAGCTTGCAATATTCGCAATGCTCACTCCAAGTAGCACCATTCCTAATGTGACAAATGTACTTCTAATATTCATCATAACATCTGTTAAAAAAGTAGGTATTTGTATATCGTATATACTTAAAAAGAAGCCCAGAACCATCGCATAAAGCGAAGGAAGTTTGAACAACTTTAATATGCATTCTTTTGCGGTATAAATACCATTTGCAGCTATGTAAAATCCTAAGCTGTTTTCAAATAGCGCCATTCCTATATAACAAACAACATATACAGATACTGAATCTTCATCAAATAAAGCCATGGCAATCGGCAGGCCAAAATAACCCATACTTGTGCTGCCCGAGCTAAATGCTAATATGTTTCTTGTGTTATCCTTAAATAAAAAAGAAGAAAGATAATACACTGATAAGGACATAGTGCTACCTATAAACCATATCAAAATCGGCAGAGAAATTACTTTTAAGTTAACTTCTGTATGAGAGACTCCATATAAAATCACTATTGGATTAGCTATATAAAAAAGTATTTGAGATATAGTGTTTCTATCAATTTTAAGATATTTTCCTGCTAAGTAACCAATAAATATTGTAATATAAATAGGTAATATTTTGAGAAAAAGAGTAAGGAACATACTAGCCTATTGTAATATTTTTGATTGATAAAGTGACATTAGATCTTAAGGTGTTGTAAAAGTAAACAAAATTTATTTTCCAATTTATCCAGCTCATAGTTAATTAAATTAGTGCCAAAATTTGTTTTTACATAGGACTTAAGAATGACATTTGTATGATAAAATTATGTTAAGTTTCTGTAAAGCTTCTTGCATATTTTTGAATAATGACATATTTACTAAAAATTAAACTGCTTGTAGTAATTTAGACGGACTGTTGAAAAAGTAAGAGGAAATAAGTAAAGTTAGGACAGAGAGTAAGAGCTTTAACATAGTTGTCATATTTTTCTTTAATTAACCCTAGTGTCCAATTTATCCACCATTCCTTCACATGAGGTGTTTCTAACCATTTTAATAACAGTAAAAAATGTTTTCTTTCAACGCTTTAAATGTGATATTTTTATTCATTAATTAAAAATCTCAAATGTTACTACCATTTCTGTTAATCCTGTCTCTCATTGCCAAGTTCATTGAAATTGACATTTCCGTACCTAGTTTTCCTGATATGGTGCACCATTTTAACGTACCGGAAGGCATAATTCAATTAACTATTGCTTATAATTTCCTAGGCTTTTGCATAGGAGGGTTGTTTTTTGGTCCATTGTCTGAATGCTATGGCAGAAGGAGAATTATGATCATAGGTAACACTTTGTTATTAATCGGCGCTGTTGGTTGTGTTTTTGCACCGTCGATTTTTTGGCTTTTAATCTCTCGCTTTGTTCAGGGCATTGGTGTTAGCACATCTGTAGTTGTGTTTGCAATCGTTGCAGACAGCTACAAAGGCGACGAAGCGGTGAAATTTATTGGAATCATGAATTCTGTTCTTACAGTTGTCATGGCAATTGCGCCAGTGTTAGGCAGTTTCATCAATGAAATTGTAGGATGGCGTGGTAATTATGCAACTGTTGCAATACTTTGTTTGATCTCTTGGGTTTTGCTGCTTTTAGCGTTACCAGAAACAAAAAAGAACCGCGATATTTTCAGTTTGAAAAAAACGATGAAAGATTACAGAAAACTACTATCTAATCCGAGGTTTGTTACGTTGTCTTTGATGTCAAGCCTCTTTTCTGCTGCGTATATGTCATTCATTACTTGTGGACCTTTTCTGTATATGAAGACTTTTGGTTTATCTAGCACTATTTATGCACTACATCAAGGTGCAATAGTTGGGTGCTTCTCACTCATCAGTCTATTTGCTGGCAAAATCTTGCAGAAACTTGGAGCAATAAAGTGTGTAATTTCTGGTACGAGCGTGGGTGCTATTGGGTCTCTATTGCTTGTAATATTCAGTATAATTGTACCCCACTCTTTCTACTTAGTAACACTGTCTATGATTATTTTTTCTATCGGTTGTGCAATTTTCCAGCCAGTGATTTTTAATGCATCAATAAATGTTTTCCCTGAAATTAAAGGCACAGCTTCTTCTGCAGTCTCGTTCATTAGAGCTTTTATCATGGCTATTTTTATCGGCTTAACAAGCTACATTTACAATGGTCAAACAATTAGTGTAGCTGTTCTTGTTTTATCCGCGATAGTACTAGAACTTGTTTTTACTGTCTATCTATTGCGTTTAAAAGATCCTATGTAATTAATAAAGATATTCCATTGTAGGCTGCTAACTTTCCCCTGCCAATCTTTCTGCTTCATTACGTGAGATTAATGCCTCAATAAATTCATCTAGTTCGCCTTCTTTTATAATCTGCTCTAGCCGATGTGAAGTTAGATTAATTCTGTGGTCTGTTATTCTTGATTGTGGGAAATTATATGTTCTTATGCGCTCGGAACGATCACCAGAGCCAATCTGACTTTTCCTCATTGTTGACCTTTCCATTTCTTTTTTTTGTCTTTCAATTTCGTATAGCCTTGCCCTCAATACTTTGAGCGCTTTAGCTTTATTTTTATGCTGCGATTTTTCATCTTGCTGTATCACAACTATCCCTGTTGGCAAGTGGGTGACCCTTACTGCGCTGTCAGTTGTATTCACTGATTGCCCTCCAGGACCACTGGATCTATAAACATCTATTCGTAAGTCTTTTTCTTCTATTTTAAAGTCAACTTCTTCTACTTCAGGTAATATCGCAACAGTAGCGGCAGAGGTATGCAACCTTCCTGAAGATTCAGTTTCTGGCACTCTCTGTACTCTGTGCACTCCTGATTCAAATTTCAACCTTGCAAAAACTTCTGTTCCATTAATGAGTGCAGAAGCTTCCTTATATCCACCTATACCTGTATTAGAAATGCTTATTGGCTCGAACTTCCAATTTCTTCTTTCTGCATATTTTTGATACATACGAAATAACATTGCTGCAAATAATGCTGCTTCTTCTCCGCCTGTACCTGCTCTAATTTCTAATATTGCATTTCTTGAGTCATCTTCATCTTTGGGCAATAATGCTAACTTTAATTTTGCTTTTATTTTTGGTAATAATACCTTGTGCTTTTCGAAAAATTCTTCTTTTGCTAACTCTTTTATATCACCTTCGCTGTTTTCATCTTTCATTATTTCTTCTAAGTCTGAAATTTCCTCTTTCAGCGTGTTATATTCATCAATTATCTTGATTATTGGCCTGAGCTCAGAGTATTCCTTTGAAAGGGTAATGAATTCTTTTTGACTTAAATTGGTAGGATTTTCCAAATTCCTCTCTATATCATTAAATTTTTTCTTTAAGTCTTGTAAATTATTTTCCATATCCATATAGCACAGATCTAGCTAAGTAATATATACTGAAATAAAAAATTTCTTATATCAAGCAATAACACTATAATATACCTACTACCTTCTAGTTGAATATAATGGCAAAACAGATAACATCAAACTGCAATTTCATATTTGGAGCTTCGGATATAAAATCATTACCAAATGAGTCGGCTCCAGAGATTGCGTTTGCTGGTAGATCAAATGTAGGAAAATCCAGTCTGATCAACTTACTGATAAACAGCAAAAAAGCTGCCAGAGTTTCCTCTAAACCTGGATGCACTAGACAAATAAATTTTTACTCTATGTACGATGATAAGTTCAGACTTGTTGATCTACCAGGGTATGGCTACTCTCATGCAGGCAAGGAGGAAATTATACAATATTTAAACTTAATTGAGTATTATCTAATTCAAAGAGAAAATCTAAGAAGAGTGTTTGTGTTGATAGATAGCAAGGTAGGATTAAAAGAAATAGACAAAGACTTCATTTATTGGTTAATATATAATAACATTAACTTTAACATTGTGCTAACAAAAATAGATAAAGTAAGTCAAAAAAGCTTAGGTGCTGTTATAGAAGATATTCAAAAATGGATTAATAATGAGAATGTGTCAATTCATCAAATGAGCATCCGTGTTAAGCATAAAATAACCAAGGTAAGAGATGAGTTTTTCAAGTTTACAAGATAAAAAAATGAAGAGTAGTGAATTTTTAAAGGGTGAGGTATCATTTGAACAAAAAGCAGAAATATTACTTGAAGTGCTATCTAACATACCTAGCTTTGTAGGCGAGACTTTTGTCATTAAATGCGGTGGTACAATAATCTTAGATGAAACACTATTTAATACTTTTGTGCATAATGTTGTCTTGTTGAAGCAGCTTGGTATAAATCCGGTAATAATTCATGACGGAGAATATGAAATTAACTCAGTGTTAAAAATGCTGGATATGAACAGTAAGTTTGTGAATGGTATCAGACTTACAGACAAAGACACTATGAAAATCATTGAAATGGCACTGTGTGGTTCAGTTAATAAAAAAATTGTTCAGTATATAAATTCTGCTGGTGGTTCAGCTATTGGATTATGTGGAAAAGATGGTAACTTAATTAAAGCCGAAAAAATAACCGCTACGCTTAGAGAAGATAGATCAAATAATATCGAAAAGATATTAGACATGGGGTTCATCGGTAGACCCACTGAAATCAATCCTGATATATTATTTTTTATTGAAGAATCAGATTTTATACCAGTTATTGCACCAATTGGTCATGGAAAAGATGGGGAAACATATCATATTGATGCCGATAGCACTGCAAGCGCAATCGCAATCGCAGTTTCTGCATCTAAAATGATAATCTTGAGTGACACAGATGAAGAAATAGATAAAATTGGTGGCAGGAAGATATCTGTTAAAAATTTAAATGCATCGATTGATTGTGGGAAAATTAAAGGGGAAAAATTTATTGAAAGGCTTATGGCATACGTTAAAATGGCGGAGGAATGTGCTGGAGTTGTTCACATAGTTGATGGTAGAATATCTAACATTATGCTTGATTTATTTACTGAGAGTAATTCAAGCATATCGATTGTGAGTGATTTATAGCTATACTGCTTGCAACTACACGAATACCAAGAGGGTGTCATTCAAGTAGCTGACACTGGAATGACAACAATCTACGTCATACCGCGATTCATTCGCGGTATCTCTAGATCCCGCTAACAAGTAGCGGGATGACGGTTGTCAGGGTGTCATCCCAGCGCCCTTATGATGTCATCCCAGTGCCCAGACACTGGGATCCAGAAGACTTAATTTCAACCAAGTGGCTGCATAATAAGGACTAGATTCCAGACTGGAATGACATCATAGAGGCACTGGGATGACAAAAAAAGGAGCACTGAACTTGTCAAGGAATTTTATGGCCTAGCGTCACGCGCTGGAATGACATCATTTACATTTATCACTTTTGCAGATACAATTTACATGCTATAATTGAGTCTTCATAGATGGTAAATTGGAGTGCAAAGAAGTAAAATTAAAGTAGAAATAAAAAGATTATCACACGGAGAAGACTTGTCTCTTCCATGTTATGCAACTACGCAGAGTGCTGGCATGGATCTTTATGCTGCATTGAATGATTCTGCTGTTTTAAATCCACTTGAAAGATTACTTGTTCCAACTGGAATTGTGATTGCAATACCAAACGGTTTTGAGGGGCAAATCCGCCCACGTTCTGGTCTTGCTGCAAAACATGGAATCACTGTCTTAAATTCTCCGGGCACTATAGACTCTGATTATCGAGGTGAAGTTAAAATTTGTCTAATTAATCTAAGTAATCAGCCATACGAAATAAAAAGAGGAGATAGAATCGCACAAATCCTTATTTCTCCTGTATCTCAGGTAATTTGGGATGACAGAGAAGAATTCTGCGCAGAAGAAACCGGTCGCAATGCAGGGGGCTTTGGCTCAAGCGGCAGGTAGCTTACGAAAAAGCTTGACTATGACAGTTTTTTTATTTAAGCATATTAATATTTGAGGTCGTTTATGCTAACTTTCAAAAATCACTGTGGTCAATTCCACAAAACAAATACTGCACTTGTTGCACTTACTTCTTTGTATGTCATAGGCGCAGCAGTAGCACTTTCAGCACCATATTGGGTGTCTTCAACTTGCACGCTTGCTCCACTTGCAGCTTTTGCAGCTACACCACTTGGAATCGGTATATTAGCAATTGTTGCTGTTGCACTGGTTAGTTCAGCAATATACGCTATCAGCAAAAACAATGAAATATCTGAGTTGAGAGCTCCGAAGATTGTTGTTAATAACGATAGAAAAAACGGTAAAGAAACAGCATTGCTAGTAACAAAAGACACATTTAAGGAAATGGCAAGGAATAACCAAGTTAAAGATGAAGAAGGTAAGGTAGAAAAGGGTAAACATTATATAGCCTTCAGCTTAGAAGGCAAGAACTACCGTATTATTGTTGATATTAATCAGCTTACCAATACGCTAGGCAATACTTTACTCTTCGAGATAGGTTCACTAAAAGAGAAAAACGATGAAGGTAAGTTCGAGGCAGTAAATGAAACAAAGTGGAATAAAACATTAGGTTTAGACAAAGATGGTGCTAAAGGGGTTAACACTTATTTAGGCTCACTTATTGTTGAACAAGTTGCTTCTCAACAACAGACAGTATAGCCAAGTGAAATAAAAGAGGTAGATTAAGTCTGCCTCTTTGTTTTTTTTGATTTTTAGTGTTACGCGCATAACTGCATGGATGTTGCGATTCTCAAGGCAACGTATCTGTTTAGATGCATGGCTAATGCTGAAACAAAAATTCCAGTGTTCCCTTTCTTGTCATCCCAGTGCTTGACACATAACTGTACAAACATTCATTTTTGAAGGTAAATTGCACAACAGATAATGTCATTCCAGTGCTTCCTTTCTTGTCATCCAAGTAGCTGACACTGGGATGGCTTTGTTGCATCACACTTTATGAGATGGTGATTTATGGTAAATTCATGTAACTATCTCAAATTTAGCCATACCAATATCAGTGAATTTATTAAGCAAATAGCATTTAGTTCTTTTTCTCGATTTATCTCAGATTTATTCCTAAAACTAAATCCGAATATTTGCTTTAATCTTGAGAAAAACCCTTCAATATAAGATCTTTTCCCATAATTTACTTCTTTTTTCCATTCTTTCATGCCATCTTCACCGTATAATTTTATTAACCTAATAGCAGCATTCCTGTCAGACATATAATCTATTTCTGGATGTTCTGCCGCATTGTTTATTGGTGGAATTTTTGTCTTTATATCATATTCGTTACACAACTTATAAAACTTGTGCCTATCACATGCCCTATCTGCATATAGTACTTTTATGACATACTGAAAATCGACTTCTTTTAGCAAATCACAAGCTCCATAGTGATCAGAGTAGACACCGTTACTGTATTTCACAGCTATGGCTTTTTTGCTGTTTGTATTCAACATTACATGCAATTTTCTTGTCTGTTCATAGCTGCGATACTTTCTATCTTCGCTATTTTCTTTGCTATGACCAGGAGTGTTGTTGTATATACTAATTCCTGTACTGTCTATAGCAATTTCGATATCTTCCATATTATTTTCTGCAATCATTGATCTTAATATTGAGTTTCTTAAACCTTCTTGATGATTGTGAATAGCTGATAACTTGCAAATTTTTCCCAATTTGCTCAAGGTATCCTGCTATAAACCCAACTGTTTGCCTCAGGCCTATTCTAAATAAACAAGTTATTATGTGCACCAAAATTACAACTTTATCGCTATAAATATTGTTGCCACCTGGTATTTTTGGACCATTCTCGTACCACTTTTCTATGGCTTCGTTGATATAATGAAAAATATTTCCTCTTTTTTCTAGAAATTTGTTATATTCGCTATGGTTACTGACCCTCATTTTTTGTGGCATATTTTTTCTTTCAAGGTTAAATGGCTATTTTATAATGAATTTTGTCAGTAGCCACCAGATTTTTTCAGTTGCTATGCAACAAAGCCATTCCAGTGTCAAGCACTGGGATCTGGTAGACAATGTTCATACAGCAGCTACTCGGATGACACCTTGTGCTTGCTGGCTATAATTGCTAAGGATTTTTATTTAATTTAACTGCATCTTTTGCCTTATCCAATAACCCATTAATAAAACCAATTTCGCTTGGTTTATCAAGTAAATCAGATGCAATGTTAGTATATTCATTAATGACAACTGGAACTGGCGTATCACAATTAGCTAACTCACATATTGCAACACGCAAAATAGATAAGCTTATAAGATTTAACCGTGAAAGGGACCAACTTGGGTGTAAATAAGACTCTATTATTTTATCATATTCTTCACTGCTTTTTATAACCTTATATAACAAGTTTTCTAAGAACTGATGTTCAAATTCTTCACATTCAAATATATCTTTCAACTTATTTATGTAGTCCTTAAGCTCACAATTTTCCAGTTTAAAAGTGCTTTTGTTGTAACCTACGAAAATATTTGAATAAGCAATTTGTACAGCAAGAAATCTTGCCGTGCTTCTTTTTATGCGCCACTTTTTATCTACTGGTTTTTCCTCCATTATTTTAATTTATTGTGTAAATCTATCATACGCAAAACAGTTGAGGCTGCATGGCCACCAACGTTCTTTTTGTTTTTATCAGCTCTAACTAGTGCTTTATCTTTGCTGTCAGCGGTAATTACACCCATACCAAGGGGTATTGCATAATGCATAACAACCTCATTTAAGCCTTCAATTACTCCTTTACAAACATATTGATAATGATCGGTTTCACCGCGAATTACGCACCCAAGAGCTAAATAACCATCATAATTAGTATGCCCACTCTTGACTGCAAAAAGAATTGTAGCTGGTATCTCAAATGTACCAGGAACCTCAACTACATCGTAACTGGCATTACTGCCTTTTAATTTATCAATTGCACCTTCAAGCAAAAGGTTCGCTATTTCAGTATAATAAATCGAATTAACTATTAGTATTCTCGACATTTACTACCACTTTTTTTGTTAAAAACAACTTTATTAATGACTGTTGAATTAGAGTTATAATATTACTAAATATCCAATATATTACCAGGCCGGCAGGAAAAGAAGAAAAAATAAAGACAGAAATGTAAGGTAAAAACTTCATAACATTTACTTGAATATCATCTTTACTGGTTTGATCTTTCTCACTTAGCTTCTGCTGAATTATCATGGTGGCACCGAAAATTATAGGTAAAATGCCTATAGAAATAGGAAAGTTATAATTAAACAACCCAAATAATGTAAAGATGTTCGTTGGGTCAGGAGCTGAAAGATCCTTAATCCATAAAAAAAAAGGAGCATGCCTCATCTCTATAGTAACAAATAATACTTTATATAGAGCAAAAAATACCGGTATTTGTATTAGCATGGGAAAAATGCTCGACATTGGATTTACGTTGTTTCTCTTAAACAATGCAATTGTCTCTTTATGCTGCTTTAAGCTGTCATTTTTATACAACTCTTTTATACGAGTTAATTCAGGCTGCAGGCTTTTTACCTTAAACATCGAAATATATGATCTATTAAATAAGGAAAGCATCAAAAGTTTGATTACTAAAGTCAGCAATAATATTGCTAAGCCAAAATTTTTTAAAACGAAGTTAAAATATTCAAGCAGTAAAAACACTGGTTTAGTTATAAAGTAAAGAACACCAAAATCTACAGCTTTATCAAACAGGGGTATATTGAGAGTGTCCTTATAAGAATCCAGTAAATTCAACTTTTTTGCTCCAGCAAAAAAATAATTCACATTAGAAACGCTTGCACCAGGAAGTATGCTCTTGTAAGGTTTGACAAAATCTACTTGGAATTTATCAGTATTATTAACGTTTGTGTGTTTAATGCTTACATTTATTTTATCAGATTTTTCAGGTATGATGGCTGTGAGCCAGTATTTATCAGCAAAACCAAACCAATTTTTTTCACTCGTGCTTGCTTTTATTAAATGTTTTTTGGAAATATCCTTATATGTCCACTCCTCTAGTTTATTATCAAATGCACCCAGTACTCCTTCATGGGATATCCAATAAGATTCGTTGATATTGTCACGTTTACGGTTAATTTTACCATAAGGAACCAAAACTACATTATCCTTTGTATTATTTTCAACAACTTGCTCAACTTTAAACATGTAATTATCGTCGAGGTTAATTTTCATTCTAAATAAAATGCCATTCTCATTGTCCCAAGATAAATTGACCTCTTTTTGATTAAGTTTATCTGCTCGCCAGACTGCTTTAGAATCTGGAACTTTAATCTTGTTACTCGGATCGAGCCACCCAAATTCTGCAAAATATACATCTTTTGATTCTGCAGGTGACAGTAACACCACTTGTGGAGAAGAAGAACTCGGTTCTAAGTGGTAATTAGTTAAAATTAAGTCATCAAACCTTGCACCTTTCAGAGAAATTGATCCTTTAATCATGTTATTGGTTAAACTAACCCTCTGTTCTCGAGTAGAATTAATAATTTCAGAACGATTTTGGTATATTATAGGAGCAAGGTCGTTAAAAGATTCGATATGTTCAATATTTTCAATCAATGGCTGGTTTTGGTTTGTACTAAAAAAATTATCATAAATAATACGCCAAGACACCATGATTAACATGGAAAGGATAGCTGCCAAAATTAAACTTTTTGCTTCTGACATGAAATTAAATCAAACATATCTTCTTAAAGTGTATACTAAATATTGTACTAAAACAATGAAATTTACTTATTTTTAATAATAACTTTTAACGCTGATCTTTAAAATTTATTTTAATAGCTTCAAATTTTAACAATATGAACGCGGTGAAAAATCTAGTTATTTGGTTGCTAATAATAGCCACTACTGCAATGCTTATTGATTCACAAAGGGACAAACTAAGCGACAGATTTCTCAGTACTTTTTTACCATATAAAGGAAGAATTCAAAATAGCGGTCAGAATAGTGGAAGTATTGAATTTACGAAGTCATATGATGGACACTTTTATATTCAGGCTCAAGTCAATGATCGCAATATAACGTTTTTGCTTGATACTGGAGCAACCGATATTGTTCTATCACAAAAAGACGCATTACATGTTGGTATTAACTTACAAAATGTTCAGGATTTTAAAATATATGAAACTGCGAAAGGTCAAATAAAAGCTGGAGTGGTTCAAATACCTCAAGTTAAAATAGGAAATTTTTTGATTAATGATGTACAGGCAAGCGTTAACACTCATTCTATGTCTCATTCACTACTTGGAATGAGCTTTTTAAGGTATTTTCATTTCACTATAAGAGATAATAAGTTGATATTATACCGCGACTAAACACTTCTACAATCTACTTATCAAAGCTCTGTAGGTCAATATAGGAGCAGAAATAAATATTGCAGAACAAGTGCCAATCAAAATACCAAAAAAAATGATCAAGCTGAAGTCTCTCACTGCATCTGTGCAGATTAATACCAAAGGAAGAGCAGCAAGAAGGGTTGTACCAGAAGTTAATATAGTGCGAAATAATGTAGCGTTGATACTTGCATCTACTACCTCACTCATCCGCCCACTTTTACCACTCCTGCGATACTCTCGAATCCGATCATATATAATTACTGAGTTATTGATTGAATAACCAATGACAGTAAGGAGAGCTGCAACTGATGAAATATTAAACTCAATGCCAGTTAGGCTAATAAAACCAACAGTTAAAATCACGTCATGAATCAGTGCTGTTATTCCACTGAATCCACATTGCCAATTAAATCTAAACCAAACGTAAAAAAATATTCCAACAATCGCGATCAACATGGATAACATTCCTTCAAATATTTGTGTTGAGCTTATTTGTGGGCCAACATAGTCTATTTTACGATAGCTTATTGAGCTCCCCAGCTTTTCTTCTAGTATGCTTTTTATCTTTTTGATTTTATCTTCATCTCCTTCATCTTTAAAACGCATGACTAAATTATCACCCGCTTTTGAACTCTGCACTGTAAAACCATTTTCTTTTAATGCATCGAGAATAGAGTGATTCTCATCTGAAGATTTTATCTCTATCAAAATTCCGCCTGCAAAGTCTATGCCTAAGTTCACTCCACGCAGCACAACAGTGAATATTGAAAAGATGATAAGAATAATGCTAATTAATGCAGTCAAATCCCTATATTTACTAAACTTGATATCGAGGTTGTCTGGAATGAGTCTAAGTGCCATGCTATTTACTTAAACTTGAATTTTATATACTTTTCAAAAAATTCACTAGTTTATTCTGTGATTGTTTGATTATGTCAATTTTTCCATCAGTTAATTCTTGTCTGTCAATTAAGTTCTATCTAGCTTGCATACTACCATTTTGAAGTACATTACAAAAGCGAAATACTGCCAATTTGGCCCATCATTTTATCTCTGCAAGCTTATCCCCCCCCTTGCTATGTTAGCAACGCAACCTAAGCTAGGTTCCTTCATAGCAGTGTTAGGTACACTGCCATATCTTTCAAAACTTTCATGCTCTATAGCTTCCTCAACACTTTTTCCTCCTAAAAGACAGTTTTCCCCTAAACTTTTTCCCCTATTTTTTAACTCATTAAGCCTTGCTCTGTTTTCCCCATCAATCTCCACTTTTATTTTATTGCTGCCTTTCTCACTAGGACTTAGATAAATACTTATCTCTCCTACCTCAGTAGTAAAAGACATTTCAATACCACCTTTTGAGACATCCATGTAATTTCTTTTTCCCCCTATTTCTTCTACATTTTCAACTCTTACTATACTTTCTCCAATTTTGAGTATGCCAACTCTTGAATTTAAGTCTTTGGCTTTTTCATTGTTTAGGATTTCTGCAACTTCAACAATACTATCTTGCGAGTACTCTATACAAAAATATCTATTATCCTTGTCTACTCCTAATACATTTTGAGTCTGCTTGCTTTTGTTTACAATACTTTCATATGCTAAACCTTTTAGCTTGCTTTCAATTTCCTTACATTTCTCAGAAAGACCATCATCAAATCCATTACAAGTAACTATCTGCTCAAACTCATTCCCATCGAAAAAATTATGGCGTTTTACTTTCCCACCTTCTAACAATAAATTACTAACAATGCTTTTGATAATGTCCTCTTCGGACACTTCATTTTTTTTGTTACAGTTTTGATCTTCACTTTCTTTATTACAGTTTTGATCTTCACTTTCTTTGTTACAGTTTTGACCTTTACTTTCTTTGTTACAGTTTTTATCTTTACTTTGATAGGGAAAGTTATCAAATACAAAAGTGTTACTTCTGTTACTTATATGACTACCACTAGTAAGATCTTTTATTTCTTCAAATACTGTATTTGTTACAGTTTTGTTACAACAACTACATTTTAAATTTAACATTACTTCTTTTTCTAAGTATTTAGCTACTATGCACTTAATACTTTCTGGAGTATTTTTTATATCTTTTTGTTCATTTTGTTCTGTTATACCTCTCACCTCCCCACAGCATTTATCAATCAGATCCTGTTTACTTTGAGTTAACGACATTTTTAGTTTCATAAAAAGTGAGTCTTTTAGAAAAGGATTATCATCTTCTAGGTCCCGATCATTTTCTGAATCCAAATCATCTGTTAACTCCATTGAATCAAGATTACCTGAACTATAGTACGAACCCTTTTTTGAGTCCGAACTATCTTCTGAGTTCCCATCACTATCTGACCAATTGTCAACTTTCGGAAATTCTGAGCTTTTCTGTTCACCTTCAAAAGTCTGATTACTACCACCAGCGCCCTTTGTCAAATTTTCTTTATTTTCACAAGAACCACCTAAAGAATAGCCTTGACCCTCTTCTTGATCTGAAGCACTTAATTTACTATAAGTTGCTTGACTATAACCATTGAAGTTATAACCTAAACCATTACTACCATGCTGTAAAGAATCGCTTTCAAAAGTTTGTGGATTATCACTTTCACCTAACAAACCACCATTTGTTGGATTACATACATTTTCTGTATATTTTTGATTATTTTGTGCTTCTATTTTCCTCTTCTTGTACAACGGTTCAAACTGATCAATTTCAATCGATCGTACTCGTTTCCTTGAAGGAAAGTCCTCTGGAATCTGATCCTCATCGTCAGAATTGTGACCTGAATCACAAATTACATGATCATTGCAGGTAGAATTATGCTCTTGACTAATCAAGGAAAGCTGAATTAGATTGCTAAAAACAATATTATCTAGCTGTACTGAATCAGTACTTTCAAAAATTTGTGGATTATTACTCACGTCTGGCAAATCACCTGATAAACCAGTCTGATGATTATTTTCACCTACCCAACCATCAGTTGGTGTTGGAATGCATATTCCTGTATATCTTTGGCTATCAAGAGAATCATTAGTTAATTGTACTGCTGTATAAGTTGTCCGGTCATCCTCATCATCGGAACTAATACCTGAATCATGGCCATCACCTTCTTCAATCTTTTGAGTTTCTATATCGTGTTCATTTATTTCGCTCGACGAATCATAGTTGGAAGGGTTATACTGTTGATTAGGACGTTTAAAAATTTGACGCCAATCGCTGTAAGGCTCCTTAAAATCGAAAGGAGTGCGTATAACTTTTTCCTTGCCTGATACCCCACCATTCATATTGTATAACCATTACTCACTAATCCCTTAGTGAATATCGTAATATATAGGTCTGTCAATAAAAAAATATAACTTTCTTTGGTTCTAACCTTTGCAAATCAGTATCTATAGCTCGGTAATTTCTCATACGTTGCACTCTGGACCTAGGAGCGTTGTTAATAAATCCACGACAGCTAGACAATCCTTGCTCGTCCACTAAAAGGAAAAGCAGCAAGGAGCGAACCAAAAGCGATAAGAAAGGATCCAAGCCAGATTATAGACATTCCAGGTTTATAGTGCACTTTGGCTGCGATTTTGCTCTTACTCTTATCAATCTCTCCAATTACAACATAAATATCAGAAAGCAAATTGTGGTAGATACTGCTTTCAACATTTTTCTGACCTTCCGCAAGGTAAAATCTATATTCAGGAGTTACTTCACCTAATATCTTATTATTCAGCAAATTCCTGATATCCATTGTACCCCTCACTGCATGGAAATTTTTTTCTTTTATTAGCTCAATATTGCGTAAAGTAACTTTAAATTTATTGACTGTTATGCTATCCCCTATTTTTAAGTAATTTTCTTTTTTCTCCTGCCAACCAACTGAATAAGCTATACCAAGCACTAGAATTGCCACTCCAGCATGAGCAAGCATCATTGCATAGTAGGACTTAGAAACTCTTCTTGCTAATAAAATTGATTCACCAAATGCTACCTTAAATAAACGAATTCTTTTACTGTATGCTTCTAAAACAAAGATTAATAATGCTATGGAGATAGTAATTGATAGCACAATTATTAGCTCCATGTGAAAGATAAACGGCAAAATAGCTGCAGCACTGCAGAATGAAAATCTATATTCACGGAATATTGGCAATAGACTATTTCCCTGCCAACTGCAGTATTGCCCGATCATGGTGAGCACTAGAATAGCTAGTGCAATAGAGTTAAATAAAGAATTGTAATATGGTGCTCCAACTGAAATTAATTCACCGGTTAAATACTCAAGCACTGTAGGGTATAAAGTGCCAACGAACACGATGAAAAAGGCAGTGATGAATAATAAATTGTTCATCAGTATCATCGTAAAGCGTGAAAAGAATCTTCTACCCTCTGTCACTTGAGTAGCAAGTTTCTTTCTGGATTCCAGTGTCAAGCATTGGAATGACATCGCAGGCGTGTGATTTTTTCTCGTAAATACTACAAATATTACTAAGCTACTGACTGTAATTACACCAAGTAGAGCTAATATATATAGTCCATATCTTGGGTCATCTGCAAACGTGTGCACTGAGGTAAGTATTCCTGAGCGGACTAGAAATGTTCCAGTCACACTCAATATAAAAGTTGTAAGCGTAAGTAAAATAGCAAAGTTCCTTAAAACATTGAAATTCCGTACCACGAGCAACAAATGTGTCAGCGCTACTGCAATTAGCCACGGCATCAAAGAAACGTTTTCCACTGGATCCCAAAACCAAAATCCACCCCACCCAAGTTCGCGATATGCCCACCAGCTACCCAAGCTGATGCCCAAAGTGAGCAGCGACCAAGAAATAAGTACCCAAGGCCTGACAATTTTAGCCCAAACATTTCCTTCAGTATTTAAAATTAATCCAGCTATAGAGAGCGAAAAAGGAACGCTAAATCCAAGGTACCCCAAATATAATATCGGTGGATGAATAGCAAGGCCTATATCCTGCAATATCGGATTAAAACCCAATCCATCTGTTTCAATGCCTGGCATTTTAGTGAAGGGGCTGGATTCAATTAAAGTGAACAGCAAAAAACAAAAGCAAATCAGCCCATGAGTGATAAGAGATATTTTTTTTAATTTACTACCATTAGTTCGTTCTGGTGTCATTCCAGTGCTTGACACTGGAATCCAGTTTTTATTACACTGCCATTTGATGTACTCATTTGCAATTAAATTGTCTGGATCCCAGTGTCTGGGCACTGGGATGACAGAAGAAGAGACTGGGATGACAGAGGGGGAAACTGGGATGACAGAAGGTATATAAATATCCATTAGTAATAAATACATGACAAGCACTAAGGTCCAAAGCAACATGGACCCTTCTTTGTTTCCCCAAACACCACAAATCTTGTAGATCAAAGGTTTTGTTGTGTGTGAGTGGTAGTATACGTTTTCAAGTGAAAAATCATTTGTAATGTGGCAGTAGATCAAAATAGCCATTGACGCTGATACACAAAAAAATATGGCAGTGGTAATAAACCGACAAGAACTAAGCGGTAAAAACAAATATGTCAAAGACAATAAGCAGGCTAGCAATAGCAATATATTCCCAAGTTCAGGCATAAAAAATTATAGTTTTTATATAAACAATATTACTGATGACAAGTTAGAAGTTAAAGTGTTAATTGATGCTAGCATAATGCTCCCGTAGTTAGCTGTGCTAGTATTAATTAAAAATTAAATATTAAATCTTTATACTTTTATAGATAGCGTTAATATTGAGGTAATATTGTGGGTACAACTAAGATTAGTAAATTTCCATTCAATATAAAAGGTAAAGTGGCAAAACAACATGCCGAACCAATAATCGAAAAAAATCTCTATACTATTTTAGGATTCAAAGATATAGAAGATTTTGAAAATAAGACAAGTAAACTTGTTAATAAAAAAGTTTGGCAATCATTTGTTGACTGCTTTGCAAAAGAAATAGATTATGCAGCAACCGAAGAAGTTGTAAAAAACATCGTTTGTAACATTGCAAAGAGTGATCAAGGTAATGCTTTTACCAAAACTGAACATCTCATATTAAATGAAAAGCAAGATAATAAAAAGAGAGAAAAAGCGATTAGAAAAGCTATTAGTATTTTGAGAAAAATCAATCCAGAAAAAGCCTTTAATGAACTTTCAGTAATAAAAAAACAAGCTGAAGATTTTTTACAAACCGATTTTTGTAAAGCACAGAGTAAATCACTTCAAGGATTTGCTCCCTCTGGTGGACAGCTCTTTGCGGAAACTCTGAAATATATAGAAACACTAGAAAGATTATCCGAAGTAAAAAAAGAAGGGCTAGTTAGAGATTTCTTGTTAAATCATGTTAGTTTATTGAATAAAAAGTATCCTAAATCACAAGGTAAAAGGGAAGATGCTATAACAATACTATCAAGTGATGAGTTGAAGAATTTTTACAATAAAGGTGTAAAAGAAGGAATGTTACAACCAATGGCATCTTACAAAGGATGCAGAAACCTGTATGACAAAATGAACCAGATAAAAAATGAATCCAAAAGTATAATTAAAAGAGAAGAACGGGAAGAAAATTTAAAGAAAATAGATAAGTCGATAATCAGCGCAATTAATGACATAAAAAAACATAGAGAAGCAATCCTTAACTGTAAAGACTTTCAAAGTTCTTACATAAAAGAGAAAAAAGAACATCCATTTAGAGGCAACGCATGTCAAAAAATGATTGATATATATCAAGAGAGAATTGTTGGATATCAGGAGAAAATTCGTCAAAACTTAAACCAAATAAAAGCGATATTAAAAAGTGCGCCGCAAGAAATGGATGATGTGGAAGAATTCGAGGAAATAATTGATGATATACATGAAGCAAAGCAGTGTGATGAAATTTTTGATTCAGCTTTAATTTGTTTATCGAACATACAGAATGAGCTAGATATTCAGCTGGAAAATCCTTCAACAGAACTCAGAGCTTCACACATTAACGTTAAAACTGAGCTAACTAGGTTATAAGAACCAAATCTTTAGGGTAATGAAAGCACTTTAATTCAAGACAGCTCTTAGTCTGTGTTTTAATTTGGTTGTGTTTTATTAAAAAAACTTTAGATTTATTTTATAATCGATACTCAAATATAATGACTCAAACTTGGGATTTGTTGCAAACAGGGCAAAAGGAAGGCTATAAAATTGCGTATACTAAT
The DNA here is from genome assembly GCF_040084705.1 of Wolbachia endosymbiont of Drosophila willistoni. NCBI lineage: Bacteria > Pseudomonadati > Pseudomonadota > Alphaproteobacteria > Rickettsiales > Anaplasmataceae > Wolbachia > Wolbachia endosymbiont of Drosophila willistoni. The sequence continues at coordinate 584,135 of NZ_CP157591.1, forward strand.
GCTCGTATTATCGACCCGGAAACTAAACTTGATATAAAAGGTTCATTATTGACTGAAGGGGATAAAATTGTTGACTTTGGTGAATCATTATTTTCAACAAGTGGAGTTGATGAAACAATAGACTGTAAAGGGCTTGTTCTAATGCCAGGCCTTATTGACATTCACGTACATTTTCGTGAACCAGGCCAGGAACATAAAGAAACTATATATACAGGCAGCAAATCTGCAGCTGCGGGGGGAGTTACAACTGTAGTTTGTCAGCCAAACACTGTTCCAGCAATTGATAGCGTTATTTTGGCTAAATATTTGAAATATAGAGCACTTGAAACTTCACATGTAAACGTTGAATTTTACGCTAAAATCACCACTTCGGAAGAACACCTGACTGAAATGGCACTTTTAAAGGAAGCAGGTGCGGTTGGGTTCACCGATGATGGCATGCCAGTTATGAACCCAATGATTATGAGACAGGCGCTGCTTTATTCAAGTATGCTGAATGTTCCTATTGCTCAACATGCAGAAGATTTAAATTTATCTGCTGGTGGCGCAATCAACGAAGGTAAAATTTCTGAAGAATTGGGAGTAAAGGGGATCTTGAGTGCGTCAGAATCGGTTATGGTAAATCGTGATATACTGCTAATGAAGGATATGGAAAATGTGCACTACCATATTCTACATGTCTCTTCAAAAGATTCACTTGATGCTATTAAACGTGCAAAAGATTTGGGATTAAATGTTACGTGCGAAGTAACCCCTCATCACTTCACTTTGACTGAAGATATAGTAAAACAACATGGAGCAATTGCAAAAATGAATCCGCCGCTTCGCACTGAAGAAGATCGTTTAGCTATGGTTGAAGGTTTAAAGACAGGTGTGATTGATTGCATTGCAACTGATCACGCTCCGCATGATCGTAGTTCTAAAGATCTACCACTTGAAAATGCTGCATTTGGTATTGTTGGTCTTGAAACAATGCTGCCCCTTTCACTTGAACTCTATCACAGTGGGCAAATGGGTCTACTTGATGTGCTTGCAAAATTGACATATAAGCCTGCAGATATAATACACATACCACGTGGTCGTATACAAAAAAACCTTGCTGCAGACTTAATTTTAGTTGACCTCAATCATGAATGGGAAATTAAAACTGACAACTTTGCTAGTAAATCAAAGAATTCTCCTTTCGATGGTCGCAAAGTAAAAGGACACGTAGTACGTACTGTTGTGTCCGGCAAAACTATATACTCGCAGAAGAGTTAGTTATCATATCTTATCTATTCCAATTTGTTATCACCAGAATGGGCTAAGTGCACCTAAATTTAAATTAAGAAATCTTACACTGTCTCCGAATAAACACATCCTCTTATCTTTCCCTAATCTGTAAAGTTATTTTGTCTATTAATCTGATTCCAAAACAGCAAAATTATTGTATAATGTTACTTTGAAGTTTTATTTTCAATGCACAAGTTTGCAATACTTTTTTCTATACTGCTTGCAATAGTTGCTTACTACCTAAACAATGAAATCATATTTGAAATAGCAAAGCTATTTAGTGATATCTTTATCAGCTTGCTCAAATTAATAAGCTTACCTCTGGTTTTTTTATCCATAGTTTCCACAATTTCCGGGCTCAAAGACTCAATTGAAATCAAAGTCTTAGTTAAGAAAACACTATTTTATACTCTGCTTACAACTATTATAGCTGCGTTTGTTGCATTATCGTTTTATTTGTTAATAGATCCAGCAAGAAAAAATTTCATAAGTAATACAATAGGGAGTATTAACAGCAATAACCACAGTTATTTTTCATATTTAAAATCACTCATTCCTTCTAATTTTGTGCAAGTTTTTCTTGAAAATAATATGATTGGTAGCATATTAATCGCTTTTTTGATGGGTGGAGCTATTGTTTCACTTTCAAAAGAAAAGCAGGATATATTATATCAAGTATTCTCTGCACTTTTTGATACGCTACTTAAAATTGCTCAAGGGTTATTAAAATTTATTCCGCTTGCTGTTTGGTCTTTTATTACATGTTTTTTGCATGAATTAAAAGGCGGTAGTGAGTTCTACAATCTTTTATGGTATTTTGTTTGCATAATGTCTGCAAATTTTGTGCAGGCATTTCTGATTTTACCGCTATTTATGTGGTATAAAGGCATATCACCAATTCAAACGCTGAAAGGGGTTATGCCAGCACTCACACTTGCGTTTTTTTCTAAATCATCCAGTGCAACATTGCCAACAACTATAGAATGTGTGCAGAACAAGCTAAAGGTGCCAAAGAAATTATCGTCTTTTATTTTACCAATATGCACAACAATTAACATGAATGCATGTGCTGCATTTATACTAATCACTGTAATGTTTGTTGCAGAAATGAACGGATACGTATTTTCCTTAAGCGAAATGTTGATATGGATTTTTTTAGCTACAGGGGCTGCAATTGGTAACGCTGGAGTGCCGATGGGGTGCTATTTTATGGCAACCAGTTATCTCATGTCGATGAATGTTCCTCTGCATATTATGGGACTGATTTTGCCTATTTATACAATCATCGATATGTTTGAAACTGCAATAAATGTGTGGTCTGATGTTTGTATCACTCAGATAATTAATAAAGAATGTAATAGTGAAACTTAAAAAATGATATTAGACGAAAATAACCTAATAATAAAAGAATTTAAAGAAGCAGAAGCAATTTTGCATGGGCATTTTGTTTTATCATCCGGGCTGCGTAGTGACACATACATACAGTGTGCGAAGATTTTTGAAAATCCAAGCAGAGCCATGAAAGTTTGCGCATTATTAGCAGATAAAATAAAAAAAGAATTAAATAGCTCCATAGATTTAATATTATCTCCTGCAATTGGTGGAATAATTGTGGGTTATGAGATTGGCAGGCAGCTTGGAATAAAGACAATGTTTTGCGAGCGCGTTAATGGTAAGTTTGAATTACGCCGTGGATTTAAGATCAAAAAGGGTGAGAAAATATTGCTCATTGAAGATGTAATAACCACAGGTAAATCTTCACTTGAAGCAGTGGAATGTGCAGAAGGGGAAGGAGGTAAAGTTGTTGCTGAAGCTTCTTTGATAAAGAGAAATAGTGAAACGAAACTGCCTTTTCCTGTCATATCTTTGATTGAACTGAACATCAAAAACTACAGCGAGGAAGAACTTCCAAGTGAATTAAAACAACTACCCATAACAAAACCTGGGAGTAGGAAATATTTAACAAAGTAATCCTATAATATCTTGGAAACACAGCATTTATACACAGCTTTAGTTATTTACTCCAAGTGTATTTTATGTATACTTATTACTAAATTAATTTTGAAATGATAGAAAATGAACGAATTTAAATCGATCCGAAATATAGCAATAATCGCACACGTTGACCACGGTAAAACTACTTTACTTGATAACATGTTAAAACAAAGTGGCACATTCCGCGAGAATCAAGAAGTTCAAGAACGAGTGATGGATAGTGGTGATCAAGAGCGTGAACGCGGAATTACAATACTTGCAAAATGTACATCAATAATGTGGGGCGATGAAAAGATCAATATTATTGACACGCCAGGGCACGCGGACTTTGGTGGGGAAGTGGAAAGGGTATTGTGCATGGCAGATGGTGTGTTGCTGCTGGTTGACGCTGCAGAAGGTCCCATGCCACAAACAAAATTTGTGCTCTCAAAAGCACTAAAAGCAAATTTGAAGCCAATTGTGATAATCAATAAGGTCGACCGACCAGATAGCAGAATTGATGAAGTATTAAATGAAATATATGAGTTATTTTTTAACCTTGATGCAACCAACGAGCAGCTAGATTTTCCAGTGTTGTATGCTTCAGGTAGAAATGGCTGGTGTGCTAAGGAGCTTTCTGATGAAAGAAAAGATTTAAGCCCATTATTTTCAACGGTTATAGATTATATAAAACCTTCTGTTTATAATCAAAATGCACCTTTTGCTATGTTGGTCACTCTACTTGAGTCTGATAAGTTTCTTGGCAGAATATTGACAGGAAAGGTTTATCAGGGCATTGCAAAAGTCAATTCAGATCTTAAGGTGCTTGACCTCGATGGCAAAGTAATTGAACGAGGAAGATTAACTAAGTTGCTCTCATTTTCTGGCTTGAAACGCATTCCAGTAGAACAAGCTGTGGCGGGAGACATAATTGCAATTGCAGGACTTGAGGAAGCTTCGGTTTCAGATACTATAGCAGCACCAGAAGTTACAACTGCAGTAAGCTCAACTCCAGTTGATCCGCCAACAATGGCGATTACTCTGAGCGTTAATGATTCACCTTTTGCTGGGCAAGAAGGTACAAAGCTTACTTCAACTGCTATAAAGGATCGTTTATATGCGGAAGCAGAAACAAATGTTGCAATTACTGTGACTTTGGCACCAAGCGGTGAAGCATTTGAAGTAGGTGGGCGTGGTGAGTTACAGCTTGGAGTGTTAATTGAAAATATGAGGAGAGAAGGTTTTGAGCTTTCGGTATCACGCCCTCGCGTGTTATTTAAAGAAGAAGGCGGTAAAAAACTTGAACCTATAGAGGAAGTAGTAATTGATGTAGATGATGAATATAGTGGAATCATCATGGAAAAACTCAGCTTCCGTAAAGGTGAAGTAACTGACATGAGACCTTCTGGTAATGGCAGGACAAGATTAACGTTTTTAGTGCCATCAAGAGGATTAATCGGTTATCAAGGAGAGTTTTTAACTGATTCTCGTGGCACAGGCATAATTAACCGTTTATTTCACAGTTATGCTCCACATAGAGGTCCAATTTCTGGAAGGCGCAATGGAGTTTTAATTTCTACAGATAAGGGTGAGGCTGTGGCATATGCAATTTTCAATTTGCAAGACAGGGGAATTATGTTTATTAAGCCACAGGATAAGGTATATTGTGGCATGGTTGTCGGCCAGCATAGCCGTGACAATGATTTGGAGATAAATGTGTTAAAGGGTAAGCAATTAACAAACGTAAGAGCTTCAGGTAGTGATGAAGCTATAAAGCTCACTCCACCAAAGATAATGACACTGGAGGATATGATAGCGTATATAGATGATGATGAATTGGTGGAAGTAACTCCAAAATCTATACGTTTACGCAAGAAATTCCTTGATCCAAATGAACGTAAGCGTGCAGGAAGGGCAAAGAATAAGGAGTAATCAGAGGTTGAACATTTGCGAAAAATAGTGTATAATTATTCGTCTCCTAATTGTATTTAATTATGGCCTTTTCGAAATTTCTCGATCCAAAAAACAATTTCGCGTTCAAGAGAATATTTGGCACTGAGAAAAATAAAGATATTCTCATTCACTTTCTCAATGATATATTGGGCTTCGCTGGCAAAGATGAAATAGAAGAAATAGAATTTCTCAGCACTATCATGGATGCTGAGATTGCCTCTAAAAAACAAAGTATTGTTGATGTTTTCTGTACTGATTCTGCTGGAACCCAGCTAATTATTGAAATGGTGCGACCTGAAAGTCTTCGGTCATATTGTTTAAAAGGAGAGGAATTCCTTCAGAAAGAAACTAAAAGAGTTCTAAAACTTATTAAACCAGATGTTTTGCCATCTGAGTCTATGCATCAGTGCGAATCGGGTAACCGGTTGGTGCCAAGCGATGCGGACAATGAACCTCCTCTTGAAAAAGAAGATGCTCAATCGTGAAAGGAGCATAAACTACAAGCATCATGTGGTTGGAGAGCTAGGCTTAGTGGTATGGTGAACGTAAGTGAAGCTTCATAAGTATCGTAACGATTAAAGAGCTAAAGATGCTGATAAGCTCCGACCAAAAGGTAATGTGACATTTTTCATTTCTGGATGTACGCAAATCACCGGTATAGAGAAGTCACCTAACCCACTGTTGTATGACAGAAGGAACAGGGTAAGCCTGTATTTCCGCCTATATGGCAAGCAAACCGCAAGGAACGCTGATGAAAATGCAGGTAAAGGATAATGGAGAAAGCGAATGCCATTTTGTAACGAAATGTATAGAATTTGTAACATTAATTCGCGTGAAAACGAGCAGATTTCCATTTGGTCCCTCGTGACAAGAAACTTTGTTAACCACTTGAGGTAGAGAAGCAGATGACCTTACCCACAGAAATGATGAAGAAATTAGGAATATTTTTTACAAAAAGGACAATACTAACAAAAGAACTTTATTCTATTTAAAATATAAAGTTACAATAAATTTTCCTGTCATCTCCAAATAAATTACATTAACTTAGTATTGTATATTGTTAATAACTTAAATAATACAACCATTTTCAGCAACAAAAACCAAAGGTCTTGAGATACAAGATATTTGTATGGTTACTATGATAGTTCCTTTTTTAAGAAAGTTTTAAATTTCATACCTAACAATAAACAACTTTAGGTTTAAATTTATGAAATCAGTTGTTATATACATCAGCAAATACGAATTTAACTGGTGTTATGGACTTAAATAAATTTACCGAAAAAGCAAAAAGTCTAATTCAAAGTGCTCAAATGAAAGCGTTGGGAGCTGGGCATCAGATTTTTATGCCTGAGCATTTACTAAAAGTGATGCTTGAAGATGAATCAGGTTTAGTTCAGGATTTGATAAACGCTTGTGGTGGAAATGTGCAGAGTATTTCCGATGCTGTGGATAGTGCAATAAAAAAGTTGCCAGTAATTGAAGGTCCAGGAAGTGGTGGCCTTCAACTTTCAAGAGAAATAGCAAAAGTTTTTGAAGATTCAATTGGTATTGCAAAGAGAAATAAAGATTCATTTGTTGCTGTCGAGCGTTTACTGCAGGGCCTCACTGCACAAAAAGATGATACTGTAGGCAAAATTCTGGCAGAGAATGGTGTGACTCCACAAAAACTGAACTCAGTTGTTGCAGAAATGAGAAAGGGCAGCAGTGCGGACTCGCCAAACAGTGAGGAAAAATTAAATGCGGCAAAGAAATATACAAAAGATGTTACAGAGCTTGCTATGCAAGGAAAGCTTGATCCTGTAATTGGTCGTGATGAAGAGATCAGAAGAACTATGCAGGTATCACTGAGGCGGACAAAAAATAATCCAGTGCTGATCGGTGAACCTGGTGTTGGAAAAACTGCAATAGTTGAGGGGCTTGCAAATAGAATTGTTGCAAACGATGTACCACTTGGTTTGCATGATGCAAAGGTCTTAGCTTTGGATCTTGGAGCACTAATTGCTGGCACTAAGTTTAGAGGAGAATTTGAAGAAAGGTTAAAAGCAGTTATTAATGAGCTTTCGAGAGCGGAGGGAAAAGTTATCTTGTTTATAGATGAGCTTCATACTTTAGTTGGAGCAGGAGCAACAAGTGGTGCAATGGATGCCTCGAATCTGCTGAAGCCTGCTCTTGCGCGTGGAGAAATTCGCTGTATAGGAGCCACAACTTTAGATGAATATCGTCAGCATATAGAAAAAGATCCTGCACTTGCAAGGCGTTTTCAGCCTGTGTTTATCTCTCAACCAACTGAAACTGATACCATTTCAATACTCAGGGGTTTGAAGGAAAGATATGAGGTGCATCATGGTATAAGAATTACAGACGGTGCAATAATTGCTGCTGCAACGTTATCCAATAGATATATAACAGATAGGTTTTTACCTGATAAAGCAATTGATTTGATTGATGAAGCAGCAAGTAGGGTGAGAATTGAAATGGATAGCAAGCCTGAAGTTATTGATGAACTTGAGAGAAAGGTTATACAGCTAAAGATTGAAGCAGAGGCTCTAAAAAAAGAAAGTGATGAAAATTCTAAACAGCGTTTAAAAAAGATAAATGAAGAGATCGAAAATCTAAACAGTAAATTTGCTGACTTGAACAGCAAATGGCAGATGGAAAAGAATAAAATAGCTAGAATACAAGAAACAGCCGAAAAATTAGATAACGCTAGAAAAGAGTTGGAATTAGTTCAGCGTAGTGGGAATTTGGGAAGGGCAGGAGAGCTGATGTATGGTGTGATCCCTCAGCTTGAGAATGAATTAAAAAATCAGGAAAAGGTTACTGATAGTTTCTTAAAGAAAGAAGTGACTGGAGATGATATTGCAAACATTGTTTCAAAGTGGACGGGAATTCCAGTTGATAATATGATGCATAGTGAAAAGGAAAAACTCCTTAACATGGAGAATGAAATAGGAAGAAGAGTAATAGGGCAGAAAGATGCAATAGAAGCGATAAGTAATGCAGTTAGACGCTCCCGCTCTGGGGTGCAAGATACCAATAAGCCTTTTGGTTCATTTTTATTTTTAGGTCCAACTGGAGTTGGTAAAACCGAACTTGCGAAAGCCTTAGCTGAATTTCTGTTTGACGATCAATCAGCGCTTTTGCGTTTTGATATGTCAGAATATATGGAAAAACATTCTGTTTCAAAGTTAATTGGCGCGCCTCCAGGGTATGTTGGCTATGAACAAGGTGGCAGATTAACTGAAGCGGTAAGAAGAAGGCCATATCAGGTTATTCTGTTTGATGAAATCGAGAAAGCAAATCCAGATATATTTAATCTATTGCTGCAAATCTTGGATGAGGGTAGACTCACTGATAGTCATGGTAAATTAATTGATTTTCGCAACACCATACTGATTTTAACTTCTAACCTTGGCGCTGAGATAATGCTAAAAGGGAATGTTGATTCTGTAAGAAATGAAGTGATGCAAATAGTTAAATCAGCATTTCGTCCAGAATTTTTAAACAGGCTGGATGAAATTATTATATTCCACAGTTTAACCAGAGATGACATCTATAAAATTATAGATGTTCAATTTTCTTATTTACAAAAAACACTTGCTAAGCGTAAACTGAGTATAAGTTTGTTGCAGGAAGCTAAAGAACTAATAGCACAAACTGGCTATGACCCTGAATATGGAGCAAGGCCCTTAAAAAGGGTTATACAAGAGTGTATTCAAAATAATTTAGCTAAATTAGTTTTATCAGGGGAAGTAGTAGAAAATGATGAGCTAATAGTGTACGCTCTTGATAATGAAATCTTAGTTAAAAAGGTTTAAGTTCACTGTGTATTTTTGTTAAAAAAAATGTGTATAGATCATAATGTTGACACTGAGTCTTTATTTAAGTTAGCTGATCAAGAAAATCAGCAAGATAAAGAAAAAATTAAAAAATTTATTAAGTATTTTTATAGTTTTGTTTATAAAAGCGACCTAAAAGCCAATGATAAGTTTTTGCTATATATTGTAAACGATGCTTACAATTTTGTTTCTCAAAAAGAGAAAGATGAAAGTAAGTTAGTAGTAAGCAATATAGATGATATACCAGGAATAGAAGGCGATTTTACCACGATTAAGATAACAAACGATGATATGCCATTTTTGGTTGACTCCGTTATTGCAACTATTAAGTCGCACGATTTAACCATATGCTATTACAGCAACAGCATAATTAACATTAAAAGAAAAGATGGCCTAATAGATGAGATTTACTCTTTGGAAGAAAGCAATGGAGTCAAAGAGTCAGTCATATATGTAATTATCAAAGGTATAAGTGACAGCTTTGTTGATACATTAAAAGAATCTCTACAGAAAACGCTGAAAGCGGTTAATTGCGTTGTGAAAGATTGGCACTTAATGCTCAAGAAACTTGATGAGGCAAGTCTTTCTGTCATCCCAGCTGGGATCCAGGAAAAGGACACGTGGATTCCAGTGTCACGCACTGGAATGACACCAGACCGAAATCAAGAGCAAAAAGATTTTCTAGTTTGGTTAAAGAATAATAACTTCGTATTTCTAGGTTATCAAGAATATATTGCTGGTAAAGATGAAAAACTCGTCTGTGACAGCAAAAAGGACCTTGGCCTGATGAGAGTAGGTCAAAGTACGTTGATTCCTTCTGCAAACCTTGATTCCCTATACATATTGAGATCAGATCTAATCTCAATAGTCCATCGGCGTACATACATGAATTGTATAGGAGTAAAAGAATTTGATGACCAGGGTAATGTGGTAAAGGAACGGCGTTTTTTCGGGCTATTTACTTCTGTAGCGGAGGTCCAAGATATTAGAACTATTCCAATAATAAGAGATAAAGTTAAAGTTATAGAAAAAAATGCAGGGTTTGTAACCGGGGGCCACAATAACAAAGCTTTGATTTCTATTTTGCAAGTGTTCTCTTGTGATGAATTATTCCAATCAAATGAAGACGAATTATTTAAAATTTGCATTTCGATCATGTCTCTTGCGATTAGGCCAAGGGTCAGATTATTTTTAAGAAGAGTCGGGGATTTTATTAGTTGCATAGTGCTGATACCGATGCGTTATGCTAGCGCTAGGCTAATGTTCAAGATACGTGACATATTGAAGGATGAGACAAGTGCAGGAAGTTCAGATATTTATAACAATCACATTATCAATGAATATGATTTGATGAAATTGCATGTAGTGCTAAAGACCAAAAATGCTAGCGTTCTTGATGATGAAGTTTTGCATATCGAAAACAAATTAAGAAACATTACAGAAAAGTGGGAAGATCGTTTTATAGACAATTTATACAATACTTTTAGCACTGTTGAGGATATATTCATCCGTTATTGCAAGGCATTTCCAATAAGCTATCAAGAGAGTTTCGAACCTCATGACGCATATTACGATATGAAAAAATTGGAGATAGTGAGGAAGAAAGGAGTTAGCGAGGTCGATTTAAGACTTACTCGTGATAATCTTAATTATCAATTAAAGGTTTATACTCCAAACAATGGAGGCCTTGAATTATCGAAGATATTAAGGATCACTAAGAATTTGGGAGCTAAAATTCTATCTCATAATGGCTATTACATAGAAATTAACGGTGGAATATGGATACACCATTTTGTGTTGTCAAGAGTCGATGAATTAATAGACAACATTACTCTAAAAGAGCAATTTGAAATAACACTTGCGAAAGTGTTTAGCAAGGAAATTAAAAATGACTATTTCAATAGTTTGATCATTATTGCTGGGCTCAAGTGGAAAGAAGTGCTTCTGGTTAGAGCGTTAAGTGCTTACCTAAAGCAGACGTCATTTAACTACAATCCAGAATATATCCAAAAGGTAGTCTCAGAGCATCCAAAAATAGTAAAGTATTTGATACAACTATTTCATGCAAGATTTGATCCTAACATAGACATTGATAGAGCAGAAACTACGGACATTGTCAGGGAAAAAATTGAGGAACTTCTAAAAGAGATCAGCAATGTTTCACATGATTACGTTTTGCGCTCGATATTTAACTTGATAATGGCTATTTTAAGGACCAGTTATTATCAAGACGATAAACCATATTTATCTACAAAATTTGACTCAAGTAAAGTAAATGGTTTACCTGATCCTCGTCCGTATCGTGAATTGTATATTTATTCAAACCTTTTTGAGGGAATACATCTAAGAGGAGGGAAATTAGCCCGTGGTGGCTTAAGGTGGTCGGATAGGACGGAAGATTTTCGCACTGAAGTTTTGGGGCTCATGAAAGCTCAGATGACAAAAAATGCGGTTATTGTCCCTGTTGGTGCAAAGGGTGGGTTTGTAATAAAGCAAGCTTATAAAGATAAGAATATTTTAAGAGAGAAAAGTGTTGAGTGCTATAAGAGTTTTATCAGAGGAATGCTTGATATTACTGATAACGTGGTTGATGGTAAAATAATTCCACCAGAGAATGTGATTAGGTATGATGAAGATGATCCATATCTCGTGGTTGCTGCTGATAAAGGAACTGCTTCATTTTCTGATTATGCCAACCAGATAGCCTCTGAATATAACTTTTGGCTTGGCGATGCATTTGCATCTGGTGGATCAGTAGGTTACGACCATAAGAAAATGGGTATTACAGCAAGAGGTGCATGGATTGCAGCACAGAGGCATTTTTGGAAAATGAATAAGGATATTTACCAGGATGCAACTGTTATTGGAATTGGGGATATGGCTGGCGATCTATTTGGAAACGGTATGCTGCTTTCAAAAAATATACATTTAATCGGCGCATTTAACCATATGCATATTTTTATTGATCCAAATCCTGATGCAGAAAAGAGTTTCACAGAACGTAAACGTCTCTTTAAGTTACCATTTTCAACCTGGATGGATTATAACAAAGATTTGATCTCTCAGGGTGGCGGGGTATTTGAGCGTAGCAGCAAGCAAGTAAATCTTTCTCAAGAAATGAAAAAATGCTTTGACATAACGGAAGATACGTTATCTCCAAGTGATTTGATTAGATATCTACTCAAAGCAGAAGTGGACTTCATATGGAACGGAGGAATCGGCACGTTTGTTAAGGCAAAGAGTGAAAGTCATAGCATGGTCGGTGACAAAGCAAACGATGAATTAAGAGTAAACGGTAAGGATATTAGAGCTTCTATGTTTATAGAGGGTGGAAATCTTGGTTGTACACAGCTTGGGAGAATAGAATATGCTGAAAGAGGTGGATATATCAATGCAGATTTTGTTGATAATTCAGCCGGAGTGATATGTTCGGACCTTGAAGTTAACATTAAGATTGCATTTGTTTCAGCTATGAAAGCAGGGGGTATTTCTTTAGAAAAAAGGAATGAAATACTGGCAAGTATGGTGGATGAAGTTGCATCCAAGGTGCTTGAGAACCACAACAGAATTGAAACAAAAGCATTACTTCTTGAGTGTTTGCAAGCTAAAGAGAGATTGGAGCAGGACCACAGGTTACTGCTCAGTTTAGAAAAATCTGGGCTGTTAAACCGAAGCGTAGAATTTCTTCCAGCTGACGAAGAGGTAGCAAGGATGTTAACCGGTGCAGAAGGTTTCAGTTCTCCTCAGCTTTCTATTCTAATATCTTATGCTAGAACAGCAATAAAAAATAAAATTATACATTCCGATCTGCCTGAAAAAGATCTTATATCTAATGACTACTTGCTAGGTTATTTTCCTAAAAAGATGTTAACAGAGTTTAAGGATTTCATATTAAAACACCAACTTCGTAGAGAAATTATCTCCACTTGCATTGCAAATGATGTTGTAAATAGGATGGGCTGTATATTTATTAATAATTTAGTTGAGAATACTGGAATTAAGGTACACGAAGCAGTTAACATATATATCGTTGTTAACCACCTATATGATTTAAATAACCTGTGGCAGAAAATTGATGAATTGGATGGAAAAATTGATATTAACTCATACTTGCAAATAGTGAGAAATGTGCAGAAATTTATTGGCAGAGTATCGTTTTGGTTAGTAAAAAATCTTAGCTTTGTAGAATTGGATGATGTTACAAAATTTAAAGATGCAATTGAAACTTTAGGCCATGATGTTTTAGATGAACACCTGTTAAAGGTCTATAATCATGGATACACTTCTTTAGTGGAACTTAATATAGATAAAGATCTAGCAAAAAAAATTGCTGACCTGTGCGTTCTTACTTATGCACTGGATATTATATCTGTTGCTGAACAGACATCTTTGTCCATTCTTGATGCTGGTAAAATATACTTTGAGTTAAAGTCGCTGTTAAGATTCGATCTGATTAGGACAATTGCCATCAAGATGAAAAGCCGCTCTTCTTATTGGGATCGCAGCTTAGTTAATGATTTATTGGACGATTTAAGCAATTACCATCACAAGCTAGCTGTTAAAGTCATAAAAGCTACTGATAACCCTGAAGATAAGGTTCAAACCTGGGCTTGTAATGATAAGGACTACATAGAACGTTATAATAGTTTTTTAGATGAGATGGTTGCTTCTAAACTTGATTTAAGCAAATTAATATTTATAATCAGAAGGATTAAAGTACTTGCTTCATAGGAAAATGTTCAATATAGGTCTTTCAGAAATTTTAGTTGTAGCTTTAGTGAGCATAATTGTTCTTGATAAAAATAAGGTACCTGTATTTATTGATTTTATTAAGACTATATATAGGTATTTTACAATTGTAAGGTTAAAAGCCAGAAGGTTATTGAAGGATGCCGGAATTGAAGACTTATATAAAGAGTGTAATACTGAGAAAGTAAATTACATAGTTGGTAAAAATGGTAAGCTTTATCCTACTTACGATATAGATAATACATCTAAAGATAATGACAGCGAAGATTCTGGTAGTAGATGATGTACTATCTAATGTCAAGCTTTTAGAAGCTCGACTAAAAGCAGAGTACTATACGGTTATCGTAGCTCATGATGGTGAAGAAGCTATAGATTTAGTAGCAAAGCAGCAGCCTGATATTATATTACTTGATATCATGATGCCAAAGATGAATGGCTTTGAAGTTTGTAAGGAGCTAAAGAGTGATCCCTTGACAACCCATATTCCAATAATTATGGTAACTGCGCTGCATGATACTCATGATAGAGTGCAAGGTATTAATGCTGGCGCGGATGATTTTCTGACTAAACCAATAAACGAAACTGCTTTATCTTCACGAATTAAGTCTCTCACACGCTTAAAGATGATTATCGATGAATTGCGTTTGAGAGGAGAAACTAACGCTGAGATTGGTGGAGTCGCAGGAAACAGTATTATGGATTATTCCAATCAGATTTTTGATGCTAACGTACTTGTTATAGATGAGGATGTTCATCAAGCAGAGCAGATATATAATATATTAAAGCAACGCTTTAGGTCAATTAAAATACTGAGTGATCCAATGGAAGCATTGAAGGTTGGTATTGAGAATGGTTACGACCTGATCATTTCTGATATGCAATTTTCAAAAACTGACGGCTTGCGTTTGTGTTCTGAGTTTCGTAGTAAGGTGGAAACACGTTATACACCAATTCTGATTCTTTCTGAGGATTATGATAAAAACAATTTAGTAAAAGCACTTGATGTAGGTGCTAATGATTATTTAACAGTACCTTTGGATGAGGGTGAGCTAATAGCAAGGGTTAATTCGCAAGTAAAACGCAAAAGATATCAAGATGCCTTGAGAATGAATTTATTTAATAATGCGGAAATGTCTATAAAGGACCCATTAACTAACTGTTATAATAGAAGATATTTTGATGCACACTTAAGAAACATTGTTAAGGACTCTGTGGAAAAGGATAGAAGGTTGTCTCTTATGATACTTGATATAGACTATTTTAAGATAGTGAATGACAGTTTTGGGCATAGTGCTGGAGATGAACTTTTAAAGCAAATACAGAAAAGAATTTCTGAAAATATCAGAGTGACAGATTTACTAGCTAGGTTTGGTGGTGAGGAGTTTGTTGTTGTAATGCCAGATACCAATGTATCAGATGCGTATACTATTGCGGAGAGAATACGAAAAATTATTGCTAAAAAACCTTTTATACTTGCGGATAAAAATACAACCCACGATGTAACTGTGAGCATTGGAATTGCAGAAATGCAAGAATCTGACCTTGACAATATTAAAGAATTTATAGTACGTGCCGACAAATATTTATATAAAGCAAAAAACAGTGGTAGAAATAGAGTGGTTACTGGCTATAGCTAAAGTGGCTTAAGTTTGCCGACAACCGTCATTCCGCTACTAGTTAGCGGAATCTATGCTGAGATACCGCGAATGAATCGCGGTATGACGGTTCGCGGCAGCATGACGATAAGGTTTATACCTTGTCATTCCAGTGCTTGACACTGGAATCCAGTTTTCCATATAATCTCATCGAAAACGTTGTAACCACTTTCCATGCTAGTTTGCTTGTTCACAAGCAAACTTTTCTGGATCCCAGTGTCTGGGCACTGGGATGACATCATAGGGGCGCTGGGATGACACCCTGACAACCGTCGTCCCGCTGCTTGTTAGCTGGATCTATGCTAAGAGATACCGTGAATAAATCACGGTATGACGGTTCGCGGTGGCATGACGATAAGTTCGTCATCCCGCTACTTGTTAGCTGGATCTATGCTAAGAGATACCGCGAATGAATCGCGGTATGACGTAGGACTGCTAAGATTAAAGCGACAACATGAGGTTTCTCAGCTCTGGAAATTTCACGTTTAACTGCAAAAATAGATACTTATTTAAAAAATATCCTGTGACTTTCAGTCCTAACTGAAATTCTTGGAATGAGTAGCTGTTTTGTAGGTTATTATTGTATACATCATGTAACATTTGTGGAAAAGGTAGGAGTTTATCTGCATAATAATCTCCTACTTTTTTTGACACTGCTCTACCAGTTTTTGGAGAAATAAATTGTAAATTTTCCTTAACACCTGTTACAGCGCATTTGGATAAGTCTAACTTGAATCCCAATTGCGTAAGAAGCAGAAGCTCTAAGTTAAGATAATGGCTTTGCCAAGACTGATTGTTGTGTTTAATTACATCGATGAAATATCGAAAATTGTCATACAGCATGGCACAGGGTTCACTTTCTGGAAGCACTTTTTCTAAAATAGAGGAGAAAGAAACAATAGTAATGCTTTTTAACCTATCTTGAAAGAAATGATGGAATGGAGATTCGATTAATTCGCACTTAAAAAAACCTAGATTTTCAGGTAACTTAGCACTCCATTCTGCATGTAATAGATTACTTATCTGAAACTTATAATTGCTATTGTTTGTTAGCTTAGTTAATCCCCTGCGCTTTCCATGATTTTTTGTAAACAGAGAAAGAATTAAGTTTTTATCGCCGTATTTTTTAGCAGCTATAATGATGCCTTCATCTTTCCATCTCATTTAGAGTGTATTGACCGTATGATATATAGGATAGTGCACCTAGAGCGTGTAATCCATAAAAATCACTTACTCCGTTACTGTTTGCTTCCAAAGTTTCAAGGCTATGAGAGAGTAAGTTATTGGCTGCCACTCTTCTTCCTGAGCCTGATGCATTTCATACTGAGCTTTTGGTTTGCTAAATAATTGTTTGAATGATTTTAGTAACATTACTTTTCCTCGTCTGAAATTTTGGATAATTCAGCTTCTAATTCTTCTATCGTCGGTAAAGCTGTTTTTATGTTCTCTGGTAGATTTTCAGTTATTCGATATTCTGCTAGCCCTATTGGCTTGTTCATGTCTCGGAGTGTATATTTAGCAAGTACATCGTCTTTAGATTTACATAAGATTAACCCTATAGAAGGTTGATCTGTCGAGTGCTTCAGTAAATCATCAACTGCAGAAAGATAAAAATTCATTTTACCAGCATATTCCGGCTTAAAATCCTTATCTTTTAGTTCAATCACTACGAAGCAACGTAACTTTAAATGATAGAATAATAAATCAATATAAAAGTCTTTATTACCAACATCTAAATGAAATTGTCTACCAACAAATGCAAATCCTTCACCGAGTTCTAACAGAAATTTTTCCATATGCCCTACGAGTCCTTTTTCTACTTCTCTTTCATGAGCATCCTTACCTATACTTAAAAAATCAAAAATATACGGATCTTTTAATGTGTAATGTGCTAGATCGGATTGTGGAGATGGTAATTTTTCTTTAAAATTAGTTATTGCTTTTCCTTGACGTTTATGTAGTCCAAGTTCTATCTGCATCACCATAATGTTACGTGACCAGCCATGTTCAATAGCTTTTTTTACATAAAATAATCTTATTTCATGACTTTCTATTTTTTCCAAAAGAGTGATATTGTGATACCAAGTTAATTGTGCAAGAGGCTCCTGCACAAATTCAACATCAGGATATTCTTCGGCAAACTTACGCATATACTTCAGATTTCTCATGCTAAAGCCTTTCATTTCTGGAAATGTACTTCTCAAATCCTTACTTAATTGATCAATTACCTTAGCTCCCCAGGTATGTTCTTTTTGGCGTTTTAGGATCTCTGTACCAATATGGTGGTAAAGCAAAATAAGCTTACTATTTACTGCAAGTGCTGCTTTATAACGGTTTGTTGCAATATGATCCTTCAATTGCTCTAAAAATTCTGTATATTCTTTTGCTATAATTTTTGTCATACGGTTCCTTTTAATCCATTATACAATTCCTTTGTCTGTCGAGAAGACAATCTTCCGCTTGCCTTCAGCTTTGAAGGGATTCCTTATTGACTTCAAACTCGTCCATCAACTAAAATATATTGACTTTACGTGCAATATTAGCTTTAAACCAGTAAAACAAGCTGCTTAACATATGCGTTTTTTCTATTCGAATTATATTCTTTTTTTGTCTTTATGTTGTTTTTTGCTTTTTTCGTTATCTTCAACAAAAGCCCAAACGAATGATACGTTAGCTGTTCCTATACCACAAAGGAAAAAAGAAATAGTTGAGCACACTGTTGTAGCACAACCGAGGCAAATTATCGAAATGCAAGAAGAAGTCATTATTAACGAGGGTAAAGAATTCATTCCAATTCCAAAAAGAAAAAAAAGTGTAGAGAAAAAACTAAGAAGGGATGTTAGAGGGGCAAAAAATGAAATAGGAAACGAAAAAAGCGTTGAGAGCAAAAAGGATGAATTAGTTGTAACAGAAATTATTAACTCTATAAGAGACAAGCTCACAAAATGCTGGAGCATTCCTGAAAGCATAGCTTACAAAGAAAATTTTAATATAAAAATTAACTTATTGTTATCCAGTCAAGGCGAGATAATTATGGCGGATGTAGCAGACAGTGATTCCTATCGAAATAATCCACTTTTCAGGTCGATAGCAGATAATGCAATGCGTGCAGTATATAAATGTAGCCCATTGACCGGCTTGCCTACTCAGCACCACCACATTTGGCGTGAAGTAACACTAGATTTTATTCTATAGCTAAAGTAATTCTATAATTTAATAAGCCCACTGTATCCGTTCAGAATAGCAGCAAGGTAGTATAACCATAGAGTAAAAGTGAGTTTACAACAAATGGTGTCATCCCAGTGCTTGACACTGGGATGGCTTTGTTGCATCGCTACTTATGAAAGGCTAACTATAGTTAGGATTATAAGCAACCTATTGAAAATCTTGTTTTTTTGCAATCAATCTGATCAAATTTAAGAATAGTAATTTGTTATTTATATTAATAAATTTAATTCTATTGAAAATAGCTAAAGCATTGAAATTCTTGAATTTTAGCCGGATTGGTAAATGGTAGTGAAATTTCTTTTACTCAAATTTAGGTATTCATTGACCGTTCTTGTTATAAATACCAGAATAATAAGCTACTGATATTCCCTATCTTTTTTATCTTTAATCCATCATAGCTAGCGATGCAACAAAGCCCACTGGGATCCAGTTTTCTTTACAAATTCACCGAAAGTGCTTCATTCTATAACGCAAAACCCATACTTACCAAACCCAATGCATTACTTGCAATTAAGTTTCCTGGATCCAAGTAGTCTGGGCACTGCCGTCATAAAGGAACTAGTGTCAGCTACTTTCATGACACCCTTCTGGTAGGCCCAAATCGCAATGTTCGTACAGTTATGGAATGAACCGCGGTATGACGTAGGAAGATCTGAGCAAACTTTCAATCAGAAACAGCCAAAGATCTCTCTAAGATGTCAGTTTCTTTTGTATCTTCAACTTTACCGTCCTGGTCGAATGAAATTTGCAGAGACTTACTACTATACTTCCTTTTTCCTAAAAAATTGGCTTGTTTAATTTTATATGAGACATAGTACCAAACATTGTCATCGAACTTTGATACTAATGTTGGTGATCCTAAAGTGTGAACCACTTTTTCTTTATCGTCACCTACTTTTATCTTGCTCCACAATTCAACACTAATGCCAGGAGCTCCGTGATTGTGAATAGTGTGAGTGCAGCTCACTGTAAATAATAAAATAAAAGATATTAATACTCGCATTTCTGTTGATAAATTACTTGAAGCTATAATACACTAATAAATTATCTGCCGTCAAATTTCAAAAAAGTTAAATTGACTGATTCTCAATATCACTTAATATAATATTTACTTTAGAAAATAATAGGTGTCTTATGTCATTGTTAGAAGCAGATCCAATATACAAACCTTTTAATTACCCTTGGGCGTATGATGCGTGGCTGCAGCAACAAAGAATCCATTGGATACCTGAAGAAGTTCCGCTCGCTGATGACGTGAAGGATTGGAAAACTAAACTTTCAAGTGTAGAAAAAAATCTACTAACCCAGATCTTTAGATTTTTTACTCAGGCAGACATTGAAGTAAATAACTGCTACATGAGGCATTATTCAAATATATTTAAGCCAACAGAAATATGCATGATGCTTGCAAGCTTTTCCAATATGGAAACCATACACATTGCAGCTTATTCTTATCTTTTAGACACAATTGGCATGCCAGAAAGTGAGTATCAAGCATTTTTAAAGTATGATGCTATGAGAAAGAAATATGAATATATGTTGGAATTCGAGGAAAGCAAAAAACACGATAAAAAACATGTAGCTAAAACTCTAGCAGTGTTTGGTGCATTCACTGAAGGGTTGCAGTTATTTGCATCATTTGCAATTTTGCTCAATTTCCAACGTTTTGGAAAAATGAAAGGAATGGGGCAGATAATCGCCTGGTCAGCCCGTGATGAAACTTTGCACACCAATTCAATTATCATGTTATTTAATACATTTATTAAAGAGAATAATGAAATTTGGGACAACGAGTTTAAAGAGGAATTATATTCTGCATGTCGCACCATCGTTGAACTTGAGGACGAATTCATAAAGCTTGCCTTTGATTTAGGAGATGTTGAAGGACTATCCGCAGAAGAAGTGCGCAATTACATACGCTACGTAGCAAACAGACGGTTAATGCAATTAGGTCTTGAGTCCATATATGATGTCAATGATAATCCTACTCCGTGGCTTGATGAAATACTAAATGGCGTTGAACATACGAATTTCTTTGAAAATAGAGTAACAGAGTATAGCCGCGCAGCAACTCAAGGCACGTGGGAAGAAGCTTTTACTGAAAATGACACGAATAATAAGTGAATGCTAATTTCACTCTTTTTTGTCATTCCACTTTCATTACACCATTTGCTGTGCAGTTTAGACAGTTTTGCTTTACTTAACAACTAACTTACCATATATATGTCCATAGGACATTGGTATATAAGAACGTGCTACAACTATTAATCTTACTCACGGTCATCACTTCAGCTGCATTCTTTGGTCATTTAGTTCCAATGGAAGTAAAAACCTTCTTGTACTCAACGAGCCTTAGTATAAAAGAGGTTTTGCTATTTATAATGCCTTTTATTATTTTTGCGTTAATCTTTAGCAGTGTTAACAATCTTAAGCAGTCAGCTATAAAGTTCATATTGTTACTTATTATAATGATCTTCTTATCGAATCTGGCTTCAAGTTTAATAGCTTATTCTGTTGGGCATTTTATCATACAAAACACTTATTCAATACAAGATATAACGTATGAAGAAACAATTGTTCCCTTATGGTCGTTTAGACTGCCTGCATTGCTTTCTAATTTTTATGCCCTTGCTTGTGGATTTGTGTCCAGCATAGTAGTGTCCACACTGCTACCCAAAAAAAGCAGAGAGCTTTCGAACAAAATGTTAGATTTAACTCTCTTTATTTTGAAGACGTTTTTGACGCCGATTATTCCAATATTTGTACTTGGGCTTGCTTTAAAAATGCAGCATGATCAAGTTTTATCTATAATATTTAAGGATTACTCAATAATTTTCATTATTATAGCATCTGCAACCTACCTTTATGTTTTCCTCTTATATGGAGCAGCAAATTCATTCAAGATCACAAGCTGGATAGCTAGTATAGGCAATATGATACCGGCATTTATTACTGCAATGAGCACAATGTCTAGTAATGCAACTATGCCGCTTACTCTTGAAGGAAGCAAAAAAAATGTAAAGCAACCTGACATAGCATCGTCTGTTGTGCCAATAACTGCTAGCTTTCATTTAGTAGGTGATTGCTTTTTTATTATAATATTATCAATGATAATTGCCTCCGGTTATTCATTGTGCACAACAGACTATGTAACTTTCCTTCTCTATTTTTTGTTATTTAAGTTTGCTATCGTGGCAGTTCCGGCAGGAGGAATTATGGTAATGCTACCTATTCTTGAGAAATACCTCAAATTTTCTCCAGAAATGCTTTCGTTAATCACAGCACTGTATATAGTGTTTGATCCAATAATCACTTCAGCAAACGTTATGGGTAATGGTGCCTTTGCTATAATGTTTACAAAACTCTATGATAAGCTTAAGTAATGTCTATTTTAGCGATTGATACTGTAGGTATTGGTAGTTCAATAGCAATAGTTGATTATGATGGTAGCTGTTTTGTAGAGCACAATTCCGCCAGCAACAATCATGCAGAATCATTTTTTCAAATTCTGAATACTTTGTTTGATAAGCACAACTATAATTATGATAAAATAGATCATTTAGTGGTAGTAGTTGGACCAGGAAGTTTCACTAGAATTAGAGTTGGTATATCAGCTGCACAAGGTATAAATCTTGCTACAAATAAGCCATTATACGGAGTTAGTGCGCTGGAAGTTCAAGCCTACGCAATATCTTTGCTTTGTACGAATAACAAAAAAAATATCAGAGCTATAGTCAAAAATGCTCAAGGGTTTTATACGCAGTTATTTGATTTCAATTTATTGCCACTATCTGCACCTGGATCCCAGTGTCACGCTACAAGCAGTACACATATGGATTGCAATTTAAATGCTAGCCATGCAGGGCTATTAGTCCGTGATAGATTAGAGAACAAGCAAAAATTAAATGAAGTTGAAGCTCTATATTTAAATGAGCCTCAGTATATGAAATCATTATAGACTATTCTTTCGCGTACATGCAATGTTACTAAGCTTGTGCATCTGGTTTACTATCTCTTGAGCTACTTCTTTTATACTCATATCTGAATTTTCTATCTCTATGGCACTTGGTGGTATAAATAAATCGTCAGTCCTAAATTTCTCTACAATGCTATTTAGATTAATCACCTTCCTATTTTTTCTTTGCCTTTTTAATGCAATACGCTTTTGTAATGTCGGTAGATCACACCTAAGTACCACAGGAAGGATTTCTGTGTTCATTTTTTTACTAAGCCTTACTATTGAATCATACATCCTCATGTTCTGGTCATTATTTTCCATCAACTCATCAATAAATATGTAATTTTTTGAGTGAATCGGATAATTTTCTATTACCTGAAGCATAATTTGCATAATGCCATATATTCTATCTTGAACTTCTTTAGGTATTTGATCACGTTCAAAGACACCATCGTATATAGAGCAAGCTTGAACATTGTTATAGAACTTACTATTTACAATTAATGCGTTTATCATATTAGATAATTCTATTGCTGTGGAAAGTTTACCACTTCCCGAAAGACCAGAGAGATATATGAAAAATCCTGCTGGCTGTTTTTTTGTGTTAATATTTACCATATTATTTTCAATCTTGAAACTTACATTTATAATAACATAAAAATGAAGCTTTAAAACATATGAAATATTATATAGAAAATTACTTTTGTAGTTAAGATATTATGTAATTTAAAAACATAAATTCTGTATATAAACTCTATAATAACGATAACTATTTTTAAGCAAGCTACAACACAAAAGTGTTTGGTATTCAGAAAGCAAGACAGAGTGGCATAGACTTATTAGTTTACTACAAGTCTCTTTTCGCGTATAAACCTTCAGAAGATTCTAACAGAGGATTGTGTTGTTAACAAAGAGCAGAGTAAAAAGGGATCTAGTCTATGCCTATCAGATTTTGTCCTACCTTAAGTTCGATGATCACACATATACTCACCTTTCAGTGCGTTCTGAAGATCAAAAGTCGTTTTATATTTATCCGTTTGGTATGCGTTTTGATGAAGTAGATGAACGTTCGTTAATGAAAGTATCATTTGATGGAGATGTAATTGAAGGCAAAGAATATCAATATAATAGAACTGGCTATATAATTCATGGTTTTGTTTATCAAGCAAGGAAAGATATTCAAGCAATTTTTCACTTGCATACACCTTCTATTGTAGCGGTTTCTTCTCTCAAAGATGGGCTGCTTCCTATAAGTCAATGGGCACTGCACTTTTACAATAAAATCTCTTACCATAATTATAATTCCCTAGCACTTAGCGATACAGAAGGAAAGAGGTTAATAGCTGATCTGAAAGAAAATTTTGTCATGTTAATGCGTAATCATGGATCTATAACGTGTGGTCGGACTATACAAGAAGCAATGTTTTACTCGTATCATTTAGAACAAGCGTGCAAAACTCAATGTTTAACGTTAGCAATGAATAAGGAGTTATCAATTCCAAGTGAAGAAATTTGCTCAAAAGCTGTAAAGGATCTCCTATCTTTTGAAAGCAATCTTGGTGAGAGGGATTGGCACGCATGGGTTAGACTAATTAAAAGTAAGTTGTAAGAGACTTTCGCACTACTATCTGTCATCCAAGTAGTGACCTTACCCAGAAAAAGTAGAGAGAAAGTTAAGACGTTTTTGGAGTAAAATAAAACGTTTTTTCAAAATATGACAAATAGAAGAGAATATACAGCAGAATTCAAATTAGAAGCTGTTAAGCTGGTTAAAGAAACAGGTCAAGCAAGTACAAAAATAGCAAAAGATCTAGGTATAGATGGCAGTATGTTAAGTAAGAAAATATAATGGAAAAATGTCTGGAGCATACGCATTTCCAGGCAAAGGCTCCTTATGACAAAGAAAGATTTGATCTAAAAAAAGAGCTAATAAGAGAAAGAGACATCTTAAAAAAAGCCCTGGGCAAAGAAAAAGAGTAAAGTATTCTTTTATATAGAAATTGCTATAAAACACAGGAACTATGTAGGGTTTTGTACTGGTGGTATGGGTTGCTAAGGAAAAAAGCAGTAAAGAATTAGCAAAAGAAGGGCTTCTAGCAGATATTCAAAAAATACATCAAGCTTCTAAATGCAGATATGGAGCCCCTAAAATTCACGCTGAATTAAAAGCTTTAGGCAAAAATTAAAACAGTACAAAGTGTTATGCAAGAAAATGGCATTAAAGCCAAGTTTAGACGAAGGTTCAAAAATAAAAAACAGCAAATAAGCAACCGAGTTGTGGCTCCGAACACATTGGATCAAAATTTTACTACTGATCAGCCAAATAAAGTTTGGGATTACCTACATAAAAACTAAAGAAGGTTGTTGGCGGCAATAATTGACCTATATTCACGCATGGTGGTTAATGAGTAACATGATAATTAGTTATAGATTCTTTATTGATGGCCGTTGATAAACGCAAACCCGATAAAAATCTGCTGTTACATAGCGATCAAGGGTCACAGTATACCTCTCAAAATTACCAATTTCTATTGAATACAAAAAACATCATTTCCAGCATGAGCCATAAGGGCTGTTGTTACGATAACTCTGTTGCAGAAAAGTTCACTTAAAAGGGAGCTGCTTATTGATACTTCTCGCTCAACAAACCAGAACTGCCATATTTGAATACATAGAAATCTTTTATAACAAATAACGTAGACATTCTACTATTGACTATTGCATTCCTGCACAATTTATTCTCATGATAAAAACGTCTTAACTTTCTCTCTACTTTTTCTGGGTAAGGTCACCTCTTTAGGTGCTCCTTTTTTCTTTCTTATACACACAAAAATCATATAGAATTGTAAATACAGCTTTTTTATTCTGATGCTTTTCAATTCTATAGCTCTGGTTGTCTCTCTATTACTATTTTTCTACATTATCGTAAAAAAACTGAGCGAAAAGAAAGCAAACCTTGAGGGTAATTTATGTAAATTAGAGCAAGAACTTCAAGAAACAAAGCAAACTTTGCTTACGAAGAATGAAGAAATAGTTGATTTAAGGGTCAAAAAAGCAGAACTTGAAGTAACTCTGCAAAAAGAACGTGAGGAAAAGAAAAAGGAAATAGAATTACTAACAAAAGCAGAGGAGAGATTAACAAACACTTTTAAAGCGCTCTCTCTTGATGCTTTGCAGACAAATAACAATAATTTTCTGAACTTAGCAAAGGAAGTAATCGATAGTAAATTAAAAGAAACGGAAAGCGATTTCAAAAAAAGACAAGCAACGATCAACGAAGTTGTAACTCCAATAAAAGAAAAATTAGAAAAATTTGATAATGAAATACGCGAGCTGGAAAAAGAGAGGGTAGGGGCCTATGAAGGTTTAAAGGAGCAAATTGGAGCGCTGATGAACCAAACTTCCAGCCTTGCTAATGCCTTGAGAAAGCCTCACATCAGAGGAAAGTGGGGTGAAATGCAACTCAAAAGGGTGGTAGAAATGGCGGGAATGATTGAATATTGCGATTTTTTTACTCAGCCGTCAGTGGTTGATAAAAACGAGGATAATTTATTGCGTCCTGATTTAATAATCAAAATGCCATCTGGAAAGCAAATAATAATAGATGCTAAAGTGCCGCTTGATTCTTACATGGATGCTATATCACAAAATGATTTGCAAATACAAAAGGAGAAATTAAAGAATCATTCCCTGGCAATAAAAAAACACATAAATGATTTGGGTAAAAAAGAGTATTGGAATCAATTTGAAAATACGCCAGAACTTGTGGTGCTTTTCTTAACAGGGGAGGGGGTTTTTAGCGCAGCACTGGAATATGAGCCTGCTTTGATAGAGATTGGAGTGGAAAAAAAAGTGATCATTGCAACACCGATCACTCTAATTGCGTTGCTGAGAGCAATAGCGTATGGATGGAAGCAAGAGATGATAGCTGAAAACGCAAAGAAAATCAGTGAACTAGGTCATATTTTATATGAGCGCATTTGCACAATGGGTGAAAACTTTGATAATTTGCGCAGGAGCTTAAAAAGTGCTGTTGATCATTATAATAAAACTGCTGGCTCTCTTGAAGCAAGGGTGTTTCCTGCTGCTCGAGAATTCAATAAGCTTGGTATACATGCAAAAAATAAAAGTTTAAGTGCTGCAAAGGAATTAGAGTCTTTACCACGCAGTTTACATACTGAGGAGCTGAAAGTAGATTAGGCATCTTAACAGGGAATGTTCAAAAAAGCATACGCGTCAAGTTAAGGAAATAAAGGTATGAAAGAGATAGAATAATAAGGTATAAGTTCTCCCAGAAATACTTTTAGTGAGAGAACCAATGAATAAAATAACTAGCTTATCAAAAAAGCTCAAAGAATTTTTTAATGAAAAAGCAGACAAAATCTCAATTACAACAAGGTTTATAAAAAGAAAGAGAAAGCTAAAAGGTTCATCGTTCGTAAAAGCCATGGTCTTGGGTAATATAGGGGTTGATAATTGTAGCGTAGAAACAATGTGTCAATTACTAAACGAGGACTCGATAGATATAACAAAACAAGGTTTGGATTTTAGATTTACTGAAGAAGCAGTGGAATTTATGAAAAGGATGTATAATGAATCTGTGCTTCTCTTCAAAAATATCTTGCAAGTTGATTGCAAAATCTTACAGCAATTTAATAGTGTTAAATTATTGGACAGTAGCTATATTACTCTACCTAACAGTATGGAAGAGATGTATAAAGGTTATGGTACTAGCTACAGTGGCTATGAAAGCAATACTAAGTCTGGAATAAAGTTACAATTAGTTTTCGACTACATGAATCAGATAATAGACCAACTTAATTTAACGGAGGGAGTAAGATCAGACCAGGGATATAGGAAACATTTAAGTAATATATTAAGCAATGATTTGCTAATATCTGATCTCGGTTATTTTGTGCCAAGTTCTTTTAAACAAATCAATGAAATAGGAGCTTATTTCATAAGTCGTTATAAATCCGATACCAACATATATGATGTAGAAACAAATCAAAAAATGGAGTTATTAGAATGTTTAGAGGATAAGTTATTTTTAGAAAACGAGGTATTGTTAGGAAAAGAAGCAAAAATTAGAGTAAGAATTATATGTCAGAAACTAACTGAAGAACAGTCTATGGCCAGAAGAAGGAAAGCTAATAGATTAGCAAGATCGCAGGGATATACATCCTCTAAAAGAAATCAAAAATTGTTGAACTGGTCAATATTTATAACTAATGTTCCAGAAAATAAAATTAGTGCTGAGCAAGTATTAACGATTTACAGAGTAAGGTGGCAAATTGAGTTATTATTTAAATTGTATAAAAGCCATATCAGACTTGATAAGCTAAAAGGAAAGCCATGCAGAGTATTATGTGAACTATATGCTAAATTGTGCGCAATTCTTATATTTCACGGCATAGTTGGTTGCACAGAAGTGAAAAAGAATACAGAACTTAGCTTAACAAAGGCATTTATTGAGCTAAAAAGGCGGGTTATAGAGTTATTTTTAGCACTAAAGAATAAAGTTAATAGTTTGAAAGTTTTTCTTAAAAAGCTTACCATAACTTGGTCTCGATTTTCATTAAAAGACAAGTACAGAAAAACTAGAGTATCTACCTTAACTTCCCTGAATTTACTTACAATCTCTTAACTTGACGCGTATGGTTCAAAAAAGTGTGTCAAACCGAAAAAAAAGTAATAAATTGATATAAAAAAAATGGAGGTTTGACAATGAGTCAGAAAATAGTAAACAGAACTACCGGTTTGGTAGATTACAAAGAACTGGAAGCAAATATACTGTCATCAATAAGGGAAGGCAGACCATTAACAGGAAGGGATGGAGCATTTACACCATTTATAAAAAAGCTGCTGGAGGCAAGTTTGGAAGGTGAAATAGAAAATCACTTATTAGCTGAAAGTGAAGAGAGGGTTTGGTTGGAAGAAGTGGAGTAGCGAATGGATATACAAAACGCTGGGTCTATATTCAGACTATAGAATAAGGTATTACAAACCGAAAGCATCACCAGCACAATATGTTATAAACTTTGGTAAAGAATCTGCTAGGAAAGCGTAGTGCGGATGCTGCGTTTGACGAGGCGGGAGCTGGAAACGTTAACATGGGAATTTGGATTGAGGCCTATTGTGAAAACAATGGATCAGCCACCAAACCCTAAAGTAGGCGCGCCAGTTCTTGACCCTACATATTTTTTTGAAGGTTAAATCCAGCTTAGGGTCGAGAAACTTAGATAAAGCCATAGCCAAAGTGTTTAAAATATTAATAATTATACACACAATTATTCAACCATATTTTTGAAGATAGCTATGCCGCCGCGGTATCTCTTAGCCGCTAACAAGTAGCGGGATGACGATTGTTGGTAAATCTAAGTCAGTTTAGCTATAGGCAGCAATTTTCTGTATTTATTTTAAATTGAAGGAAGCTCAAATGAAAGATCATGTTTTGCTAAAAATCACAGAATGCAGTCTAACAGTGAACGGTTACGCTTTTGATCAAAAATGTTGTATAGTACACAATCAATTTTTCTGGATCCAAGTAGTCAAGGCACTGCCTTTGTGTTTGAGGCAAAATCGGCTATAACACTTAACATACTGCCTTTGCAAACAAATGTTCGTACAGTTATGTGTCAGCTACTTGCATGACGCCATTGCCTGAACGGGTACCAATGATTACCTATCAATCTCACCAAAAACTATATCGAGTGAGCCAATAATTGCTGCAACGTCAGCAAGCATGTGTCCTTTTGCCATAAAGTCTAAGGCTTGTAAATGCGCAAAGCCAGGTGCTCTTATTCGGCACCTATAAGGTCTATTGGTACCATCTGAAACTATATACACTCCAAACTCACCTTTTGGTGCCTCAACAACTGCGTAAGCCTCACCTTCTGGTACGTGATATCCTTCTGAATAGAGCTTAAAATGGTGAATCAGAGCTTCCATAGATTTTTTCATCTCTGCTCTTGACGGTGGAGAAATTTTTCTATCTTCAGTTTTTATTTGCCCTTCAGGCATTTTCTCTATGCACTGCTTCACCAAACTGATAGATTGCCTAATCTCTGCCATTCTAACTAGATAACGGTCATAACAGTCGCCATTTTGGCCGATCGGTATATCAAAATCTAGTTGATCATATATCTCATATGGCTGGCTTTTTCGCAAATCCCAAGCAAGCCCAGCAGCGCGCAACATTGGGCCACTAAAGCCCCAATCAAGTGCCTGTTTAATTGATATTTCACTAATTCCTACAGTGCGTTGCTTCCATATCCTATTTTCTGTTAAAAGTTCATCAACATCGTCTATATATTTTGGAAATTGCTCTATAAACTTTGCAATATCCTCAATCAAATCTTCTGGAACATCTGCTGCAATTCCACCTGGCCTGATGTAAGCTGCGTGAAACCTTGCACCTGAAGCTCTTTCGTAAAATTCCAGTATTTTTTCTCTTTCTTCAAAGAGCCATAAAAGAGGGGTCATTGCTCCAACATCAAGTGCTTGAGAAGAAACGTTCAGTAAATGATTTAGTATTCTCGTCAGTTCACAAAACAAGACACGTAAATACTTTGCCCTAATTGGCACTTCACATTGCAACAATTTCTCCACACAAAGTGAATATGCATGCTCTTGTGACATTGGTGATACGTAATCAAGGCGATCAAAATAAGGCAAAGCTTGAAGATACGTTTTATGTTCTATTAATTTTTCAGTACCGCGGTGCAAAAGCCCAATATGGGGATCTGCCCTCTCGATCACTTCACCATCCATCTCTAAAACAAGACGCAACACTCCATGTGCAGCTGGGTGCTGAGGTCCAAAATTTAACATCATTGTCTTTAGATCGGGCATGTCCAGTAGTTTAAGATATTAAAATTGTATAGGCTAAAGTGCGCTCAAAGTCAATAAACTTCTTGCATAGGCTACAACTATCATTCAATAGAAACAAAAACTTTTACAATGGCTAATAAGTGTTGATAAAACCAAGTCACTTTAGCTATAGAATGACAAAAAAGGTTTGCATTAGCCAAATTTTTAGTTGAAGTAGCATAAGAGGTTAAAGGAAAAGCTTTGTGTTAATGGATTCATTTCAGGTATAGTATAGATAATACCACAATACTTATAAAATGGATCATGTTGTTAATGCGTATAATAGACTTGACACTCCTATAGTCAGGGGAGAAGGGGCATATCTTTTTGATAAAGATGGTAAAAAATATTTAGATTTTGCTGCAGGTATTTCTACAACTTCTTTAGGGCATTGTCATCCATACATTACAGATAAGCTGAAAGAGCAATCGAGCTCATTATGGCACTGCTCTAACATTTTCACTATTCCCGAGCAAGAAAGGCTTGCCGAGCGTTTAACAACCCTTACTTTTGCAGATAAAGTTTTTTTCTGCTCAAGTGGGCTTGAAGCAACAGAAGCTGCAATTAAGTTTATTCGTCGTTACTTTTATTCAAAAGGGCAAGCAAAACGTAATCGTATTATTACAATTGAAGGAGGCTTTCATGGCCGCAGTATTGCTGCAATTTCTGCTGGAGGCAATGAAAAATCACGCGAAGGTTTTGCTCCGCTCCTTTCTGGTTTTGATAAAGTGCCAAGAAATGACATTAAAGCATTAGAAGGAAAAATCAACAATGAAATAGCTGCTGTATTTTTAGAGCCCATACAAAGCGAAGGTGGAGTATATCCACTAGACGTAGAATATCTTCAAAAAGTAAGGGAAATAACAAAAGCTCAAGGAATAATTTTGTGCTTTGATGAAGTGCAGTGCGGATATGGACGCATCGGTTCTTTATTTCATTATCAAAATGTCGGCATTGAACCTGATATGCTAACCTGTGCGAAGGCTATGGGTAACGGTTTTCCTGTAGCTGCATGTTTAGTGAAAGATTATATAGCAGAAGCAATTACTCCAGGAACTCATGGATCAACCTATGGTGGCAATCCACTTGCCATGACTGTTGGTAATGCAGTGCTCGATATAATGCTAAAAGAAGGCTTTTTTGATCATGTTAAAAGAATTAGTAAATATTTAAAAGAAAAGCTGTTGCTTTTAGCTAAAGAATTTCCTGAGATGATTTTAGAAGTTCGTGGAGAAGGGTTACTAATGGGAATAGAACTAGCAACTCTTGTAGCTGATAAAATTATTAGTCGATCTCTTGATAAAGGTTTAATAATAACTAGGGTTTTAAACAACAAAGTAGTAAGGGTAACCCCACCACTTATCATTGAGGATGAGCATGTGAACGCAGCGTGTAATATGCTTTATGATTTGTTTTTTAAGATTAAAGGTATATAAAATTCGGCAATATAAATTCAGGCTTGCAAATGCCTCTCATAACATGTAAAATTAATTTTATTTTTTATCACAATAACATCGTACTTTAATGGATTGGTTATTGGTCTTAGTATCATCAGCAATTTTTGTTTTGTTAGTTTTATCGTTTTTGTTCTCAGGAGCAGAAATAGGCTTAACCTCAATTAGCCGTTCTCGAGTTAATAAGCTAAAGCTAGACGGTAACAAAAAAGCCGGGGTAATAGATCGCTTATTAAATAGGAAAGAATTGACAATAGGAACGGTATTGCTCGGCAATACAATTATTAATATTACTTGCTCTGCTTTATTTACAGCAATATTTATCAATCTTTTTGGAAATGAGGGCATTCTCCTATCAACAATTATAATGACATTTTGTATTTTATTGTTCTGCGAAGTTCTACCAAAAACTTATGCTATTCAAAATCCTGAAAAATTTGCATCATTTTCTGCTTATTTTGTATTGTTTTTTGTAAAGATTTTTTCTCCATTGACACTAGGTATTCAATTTATTGTTAACCTCATCCTAAAATTATGTGGGCTGCATAAAGATAAGGAAGTGATATCTGCAGCAGATGCAATGCGTAATATGATTACTCTTCACCGCAGTGAAGGAACTATGTTGCAACAGGATTTAGATATGCTAAGCAGCATACTTGATTTGGCTGAGACAGAGATATCACAAATTATGACCCATAGAAGAAACCTATTTTCTCTTGATATAGATCGGAATAAAGAAGAGTTAATAAGAGAGATTTTAACCAGCAGTCACAGTAGAGTACCTTTATGGCAGAAGGAACCAGATAACATTGTAGGTGTAATTCACGTGAAAGCTCTAATAAATGCTTTGCGTGAAAAGAATAATAAAGCGGAAGAAGTTGACATTACCCAAGTTATGTCAAGGCCTTGGTTCATACCAGAAAGTACACCGCTCAGCGTGCAACTTCACAACTTCCGTAAGAACAGGAAACACCTTGCATTTGTTATTGATGAGTATGGAGCACTGCAGGGAATTGTAACTCTTGAGGATATACTGGAAGAAATAGTTGGAGAAATTTCGGATGAACATGATTTGATTACGGAGAATTTTATAAAGAAAATATCTGATAATATGTATCACATAGAAGGAAAATCTACTATTAGGGACATTAACAGGCAGTTATACTGGAATCTCCCTGATGAAGAAGCTACAACTCTAGCAGGTATGATTGTGAATGAAATAGAGCGCATTCCTGACGAAGGCGAGGAGTTTTCCATGTATGGTTTTCGCTTTAAGATTTTAAAAAAAGATAAAAATATTATTACTGTTGTTGAAGTGCAAGTAAAAATTGGTAATATTAGTGGCAGCAATTAATTAGTGGAGTTTCATGGAAGATACAGTAAAAATAACGGCTGAAGAGTTGAAGGGTTA
This sequence comes from Wolbachia endosymbiont of Drosophila willistoni, assembly GCF_040084705.1. Taxonomy (NCBI): domain Bacteria; kingdom Pseudomonadati; phylum Pseudomonadota; class Alphaproteobacteria; order Rickettsiales; family Anaplasmataceae; genus Wolbachia; species Wolbachia endosymbiont of Drosophila willistoni. The sequence continues at coordinate 617,500 of NZ_CP157591.1, forward strand.
CATAGAGAGAATCGAAAAACTTGAACAAGAAAAGAGGGATGTGCAAGATCACATTCGTGATGTATATGCAAAAGCCGCAGATGAAGGTTGGGATATAAAAGTGATGAAACAAATTATTAGGCTGAGGAAGATGGATGATGATGACAGAGAGGAACAAGAAATATTGCTTGATACCTATAAACGTGCATTGGGAATGAGCTACGAAGAAGAGTTAAGTGAATAGCAGAATTGTAATTGGAATAAGTGGAGCATCTGGTTCTATTTACGGTGTGCGTATTTTAGAAGCGTTGAAAGACGTCGATTATGAAACTCATTTAGTGATAAGTCGTGCTGGGAAAGTAACTTTAGCTCACGAGATTAAAGAAAAACTTGAAGATATTACATCACTTGCAGATTTTTACTATTCTGAAGAAAAGATTGGAGAAAAAATAGCAAGCGGCTCATTTAAAACCTCAGGGATGATTGTAGCACCATGCTCTATGAAGACAATGTCTGAAATCGCATCAGGTGTTACTTCCAATCTATTGACAAGGGCTGCAGATGTAACGCTAAAAGAAAGAAGAAAGTTAGTTCTTATGGTGCGAGAGTCACCACTGCATCTTGGGCATTTACAAAATATGTTAAAATTAACGGAGATGGGAGCAATTATTGCTCCACCAGTGCCTGCTTTTTATATTAAACCGAAATCGTTGGATGATATTATTAATCATTCTGTTGGCAAAGTATTGGATTTATTTGATATCAAATTACCCGACTTTAAGGAGTGGCAAGGAAGTGACAATTATTATTGATGGTAAAAAAATAGCAAACGACCTATGTGAGAGGCTATCACAAAAAATTGATATTTTAAAGAGAGAGTATAACATTTTTCCTTGCCTGAAAGTAATTCTCATAGGTAGCAATCCAGCAAGTCAGGTTTATGTTCGCAACAAACAGAAAAAAGCAGAATCAATAGGCATAAGTTCTGAGACCATTGTTTTGCCTAATAATATTTTAGAAGATGAATTAATTGAAAAAATCAATGAATTAAATGAAGATCCATCTGTGCATGGCATTTTAGTGCAATTGCCTTTACCAAATCATATTAGTGCAAGCAGAGTAATTAATACAGTAAGTGTTGAAAAAGATGTAGATGGCTTTCATGATGAAAACGTTGGCAAATTAGTTAAAGGTGAAAAAAACTGCCTTATACCTTGCACTCCTAAAGGTTCTTTGCATTTAATTAAGTCAATTGAAGAGAACCTTTCCGGTAAAAACGCAGTGGTAATTGGTAGGTCAAATATCGTGGGCAAGCCAATGTTTTACCTGCTATTGCAAGAAAACTGCACTGTCACCATCTTGCATTCACAAAGCAAGGATTTAGCTGAATATTGCTCTAAAGCGGATATAGTAGTTGCAGCAGTCGGAAAGCCAAATTTTGTTCAAGCAGACTGGATAAAGAAAGGTGCAATAGTGATCGATGTTGGCATAAATAGCGTTAACGTAGGAAAGCTTGTAGGTGATGTTGACTTTGAAGGAATAAAAGGGAAAGCCAAAGCTATGACCCCAGTACCCGGGGGCGTTGGCCCAATGACCATTGCATTTCTAATGATGAACACTGTTATTGCTGCTTGCTTGCAAAAGGGAGTTGATGCTTCTGATTTCATTAGTTGAGGTATGAAGAGGAAAGCTATATGAAGATAGAATGTACCATATCACAATTAATAAAAAATTGAGATTTTTGAAATTCCTCAGTAGTCAAATTTATTAAATATTTAGGATCATCATCTATTCTTTTTTCTCTACAAGTATAGCTAAAGTGGCTTAGGTTTACCTACAATTTGAAAAACAACAAATTCGTCATTCCGCTACTCGTTAGCGGAATCTATGCTGAGATACCGCGGCGGTATGACGTAGGGAAACCTTTCTTGGGTTAGCTATAGTTAGTGGAATTGCAAAGTTTCTAGGCATAAAAAGCTTTGAACCTAATATATGAGCCAAACTTGATTTTCCAACCGTAGATACACCTGTAATAAAAATAATAGTCTTCATTTTGTGAATTTACTTGCTATATGAACTATCGGAGAAATTTTTTTATAGTTTATAGTATCTGACCTTACCCAGAAAAAGTGGAGAGAAAGTTTGGAATGTTTTTCACAAAGAGAATGATGAATCAAAATGCTCAGGAATGCAATAGTTAATAGTGACGTTGTTTGTTATAAAAAATTTCTATATATTCAAATATAGCAGTTTTGATATGCTGTTTAGAGTGCCGAGAGGTGTCTATTGGTAACTCCCTTTTTAGAGAACTGAAGAAGCTTTCCACAACAGAATTGTCGTAACAACAACCTTTATAACTCATCTATGTTTTTTATGGATAAGAGATATTGATAACCTTGCGAAGTATATTGTGAACCTTGATCACTATGTAATAGTAGATTTTTGGCAGGTTTACGCTTGTTAACGGCCATTAATAAAGAGTCCATAACCAATTGTTTATTTATTGAACTGCTCATTAACTACCATGCGTGAATATAGATCGATTATTGTTGCCAAATATAGCCATCCTTCTTTGGTTTTTATATAAGTAATCCCATACTTTATTTGGTTGATCGACAATAAAGTTTTGGTCTAATATATTGGGAGCTACTGTCCGTTTGTTGTTTCTTAATTTTAAATTTTCTTCTCAATATAGCCTGAATACCATTTTTCTGCATAATACTTTGCACTGTTTTTAAGTTGCAACTTTTACCCAAAGCCTTCAATTCAGCATGAATTTTAGGAGCTCCATATCTACATTTAGAAGCTTGATATATTTTTTGAATATCTGCTAATAACTCTTTATTTGCTGATTCTCTACTGCTTATTTTCCTTGTAGTCCACTTATAGTAGCCACTAGCAGAAAACCCTACATAATTCCTGCACTTTATAGTGTTTACTATGCTCTTTTATGAAAAAATATTTTACTCTTTTTGACTGGCCAGGGCTTTTTTTTAAATGTCTCTTTCCCTTGTTACTCTTGCTAACTCTCTTTGTAAATCAAACCTCTCTTTGTCGTAAGGAGCCATGTTACCTCTACCTGGAAATGCATTTGCCGCTGACTTTTTTTCGTTATATTTCTTCATCCATTTTCCTAATACACTATCCCTTATTCCTAGATCTCTTGCTACTTTTGCAACTGGTTGACCTACCTTTCTTTGTTCATTTGCCAGCTTAACAGCTTCCAATTTGAATTCTGCCGTATATTCTCTTACCATTTCTAATCCTCCAAAATTTTATTTTACCCGAAAAAACTCCTTTCTTTCTCTCCACTTTTTCTGGGTAAGGTCAATATACCAGTGCCGAAAATAGTTGACAAAGATTGTGTATACTTATTACAATTGTTTGGGTACCAGAAGTTTTTACGGCAACAAAGTATGCACTAACTATAAGTAAGGAAGACTTTAAGCAGGCAATAAAAAAAATGAAGTAACGTTTAAAAGAGATTGAAGGAGAGAAGAAAAAGGTAAAAGGGAATACGGCAGAAAATGAATCTTATTACAAATAGCATAAAGGGCTTTTATTCTAGTGTTAAATCGGACCTAGATTGGCAAGCCAAACGTAGTCTTATTAGAACATTAGTAAAAGAAGTCAACATTGATCTTGATAAAGTAGATGTAGTATTTAAGATCAAAGAACTTGAAAACCCCGCCCAGAATGGACAAAATCAAAAGATGGTACATTGTCTAAGGGGTCTGGGCACTGGGATGACATCTTTTTTCTTGGTACAAATTACTCTTATGTCTCAATATTTGTACAGTTGTGTTATCGGCTGTTTGATGTTTACAACGCAGAAAGTTCATAAGGTTGTAAGTCAAGCGGTAGGATGACAAGATTTTGCAAGGGTATTTTTTTTATAGGAGATTAATATGGAAATTTTTCTTGATAGCGTTGATTTAAATGAAATTAAAGGACTAAAGGAGTTCATTGGCGGCATAACAACTAATCCTTCTTTAATAGCAAAGTCCGGGCGTAAAGATAAATACGAGGATTTAGTGCGTGAAATATGCTCTATTATAAAAGGGCCTGTTAGTGTTGAAGTTGTTGCAGATAGCCATGAAGAGATGATCACAGAAGGTCTGAATTTAGCAAAAATTGCTGATAATGTTGTGATCAAATTACCTCTTACACATGAAGGATTAATTTCTTGTAAAAAGTTATGGACAGAGCATAAAATACCTGTTAACATCACATTATGTTTTTCTCCTGGACAAGCACTGCTTGCCGCTAAGGTCGGTGCTTGTTTTATTTCCCCCTTTGTTGGTCGCCTTGATGATATAAGCTATGATGGCTTATCGCTAATAGAAGATATATGTACTATATATTCTAATTACGGTTTTGATACTAAAGTTCTTGTTGCATCAGTGAGAAGCCCAGCGCATGTAATAGAAGCTGCAAGGCTTGGTGCTGATTCAATTACTGTGCCAGCAAAAGTACTTAGACAATTAATTCATCACCCACTTACTGACCAAGGGCTAGCAATATTTGAAAAAGACTGGGGTGTAAAATAATAGACGGTTACAAATGAACATAAAAATTGGCGTATCCGTTCAGGCAATGGCGTCAACTTAAGAGCCTTCATTAGCAAACTCTCCTAAAGACATGATGGCGTTTGCTACCTTATTGCGGCTGCCCTGGTCGAATTTTAACTTTATAGCTAACCCAAGAAAGGTTTCCCTACATCATACCGCCGCGGCGCTAACGAGTAGCGGAATGACGAATTTGTTGTTTTTCAAATTGTAGGTAAACCTAAAGCTATAGAAAAAAAGAAGAACCAGTTTCTTAGTTCTTCATTGACATAATCCACTTCATATGCCTTAGAGGTTGTCCGGAAACAAGTAAATTCAAGCATATTCCCTCTTTAACATAACCCTACTCATAGCTAGGTATATGAAATTCTCAGTGGATGTTGTGAGTAAATCATACTCCTTCGATAGCCTTCTATTCCTATTAACCCAAGCAAAAGTCCTTTCTACAACCCATCTTCTTGGCTGTACTTTAAACCCTTGTTCTCTTGTTGGTAGTAGCTCAGGTGGCGTATCTTTGTGCACCCAAAATCTACATGGAGGCCTTTTAACAATTTCAATATCTATGTCATATTCTTCCTTTATGTGATTCTTTAAATTTCTTCCTTGGTATCCCATGTCAGCCCACATTTTTTTAACTTTAGTATATTTTGTTCTCATATTGTTTAATGCTATTTTAATACCATCTCTATCATTTTCGTTAGCAGCGCCTACGTAACAACCTAGTATAAAACCCTGAGTGTCTGTAATTATATGCCTTTTTCTACCCTTTACTTTTTTACTTCCATCATAGCCTTTGATCCCCCCTTTTCTGTAGTCTTTACAGATTGACTATCTACTATACAGGCACTCGGCTGCTCATTCCTTCCTATTTTTCTTCTACTATATTTTGTAATTTCATAATTCATTTTCTCAAAAATTCCCTGCTTCTTCCATTGCCTGAACTGCTCATACACAGTCTTCGATAGCGGAAAATCATTTGGTAAATACCGCCATTGACACCCTGTACGCAATACATAGAAAATTGCTTCTAATATTTCTTTTTTGCTATACTTTGGCAGCCTTCCTCCTTTCTTGTATGATACTCTGAAGTGTTTTTCTATTCTTGCCCATTCCCTTTCGCTTAGATCTGTTGGATACTTTTTTCTCATCTTTACCCCGTACTAAAATTTCAGATATTATAGCCTTTTACTTGTTTCCGGACAACCTCTAAGGACTGATAAAGAGAATAACCAAGCAGCCAGAAACGTTTATGATCAAATCAAAAAATCTAAAACTAATGAAGATAAATTAAGTAATTTATTGAACTTTAAAAAACAGCTAAAAGCTTTCCTAAAAAATCAAGATGATTGTAGTATTGTGTTAAATGCGATTGACTCTGCAAGTGTTATCCCTGTTATTGAAGTTAATGGTGTGCATCCAAAAGATAGTGAGATCAAAAAGTTAAAAAAAGCTCAACCTCTCACCTCTAACAGACAAGACTTTGAAGAAGCTCTAGGATACATAGAATCACAAGAAAAAGTTATGGGGATTACATTAGAGGAAATTATGGAATACAAGCAACACTCTGTTAAGATTTTTCTACTGAACCGTGTTCATTCATGCAAAAATGGGCATTCTCAATTGCATCCTGATGTAAAAGAAGCTATAGCAATATTATCAAATGATAAGCTGAGAGCTTTCTACGATGAAGAAGTAAAGAAGAAGACGCTACAACCAATATTGTCCTACAAAGAATGTGAACAATTATATGATAAAATTAACTATGAAAAAAATGAATCTCGTATTATAATCGAAAGAGAAGAACTTGGAGAGAATGTTAGGAGGGTAATGGGAGTGAAGCGCTTTACGAATGAAAGCAGTAGAGAAGATCAGAAAAATGGTACTAGTCCAACAGGAACTTCTACAAATTATAGACAAGAGCAAGTTGCCTCTAGTGGTGATAGAACACTTTCTAACCTAGTTACCACTGGTGAGAATTATACTAGTAATGCAGATCTGAGTGATGAATTGAACGTAAGTGAAGTAACTAAAATTGTTGAACGAATGGAGCTATTATCCAATAGTTTAAAAAAAATCCAAGAAATTGTGGAAAAGCTGGGTAATACTACACTAAGTGAAGAAGTGATAGTTCATGAGAGACATTTCAAAAAGTTTATGGATTTTGTAGGAGAAATTCTCGTAGATATTGGTACAAGATTACCACAAAGTGATTCTAAAAGCATGTATCTTGAACAAAAATTGAAGGGATTTGAAAAGATGAATGAATCCTTAGATAACAGTGTTCAAGAGTTAGAGAAAAAAGTAGATAAACTTGAAAAAGAGAATAAAGATTTTCTAGCAGAAAATGATGAACTTAAGGAAAAACTTGCTACAGCGAAAGAAGAAAAGGAATTGCTATTTAATAAAAAAGAAAAGATGCAGGAAGTTATAAATGGGCTGAATGAGAGCAATCAACGATTAATGCAAAAAATAAATGGGTTAGAAGATGATTATGAGTATTTGTTAGGAGCGGAAAAGACAAAAAGAGAAACCGAAGATTTGTGTATACAAGTGGAGGATGCAGATATACCGGAAGGAAAAGCTGAGTTATGTAAAGACTATGAAATTAAACTAGTAAAGCTGGAACAAGAGATAGATGCAAAAGGGAAACAATGTAAAGACTATGAAATTAAACTAGTAAAGCTGGAACAAGAGATAGATGCAAAAGGGAAACAATGTGAGGAATTGCTATTAGAAAATAGTATATTACGAGGAAATATAGAACGATTAAAGGAAGAGAATAAACGATTAGAAGGCATTGAAGAAAGCTTTAGTATCGATCCCTCACATTTTTGCTCTGTAAAAAATTTGCATGATGAGCTTATTCTAGCTAATGAACAGCCGGAAAATATTGATATATCAATCCAGGATGAGATGGATTCAAAAGTTGCCACTGAGTCTGTGGGTGTTAATGTAAAACAAGGTTATAGTAAAAGGACTAGCAACCTATCTCGAGTCTCTGAACAAAGTTCAGCAGTAAAATCTCAATTCTCAGAAGCAAGAGCTCAGAGTAGAAAGCAAATAATTTATGCCTCTGCTTCTCTTATATTATCTGGAGTATTTGCTGTTGGCACAAGTTTAACAATGTCTCATTTAGGAATATCTATTTCACTTGCTTTGACTGCATTAACTTTCCTTACATTGGGATGTTATTGTTCATATAAGGCAAGTACAACGCTTAGGAATATTGAACTTGATCGAACTTTTAAAATGGCTGATCATGAAGCTGTTTTTATGGTTCCCAGCTTATAACTATGTGGAAAAATATATTGTTTTACTCACCCCAAGAAAAGAGATAATGGGAAAGATAAAAAGGTCTATCAGTTCTCGGTGCGGCAGATTAATTTCTGACGGTGATATAGAGCATTACTTATTTCTCTAGAGAATAGGGAATTGGCGAATAGAGTTCTAGGTGTAGAAGGAGATATAGATGAAGAAAAGACCAGATTTAGTAGAAAAATATAAGGGCTTCTTTGTAAATGATAGTAAGGGAACAGCAAAGTAGTTATATTAAGGGACTGGTTTTATGTTCTGAACTCAGATTTTCGTTAGGTTATAAAAGAAGTAATATCGAGACCTTACTTTGAAATTCCAGATTATCAGAGTACTTTGCTCTTCTGAAGTGAGTGATGTTGGAATACCTCTGGATCGCAGTACTAATAACCAAAATTAAAGAGTAAATAGTTTATAATTTAAGTATTTATAATAGAGAAATTAGCATGTATCTAAATTTGAGCAGCAAATACCTTGAAATTACCATCAATTCAGTAAAATTGAAGAGTTTTAATGGTTTAATCATGTAAAGTATTCAATAAACTGCCGTTTTTAAATTTTATCAGACTCAGTTAAAAGAGTGGAGATTTTAATGATTTACCTCAAATCTAATTAAGAGTTAAAGTGAGAAGATGTTTTAGTTTTTATGCACCTTCCTCTCTACTAATTAAGGCGTTCTTTTTATTTGCGGCTTTTCAGACGTACGATTCTGCTTAGCAACCAATCCGGTACTTCTCTACCCTTTTCCCACTTAGCAAACCTCATCTTTTCTTTTAGGTAGTACTCTCTGTAAGCTTTTACTGAATGACTAGACTTATATTGATCTGGTAACGCCTGTACAAAAGGCTTTATATCGGTTGATTGAAAAACAAGCAAATTCTTATTACTATCACACCAATCTATAACTTCTTCTGATCTATGTTTTCTTTTATATCGCCAAGTATACTCTTTGCACAGCTCCCTTCCGTATTTTATTAACCAGAAAAAGTTCCCTTTGGATTGTCTAGCCCATAGAGAACAAGGGTGGTTTTTGTGAGTAAGTTTATATGGAACTTCTATATTCTGGTCTGTGATGCTGACTAAAGGATTTGGCACTTTTAATGCTATTGAAAAAACATTACTCAGTAACTGAGCAGTTTCTAATAGCATTTTTACTATATGCTTATCACATAACATTTTTGCCGCAATCTCTGGGTTTTCATCTAGTACAAAGATGTTCATCTAAACATCCAAAGAGCTTAAGTCTTTAATTTCATTAGCTGTAAGACCAGTAGTTTGAGCTATGATATCAATAGAAACTCCTGCTTTAAGTAGATTCTTTGCAACTTCAATTTCCCTCTCTTTTCTGCCTTTTTCATGTCCGATGAGGATGCCTTTTGCAGTAGCATCATCGAGTTTTTGAGCAAGGATAGCCTTTTCATCAAGAATACGTTTTATTTCCTGTTCATAAGCGATAAATTCTTTTTCAGACCAGTTGAATCTATTTAGTTCTTCATATGCTCTTTTGATTATTAGATCACTTCCTATTATTCTTTCTAGCTCTTCTTCACTAGTTTCATCTGCATATCTAAAGAAGTAGACCCATTTCTCAACAATACTTGAAAGCTGATCTTCTTTGGTTTTTGGAAATTTAGGCAACTCAATAAATATAAAGTAAAAATCTTTTAGATCATGTTCATTAGTATCTTCATCGCGAATAGTATGCTTTGATTTGTACTCGGACTTATCAGGAAATAGGATACAATCTGCTATAGCAATAAAGATAATTTCCTTAAGATCATGATATTGATCACCTTTATCAGCCTGTCTTGAGTAAGTCTTAGCAGCATAGTATTGGGCACGTTTTTCAAAGCCCTTAGTTTTAGCGACCTGCATCTCGCAAACGTACTGAACACCTGAAGAATCTCTACAGAGGACATCAACAATACTTTGTTTTTTAGAGGCAATATCAGGATCTTGAATAGTACTTAAAAACTCTATATCCTGTATTGCGTTTTTGCCAGTAAAGCTCAGAATATCATTGAGGAAATGAATGAGGATATCTTTATTCTTTTCAGTACCAAAGATACGCCGAAACGCAACATCATTTTTTGGATCGAGAAACTTCGAAAGAGCCATGAGAAAGTAAGATAAAAAGAACTAATAATTATACACAATTGTGAAGAAAGATTCAACTAAAATGCAAACATTTTGTATATCTTTATTTGATAGTATTAACCTGTATAATATTTATGGCAAATATCTCGATAAGGTACAAAATAGCACAAAAAGTAAGGAGCTGGAGGTTAAAGCGAGGTTATACTCAAAAAGATTTAGCGGGAAAAATCGGCGTAACATATCAAATAGTACTACAATATGAAAAAGGAACACGAAAAATTTCGATTGAGAAATTGTACGCTATAGCGGAAGCATTGTCAGTAAGTATTGTGGATCTCATTCCTGTATCAAATGAGAAAATCTATCTTGAAAATAAAGAAGAAGAGATACTAAATTTAATAAGAGAATATAAAAAGATTAGCGGTCAGGAGTTACGTAAGGTATTTTGCTTATTAACCAAATTTGCCCGAGTTGGTGAAGAAAATAGTAAAAAAACAGAGAGAATAAAAATTGCAAAGGGTCTAGTTAAAGAAGGAATTTCTATCGATATTGTCTCGAAAACAATAGGTCTCTCTGCTGATGAGTGTGTTGAAGAAAAGGTTGGTTCTATATACTGCAAAATAGGAAAGAAGATAAAAGAGTGGAGGATAGTGAGAGGGTATACTCAAAAAGATTTAGCAGAGAAAATGAGTACAACACGTGACGAAATAAGCAACTATGAACAAGGACGTGTGGCTATTCCACTGGAAAAATTGTATGCAATAGCGGAAACATTATCGATTAATATCATGGACCTACTTGAACTAACAGAGGATGCAGATGATAAAGTGGAAAATGAATTACCGAATTTAATTGAAGAATACAAAGAAATTGAGAGTCAAGAATTACGGTATGTGCTAATAAAATCTCTGCTTGAAGGCATACAAATTTACGAAGAGAAAGTGAAAAGAGCAGAAAAGATGAAAATTGCAAAAGATTTAGTTAAAAAAGGAATTTCTACCGATATTATTTTGCAAATAACAGGCCTCTCTTTGGACGAAATTCAACAAGTTTAAAATAAAAAATCATTATACATTAATATCTTCACTTTTTGATGAAAAAATAAGTAAAAAAGATTTAAAAATTGATTTGACTTCACGCAAAAGCTATGGCTTTATGCCAATGCTGATAAGAAAACAGCAGTAAATATCTAAAAAAAGTTTGTTGTTAGTGAAGGGTAAATTATATGAATAAAAGTAAAGAAGAAATAGAATTCAGAATATTAGAAAGCAAAGGCAAAGCTCTACTTGATCGTGAAATAATGGAAACATTTCTAAGTGCAGTACATGAAAGGCCACAAGCTCAAGAAATTGCTAAAAATCTGGTGCATACTTATGCAGGAGTAGGAAGGATCTTAGGTAGAGAAATGGATGATCTGAAAGTTATAGAAGGAGTAACTGATTCTGCAGTAGCAATGATTATGTGTGTTAAGGAAACACTAGAAAGGGTACTGAGAGAAAAGCTCAAGGGAGAGCCAATAATGGACTTACAAGGGCTAGTAGAGTACTTGAACGTAAGTATAGGCCACTCAGAAAGGGAATGTGTAAAAATACTGTACTTGAATAAAAGGCGCCAATTAGTTGGAGAAGAATCCTATATTGGTGAAATGGAAAAAGCACCGGTGTACATAAAGGAGATTATAAGAAAAGCATTAATAAAAAATGCAACATTAATAATAATGTCACACAACCACCCTGGAGGAAGTTTAGAGCCGTCAGAAGAAGATCAAGCAGTAACAAAGAGCCTAGCAGCAGCGTGTAGTACTGTAAGCGTTAAATTGTTTGACCACATTATCATCACAAGTGGGGGCTATTTTAGTTTTAAGGAAAGTGGATTGTTATAGCAGAAAATATTTGCAAATCTACTCACTATAATTTATAATAAGTAATATAGTGTATAACAACTGAGTAATAAAGTTCGTTATACACTTAGAAAGTATATTTAATAGCGGAGGCTAATATGGTTAATAAAATAATTGTACCTTTTGGTGATAAGGAAGGAGGCATCTATGAGTTAAACGTTGATCTTGATAAATTATCAAAAGGTGAGATGTTAAATGCTATTGTAGGAATTGGTCGTACTAGCCAGCAACTCACTTCTACAAGCGATAAGTCGGGAATATTAAGTGGTCTTAGTTGTAATAGCTTTGTAAGCAAAATTAATAAGGCTAAAAAGCTTGGAGAGGTGCCTTTTCCTAGCAAAAACGTTCGCGAAAACAAAATCAACTACGGAAAAGGACTTGATTACATATATGGCACAAAACCTGTGAGCGATCAAGCAGATTATCCGGAAATGTTAAACCCATTTGCTTCATCTTTGCAAAAAATAAAGCCAAGTGCAAGCGAAAGTGAAAAGTTGAGCTGGTTTAAGAGTGCTGTGGTAGAGGCAAAGAACATAAATGAATTGCACAAAACTATAGACCAAGTACTAGCCTCTGGAGCAAGAATAAATGCATATAACGATGGGGAATGGAGCATTGCAGAGTATGTAGTATTGGGTACACATTTTCATAAATTTGATAAGACTGATCGAAAAAAGATAATGCGTAAATTAATGCTAAGTGGTGCAGATTTTCATGATACTTTATTGCAGAATAAACTAATAGGTGAAATCTATAATGAGCTACAGCCAGAAGTTCAGCCACAGATAGATAAGAGACTAGAAGAACTAGAGAAGGCTGGTGAAAGTGCTGTGCAAGAAGGAGAATTAATAGATGTTGAGATAGATAATACAACATCGTATATAGAATTTTCTGATGATAGCAAGGTAGAGGTAGCCAAAATACTGAGAGAATTAGGAAGTAATATTTTAAAAATTGGCAATGATGCAGTTGAGGTTAAAAGTGAGAAGGAAGGTATAAGAAACTATATCGATATGTCAGATGAAAGCTCTATTATATTAGAATTTCCTACAAGCATTGGTAAGCTAAATATTATATTGTACCACGATGTAAAAAAATATGATCAAGTACAATTGAGAGTAGAAAACAAGGAAATGTGGGCTGAATTACAAAAAATAGGAGAAGAAATAGGAAAAAACTGTCTCTTTGGAGGAGTAAAACTTAAAGAAGCAGTAGAGAGAGGTAGTTTCACTAGATGTGGCATATGGAGTGAAAAGTATGCTATAAAAGAAGTTAGCAATGATGAAGTATTGTCTCCGTCTTCGTGGGTGAATAGGATACGTGAAGGTAGTAAAGAAACCTTTAGAGAACTTTAATGCGTCTACAGCCAGCTTTAAGGTTCCAGAGGTTTTTTCTTACCGTTATATCTGGAGCCTTTGAGCTATAGTAGAAAATATTATATGTATGGTTCTTTGCGTGGAAAAAATTTTAGACTATGAAGTAGGGGAAAAAGTGAAAAGTTGGAGGTTAGAGAGGGGGTATACTCAGAAAGATTTAGCTGAGAAAATTGGTGTAAAATACTGGGTAATACTGCAATATGAGAAAGGGAATCGTAGAATTTCAATCGAAAGGTTGTACGCTATAGCAGGTGCATTGTCAGTAAGTATTACCGATCTCATTACTGCATCAAAGGAGAAAATCGGCTTTAAAAATGAGGAAGGAGAAATATTAAATCTAGTAAGAGAATATAAAAAGATTAATGATCAGGAGTTACGTAGGATGTTTTGTTTATTAACTAAATTTGTCAAAGTTAGTGAAAAAAGTAGTAAAAAATCAGAAAAAATAAAAATTGCAAAGGGTTTGGTTAAAGCAGGAGTTTCTGTTGATATTGTTGCAAAAACAATTGGTCTGCCTGCTGATGAATGTATTGAAGAAAAAGTTGGTTCTATATACTGCCAAGTAGGAAAAAAGATAAAAGAATGGAGGCTAGTGAGAGAGTATACTCAAAAGGATTTAGCAGAGAAAATGAATACAACACGTGACGAAATAAGCAACTATGAACAAGGACGCGTAGCTACTCCACTGGGAAAATTATATGAGATAGCAGAAGCATTATCGATTAGTATTACAGATCTACTAACAGAGGAAGATGAAGGTAGTAGAGTGGAAAATGAGCTACCTGATTTAATTAAAGAATACAAAGAAATTGAGAGCCAAGAACTACGGCATGCACTAATAAAGTCTTTGTTTGAAGGGATACGGATTTGTGAGGAGAAAGTGAGAGAGATAGAAAGGATTAAAGTTGCAAAGGATTTAGTAAAAGGGGGAATTTCTATTGGTATTATTTTGCAAATAATCGGTTTATCCGTTGATCAAATTGCATGAAAATTTATTTCTAAGTAAGGTATATATGTTTGTTTCTGTAAGCGATATTAGTTCTATAAGCTACAAAATAGGACAAAAAATAGAAGATAGCAGGTTAATGCGAGGGCATACTCAAGTAGAATTGGCAAGTGAAATAGGTTTAACATACCAAGAAGTAAACAGCTATGAAAATGGGTATATTCCTATTCCAATTGAAGTACTATATGTAATAGCAAGAGTATTGTCAGTTAATGCTATAAGATTTATTACCCGAACCAGTAATAGTAAGGGAAGACAGCTATGAAGACGAGGAAATACTCTATCTAACGAAAATATATGAGAATCAAAAGTTAGGCAAAATAGTACCTTCATTAGTCAGGTTTGTTCATATTAGCGAAAAAATTAATCAAGAAGAGGCAAGATTAGAGGTAGCAAAAAATCTAGTTAAAGAAGGAGTTTCAGTTGACATAATTTCCCAGGCAACCGGCTTATCTATTTACGAGTATGATAATACAGAGAGAGAAATCTGCACTGATTCTATATATTACAGAATAGGGCAAAGAATAAGAGAATGGAGGTTAATAAGAAGGTATACTCAAAAAGATTTAGCGGATAAAGTTGGCGTAACACTCAAGGAAATACATGAATATGAAAGAGGTTATACTACCATACTATTTGATAAATTATATGAAATAGCAGAAGGATTATCAGTGAATATTAAAGTTCTGCTGCCTAAAACAAATGAAGATAGTGAACTACTTAATTTACTAAGAAAAACTGAAGAGCAAGAATTAGTGAAGAAATTTTTATCTAGGGATATGAAGAATAGCAAAGAGAAAGTAAAAAAAACAGAAAAGATCAAGGTTGCGAAAAATCTAGTGAAGGCGGGTGTTTCTACTGATGTTATTTTGCGAGCAAGTGGCCTAACTGCTGATGAGTGTGAAAATTGAATTGTGTTAAAGACGGTACTGAGAAATATTACATTAAGATATAAGTAAAGATGGTTACGTATTTAATACATCTATTCTGAAAATTTGTTTAGCTGACTCAACTGAAGCATTTTCGTAAAGTTTTGCTGCTAATTTGCTTGTTTGATAACTTTCTTTAACGTCTTCACAGCTAACACTGAAAACACATATTGCTAATGCTAGCAGAGAAGCTAGTTGGCACAGCCGTCAGTACTCCCGATTACTTTTCCTGATAATGTGATAGTATTCGCAAGTATTATCATATATTACAAAAAAATCAGTTAGAGGTTGTCCGGAAACAAGTAAATTCAAGCATATTCCCTCTTTAACATAACCCTACTCATAGCTAGGTATATGAAATTCTCAGTGGATGTTGTGAGTAAATCATACTCCTTCGATAGCCTTCTATTCCTATTAACCCAAGCAAAAGTCCTTTCTACAACCCATCTTCTTGGCTGTACTTTAAACCCTTGTTCTCTTGTTGGTAGTAGCTCAGGTGGCGTATCTTTGTGCACCCAAAATCTACATGGAGGCCTTTTAACAATTTCAATATCTATGTCATATTCTTCCTTTATGTGATTCTTTAAATTTCTTCCTTGGTATCCCATGTCAGCCCACATTTTTTTAACTTTAGTATATTTTGTTCTCATATTGTTTAATGCTATTTTAATACCATCTCTATCATTTTCGTTAGCAGCGCCTACGTAACAACCTAGTATAAAACCCTGAGTGTCTGTAATTATATGCCTTTTTCTACCCTTTACTTTTTTACTTCCATCATAGCCTTTGATCCCCCCTTTTCTGTAGTCTTTACAGATTGACTATCTACTATACAGGCACTCGGCTGCTCATTCCTTCCTATTTTTCTTCTACTATATTTTGTAATTTCATAATTCATTTTCTCAAAAATTCCCTGCTTCTTCCATTGCCTGAACTGCTCATACACAGTCTTCGATAGCGGAAAATCATTTGGTAAATACCGCCATTGACACCCTGTACGCAATACATAGAAAATTGCTTCTAATATTTCTTTTTTGCTATACTTTGGCAGCCTTCCTCCTTTCTTGTATGATACTCTGAAGTGTTTTTCTATTCTTGCCCATTCCCTTTCGCTTAGATCTGTTGGATACTTTTTTCTCATCTTTACCCCGTACTAAAATTTCAGATATTATAGCCTTTTACTTGTTTCCGGACAACCTCTTAGCATTTCTGTTTATTAAAATTATACAATAAAGCTGCACTTTATATAATACTTCTCAAATCATTTCTACTAAATATTTATGAATATGGTTAAACAGTAGATAGAGGAAAACTTGTCTAGTATTGATCTTTTTTATAGTAAAGTTATCTCATAAAATATTAAATTGGGAGTTTTATGGATCACAGATTAAGAGCTTATTTGCTTGGAGTTACCTGGTTTATACTCAGTTTACTTAGTAGTGTAGCTAATGATACTATATCAAAATATCTAAGTTTACATCTCCAAAGTTTTGAAGTAATCTTTTTCCGCTTTTTATTTAGCACTATTACCCTTGTACCTTTTATGCTTTACTATGGAAGAGAAGCTTTTAAAACAAGTCAAATATCTATTCAGATAACTAGAGGAGTATTGTTATTTGTTGGAATAACCTTGTGGACCTATGGGTTAGCTATTTTTCCCATAGTAACTGCAACAATTATAAGTTTTTCTATACCATTATTTGTTATACTTCTTGCAATCCCTTTACTAAATGAAAATATAATTTGGCAAAGATGGTCAGTAACTGTTATTGGCTTTGTTGGTATTGCTATTACTACCAAAGCTTATAGTGAAGACTTTAATCCTAAAATTCTTATTTTTATTGTATCTACATTAATCTTTGCTATATTAGACATACTTAATAAGAAACTCGCAATAAAAGAGTCCGTAATAAGTATGTTATTTTATTCAGCTCTAACAACAACTATTTTTTCCACTGTGCCTTTGCTGTTTTATTGGCATTTGCCTTCCTTGTTAGAATTAGTATTACTACTGATTTTGGGAATTAATTCAAATCTAATTCTGTTCTTCACATTAAAAGCTTTTGCTCTTACTGATGCCACTGCACTTGCACCGTATAGATACATAGAGCTAATAATTTCTGCAATAGTAGCATACGTTATATTTAATGAATTACCTGATAAAAGTGCTTTGTATGGTATTTTAATATTAATACCATCGACTTTGTTTATAGTTTATTCAGAAAGTAAAGTAATTAAGAAAAATAATGTATGCAACGCTAGAGTAAAAATTTATGACTCAAATTGTTAATGATGTTCTTTTTAAATGTTTAAGCAGTTGAGCTACATTAGGATATTTTTAAGGTGATGACAAGATGTATATAACCATTATAGGAATAGGGTATGTAGGTTTAGTATCTTGTGCAATGTTATCAGAGCAGGGTCATAACGTTGATTGCATTGACATAAATACTAAGAAGATTGAGTTATTGAAATTAGGAAAAATTCCTATATATGAGCCTGGATTAGCAGACTATTTAGAGAATAATATAAAGTTACAAAGGATAAGATTCTTCGATTCGTATTCTCAAATAAATCCCAACACAGAAGTAGTGTTTGTAACTGTAGATACTCCATCAGACTCCCTAGGAAATGCAAATTTACAGAATGTATATAATGCAGTAAGTGAAGTTTCTGAGAGAGTTAATCAAGATTGCTTAATAGTGATAAAGTCAACTGTTCCTCCTGGTACTACAGAAAATATATATAATTATTTATCTAATAAGGGCTATAACTTTGATTTGGGGGTTAATCCAGAGTTTCTCAAGCAAGGCTCTGCAGTATCAGATTTTTTATACCCAGATAGGATAATAATAGGAGTAAAAACTAAGCTAGCTAGAGCAAAACTAGAAGTTATATATAGATCATTTATAGATAAGAATATTCCGTTAATAGTCACTGATACAGTTACTGCTGAAATGATTAAATATGCTTCTAATGCTTTTCTAGCAACAAAGGTTGCTTTTATCAATGAGATGGCAGGTTTATGTGAGCTATTAGGAGCAGACATTGACCTTTTAGCTAACAGTATGGGAATGGACCATAGAATAGGTAAGGAATTTCTCAAAGCTGGTCCAGGATTTGGAGGATCATGTTTTCCTAAAGATTTGTCAGCTTTAATAAGGCTTGCTGAAGATCACAATGTCAAGCTACAAATTTTAAATTCAGTTAAGGAATCTAACTATAATCATATAACAAACATTGCTAAAAAGGTAGAATATGTATTAAATGGAGTCCAAAATAAAAAAATAGCAATATGGGGGCTAACTTTTAAGTCTGGTACTGATGATGTAAGAAATAGCCCAGCTATAGATATTGCACAATTGTTAGTGAATAACAAGGCTAAAATTACTGCATATGACCCAATGGGGATGGATAATGCTAGGCAAGTTCTAAAGGATATAGAATACGCGGACAATGCTATAGGGGCTGCAAGGGACGCGGAAGCCTTGTTATTGTTAACGGAGTGGAAAGAATTTAAAAATCAAGATTTTGCAAGTTTAAAGAGTATTAT
Source organism: Wolbachia endosymbiont of Drosophila willistoni (assembly GCF_040084705.1). Lineage (NCBI taxonomy): Bacteria > Pseudomonadati > Pseudomonadota > Alphaproteobacteria > Rickettsiales > Anaplasmataceae > Wolbachia > Wolbachia endosymbiont of Drosophila willistoni. The sequence continues at coordinate 636,220 of NZ_CP157591.1, forward strand.
GGCTGCACCTAATGTTTTTGATTTCCGTAATTTATTAGATAGCGAGCTATTACTAAGATATGGTTACCATGTTTATTCCTTGGGTAAAAAATCTATCTACAAAGTTTAACTGTTGAGAAATTTTTTTTACACCGCTTTACTTAGTTTTTTAGATCTTTGCTTGATAGTATGGAAAAGCAAACGAGTGCAACAACAGAGCAAATGGAAAAAAATGAAAACATAATACTGTTACCACAGTGCTTAACAAGTACTCCTAAGAGCACGCATGAAAATATTGAACTTGCAATATACCCAAATAATCCTGTTAAGCTTACAATTGCACATACATTATTTTGTGGAGCAATTTCTACAGCTATAACACCTGTCAGTACTTGCACTCCAAATATAAAGAATCCTGATAAGATTGCACAAAGGTTCATAAGAATTATGTTTTGACCAAAGTTCATTGCAATAAAAGTGAGTGCTATACCCAACATATAAAGTGATGCCAGCAAGCTTCTATTTTGAAAGAAGTACATATCACTAATTCTTCCTGTTATTAAAGTTCCAAGGATTCCACCTAAATCATATACGCCTGTTATTAGTGAGGATTGTACAAGAGAAATTTGTAATTTATTCTTTAAAATTATAGGAAACCAAAAGAAGATTCCCATTTTTATAATATAAGCACAAAAAGTAGCACAACATAGAAACCATATGGAACTTGTTACCTTGATACCTATTTGAGATTTCTGCACCTTATAATAGGTAGTAAAGTTGGCACTTTCTTTGTAATATGCCTTTAATATTATATAAATTCCAAAAAGTAAGCATAAGAAACCAGAGTACAAAAATGCACTTTTTGCATTATATATTTTAATTATACTTGGTAATACAATTAAAGTAATACAAGAACCAAGTTGCTGAGATGCGCTCATAACTCCCCATGATGATGCAATTGAAGAGATGCTAGAGTTTGTAACCATAAACTTGGTAATAGCTGGCCAACCTAACCCTTGTGTCCAAGCTAATAATATTAATGTTAACAGTAATAAAGTTAGATTATTATATGATAAAGTTATACCAATGGTTAATAATCCAGTTGCAATATTGCATAGCCCAAACATAAATAATGGATTATTTTTGGAGTCCATGATTATTCCATTAACAAATTTTGATACTCCATAAAAAAAAGAAAAGCAGGCAAAAAAATAGCTTAATTTTACATGGTCAGTATCTATTAACAGTGGTAGAGCAATTGGTATACTTTGTCTTGATAAATAGAGCAGCATATATCCACAGAAGAATAGTAAATATTGAAAGAAGACAAAGTTCACACCTATTCCCAAATAGCTCTATGCAGATGCTAGCATAATACTATATAGGTATAATATTGTTTGACAAGAAGTTTGCAAACAATTAGTGCAGAAAATTACTTAGTATCTTTCTTATAGCAGATACAGTAGTATTAATATCTTCATAGCTTATATCTCTATGTGTTATAGCTCTGATTTTACCTTTGATGTTAGCCATTCTAATTCCATAATTTGTCATTAGTACGTTTATTAATTCTTGAGTAGATATACAATTAGTACGTAATGAAAAATACGCTATATTAGTTTTATACAGGTCGATATCAATTATAACTTGATCTATGGAGTCTAGGCCTTCTATAAGGTGCTGCATTTTTTTATGATCTTCTTCTAAAGAATTTACATTATTACGTAGAGCATATAAACATGCAGCTGAAATAATGCCAGCTTGGTGCATACCTCCGCCAATTTGAAACTTATAGTACCAAGCTTTTTCAATAAAATCTTCACTTCCAAGCAATATTGCACCCATTGGAGCACCTAATCCTTTACTAAAATCAATGAATACCGAATCAAAATAACTTGCATACTCCTTTGGAGATATTTTAGTATGAGCACAAGCGTTGAACAGTCTTGCTCCATCTAAATGAGTGAATACGTCATTCTCTTTGCAGAGACTTGAGATCTCTTGAATATATTCTAAAGGCCACACAGCTCCACCACCAAAATTTGTCGTTTGTTCGATAGAAACAAGCCCAACTCTCGGAATATTTCTTAAACTAGGACGAGTAATAAACTCAACAATTTGTTCTCCAGTAAATATTCCTCTTGTACCTTTGATGGGCAAAGGAGTAGCATGTGCCTGGGCTGCGATCAAGCCAGATTGTACTATGAGTGGATGTGAAGTTTCATCAAGCAGCAAGTAATCACCAGGTCTTTGAATGTGTACTTTATAAGCAATTACATTGGACATCGTTCCTGAAATCAAAAAGATTCCTGCAGGTTTACCTAATATTTTACATGCGGTTGCCACTAATTCGTTCACAGTTGGATCTTCACATGCAGCTTCGTTTCCAACTTTTGCTTTAGCCATCGCTTCCCTCATTTTAGCTGAAGGGTCAGTGTTTGAATCGCTAAAGAAATCTATTTTTACTCTCATATTAAATTTAACACAACCTCCTTTATAATTTCAGCAGCTTTCATGATGTCTGTTTCCTTTGTGCCAAGATGGGTAACTGCTCTTATATGAGACTCGAGCCAAGGAAAAAGCAATAAACCATAAGCTTGGCACTTACTCAAGAAAACCTCATTAGTTACATTTAGTGCTTTTATACTAAAGCTTACTATATTAGTTTCTGGATAAGGTAGTACCAGTTTTATGTGTGGAATTTCCTTAATCTTGTCTGCAAACAGTTTGGCGAGTTTATTGTCTTCTTTAAGCCTAGAAATATTGTTCTGTAGTACATACTTTGCTGCATTAGCACAATACCCTATCTGATGATAACCACTACCTAGCCAAACCTGTAGCTTTTTAGCCCTTTCAATTATCTCTCTTTTACCCATAAGCATTGAACCAAAAGGAGCTCCAAGTCCTTTGGTAAAAGAAAAGCTCATTGTATCCACATATTTAGCATAATCTGCTAAAGCAATATTTGTTTCGACATGAGCATTAAATATTCTTGCACCGTCTAAATGAAGATTTACATTGTGAGCTTTTAAAAAGTGATATAACTCGACTTGTTTTTCAAAAGGATAAATTTTACCATTAAACCCGTTTATACTATTTTCTATAGAAACAAGACTCACCTGAGCAAAAATTTTGTACCTTGGCTTAGAATTAATAGCATATTCTACTTCAGCAACATCTAAGATTCCGCTATTATTTCTAATACAATTAAATACGATATTATTTACTTTTGCATTGCCTGCGCTATCGAAAAAATTAACGTGATAATTATAATGAGTTATTAGTTCATCACCAGGACTTGTTTGACTGGCAATGGCTAATCTATTTGCAAGCATACCGCTGGTTGCAAATAATGCTTCTTCTACTTTGAATAATTGTTTGCAATATTCTGATAAGTCATTACAGCTTTTGTCTTCACCATAAGCAAAATCTCCAACAGTTGCATTACTTATTGCATGTATAACGTTGGAGCTCTGCAGAGTTGTAGTGTCACTTCTCAGATCAATAATTTTTTCCATCTTATTTTTTGCCATTCAAACAACCAATTTGAGCATTCCAAAGTTCCTTGTAAAGACCTTGCTTAGAAACTAATTCAGCGTGTTTACCATCTTGGACAATTTTTCCTTTGTTAAATACTAGAATTCGGTCCATATGTAAAAGTGTAGAAATACGGTGTGCTATAGTAATGGTGGTTTTATTTTCCATCAACTTAAATAAACTCATTTGAATTGTTTTCTCTGTTATAGAATCTAACTGACTAGTTGGCTCATCGAAAAATAATATCGGAGCGTTTTTTAGAAATGCTCTCGCTATGATTATTCTTTGTCTTTCCCCTCCAGATAGCTTTATGCCTTTTTCTCCGACTACAGTTTCATATTGATCGGGTAGAGTCATAATGAAATCGTGAATACCAGCCAGCTTTGCAGCTCTTATTATTTCTTCGATAGTAGATTGAAGTTTACCATATATAATATTTGCTAAAATAGTATCATGAAACAACAATGGTTCTTGAGGTATTACAGATATTTGTTGCCTCAAAGAACTCTGTGTAACTTCCGATACTACTTGATTATCAATCTGTATATTACCTTTTTTAACATCAAATAGCCTTATGATTAAGTTTATAAAAGTAGATTTACCACCTCCAGAATAACCAACTAGACCTACCTTTTCGCAAGGATTAATGGTAACTGAAAAATCTTGAAATAATGACTTCTGACCCTCATAAGAAAAAGAAACATTATTAAACGTTATTCTTCCACTTAATAAATTTAATTTTTTAGCATTTTCCTTATCTTGAATTTCTGGTACGGTAGTCAAGATTGGCAATGCATCTGAAACTTTGCCGAAATGAGTAGAAAATTGGGTAAGATTCCTAGTTAGATGGTTAAGAAACTCTATAATCGATATATTAATTCCAAGTACAAGAGCAATATCTCCTATTGCAATCTTGTTCAATTGATAATCATGAATTAAAAAATACAAGTTTACTGCTTGGAGTATATCAAATGAATAGCCATATATAAACCAAAGCCAAAAGTATGCCCATTGTAATTTTCTTTCTGCAATAGTTTTTTTCTTGCATACTTGAAAAAATTTATGCCTCTCATGCGCTTGCCGAGAAAATAACCTTACTGATATAACATTTAAAATACTGTCGGCTATACCCGCTATTACTTGTGAACTTTGTTTAGAATGATCATCGGCTAATCCGGTAAGCACCCGAAAACTGAAAACCGAAATCAAAATAAAAATGTTCACCCAAATGAATGTAGCTATTGCAAACTTTATATTTACTAGTGATAAAGTATAAATAGCCAAGATTAATGCTATACTATAACTAAAGAAACAGTCTATAAGCAGTCTTATTAGCTCTATCACACTATCCATTAAGTTACTGACCTTATATACTAAACTTCCGGATAGGTTGTTTTGATAATAGGAATGGTCTTGCTGAAGCAGCCTGTAAAAAGACATATCAGCTATTTTTTGACGCATTGAGGTAAACATTCGAATGTCAACAAAATAGCCATAGAATCTAAAAGCAGTAGTAATAAGTAATGCCATACAAACATAAGCGCTTACAGGTAATAAAAGATTTTCAATTACATTACCTTCTTGATATTTTACAGCTGTATCTAAGATATTTTTTACTAAATACTTTCTAAAAGATAAATCAACAGCCACTACTAGGGCAACCAGGAACATTACAAGCACATTAAGCTTAAACTTGGATAAGATATTCAAAATGAACACCAATATATACTTGAAACTACCAACTCTACTTTTGTTCATTTATAATGCTAGCTCCACCACATTGACTTTTTTATTGAGAAATACAAGCAGTGAAAACCATAAATTTTTGTATATTTTTCCTGAAATGTCTCCAGCATCATGTAGTGCTGACGCTTGATTCAGAATAAGTAGCTTATATAAATCTCGCTTAGCTTCAGCAGTGTTGACCTCAGAAATATTTGTAGTTGTGTCTGTAATAAAGGCTAACCAGCTCTTAATAAGTTCTTCCATATTTTTTGTTTTTATACTTTCCTGGCGACGAAATAATGATAAGTATTCTCTCAGTATAAATTCTGTTAATGCACCACAGTTTAATATACCAAAAACTGAAGGCTGAGGTTTTGGCACACAAGGAAGACTTTTATCTTTTACAACCCATCTCGTAACATAAGCAAACCTATCTTTAGCATCTATATTCTTATCACTACCATGCCATAACCGTGAATCAAAAACTATCGCATCTCCTGCTGAAATAGGTAGTGACTTAATTTTATAATTTTCCCGGTTATCCGAGTATTGATCCAAAAAGTATGGATGCCAAAAATCAACTAGAGGCTGTATTTTCCAGTTGTGACTATCTTCTATAACTTGTAGTGCACCTGAAGTTTTATTGACATTATTCAAAGCTAGCCAAACAGAAAAATGATAAGGGTCATTAAAGCTATAAGAGATGTCCTGATGGAAGGGAACTGCATCTATTAAATCAGCAGTTTTACATATAACATTTGATTTTTTCTGCAGTATCTGGCATTGAAGTGACTTTTCAAGATAATTTTTAATAATTTTATCTAATACTTGAGATACAATTCTAGTTACCTGAGATGATGTACCCCATCTTCCAGTGCAGTTTAAATAGTCAGAAGTTGAAACACCTAATTCTTGAGATAACTTTGATATCTTGCTTGTTATATCATTTAAAGACTGAGTTATTAACTCTAAAGGAACTAGATTTTTGATAATAAAAAAACCATTTTTTTGCAATGCTTTCATATATTAACACCTAATGTCAATAACTGATAAATAATCTGTTAAAGGTACAATACTAAAAATTTTAAGCCCTTTTACTTGTTTTAGTATTCTTTTCCAATCGTTCAATGTCCTTAGTTTACCCCCTGTTTCAACCATTACATTAATATCTACAGAACCTCCCACTGGGGAGTAGTAATCTAGGATAGTTTCTATCACTAAAACGCGTGGTATTCCTTTATTTTTTACCAATTTTAAATAAGACAATACCTTATTATCATCATAATGCTGCAGAAAGCGGCAAAAGACACCTAATTCATAATTTGTAGCTGATAATTCTTCTTGAGTTATGAGTTTAATTTTTAAATCTTCTACTGCCTGCCTAGGCACTTTATGTTCGTTGTAATAATATAAGCCTATAGAACCTTTATTGTGTATATCAGAATAAGCAAGAAATAAAGAGTGTACGCCAAATAGCAATATATTTTTAGCACCATCTATATTAACCCTAGAATTAAACTCTTTAGTGTCAAACCTGGAATATCCTAGCAATGCTTGGTAAAACGCTATTTTCCTGTCTTCTGATGTTTCTTTCTCCTTAAAAGATTCAAATGAAGATATTGACTCCTGCCTTAATATATCGGCAATTTTTAACCAATTCTTTTCAGCGGCAACCCTTGCCCACATTGCTGCTGCTTTAGGCAAAAATGGTATTTCCTTAAAACACTTACCTTTTGATGATAGTTGCCATAAGTCCTTGTTCTTATCGTAATCAATAAACCCTATTTCCCACAACGCCCTTAACAGCCTTTCTAGATTTGGAACGATAATATTTAACTTTTGAGATAAAACTGGCATAGTTGCAGGTAAGATATTTAACAAATCAAGTTCAATAGCAACATTTGCGAGGTAAGTTTTCCAAAAGGCTGAAAGTTCTGCAGAAATCTTATGCACTTGAGATTCTTTATCTAAATCAAAAATACTAAACTTTACGTTTCCGGTAATATCGATCTGTCCTAATACACCTTCAAAAGTTTCAACTTTTGCCATGCCATTATAGAATGCTTCTACCATTTTAAATCTTTGCCGGTAAACAGGATTGCCATTAATATCTATATGAAACCAGCCATGCTTATCTTCTGCAATAGCAAATCCTTTATGAAAAACATTAAGCTTTTTATACCATTTATTATGTACTAACTTTCCATGATTATTAATATGTGTAGCTTTACCATCTTTATGGACTACAGCGATACCATCCTTAAAATCCCCAACATAATTGTATTCTTGCTCATAAACTCTATTGCCGTTCAAATCAATATGAAAAAACTTATCATGCTTTCTAATCACACAAATATCTTCTTGGTAATTTCCAATCCATTGATACGAATGTTTGTATACTCTACATCCAGATGGATCAATATGGTAATACCCTGTGTCATCTTCTACGGCTGCTCTATTGCAGTAAAATCCAAAAGTTTTTAAAAATCTGTCGCGATAAATTGCTTCTCCCATTGCATCGATGTGATAAGCGCCTGTCTCATCATAAACTGGTGCAAGGCCAGGCTCGTGAAATTTATCAACTCTAATAAATCTATTTTTGTACAAAGGATTTTCTGACAATTGGTGAAACCTTTCACAGGGGGAAACCCTAATAGATTTAAGGTACTCACTATCTTTCATTAATTGACTAATGGTTTTCTCATGTTGCATGTTTTGCATAATTCATAGTTTAAATAATTCTTTTGTAAGTTTAGGTACTCGCTACTTTGCCATATTTCCTCCAGTTTAACTTCATTAACATTGCCAAAATCTCCTAATGTTTTGCGTAGTTCATCTGGAGCACAGCAGGGACTAAACTTGCCTTCATTGTTTATCCATGCTTCTTTACCTAAAAATGGGCACTGACCACCTGGAGCCAAATCCTTGATACCCTCTTGAGAAAGGATCGTAAAATTTTCTAATTTTATCTTTTTACCATTTGGCAATAGCATATTATCCCTAAGTTCATATAACCTTCCCACCTCCGTATTCCATCTACTAATTGCTAATTCATCTCTCCTCATAGATAGATCCTTAATTTCCTTAAAATGTGCCCAAAGATGATGTCCTTTAACTCTATCTATGCCATTTTTTATAGCCATCTCAACTATGTCGTAAAGTTCATGTAAATTACTTTCTAAAAATGTTAATTGTAAAGTAACGGTACACCTTTCACCTGTATCGCTAAAGTATTTATCTCTAACTTCAAGGAAAATTTTTAAATTTTCTGTCACTACTTCCCATTTTGAACCTTTCATGATTCTTTCATGAGTTTCTTTAGTTGCCCCATTCCAGGAAATCTTAACATCAGATAAAATTGGTACCAATAGTTCAGCCCATTTTCTAGCTCCTTTAATAGGAAAAGAACCATTGGTCGTGAGGTTAAGCTTCAGGCCGAACTCATGGCACAAATTGATTATTTCATCAAAGCTTTTATACATTAAAGGCTCACCCATAGTAGAAGGAATGATTTCCCTTAAAGGTGTTCCATCTGCTTCCTTAATTACCTTCCTGATAGTTTCTATTGACATTATCTTGGGTTTTATCCCTTTAGCTTTCTTCTCCTCTTTAACTTTACTATATGGTGAAAAGCATTCACACATTACACAAGCAAAGTTGCAGTAATCTGGATTAGTATCAAAAGTAATTCTCCAAGGACCAGGTTTTGTAGCCACTGATTTGCCTTTATTTTCAATAACATTACGGTAAATTTTGTTAAGTTTCTCAGTATGCTCACTTATAGAAGGTACATTACCATTTTTAGTATAAAGATAGCCTCTTTGGGTCAGTTCACTGTATAATTCCTGGTCTGTAGATAGGACTTGCATTTTTTCTGACAAACTATTTGTATCTCTATGCTTAAATAATAGTCCGTTTATTCCATCTCTTACATATTCTGCCATGCCACCATAATCAGCCGTTATTACTGGTACACTCAGTTGCTGTGCTTCATGTATTACTAATGGTGAATTTTCACCCCAAATTGAAGGAACAACTATCGCATCAACTTTATTAAATACATCAGTAACTATATTTTTATTGTTATAACTTCCCATCCATTCTATCCTTTCTTTAACAGCATGTGGAAACTGATCGGCAATCGCTTTTAAAGTTTTAGTTTCTTCCCTTGCCGCTCCCCAAATTCTAAGTTTTGCTTTAGATGATAAGCGAGAAAAAGCCTTCAATAATAGGTCAACACCTTTCTCGGGAGTATGAGTACCTATATAACCGAAAATAAACCCTTTTTCTTGCACCCTATTTCTATTCTTAAGACGATTTAGATCAAAACCATAATCAAGATAAGAAATTTTGTTTATCGGAACATTAAAGTCTTGAGTAAATTTATCCATTAAGAATTTTGACGGAGCAATGAAGTAATCTATATAGTCCACTACTTTCTTTGTTTGCTTCATTCTAGTTGCAACCCATTGTTCCCAATAATTTAAGTCTGAATTCAAGAATTCTTCATCTCCTGTAAAATGCCCCTTGTAACATTGGGTTGCACATTTTTGATCCTTCTGTCCATCACAAAGCCGTAACAAATCTTCAGAATTACGTTGAATAAATCTTCCTCTTGGACACATTAACCAAAAATCATGTAGCGTAAAAATTGTAGGTATATTTTCTTTAAAAGCAACTTCTGGTAAAGTAATTGATAGATGATTAAGATGACCAAAATGTATAAGATCTGGTTGAAAGTTATCTATTATTCTTTTAAATTTTATATTTACTTCTTCATTGATAAATTTGTAACGATATTTAGTTGTAGGTATATTAATTAAATTCAGTAAGATCCGGGAATCACTACAGTCCAGAGCTATAGTATAATGGAAATCAGGTAAGAAGCTGTTTTCATGCCTAGTAAATATTTGTACCTCATTATTATTGGCTAGTTCATGGGCAAGAGTTTGGCTGTAAACCTCCGAACCAGCGCTATAATAAGGAGGGTAACCATGAATAACTTTTAATATTTTCATATATTACCATATCTATATTGTTAGGATATTCTTGTGTATTGTTTTGTAGACTTTTTATAAATTTACCTAATCCTACTTTTAATGAATGCTTTGGAGACCAACCAAGTAGCTCTTTAGCTCTAGTAAAATCACCATGGAACTTAGTTACGTCAAAATTTCTTGGAGGATAAAAATCAATTCTAGAATCACTTTCCGTGACTTTTAATATTGTTTTTGCTAAGTTTTCTAAAGTACATGGGCTATTAGTAGTAAGATGAATAGCAGGAAGAGAAGATTTCTCGTTTTGTAAATATTTAACAGTTAAGTATATACCCTCTATAACATCATCCAAATAGGTAAAATCAAAAACACATTCTTTACCTTCTATCCTAATTGGATCGCCTTTCAATGCATTGATACAGAGTGCAGGAATTACTCTACTACTATGATCTAGTAAACCACCATATACATTTGAGAAGCGTAATATTGCTACATTAAAGTTAGAACCTTTTAAATTTATTACTTGTTCTTCAATAAATGCTTTACCTTTGGCGTAATTATTTATTGGGTTGATACTAGCAGACTCTGCAACTGGTAGTTCCTTTTGTTCTCCATATACTTCTCTACTGCTTGCATATATAAACCATGGTTTATTCGGAAGCGACTTGCAGAATTCTAAGAATTGGATTGTACCATCGACATTAACTTTTTGGCACAATTCAGGATAAAGCTCACCATGTATAACTCTAGAAATTGCAGCCAGATGAATAACCCCCGTACACTTAGCGAGTAGCGGCATTATATCTTCTGAAAAAAAACTGAGTGGGTTGTCGCGAAACCTAATATCGCAGCTTATTACTTCATAACCCTGCTTTTCTAACTTTTCTACTAAAGCCGATCCTATCAAACCTGCAGCACCTGTTATTAATATTCCCATGTGTCCCTCTCACTACAACCAGGAAAATCTTTCACACCTATCATCTTACAAGTAAGACTTAAAAAGCATTATAAAACTAATATAAAACAAATGTCAACTTAAATTAAGGATCAATGAATAAAAAAATATAGTTATGAAAGAAGGGTTGGTTGTCTTCTTCTATTTGCCTGAAAATAACGTTCTGCTTTGACCAAATCCTCTTTGTTATTTACCCCCATTGCTTCCTTTTCGTCAGCGACTACATAACCTGCACGTAAGTTATTGCTTGCTGCAATGGGTATTATATCATTAAGACAACATTCGTTGGTCGAATCATTAAATTTTACTTCTTTTATTAGGGTATAAAGATCTTTAGCGTATGAAACCATTATTCCAGAGTTTGCAAGAAGAATTTCATCTTCACTTTTCAAGACTTTTTGAACATTGTCATTATCATCAATTACTAATCTTCCATATTGCTTATCTTGACTATTAAATCCAAGAAGAACTAAATTTTTATTATTACACTTTAAACAATCAGTCATTCTCATAACTGTATCACTAGATATAAACGGGGTGTCTCCGTACTGTATTAAAACTATGTCTTGGTCAGATAACCGCTCCAGGCTTTCTAGGGCAATTTTAACTGCAGTGCCAGTACCTGTAATATTTTCTTGAATTATCAATTTTATATTATATTTATCAATTATATCTTTTAAGGTACTAAATCTTTCTAACTCCTTTAGAAAAGGCTTGTTAATGACAATTGATAGACTTTTTAAACTCAGCGGTTTTGCATTGTGAATTATATGCTCTAAAAGAGTAAAATTTCCTACTAGGTGTAGTGTTTTTGAGTACTGTGAATTCATTCTACTGCTTTTTCCTGCTGCTAATATTATCAACGTGTTATCCATACATAACTCAAGAACTTACTAGGAGGTAAGTTAAGTGATAATTAATGAGTTGTAAAGTCTACTATAGTTTCCTAAATGATCCAGAAAAAATAATTAACATGCTTGAAATATATAAATCCTCTATGACGCTAATATAGATTAGCCGATAAAGTAAGCTTCCCAGAACTACTCATTTATATTGACCCATCAGTACTTATACAAAAGCTAGTTGATCGAGAAAATAGGCAAATCCTTATCAACGGCCTACTACTTTTCCTAACTTATGCTTCCTTGTTATATTGTTGAGTATACTTTTTAAATAGTTTTTTTCTGTTTTCTATCAACCAATAGAAGTTTCTTTTAGCCCATAAGGATATTTATATAGGAACTGATATTTTCTATGCTGGCAAGAGTCTTGACGCCGTAAAAAAAACTACTCAATAATTGGGTAACTTCTGATGACATTTTCACTGTACATTTATCGCACAACATTAGTGCTACAATCACAGGTGTAAGGGTATTAAACAACCTTTAAAAAGTTTCACTTTTCCCTTAATCAATTTTTCCTTTGATATAAGTGTTTATTGCTTTTGCCCTCTCTGTTGTTATAATTAACATTTTGTAGTAGTTCAAGATGAGTTTTGCATATTCAGAGAAAATCGTCCATAGAATCAGCATCTAGCTTATCTAGGTTAAAATATATAGTTTTACAAGATGACTATTTATGGAAGAACATGGCGGGGTAAGAAGTGGCTCCAGTCTTTTGACGGAATAGATTATGATAACCGTCTTCCACGTGGCAGAACTTGTGCTAATACTGGTCGAGCTTTTGGTATTAAAATTAATGGTCACATAGTTACAGCTAAAGTTCATAGCTCAGGATCTTACCCATATCGTGGTTCAAAACCTCAACCATATAAAGTCAAAATTATACTCAATGAATTAAGCTCATCAGAACAACAGACCATTCGTCAAATTATTGAAACTTCACCAGCTATATTAGCTAAATTGATAAATAGACAATTATCAGCCAGCTTGTTTGATAAGCTTAATGATCTTGGGATTAAATTATTTCCTTCAAATTGGCAGGAGATGAATGCAAGTTGTAGTTGTCCTGATTGGGCTATGCCTTGTAAACACATTGCTGCTGTAATTTATCTTATTGCTGCAGAAATTGATAAAAACCCCTTCATGATTTTTAATATTCATAATTGTAATTTGTCAGCACTTATCGATGATTTTGGGAATGGAAAATTAGAAAATGCTCAAAACATTTTAAAGATAGATGATATATTTAAGGCATGTTCTAAAATTAGAATACATAACCAAGCAATTTTAAATGATATTGATTTATCAACTATTCCTAACCTTTTTGATTGTATCAGTAGTATTTTAACAGATAATCCACTTTTTTTTGAAAAAAACTTTCATAATATCTTACAGATAGCTTATAAGCATTGGCAAAAGTATCCTGCAGGAAGATTAGTGTACTATCCAGCTTCTAAGAAGGAACTATCAGAAGAGGAGCTATTTATTAAAAGATGGGGAAATATTGAGAATTGGCAAACATTTCAACTATTCATTGATGATCAGCATTACCTTACTCAAGTGAGCAATGGTACAACTAATTTATTTAGGCTCAGTGGAAATGTATTGAGGGATGTAGCACGATTTTTAAATGATATTCCTAGTTCGTTACTCCACAAACTTAACCCTGAACTTCGCTTCATGCATATGATTTCACAGTTTGCACATATGCTAATGGAAAAGTCAGCGCTAATACCACAAGTATTACAAAACAAAAGAGGAGAAGTAATAATTAGGTGGATTCCGGCGTTGTTTAATGAGTCAGTTAAGGAAATTCATAGCAAGATATCATCTATTTGTCCGCCTCTATTGATTAAATATCAAGAAATCGTTATGGAACCAGAGGAACAAGTAAATGTTGCTATCTCTCTCATCCTTTTAGGGTATATAGAAGATAACTTTCCTGCATCACTGGATAAGCATAGAGATAAATCCATCTTTGAATTATTCTTTACTGGAAGATCATACAAGTTTACTGAGTTTAGCAACAAGGAAATACCGCAAGCAATTAATCTCTGGCTTTCACGTCTTTATTTAGCAGATAAACCTTACAAACTCTATTTAATGATAAAAGATCACCATGAAAAATTTGAACTTGAGGTACAGTTATCACTGGATGATGAGAAGTCATTCATCAAGCTGGAAAAAGCACTCTCTAATCAAAACGTAAAGCTTAGTATTTTATCTGATCTTGCACTTTTGTCTGAATATATACCTGAACTAGAAAAGTCGATTGACGATAATAGCACATTATCATTTAATTTAGATAATTTTGCACCATTATTTTTGCATATCTTGCCTGTACTAAGAGCAATAGGCATCAAAGTTATTTTGCCGAAATCTTTACAAAAAATCTTAAAACCACAATTAAGTCTTAATTTGTCTACTAAAGATAAAATAAAAGAAGATCGCGAAAGCTTTTTAACGCTGGAAAATTTATTGAAATTTGATTGGAAAGTAGCAATAGGAGATAAAAAACTAAGCGTTACAGAATTTAAAAAATTGCTAAAAGATTCCCGAGGGCTTGTGCGAATAGTCGATCAGTACGTCCTTTTGGATGACAAAGAGGTAGAAGCTTTATTAAAAAAACTTGATAAATTGCCTGATTATTTAAGTCAAGCAGAGCTTATGCAAGCTGCTCTAACAGGAGAAGTAAATGAAACTAAAGTAGCATTTGACCAGCAGCTTACAAGCTTATTTAATAAACTTAATACTTACACACCTGTTACTACACCAAATAATCTAATAGCACAACTACGCCCATATCAAGAACGTGGATTTAGTTGGCTTGTACAGAACATAGAAAACGGGTTTGGTAGCATAATTGCTGATGATATGGGTCTTGGTAAAACATTACAGGTTATAGCAGCTATTCTGTGTTGCAAAAATACAGGGTTTTTGGATCGGGACAGAGTCTTGGTAGTAGCTCCCACAAGCATATTAAGTAATTGGCAACGAGAGATGGAACGTTTTGCACCAGAATTAAAGCTTTTCGTCTATCACGGACAAAATCGAGAATTGGCAAGTGATTATGATGTAGCTCTAACATCCTATGGTCTTGCACGTCGTGATAAAAAAGAACTTAATAAAATTCGCTGGTTTTTGCTCGTGATTGATGAAGCACAAAATATAAAAAATCCTAATACCGAACAAACCAAGGCAATTAAAACTATTGCAGCAAAACATAAGATAGCTATGAGTGGTACGCCTGTTGAGAATAGGTTGCTTGAGTATTGGAGCATTTTTGACTTTATCAACAAATCTTATCTTGGTACTCCTAAGCAGTTTAAAAGCAGCTTTGCAACACCGATTGAAAAAGCAAGAGATAAAACTTGTCTAGAAAGGTTTATGAAAATCACTAGCCCTTTTATGTTACGTAGGCTTAAGAGTGATAAAAGCATTATTCAGGATTTACCAGATAAAATTGAGAACAATCGTTATTGTTCCCTCACTTCAGAGCAAACAGCGCTTTATCAAAAGGTTGTTGATACAACTATGGAGAAGATAGAAAAAAGTGAAGGGATTGAACGTAAGGGACTAATCTTTAAACTTATCAATGCTTTAAAGCAAATTTGTAACCATCCATCACAGTTTGGCAAGAAAAAGCGTGCGAGTATTGAACAATCCGGTAAAATGCAGATGCTTGAGGAAATATTGATTAGTATTGGTGAAGTTGCAGAAAAATCATTGATATTTACTCAATACACTGAAATGGGTGAGATTATAGCTAGGCTACTTGAAGAAAGGTTTGAATCAGAAGTGCCATTTTTACATGGAGGACTTTCTAGAAAAGCACGTGATACAATGATTAATGACTTTCAAAACTTATTCCAGTCCAACATTCTTATAGTGTCTTTAAAAGCTGGTGGAACAGGGCTTAATTTAACAGCGGCAAACCATGTAATACATTACGATTTATGGTAGAATCCAGCAGTGGAAGCACAAGCAACAGATCGGGCCTATCGTATCGGGCAAGAACGTAATGTCATGGTGTACAGGCTACTTTCAACAGGTACATTTGAAGAGCGTATTGATGAGATGATTCAAAGCAAGAAGGAATTAGCAAACCTAACTATAAGTAGTGGCGAGAGTTGGATTACAGAATTTAACAACGATCAATTAAGAGATTTAGTTAATATAAAAAATGCACTATAATATAGCTGAGTTATTTAATGTAAAGAACCAGCTAACTACCGCTAATAGTTCAAAATAGAGACAAAGATTATATTTCGTACTTTATGTCTCATTGGTAGGCAAAAAGCCTGTAATTACGTTTTAAAGTGATTCCACTTTAAACTGTACCCTTTAGCACCTGTAATGCCCTTTAAAATTTGAATAAAAAGCATCTTTAATAATTCTATTCATGAACCAAAAAGTAATTGCCGTTTTCAGAAACTTTTCATTTTTACAGATGGCTTGAAAAGATTATCATTAATAGGTAGGCCAAACTCCTCCAAAGAAAAAAGTTTTTAATTTTTTCAGAAAAAGTCATAAGAAACCCGGTATATATATAGTAGAGGGTTTTCTATCAAAGACACCATTATGAATTATATAGCAGAAAGAAAACATTAGTTTTTTTAATTTATTTTAAATATATCAACAGAATAAAAACTAAGTGGTTGACATGGTGAGTAAAATGTAGTAGAATTATAATAGAGTGTTTTTCCTTAAAAGAAAGAAGATACTAAAACCTCACTTTTCACCTGAACTGACTTCCTTTACTTGTTAATATATTTTTCAAGCTTTGCCAAGAGAACCCCCACCGTAGTTTTTACTTACATAATGAAAGAGTAAGACCCCAATCAAAACAGCCTTACTCAAAAACCTTTCAAACGCTTAATCTTAAAAGGAGTTTCAACTTATGGTACAAGATTTTTTAACTGATGTCAAACAAAAAAATACTTTAAATGATGAATATTATGATTTTAATAATACTGTAGAACCATTAGAGCAATTTGATGTAGAAGAAATAAAAAGACAACTATTATTAAACATAAGATCATGCCTTTCTTATTTATTCCCAAGGGGAACTTTTCATGGAGATGAATTCCGAATAGGTGATGTGCATGGTAACAAAGGACAAAGCCTCAGAGTAGCATTAACTGGTGGAAAAGCCGGACTCTGGCAGGATTTTGCAACTGGGCAGAAAGGTGATGTTCTTGATATTTGGGCAGGTGCACAGGGAAAAGATACAAAGAGAGACTTTTGTGAAGTGATGGCCTCTATAAGTGAATGTCTTGGATATAACAAGAAATGCGCAAAGGCTGACGAAGACTTCGAGAAATTTATTACCCACAGTTGGAATTATTATGATGAAAATGGTCAGGTCATTGTAAAAATTTATCGTTCTGATCCTCCTAAAGGAAAAAAGCAATATAAGCCTTTTGATGTTAAACAATCTCGGTATGGTGCGCCAAAAGTAAGACCTCTCTATAACATACCAAGTATTTTAAAGTCTGATAAAGTTGTTCTGGTTGAAGGGGAAAAATGTGCAGAAGCGCTGATAGAACAAGGTATCACAGCAACAACAGCAATGTCTGGAGCAAACGCACCAATTGATAAAACAGACTGGTCACCACTTAAAGGTAAGCATATTATCATTTGGCCAGATAATGATGAAGCAGGTAATAAATACGCAAAAAATGCTGAAAAAAAGCTTTTAGAGATCGGAGTTGCATCACTTGCTGTGCTTGAAATTCCTCGAGGTAAGCCTGAGAAATGGGATGCTGCTGATTGTGTAGAGGAAGGTATAGATGTCAAAGAGTTTTTAGCTTCAACTCCGTTGCTTACTATTGATACTCCAGCTACTGATACTTCAAATATGAAAAGTTTAGAAAGATCCACAAAACAGCCACTTAACATTTTAGATTGGAGTGCAGAGCGCTTTGTAGGTCCGGTACCAGAGCAAAAGTTTCTTGTTGAAGGTCTATTTCCTTTAGGTGTTACTTCAATAATAGCAGCAATGGGAGATACAGGCAAAGGTATGCTTCTTCTTGACCTAGCGCTTAAGGTTGCAAGTGATAAGGATCAGATGTGTGGCTTTGGTTCACTTGTTACTGAACATGGATCAGTAGTGATTTTTTCAGCAGAAGATGATGCAAGTGAGATACACCGCCGCTTAGAACGACTCGACCCTAAGTGTGAAAGGTTGAAACATAAAGATAAATTATTTATTGTACCACTGCCAAACGTCAGAGGATCACTTACAATACTCAGAAATGTTCGTGGTAAAATCGTCGAAGTTTCTCCTGAATTCGAATCCGTAATGAAACAGCTCGAGGAAATTAAAGATCTGAAATTGATAGTATTTGATCCACTTGCTTCATTTATCCATGCAGATATAAATGCTGATCCTGCTGTAGGGGATTATCTAATGTGCTTATTATCTGATTTAGCATGTAGTACTGGAGCTTCGATAATTACTGCTCATCACATGAGAAAGCCAAAAGGAGAAAAACCAATATTAACTGCTGAACAAGCACGCGATGCAATTAGAGGTACCTCTGCTCTTGTTAATGGTGTTAGATGCTCATACGCTTTTTGGCCAATAGAAAATACAGCTAGGCTAGAAATCTTTAAGGCAGTAGGAGAAACACCAAGACAGAATGCTTTGTTTCATGGGGCAATTGTGAAGGCCAATGGTTTAGCTGATCGCACTGTAAGAACTTACCTAAGAAATCAGGAAACAGGGCTACTAGAAGATATAACAATACAACTAACAGTTAAAAATGCTAGTGAAAAAGACCTTAAAATATGTCTTACTGATGCAATTACACGATCTGCTGTTGCAGGACACCCATTTACTCACACAGAGGAAGCACAGGAGTATATAAACAACGGCATAGGCTACCTGAGATTTTCCACAGTATGGGAAGAGATCGACTAGAGCGTATAGTTCAGGAACTTTTACAAGCAAAGCAGTTAGTTAAAGGAATGTCTACAGGTGCAAAAGAGGATAAGTGGCTTGACATTCCAACTGGACCATTTGCTTGTGGTATAGGAAAGTTCACTCTTGGAGCTGAAGATTTTAGCTATAGGCAAAATTTAATGTTAGGATAAGTCTTTCTTTATGGGTGGCTCTTTAAATATTTTAGAGTTGCCCTATTTTCTCTATTCAATCTACCATCTACTCAATCTAACTTCGGAGCCACAACCCTATTATAAGTTATGATTTCAATTAAAAAGGGATAAGACATCAAATGGTTGAATTATATTCCTGATTCCTTGGTTACTAAATAAGTAATGAGAAACTAGGAAGCTAAAGATCGCTTGAATCCTAACCTTTTGCCCTCTATTCCTAAAAGTGTTCCTAGTTATTATGTGTCTGAAGTCAGCCAGTATAGCGGATTCTGCGTTCCTAAAACCCTTATATATTATATATATATAATAGTAATAAATAATAATAGATAATATAAAATAATAGTAAAATACAAATAAAGTACAATAACTTAAACAGCAAAAAGAAAGAAGTCCAGAAAGGCTGCCACAAAATATTATTAAGATATTTACATTTAATGAAAAATACAATTAGTGCGTTTTTAAAAGGCTCTTACTCTCATCTTTTTTTTATGCTGATAAAACTCAGATAAACGTTGGTCTGCTAATGCGGTTTTAAAACGATTCTACGACTTCAGGGTACAATTATACCACCAAGACCTAAGTTGCTCATGTAAGGTAGCTTAAAAATCGATTATGAGGCATTTCTAAATTATTTTTTATCTCAGATTTTTATTTATTACAAAAAACCCTAAAGCTAGTCTATCATGTTTTTTTGTTGGTTGCAAAGAAAATTTTTCAAAAAAGATTGAACAACTTGTGGTGAGTATAAGGGGTTAATGGAGACTATATGAGAATACAACAACTTTTATTGCAAACCTCTGAGCAATTGATTGCAAAACTCTCAGTGATGAAACAATCTTTATCAGCAAATTGTAGATGAAGCTAAAGGAAAAAAGTTTGAAGTTACTGCCATAGAAGAAGAGACAGAAGCTCGTAAAATTTGATTGCTGCTTAAAATGGAGACAAAGAGCAAAGTTTATTTACGTCTCCAACAGAAAAGCTTCTTTTGTAGTAGTCAAAAAAAGCAGAGATATAGGGCTTTCTGAAGGGAGGGGGTCTGGTAGAGACTCATGACCTTGAAACCAGCGATTTGGTCTCATAACCATAGTCTCCCCAAAAGAACCGTGCTTGCGGATTTCCCGCACACGGCTCCACAATACAGCGTTCACACTAGTGCTCCTGTGTATAAAGAAACATATACCTTTGGTTTTGGTAATGGATTTACTTTTAAATAGTGTATAAATTGTTCCCAATCCATACTTTTCTTTTGACTACGTCGGTTTATCCACTTAAATGCTAACTTTGTTACCGGTCGATAGAATTGAATCAAACACCGATAATTTCCGCTAACTCCGAAGTAGCTATAGTGTCCTGTTAGTTTGGCTTTAAGTTTCTGCCACCAATCTTTGAGACAGATACGACTTCGTACCATCTTCAACCATTCTTTGATTTCTTTAATCTTTCTGGCTAGGCTTATTTTTGAAGTTTTCTGCTTCATCATAAGTTTACCATTACGACTTTTTCCACAATAATGTGTAAATCCTAGAAAGTTGAAGCTAGCCGTCCTACGTTTCTCTCTTTCTGCTTGATACCATTCTTTCTTACCAAACTTTACTATTTTTGTTTTATTTTCAGCTATTTCCAACCCAAATTTACTTAGTCTTTGTTTCAGTAATTCTAGAAATTCTTTTGCGTCTTCTTCCCTCTCGCAGCCAACTACAAAATCGTCGCAAAACCTTATTAGCTGTAAATATCCTCTGGCTTTTGGCTTAAATTTCTTTTCAAACCATAAGTCCAGCACATAGTGTAAGTATATATTAGCTAATACAGGGCTTACTATACCACCTTGTGGTGTGCCTTGATCGGTTGCTTTATAACATCCAACTTCGACTATTCCTGCCTTTAGAAATCGTTTTATTAACCACAATAAATTTGGGTCAGCTATTCGTTCCCTTAGACAATTCATTAGCCATTTATGTTGAACATTATCAAAGAACTTCTTGATATCCACTTCTACAATATAGTTAATTGGTTTGTGCATAACTGCTTTATCTAGAGCGTTTATTGCCTGATGACAATTTCTTCCTGGTCGAAATCCATACGAGCTGTCCATAAAGTTTGCTTCATAAATATTTTCTAATATCTTCTTTAGCATTACCTGTACCAACTTATCTTCCGTTGATGGTATTCCGAGACCGCGCTTCTCTTTGCTCCCGGCTTTGGGTATGTATACCCTTTTCACTGGTAGCGGTTGATATTGTTTTCTCTTCATACTATCCACTAGTGTTTTAAGTTTCTCTTCTAGATTTTCTCCATAAGCTTCCATTGTCACACGATCTATACCACAAGCCTTGTTGCGTTTTAGTTCCTTATAACACTCTGCAAGATTCTCTTCATTAATCAAATGAACTAATGATGTAAATTTTACTCGCTTATCTTTTAGCCCTTACTGCTATCTGGTTTAGTTTTCCTTGCATACTCCTCTAATCTCTGTTGTATTGGTATAGCAATCCCTATACCAGTCACTATATTGCTAACCGCTTCCCCTTGTATGTGGCTTTCCCACACTCCGAGTACTATCAGTTAGTCCGACTTCCTTTGCATCTTCCTCCAGTCCTCGCCTTTATTGACTTGTTCCAGAGTACCCTTACAGGAATACAAAGGATCTCCCAAGTTCACGTAAGGTCCATCTCAACACATGACGCGGCCTTCGATCCCGATGAGGTGAGTAATATCTTGCCTTAGCGTTATTACCCATGTTGCCTTCCACCAAATGTAAAGTGTCAGCCCCCATGACGCGTGAATTACGGGACTCAATACCTTCACTTTCGTTGCACCCTATGTTGTCCATTCCATTAGCTTTACTACGCTCGTTACCTTACGCAGCATAATGGTTTGTTCCAGGTTGCCGGCTAAGCTTTACCCGTGTTGGATTTTCACCAACTGTTCCTTACGCACTTCTTGGCGCACACAATTTTTCACCCCCCTTAAAATTAAAACAAAAGGTGGTAAACAAGATGTCAAACACAGATAACTCAACTACAAGCTGGTTTTTGTTGTAGTTAGATAGTTATTTTCTCACTTTCTTTACTTGCTTTAATTAATTCATCAAAATCAGATTCATGTAATTTGTCCTGTATAACTCTGTACTTTTCGTATTCTCCTTCAGCCAGGGCTTTTGCAACTTCAGCACTAACTTTACCGGCATCTTTAAGTACTTCATAATCATTGAATAATAGAAATGCATCCAATTTTTCAGCCCAGTCTTGCATTTTCATCAGCCGATTCTTTTTTGCTTGAAGTTCTGCATAATCTAGATACATCGAAACAATGTGGTTTAGTTCACTTAGTTCTTCTTCAGTTAAGTAATTTTTCGCAATACTTACATCACTCTTGTGAATTTTTTTACCTGGACCATCTTTCCATGTAGTTAGCCCCATATGTGGTTTTTTGTGATCAACCCGAGAACATATCAACTCTGCTGCAGTTAAACCATAAATTGCCCAATATAATTTGTTTTGTACTTTTGCGTAAAATTGTTTTGTTATTTCTGAATTTGGATCGTAATCTGCAGAACATTCGGCATAAATGTCGGTAATCTTCTGGTAAAATCTACGTTCGGATGCTCGTATTTCCCTGATTTTTTCAAGTAATTCATTGAAGTAGTCTTTGCCAAACTTTTTCCCGTTTTTTAGTCGTTCACTATCTAAAGCAAATCCTTTGATAATAAAATCCTTCAAAACTTTTGTAGCCCATACTCTGAATAATGTTGCTTTTTTAGAATTAACTCGATAACCAACAGCTATAATTGTATCTAAATTGTAAAGTTGTGTTGGGTAATTTTTACCGTCTGCAGCGGTTACCTCAAAAGTGGAAACAACTTCTTTTTCCTGTAATTCACCAGATTCAAATATGTTCTTGATATGCTTACTAATAGCTGGCAGTTGTACATCAAATAATTCAGCCATCCTTTTTTGCGTAAGCCAAAGATTTTCATCTCTGCATAAAACTTCAATTTCTATATTTCCACCTGGAGTAGTATAAAATACAATCTTATTCTCATCCATTATCTATCTCCTATAACTTACAAACAAACCATTGATCATCAATAGGAATTTAACCAATTAATTGTCTCTACTGCAACTAAATTCTTTAAAACGTCTTTAGAGGGCTATTATAACTTATTAATGAGCTGGATAGAGGGGAATATCTGTTTTATCAAAAATTCATGTGACCTCTTCTCAGCTCCAGTAAACAGTTATTTCCAAAATGGAAATAACTCAAATAGTAAGGTGTCTAGGAGGTCGGACTTCCGTTTAGCGGGTTCTTAAAGTTTAGGCTCTCTTTAATTTCTGAGCTGCATTCAAATTATTTTAACTTTTTTTCAGAAAATCCCGGAAAAAGTGGTGAGAAATCCGGAGTATAGGGGCATTGAGTGTAGATGTGCTTCAAACACAAAAGTCGGCAAATAAACAGAGTAGAAAAGATTGAAGGAAGCAAAAGAAATTTAGGCTTTTGGTAAGTTACGTAATTGAGAATTTGTATTTTTTTAGATGAGGTAAAAACTTTGTTTTAAGGCTAGATGCAACTTTAGGGTACAAATACTACTATTACCAAAGAACGCATATAATACCCCTTAGAACTCGAATAAATGGCATTCTTAGCAATTCTATTACTGTATAGCAAACTCACGGGTGAGTTTAGCACGTTTTTTACGCTTTGCAAAGAAAAATTAAAAAAAAGTGAACAGTTTTTGTAAAATCGGTGAATATATATAATACCAAGTCCTAACTAAGGTAGGTAGCATAAGATTCTTGTCATTGGCCAACAAAAACCCATTCATAGCATATTTTGAAGGAACCAGACGATATTTAGCGCTACTTATAGTTTTAAATAATAGCAAATGTCAATCCTCACACTCGACCTCGGCAAACAAACCGGCTGGGCTATTCTTACAGATGGAGTAATTCAAAGTGGGAGTGAAAGTTTTCATGGTAATCGTTTCAGCGGAGGTGGAATGGCTTTGTTGCATCGCTACTTATGAAAGGCTAACTATAGTTAGGATTATAAGCAACCTATTGAAAATCTTGTTTTTTTGCAATCAATCTGATCAAATTTAAGAATAGTAATTTATTATTTATATTAATAAATTTAATTCTATTGAAAATAGCTAAAGCATTGAAATTCTTGAATTTTAGCCAGATTAGTGAGTGGTAGTGAAATTTCTTTTACTCAAATTTAGGTATTCACTGACCGTTCTTGTTATAAATACCAGAATAATAAGCTACTGATATTCCCTATCTTTTTTATCTTTAATCCATCATAGCTAGCGATGCAACAAAGCCAGGTGGAATGCACTTCTTAAATTTTCGTAGGTGGCTCAATGAGATGAGGGAAAGATTTTCAGATATTGAAGCAGTGTATTTTGAAGAAGTAAGAAGACACCTTGGAACTGATGCTGCTCATTGCTACGGAGGCTTTCTAGCTCATTTAACAGCTTGGTGCGAGGAAAACAATATACCTTATCAAGGTGTACCTGTCAAGACGATAAAACGCTTTATCACCGGTAAGGGTAATGCAAGTAAAAGTGAAGTTATTGAAGCTGTGAAGGGAAAAGGGTTTATTCCTCAAGATGACAATGAGGGGGATGCTTTGGCGTTGATGTTCTATGTTAATAATTTTAGTAAAGATTTTAACATGCTAGATAGCGCATAGGAAGTGGGTCCTTCCCGCCAGCAAGGCTGATTTGGGAGCGAAACCCCGGACCTTCTCCAGCGTCAGACGTTTTTTAATTATTAACTTTTTGTTAAGAATTTAAACATAGCAATTTAATACACTAATATGAACTTAGCAACACACTACTATCCTATTGAAAATCTTGTCGAATATGATCGCAACCCTCGCAAGAATGACGATGTAGTAAACAGAATGTGCGCCTCTATTCGGGAATTTGGGTTTCGTATTCCAATAGTTGCAAAAAGCGATGGCACTGTGGTTGATGGTCATTTACGCCTCAAAGCAGCAAGAAAACTGGGTATGGAAAGTATTCCAGTAGTCCTCAGTGATAACTTAAGTGAAGCCCAAACCAAAGCTTTTCGGTTACTAGCAAATCAATCAGCTAACTGGGCAAAGTGGGACGATGATCTTTTGAAGTTGGAAATTCAAGAGTTAGAAGATTTGCAGTTTGACCTAAAAATGACTGGATTTGAGCTGGAAAAGGTTCAACGTTTTCTTGATGATTTAGATGGAGAAAACAGTGAAAAAGAAGATTTTTCCGACTTAGCCGGTGATAGCAAAAAGGTAAAAATAACAAAACCAGGGGATCTATGGATTTTAGGTGGTCATCGAATCTACTGTGGTGATAGTTGTCTGGTTGAATCATTTAAAGCGGTATTAGACGATAAAATGGCAGATATTACCGTGTGTGACCCTCCGTATAACGTAGCATATGGTGACAGTCAGGAAAGAGAAGACAAAAAAATACTAAACGATGATCAAGGTGAAAAATACGAACTTTTTCTGTATGACATTTGTTCTCACGTTTTAGCGTACACCAAAGGTGCAATTTACATCTGTGCATCATCATCCGAGCTGGCAACGCTGCAAAAGGTATTTGAAGAAGCAGGTGGTCGTTGGTCGACATTTATAATTTGGGCAAAGAATCATTTTACGCTAGGAAGATCTGATTATCAAAGACAATACGAAACAATACTCTACGGTTGGAAAAATGGCAATAAGCGTGAGTGGCATGGAGGACGTAATCAAAGTGATCTCTGGTTTTACGATAAGCCAACGTACAACTCACTGCACCCAACGATGAAACCAGTGGAGTTAATGGAGAGAGCGATAGTAAACAGCAGTAGACCAGGGGACATAGTTCTTGATCCATTTAGCGGGTCTGGGAGTACGTTGATTGCATGTGAGAGGACAGGAAGAATCTGTAGAACGATAGAGCTAGATCCTACGTTTGTAGATGTGACCATAAAACGTTGGCAAGTATACACGGGAAGAGAAGCGATACTTTCCAATACTGGCAAAACCTTTGCCCAAATTCAAGAAGAAAAACGGTAAAAGAAGGGAGAAAAAAGTGGAAGGAGGAAAAATCACGCAGACGGAATGGGCAAGAGAACTAGGAGTTTCAAAGCAATACGTCTGTTACTTAGTAAAGAAAGGAATAGTTGAGCTGGAGGATGGTTTGATTGACCGAGAACAAGCAAATGAAGCGGTGGCAGCAATACGAGATCCAAGTCAACCACTGAGGAGAAAAAATCCAGAAGGTGAAGAAGTGGGAAATAATAAACTTTCCATGATGTTGCTAAAAACGCGGATAAAAAATGAGATGGAGCGGGGAAGACTGCTCGAGGCAAAAGCAAAAGCTGAGATTGGTGAACTTATCTCAGTAGAAGAAGTAAAGACTGAAGCATTTAATGTTGCAAGAGTTGTCCGTAATAATTTGCTTAACATTCCAGATAGGGTTTCAGCGTTACTAGCATCGATAAATGACACAGAGAAGATCCATGAGACACTGACTGAGGAAATCAGAACAGCTTTAGAAGAGCTGACACAAAGTGTATTTTAATGACTACATATAAATTACTGAAAAAGCGTCTTATCGCCTTGGTGAGCCTAATTCACATATTAGTTGCAATAATGATTTTAAGTAAAGCGTCAGCAGATACTTATTGTAGAGGGAAAATACCTTTTTCTCTTAGCTGTGTAAAAGTATAAAAATTGCAGCAGATGGCATTATGATATATAGCAGTAGCTTTTATACAGGGTTAAAGCCAGATCCACTGCTCAAAGTATCAGAGTGGGCAGATAGAAATCGTCAACTTTCAACGATAGCATCATCAGAGCCGGGGAAATGGAGAACAGAGAGAACGCCGTACCTTAAGGAAATAATGGATTCACTATCTTCGTCTTCACCGGCCGAAAAAGTGGTATTCATGAAAGGAGCGCAGATAGGCGGAACAGAAGCTGGGAATAACTGGATAGGATATATAATCGACCAAACACCAGGCCCTATGCTGGTAGTACAGCCAACAGTAGAAATGGGCAAGCGTTGGTCAAAGGGAAGATTTGCGCCGCTCATTGAAGATACGCCATGTTTAAGGAGTAAAATAAAAGACCCAAGGTCGAGAGATTCAGGCAACACTGTACAAAGTAAGGAATTTCCCGGAGGAACGGTAGTAGTAACAGGTGCCAACAGTCCAGTGGGTTTACGTTCAATGCCGGTAAGATATCTTTTTTTAGATGAAGTAGATGCATATCCAGGAGATTCAGGAGGAGAAGGAGATCCAGTTTTACTCAGCATAGCCCGAACTAATACATTTACGCGGAGAAAAATATTCTTAGTTTCAACACCAACGGTTCACGGAATAAGCAGAATAGAGAAGGAATTTGAGAGTTCAGACAAACGATACTTTTTTGTACCTTGTCCACATTGTGATCACTATCAGGTGCTGAAATGGCCACAGATAAAGTGGAAAGATAAAGATCCCTCAACAGCCCATTATGTGTGTATAGAATGCAGCGGCAAAATAGAAAACCATCAAAAAACAGAGATGCTAGCTAGAGGTGAATGGAGAGCAACTAGGGAGGAGGGAAAAAAAGAGGCAAAAATAGGGTTTCATTTATCGAGCTTGTATAGCCCAGTTGGTTGGTATAGTTGGAAACAAGCAGTGGAAGATTATCTGCATGCAAAGGAAAATGAACAATTACTAAAAGTTTGGATAAATACAACACTCGGAGAAACCTGGGTAGATAAGGGAGAAGTACCAGACTGGAAGCAACTATTTGAGCGTCGAGAAAATTTTCCGATAGGCATGGTGCCAAAAGGTGGAAAAATAGTGTTAACGGCAGGGGTTGATGTACAAAAAGACCGCTTAGAAGCAGAAGTAGTAGCATGGGGTATGGGTCGTGAGAGTTGGTCAATAGACTATCAGGTATTAGAAGGTGATACTGGAAGTGGAGAAGTATGGGGGAAACTGTCAGAGCTCTTGAATCATCATTTTATCGGTGAAAATGGGCTTGAATACATGATAAGTATGATGGCGGTAGATGCTGGGTATGCAACACAGGAGGTATACAATTGGGTAAGAAGTCATCAAGGATCGGGAAGAGTAATGGCAGTGAAAGGGGTAAACAAAGCCCTAGTGCCGCTTAACAGCCCAAGTAGAGTAGATGTAACAGTTGGCGGACAAAAGCTAAAAAGAGGAATAAAGCTCTGGCCAGTTGGAGTATCGATATTAAAGTCAGAATTGTTTCAGTTGCTGAATGTTTTAACAGAAGGGGCGCCGGGATATTGTCATTTTCCCGAATATCCACCTGAATATTTTAAGCAGCTAACCGCAGAGCAACTAATTACCAAAGTAGTAAAAGGATATACCAAACAAGAGTGGCAAAAGATAAGAGACCGAAATGAAGTATTAGATTGCAGAGTTTACGCAAGAGCAGCGTCTATTGCCCTGGGGATTGATCGTTGGCCAGAGAGTAAGTGGGAGAGTTTAGTAGGTGAAAAAGCTAAAAAGTCAAAAAAAGTGAGAAGAAGTCAATGGTTGAGTGAGAAAAGTTGATGTACAACCAAGAATATTTAACTCAAGTAAAAGAAGCGATAAAGAAGCTACAGAGCGGGGAAAGAGTAGTATCGATTGCATATGGCGATCACGTGGTTAGGTACGGAGAAGTGCAGATAAATGACCTCTTGAGCTTAAGACAACGCATTAAAGCTGAGCTGAAAGTTGCAGGTGTGAAGAGAAAGATTGTTATTTCAACGAATAAAGGAATTGACAAGTGAAAATGTAATACTGTACGTTAGATAATTTATAAATATAGGGGTAACATGATAGGAAATGTAGAAAGATTGCAAAGAGAACTACTTGAAGAAATGGGGTCTATTTCTTTGGGGAGTAGTAATACAAGGGCATTAGAGATTGTCAATCAATTAGGAGAAGATCACATTAATGATACTATTATGACTCTTGATGGCAGGCAGTTTACAGCTTTAGATTGTGCAATTATGTTTGACAGTCAAGGTAATAATCCAAGAATAAATGAAAGGCCGAGAATAAATAACAATGCATTTAGAGAATTAGAAGGTGCTATTAGGAGTGCTGGAGGAAGAACATCAGAAGAATTGGGTAGAAGACAAGATATTCCTTATGATCGAGAAAGCTTTAATGAGCAAGTGAGTACGTTTTTAACAGACGTTACTATAGAGCATGTTATGGCAGGGAGACTACATCTAATGGTTTAAATTGAATGCGGAAAAAATTATCCTAACGGAAAAAAGCTGAGGAAATTGGTTAACCAATTGTTAAGTATTTAAAGGAGATCCGGGACGTAAAGAGGAGAGTTGTGATTTCGACGAACAAAGGGATTGTATAAAGAAATACTTATTGAAAAATTAAAAGAGATACTGTATAATTAGTGTAACATCTAGGTTTGGTTAAACATATGGTAAACTCAAGAGTTAATGTAACCTTCAATCCAAAAACTTCACAGCATCTTATTGAACTAGCTAAAGCAACTAAGCAGTCTGTTCAAAAATTAACAGAAAAGCTAATCAAAGAAGCAATTGAGCTTGAAGCAGAAGACATTGCGTTTTCCAAAATTGTTAGGGAGCTTGATGCTGACGATTCAGAAGAAGTAGAGGATAGTGAAGACATCTGGAAATAAGCGGTACACTATAAAATACCTTAAGCATGTTCTTAAAAGGAATTTGCCCTCCTTACCAGAAGCTATAAAGCCAAAAATTAAAGATGCAATAAGAGAGTATCTTGCAACTGATCCCATTGGTAATGGTGTATTGCTACGTAATAGATTAAAAGGACACAGAAGAATAAGAGTTGATGATTATCGTGTCGTCTATCGTGTAAATACTGCAGAACGTAAAGTAACTATTGTTTCAATAGGACACAGGGACAACATTTACAAGCAGGCAATATTAGATCTACTAAAACATTAAGAAAAGACATTTGTGCAGGAATCTCTTGCATAAATAGAAAATGTCAACAGCTTGTTTTCTCCAGCAGCTTGACGTAATTTTAAATAGCGCAACAATTTATTGCCCAATTAATAGTCTAAATGTTACTCAAATCATTCAAACAATTATTCCGCAAACCAAAAATCAAGAGCTCAGCCTAGGATGCGTCAGGCTCAGGAAGAAGATTATTGCACTTTCAACCAGAAGTAGGAAGTATAAATAGCTTACTTTCCCAGAGCCTTGAACACCTGCGTAGTCGGTCACGTGACATGGTAAGAAAGAACTCCTATGCGGCAAACATAATCGATACGATAGTGAGTAATTGCGTTGGAACGGGAATAAAACCGCAATCAAAAGCCAAGGATGGAGAATTTCGGAAAAAAGTGCAAGAATTATGGCTGAGATGGACAGATGAAGCAGACAGTAGTGGAGTAAGTGATTTTATGGGTTACAAGCTTTGGTTTGTAGGAGCATGATAGAAGGAGGAGAATGTTTTGTAAGACTTCGAACAAGAAAACGAGAAGATGGTCTTTGTGTGCCGTTGCAATTACAAGTACTTGAGTCAGAGCATTTAGACAATAAGAGCAATCAAACCCTTGCCAATGGTAATGTAATTAGAAACGGGATTGAATTTAACCGACTTGGGCAAAGAGAAGCGTATTACCTTTTTCGAGAACATCCGGGTGAAGGCTCGTTTGGAGAATCAGTTAGAGTGCCAGCAAACGATGTTTTACATATCTATAGACCACTAAGACCTGGGCAGATTCGAGGAGTACCATGGTTGTCCAGTGTACTGTTAAAGCTCTATGAACTTGATCAATACGATGATGCGGAATTAGTCAGAAAAAAGACTGCAGCAATGTTTGCGGGATTTATTACCAGACTTGATCCTGAAGCAAACATCATGGGAGAAGGAGAGAGTAATGAACATGGAGTAGCGCTGTCTGGCTTAGAACCTGGGACTATGCAATTACTTGATCCCGGAGAAGATATTAAGTTCTCGGAACCATCAGACGTTGGGGGAAGTTATGAAGCATTCATGAAACAGCAGCTTAGGGCAATAGCAGTAGGCACAGGGATAACTTACGAGCAGCTAACAGGAGATCTAAGTGGTGTCAATTATTCATCAATAAGAGCTGGGTTAATAGAGTTTCGTAGGAAGTGCGCGATGTTACAGCATAACGTGGTAGTATTTCAGCTTTGCCGGCCAGTATGGAATAGGTGGCTAGAATTAGCACTACTCTCTGGAGAACTGGACATAGGTGAAAATTGGGCAAAAGAAACAGCAAAAGAGGTAAAATGGATACCGCAAGGGTGTGCTTACGTAGATCCACTAAAAGACCAGCAAGCACAGCAAATGGCAGTAAGAAATGGATTTAAGAGTCGATCGGAAGTGGTTTCAGAACTAGGTTATGATGTAGAAGAAATAGACCAAGAAATTGCTGAGGATCAAAGACGTGCGAGTGAACTGGGCTTAAGTTTTGATTCTGATGTGAATTCTAATGCTGAAATGATATAAAATTCTATTTCTATGACAAATGGGTTTTTATTGCCCCAGACACAAATAAAAAATTTTAAAAACATATGACGACACAAATAAATTGGATGAATAAGCCGATGATGATAGAGCAAAGGAGTTTTGAATTATTGTCATTACATGCTGGAAAACACCCTACGTTTAAAAACATAAAACACACTGCAGAAAACAACGTAGAAAAAATAGCAATAATACCAGTACATGGAATTTTGACCAAGAAACCAGGAGCTTTTGATGACATGTTGGGAATGACATCATATGAGAAGATACGTGAAGAGATAGAAAAAGCTTTAATAGATGAAGAAGTAGAAACAATAATTTTGGACATAGACAGCCCTGGAGGGGAAGTAAACGGTTTATTCGACCTTTCTGATTTTATTTACGAAGCAAGGGGATTAAAAAAGATCGTAGCAATAGCAAATGATGATGCGTATTCTGCGGCGTATGCAATAGCGTCAAGTGCTGAAAAAGTATTGGTAACGAGGACTTCAGGAGTTGGAAGCATAGGAGTAATAGCAAGTCATATAGATCAAAGTGGGTTTGATGAAAAACAGGGGATAAAATATACCACAGTATTTGCAGGAAAGAGAAAAAACGATTTAAATCCGCATGAGCCGATAACATCAGAAAGTGTGGAAAGCTTACAAGATGAAGTAGACCGCCTATATGAGATGTTTGTCGAGCTTGTAGCAAGAAATAGGAATCTTTCCACGGAAAAAATCAAATCAACGGAAGCAGGGCTATATTTTGGTGAGAAAGCAATAGAGATTGGACTTGCTGATGAAGTGATAACATATTCTGAATTTATAGATAGGAGAAACAATATGAGTAAAGCTGAATTTAACTATAAGGGCCACACCATCGATGCTGATGAGTTAATGGAAGAATCAAAACGAATAGGTTATGAGAGGTGCCGCAAGGAAGTATTAGAGGTAATAAGATTGTGTAATTTGTCAAAGATGCCAGAGAAGATAGGAGAATTTATTGAGCAGGATGTAAACGCAAAACAAGCCCAAGAGATATTAATGTCGATACTGGCGGAGAGAACGAAGAAGACAGAGATACTGAGCACAATACCACAAAGTTCATCAGAAGATTTAATGATGCAGGTAGCAAGAACTCGAGCGCAATCTGGCATTTGAGAAATTTAGGTACCAGCAATTACAAATGCCGCGGTAAACAAGTCCGCCAGAATAGCCAATTATAAAGTTTTCACCGCGACGTATAGCAACTTTAAACACCGCGGTAAACAAATCTTGTAACCGCCGTATATAACACTAACAAAAGCGGCGGTAAAACAATTAAGGAGATGGTATGAATAGTTATTGCTTGGTTGGAAGCATGAGAAGATAATACCTTCTCAGAGTGGATAGGTGGCAGATTGAAAATGTTTGTGAGGCCCTTTCTGCTTTTTGCAGTATAGGAAAAAGACCTCGTGAAGGAGATTAATCGCCCCTGCCACCGAAAACCATCGTGCGGCCTATAAAATTTAGTGACCGCGTATAGGAGAATGGACCAACCGGTAATATTCTACTCTGATATGTTGGAGTATTCAATAAGGGAGAAGATTTATGCGTTACATAGGTGTTGATTTACATACTAATAGTTTCACTGCTTGCTACTTAGAACAGGAAAAACCAGAGTATATTAAAACGTTTCGCTTACAGGATTTAGGTAATTTTATCAAAAATCTTCAAGAAACAGATGAAGTAGCCTTAGAGGCAACGGGAAATAGCTGTTTCTTTTATGATGAAGTGTCACCTTACGTTAAGCGCGTTGTTGTGGTTGCTCCCTTGCAATTTGAAGTTATTCGTCGTTCTGTGAACAAAACAGATAAACATGATGCAAGAGCTATTGCTTTTTTTCTCAGCAAAGATATGTTGCCTGAAGCAAAATGCAAGAGCAAACAATGCCAACAGTTAGCTTCTCTTCTTAAAACAAGAGATCAGTTAGTAAAATCACGGGTATCTTTAATCAATAAAATACATGGACTTTTCAATTACCACGGAATAAAGATTAAAAAGGAAGTACTGACAATCAAAGCGGGATTTGAATGCTCTCTTGGTAAACATGATTGGAGTCACTTGGAAAAGGTTGAGATTGAAGTGATTAGCAGTAATCTGGAAGTCATTCGAGAAAGTCTCAAAAAACTTGAAAAGGAAATTATAGCTTTTGCTCAGCAGCTTCCTGGATTTAATAATCTCATCAGCATTAAAGGTATTGGTGCGATTTCTGCAGCAGTTTTTGTTGCAACAATTGGTGATATTAATGATTTTAGTAATCCTGAAAAACTTACAGCTTATTTTGGAGTTGTACCGCGAGTTTCTCAATCCAATCAACAATGCACAATTGGAAGAATTACTAAACGTGGATCAAAAATTGGGCGTACTTCTTTAGTACAGTGTACTTGGATTGCTATACGTTATAGTCCTTATCTGAAAAGTTTTTACGAGCGTGTGAAAAAAAGCGTGGTTCTGCTAAGGCTATTATTGCTACTGCTAGGAAGTTTCTCACAATTATTTTCTATACTCTTAAAAACAACTGGATTTTCAAAGATTTTACAAAATATGAAATTTCTTATTGACAACAATCATAGGAGAAACATTTATGAGTTGTATAACCGAACAAAATAACCTTGGTGACCTATTAAAGTATGAGGCATCAAATCTATACTCAAGAGACCAAATAACAGTAGCAAAGGGGCAAAACCTAAGCTTGGGTACTGTAGTTGGCTGTAATATTGAAGATAATGTAATTAAGATTATCAATCCAACTGCAACAGATGGTACGCAAACAGCTATAGGAGTGATAGCAAGTGATGTAAACGTGAAAGAAAATACCAAAGCAGTAATCATTACACGTATAGCAATGCTAGCAGATCATGCAGTTGTGTGGCCAGCAAATATAACAGAAGAGCAGAAAGCTGCAGCAATAAAGCAACTTGAAGCACGAGGCATCATTATCCGCAAAGGGGTTTAGAAGCCCAGCAAACATCTTAATCATTCGCAAAGGGCTTAAAAGCCAACAAACATCTACAGCATTAAAGGGGAAAAAACATGCAAAATCCATTTACAAATTCAGCATTTAGTATGACGGAATTAACTAAAGCAATAAACATATTGCCGATAAATTATGGTCGAACAGAAAGCTTAAATTTATTTCCAAGTAGATCGGTAAGATTCCGACATATTACGATAGAAGAGCAAAACGGTGTTTTGAGCCTATTACCAACGCAAGTTCCCGGAGCACCAGCAACAGTGGGAAAACGTGGAAAACGAAAAATAAGAACGTTTACGATACCACATATTCCCCATGATGACGTAGTGTTACCTGAGGAAGTGCAAGGGATAAGGGCATTTGGGTCAGAGAATGAACTGAAAGCGTTGGCTAACGTGGTAACAGATCATCTGGAATTGATGAGGAACAAGCACGCGATAACGTTAGAACATTTGCGAATGGGGGCGTTGAAAGGGATTATTCTGGACGCTGATGGCAGTGAATTGTTAAATCTTTACAACGAATTTGAAATTACGCCAAAAGTAGTAAATTTTGCACTGGGAATAGCAACAACAGATGTAAAGCGTAAGTGTATGGAAGTACTCCGGCATATAGAAGATAATCTAAGTGGTGAATATATGACAGGAGTACATGCTTTGGTAAGCCCTGAATTTTTTGATGCATTAACTTCGCATAGTAAAGTAAAAGAAGCATATGAAAGATGGCAAGAAGGAGCAGCGCTTCGGAATGATATGAGATCAGGATTTACGTTTTGTGGAATAACATTTGAGGAATACAGAGGACAAGCAACTGATCCTGAAGGAACCGTGAGAAGATTTATTGAGAAAGATACAGGTCACTGTTTTCCACTTGGTACAGCAAGCACATTTACTACTTACTTTGCGCCAGCGGACTTTAATGAAACGGTAAATACACTAGGACAACCGCTCTATGCAAAACAAGAGCCAAGAAGATTTGATAGAGGGACTGACCTTCATACCCAATCAAACCCTCTACCAATGTGCCATCGCCCAGGTATACTTGTAAAACTTGCTGCATAACAGGTGAGGTAAAGCTAAGTGCAGATTGTTTTTAATACCCCGAACAGGAAGCATTATATCAACTAAAGAATAAAAAGCAACTAAAAAATTATGTTTAGAGATATTAAAAGATTATTTGCAGATTGTTTTGCACATCTAGGGCAGCAAGCGTTGTATGAATCAAAGGATAAGTCATATATGGTGCAAATATTAAAACAACAGCCAGATAAATTATACGAGATTGGTGAAGGACAATTTGTAGGGGAGATATTGATTTTGGAGGTGAGTATATTCGATGTATTGCAGCCAGTAGTAGATACCGTCTTGCAAGTCAACAAAAAAATTACAAAAATTGTTCAAGCTGTATCATAAAATTAAAAAATACTTCCAATTCACATTTTGTGTAACGGTACACAGATTATAGTTAGTGAATATGTTGATAAGTAAATTTCCGCTTTTTTGTACGTATAAAATTAATTTACTTATCAACATATTCACTAACCAGTTACAAAATTTGTGTAAGATACTATTTTACATAATTGGAGCGTTTTTTGATTTTAAAGCACTAAACTTTCAGCCAAACTCCTAGCTCTGTAGTTTTTGATATGATCTGGATCAAAAGCCTTCTTTGACCTTAAAACACCAAAAACAATATGGAGTAACTTACGCATTGCAGCTCCCACAATGGCCATGTTATGCTTGCCTTTCTCTTTTAACCTTTTGCAAAAAGTCATAATAGTAGGATTATGATTCTTAGCTACTATGGCAGGAAAGTACATTGCCTTACATAATGTTCGTGAACCGGATTTACTTAATCTGGGCTTGGCATGTACAGACGTACCTGACGTTATATTTCGTGGTATAGCTCCAGCATATGCTGCCAATTGCCTGGCATCCTTGAAAGCTTTTATGTTAGGAACTTCAGCCAAAATAGCTACTGCTGATTCTTCTCCTATTCCTGGAATGGTCAATAGAAGTTGAAAATTTTCCAACAATTCTTTGTGTTTATTTAATAGTTCACGTAAGGAGTTTTTTATTCTTTCTATTTTTTGTTTTATGTTCATTGCAAGGTCTTCCCAAGCATTTGCAACTTCTTTAGGCAGTCTCTCTTTTTTTTCTAAGTGGTTATTTACTAATGTCAATTCATCTTTTAACGCAGCCGAGCAACGATAAAGATGCTTTAATTTCTTTAACTCAGGAGAAGGTGGTGCCCAACGAATAGGTTCCTGTCTTTGGCAATAATCGGCAATTATCTCTGCATCAGTCTGATCATTCTTTTGTCGTATAAGCTTACTTTTTGCATAAAATCTTATACAAGCTGGATTAACAACACTCACAAAATGTCCAGTATTGTGTAGAAATTCAGCTAAGGCTTCACTATAACAACCAGTAGCTTCCATGCAGGCTTTTACTTGTTCTACATTATGCTTTTGTAGAAAGCTCAGTAAACCTTGAAACCCATGATCATTATTCTTGAAACTCCTTTTCCTGGTTTCACGTTTTCCTTTGTTGCTTATGAATGAAAGAGAAACATCAAAGCGATCTTTTGATATGTCTATACCCAAAAAGTTGTTGATCATATATAACTCCATACGTTACTATTAAAATGAAAAGTAAGGCTAACCTTGTGGATACAGAATTATAACCATTTAGGTCTTTCTACGATACCGTTCAGCCTATACTTTTGAGAAGGGAACTCTTGTCTACCACACAGATTTTATATCTAAGGAGATATTCAAAGTTCTTCCCTTCTCCACCTAATGCTTAAGCTTAAAACATCAGATGCTTTTGACAAGATACAAGGAGATATTCAAAGTTCTTCCCTTCTCCACCTAATGCTTAAGCTTAAAACATCAGATGCTTTTGACAAGATACAAGGAGATATCTTTATTATTGATAAGCGTAAGTACAAAGTATATTCACCACCACTTAGGGACAATTCGGGAATGCTATGGAAAATTCAAGCGTCAGGGGTGTAGATGCGTATTAACATCGAAGTCACCGGTAGTATTATACAAAGTATAGATGCTGAAAGGAAAAAAGTGGAAAAAGCAACGGTGAGGGCACTAAACAAAACAGCACTATGGGTAAGGTCACAAACTGTCAAACAAGTTAGCGAAGAAAAACAAATACCAAAAAAAGCAATGAGAAAAAAGTTAAGTGTGGATAAAGCAAATAGAAAGCGCTTATGGTCAGTAGTAAAGCTCAGTTCGCAGTGGATAGGAGTAGCAAAACTTGGGAGTATAAAACAGACAAAGATAGGAGCAAAAGTAGGAAGCCGTACGTATGAAGGAGCATTTATAGCAACAATGAAAAATGGTCATATAGGAATCTTCAGACGAAGGTATACCACGTCTTTGCCAATAGATGAAATTAAAATAAATACCCATGCTCGGGAAACAATGAAAGAGTTAGTCTCTAATGAAGTAGAGAGAGTATTTGAGAAGTATTTTGACCATGAACTTAATTTTATTTAAGAGCGTATGTTTTGGAGAGATCTACATCAGAAGATTTGTAAAACGCTAAAAGAAGAAATCCCAGCAATACAAACGTGCGAAATGTATCCAGCAATACGTAGGGAAATAATAGCGCCAGCAGCATTTGTAGAGCTTGCAAGTTTAGAACCAGGGAAAGATCCGGGGACTGAGGAATTAGCGTTGGGGGCAAGATTTGAGGTAAGAGTGGTAGTTGATGGAACAGTTGAGGATTCTCAGGTAGTGGTAAGGTCACTGGCAGCGGAAATTGCAAGGGTAGTGAATAAGAATACTTGGGACGTGGAAAATGTTTCAGCAGGTGAATTTATATCAGCAGGAGGGGATGATTTTAAACCAGAGTTGGATGCATATTTGGTGTGGTTGGTCGAATGGGTTCACGAGCTACATACAGGTCAATCAATGTGGTTAGAAACTGGTATCATACCACATACAATAAGTGTTGGCGAAAATGTTAGAGCATAATTTTGCAATTTCAGAGCTGAATAGGAAGTTAGCGAACATTATTCGTATAGGTCTAGTTAAAGAAGTAGATTATGAAAAAGCAAGAGTGCGGGTAAAAATAGGGGAATTTTTAACGGATTGGCTTCCGTGGGTAACGGCAAGAGCAGGAGAAGATAGAAGTTGGTTTGCGCCGAATATTGATGAGCAAGTAATAGTATTATCGCCATATGGAGAGTTGTCATTAGGGGTAGTATTACCAGCAATATATCAGGAGAAATATCCCCCTCCGGAGAATAAAAAGGAAATGAATAGTGTAAAATTTCAAGATGGGACAAAGTTATCATATGAGCAAGAAAAGCACCATCTTAAGATAGATGTAGTGGATAAAATAACGTTGAAAGTAGGAGAATCAAGTATGAAGATTACCAAGAGAGGCATAAAACTCAAAGCAAAGAGAATCGACCTTAATTAAGTATGGCTAAAGCTGTGGTTTGTATAGGGGATTATTGCAGTGGAATACCAGCACATGTTTGTATGAGTGGAAGCAGCGATGTTTTTGTAAACGGTAGATCTGTGTGTCGAAAAGGAGATATCTTAACTCTAGGGGAGAAACTAACTCAGGGATCAAATAGCGTATTTGTTAATGATATTGGCATAACAAGAACAGGTGACTTGGTATCGTGTGGTTTTCATGTGATGGGTGATAGCAAAAATGTATTTGCAGAATGAGAGGCATGAATGCTAGCACGGGAAAGGAATTGGAAGGATTAAACCATCTAAAGCAATCGATAGTTGACATACTGACCACGCCGATAGGATCACGTGTTATGCGAAGGGATTATGGGTCAAGACTACTTGAATTAGTAGATAAGCCAATTAATAGGGATTTAACTTTGGAAATCTATGCAGCAGTAGCAGAAGCTCTACAAAAGTTGGAGCAAAGATTTAAGTTAGAAAAAGTAAAAATTACAGAAGTCAAAGAAGGAAAGGTCAATATTTCATTAGATGGTATTTATCTACCAAATGGGAAAAATATTCATTTTGATGGGATTATGGTATAGAGATGGAGCAGCCAAATATTATCGAACCACTGAACTTTGAAGAGATTTTTTCCCGGATGAAAGAAGAATTAGTAAGTCGTGATGAAAGTTTTACGGCATTAGTAGAAAGTGACCCAGCAATAAAGATTTTAGAGGTAGCAGCATGGCGAGAACTTTTGCTGAGAGAAAGAATAAACGAAGCGGCAAGGAGCAACTTACTGAAGTTTGCAAGAGGGGAAGAACTTGATAATTTAGCTGAGTTTTATGGAGCAGAGAGGCAAGATGGAGAAGAAGATGAACGATTTAGAAAAAGAATCAAGGCAAAAATAAAAGGCTGGTCAACTGGAGGAAGTAAAGAACATTATCGATATCATGCACTCTCAGCAGATAGAAGAGTAAAGGATGCGCTGGTTGAATCAAAAGTGCCAGGGAGTGTAGAGATCTCGATTTTATCCACGGAGTTATCCACAAATGGCATAGCATCTGAAGAACTACTTGATATTGTAAGAAAGCGAGTCACCAGGGATGATATAAGGGTATTGACAGATACGATAACAGTAGTTGGTTGCAATATTATTGAAATAGATATCCACAGCAAAATTAGCATTAAAAGACCGGATATTATTGAAACGGTGAAGAAGAAATTTATCGAAAAATTTGAAGCAACGAAAAGATTGGGATGGAAGGTGACAAAATCATGGATCATAGCAAATCTATTTGTAGAAGGGGTAGAAAACGTGGAATTAATAGAGCCAAGAAAAGATGTGTGGTACTGGGGAATGAGTGCGTTTGTTTAGGCAAGCTAGAAATCGAATTAATGGGCAAAAGCTAATGTTACTTCCACCTAATAGCACAAAAGAAGAAAGAGCCATAGTAGAGGCTATCGATTACAAAGTTGATCCAAGCAGGATAAAAGGATTTAAGTTTAATTCTAAAGATGAAATACTACCGTGGATAATAGAAGAATATGGATTGGGGGAAATTCTGCGTTGGGTAAAAGACAAAGGAAAGGCGATAAGAGAAGGAATAAAATTTCAAAGACTGCGTGGCACACCTGCCTCACTGAAAATAGCATTAAAGTGGGCAAATATAGAAGATATTACGATCATTGAAGAGCCACCCGGTAAACACTTTTTGAGTTGCAGGTAGGGATAAGAGATGTTCCGAACGACTTCTTCGTGGATGCAGTAGTAGAACTAGCAAAACTATCATTGCCAGCAAGATCGAGGCTAATGAGGCTTTTCAATGACCACTATAATATTGGAAGATTTATTTTAGATGAAAGCTTTTTTGGCAGCTTATTATCAGACTACTCTGGTACAAAGATCGAAAAAGATGGACCAGTGTTATCATTTGGGAGAGTAAATTTTTTCAGGTCTAGTGGTCCAGTTGTTAGGATTATAGAGAACTATCTACGCAATCATTATGAACAAGCTTTGAGCAATGATATATATCGCCTAGATGTAGCAATACTTGGAGAAACCGAGCCTCATACTAAGAACTATAACGGTATTTATGAAAGGAATCATGTGTGGTATAACTTCAAAGCGCTATATCCGCTACCACAGAGCTTATTACCGGCAATTAAGTTTGCTGAGGCACAAATAGTATTATCAGATAGCTGGAACTTAGGGGAAATAAACGCATGTTTTCCGGTTACTAGTATAGAAGAGGAAGGGGATAAATTTTTATTGGGAAGTAGCAAACTATCTGAACAACTGTGGAATTTAAAATATAAACCAGTTTTAGAAAGGTTTAGCGTTACTCACCACTACAAGGTAGAAGATTTTACCAACCAGAAAGTTATAAGATTTGGTTTAGCAGAACACAATGTTCATTTTGAAAGCGATTTAGATTCAGAGCAAAAGGATTCAATACATGAGTTAGAAAGGTACATTTTAGTGTTTTACCCAGGTGTACTAACATGGCACGAACATCGACATTTGAACAGAAGTTGGGAAGAAAAACAGGTCGTATGTTTAATGAGTTAAATACATATACTTATATCTTCATACACTACATTAATATTCGGTAAAATGTGTGTTTTTTGAAAAAAAGAAGTTGCTTTTCCATGCCAAAACAGCTATAAATTAGGTAGGTGTAGGTAAACAAAAAAGATTTACCAAACGCTAGAAGTTAGGAAGTTTTATAGTGAGGTACATCATGTGGATTAGTCAAGAAGAAAGGGATGATTTTAATGAATTATTTCAAGAGTTGCTTGCAGGCAAATTGTCTAAAAAGCATATAAATAGAAAAAATGAAAACGGTGAAACAATGTTGCACCGAGCAGCAAAAATGTCGACGAGAAAAAAAGTAAACTGGCTGATATGGGAAGGAGCAGATGTAGATGCAAGAGATAACGAAGGTTATACACCACTGCACTCAGCAGCGCTTGGAATGCGTCTGGAAAACGTAAAAGAATTAATAGAAGCCAGAGCAGATATAAACGCAACCGAAGAAGATGGAAATACGGCACTACATCTAGCGTGTATGGTAGGTGGAAAAAAGATAGTAGAAGAGTTAATAAAAGCAGGGGCAGAAATAAACCTGGTAAGTATATCAGGATTTAGCCCAATGTATTACGCAAGTGATGAAGAGACAAGGGAGGTATTAAAGAAAAAAGGAGGAAAAATAGTGAACAAACAGAGGGAGTTAATGGAAAAAATAAGTAAGGTATCGGAAAAGCAGGTGGTAAATGGTGGAAAGAAGCTAAATGATGTGGAGGAAAGGGCTGTAGATGTTTGCAGACTTTTTGTGAGGAAATAAGAGGCTAAATATATGGAAAAAATAGAAGAGAAAAGCTGGCAACAGCAGGAGAGGAATTGCTATTATTTAACAGATTAAATATATAGATTTATATCTTAATATAATATGCTGAAAAAATGTGTATATTTTGTAAAAAAAACTTGCTTTTTATGCCAAAACAGCACTAAGTGAAAAAGTAGCTGGTAAACAAACAAAGTTTGCTAAGCGCTAAAGTGAGCCAAATTGGAGCCACTTTATATTGCATTAATAGCTGAGGAACTTATGGTAAAATTTAGTAAGAAAGAAAGAGAAGAATTTAATAAGTCGTGGAAAGAAGTATTAGATAACTCAATAGAAAATATTAACAAAAAAGACACAAAAGGAAGGACGATACTACATTACGCGGTGGGAATGCCAGATCCGAAAAAAGTGAAATTATTAATCAAAAAGGGAGCAGATGTAGATGCAGCAGATGCCGGGAAATATAGACCACTACACCTAGCAGTGATGGGGCAACGTCTAGAAAATACAAAAGAGCTGATAAAGGCAGGAGTCGATGTAAACGCAGTGGAACGAAGTAGCAAATTTGCCGCGTTACACCTTGCGTGCATGGTAGCAGAGATAAAAATAGTAGAAGAGCTAGTAAAAGCGGGAGGGAATGTGGAACAAAAAGATAAATTTGGCAAGACCCCAATGGATTATGTGAGAAATAATAAAGAGATAAAAGAAGTGTTAGAGAACGTAAAAATGGCAAATAAACAGAGGGAATTTATAGAAAGAATAAGAGTTATATCGGAAAGTACAGCAGCAGGTGTGATAGTAGCAAAAGAAGAGGTGAAAGAGCTAGAAACTATGGATGAAAAAGTGCTATGAGCCGCAACTTTTTTTTAAATTCAGAAGCTAGGATGGAAGGAATAGAAAAGAAAGTATTGAATTTAGAGAAAAAAGCGTTGGAAGAGCTGAGAAAAATATGGAGGAAGGTCTTTGTGGAAGAAGCGCCTAGAAACTCAAAGAAATATTTGATACCAAGATTGGCGTATAGGTTGCAGGAGAAAGCGTATGGAGAAATATCAAGAAAAGGAGCAAAAAGACTAAAATACCTGGCAGATCGGCTAGAACAGGGAAAAAGGATAAGTAGCGATAAACTGCCAGCAGTAGGAACGGAGTTGATATTAGAAAGAGGTGAAGAAACGCATGCAGTGATGGTAACAGATAAGGGTTTAATCTACAGAGAAGAATTTTTTACGTCATTATCAGCGGTAGCCGGAAAAATAATGGGAATGAGCTACAACGGTCCTTTATTATTTGGGATGCGTGATAAAAAGGTAAGTTGAGAATGCTAAAAGAGGTAAGGTGTGCGATATATACGAGAAAATCAAATGAAGACGGGCTAGAGCAGAAGTTTAATAGTCTTGATGCACAGCGAGTAGCATGTAAAAAATATATAAAAAGCCGAGAAGGGTGGGTAGCATTAGCCAAAAGGTATGATGATGGAGGCTATTCAGGAAGTAATTTAAATAGACCAGCGATAAAGGAATTATTTGAAGATGTAAAAGCCGGAGAGGTAGACTGCGTGGTAGTATACACGTTGGACAGGTTATCAAGGGAAACGAAGGATTGCATAGAAGTAACGTCATTTTTTAGAAGGCACCGGATAAGTTTTGTAGCAGTGACGCAAATATTTGATAACAACACACCAATGGGAAAATTTGTACAAACAGTGTTATCAGGAGCGGCACAGCTAGAAAGAGAAATGATA
The DNA here is from genome assembly GCF_040084705.1 of Wolbachia endosymbiont of Drosophila willistoni. Classification (NCBI taxonomy): domain Bacteria; kingdom Pseudomonadati; phylum Pseudomonadota; class Alphaproteobacteria; order Rickettsiales; family Anaplasmataceae; genus Wolbachia; species Wolbachia endosymbiont of Drosophila willistoni. The sequence continues at coordinate 680,451 of NZ_CP157591.1, forward strand.
GTAGAGAGAGTAAAAAATAAAATAGCAACATCGAAAGAGGAAGGATTATGGATGGGAGGGAATGTGCCACTAGGGTATGATGTAAAAGAGAAGGAATTAATAATAAATGAAAAAGAAGCAAAAGTAATAAAGCATATATTTGAGAGATATATGGAGCTGAGATCAATGGCAGAATTGGCAAGAGAGTTAAACAGAGAAGGATATCGAACGAAAGCAAAATCAGATATCTTTAAAAAGGCCACAGTGAGGAGAATAATAACAAATCCGATATATATGGGAAAAATACGGCATTATGAGAAGCAGTATAAAGGAAAGCATGAGGCAATAATAGAAGAAGAAAAATGGCAAAAGGCACAGGAATTAATAAAGAATCAGCCATATCGAGGCAAAAAATATGAAGAGGCGCTACTAAAGGGGATGATAAGATGCAGATGCTGCAAAGTAAACATGACGCTGACATACTCAAAAAAAGAAAATAAAAGGTATCGATATTATATATGCAATAACCATTTAAGAGGAAAAGGTTGCAAGTCGATGAACCGAACAGTAGTAGCCGGAGAAGTGGAAAAAGAAGTAATGAAGAGAGCGGAATGCTTATATGAGAATTGGGAAAAAGGGGCAAAAAAAGAAAAATGGGAAAATTTAAGTTTTGGAAAACAGAAAGAAGCAGTGAAGAAATTAATAAAAACAGTGTGGGTAAGAGAAGATGGAATAGAGGTGTGTTCTGAGTCAGAGGAAAAATTTATACCAATGAATTTAAAGAAGAAAGGAAACAAATGCACAGTAGTGGAACCAGAAGGAAAAACAAACAATGCGCTACTGAAAGCAGTGGTAAGAGCCCATCTTTGGAAACGTCAACTAGAGGAAGGAAAATATAGAAGTGTGAAAGAGCTGAGCATTAAAATTAATATAGGTACAAGACGTATATAACAAATTTTAAGATTAAATTATTTAGCACCAAAGATCAAAGAAGACATAGTAAATGGGAGACAACCGAGTAATTTGCGGTTAGTTGATTTAAGGGAAATACCGATGCTATGGAGTGAGCAAATGGAAAAATTTTACAAATTAGCGTCTTAAAAATCACACAATTAATACGTTATTAACGCAACTAACTTATAAAACAAACATTATACGAAGGGAAATACTATGCCAGTAAAGAAAAAAGAGCGTACTGATAAATTATGTGGATTAACAGAAAAAGAGAAAGGTAAGTTTGATACTCTGAAGCAAGAAATAGAAAATCTAGGGAAAAAAAAGTCCTTTATGTTCTGGAGAAGGACGAAAAATGAGAATAGCATTGCTGAAAAATTTAATGATGATACATTACAGAAAATTTTAACAACAAAAATACCTTATAGTGAAGAAGGGAGGAAAGGAGTATTTACGCTACCGTGTTATGCTATATCTCTTAAGAATAATCAAGCTTTTGAGACGTTTTTACAAGAAGCAGCAAAACGAAAATTTTTAAAAGATCTTCTGAATGACGAATTAACCGGAGAAATTCTGGGTGTTCAAAAAACAACCTACACGGTACTAGCATACTGTATTTCAGAGAAAAATAGCAAAGCTGTTAGGGCAGTTTTAGAAGTTTCTAAAGAAAACGGTATTTTGAAAGAAATCCTCGACCAGAAAATGATAAAAGAAAAAGCAAATAGCCAGAAGATAAGCTATACACTAATTGATTATGCTAATAAACAAAATTGTAAAGAAATTGTAGCAACTCTCAAGGAATTTAAAGAAAGTCTTAATATAGAAGTTAAACCTGTAAGTGGTAATGCTGAAACTAGCTGTGAAGATATCAATAAAGACTGTGAAGATCTTGAAATACATGAACCTATGCTTGCAAGCAGTGAAGAAGCTAAAAATATTTTAACAAAAGATGATATAGATCAGACACAAAGTTCCAGTATTTCTACAACCACTTTTACTGAAGTTGTGAAAAGAGATCAAACGCAATCGTGCTCTCATAGCAAATCTAGAAGTGCTGAGAACGGAAAATCATTAACAGAAATAAAGCATAAAAGAAAATTAATCAAAACTGATACAGAATCAAGAGAGAAGTTGACAGATAATTTAACATGGGAAAGTAAAGCTACAGCTCAATTGCGTGGAGATATTAATAAAGATAGCGAGCTAATATTTGAAACCAGTGAGAAAGCTCAAAATGCTTTAACAGAAGAAGAGCCTGATATCCCATCTCCAACTGAACTATATTTTGATAGTAAAGGAAATTCTGTAGACGAAAAATCATCAAAAAAGGCAATTCAACCAATTGTAGCTGGTGTTGTTGGTGCAGTGTTATTGGCAAGCGGTGTTGCATTGTATATCATGAAAATGCCTGTAATAGCAGCGGTTGTGGGAATAGCTGGATTGGTGTGTCTGAGCTTTGCGTTGTATAATGTGCTAAAGCCCAGCACAAAGCTAGAAAAAGTGGAAAGTGTGGAGCAGCCTATTCAGTCTTCTTTGAATCTAGCATAAAAGGCTATGCTCAAAAAATCATAAACAACAAGATAACTTCTTTAGAAGATTTCTTAAACTATTAACTAAGAATTACCTCCGTTAGTCCTGCTGCTATTTTTAACAATAACTTGACGTGTATAACCTATAGAAACATCCTCCCTTTTTTGCTTATATCAATTCATACAGTCCTTTTTCTTGGTATAGAGAGTTGAGATACCGATACATCTGTCACTTTTGTATTTATACTGCTTAACATATTTACAACTTCCGTACTTCCTCCTTCTCTAGCGAGATCTAAAGGCGTTTCACGTCCATTGTTTTTAGTATGAATGCTAGCTCCTTTGTCAATTAAAAACTTTACAGTTTCCAAATTACCATTAAAGGCAGCATAGTGTAGGAGTGTCCAACCCTCTTTATCAATATCATTAACCTTTCCTCCTCCTTTATTTAGAAGAAGTTCCATAATGCCTTTATATCCATCATCTTTACCATAATGAATTAAATCTATAGGCTTTTGACCATAAGCGTTTTCAGCACGAACATTAGCCCCATCAGCAACCAAAAGTTTTGCTATTTCCAACTCACCACCAAAGGCAGCATAGTGTAGAGGTGTCCAACCGCTGTTATTGGTATCGTTAACGCTTATCCCTTCATTTAAGAAAAACTCTACGATATTTTTGTTCCCTTTCTTAACAGCAATGTGTATAGCTTTTTTACTACTAATTTCTCTAGCATGAATATCAGCCCCATTTCTAATAAGCTCTTTAACCTTATCAAGGTTATTTTGTTCTACAGCATAAAATAGCTTGCTATTTAAATCTTTCTCTGCTGCAGTAAGTTTAGATGTGTGCATAAACCCTCCTAAAAATATTATTATTAAAATAAAAAAAATAAAGTAAAACCTTTTTGAAGCAGTAAAAACCATACCAACGTTTTTGTCTACAAAGCTTAGTACTATCCAATTTGTGCTCCATTTTTTCTTGTATATCGTACTTGATCTGCCCATTTACCATTTTGTAATTTTTCTTCCTGGACAATTCTTGAAGATGGAGCAGGCTTTTCGAAGTACCCACGTTCAATAGCATCATAAACTGAGTGATAACCAAGTGAGCAATTTTTTCCTATTTCTTCTCCACAATCTTTTAATTTTTTCAACATCCCTTGATCTCTTGCTTCTACCCTAATCCTGTTTTCATTTTGCTTATCAGAATACAATCTAACTTCTAATTCTCCAAAAGAGGTACAGAAAATCAATGCTATATTACTATTGGCTGTAAGGTCTGTGTAATGCCTTTTACCATTTTGCGTTATAATTTCCACCTCACTTTCACCAATCTTTACTATATTTCTTTCATATCCTGCATTTTCATGAGTTAACCATAAACTTCTCGCTCCATCGGTGATCTTTGCAATATCTATTTTGCTCTCCTCCGAATATTCTAAGTAAAGAGTAGTATTACCTATTGCTATATCATTCAATTTACTAGTGGTTGCACTTTTCGCAACTTTAATAAACCTATGGGCATCATTAATGTAACCTTCAAAAGCTTTTATCATATTGGCTTTGTGATCTTTGCATTCTAATCCCAGTTCATCAATTACATCAATGCTCTCTGGGCTACCAAACACTGCTCCTTTTGATACCAATTGACATATTATACCACTAGCAACTTTAGGATACTTTTCTAATTCACTAATTCTTTTTATCACATAATCTGTGAAACTATAACCTTCAAAAGGTGAAGGAACGGTGAAACGATAATTAAGTCGCACTCCAGACTTGATAGCTATCTTCACGAATTTTTCCAATTGATTTATGTCTTGAATTTCAGATAAAATACCTAAGGATCTACTTAGCTTTTCCTTCTGAGCTGGTATTATATTACCCCACAAAACCCCAGATTTAGGTAAGCATTTTTTCCTTTCATACGTGAACTCTTTTGCTCCCGCTTCCAAAAGTAATTTCTTTATTTCATCAGCAGCTTGAAAGCCGGAAAAAGCATTTTTTACATGTTCCAGCACTTCTGACTTTCCTGCTATGTCCCGAGTATTTAAAACTACTTTTAGGTCTTTATTATTCTTATGTTCATGTAAAAACTCCTCTAGATCTTCGAGAAACTGAAATAGAGTGAGTGTAACAATATAGCCTAAATTGCCTTCTTTGTAGCGATGTTCATTAAGTATATTATTTAATTCTTTTCGCAACTTTTTTTGATTGTCAGTAAAAAAACACCTTTCAACATGGTAATTATGATTATCAACTGCAGTTTGTTGTGGAGTTTTCCCTTGTCCATCACATATATTGGGGTCAGCATTTCCCCTTAAGAGAGAATATATATTTTTATCATAGCCCATAGCAGAAGCGCGATGCAAAGGTGTTTCTCCTTTATCATCCTGTATATTTGGACTGGCTCCTGCTTCTAAGAGTAAATTTATAGGTCGGTCTTCTTGACGGTAAGATGCACCTATATGAGCTCCCGCAATCGCATGCAATACTGTTGACCCAGATTCTCCTCTTTTGACATTTAGAACGGCTTTTAGATCTGGATTGCCTCTATTATTTTTTAAAAATTCTTCAAGCTCATCGACCTGACCATTATCATAATCAAAAAGAGCACCTTCATCATGCCATTCTAGATACTTTAAAACATTTAGTAACTCTATGTTTAACTTCTTTTGACTTTCTGTGAGATTATGATCTAAAGCGGACCAAACAGATACCTGTTTACTCAGTGAATATTTACTATCCATTAAAGACGGTGGACTATTATAACTTCGAAATGACGATATGGTTGATTGAGTATACCAAGAATCCCCCTGACTAAACATTTCATCTATGTCACTCTGTGAATGTCCTTGCTTCCGTAAAATTTCTAACCGATCATTAGATGGTGGAATCTGCAACAGATATTCTATAATCAACTCATATTGATCATCAAACGATCCGCCTATTTCTGACTGCCCTTGTCGAGTATTTGATTTCTCTTCTAGCTTTTTTAATAGCTCTTTTTTTTCGCTTATTTCTGCTCCACTAAAAACCTGCTCAGGCCTTAAAATATCTCTAATTAACATACTCCCCCCATTCTACAAAGATATTATGTACAGCACATAGCACAAATAAAAACTAATGCAAGAATAATTTTTCTAACTTTGATATTTTTTAGAGATCTGTGTTTTCTTTCCTTCTATACCCATTCTAACTTCATAAACTTCACTGACATTGTGAACCTGCTATTTGGTTCTTTTTAGCTATATAACAAGCTACCCTGCAAAATTTTTGTCAGAGTCCCAATTTCCTTGTGTCATTACTGCTCCTTCTAAAAAAACACTTTTATTATGAAAATTTTTCTTTCTTCTTCTCTTGGGTAAGGTCAATTTTTTCCTACCATGAACCCACAGTTTGCTCAATGATCCTATTAGAGAGAAAGAGCCTGATCAATTACTCTTGTTACCCTTGGTTCACTTAATTGACACCCATGCTTAAATGCAATTACTCCTAACTTAGGAACATCATCTCTCTTTTCAACATTTTTTAAATCTACAAAGTTTTTCAGAGTTATTCCTCCATTTCCTAGCTTTTCTTTAAAATCATCCCTGTGAACAACTTTAAAAAAGTTTTCTATACCAGCAAATGTCATTGTTTTTATATCACATTTATAATGTGCTGATAAAGCATCAATTAGCGGCTTATGATTGTGCAGAAAAATTTCTTTTTTCACTTCATTAGCTTTATTAATTAAAATATGAGCGTATTCTGGATATTGCTCTTTTAGGTTATCGTGATTATCAATCTGATTCTGTATGTCTGCATTCCTTTCCCACACACTAATTAGTTCATTAATATCACTTTTTTTCAAAAAGGAATGTAGTTCCTGACTTTCTTTTTCAATCTTTTTGACTTCTTTTTTACAGTTTTGAAGATGTTGTGGATAACTACTGTGTAGATCGTGCAAATCACCTATCAATCTATTCTTTTCTTCTAAGTTCTTTTGACTAACATACAGATCAGCAGCTTCTAGTTTTGTTACGTAATTTATTAGAGCTTTCACTGTATCTATATGGCCATTTCGATCAGCAAAACGCAGAGGTGTATCTCCATTACTATTCACTGCATTAACATCTGCCCCTTTTTCTATTAGAAGTTTTACTATCTCTTCATGGCCATAAGCTGTATGTAATGGAGTACCGTCACTATTTCTTGCGTTAACATTAGCACCTCCTTGTATTAGAGCTTTCACTATATCTATATGGCCATCTCGAGCAGCAAAACGCAGAGGTGCATCTCCATACTTATTCACTGCATTAACATCTGCCCCTTTTTCTATTAGAGCATTTACTACCTCTATACCACCTTTGCTAGCAGCCCAATGTAAAGGAGTCCTTCCCTGATTATCTTTTGCATTAATCTCTGCTTTTCCTTTTATTAGACCATTTACTACATTTATATGACCAACTTTAACAGCCCAATGTAAAGGAGCCATTCCCTGATTATCTTTTGCATTAATCTCTGCTTTTCCTTTTATTAAAGCTCCTACTACTTTAATGTTTAATAGTTTGTCTAGGAAAGACTCTATAATATTTTTGCATGCTTTAATATATATAGGTTCCTCACTTCCGGTTTCTCTAGCATGAATATCATCCCCGTACATTTGAGCATTTACTACCTTTGTATAACTTCCGGTAGCAGCCAAATGTAAAGGAGTCCATCCCTGTTCATCTTGTGCATCAACATTTTTTCCTCCTTTTATTAGATCATTTATTTTACCTACATTGCCATTTTTAACAGCATAATGTAAAGAAGTCCATCCCTGTCTATTTCTTGGTACGTTAACTAAGTCCTTCATATTGTTACTAATATTGTTACCATCTGAGTTAAGTAAAGCAAGAGTTAAAGCCTTACCGCCAGCTAAGAACTCTACTAAGCCATTTGGACCTTGGCCACCAATATTACCATCTAAGTTAATTTTAGTATAACCTAAAAGCTTACTGTTAGCTAAGGCCTCTACACCTTTGTCACCAATATTGTTACCATCTAAGTTAATTTTAGTACAACCTAAAAGCTTACTGTTAGCTAAGGCCTCTGCACCTTCGTCACCAATATTGTTACCACTTAAGTTAAGTGAAGTAAGATTTGAAAGATTCCCATTAGCTAAGGCCTCTGCACCTCCGTCACCAATATTGTTAGACTGTAAGTTAAGTGAAGTAAGATTTGAAAGATTACCATCAGCTAAGGCCTCTGCACCTCCGTCACCAATATTGTTAGACTGTAAGTTAAGTGAAGTAAGATTTGAAAGATTACCGTCAGCTAAGGCCTCTGCACCTCCGTCACTAATTTTGTTAAACTGTAAGTCAAGTGAAGTAAGATTTAAAAGATTATCTTTAGCTAAGTTCTCTGCACCTCTGTCACCAATATTGTTACTACTTAAGTTAAGTAAAGTAAGATGTGAAAGATTCCCACCAGCTAAGACCTCTGCATCTGTGTCATCAATATTGCAATACCGTAAAGAAAGCTTTGTAATGTATGTCCTACTCCGTAAAAAGATTACCAATTCGCTTGTATTTATTGTGGTGTGAGATAATGCTAAAGCGTCACCTTCGACATATTGAGAAAAGTCCATTTTACCCTCCATATTAATACTATCATGTAACATATAAACATTACATAATAAACATGCTAATGCTAGCATAAGACAGCTAAACTATAAGTCAACCACTTTTTTAAAAAATATTTTCAATAAAAATGTAAGCCAATTAGCATCACAAAAAATCTAATTATTGACTTTTTCTAAAAACATAAAATAGTACGTATATTTGTGAGAGCTTTTTACGTAAAAGGGGTGTTTCAAAAATAAAAGCGTAAAATTGTTACAACAAAGTTAGGCAAATCAGTTCGTACCTAAATGTGGCAAAAGTAGGCTAAAATAGCTGACTTTGCGATATAGTAAAATTATTATAAATAAAAGTTCGCACGGATCTAGCGGTAGTCCAATCCATTCCAAAACGAACACTTCTCACAACCTTTGGTTTTTTGGTGTTAGAAGTGGTTGTATTATTTAAATTTTTAATATTATATATTGCTAAATCAAGGCGATACGTTTCAAAAGTTATCCTATTTCATTGCAACTTTGATTTTTTATTTTGCCCGTCTTGAATATTGTCTTCTTGGATGAATCTCTCTTTAGTGGGTAATTGCGTATAAGTTGAAAAATATTTTTTACTGGAGAGTTGTATATTGAATTTTTTTTCTGTTACAATTAGCAAGCTATATGTTAGTGATAACTTTTCTTACAAGTGAGAGTGGTTATGTAATAAATGGAGTAGTATGTTATGGATTCTGATAAAAAAGTTAGATATGTTCAATATCTTGTAAACTCTGCTGCGATTGGCGATATAGATAGCGTTAAGTCTTTCATCGAAGACGACGATATAGATGTAAATTCCATTGATGATGATGGGTATACTGCTCTGTATCAAGCTGCTGGCGGAGGTCATTACTCAATTGTGGAATACCTCCTATCAAAAGGAGCAAATGTTAACTTTAAAATTGAAAGTGATGATCCTGCACTTTGTGGTAGTACACCACTTTGCTATGCGGCAATGAATGGACATGTAGATGTTGCCAAGACTCTCATTCAACATGGTGCTAGTACTGATGTGGTGGTAAACGGCTACAACCTTTTGAGGACTGCTGCAATGTCAGATAATCCTAGCATGATAGAGTTTGCATTAGGCTTTGGTGCTAGTATTGATGATTGTAGTCCCAATGGTAGAACACCGTTGATCTTTGCTGTAGGAGAAAATAATTATGAAAGTGTAGCGTTTTTGTTGGAGAAAGGTGCAGATTACAAAAAGTTTACTGATAAAGGTATGTCCGCATTGACTTTGTCTGTACTAGGACAAGGACCAGAAAGCTATAGAGTTACAGAACTCTTGTTAAAGCACGTGGAAGCAAAAGAAGGAAAAGATGGGCTGGTGGAATATATGAATTCTGTTGATCCTATTGAAGGTCGTACTGCACTGCACTCTGCTTGTTTTATGAATAATTATCACGCAGTGAAGCTTCTTTTGGAAAAAGGAGCGGACTATAAGAAGAAAGATAAGAAAGGGTCTAGGCCTAGTGCTCTTGTGTTTGGAGATTCGCATTTATGTCGTCAAATAAGATGGTTGTTTGGGCCATATGCAGAAGCGGATCTTGCAAGAAGTCATGAAAGGTAAATAGGTTCTATTGTTAGGTATTTTTAGGGGTTTATGTATGGTTTTTAAGTGTAGTGAAGTAGATAAATCTGTTCAGCGTGAAACAGCAAGAAAGAGTGGGTTGGCCTTGTTGGAGCTGTTAGTTAAGTTCCACTTAGATTGCCTAGAAGAAATTCGTAATAATGGCCGCGATAAATTTCCGAAGGCGCAAGAAGAGATTCTGTTTGGGAAGATTAAGGCTGGTATTAAGGACCTTAAGGGCGACCTGGTGCGATCAGATGTTAAAGATCTTAAGCTACTTGGGATTAGCATTCTTGATTATCAACCCGGAGGGGATGTTGGTTTGAACCAGTTTTTAGTAAAGGCTATCTCATCGCTTTTCAGGTCTATTTCAGAAGAAGTTCTAAAAAGTGAAGCATCTCGTGATGATCCGAATTTAGCGACAAGGTGGACGATAAGGTTAAAAGATTATGATTCAAAGCTGGTTGACTTGGATTCTACAATAGAAAGCAAGATCAGTAAGTATCTGGAACTTAGGAGAGATATCAAGTCTTTAGATGAAGTATGCTCTGCCATTGAGTCGTTCAAAAAAGTACTTGAAAAAGGTTCTATAAAGGAGAAAAGATTAGCTTTACAGACAATGTTTCAAGTTGTTGGTGAATATCTAAAAAGCTCTAAAAATACTCTCAATTTATCACCTCATGTTGTGAAACTTCTAAAGAAGAAAGGACTCCCGATTGAGTCTTTTAGTAACTTTAGAGACATGTTATTGCATTATCAAATGTTTTCTTTGATAGATTTAGATGGTAGGAAGATTAAAAAATTGTTTGAGGAAGCTTTACTTCCTATTGAAGGTGCTATCAAGGATACCATGTCTGAAATAGAGAAAGGTTTCATTGAAGACATCGTTAAAGAAAGTGTATCTGAGATTAAAGATAATATTATCAGAGTAGGGATAAATTCTGCAGTCGATCAAGGCGTTGCGAGGGTTATAAAATACATTGAGCAGATAAAGGATAAGGGTCAGATGGATGACAGGAGCAAAGAGATAGTTGATGAAATTTATCAGAATGCTCTAAAAATGAAATCTAAAGAATTTTCTGTAGTTGGAAGAAAACGAACTAAAGAAAAAGTGCAGGAAGAAATATTGAAGGCTCAAAAGTTAGTCATAGAATTCATTGAAAAAAATAAATTGAAGCCATACGATGAGCTACGTGATAAGTTATTTTCAAAAGTTACAGAAAATCACAAGAGTGCAGTGGATTTAGATGGTGCGCATAGCGATGCATTACGAATAGCAAAAATAATGGACTATTTGCGTTATGGTGGTGATTCTTTACCAGATGATGTTACTAAGGATTTTCTCAAAATGAAAGTTTTAGAAAAGATGAATCTTAGTAAAGATGTTCCTTTAAAAGGTGAGTTGGAGAAATATTTCGATGCAAAAATCTTCGAAACTAATGATGTCCCCTACTCTAAATTTAAAGGTGATACAGAGGATAAGTTGATTGGTTTGCTGAAGAAGGGCAAATCTAATGATAGTATAAAAAAATTGATCGATTTTTTTGAATTGCGCAAAAACTTAGGTTCTAAGGCCGCGGGTATCTTTCCTGACGAATACAAAAGGTTGGTTGATGGTTCTGGTGTTAGTGGTATAGATGCAGAAAAATTGCTTTCGTACTCAGTAGATTGGAGAAAGGGGGAAATTGAGGAATTGCTCAAAAGATCTTCTCCTGCTCTTAAGAAAATATATGATGATTTGCTTACGGGTAGAATAACAGAAGATTGGGTGTATAAAAACCTTGCTTATCATTATAGATCTAAAGGAAAGTCTGGTGATGATATAAAAAGGGCAGCTGATTTTTTAGTTGGATCAGTAAAAAAACAAGTGGAGACTGGCGTGGAAGGATTTTTTCTTAATAAAGTAAAGGAGCAGTGTGGGGAACTGAAGGAATTGACTAATCCTGGTGCAATAAAAGCTCAGATCATTAATCTGTATTCTAGTTTAGAGAGAGTTGAAGCTGCTTTGAAGAAAGGTGAAAAGGGTCAGTTGGATATTAAATTGAAAAAATTACGTAATTATTTGGCACATGATGATGTGCTTCTTAGTAGTGGAGAGCGTATTTTGTTAGAAGGGGAAATAATTGGTTTAAAAGATTCTTTTACAAGCAAGTTAGGTGATAGTGCTATTACTGTTGAGAATATAAAAGATGCTATCAACTCTTTAAAATTAGGCAATAGCGCGAGTCAGATAACAAAACTTCTTTGTCCTTCTCGCGGAGGACCTGCTAGGGCTCGTAGGTCTGCAAGTGAGAGTTGTTTAACGTGGGAAGAAATAGACAAGTTGAGTGAAGTAGAAGCTAAAGATAGAAATCCTGAGAACATCATGATAGATAGTGAAAAGCTTGTCCCTGCTATCTTGGATGAATTTAAAATGAACGCAAAAGGAGAGAAAATTGCTAATCTCCTTACTTTAGCAAATGAAGGTGAGATTGTAGGCAAGTATAGGGCTGAAATTGATTTGCTTTTCGGTAAGAGTGGGTACCTCAACCACCTTAATAAGGTAGGGAAAGTTTCCGGTATGGTGATGCATGGAATGATTGCGAAAAATATCGTAGGTGACTTATTACGTGGTGACTATCAAGATGTTGTAATAAATTTAGGTTTTATTGCGGGCAACCAGGGATTAGCAAAAGCTTTAGAAGCACTTTCTATGAAGGGAGCAGCTTATACGATGGAGGGCAGAGTGCTGCTTGGTGGGTCAATGAGATTTGCTGCGCCAGTTCTTTCAAGGGTGACTAGTGCTTTTATTGCATATGATTTGTACAATCAGATAAAGGAATATCAAAAAGGTAACAAAGATGCTTTGGTTCCAATTATAGGGGATAGTATACAGCTTGGAGTTGACACTGCTGTCCTTGGAGTGGAAATTGGAGAAGGGTTGGGGATTGTAGCATTGGAGGGAGCTTCTGCTGCAGCTGGTCCTATTGGTATGGCAATTGCAGCTGTAGTTTTCGTGGGTACTGAAGTGTATGCAGCAGTGAGAGCAGTTGAGAAAATTGATGAGGAAATTCATTTGACAGGATGGGAAAGGCTTGGTCAGGGATTACTTAATTTTTTTGGCCAGCGGCCTTCAGAATATATCGAGAAATTAATGGGGGAAAAAGAAGCAAATAATAAAGCAGTAGAAAATGCAATAAGCTTTTTAAAAAGCAACTCACATATTCGGAGATATGTTTTTCCTGGTAGGGAACCCGTTACATATGTGCCTGATCATGTTATCTATGAGCGGGATGTAAGTCGTCTTTATGATAAACAATATAGCGAAGAGGCTTTAAACAGTATAGTGTTACTAGATCAAAAGAGAAACGATATAAAGTGGGCTAGAGCGAGGCCAGATAATTTTGGTGGAGTTAATTTATTTTGCCTACCTAAAGGGGAATGGGAGTCTGTTCCAAAAGGTGGAACTTATTACTGTGAAAACGCGATTGGTGTAGAGTATGACAATAATAGGACTGGAGATCTTACTCTGATAAACCTTGGCGGCGGTAAGGATAGAGCAGTAGGCTTTCAGGATAGCGGTAATCTTTTTATTTTAAATGAAAGGCATAAGGAAATTTTTGGGGGAAATAAGAACGATAATTTTATTTTTGAAAAAGAAAATGTTGAGATAAGTTATGATATTGCGATCAGTGGTTCTATCGATGGTCGTGGAGGAGTTGATACAATTGATGTTGGTCAACTTCCCTTGAATTATACCTACATTAGGGAAGGTAGATATCAAGTTTTTGCTGATTTCCGTGAAGGAATTTTGACAGATAAATTTAAAGTTATTCTTAACATAAGTAATATAAATCAATTCTTAGGTAGAAAAGGTGGAGTGGATCTGGTATCTTCTGCTTGTGATACTGCGTATATAGATGGTCGAGGGGGAGAAAATAGACATTATGCAGATAATATTGTAATACCCAGAAACGATACCTGTTTTTATGACACTAAAGTTATGGTTAGTCCCTACACTCATGTTACTAGTAATGCTATTAGAGGGAATTTTACTTATGTTGTGCAAGGAGAGAAAGGGAAGGAGGCTTATGTTGATTTAGGTCAGAGTTCACAAAGTAACAATAAGTTTATCTTTAACTATACATTACAAGATCTTGCTATCATCGATAGATCTAATGAAAATATAACTTTTAGCTTTAAAGAGAAAGAGGGAGTAGATGCGGATGGTAGTTTTAATTTGACTATTAATGGTAACTATAAAAACATAACTACATATCAGCTGACTGATAATGCCAGAATTGTAGTTAGTCAAAGTAATATATATGCAATGCAAGACACTAAAAGGCCAATTGGTGATCTTGTAAAAGGCTACTATTCTATGGCAGGTAAGTCACAAATGTATGTTATTGTTCATTCGAACAATGAAGTTCTGACAATAGGAAATACTAATAGTGATGTACTGTCAAATGATCCAAGTGCGAGAGCGAGTCACTTAGTTGGTGGAAGCGGTGAAAATGTGTATGTTGTTATCTCAGGGCATGAAAAATTAGCTCTTGAAAATCTTCCTATCTCTGATGTCATAATTTATGATTTTGATGAAGAGAATAAAATAGATACTTTAGATTTACGTAAAATAAACGAACAGGCAAAGAAAGATCTTAATAAAGCAATTGACACGGAAATTAAAAGAGTTGGTAGTGATTTGTTGGTTAGTTTATTTGTTGATAACAAGTCAAAGAAAGAAGTATTGAAAGTAAGACTAAAGGGTGCGTTAGAAAATGATTGGTACAAGAGAGTGCACGCAGTGATGGATAGTATATACTTAATTGAAAAAGTTCAGGATGGTTTTAAATTAACTCCACAGCCTTTAGTCTTAAACGATCGTAGTAAAACTATTTACGTTATTAATCCAGATGATGTGGCAAGAGGAAACAAGATAGAGGTAAACCGAGAGATAGGGGAGTATGTTTTTGCTCGTGAAAATGATGCGTTACTTATAACAAATTCTTTGGCTTCTCATGCCTATGAAAATAATTTCTTTACTCTCATGTTGAATGATTTTTATCATGAGAACAACAATGGTAAGATGCATACACTGAAAGTGGAGTTTCTTGATAAGGTAATATCATTAAGCGAGCGAAGAGAAGAGATAAAGAGTTCGCTGAGTTTTAGTGAGTTGATGGATAGAGTTAGGGTTAATACTCATAAGGCTCTGACGAGTGCCGTGATGAAGCAAAGAATGTTTGATGCGATAGAGAGAAATGATGTCGATAAGGTTAGGGAGCTCATTGATCATGGTGCTAATGTTAATTCTCAAGGTTATGAGGATAGGGCACCTGTGTGCTATGCTGTTGAAGTAGGCAATTTAGACATGGTGAGACTACTTATAGATAATGGTGCTGATGTTAATGCTAGGGATGATGAGAATAAAACATCTCTACATTGGGCTGCTCATAAAGGTTATCTGGACATGGTAAAGTATCTTATAAGCAAGGAAGCTGATATTGGTGCCAAAGCCAATGGTGGCAGGACTCCTTTGCACTATGCTGCTCAAGAAGGCAAGTTAGATGTAGTAAAGTATCTCGTATGGGAAAAACATGCTGATATTAATGCTAGGGATAGTGGTGGCCAAACACCGCTAGATTACGCTACTAATAGCAAAAATAACAATGTTGTGGAATATTTAAAGCAAGCACAGCTAGATTTAAATAATGAGTTATCGAATGCTGTGGTAGAAAACAACATTGATAAAGTTAAAGAAAGTATCAGACGAGGTGCTGATGTTAACACTAAAGTTAAGAATGGAAGGACTCCTCTGCACTATGCTGCTCAAGAAGGCAAGTTAGATGTAGTAAAGTATCTCGTAGAGGAAAAACATGCTGATGTTAATGCTAATGACAATGATGGATTTATTCCTCTGCACTATGCTGCTGCTCATGGTAATCTAAGATTGGTAAAATACATGGTAGAAAAAGGTGCTGATTTTAACGCAAAATGTAATCGTCTCCGTACACCTTTGCATTTGGCTGCCATGTATGGTTACATAGAGGTAGTAAAGTATCTGAAAGAAAGAGGAGCTGCTTTCAATTTGAAGGGTCATTATGGACAGAGTCCTTTACACTCTGCTACTATTAACGGTAAGCTAGAGGTAGTGAAATACCTTGTAAAAGAAGGTGCTAGCATTGATGATAAAGATCAAGTTGGTAGAACACCTTTAGACTACGCTACTAAAAAAGGTTATAAAAATATAGTAGAATTTTTGAAACAAAAGCAGTCACGATTAGATTTAAGTAGTGAGTTTCAGAATGCTATCAATGAAGGTAACTTAGACGTAGCGGAGTCGCTCGTAGATGAAGGTGCTGATGTTAATGTAGCGAATGGATCTGGACAGACAATTTTGCATTTTGCTGCTGGTAGTGATGATCTAGAGTTAGTAAAGCGCCTTTTAGACAAGGGAGCTAGTGTTAATTCAACAGATGCCGTTATGGAAAGTCCTTTACACTATGCTGTTGCTGAAGGTGGTAATCTAGAGATAGTAAAATTATTGGTAGATAAGGGTGCTAATGTTAATGCAAAGAATATATTTTCTCGGACACCTTTGCACTTGGCTACTATTGTAAATAGGCTAAATCTAGTGCAACACCTTGTAGAAAGAGGCGCTGATTTTAATTTGTCGGATAGATATGGGGATACACCTTTGTCTTTTGCTACTAAACAAGAGTATAGTGATACTGTTAAATATTTAGAAATGGCAATGAGAGAAAAAGGTGCTGTTCGTAGACGCCGTCATCACCATGGCTATCATAATCTTCATCATAGTCACTTATCAAGGAAACTTTTGGCTGAAGGTTCAAGTAAGTCACGTGAGGCAGTTGCAGGTAGTAGCATAAGACCATCTTCGTGGATAAACAATTTTTTTAGCTGGGTAAATAGAGGAACAGGGAAAGTTAAAGGATTTATAGGTGGATGGATTACTGATAATAATGCTGATTTAAAGCCTGAGAATGGAGAAAAGGCATTAAAAATGGATATGTCAGCAATTGATGCAAGTGGAGCAATATTGCTGCTTGATACGTTGATCAGAAGAGCTAATGGGCAAAAACATACCTCCAACGACGAGAGTGGTATCTCTGAACAGGAAGCATATGGTTATGCGGTTAATATTACCGAGGGATTTGAGAAAATAATAGAGGAAACTGCTCAAAGCAGTAAAATCTCAATGAGTCAATTTAATATTGACTTTCCAAAAGTGCAAGGAGAGGTTACTAAAAAAATCATAAGTGGTAAGTATAGTGAGATCTCAGGAGTCTTGAACTCATATGCACAGAAAGCATGTCATGAAAGTGATGTAGAATGTGATAGTATGGAAGAAGTGAATAAGTTTATGACTGCTTTCAATAGAGAACTGAATATATTGTTGGATCGATTAATGCCACAGGTACTAAATAACAAAAGCAATATACAAGAAAGCTTGGGGCCTAAGAGTTATTTGGATAACGTCTTTGTTTCTGGTCATGCAGATCAATTCAGGGGTTTATAATTACTTAAATGTTGACTCTAGTATATTGTGGTTTATTATGAAGGTTGTGTTTTATATCGAGGAAGAGTATGATGAAGCTGGAAAAGATAATTGGTGAGATTGGCCGTGGACCAAATCTTAATAGAGAAAGTGTAATTGATGAGGTGAAGGTTGCACTGCGAGAGAGGGATTCAAGTGAATATGATAAATGGCAAGAAGATGAGTTTAATGTAAATCATGTTTTTTATGGGAAAACTGCTCTTTTACACTCAGCTAGTGAATGCTGTAAAGAGAAGATGGTGGAGGCTTTAATAGAAAATGGGGCAAATGTGAATGCAGTAGATGATTGTGGGGAGACACCTTTGTACCATGGTATTCGATATCGTGATTGGGAGGTAATAGAAACTCTAATAAAAAATAAAGCGAGTGTTAATGTGTCTGACAGGTACGGAAGGACGCCTTTACATAAGGCTGTGCAGGGTATATCCAGTGATTATGAACCACTTGAAACCTTAATAGTAAAAACTTTAATAGAAAATGGGGCAAATGTTAATGCACCGGATAATTGTGAAGAAACGCCCTTACACGAAGCTGCTGGTTCAAGTCAAGTAGGTATAGTAAGAGTGCTAATAGAGAGTGGAGCAGATGTTAATGCGTTCAGTTATGATAAAAGTGCTCCTCTACATAAAGCTGCGTGGTATGGCACTGCGAATATGGTTCGAGTTCTAATAGAAAATGGGGCGAATGTGAATGCGGTGGACTTTATTGGAGAAACCCCTCTATATACAGCTGCGGAGAAGGATGATCGGGACAAGGTGCAAGTGCTGATAGAAAGTGGTGGATGTCAATATAGATGGTCATCGTGGAAACGCTCCGCTACATGAGGCTGCAAGGTGTGGTGCTGCGGATGTGGTCCGAATGCTGGTGGAGAGTGGTGCAAATATTAATCTAGTCAATTATGATAAAAAGACGCCTTTACACCTTGCTGCTAAGCATAATCATTTAGAAGTAGTTAAGTATCTGGTAGATAATGGAGCTGACTTTAGTGCTGGTAAGGATAAGATGCCTCTGGATTATGCTAGAGAAGGAGGGCATAAGGAGATTGTTGAATATCTCGAAGGTAAAATGGCTGAGGTATCTCAAAGCCAACACGAATCTTCTCAGACTAGTAAGAAAGTGTGTGGTGAAAGTTTGGATCCTGAAGTCCTATTTGGTATTGATAGTATGGCAATGCGAGAGAAGAGCGGTGTAAAAAAAGGAGAATCGCAAAAAGAGAAAAGTAGATGTTTGATACAGTCTTTTCAAGAGCAACAAGATCTACATTTATTAGGATTTTTACCGCCTTATTTACAAATTGAATCAGTGAAACAAGGTCTTTATTTACCTTCATTTAAAGCAAGAAATATAAAAGTTGATGGCAAGTGTGTATCAATTACTCGTGGATTATCTCAAACTCTTTTTTTACAATGTAAAAAGTCATTTTTAAGTAATTTAAAAACTTCAGCAGAAATTTATGAGCGTACAGCACAAGGTAAACAGGTATCTAAGAGGGAAGAAAGAGAAGTTTTTGCTTTTAGTAAATTACTTGATAGTTTTGAACAACAGCTAGATTCTGCTATGAATAGTCTACCTTCAAGTTTAATTCATGCTCAGGGCTATAAAATGCTTAGAGAGTTATCAAATTATATAGCTGGAATGAAAGGTGACTTTGCTATTCATTTAGTAACAGATAATCATGTTATTGCCATTTATAGAATTGGTAATAGTTATGCTTATTTTGATTGTAATGTAGCATTTATTTCTGGTTTAAAAAGTGTTGATCAGCTTATTGAGGTTGTAGAAAAAGGTGCTAGCTATGAAGTAGAAGAAGGTTTGCTTGTTGAATACTTTGATGTTGATAAAGCTAATAGTCTACTATCTGGTGAAGATAAACAAATTTTGGCAAAAGAAATTAAAACAGAGTGTCAACTTTTGGCAGAGCAAGATAAGGAGCTTGGTCTTATTAAGATTAATGGTCAAGAGATATCAAGAGTACAGCTATATAACTTTGGAACAAAAATCAATGTGGAAGGCGGTTTGCCTTTGCTTATCAGTGCTGATATGAATTTAACTAGCAAAAAGTTTCAAGATCATCTGAATAAAAAAGAAGTTAGTATGACAGCTAGAGAATATCTTGATAACTTGAAAAATAGCGAGAATGTGGAAGAAGCAGCCAAAACAATTCCTTTCATAGGTTCAAAACATGAAATTCAAGAAGCAGAGCAAACACGTAAGCCAAAACAACCCGTATTAGAATGGTTGGTTAAAGGAACTATTAATTTTATACTTACTATTACTTATCTTGCTAATACTGGTCAGTCAGAAAGCCAGTTACCAGGAAAGGCAGACGATAAACCTAGAACCTGTTTAGATGATCTAATAGTAGATAAACAGCTGAAAAAATCACTGTGATATTTCCTTCTGAATTTGCTTTATTTCTTTTAAAGAGAGGCCGGTAGATTTGGCTGTGAGATCAGCGGATACGCCAGCTTTAAGTAGGTTTTTTGCAACTTCAATTTTACCTTCAATTTTACCTTTTTCACGGCCAATTTGGATGCCTTCTTTTCTGCCCTTCTCTTTTCCAATTTGGATGCCTTCATGTTTAGCATCATCTATTTTTTGCTCTAAGATAGCAGCTTCTTTCTGTAAATCCATTACCCTTTCTTCATAAGCTACAAGATCTTTCTCATTCCAATGAAACTTATCTAACTCATCATATGCTAGCTTTATTATTGGTGACTTTTCTGCTATTTTTCTTAAATCTTCATCCGTAGTTTCTTCCGCATACTTAAAGAAAAAGCACCATCTCTCAACAGTAGTTTCCAGCTGCCCTACTTTGCTTTTTGTAAATTTAGGTAGTTCAATAAAGACAAATTGAAAATCTTTTAAATAATGTCCGTTAGTCTTTATATCGCGTATATTATGAGTGGAAATATAATAAACATCTGAAGGGAAAAGAGTACAATTTGAAATCGCGATAAAGAAAATCTTCTTTAAATCAACGTATTTACCAGATTTATCAGCTTGTCTTGAGTAAGCCTTAGCAGCATAAAGTTGTGCGCGTTTTTCAAAGCCTTTATCACGAGCGAGCTGGTTAGGTAAGGAAGTAGTATTGCTACTACTCCCTCCCTTAGAAACGCAGCATGCAGGTTTCCCCACACTACGCTTGAGCCCCTTATCTAAGTCCTTCTTTTCTCGAACCGGCTTGTCCTTCATGATTCCTCAGAAAACATCATTCTTAATGGTGACACCAACAGTAGAGAACCTTCTCTTGAGAAAGAGCTTGCTAACATTTTTGTTTGTTTCACTCTTTCATCAAAATACTTTTTCCATTTTAAGTCAAGTGGATTTGCATCCGCCCTGATTTTAACATGTCGTCTGATAGGTATATCAATCAACCTAAGCAGTCTTAAATACCTTATCTCTTTCGGTTTGTTCTTGCATATGGGTGCAGCAAAGACCCATTGGCGTTGTTTCATTACCTTGAAGTAACGATTCTTTATCCAACGTAATCCTTTACGAGGATGTCTTTTCTTTGCCCATTTCCATAGAGCACACATAATTTCATGGTCTATTTTGTTAAAAGCTCTTTTCGCACACACATGGCTGTAGTAATTTCCCCATCCCCTTAATAGGGAATTGAGCAACTTGATTAGTACGGCCTGAGTGTTCGCTATGTTTGCCTTTATCAATGTACGTGCTTTATTAAGAAGTTTCTTAATACTTTCTTTTGAAGGTTTTATAATTAACTTCTTATTATACCTGCGTACATTACAACCAAGAAAGTCAAACCCTGTTGTAATAGATGTAATTTTTGTTTTCTCTTCGGAAAGGATAAGACCTCTCTCCTGAAGAAAGGACGATACTAGAGGTTTTACTTCATTTTCCAGTACTTCACGTGTGATTCCTGAAATGATAAAGTCATCTGCGTACCTGATTACATTTACTCCACTTCTGATTTTGCTTCTTCTTTTACTGCCAAGTTTACCAAATTGACTTTCCAATGATTTTTCAAGTCCATTTAGGGCTAGATTTGCTAGTATTGGAGAGATGATACTACCTTGTGGGGTACCTGCAGTTGTGGAATACAG
Organism: Wolbachia endosymbiont of Drosophila willistoni; assembly: GCF_040084705.1. NCBI lineage: Bacteria > Pseudomonadati > Pseudomonadota > Alphaproteobacteria > Rickettsiales > Anaplasmataceae > Wolbachia > Wolbachia endosymbiont of Drosophila willistoni. The sequence continues at coordinate 701,760 of NZ_CP157591.1, forward strand.
AGTTTTTGATTCTAGGAAGCCAGCTTTTAACCAGCTATGAAGAATTTTCTTCTCCATAGGAATATGCTTCATGAGCCATTCATGGTTAATGTTATCAAAACACCCTTTAATATCACCTTCGAGTATCCATTGTAGTTGGTTACGGCTTGCCAGTAACAAGTGACAAGCCACAGTAGCGTCTGCGCAGGATCTTTTTGGTCTAAAACCATAAGAGTGACGATCACTGATCGTTTCAGCTATCGGTTCCAAAGCAAACAAGTATAATGCTTGCATGGCTCTATCTTTTATCGTAGGGATTCCAAGAGGTCTTCTTTTGCCATTAGACTTACTGATGTATATCCGTTTTAGCGGAGAAGGTTTGTATCCTCTTTGTTTTAATAGCTTTATTCCTTGAAATTTTGTGTTGCAAGTTGACCATATTTGACGATCTACACCTGCTGTGTTTTTTCCTTGGTTTTCAGTTACTCTCTTAAACGCCAAAGCTTTGCCGCTAAAAGAGCGTGTGAGAAGGTGTTGTAAAGTTTTCACCTTACCCCATCTGCCTTGTTGGACAGCCTTAACAATACGCCTCTGTAGCCTCATAACAACTTTTTGGCATTTCTTCCAGGGTAACTGGTTCCATGCTTCGGAGTTATTGGTAGGTACACTTACAGTTGTACTTGTAATCATCTGCTTTCCTACCTTAAGTGGTTAACAAAGTTTCTTGTCATGAGGGACCAAATGGAAGTCTGCTCGTTTTCACGCGAATTAATGTTACAAATTCTATCCATTTCGTTACAAAATGGCATTCGCTTTCTCCATTATCCTTTACCTGCACATCCATCAGCATTCCTTGCGGGTTGCCTGCCATATAGGCGAAAATACAGGCTTATCCTGTTCCTTTTGTCATACAATAGTGGGTTAGGTGGCTTCTCTATACCGGTGATTTGCGTACATCCAGAAATGAAAAATGTCACATTACCTTTTGGTCGGAGCTTATCAGCATCTTTAGCTCTTTAATCGTTACGATACTTATGAAGCTTCACTTACGTTCACCATACCACTAAGCCTAGCCCTCCAACCACATGATGCTTGTAGTTTATGCTTTCTCTCACGATTGAGCATCTTCTTTATCAAGAGGAGGTTCATTGTCCGCGTCGCTCGGCACCAACTGGTTACCCAATTCGCACTGATGCGTAGACTCAGATGGCAAAACATCTGGTTCAATAAGCTTTAGAATCCTTTCAGTTTCTTTCTGAATGAATTCCTCTCCTTTTAAACAATATGACCGAAGGCTTTCAGGTCGCACCATTTCTGCTATATATCTATTTCCGTGAGAATCCTTGCAGAGAACATCAACAATACTTTGTTTATCAGAGGCAACTTCGGGATCCATAATAGTGCTAAGAAACTCAACTTCTTGTATTGCATTTATCTCAGTAAACCCTAAAATATCGTTCAAAAAGTGGATCAGGATATTCTTATTTTTTTCCGTTCCAAAGATTTTTTTGAAGGTTAAATCCAGCTTAGGGTCGAGAAACTTAGATAAAGCCATAGCCAAAGTGCTTAAAAATATTAATAATTATACACTATTATTAACAATTATTTAACCATATTTTTGAAGATAGCTATGCCGCCGCGAACCGTCATACCGCCGCGGTATCTCTAGATCCCGCTAACAAGTAGCGGGATGACGAATTACTTAACCGTCATACCACCGCGAACCGTCATACCGCCGCGGTATCTCGGCATAGATTCCGCTAACAAGTAGCGGAATGACGATTGTGTATCGTGTTTTGCTAAAAATCACAGAATGCAGTCTGGTCACCTTAATTAGAAGTTTAGCTTTAACTTTAAATGGACTACTCAACCGTGACAGACTTAGCTAAATTTCTTGGACAATCTGCATCTAACCCTTTTTTTGCTGCAGTAAAGTAAGCAAGGAATTGCATAGCAACACTGTAGATGATTGGAGAGATAAAATTATCAGTGTCTGGAAGTTGCACCACATCTGCGCAAACTCCCCTTAGGAATGGCGCTCCTTGTTTATCACTGAAGGCAATTACTTTGCCTTTTCTTGCAATAATCTCTTGTATATTAGATAGCATTTTAAAGAATAAATCATCATAAGGGATAATTGCTATAACAAGCACAGTAGAGTCTATTAAAGCAATAGAACCATGCTTCATTTCTCCCGCTGCAATACCAGTTGTATTGATATATGAAAGCTCTTTTATTTTCAATGCGCCTTCCATTGCAACTCCGTATGAACTTCCTCTGCCGATTAAAATAACGTTATTGTGTTCTAATATACTGTCCGATATATGTTGTATTTTCATCACATTCAAAACGTGCTCAACATACTCGGGAATAGAGTTAATAGCGTTGCTTAGCTGTTTTATTCTCTCTCCACCCAGTACACCTTTTATTTTTCCAAGCTCCACGGCAAAGCATGCTAAAGTTGCAAGTTGCGCAGAAAAGGTTTTTGTTGAAGCAACACCAATTTCTGGCCCAGCAAGAGTATGTAACACAATATCTGAGATCTTTTCAATGCTGCTGCTAAATGTATTAGTTATACTAATGATTGTTTGCTTCTGTGATTTTGCATAACGCAGCGCTTCTATGGTATCTGCAGTTTCACCAGATTGAGAGATAAATAACCCAATGCTGCCTTCTTCCAGCTTGACGTTGCTATACCTAAATTCTGATGAGATTTCTAGATATACTCGAACTTGAGCGACATTTTCCAGCCAATACTTTGCTATTAGCCCAGCAAAATAAGATGACCCGCATCCAACTATAGTAATGTAACTCAGCTCAGAAAACAATTTTTTGTTAGCAAATATTACCTCTTTATATTGCTTGTAAAATTGATTTATTGTTTTGTTTAATGCACGCGGTTGCTCAAAAATCTCTTTTAACATGAAGCTAGGGTAACCATTTTTGCTAATTAGAAAATCACTTGGACTACTATTTTCTATACTGCGTTTAACTTGTGTACCATTGTTGTATATACTAACTCCACTAGATTTTATCACTGCAATGTCATCATCTTCCAAATGCGATATTCTTTCCACAAATGCACTTAAAGCATTAGAGTCAGATGCAGCAAACACTGTGTTACAGTTATAGCCTATTGCTAAAGGCAAATTTCTCTTCGCAACAAATAAGGCGTCTGGATATTCTGCAAATAATAAGACCAAGGCAAATGAGCCATGTAAGTTGTTTAAACACTTAAATAGAGAATCAATTGGCGACAATCCTTCATCAAGATATAAGGTTAGCATGTTTGGTATGATCTCTGTGTCAGTGTCAGTATGGAATGACATGCCCCTTTCTTCTAGACCCTTTTTTAGCAGATTGTAATTCTCAATTATGCCGTTATGAGCAACAACAACATTATTTGTACGAATGGGGTGAGCATTTTTAAGGCCTGGGACTCCATGTGTAGCCCAGCGAGTATGTGCTATACCAACTGTACTGTGAGACATCTTGCTGTCATCAACAACTTCACATAACCTTTCGACTTTACCTTCTGATTTTTTGACTTCTATCTTACCTTCGTTATTTATGATTGCTATACCTGAGGAATCATATCCCCTATATTCCAATTTTTGTAACCCAGTTAGTAAGGTTGGTATTACTGAATCACCGCTACTTACTACACCAAATATTCCGCACACAAATGGATCACCAAACAAACTTTTTTCTAAACATGTTAAGCATTTTTGCCTTTATTACTGGTTGATTTATATTCTTTTTATCATTCTTTCGATTTTACCTTTTTAATTGGTTTAGCTGCTACTTTTTGAGTTTCTTTGCTTAAAACCTCAGATATAGCGGACTTTAGAACTTTTATCTCAACTTTTGGTGCTATTTCTATTATAAATTGTGCATTTGCCTCATCAACTTTATTAACTTCACCTATTATTCCACCAGAAGTAATGACTGTATCACCACGTTTTATTTGATCTATCATCTTTCTATGTTCTTTTAGTTTTTTTTGTTGCGGGCGAATAATGAGAAAATAAAATACCACAAATATTAAAATCAGTGGAATAAAACTAGCAAAAGATGCGCCGATACTTGATGTATTGCTAGTTGCATCTGCTGCAAAAACTTCAGAAATGAGCATATTTAATCCTAATTGTTAATGATAAAAACAAACCTATTTAAGTATTAATTACAATACCATGCCATGTCAAGTTTGGTGAAGGCGTTTCTCAATACCGGCAATAATACTGCGAATTCTAAGTTATGCTAAAACTAATATGGCGGGAGTGATGAGACTTGAACTCACGACCTCATGCGTGACAGGCATGCGCTCTAACCAACTGAGCTACACCCCCCTAATTTCTTTTTAGCATTTTCGGGCTTCAACTTTAAAGCTAATAAACATGTTGCCCTTTGTCAATATTTTTTGTTTGCGCTTTGCTGTCTTTTCTATTACTATGTAAATAATTTAATTTCACACATGGCTTGTACAAGTAGTCCCATTAGGGTTATGCCATGGAAGATAAACTATTTGGAGGAATGATATATGACAAATTTGCCTAAAGTCACTGTGCGTGATTTAGCTGAATCTGGTGTACATTTTGGTCACAAAATTAGTCGCTGGAACGCAAAAATGGCTCCATACATATATGGAGTGCATCAAGAAAATCGTATACATATAATTGATTTGCGAAAAACACTACCATTGCTACAGGTGGCCATGAAGGCTTTATATGACGTTGCATTTCAAGGTGGTCGCATTCTATTTGTTGGTACAAAGTTTCAAGCTTTTGATATTATTGCAAGTGAAGCGATTCGTTGTGGTCAATATTATGTGAATCATCGTTGGCTTGGTGGTATGCTTACTAATTGGGGCACTGTTTCTTCTTCGATAAAAACCTTGATGCAATATGAGAAAATATTAAATGACGAGGATAGCATTTTAACAAAGAAAGAATTGGGAAACATTGAAAAGAAAAAGCAAAAGCTTGATAAGGCGCTTGGCGGTATTAGAGAAATGGGAGCAATTCCTGATATCTTATTCATCATTGATACTAATAAAGAGCATATAGCGGTTAAGGAGGCTAAGAAGTTAGGAATTCCAATAGTTGCAATACTTGATACTAATTCTGATCCAGATGGTATTACTTATCTAATACCTGGAAATGATGACTCAAGAAAATCAATAGAGCTCTATTGTAAATTAGCTACCGACTCTATATTAGCTGGAATAGAGTCTAGTCTAGCAAAATCTGGAGTTAAGATTGATGATATAAGGGGTGATGAGTTTATTCAAGAAAAAGAAGATGGTATTGTGCAAACTAAAAGGAGACGTAGTAAAGTTTACAAAGAAGAAGAAAGGGAGGTAGTAACAAATGAAGATGAATCCAGATGATATAAGAGAATTACGTGATAGAACAGGGCTTGGCTTAAGTGACTGTAAAAAAGCATTAGAAGAATGTGATGGTGACATTAAGAAAGCCGTTGATAAGTTACGTACAATAGGTCTTGCTAAAGCTGACAAAAAATCTGATAGAGTAGCTTCAGATGGGCTCGTTGCTATGTGTTTGACTGAAAATTGTGGTGTATTGATTGAACTCAATTGCGAAACCGATTTTGTCGCAAGGAATGAGAAATTTATAGAGTTAGTTTTAAATTTAGCATCAATTGCTCATCAAGAACGCTGTACTAGCGTTGATGAGTTAAAAAATGCCAAGTATGAAAGCATTGGCACAGTGCAGGAAGCTATTATGAATGGTACGTCAGTTCTTGGTGAGAAGCTAGAGTTAAGCAAGCTTTGTTACTTAGAAGCTAAGGATGGAGTTATTGCTGGCTACGTACATGGTGATGTGTGTGGCTTAGGTAAGATTGGTGCTTTAATTGCATTGCAATCATCTGGTGATAAGGCGAAGCTACAAGAGATTGGGAAACAAATAGCTATGCATGTAGTTGCTATGAAGCCTGAAGCTTTGTCTATAGATGATTTAGATCAAATGAAGTTGAACAACGAACGTTCTATAATTGAAGAGCAAGTGAGGAGCTTAAATAAACCTGAAGAAGTAGCAAAAAAAATAGTAGATGGACGAATGGCTAAGTACTATGAAGAAGTTGTTTTACTGGAGCAAAAATTTATAAAGGATGATAAGATGAAGATTTCTGATTTTATAAAATCAAGCGAGTTGAGTGCTGTTAAACTCTCTAATTACAAGTTACTTGTTTTGGGTGATGCAGATTAAATAGCAAAAAATGTTTATTTCAACAAATGAAAAAAGCGAAATAAAATATTCCAGGGTGTTATTTAAAATCTCTGGTGAGGCTTTGATGGGATCAAAGCAATTTGGTCACGATATGGAGACTATAGGTGAGTTATCTAAAGGCATAGTTGAAGTTTGTAATCTTGGAGTTCAGGTATGTATTGTTGTTGGTGGTGGTAATATCTTTCGTGGCACATCTGCGTCTTTAAGTGGTTGTGAAAGAGCAAGCAGTGATTATATTGGAATGCTTGCAACTATAATCAATGCTTTAATTTTACAAAACTTTTTAGAAAAAAATTTAGTAGCTTCTAGGGTATTATCTGCAATACCCATGGCCACTGTATGCGAACCTTACATCAGAAGGAAAGCTATTCGTCATTTAGAAAAAGGTAGAGTGGTAATTTTTGCAGCAGGCACAGGCAACCCATTTTTTACTACAGATACAGCTGCAGCCTTACGTGCTGTTGAAATGAATTGTGATGTTATTCTAAAGGGTACGCAAGTAAATGGTGTATACTCCGCTGATCCGAAAAAAAATGAGGATGCTGTAATGTATGATAGGCTTTCTTACACGGATTTATTGACTCGTGATTTAAAAGTTATGGATGCATCAGCAATTTCACTTGCTCGTGAGAATTCTATTCCAATTATAGTTTTTTCTTTGAAGGGAGAAAAAATAGTCAATATTATTAAGGGTCAAGGTACTTATACTATAGTTTCAGATTGTAAACAGTAGGTAATTTATGTTAAATGAAATAAAAGCTAAAACAAAAGAAAGAATGCTAAAAACTATTCAGTCCTTTCATGATGATATTAAAGGCGTACGCACTGGTAGAGCTAGTGCATCTTTGCTTGATGGTATAGTTGTAAACATCTATGGTGGGCATCAAAAGTTAAATCAAGTTGCAGGCGTTTCGGTTATAGATAACAAAACCCTATCAATTAAAGTTTGGGACATTAGTGTTGTAGGTGAAGTGAAAAACGCTATATTAAATGCTAACCTGAATTTAAATCCTGTTGTCGAGGGTAGCACCATACGTATAGCTCTTCCGGACTTGACACAAGAAACCCGTGAAAAATTAGTGAAATTATTGCATCAGTTTGCTGAAAATGCACGGATTGCCATTAGAAATATACGTAGAGATATTATGGAAGAAACAGAAAAAATGAAGGAAAATAAAGAAATCTCAGAAGATGATTTTCATGGTGCTAAGAAGGAAATACAAAATATTACTGATGATAATATAAAAAAGATTGATGGTGAATTGTCCATCAAAGAAAAGGATATACTGAATCACTAAATGATATGGAGAAAGCTTACATAGCAAATGATGTCATTCCAGTGTTTGACACTGGAATCCAGTCTTTACTATACAACTATCTGATGCACTTGTTTGAAATCAAATTTCCTGGATCCCAGTGTCGGAGCACTGGGATGACACCAATTTTGCATTCAAGTATCAACTATTGGTGTCACTACAGTAACTCTCTTCCTGTCATGCAAGTAGCTGACACCTTCCAGGTGTCCATTGAAATCCAAAAAATTTCACTCAAGTCAAAATTAGGTTAAATTTAAATGTTGAATCAAGAATCTTTACCGAAACATTTAGCAATTATTATGGATGGTAATGGTAGATGGGCGAACAATCAAGGAAGGGTAAAAATTGATGGTTATAAAAAGGGCAGTGAAGTTGCATACGATATTGCCAAGTATTGTACGGACTTAACTATACCCTACTTAACTTTGTATGCATTCTCTATGGAGAATTGGCTTAGACCTAAAAACGAAACTGACTGTCTATTTGATTTATTTTACTCCGTTTTAACTAATGAAGATAAAGTCAATTTCATTTACAATTGTAACATTAAGTTGAATTTTATTGGCAATTTAAGTCTGTTACCCAGTAAAATATTGGATCAAATTAAAAAAGCAGAAGAAATGACACATAAGAACGATGGTTTATTACTCACTGTGGCAGTCAGTTACGGAGCAAAGCAAGAAATTACACAAGCTATAAGCAATATTATAAAAGAAAATATTGCTTATGTATCAGAAGAGGAATTTGAAAAATTTCTGTATACTAAAGATTTGCCAAAATTGGATTTATTAATTCGCACTGGCGGCGAAAAAAGGTTAAGCAACTTTTTATTATGGCAAGCAGCTTATGCTGAATTGTATTTTTGTGATACTTTATGGCCTGATTTTTCTTGTCAAGATTTGAGTAAAGCATTAGAAGATTATACAAAAAGAGAGAAAAAATATGGTAGATAATAATTTTATAATTAGAATGTTGTCCTCAATAGTAATATTATTCATATTTTCCTTTGCTACATATTTCAGTGATTTATCGTTTTACCTATTGATTTTTTCGATAGCAGTTTTATCTTCTTTTGAATGGTATAATCTAACCCAGGGAAACAAAATTTTATACGTTTTTGCATTATTATTGATTGCACTACCAAGCGCCTCATTAATATATTTATATAATCTACCACAGGGAAAATACGCATTAGTATGGTTCGTCTTAACCATTTGGGGAATTGACGTTACTGCCTACCTGTTTGGCAAGAATTTTGGTGGAGCTAAAATTTGCCCAATTATTAGCCCTGGAAAAACTTGGGCAGGACTTCTTGGTGCGATTTTAGCTGGAGTAGTGTGCACAATTTTTGGATCAATATTTTTTGGTCTATTTTCAATTTTTTATTCTCCAATCATTGGCCTTGCAATTGCTATTCTAGCGCAACTTGGCGATTTCACTGAGTCGCTTGTTAAAAGAGCTTACGGTGTTAAAGATAGTGGAAATATGATACCTGGCCATGGGGGAGTGCTCGACCGTATGGACAGTTTCATTTTTACTGCCCCTCTTATTGCTATTTACATAAGCTAAGTCTGCAGAAGTGCCATTAGAGCTCATCCCTAGTCAGCTCCCCAACCGCTTCTACAGTGCAGTCATGGACAAACGTCTTTTCACAATAAGGGCAGGCTATTTCCTCTTCTTCTCCCATATCTAAATATATTAATGGATGGCCGGAACCCTCATCATTCTCATCACCATGACAACAAACTTTTCTATTATTAACCCTCACTTTTGACATGCTGCTCCTTTAGCTTATAACATTTTATATATTGAATATACCCATTCAGAAATAAAAAACAACAAGCACTATTCTCCATTTTTTATCCTATTCAGGTTAATCAATTCGTTTTGAACACCTTTTGATACAAATTTGCTAACATCTTCTCCTAATCTTGCTATTTCCTTTACAAAGCTTGATGAGATAAATTGAGTATCTTCAGAAGCAGGAAGAAATATGGTTTCGATTTCAGGAAGAAGTTTATAATTTACCCAGCTCATTTGAAACTCGTAATCAAAATCCGATACTGCTCTTAATCCCCTAATAATAACAGAAGCATTCTGCTCTTTGGCAAACTTCACTAGCAACCCATTAAAAGATATAACATCTGCATCAATTCCTAGCCCTTTGATTTCATTTTCAGCCATGCTTGTGCGTAGCTTTGTGTCAAAGGCAGTATGCTTATTAACGTTTTCTGCAACTCCTATTATTAATTTATCGACTAGTTTACACGCTCTTTTGATTATGTCAAGATGCCCAAAAGTTATAGGGTCAAATGTGCCAGGGTAGATTCCTATTTTGTCATTAATGTTCATCCTTTATTTTTATAAACTACTTTAAAAACTTTTGATAGACATAATAACATTTTTTATCTAAAAATAAAAGTATACAGTTGGCCTGATAGCTCAGTTGGTAGAGCAAAGGACTGAAAATCCTTGTGTCGCTGGTTCGATTCCTGCTCAGGCCACCTTCTCTTTCTTGGCAAACTTGCCTTTTTGTTATAAAATACTCTATATCGTAATATAAATATTAGGGAGGCAAGTCATAGTATATAAATATTATAATAAACTATTTAATATCTTATTAATTATAGTTCTATTATTAAGCAATATTACTTATGCTGGCGTTAGTGAAAAACCGGCATCTCAACATGTAACCAGAAAAGAAGAACCAGCGTCAACTGTCTTGACGGCAGAAAATACAGTAAATAATGACATAGTTGTTGGTTTGTTGAAAACGGAAGAAGCACATGAGCTTGGGCTATCTCAAAATATCTACGAGATGTTTAATAACTTTGGAGTTAAAACCGTACTCATTGACTACAATAAAATAATTAACTTAAAAGAAATCCAAGAAAAGTCGCTTATCTTTGCAAAACAAGATGAAACATTGGCAAAGAAGCTAACATTAGACCGAATAAAAGTTGAAGTTGCAAAGTTTGTTAAAGAGCACAAAATAAATAGAATATTTATTCCGGATAATTTACACTCAGCACCCACTCCTTGTCGCCAGCTTGTTACTGAAGCAATTGTAAAAATAGTGGATGATAACCCTGCAATTCATTTACTTGGCATATGTGAAGGCATAATGAATGCAAAGGGAATTGAAGTAGTGAGTGTTGTGAGTGATGAAGAGAAACGAAGATCTCATTTAAAATCAGCACCTAATCCACAGAAAGAGGATCTACCTCTCCAGCAGATAAAGATCGTTCCAAATAGTCGTTTAGCAGAAGTAGTAGCCAAATTCCTAATACCTAATGAAAATGGCTGGTTTTCAACATATTTTCCAGATGCTCATTCAGGAGCAGTAAGTAATACACCAGAAAATAGAAGAAAATTGGAGTCACTTGGATATAAAGTTGCAGCATTTTCCAGTGAGGGGGTAATAGAGGCTATTGAAGATAAGCATGGTAATGTTCACTTTCAAAGTCATCCAGAAGCCCTTGTTGTGAAGTCAGATAAAAACCTCTATTTATCAAATCACAAGGAACGTCAAGTGTCTACACTAGTTGCTATAGCGATTATGAATGATTTTCTTTATCGTGCTTAATGGCTATAGCTTTAGGCTTACCGACGATTTGATAAACGATAGATTTGTCATGTATCCGTTCAGGCAATGGCGTCAACTTAAGGAAAAATATCAGCGATAGTGTATAAAATTTCTCTCCAAATTTTTTATCATTAAATTATCCAAAGAGTGCAAGGGACAGCACTTTTGTTTCTGTTTTATTTCAACAAAGAAGTCTAAAATGTGTCCTTTTTAGGTGAAATATGCAAAAAGGAAAAAACCTTATTCTACAAATTAAAAATATAATATACTCGAAAACTTTTCAGAAAATCCATTGTGTTGAGTTTTACACGAACAAGAAAACTTCCTTTTTCGACAGTATTTTCTATGATTTTAAAGTTAGTTAAAAAAAGTTTGGGAATAGAATGTGAACTTATGGAGCCATTGACATGTACCCTCAAAGCAAGCTTTTTCTAAAGCAAGATATAAGATTTGCCATACAGGCTTTCAAGAATTTAAGCATCCAAACAGCCTATCAGGATGAACCTGAGTTGGAGAGGCTATAGACTTATTGCAGCAGATGGTTCTGGTATGAGATTACCCAGCTCTGGGGAAATTGTATCCGAGTTTGAACCAAATGGAAACTGACCTTACCCAGAAAAAGTGGAGAGAAAGTTTGGAATGTTTTTCACAAAGAGAATGATGAATCAAAATGCTCAGGAATGCAATAGTTAATAGTGACGTTGTTTGTTATAAAAAATTTCTATATATTCAAATATAGCAGTTTTGATATGCTGTTTAGAGTGCCGAGAGGTGTCTATTGGTAACTCCCTTTTTAGAGAACTGAAGAAGCTTTCCACAACAGAATTGTCGTAACAACAACCTTTATAACTCATCTATGTTTTTTATGGATAAGAGATATTGATAACCTTGCGAAGTATATTGTGAACCTTGATCACTATGTAATAGTAGATTTTTGGCAGGTTTACGCTTGTTAACGGCCATTAATAAAGAGTCCATAACCAATTGTTTATTTATTGAACTGCTCATTAACTACCATGCGTGAATATAGATCGATTATTGTTGCCAAATATAGCCATCCTTCTTTGGTTTTTATATAAGTAATCCCATACTTTATTTGGTTGATCGACAATAAAGTTTTGGTCTAATATATTGGGAGCTACTGTCCGTTTGTTGTTTCTTAATTTTAAATTTTCTTCTCAATATAGCCTGAATACCATTTTTCTGCATAATACTTTGCACTGTTTTTAAGTTGCAACTTTTACCCAAAGCCTTCAATTCAGCATGAATTTTAGGAGCTCCATATCTACATTTAGAAGCTTGATATATTTTTTGAATATCTGCTAATAACTCTTTATTTGCTGATTCTCTACTGCTTATTTTCCTTGTAGTCCACTTATAGTAGCCACTAGCAGAAAACCCTACATAATTCCTGCACTTTATAGTGTTTACTATGCTCTTTTATGAAAAAATATTTTACTCTTTTTGACTGGCCAGGGCTTTTTTTTAAATGTCTCTTTCCCTTGTTACTCTTGCTAACTCTCTTTGTAAATCAAACCTCTCTTTGTCGTAAGGAGCCATGTTACCTCTACCTGGAAATGCATTTGCCGCTGACTTTTTTTCGTTATATTTCTTCATCCATTTTCCTAATACACTATCCCTTATTCCTAGATCTCTTGCTACTTTTGCAACTGGTTGACCTACCTTTCTTTGTTCATTTGCCAGCTTAACAGCTTCCAATTTGAATTCTGCCGTACATTCTCTTGCCATTTCTAATCCTCCAAAATTTTATTTTACCCGAAAAAACTCCTTTCTTTCTCTCCACTTTTTCTGGGTAAGGTCAGTATGGGAAAAGGTGAAAGATGTACTAAAAAACCCAGAGATGATAAAAAAGGAATACCAACGTAGAGTATTAGAAAATAAAAATGATGAATCATCAGAGAAAAAGTTTGCAAGAAGAGAAAATCAAATAAAAGAAGGTATCGAAAAATTAATGGAAGATTATTATAGTCAAGAAAATGCAGGAGAGAAAGGATATATAAGCGAGGAAGAATTTAAACAGACAATGAGAAAAATGAAAGAACGCTTACAAGGGATAGAAGAAGAGAAAAAAAAGGTAGTTGATCAGAAGGCAGTAGAAAAAGGAATAAGTCTTATTATAAATAGCATAAAGAATTTTTATTCTAGTGTAAAATCGAACCTGGAACAGCTAGATTGGCAAACTAAGCGCGGCATTATTAAAGCATTAATCGGACAAATTAACATTGGTTGTGATCAGGTAGAAGTAGGATTTCAGATCGAAGAACCAGCACAGGATGGGGGAATTCTTAATTTGTATCATTGTACTACACATCATAATAAGGGGGTTGGCAAAATGTGTGCGCCAAGAAGTGCGTAAGGAACAGTTGGTGAAAATCCAACACGGGTAAAGCTTAGCCGGCAACCTGGAACAAACCATTATGCTGCGTAAGGTAACGAGCGTAGTAAAGCTAATGGAATGGACAACATAGGGTGCAACGAAAGTGAAGGTATTGAGTCCCGTAATTCACGCGTCATGGGGGCTGACACTTTACATTTGGTGGAAGGCAACATGGGTAATAACGCTAAGGCAAGATATTACTCACCTCATCGGGATCGAAGGCCGCGTCATGTGTTGAGATGGACCTTACGTGAACTTGGGAGATCCTTTGTATTCCTGTAAGGGTACTCTGGAACAAGTCAATAAAGGCGAGGACTGGAGGAAGATGCAAAGGAAGTCGGACTAACTGATAGTACTCGGAGTGTGGGAAAGCCACATACAAGGGGAAGCGGTTAGCAATATAGTGACTGGTATAGGGATTGCTATACCAATACAACAGAGATTAGAGGAGTATGCAAGGAAAACTAAACCAGATAGCAGTAAGGGCTAAAAGATAAGCGAGTAAAATTTACATCATTAGTTCATTTGATTAATGAAGAGAATCTTGCAGAGTGTTATAAGGAACTAAAACGCAACAAGGCTTGTGGTATAGATCGTGTGACAATGGAAGCTTATGGAGAAAATCTAGAAGAGAAACTTAAAACACTAGTGGATAGTATGAAGAGAAAACAATATCAACCGCTACCAGTGAAAAGGGTATACATACCCAAAGCCGGGAGCAAAGAGAAGCGCGGTCTCGGAATACCATCAACGGAAGATAAGTTGGTACAGGTAATGCTAAAGAAGATATTAGAAAATATTTATGAAGCAAACTTTATGGACAGCTCGTATGGATTTCGACCAGGAAGAAATTGTCATCAGGCAATAAACGCTCTAGATAAAGCAGTTATGCACAAACCAATTAACTATATTGTAGAAGTGGATATCAAGAAGTTCTTTGATAATGTTCAACATAAATGGCTAATGAATTGTCTAAGGGAACGAATAGCTGACCCAAATTTATTGTGGTTAATAAAACGATTTCTAAAGGCAGGAATAGTCGAAGTTGGATGTTATAAAGCAACCGATCAAGGCACACCACAAGGTGGTATAGTAAGCCCTGTATTAGCTAATATATACTTACACTATGTGCTGGACTTATGGTTTGAAAAGAAATTTAAGCCAAAAGCCAGAGGATATTTACAGCTAATAAGGTTTTGCGACGATTTTGTAGTTGGCTGCGAGAGGGAAGAAGACGCAAAAGAATTTCTAGAATTACTGAAACAAAGACTAAGTAAATTTGGGTTGGAAATAGCTGAAAATAAAACAAAAATAGTAAAGTTTGGTAAGAAAGAATGGTATCAAGCAGAAAGAGAGAAACGTAGGACGGCTAGCTTCAACTTTCTAGGATTTACACATTATTGTGGAAAAAGTCGTAATGGTAAACTTATGATGAAGCAGAAAACTTCAAAAATAAGCCTAGCCAGAAAGATTAAAGAAATCAAAGAATGGTTGAAGATGGTACGAAGTCGTATCTGTCTCAAAGATTGGTGGCAGAAACTTAAAGCCAAACTAACAGGACACTATAGCTACTTCGGAGTTAGCGGAAATTATCGGTGTTTGATTCAATTCTATCGACCGGTAACAAAGTTAGCATTTAAGTGGATAAACCGACGTAGTCAAAAGAAAAGTATGGATTGGGAACAATTTATACACTATTTAAAAGTAAATCCATTACCAAAACCAAAGGTATATGTTTCTTTATACACAGGAGCACTAGTGTGAACGCTGTATTGTGGAGCCGTGTGCGGGAAATCCGCAAGCACGGTTCTTTTGGGGAGACTATGGTTATGAGACCAAATCGCTGGTTTCAAGGTCATGAGTCTCTACCAGACGTCAAGCAAGTTTTTTCGTTTCTATAAATCTGGATTTCAGCGTTATGCGCTGGAATGACAACGTGAGGTAAATTTTTCAACATCCCAAAATTACAGAATTCAGTCTGTTTAATTAAGTGTGAACTGTTACACGAAAATTTTGTAAACAGATTAATATACCCTGTTTTTGCTATTCATCTAAAAATGGAACCATAGAGTACGTTGAGGAGCGTAAGCAAATTTTAATGCAAAAATTACTATCAAAAAATAGATTATGCAAGAGGTCTAATTATTCTGCCGCAATTTTGCTCTATCACACTTGCCACATTTAATATTCCAGCTTCATCATAATAATTTCCAATCACTTGCAAGGCAAGTGGTAAACCCTCATTGGAGAGCCCAACAGGAACAGAAATAGCAGGCAATCCTGCCAGACTTGCCGGCACAGTAAACACATCATTGATGCACATAATTAGCGGATCTGGCTTTTCATTTAAGCCAAAAGCTTCTGTTGGAGCAGATGGCACAAGTATGTAATCTATTTTTTCAAACGCTTTTATAAAATCATTTCTGATTAATGCCCTGATACACTGTGCTTTTTCGTAATATTCATTGTAATGACCTGAGGAAAGCGCATAAGCGCCAATTAAAATCCTTCTTTTCACCTCTTTACCGAAACCTTCTGCTCTTGTTAGTGAATACATTTCTTCAAGGGTATCAGCATCAACCCTGAACCCATAACGCACACCGTCATAACGAGCAAGATTGGATGAAGTTTCAGCAGAACAAATTAAATAATAGACTGGTATTGCATATTTAGTATGTGGCAGAGTAACGTCAACAACTTCAGCGCCATTTTCTTTTAAATAGGAAGCAACTTTCTCCCAATTATGGACTATTTCCTCTGAAATTCCATCCATCCTATATTCTTTTGGTATACCAATACGCTTACCCTTGACATCACCATTTATAAAGCTAGAAAATTTAGGCACTGGCTTTTCGCTTGATATTGAATCTTTTGTATCATAGCCACAGATTGCTTCCAGCATTAATGCTGAATCAGAGACAGAACGAGTAATGACTCCTGCTTGATCTAGAGAACTCGCAAATGCAATCATACCAAAACGCGAGCATCTTCCATAAGTTGGCTTTATTCCAACCACTCCACAATAAGCTGCTGGTTGGCGCACAGATCCACCGGTGTCACTCCCTAGTGCTCCAGCGCATAAAAATCCAGCCACCGATGCTGCAGATCCACCAGATGATCCACCAGGAACAACTTTTTCCCCATCGCTTTTTCTAATCCACACATTTTCAACAGGGCCAAAATAGCTATTTGTGTTCGCAGAACCCATAGCAAATTCATCCATATTAAGCTTACCGAGCATGGCTGCTCCACTTTTTAAAAGCAAGTCAGACACCGTAGATTCGTAAGTCGGAACGAAATTTTCCAGCATTTTTGAGCATGCTGTTGTTTTTATTCCTTTTGTACAGAATAGATCTTTGATGCCAACTGGTACACCCATGAGCGGCGAGATTAAATCATCCTTTTGCCTAGAGAAATGTTCATCTGCAGCTTTAGCAGCTTTCATTGCTATCTCTGGGGTTTTTGTTATAAATGCATTTAATTTCTCATTTTCAACCGCACTGATGTGCGCCTCTACGAGTTCAACGGCAGAAAAACTCTTTTTTTTGAGCCCGTCATGCATTTGTGTAATACTTAACTTTCTTAGTTCATTCATCAATATTTAATTTTTAGCAAGACGTTAATTATAACATGGCACGATAAAAAATCCATACATTTATAGTTACAGCTAGAAATGTAGCTAAGGTAACTTAGATTCACCGACAATCGTCATCCCGCTACTTGTTAGCGGCTAAGAGATACCGCAACGGTATGACGTAGAAGCTATACTTTTATACTCACCAACTCAGTATCCAATCCGGATTGTATCTTAAAAAGGTCAAAAGACTATAATAAGCAAAGGAGTGATACTGTGTCTGAGTGAAAATCGTTGAGATCCCAGTGTCTGCTGCTTGCATAGCATTTATTTACAAAAAAATAGTCATGCAAGAGACTTTGCTTGGATATTTGATATAATTTAGGTCTATTAAAGCAAAAAATACTAACATGAATGAAGTGATAACATTTGGTTGTCGTCTAAATTTTTACGAGAGCGAGTTAATCAAAGAAGCATTAAAAAAAGCAAAGAGAGAAAATGTTGTTGTGGTGCATAGCTGTGCAGTGACAAACGAAGCAGAACGTCAGGTAAAGCAAAAGATACGTAAGATTTACAAAAATGATCCAAATAAAGAAATTATCGTAGTTGGTTGTGCTGTTCAGTTGGATCCAGAAGTTTACAGTAGCATTCCTGGTGTAAGTAAAGTGCTCGGTAATCAAGATAAGCTAAAAGCTGAAAATTACTTACTAAATGACGATAAAATCTTGGTCAGTGATAACCAAGTAGAACCTGTTCTAATTAATGGATTTGAAGATAAGTCAAGGGCATTTATTGAAATTCAAAATGGTTGTAATCATAGCTGCACATTTTGTTCAATTACTGAGGCAAGAGGGAATAATCGATCTGTGCCAATAAACAGTATTATAGAGCAAATCAGGATCTTTGTAGAAAATGGATATCAAGAAGTAGTGTTTACAGGGGTTGATATTACTGACTTTGGTACAGATTTGTTGGGTAAGCCATCACTTGGTTCAATGATTAGGAGAGTTTTAAAGGATATACCAGAGTTGAAGAGGCTAAGACTTTCCTCTATCGATGTTGCTGAAGTTGACGACGAATTAATGGATTTAATAGCTAATGAGTCAAGACTTATGCCTCATTTACATTTGAGTCTACAATCTGGTAATAATTTAATACTAAAGAGAATGAAGCGTCGTCACAACAGAGAACAAGTGATAGAATTTTGTCATAAAATGAAGAGCTTGAGGCCTAATATAGCATTTGGCGCTGATATTATTGCTGGATTTCCAACAGAAACTGATGAAATGTTTCAGGATACAGTTGATTTACTGAAAAAAACAAATATAGTTTACCTACATGCTTTTCCATATTCAGAGCGGAAAAATACACCTGCTGCACGAATGCCACAAGTACCAGAGAATGTGCGTAAAGAACGAGTAAAAAATTTAAGAGAAGTAAATAAAGAAATTATGAGCAGTTTTTGTCAATCCTTGATCAACACTAAGCAAAGTGTTCTGGTTGAGCAAAATAATGTCGGTAGAGCAGAAAATTTTGCATTAATAAAGCTTGAATCAAAAGCTCAAGCCAAGAGTATTGTGAAAGTTAATGTTAAAGGAGTGGAAAATAATTATCTAATTGGAAATATTTTTTCTTAATTTTTGTACATTGAAGAAATATACGATATAGTAATTATACTGTAAATGATAATTGTGAATTCATTTATGATAACTAGAATATCTATTACTTTATTTTTGATTTTCATTTCATGTGTCTATTTTTTTATTACTTATATTAGTAATGATACACACATTGAGCAAGTACAACCCTTAAAATTAGAAACAGACAATAATAAAAGTGTGATACGTTCTGAGGAGGTTACTGCAAAAGAAATACCAATAAAATATCAAGAACTTGAAAGTAGTCCACCTTCTGTTTTCCAAGTAGCTGATCAGAAAAATATGTGGTCACGTATTGCAGATCAAGCTGAGCCTACAAAAGAAAAATCAAAAAAACTTGATTTTTATGTTAGCGCTAACGGTGGTAAGGTATACCATGATAATTCAGAAATATTTGTAAAGGGTATACAAGAAATAGGAAAAAGAGTCCTAACTTTAGTTGAAAGTCATTATGGTTTTATAATAAAAAATATAGTGGCAGATGAAATTAAAAGTATACAGCAATTTGATGGTAAAATTGATTTCCAGTGGTTTAGCAGCATGTCTTTAGGTTACTATGCTGGAGAAAATGGTAAAATTGATTTTGAAGCCGCGTATTCTATAGCCAATATTGAAGATAGTAATTCTCCTCCGGTATTTGATAAATCAGCAAGTATATTTGCGTTTTTGTTAAACTTCTATTATAATCCCAGCGTTCAGGATACACAATTTGCTCCGTACATCGGTCTTGGTATAGGACCAACAGTTTTTAGATTAAAAAGGATTAATGGGTCACCCCAAAATTCAATGCCACTGAATGTTCCTTGGTTTGCTTATCAAATAAAACTTGGTGTTGATTATTCAATAATCCCAGAAATCAAAACCTTTCTCGGCTATCGTTACTTTAGCGTTCCGATACCTGTTGCAGATGACATATCTACTCACAATATTGAAGTTGGTTTGATATTTAATTTTTAGTGATAATTTAATATATATATAAATTCTTATCTTTTCTATCTAACAAACCAAATGTTGGTACGATTGTTGCTTTTAAAAAAATGACAGTTTCTACTGTTCTAATATTATTCGCTAGCCTTTTTGATTTCTGATGCAATAAGCTTTGCTTATCTTCTCTATGTTCTATAAGCCCGCCGATTACCATAATTTCACCGCTCTTAATTTTTAACATAGAGTTCATTTCTCTGATTTCAACAATTGGAATGTCGCTATTTAATTTCATTTTACTCTGCTGTGCGACGTACTCTATATCTGGATCTTTAGTGTAGCCGTTAATTCTTGATAAAGTTGGATGTATATCCATGAATATTTCACTAGTATCAATGTTAATGCTTGGGTGGATTATTAGCACAACACCTATTGGGACGCTATTCATCTTGGTAATTAAGGTCTGATTAGAGTTTCTAGTATCTTTTTGTATATCGGAGGTAAAATAAATATGGTTTTTAGTAAATGAAATCATCGCTTGCTGATTATTTATAGCATGTACTCTGGGGCTTGAAATTACAGTTGAAGTGCCAAATTTGTCTAAATTTTTTACTAAATCTCCTAGATCATTTGCACCAAAGTTCATTGCTAGGTTAATAATGGAGTTATCTTGATTTATTATAGACTTAGTTCCATCTTGTAAGTCATTTAAGTTCATACCAGAAAGGTATTTGTCATCTAGCACAACTTCAACTATTTTTGCCTCTATCATTACTTGAGAAGACGCTAACTTCTTAACCTTATTAATATATTCTTCAACAGCTTTGTGGATATCTTTTCTAGCATTCAAAATAATAACACCAGCTTCTCTGTTGGATGAAAGGAATTCGCCATCATCCACCCCGTTAACATCCATTATTGCATTCAAGCCTTTTTCTAATGAATTCCATAAGTCACTACTGTATTGAGACTTCATAACATTGTTATAGTCCCTATCAACGTTACTTCCATCACTGTTAGTAATATTGTTATTAATGACGAAACTGCTTTGAGCAGAATGTTGAATATTGATGAAGTCTACGTAATAATTTTGTGCGTATGGCAAGTCCTGCTCAATTCTAATTACACCATTACTTGTTGAGTAACGCAGTTTGGCGCTATTTGCTATACTCTGAATTACTTCGTTTATATCCTTATCTTTTAGCTTTAAAATAATATTACCTGATATTTTTGGGTCCATATCCAAGTTAACGTCAGAAAGTTTTCCTATCTCAATCAGCAAATCCTTTACTGATACTTCTTCACTAACATTAATAGAAATAAGCTGATTACTGATTGTGAGATCGGGAAACTCTATTGGTAAAGGCATAATTTCTGGTATTGCCGGTTCATTAATCTCCAAAGAGGTGTTATATTGTTGCAACGGATAATCGTGCTTATAATTGTCTATGTTAATAGGATATTGCTTGGTAGGTAGATGTGTGCAAGAAATAATGAAGAGGAGTATTAAGCATTTAAAAATAGCCATTAGAACAGCATACAAAATCTATACTAATAGATTTCTATAAAAATATTAAAAATGTATTTAATCTCATTTTCATCGAGCAGATAATTGTCGTGTATTAGCTTTGGCTATGTATTTTTTGTATACTCTTCTTGTACTTAAATGTAGACCAGCATAGCCCTAATTTTTTTATATATTGTACTTCTTTCTCTGTATTTAATAATAGGCTTGAAAATAAATGGTAAGCCTATAATTGTTAAGCTTAGAGCTAGGGTTGAAAGTATACAACAGGCTTTGTGTTTACTATGTAGCTCTTTCAGATAAAGCATCAAAAATCTACAAAATTTTTTGTAATTTTCTTCGATGTTTTTTTTGCTATGAGCCTTGCTAATGAACATATCTATTGCGGTATGACCGTTATTGCACTTAATGTTAAGGTCTGCACCTTTTTCTGTTAACAACTGAGCTATATCAAAATAATCCTTTTGAACAGCAAGATGTAGAGGTGCAAAACCTTGTTGCTCACAAATGTTCATATTGGCTCTAACTTCCAATAACATTTTCACAATTTGTGTATGGCCTTTTTTAACTGCGAGTAGCAAGGGAGTTCTGTTACATTTAGTAACAGCATTAACGTTTACCTTAAGCTTCAATAAGAGCTTAACTGTTTTAGTGTTACCATTATGGCTAGCTTTATGCAGCCTAGCGTTACCATTAAAATCTTGATCGTTTGCTTCTATTCCCTTTGAAACAAGAAATGTTACCATTTTTCTATTATTATGCTCAATAGCGCAATCTAACGCATCAAAACCATGGTTGTTTTTTGTGCAAAAAAACTCTTTAAGTTTAATTTTATCGTTACTTGCTTGCTGTTTTTTTGCAATAAGTTTTACTATTTGCATTTTGTTGTTATACGCTGCTAGGAAAAGCGTAGTGTTATTTTCTGCATCTTTGGCTTCTATATTTGCACCTTTCTTTATCAGATATTCTATAATTTCTGCTCTGCTGTCATAATGTGTGGTGCATTGATAAATGGTTAAAAACAAAGGAGTACGAAAATTGTTATCTTCACATTCGAGATTTGCTCCGCTATCAATTAAAATTTGGACGCTTTTTTTAGAACCGTATAGTGAAGCTATATGAAGAGGAGTATAGCCCTCTTTGGCATCTTTTTCATTAATTTTTGCGCCTTTTGTTATCAAAAAATCTATTAATTCCGTGTCATCTTGTAGTGCAGCAAGGTGCAGTGGAGTGAATCCATTTTTATCCTTGGAATTAATTGTCAGTTGGTTAACAAAAAGTTTAGCAACTTTCTTGTGTCCATGCATAATGGCGTAATGCAGAGGGTTTCTATTTTCGTTGTCTACGACATTGAAATCAGCTTCGTGCTCTAGTAATGACTTTACTCCAACTAAATCGCCTTCTTTTGTGAACTTATGCAAGAGAGTGATTCCACTTGCATCTTTTGAGTTAATATCAAATCCATTTTCTACTAATTGGTTTATATCTTCCTCACGCGCCATATCACTTAAATCTCTAATTAAACTCTTTTCGCGTTAATAATACTCCTACTTGATTAAGTTTAAATGAATCTGTGAGAAATGGCTAGTGCATTCTTGCATAACAAACTTTTGGCAGCGCATTGGATGAAACGAAAAACTTACTTGACAAACTCCGCCAGCCCTCTTATCATGAAACTGAAGCTATTTATTTATCTTCGCAATCTCTGCAGTGGATTAATGACAAAAAACTTAATGTATTTGGCGTAAATCATGCTTAATTTTTTGCACTATGTGCACCTCATGTCTTTATAAAACTTTTAGGTTTCTACCTATACAAGCCGAAACGCGCTTATAAAGTGTTTAAGACAGTAAAAGACGTCAAATAGACAAGGGAGAATTTGAATACTAGCTACCCTAGGGTTTCTTTGCCTTTTTTTTTATTTGGTAAATTTCTTAACATTTATAGCTAAACGACAACTGTCATTCCTGTAAAGGTCAAGTATCCCGCTACTTGTTAGCGGGATCTAGAGATACCGTGACGGTATGACGTAGGATTGCTGTCATTCTGCTACTTGTTAGCGGCTGAGATACCGCGAATGAATCGCGGTATGACGGTTAGCGGTGGCATGACGATAAGCTCGTCATCCCGCTACTTGTTAGCGGCTGAGATACCGCGAATGAATCGCGGTATGACGGTTAGCGGCGGCATGACGTAGGATTGCTGTCATTTCGCTACTTGTTAGCGGCTAAGAGATATCGCGGTGGTATAGCTATAAATTGTTGATATCTTTTTTATATCACATTTTTAACTTACAATAGTTAGCCAGCGTTCCTTACATTAACCAAATCTTTCAAATTCTGCACTCACCACTACCTATAACTCACTTTCACGCAATATTGATCGTTCTTAAAAAGCAATCTAACATTTTTTATTCCTTGATTGCGAAGCTTTGATGCAGCTGATTTAGCAGCCTGAGCACTTTTAAAAAATGCAACATATCCCTTACTTTCTGCACTGTCTTGTTTCGGATGACGTTTCTGCATTTCTTTTTCATATTGCTTTCTGTAATGAGGAGTATTTTGTATCAATTGTTCTGACATCTTTCTTAGGTATTGAACTTTTACTTTTGCAAGCCCAGATTTATGAAATCCTAAGACTTGAGCTGCTTTTTCTGATAAGTCTATTATTCTGCCTTCAATAAAAGGCCCTCTATCGTTAACCCTTGTAACAAGCTTTCTTCCGTTTTCTAAATTAGTGACAAGAACAAAGCAGGGTAAGGGCAAAGTCTTATGCGCTGCAGAGATCAAGTGACGGTTAAACGCTTCACCATTTGCTGTAAGTGTGCCATGATCTTCTATTCCATACCACGATGCTATCCCTATCTCTTCATAGTGTTTACAGTTTTTTGGATAATAAGTTATACCATTTATTGTGTAGCTGCTGCCAATTTTATAATGACCTGCAGTGCAGTTAAACCTGTTGCTAAAACTGCAGCTACTTATCAAAACAAATATTAGACATAGAAAGGTTAGGTTTTTTATCATTGTATTCGGTAAGAGGGTTCGATACTATGAGGATTTTAAATTATACTATAATAAATTTAGTAATGAGTAAACATCTACTGCTAAATATTAACAAAACTCAAAAAGGAATAATACATATTATTGGTATAGGTGGAATCGGAATGAGTGCCATTGCTGAAATTCTTCACAATTCCAATTGCAAAGTTCAAGGCAGTGATGCACAATCAAACGACAATATAAATAAGTTACAAAAGCTAGGTATAGAGGTTTTTATTGGTCACAATGCTAATAATATAAGCCAAGCTCAAATAGTTGTACATTCTTCTGCAATAGAATCTGATAATGTGGAGTTAATTGCGGCAAAAAATAACAATAAAACCGTTTTGCATAGATCAGACATACTTGCTGAAATTATGAAAGGTAAATATGTGATAGCGGTTTCAGGTTCAAGCGGAAAGACAACAACAACCGCTATGATTGCTTCCATTTTTGATCATTCTGGCATTGATGCGACTGTAACTGTAGGAGGGATATTAAATTCCTATAAGAGCAACTTCAAACTTGGAGGGAGTGACACTTTTCTGATCGAGGCTGATGAGTCTGATGGAACTATGCTAAAAATCCCTGCAAAGATTGCTGTCATAACAAGTATCAACAATGACCACATAGATTATTACGGCACATTTGATAATATCAAAAATGCATTTTCCCAATTCGTGAATAATGCAGGTTCTGCAGTTTTACCTGATTCTGTAGACATCGATTATGATGCAGGTAATTCTATAACGTTTGGGTTTGAGAATGGTAGCATAAGAGCCAGCAACATTAAACAGCATGCTAACAGCATAGAATTTGATGTGTTGAACAACTGGATTCCAGCATTACGTGCTGGAATGACAAAAGGAAAGTGTACAGAGATGTCATCCCAGTGCGTGACACTGGGATCCAGCCCTTTAAAAAACATAGTACTATCAAATGCAATTGGAATTCACAAAGTAAGCAACGCCCTAGCTGCAATATCAGTTGCGATAAAGCTCGGAATTAGCGATGCAGATATTAAAAAAGGCCTTTTGGAATTTCAAGGAGTAGCAAGAAGATTCTCTTTGATTGCCGATATTAAAGGTGTTAAGTTAATTGAGGATTATGCCCATCATCCAAATGAAATATATGCAACTTTAACGGCTGCACGTTCGATTACTAAAGGAAAAGTAATAGGAATTATCGAACCACTTCGTTTTGCCCGCATTCGTAATTTTTTTGATGAATTCATACGCATTTTCATGATGTTTGATTATGTCATCCTCACTCCTGTTCATCCCCCAGAAGACAAGCCTATTCCTGGTTGTGGGATTGATGATATACAAAAAGCTTTAATCAGTAATGGATTTAATAACACAAAAATTATGAATGATGCTTTGCTCATTTCACATTTTATTAGTGATTCGACAAGTCCAAGTGATATAGTATTATTTATTGGTGCTGGTAGTAATATAGCTAAATTGGCAAAGGAAACTGCAGCACTTATTGCGGAAGTTAAGGTTTAATGTAATGAATAAGATAATCAATAACGTATTTGCAAGAGAAATTTTAGATAGCAGGGGTTACCCCACTATTGAGGTAGAAATTGAGCTCTGTGATGGTGCAATAGGCAGGGCATCTGTACCTTCTGGAGCTTCAACCGGTAAATTAGAAGCCTTGGAACTCAGGGACCAAGATGAGAAAAGGTATTGTGGTAAGGGAGTGCTGAAAGCTGTTCAAGCTGTAAATGGGATAATAGCAGATGAAATCATTGGAATGAATGCAGCGGACCAAAATGCAATTGATAAAGCATTAATTGAACTGGATGGAACAAAAAACAAATCAAAACTTGGAGCAAATGCAACTTTGGGTGTGTCTCTTGCAGTTGCAAAAGCAGCAGCAAACAGTTTCAAAATGCCGCTATATAGATATTTGGGAGGAAAGCAGACGAGTGTTATGCCGGTTCCACTCATTAACATAATTAATGGTGGAGTACATGCAGACAATAAGCTCGATTTCCAAGAATTCATGATTCTTCCGGTCGGTGCTGAGACTTTCAGCGAAGCGATTAGAATATCTGCGGAGGTATTCCACAACTTACGTAGCATTCTTAAGAAAAAAGGTTATAGCACAAATGTAGGGGATGAAGGTGGTTTTGCACCAAATATTGAAAGTACTGAAGAAGCACTTGATTTGATCATATACGCTATAGAATCAGCAGGTTATTCAGCGCAAAGTGATTTTGCACTAGGCCTTGATGTTGCTTCATCTACTTTTTATGAAGATGGAATTTACAAATTTGAACACAGAGATCTTACTTCAGAAGAGTTGACTGAATATTATTGTAATCTTGTGGAAAGATATCCAATAATTTCTATAGAAGATGCAATGAGTGAAGACGACTATGAAGGTTGGAAATTACTTACTGCAAAATTGGGGAGTAAAATTCAATTGGTTGGGGATGATTTGTTTGTTACAAATTGTGAACTGATATGCAAAGGAATAGAGGAAAAAATGGCAAATGCTGTACTGATCAAGCCAAATCAAATAGGGACGTTAACAGAAACTTTTGCTGCTATTGAAATGGCAAAATCAAATGGCTATAAAGCTGTTGTTTCTCATCGCTCAGGTGAAACAGAAGACACAACAATATCTCATATAGCAGTTGCGTCAAATTGCGGGCAAATAAAAACCGGGTCGCTATCGCGTTCTGATAGACTCGCGAAGTATAACGAGCTAATCAGAATAGAAAGCGCATTAGGAAAGGATGCTAAATATTATCGTGGGTTAGCATGGGTTTTATAGACGAAGTAAAATTGTGTTTAAAAGCTGGTGACGGTGGTGATGGCTGTGCAAGTTTTCGTCGAGAAAAGTTCGTTGAATTTGGTGGTCCAAATGGTGGTAATGGAGGAAAGGGTGGAAACATAGTTTTCATCAGCGACGCTAATCTCAACACTTTGCTTCATTTTCGTTATAGAAGACACATTAAAGCAGATAGTGGAAAAAATGGTGCAGGCAGGGATAGATCTGGCACAGCAGGGAAAGACGTTATACTTAAAGTTCCAGTCGGTGCACAAATAATTGATGAAGAAAGTGAAGAGATAATAGTAGACCTTGACAAGCCTGGTATGGAATTTCAAGTAGCACAGGGTGGAAAAGGTGGACTTGGAAATACTAATTTTAAATCTTCTACTAATAAGGCACCAAGACATTTTACTTACGGTCAGCCTGGCGAAGAAAAACATGTATTATTAAAACTAAAAGTTTTATCAGATGTTGGAATTATTGGCATGCCAAACGCAGGTAAATCAAAATTTTTGACTCGCTGCTCAAATTCCGATACAAAAGTAGGCGATTATCCATTTACCACCGTAAGACCTCATTTAGGCATGGTAAAAGTGGATGATAGCGAAGTTGTAATAGCAGATATTCCTGGAATAATTACTGATGCTCACCTTGGAGTTGGGCTCGGGCATAAATTTTTAAAGCACATAGAAAGGTGTCAAATTTTACTTCATTTAATCGATGTAACTCACGATGACGTTGTTTCGGCTTATAGTTGTATCCATAATGAATTGGAACTTTACAATAGTGATCTTGTTGAAAAAGAAGAGATTGTAGTATTAAACAAATGCGACTTATTGAGGGAAGCAGAAATTCTGGAAAAGAAGAATCACCTAGCTAATTATCTCAATAAAGAAGTGCTGTGCTTATCAATTAATGGTGATTTACAGCCTATTTTAAGATTATTAAGTGAAAAATTGAAAAAGAGTAATTCTAAGGAAATCGATGTATATGATCCTTTTAAAGCGTAAATTTTCTATTTATGGATGTACAAGAATGGTAGCGTGCAACCAGAACTAAGCGTACAGCTGTGCAAACATCGTGATTTGAGTCCACCAGAAGGGTGTCATCCCAGTGCCCAGACACTGGGATCCAGGAATTTTATTAAGTTGGTAAGCATAAAAGTAGCCGTTTTATGTTAAAATACAACGTTTTGATGATTATGAAAAGGCTGGATTCCAGACTGGAATGACACCATCATAAAGTGAATCAGTGTCAGCTACTTGCATCTACCATGCAAGTTAACTGAAAATTGCAATGTTCGTACACTTGACTACTTGGATCTAGTATGATTTAATTAACAAAGAAGTAGGCATGAAAAAATTATGTAGTGAACCAGTTTGCATAACACCAGGAGGAAAATATGGATAGAAAGACGAGAATAGAATCAGACAGCTTAGGGGAAGTAAAAGTACCAAGTGAACATTACTGGGGAGCACAGACTCAGCGTTCTTTAGAAAATTTTAAGATTGGCACAGAAAAAATGCCAGAGCCTCTGATTAAAGCATTAGCAATAGTAAAACTTGCAGCAGCGCGTGTTAATATGAAACATGGTGTTATAGATGATAGGGTAGGGGACGCAATTTGCACAGCCGCGAGGGAAGTAATAGATGGCAAATTTAATAATGAATTTCCGCTTGTTGTTTGGCAAACCGGATCCGGAACGCAGACTAATATGAATATGAATGAAGTGATCAGCAATCGTGCAATAGAGATTTTAGGTGGTAATTTGGGTAGTAAATCTCCAATACATCCAAATGATCATGTGAATTATGGTCAGTCGTCAAATGACACCTTTCCAACAGCAATGCATATAGCAGCAGCAGAGCAAATAAACTGCTTGCTTATTCCAAATCTTGAAAAATTGCATAAGGTGCTGGATAATAAGGTTCAGGAATTTAAAGATATAATAAAAGTAGGACGTACTCATCTGCAAGATGCAACGCCCCTAACACTAGGACAGGAGTTTTCTGGCTATGCGGCCCAGATTAAAAAGGGGATAGAGAGAGTAAAATCAACTTTAAGTGGTATATACGAGCTTGCACAAGGTGGCACTGCGGTTGGCACGGGACTCAATACTAAAAAGGGTTTTGCTGAAGATTTTGCAAAGCAAGTTGCAGGAATTACTAACCTTCCATTTACTTCAGCAGGCAATAAATTTGAAGCGCTAGCAGCAAATGATGCTTTAGTTGAGCTCAGTGGAACACTCAATACAGTAGCAGTCAGTTTAATGAAAATTGCAAATGATATAAGGTTGCTTGGTTCTGGTCCAAGATGCGGAATTGGGGAAATAATGTTACCGGAAAATGAGCCTGGTTCTTCAATTATGCCAGGTAAAGTGAATCCAACTCAGTGTGAAGCGGTGACTATGGTATGCACTCAAGTTATGGGAAATCATGTTGCTGTAACCATTAGTGGTTCAAACGGTCATTTTGAATTGAATGTGTTTAAGCCAGTGATAATTTACAATGTTTTGCAGTCTATAAGACTTTTAGCTGACGCAAGTTTAAATTTTACAGAAAAATGTGTAGTTGGTATTAAAGCAAATGAAGAGAGGATAAAAGATTTACTGAATCAGTCGTTGATGTTGGTCACTATATTAAATACGCATATAGGGTACGACAATGCAGCAAAAATAGCGAAGCTTGCTTATAAAGAAAATATCACTCTAAAAGAAGCAGCAGCAAAACTTCAACTGCTCACTGAGGAAGAGTTTGAAAGGATAGTGAAACCAGAAGAAATGGTAAATTATTTGTAACCGCTCACACTTAATTCTTCAATCTCACTAATAGAAAGGCCAGTAAACTTGACAATAGTGTTAACATCAACATTATTATCTTGCTTTGTCTACCTTATTTTGCCGCTCCCCTGAACGGATACGGTTTAAGACATAAGATCCTTTTTCATAGCTATACTACGTTATCCAGCGTCTGGGCACTGGTTTCTTGGTACTTATTCCGCAATAATTTTTTTTTCCTTCAATAAACTTTGCAGTTCGCCTTTTTCGTACATCTCGCGAGTGATGTCGCAACCACCAATAAACTCTTCCTTTATATATAATTGTGGAATTGTTGGCCAATCAGAAAACTTTTTTATAGATTCACGTATTTCATCATTCTCCAACACGTTAATATACTTAAACTTCACGTTCAATTTTTTTAGGATTGACACGACGAGTCCAGAGAATCCGCATTGAGGAAAATCAGAAGTGCCTTTCATATACAATACCACATCATTTTCTGTTATATCTTTTTTCATTTGTTCAAAATTGCTCATAAATTCACCTTATTTTTAAGTATTAGTTTCCAGTTGCAAGGCGTGTATAGACTGACCTTCCAGAGCTTTATATACCATTTTATGCTGTTCTATTTTTGTCTTTCCAAGAAAACACTTGGAGTTTATTTTTAAATGATAATGGTCATCATCTCCAGCAAGATCATGAATCTTTATATCAGCGTCGGGGAACGATTGTTTGATGATCCTCTCTAATTCGTGAATTGCAATAGTCATTGATTTGCTTTAAATTACAATACTTTCATTATAAATCTAAAACGATTGAGCGCAATAAAAAGTTGCTATCATAAGAAATAGAAGCATACTATAATAATGGAATGACAAATTATGCAGGGAGGCTTTGTGGTGGGCGAAAGATTTAAATTCACATATCTATTGGTTTTGCTAACTTTTTCATTTAGGTGCTTATCTTACGATGATAAAATAAATAACTTAGAGAATGTTTACATCAAAGCTAACTATTTTGGAGCATTCTTCAATGCAATAGGTTCTCTAGAAGGAAAAGAAGATGCAGGTGACAATATAACAGAGGGGGTTTTTAGTTTTAATAAGAAGGAGCGAATTGAAGCTGGATACAGTCCTAAATATGTTCCAGGGTTTGCCGGTAGTGCTGCAATAGGGTATTTATTCAAAAATATGAGAGTTGAGTTTGAAGGCTTATATTCTCAGACTAACTTATATGATGAAGATTATTCAGATAAGAAAAAAGCAAGATATATTGAACTTCGTCGTCACAATGATGCGTCTACTGGAGCGGAATGCAATTCACCTTGGAGAAGTGGAAAGGTTGATATTCACATTCAAGAAAATTGTAGTGTTGAAGCAGAGTTCAGAGCTGCATTTAAGATGAAAAATGAAGGTTTTAATAACTTAGCTGGAATGGTCAATGTATATCGTGATTTTAATATAGCAAAAATGCCATTCACCCCATATGTTGGTATTGGTGCAGGTGTAACTAGGGTTAAATTTCTAGGAAAAACCAGATATGCCTTGGCTTACCAAGCAAAACTTGGTATCAATCACCAACTTACAGCACAAACTCAAGCATTTGCTGGTTTACGCTATTTTGGTATCCTTGATAACCAATTTAAAGATATTGTACCAGGAATAAAGATACTAGCTGGTGAAGGATATATTCCTGCCGGTGGAGGAAGTAAAGTTGATGAAACTGCACGTGTTGAATCAACAACTGCAACCATTACCAATAGGTTTGGCATATATGGCTTAGAGTTTGGGTTGGTTTATCACTTTTAACTTTATCCAATAAATTACATATGTGAAGATAGTAAATTCAGCGTGCTGAGAACATTAGAAAGACGAGATTTTAATTGATTTTCATATTTACTCCAATCTTGTATTGCCTTTCTTGCAACACCTGAATCAACTGCGGCTTTTGCAACAGCAGGAGCTACTATAGAAATTAATCTTGGGTCAAATGGAGTAGGTATTATATATTCACGTCCATAGCCCATTTTACGACCGCCATAGACTGCAGATATCTCACCTGGTACTGGCTCACGGGCAAGCTTTGCTATTGCATCTGCAGCTGCAATTTTCATTTCATCATTTATTGTTGTTGCATGTACATCAAGTGCCCCTCTAAATATATAAGGAAAACCCATTACGTTGTTGACTTGGTTGTTGTAATCTGACCTACCAGTTGCAATTATTGCATCTGGCCTCACAGATTTTGCAAACTCAGGCCTTACTTCTGGATCGGGATTGGCAAGAGCAAAAATAATCGGGTCTTTGCCCATACTCTTTAACATCTCTTCATTTAACACATCTTTTGCAGATAGTCCGATGAATACATCAGCGCCTTTTATTGTATCAAGTAGAGAACGTTCGGAAGTATCAATTGCATACTTTTCCTTCCACTCATTCATATCCTCGTTTCTACCTTTGTATATTACTCCTTGCTTATCACACAGCACTATATTTTTAGCGCCCATGGACTTTAGTATTTCTAAACATGCAATACCGGCTGCTCCAGCACCATTCATAATGATCTTAACGTCCTCTAATTTCTTTTCAACAATATCAAGAGCATTTTCTATGCCAGCTGCAACAACCACCGCAGTTCCATGCTGGTCATCATGGAACACTGGAATATCCATCAGTTCATTCAGGCGTTTCTCTATTATAAAACAATCGGGAGATCTTATATCTTCTAAATTTATCCCCCCCCAACTTGGCCCAAGATACCTTACTGCATTGATGAAATCTTCTATATTTTCTGTACCAACTTCTATATCAACTGCATCAATATCAGCAAAACGCTTAAATAAAACAGCTTTGCCTTCCATGACAGGTTTTGCAGCAAGAGGACCGATATTACCAAGTCCAAGCACTGCAGTGCCATTTGAAATGACAGCAACACAGTTGCTTTTTGCTGTATAATCATAAACAACCTCAGGATTTTTAGCTATTTCAAGGCACGGAGCTGCAACACCAGGGGAATAAGCAAGTGACAAATCATACTGGGTAGATAAAGGTTTTGTTGGCATGATTGAAATTTTACCAGGGTTACCACCTCTGCTGTGATACTTAAGCGCTTCTTGTTTTGTGGTACTATCTAAATCATCGTTCATCATTACATCCTTATATTTTAAGCTTGTATTTTTTAAGTATATGGAGTTTTTATAAATGTTCAATTGTAAACTATTAACTTGTGAACTCTGTTGTACTTCTGTATAAGTTTACCTATTACGTAAGATGATATTACATGCTTAAAAAAAACGTGCCTAATTTGCTTACAATTTCTCGTGCACTTGCAATACCAGCAATAATATTAAGTTTTTATATAGAAAATAAATATGCAGGCCTGATAACAATATCAATCTTTGTGTTTGCGTGCATTACGGATTTTTTTGATGGTTACCTGGCGCGTGCGTGGAAAGTCCAATCAAAGTTTGGCAAGCTATTTGATCCAATTGCTGACAAATTAATAGTGGTTTCAACGATAATTATGCTAGTTTATAAGCATAAGATAAATGATTTTACAATAGTACCATCGATTATCATCATCTGTCGGGAGATATTAGTCTCGGGTTTACGGGAGTTTCTGATAGCTACAAATGTTAGTCTACCTGTAAGCAAAGCTGGAAAAATTAAAACATTTTTGCAGATGGTTGCTGTAGTAGCGCTAATAATGAACGATTATTATATGATTCAATATACAGGTGCGATTTGTTTATGGGTTGCAGCTATTATAACTATGTGGTCAGGCTATAATTATATCCTAGCCGGCATCAAATAGATTGATTAAATCTCCTAGGAAATAGTTAATAGACAAGAGTAGTTAATATCTTAGTGATATTGACTCAGAAAGCAAAAAGGTGTATAATTGTATTAACTTACTACTAATTAGGTTAATATTATGAAAATACCTAGTGGCAAATTTTCTTCTACTAAAAAGGTTCCAGGAAAGAATAAGAAAAAAAGAGATTTTGAACCATTAGAAGAGTTTTTTTGGGATTTTTGGCCAACAGTTGATAAAGAAGTCAAAAGAGAAAGGCTAGAACAAGAACTATTAGCACTAAAAAAAAGAGAGCTATATAGAAAATGTGCATCATTGGCAACAATGGTCCCATTTACATTGCTGATGGCGATTGAACTGGAAAAAACATATAGCGATCAGGTATTACTTGGCGTGATAAGTGGCGCGCTAAGCCACACTATATTACCTTTTACAGTCTTATCTCTTATTTGTACGCTATATTTAATTTACAATAATAGGAAGATAGCACAAAAAGAACGAGAGTTGGAGATTATTGAAAATGGAGAGGAAGTAAAGGAAAAAGAGCACAATATTTCTGATATAGGTCAGTGTTTGATCTATATTGAGGCTATAACAACTGCACTGGTTATTGTAGGTATGATAATGGGTGAAACATCTTCACTTGAAGCAGCAGAGGATGCAATTTTATTTCTTGCCAATGCAATTGCTTTTCTTGCAACTCTTGTTTCTTATATTGATAAGCATGAAAAAAATAAGAAAAAGGAAACAGAAAAGTCTGATCTTGATGAGAAATCTAGCAAGAAAACTAGCAATATATCTGTAGCCGGATTGGCGCTTGCTGGTTCTTCTGTATTTTTAATAAGAAGGATAATGTTAATAGCATTAGCATCGTCCTTAAATCCTGCTGTTGGACCTACTTTAGGCTTGGTAGGTATTGCAATTTTTATGGCTGTACAGGTCTTAACTATACATTCCTACAGTAAGACGCTGAAAGATCCAAAAGTGGAAGGACGAGGTGAATCAAGAAATGCAGGTAGTTCTGACCGTAGTTATAAAGAAGAAGGACCGGCTATTGCCTAAGAAATTTATTTATTTAAGTAATATTTAGGTCTATACTTTATTTTGATCGAAAAAAATCTTATGTATAAGACTTTAATCACGTGCTTTATTTTCCTAATTTGCTCCTTTACACAATCGTATGCGGATGATCTTGAAAAAACTGAAACTGAACTATATGAAGAAGCAGTTGAACTTTTTGACCAGAAAAAATATAAACAAGCTATTAGGGCATTTCATAAGATAGAGGATTTGTATCCTTTTTCTTATTGGGCAATGAAAGCAAAATTATTATCTGGGGTCTCTCACTATAATATGGGTAACTATAGCAGTGCTGCAAGTGATATGGCTGATTATATATATGTTTATTCAAATGGTGAAGATTTACCATATGTATACTACTTAAGAGTATTATCTTATTACATGCAAATTAATAAAGTGCAACTTGGACAGCAAACTGCATATAAAACTTTAGAGCTAGCCACTGAGTACATTAATCTCTTTCCAGGCAGCGAATATGTAGACGAGATAAAGGAAAGAGCAAAATTAATCACAGAACATATATCAACAAAAGAGTATTCTATCGGTAAATTTTACCTGAGGCGTGGTGAATATTTAGCAGCAATTAAGCGTTTCCAGAATATGGCAAGCTATAAGGATTCTAAATATTTTTCTAAGTCTATTAACCATTTAATAGCAGCCCATTCAGCTCTTGGCCTTGACTTAGAAGCTGAGCAGTATGAAAGTATGTTATTAGCAGAAAACCTGCAAGATGCCAAGCCAGAGGCTTGAAAATTTGCTTTAGCTTTTTCTATGCTTTGATATATAATTAGGTTTTTAACTATTTGAATATGGCTGGTCATTCACAATTTTCAAATATAAAACATCGGAAAGGCGCTCAGGATGCAAAGCGCTCTCAAAAATTTACGAAGCTGATCAGAGAAATAACAGTTGCTGCAAAGCAAGGGCTGCCCGATCCCGAACTCAACCCGCGCCTTCGCTCTGCTATATTTGCTGCACGCAAGGAAAATTTACCAAAAGATAAAATAGAAACAGCAATAAAAAATGCAACTGGTAACGTTGCTGGAGAAAATTACGAGGAAATCCAATATGAAGGTCATGGGCCTTCTGGCACTGCACTCATTGTCCATGTTTTGACTAATAATCGCAACCGAACTGCTTCTGAGGTACGTTATATATTTTCTCGCAAGGGTGGAAACTTGGGAGAAACAGGAAGTGTTAGTTACCTTTTCGATCATGTAGGCTTAATCGTCTATAAAGCAGAGGGTGTGAATTTTGATGATTTATTCAGTCATGGAATCGAATTAGAAGTATTGAATGTTGAGGAAAATGACAAAGAAGGATTACACGTTATAACTTGTGAAATAAAAGATTTTGGTAAAGTACGCGATGCCTTTTATGCAAAATTCGGAGAACCAGAACTTGCTCGTCTTTCATGGCAGCCAAAAGATCTGATTGAAATTAGCGATAAAGAGTTGATTGATAAATTATCTGCATTGGTTGAAGAATTAGAAGATAATGATGATGTACAGTATGTGGAAGGTAATTTTACTTTTGTTGATGCTGTTTAAATGATGAAGCTGATTGTATTTATGCTGCTCTTTATCTTACCGTTATATACCGCTGAAACATCAACAGATCTTGCACAGCCATTCCAGCATGGAATCAGAAAAAAAAAAGCTACTTTGACGACAGAAAGTGATAGAAAGTTGTTATTCATATCCAGTACCATAAAATCTTCCTTTTTTGCCACGGAAGGGTTGGCGCCAAATACAGTGGTGAAATTGATCAACATATATAAAGATTTCGGTGTTGATTTTAAAAAAGACATTGTGCCGAAGAGTAAATTGGAGGTTCTTTTTGAGAGATTGCCTAATAATCAGAAGACTGAAGAAAAAATTTTATATGCTTCACTGATAATAAACAAGAAAGCTATTAGTTTATATCATTATAAATCGCAAGACGGCAAAGAAAGGTATTTTAATAAAGAAGGAATAAGCTTAAAAAATGGCGAAATTTTTGCAAATCCTTTAAATGGAGATTATCGCATATCCTCAAAATTTGGCAATAGAAAGCATCCTGTTCGCGGTAAAATTGCTTTTCACAAAGGAGTGGATTATGCAGCTAAACTTGGCACTCCCATATACGCTGCTGCAGAGGGTGTGATAGAATATATAGGAAAGAATGGTGGCTATGGAAATTACATCAAAATAAAACACAAAAATGAATATTCAACCTGTTACGCGCATATAAGTAGATTTAGTGGCGATATAAAGTTAGGCTCTAAAGTAAAGCAGGGGCAGGTCATCGCCTATGTTGGTAGCACTGGTGTTGCAACAGGCCCTCATTTACATTACGAAGTTATATATAACGGCAAACACATCGATCCGCTTACGATAGCACATAAAACTGAAGTAAAATTGCCTGATCATGAATTAAGAGAGTTTAAACTATTTGTAAATAAGATAAATAAAACGATCAACAGAGAGAGTTCAAGTGAAAAAGAAGTTTAAAGACAATATGGATAAGAATACGATAAACGATAGAAATTTGAGTCAAATTCGGGCTTTTCCTGTACTAATAGCGCTAGGATTAATTTTATCGCTGCTTTTTTTGGCATATGACAGCACAATTGCACTTGGAGTTGCTGCCGTTTCAATTTTGACTTTTCTTCAAGGATTTTTTATTAATGACCCTAATGAAGCAAGAGTGATAGAATTTTTTGGTCATTATATTGGAACTTATTTTAAGTCTGGAATATGTGTAACGCTTCCCTTTTCAAGCAAATATATAGTTTCCCTAAAATTTCAGAATATTAACACAGAAAAAATAAAAGTTAATGATGCAAATGGAAGTCCAATAGAGATTTCTGCAGTAATTGTTTGGAGAGTGAGCAGTCCTGCAAAGGCGTATTATAATGTTAACAACTATCACGAATTTGTTTTTGTACAAAGTGACTCGGTAATTAGAGAATTGGCGAGCAATTATCCGTATGACAGCGAGAGCAATGAGGAATCTTTACGTAAAAATTCTGATAAAATTTCAGATGAATTGCGGTCAATGTTACAACAAAGATTAGATATTGCAGGAATTGAGATTACAGAAGCAAGAATATCGCATTTGGCGTATTCGTCCGAGATTGCACAAGCAATGTTAAGGCGTCAACAAGCACATGCTATCACTTCGGCAAGAAGGCATATAGTGCAAAATGCAATAGGAATTGTCGAGGAAGTAATAGCTCATTTTGAAAAAAACAAAAGCTTACAATTAGATGGCAAGCAAAAGGTTCAATTGATAAATAATTTGTTGGTTGCCCTAATCTCTGAGCAAGATGCACAACCGACGATTAGTTTAGATAATAATTAGCATAGAAGCCGATTGGGTTTCATAAATGCAAGTCACTATTAATTTCTTGATTAATAGACTAAATGATGTTATAAATTACACGCATTAGGGGTGCTCTAGAAAAGCTGAGAGTACATAAAGTACAACCCTTTGAACCTGATATTGTTAAAGCAAGCGTAGGAAAATGTATGTATATAAATATTGAAGAATGCTTCGGCTTCATTGCGTTAATTGCATCTCTAATTGGATTATCACCTCAAGTATATAAAGCATATATCACTAAAGTTACTCGTGATGTATCGATGTTAATGTTAGTAAACTATCTTATTTGTTCATTGTCTTGGATTGGCTATGGTCTTTACCAGAGCTCAATTTTTGTGGTGCTTAGCAATATTGCTGGATTAGTGATTAGCATAATATCAATTATTCAAAAATGTTACTACGATGCAAAACCTGCACCATGATCATGTGCTGCACTGCAGTACACAACAACAATATCGTTCTATTGTAGTGCTAAATGGAAAAATACCGAGCTCATCGTTTTTTAAACGAGATATACCTATTATTGCTGTAGATGGAGGAGCAAACAAGCTTCTATCAATTGGCGTAAAACCTGATCTTGTAGTAGGAGATTTGGATAGCGTAAATCTGGATTTACGTGCTAATTTGAATACGATATATCTACCTGATCAAGATTATTGCGACTTTTCTAGAGCAATGGCTCACTTAAAAACAGTAAAGTTATTGCCATCAATAGTAACGGGTATTACTGGAGGAGCAATTGATCACATACTACAGAATATTAACATTTTTCTAAGTACGGGCAGTATCTTTTACACACCTTCACCTCCCATGGTAGGTTACACTTTACAAAAAGGTATTACCCATTTTTTTTCTTTGCCAAAAAATACTAAAATATCTTTACTTGGTATACCGAGAGCTCAAATATCAACTAAAGGATTAAAATGGGAACTGCACCTTAGTAATCT
Organism: Wolbachia endosymbiont of Drosophila willistoni; assembly: GCF_040084705.1. Lineage (NCBI taxonomy): Bacteria > Pseudomonadati > Pseudomonadota > Alphaproteobacteria > Rickettsiales > Anaplasmataceae > Wolbachia > Wolbachia endosymbiont of Drosophila willistoni. Next base: position 740,784 of record NZ_CP157591.1, read on the forward strand.
TGCTTTTCCGGGAAAAAATTCTTGCTTTAATCGAAGTTTAGGCAATAAGGTATCCGTAGAAGTACACAGTGGTATATGTCTAGCAATGATTTATTTAGAGACAGTAGATGATGCTGCAAGACATCATGTGCGTCAAGTTAAGAAGTAAATAGACTTCTTGCATAACCCAAACTAAGTAGAAAAAAGGTATCATCCAAGTAGCTGACACTGGTTCCTTTATGACGTGTCATTCCAGTTTCAGCTACTTGAATGACAGCAGTCCTACGTCATACCGCCGCGGTATCTCTTAGCCGCTAACAAGCAGCGGGATGACGAATTACTTAACCATCATTACACCGTCATACCGCGATTCATTCGCGGTATCTCTTAACATAGATCCCCTACTATACCTTAACATAGATCCCGCTAACACGTAGCGGGATGACGATTGTCGTTTAGCTATAAACATTAAGAAATTTACCAAACGAAAAAAAAGGCAAAAGAAGCCCTGAGGTTATTATCCGCTTTAAAATATTGGCGTTTTTTATGTTTTAAACGCTTGAAAAGCGAGATTCAGCCGCTTTTAATTGCAACTAACTTACGCTGCAAATGTTTAAGAAATTTACTAAGCAGAAAAAAAGACAAAGAATCCCCGAGTTAGCTAGTCTTTTACTATCTCTGTCGAGTATTGGCATTTTTTGATGTCTTGTAACGCTTTATAAGCGCGTTCAGCTTATTTAGATAAAAATCTAGATGTAGATGAAGTTTTGTAAAGACATACAGTATCTATATACTGCAAAAAATTGAACATAAGACGCCGATACATTAAGTAATCCTTACTTTTTAATCTGCAGATTGGCGAAAGCAAATACAATAGCTTCAGTTTCATGATAGGGGAGCTGGCGGAGTTTGTCAAGCAAGTTTTTTCGTTTCTACTGAATGACAGTTGTGGCTTGGGAGGTAGTGCAAGAAGTCTATTGTATTACTGAATTATTAATAATCTAGTAATAGTGCCTGCTATGTAGCTAAAATTTTCCTTTAACTTAAGCTATATGTAGCTAAAATAACTTGGGTTTACCGACGATTTGACAAACGACAAATTCGTCATCCCGCTACTTGTTAGCGGGATCTAGAGATATCGCAGCGGTATGACCCTGACTTGCATTAGCTATGTATAATAAAGGGAATCTATGACAAAAGAATCATTGGTAAAAACTGATATAGTGAAAGTTGAAGACAAAAAGCCGGTAAGAAGCTTTTTTAAAATACTAGGTGGAGTGGCAGATGCTGTAAGATCGTGGATTGGTAACATCAGTCCTGATTTAAGCAACAGTCGCGATATCGATAGTTTAGTCTTGAAGATGAACGAGTGCTTAAATCCAAAGGGAGGGGAGGTTTCAGCACGTAAAAACGCTGTATCTCTTGGTAACTTGTACTTAAGCTTATCAGAGAAAGGTAAAATAAAATTTCTACAAACCCTGGCAGAAAAATTTAATCCGAATAAAGCGGAAATAGATGAGAAAATTAGAGAGTATAAGAAAAACCAAGATCCCGAGTTAAACTATAAATTTGAACAGGATTTAATAAAAATTCTTGAATCACCGCGTTCTAAAATATTGAAGCAATTTATTTCTTTACCAGAAGGCCTTAAGTTTATTGTTGATATGCGTTCTGACGTGCTTAAGCTAAAGAACCAATATAGAAGCTTGAATCCACTAGAAAGCGAATTAAAAAATATACTCTATACTTGGGTTGATGTTGATCTACTTGATCTTCGTCAAATCACCTGGGATTCACCTGCATCATTGCTAGAAAAACTTATAAAATATGAAGCTGTGCATAAAATTTCCTCTTGGGATGACTTAAAAAACAGGCTGGGTCTCTGTTTTGCTTTTTTTCATTACAAGATACCAAACGAACCTCTAATTTTTGTAGAGGTTGCATTGGTGGATAAGATTGCAGATAGTATTCAACACCTTTTAGATGAGTCAGTACCTTCAAATGATCCGAGTAATGCAAGCACTGCTATATTCTATTCAATATCAAACACTCAAGCAGGGTTATCTGGAATCAGCCTTGGTAATTTTTTGATCAAAAGGGTTGTAGAAAAGCTATCACAGGAGTTTAAAAGTATAAAAACATATGCAACTCTTTCTCCAATACCTGGCTTTACGAAATGGCTAAAAAACAATCTAAACCAAGATGTCACTTTATTGGGCAAACTAAATATAAAACAATCTAGTGCAGAAATTTTAGAAAGTGCAGAGCAATTAAAAATTAACGTTGAATGTATAAATGAAACTAAACAATGCATGCTTAAACTATGTGCATATTATTTACTAAAAGTGAATAATAGTAATGGGAATGCTTATGATCCGGTGGCGCATTTTCATTTAAGCAATGGTGCATCGATAAAACAATTAAACTGGATGGCGGATACTTCTGAAAAAGGTATTAGTCAGTCGGCTGGAATGATGGTAAATTATCTGTATGAGTTGCCTAAAATAGATAATAATCATGAAAACTATATGGTTAATAAAGTGATTTCCTGCTCGAAAAAAGTGTCGTCTATGTTGAAGGAGTAAATAGTCTCTTAATAAAGGATTGCCCTCACAACACTTAAAATGTAAAATGGTTCTACTTAAGTAAAATAGCCATAAATGAACAACATAAGAAATTTTGCAATAATAGCGCATATAGACCACGGTAAGTCAACGCTTGCTGACCGTTTAATAGAGGAATGTAACGGCCTTGAAGCAAGAGAAATGATCAATCAAATACTCGATTCAATGGATATAGAACGCGAACGTGGGATTACAATTAAGGCACAGACGGTAAAACTCAATTATACGGCAAACGACGGTAATCAATATTGCCTAAATCTCATGGACACCCCAGGTCACGTTGACTTTTCTTACGAGGTAAGCCGAAGCTTAGCCGCATGTGAAGGTTCACTTTTAGTGGTAGATAGTAGCCAGGGCGTTGAAGCACAAACCCTTGCAAATGTATATAAAGCTATTGACAACAACCATGAAATAATAGTTGTGCTCAATAAAGTTGATCTTCCTGCTGCAGATCCAGAAAAGGTAAAACTCCAGGTTGAGGAAGTAATTGGCATTGACGCAAGTGAGTCAGTTTTAATATCAGCAAAAACTGGACTTGGAATAAAAGATGTACTGGAAGCAATAGTAGCAAAACTTCCAGCTCCTCAAGGTGATGTAAATGCTCCACTGCAAGCAATTTTGGTTGATAGTTGGTATGACACTTACTTAGGAGTAGTAATTTTAGTGCGAGTTAAAAATGGAGTGCTAAAAAAAGGCATGAGAATTGTTATGATGTCTAATAATGCTACATATCAGATAGATAATATCGGTATTTTCACCCCTAAAAAAGTGATGACGGGTGAACTTTCAGCGGGTGAAGTTGGTTTTATAACTGCTTCAATGAAGGAAGTAGCAGACTGCAAGGTAGGAGACACTATCACTGAGGAAAAGAGACCTTGTAGTGAAGCACTTCCTGGATTTAAAGAAGTGCATCCTGTGGTATTTTGTAGCATTTTCCCTCACAAAACGGATGATTTTAAATATCTAAGGGAAGCTCTAGAGAAGTTACATTTAAATGATGCAAGTTTTACCTTCGAAGCTGAAACTTCAAATGCACTAGGCTATGGATTTCGTTGTGGTTTTTTGGGAATGTTGCATCTTGAAGTTATTCAAGAAAGACTCGAGAGAGAGTTTGATTTAGATCTAACAGCAACTGCACCGAGTGTTATATATAGGGTTACAACACGAAGTGGTGAAGTTTTGAATATTCATAACCCAAGTGATATGCCAGATCCAACGAAAATTGAAATTGTGGAAGAACCGTGGATTACCGCAACCATAATGGTTCCTGATCAATACTTAGGTGATATTCTATCTCTATGTGAAGAAAGGAGGGGAGAACAGGAGGATTTATCTTACATTGGTAACACAACAACAGCATTGTTAAGATATAAATTACCACTGTCTGAAGTTGTTTTTGACTTTTATGATCGATTAAAATCAATTTCCAAAGGATATGCAAGTTTGGATTGGGAAATTTCCAGCTATCTGGTAAGCCAAATAGATAAATTAAGCTTTTTAATTAATGGAGAGCCCGTAGATGCACTGGCTTGTATCGTTCACAAAAGTAGGGCAGAAAAAAGGGGGCGTGAAATATGTGCACGCTTGAAGGATTTAATACCACGTCAGCAATATAAAATCGCGATTCAAGCGGCAGTGGGCGGAAAAATTATTGCCAGAGAAACGATTAACCCATACAGAAAAGATGTAACAGCTAAACTCTATGGTGGAGATGTAACGCGAAGAATGAAACTACTTGAAAAGCAAAAGAAGGGTAAAAAAAGGTTACATTCTATAGGGAACGTAAATATTCCACAGAATGCTTTTATTCAAGCCTTGAAGATAAGTGATTGATCTTAAAAGACTTCTTGTATAGTTTTTGGCAACAACCGTTAGAAACGAAAAAACTTACTTGACAAACTCCGCCAGCCCCCTTATCATGAAACTGAAGCTATTTATTTATCTTCTCTGTACAGATTAAATGACAAAAAAACTCACGTATCTGGCGTCTCATGTTTAATTTTTTGCACTATGTGCACCTTATGTCTTTATCAAACTTCTACCTACATAAGCTGAAACGCGCTTATAAAGCGTTTAAAACATAAAAAAACGCCAACTTAAAAAATGGATAGTGAATAACTAGCTACCCTATGGTTTCTTTTGCCTTTTTTTCTGTTTAGTAAATTTCTTAATGTTTCTAATTTAGATTAGTTGCGGTTTAAAAGCAACTGAATCGCGGTTATTAAGCATTTAGAATAAAAAAACGCCATACTTGAAAGTATAATGTAAGTAATTAGCCAACCACGGGGCTTCTTTTGCCTTTTTTTTCATTTGGTAAATTTCTTAATGTTTATGGCTAAACGACAACCGTCATCCCGCTACTTGTTAGCGGCTGAGATACCGCGGCGGTATGACGTAGGACTGCTGTCATCCCAGTGCTTGACACTGGGATCCAGTTGAGCTATTTCAACAAAAATACTGCATTTGAGATGAACGTTCCAGACTTATTTATAAATATAACAATTAAAGTCTGGATTCCAGCGTCAAGCACTGGAATAATATCGTTTACTATGTCTATATTACAATATTTGTGCAGTTGTGTGTCAACTACTTTTGTGGCACCGTTTGTTATTCAATCTTTATGCTAGTTTTACTAAAAATTATAGTATTTTAGGTATAATTGCAATATCTAAATTTAAGGTATAGAGATGAACCCTAGGAAAGTTTTTAATATTCTTTTTATAGTATTATTTATTTCTTTTTCTCATGTTGGGAGTGCTGCCGCTGACACTAATACTGATACAACTGCTCAAGTAATATGTAACATTATTGGCTACGTTTGGGGAATAGGCGGACCGCTTATGACCGTAGTGATAATAGGTGCAGCTTTGCTTGCGATATTTGGTAGAATGCCATGGCCAGCTCTTTTTGCACTCGGTATATTTTGTGCTGTATTTTTCGGTGCTAAAACTATCGTCATAAAAGTAATGGGTGGTATAGGCGGCACTGGAAATGCTTCTTTGATGGACCAATGCGGAACAGGAGACACAAAAAAGAACTATTTTTTTCTAAAACAGACCTGATGCACGGCTTCAACTATATCTTCCACTTGCGGTAATGCTTTTTTTTCTAGATTTGCAGCGTAAGGTAAGGGGATGTCCTTGCCAGTTACACGTACAACTGGAGCATCAAGGTAGTCAAATCCTTGTTCCATAACAACGGCTGACAGCTCTGCTCCTATTCCTGCAAATGGCCATCCTTCTTCTACACTAACTAACCTATTAGTCTTCTGAATAGAGTTAATAACAGTTTGAGTGTCAAGTGGTCTTAAGGTTCTGAGGTCAATAACTTCAGCTTCTATACCTTTACTCGAAAGTAAATCTGCTGCATTTAAGGCATCCATTAATTTTAATGAAAAAGCAGTGATAGTTACATCCTTTCCTTCCCGTATAACAGCAGCTTTGCCTATCTCAAGTAGATAATCTTTGTTTGATAGCTCAGAGTCAGAAACTTCATGCTCATGTCCATAAGCTATTTCGTTTTCTAGAAATATTACCGGATTAGGGTCACGAATTGCAGCTTTAAGCAGACCTCTGCAATCTGAGGCAAAATAGGGTGCTATTACTTTTAACCCCGGTATATGCGAATACCAAGCTGCAAAGCATTGAGAATGTTGTGCAGCAACTCTTGCTGCAGCGCCATTTGGTCCACGAAATACTATAGGGCATCCAAGTTGTCCGCCTGACATATAATTTGTTTTTGCTGCGGAATTCACAATTTGGTCAATAGCTTGCATAGAAAAATTAAAAGTCATAAACTCGACTATTGGCTTTAATCCAGCAAATGCCGCTCCAACAGCAAGGCCAGCAAATCCATGTTCGGTAATAGGCGTATCAACTACTCTGTTTTCTCCAAACTCTTTCAGTAATCCTTTCGTTACTTTATAAGCACCATCATACTCTGCAACTTCTTCACCCATGATAAGCACATCAGAGTCGTTTTGCATTTCTTCTCTAATTGCTGTGCATAAAGCTTCTCTTACACTTAAGGTTGCCATTTATAAACTTTTATAGACTTTAACTAAAGTAACTATATCAGAATTACTGGGGGTAAGTAAAGTGTACAAATTAAGTTTTACAAACATCATGACCAACTCATTCCAAAAAAAAATCTTCTCACGCTTGCTGGTTTTGGTTGCTAAAAATGATTGTATTGCTTGTGTTTTTAATAATATATACTGCTAAGTTAATAATAATTCACTTGGGAATAACAGAAAAATACATGATAATTTTATATTTCAAATAGAATAAAATCCTTTTTATTGATACTGTCTTTTTTTGTAAAAAACATTCCTAACTTTTCCACCACTTTTTCTGGCTAAGGTCAGTATAACTTTTGCTTGAAATAACTGTTTATATGGTGCAATTTACAGCTTTTAGTTGCTAAAATTATAACTCTTAATTTAATAATTTTAATCCAATAAGCTTTCAGGTTAATAAAATTAAATTATTTGAGTAAATGCAATACCATGTCTTTATTTGTGGGTAATAATAAGAATAACGAAGGTTGGCTCAGCTACACTTCTATAATTTCAATTTTTATGTTTACCGTATAAAAGAAGTTTCTTCTATCTGTGTCTTCGCGTTTGAAACTAACTTTATTCTATCTCTTTCTTGTTCTGGACTTAACCTGTGAAGCGCGTAACTGAAATCTTCCTCACTCACTATAAGCCGTCTTTGCGCACCAGCGCTAATTTTTGCTTCATTCACTAATTGCTCTAACTCAGCCCCAGAATAGCCTTCAGTCTTGTCTGCAATGTCTTGGAGGCTTAGCTTTTCATCAGTTTTTGTACCTCGCATATAAAGTGCCAATATCTTTTGTCTCACCTCTATGTTTGGATTAGGGACATAAACCTTCTGACCTAAACGTCCAGGTCTAATAAGTGCTGGATCTATACCACCGATAAGGTTAGTTGCACCAATTACTATTATATCTTTTCTGCTCTTAAATCCATCTATTTCAGTTAACAACTGTGTTAAACTCTCTCAACAATGGTAAGCTGAGTTATTAGCGGTACTTCTTTTTTGTGCAACTGCATCTATTTCATCTATAAAGACTATACAAGGAGAATATTTTTTTGCTATTTTAAAAAGCTCGCGTACAGCATGTGCACCATGACCAATATATACTCCAATAAGTTCAGGACCTGAGATGCTTATGAAATTCATATTTGATTCACCTGCAATTGCACGAGCGATAAGTGTTTTACCATTTCCAGGAGGGCCATATAATATGTAACCTCTTAGTGAATTAATACTTTTATTTCCAAACAGCTTGCGCATTTCTTCTGTCATTTGGTCACAGCAAATCATCTGTAACCGTTGTTTTAAGGAGTCATCAATTATAGCATCAGCAAATGTTATTCTTTTATCATCTGAATTAGCTAATTCTATCGATATAGGCAGCTCTACTTCCTTTAGTTTGCTGAATACTTGATCATATACAAACCAAACAATAAAAAGGAGAACGACAAGTAACACACAAGGCATAGCTTCACTAACATAATGTGCAGCTAACTCATACCCTTTACTAAGCAACATTGTATGCATATAGGCAAACAAAAAAGCGATAGAGACAATAGTTGCCACGCATAGTAAACAGATTGAAATTCTTTTTAGTAATTCTGAAATTTCAATTTTTTTCATCTTAATACCTTATACCAATTTTAAACTAAGAATAATTTTATCTAGCTTACCTATTTTAGCTTGATTAGAGCGTTCAGAAAAATTATCAAGTACGTACTTTGTTAAATACTAAAAACAATATATCACCATATTGTCACATACATCTTTAAAGTTTACCAAATTCATTTTCAAAAAACAAGATTTTATTATTAACCCGAATTCTGGATTAGATTTTAGGTAAATTATTGAAAGTCTTGAATTTTACTAAATTAGTAACTAGTCTTAAAATGCTTACTGCTTTATCGTAAATGCTAAAACAACAAGCTATTGATATTCTTGTTTTTTTTAATCTCCAATCCAGAATTCGGGTTAAAAACGCTAACTTGTATCTTCAAGAAGTAAGACATAATAGCTCTAAAATGTCTTGCAAGGAAAGGTAAAGCTGAACGCTAACTTATGCCAGAAAAATACCGTCTTGTTTGCCTTTTTGAGTAGTATCATCTTATTTTTCCTGTAAATTTTGTTTATAACGCCTAAGATTTACGATATTTTAATCCCGGTAGAATATCTTATAAAATCAGATTATATGTTATACCTATGGAAATAGATAACTTTCAGCAATATTACAACCAAGAAGAAATGAAGACAGTAACATTAGCTCAAATTTATAAAGACTTGGTAATAAAGATATTCGATATAGCCACAAGCAAAATGTAAGCTACTATTAATGGTATTATGGAAATAGCACCAACGATACCACCTACTATACCTACTACCAGAGGTGACGGAGTAGTAAGGCTTAATATAATAAGTGGGAGAGATATAATTGATAGTATTATAGAAATTACACCTACTGTTTTCAGAAGAGATAGAAATCCTTTTGAATCTAAGTGTTCTTTAATTCCCTTAAATAATATAAAGAAAATGCTTATACACATTATAGCACAAAGTATTACTGCTGCTATTTTTATTATAGCTGCTGCTATAAGTGCTGCTAAATAAGCTATATTCATTGCAATTATCACACACCATAATAAAAAAGTCAACTCCATATGTTTAGGTTGTAAAATCCCAAAAAGCAGCCAGAATAGAATAAGCAAACATTTACGAATTGAATTTAGTGCAAACAAGGGTGTTGATATCAACCATACTCTGCAGAATCGCAATATGGTATGACTACATGCTTTTTATTGATTTGATTAACATAATCAGCAGAGAGTTTTGTTTTGCAAAAGATGTCTACAGTAACATACTGCAATTATTTGGAATTGTAGGGCTAGGTGCAATTGTAAGGCCACTTGGTGCATTCATATTTGGTCACGTTGGTGACAGGTATGGAAGGAGGATAGCATTAATAATTACTATCTTGCTAATATCGATACCATCAAGTCTCATTGCATTTATTCCAAGTCACAATCAAGTAGGTATAATTTCTACTATATTGCTTCTTGCAATCCATATAACACAAGGAATTGCACTTGGTGGTGAACAAGGAAGTTCTGTTTATCTTATAGAGCATTTATCCAGTAGGAAAGAGAACTTAGGGATGTATTTTGGAATGATGGGTTTTGGTCGCTCCATTGGCGTCTTGCTTTCTGCGGTGATAGTGATTATCTGCAAAAAAACTACTGATTTTTGTACCTGGGGTTGGAGATTGCCATTTATTTTCTCAGCTATTTTAGGATTAATTAGCGCGTATAGCATATACACATTGGGAGAAACTCCAGCATATGAAAAAAATCGAAAACAAAGAAATTTACCTGATTTGCCAATAATAGAGCTTATAAAACGCCACAAGAGAGCTCTTATACTTGCTATTTTAATATCTGTACCTGTTAATGTTGCTGTTGGATTTACCATATTTCTTCGAACTCTCGCAAAGGAAATAGCATCAGTGGATGTTTATGTAACAACATATATCAACGAAATTGTATTGATTATAACCAGTGTATTAATGCCGATATCTTCAATAGCGTTTGGAATGTTGGCTGATAAAGTTGGAAAAGAGCGCACTGCAATCTTATTTATAGCAATTACAATGGCACTGTGTTGTCCTGCGTTATCTATTGCATATTACTATAAAAATTATCTTGTGATTGCGTTGAGCGTAATGGTTCTCTCTATAATAGAAAGGGGTATAGTTCCCATAGGAATAGTTGCATCTGAACTCTTTCCTACCAATGTTAGATTTAGTGGTGTGAGCTTATCACGCAATATCTCTTATGCGTTACATGGAGGATTTACTCCTATGGTTTGTATTTGGTTGACTGTAACATTTCCTCAAACAAACCTTGCTGCTGGGCTTTATATAGTCTTCTGCTTGTTGATCAGTGTGGTAGCAATATTGCAAATAAAACCGCAAGATAAAAATTTTGATTTGTGAAAGTTCTCAGTTTTCTCTTAGATTTATACCGTAACCTAAATTAGGTCCTTAGTTTCTCAAAAAAATCCTTTAACAAAAAAGAGCATTCTATTTCTAATATCCCACCATAAACTTCAGGTATATGGCTGCAAAATTGAAATATCTTAGCACCATTTTCAATTCCTCCACCTTTTGGATTATAAGCTCCAAAGTACAATCGTTTAATTCTGGCAAAGGAAATAGCTTGAGCACACATCGGACATGGTTCTAATGTTACGTACATATCAGCATCACAAAGCGTGGGAGTTGAAAATGCTTGTCTGATCGCTAACATCTCTGCATGTGCAGTTGGATCGCTGGATATATTGTGTGCAGAAGAAATGATATTGTCTCCACTCACTATTACAGCACCTATGGGCACCTCATCATTTTTTTGAGCGAGTTTGGCTTGCTCTATGGCAAGCTCCATATATTGATACTTAAACACTAGGCACTTATTTCTTATCAATTGCTGCTTTAACGAACGACACGAAAAGAGGATGAGGAGAAAACGGCTTTGATTGAAATTCTGGATGAAACTGCACACCAATAAACCACGGATGACTCTCTAACTCCACTGCCTCTATGCACGTTCCATCTTCTGATATGCCACTGCATAGCAGCCCATTTTTTTCCAAATCATCTTTATAATCTGAATTGATTATGTATCTATGCCTGTGTCTTTCTGAAATAGTAGTGTTACTATATGCATCCATCATTTTAGAGTTTGCATTTATATTACATTTGTATGCCCCAAGTCTCATGGTTCCACCAAGATCGTCATCTTGATCGCCAGCTAACTTAACGATTGGATGTTTACAGTTACGAAATTCTTCAGAGTGTGCATCTTCAAGCTTAACAACATTACGAGCAAATTCAATAATTGCAAGCTGCATACCAAGGCAAATTCCGAAAAATGGGATATTATTTGTACGGGCATAATTTATTGCTAATATTTTACCCTCTACTCCGTCATCACCAAACCCCCCTGGAACAAGGATTGCATGAGAATTCTGTAATTTCTCTCCTATAAGTTTTTCATTTATAGGTTTTTCTTCCTTCTCTCTTGAGTTAACCCAATTTATCTTTACTTTGACTTTATTACTAATTGCACCATGATTTAATGCTTCAACCAGTGATTTGTATGCATCAGGGAATTCGGTGTATTTTCCCACTATAGATACAGTAACTTCCTGTGTTGGGTGCCTTATGGAATGCACTATTTGATCCCATTCAGTCAAGCTTGGTTTTGGCTTACTTAAATGAAAGTGCTCCAAAATTTGCGTATCAAGCCCACATTGGCTATACAACACCGGTAACTCATATATATGACTCACATCAGGGGCAGGTATCACATTGGATAAAGAAACATTGCAAAGCTTAGCTATTTTCTCTCTTTGATTATCGAAAATTTCTTTCTCACTGCGGCATAATATAATATCTGGTTGTAACCCCGCGGAATTTAACTCTCGAACTGAATGCTGCGTTGGTTTTGTCTTTAATTCTTGCGCTGCGGTAAGATATGGTATTAAAGTTAAGTGAATAAGGATAACTCTTTGTTTTCCTAATGTGTAGTTAACTTGACGTATAGCCTCCAAAAATGGTTGGCTTTCAATGTCACCTACAGTTCCGCCTATTTCACATATTACAAAATCTAAACCTTCCGTACCATTAAAAATGAACGATTTGATCAAATCTGTCACATGAGGAATGACTTGCACAGTTTTGCCCAGATAATCACCACGCCTCTCTTTCTTCAATAACTCATGATATATCTTACCAGTTGTTATATTGTCATCTTTTGTTGCTTTAATTCCAGTAAAACGCTCATAATGCCCAAGATCCAAATCAGTTTCAGCACCATCCTCGGTCACAAATACCTCTCCGTGCTGAGTTGGGTTCATTGTCCCAGGATCAATGTTGAGATACGGGTCAAGTTTTCTGATACGGATCTTAAAACCGTGAGCTTGAAGAAGCGCACCAACGCTTGAAGCAACTAAGCCTTTACCAAGCGATGACACAACTCCACCTGTAACAAAGATAAATTTAGCTTCCTTCATTAATTTTCAAATGGAACAGAAGTAGGTTCACTTTCTTGCTTTTTTTCTAATATAATTTTCTCTGCAATCGATTTTTTATGTACGTCTTTTGAATATAATCCTGACAATAGCAATGTGTTTATAATAAACAATCCAGCAACAATAGCCGTTATTCTGCTGAGCGGGTTTTCAGAAGATTTCACTGGAATCATCGAATTGACCCCCTGTTGTGTATTACTAAAACCACCTAACGAACTACTTCCAGGCGGCTGCAAGAGCACTAAAATTACTAACACAACAACCAATATTATTTGAAATATACTTAATACCGCTACTGACATTATAGATAGGGCTGAAAATAAAAATCTTAGCAGTACAAAGCACGTAAGTCAAGAACATCTGTCACCCAAATAACTTGAAATCTAAGTATGTATTTACTGCTTACCTTATTTTGATTAACATATGCATAAGACTTTGGGCTTAATATGTATCACATTTTAAAATATAAAGATTATGAACCAAAAATAGACGAAAGTGCTTTCATCGCAGGTGGTTCGCATATCATAGGTAAGGTTGAAATAGGAAGAGATGCAAGCATCTGGTTTAATTGTGTAATCAGAGGGGACGTTGGATCAATAAAAATAGGTAATGGAACAAATATTCAAGATGGAACGGTAATTCATGTGGATAGAAACCCAGGTGGTGACACAATTATTGGCAGCATGGTAACAGTGGGACATTTTTGTGTGTTGCACGCATGCACGGTGCATGATAAGGCGTTTATTGGTATGGGCTCTACCGTGATGGACCATGCAGTTGTGGAGCCTGAAGCTATGGTAGCTGCTGGCTCACTGGTAACACACGGAAAAGTGATAAAAAGTGGGGAAATATGGGCTGGCAGGCCAGCAAAATTCTTCAAAAAAATGTCGAATGAAGAAATTAAACATATTACACAATCAGCACAAAATTATATTATGCTAATGAAGAAATATAAAAACTGAAGTTCGCGTCAAGTGTTTTACTTGACACGTACATTTCGGCTTAACCCTTGTTACTTCTTTTTCCCATTCTCATTTACTTCTTGTGCTTTTGCCCCATCTACTTGAGTACTAGGTAATACTGCATATGTAATACCACCGGCTACGAGTGCAGATGCTACTGCTATACCAATCATTACTAACATCTCTAACTTAACTGTACGTTCAAGTGCAGTAAATGCTATCAGTCCAGCAGCAAGACCCATACCAACAGTAGCAGTGTACCGTGCTCCATTGCCTTGTTTTGGTTGCTCAGTTGTTTTGCTTTTATCTTCTAGTTTTCTATTTTTCTCCTCAGCTTCAGTCAATCGATTTTGTAAGTCTTTTGTTTCATCCTTTTTGGCTTTTAACTGAGCAGCAGTATCATTTGGTGCTGCTTGCAACTGCTGAACTTGATCTTTTAATGCTATTATTTCATTCTCTTTGGCTTTTAACTGAGCAGCATTTGGTTGGTTGTTTAACTGTGCTTCTAAATCTTTTATTTTATTTGTTAGTGTTGTTTTTTCACCCTCTAACTTCGTAACAGCAGCATCTGGTTGAGCTTTTAATGCTGTCATTTCATTCTCTTTCTCTGTTAACTTTTGCTGTAACGCCACAGCATCTAATGCTTCCAATTCTGTTATTTTAGCATTTTTCTCTTCTAACTGCTGCTGCAACGCTGTAGAATCTATTGCCTTTAGTTTTTCCACTTCAGCTTCTAAGTCTTGTTTTTCCTGCTGAGCTGTGTCCAATTGATCTTGTAATTCTTGTGTTTTAATTCTCAATTCCTCCTCAGCTTTCTTCTTTGCAGCTTCTAATTCTTCATTTTTCCCCTTTAACTGCTCTTCTGCAGCTTCCAATTCTGTTATTTTAACATTTTTCTCTTCTAACAATTGTACTGTGGGATGGCAAGATAGGGCTTTTACCATAATCTCCTCTTTCCCATCGTTAAAGCCTAACAGATTTTTCATTTCTTCTAGGCGACTAAAATATTTGCCACCCTTTTTCCCAACGGATTTTACATTCATGATTGTATTATCTCCTAGTTCTTCTTGAGGATAAGAACCAGTAATATATAGTTGTTGATCATTTAGCGTACAGCCCACATAAAACTTGTCATCAATTATAGCACCACTCTTATCTACGTTTTTATACTTTTTAAATTCTTCATAATCATCTATAACAAGCACTATTTCTTTTTTATCATCGGCAACCTGTATTGTACCATTCTTTAAGCTTAGCATAACGAACCTCAATTATAATTTAACATTACATAATACCCTTAGAACCTAAGGTCAAGTAATATTTTTATCATAGCATAGAAAATTTATGTTCGTAAACAAAAAATTTTGGCGTAAAATTGCCGTAATTGTGCTATAGCTAAAGTAATTTAGGTTTACCGACCATCGTCATTCCGCTGCTTGTTAGCGGGATCTAGAGATACCGCGGCGGTATGACGTTGCTAGCTTAAAGTTTAAAATTGAGAAATATTTATGTTAAAAGAAAAATATGGCTTTAAAGAAGTTGAAGACAAATGCAACATATTGTGGGAAGGCAGTAAAGTTTACAGGTGGAATGGTGAAAAGGATAACACTTTCACTATAGACACACCTCCACCGACAATATCGGGTAAATTGCATATTGGCCATATATTTAGCTATTGCCACACGGACTTTATTGCAAGGTTTCAGCGCATGCTGGGAAAAGATGTGTTTTACCCAATTGGGTTTGATGATAATGGGCTTCCCACTGAAAGATTGGTTGAGCAAACCTATAAAACCCGCGCAAAAGAAGTTGGCAGGGAAAAATTTATAGAGATGTGCCATGAGGTTATTGAAAAATCAAAGCAAGAATTCAAGGAACTATTTAAATCGGTCGGCATTAGTTATGACTGGGATTTGGAATATCACACGATCAGCAAGGAAACTGTGACGCTTTCACAGATGTCGTTTATTGATCTATATAATAAAGGGTATGCATATAGAAAAATGCAGCCCATCCTTTGGGACCCGGTTGATAAAACAGCAATTGCGCAAGCAGAAATAGAAGATAAAGTTTTTGAGTCATCCTTAAATACGATAGTTTTCTCTACTGAAGAAAATGAGCAGATCAACATTGCAACTACGCGACCTGAGTTACTTCCAGCATGTGTTGCAGTTTTTTGTCATCCAGAGGATGCGCGCTACACCCATCTGATCGGAAAAACAGCCGTGGTGCCGATCACAGAGACAAAAGTTCCAATAATAGCTGATGATAAGGTTAAAATAGATAAAGGCACTGGGCTTGTTATGTGCTGTACGTTTGGTGATGAACTCGACATATATTGGCAGCAAAAGCATAATCTACCGATGAAAATTATCATCGATCAGGATGGGAGGATGAGCCTTCATTCAGTACATGGTCAGAAGGAAGAAATATGGATCCCAGTGTCTGGGCACTGGGATGACACCATAGGGGCTACTGGGATGACAGGAGAAAGGGCTACTCAGATGACAAAGGAAGGTGGGTGTGATCAGAAAGAAGAATGGATCCCAGTGTCAGCTACTCGGATGACAGACGATATACTAAATGAAATAAATGGATTGAAAGTTACAGCAGCAAGAAAGCGGATAATCGAAATCCTAACTGAAAAAGGACTTTTGGTAGAAAGCACTAACATTTCTCATTCTGTTAAGTGTGCAGAAAGATCTGGTGCACCACTTGAGATATTGCCTACTTATCAATGGTTTATCAAGACCTTAGAGCAAAAAGCTCAAGTATTAGATAAAGTAAAAGAATGCAATTGGCACCCAAGCAATATGCGTAAACGCATGGAAGTGTGGATAGAAGGGCTAAATTGGGACTGGTGCATCTCAAGGCAGCGCTATTTTGGTGTGCCATTTCCAGCGTGGTATTCCAAGCGTAAAGGAGAAGAGGGCAAAATCATCCTAGCTGAAATAAAGGTCCTACCTATAGATCCATCGAAAGATTTACCAAAAGGGTATAGCAAAGAAGAGATTATCCCAGATCAAGATGTAATGGATACTTGGGCCACAAGTTCAATTACTCCTCAACTAAGTGCACTGGCAGTAAACAGTGAGTTTAGCTTACCAAATCATCGCTATGATACGATATTTCCTGCAGATCTGCGCAGCCAGAGCCATGAGATAATAAGAACTTGGGCTTTTTATACTATTTTAAAGGCACATTATCATGCAAATTCTTTACCTTGGAAAAACATTATGATCAGCGGTTGGTGTTTAGCAGATGATAAGAAAAAGATGAGTAAATCAAAGGGTAACATCATCACTCCTCATGTAATACTTGAAACTTATGGAGCTGATGTAGTGCGCTATTGGGCAGCGAACTCAAGGCTTGGAGTTGATACAGTCTACTCTGAAAATACATTCAAAATTGGCAAGCGCCTCGTTACAAAACTTTGGAACGCTAGCAAGTTCGTTTCCATGTTCATGGAAAAGCATCAAGTGATGAGCATAAATTCTGCTCACGAGACAATGGATAAGTGGATATTGTCTAAGTTATACAAAGTTATAGAAAGAGCAACAAATAACCTATTACAGTTTGAATACTGCGAAGCTTTGGGCGCAATAGAGGAATTTTTTTGGAAGGATTTTTGTGATAGTTACTTGGAGTTAGTAAAAAAACGTGCGTACGGAAGCAGTGAAGCAACCTTAAGTGCAAAACAAAGCTTGGCGTATGTGTTAAATGTTATTTTGCGGTTATTTGCACCTTTCTTGCCATACATTACAGAAGAGATATACCACCAGTTATATAGTTATAATTCTGTACACAATCAAAGTAATTGGCCAAGCAAAGAAGAACTTATCTACGATAAATATTCAGAGGAAATGGGAGATAATGTTATTCAGATATTAAACATTATCAGAAAGATAAAGGCAGATAATAATGTATCAGTTAAGCATCTGATAAAAAAGTTGATGATAAAAGCAGATCTACGAGAGGATAAGTTGGATCAATCCGCACAGAATGATTTGCAGGCAGTTTGCAATGCGGAAACGATAGAGTGGATGCAGTCTGAGCTTGAAACTGAAGACGAGAAATACATAGTGAATATAGATTTATATTGATTTTTATAGCTTTACTTCCTTTAATATCCATGCTATTGTAATCATTATTAGTATGAGGGAATAATAATGGGGGATTTATATAATAAAGCCAATGCACCGTATCTTATAGCTGGTGCTCTTGCTACTTTGGTATTGCTTGCGTCTGGGACACTTGCCGTTGCCCCTTATGTTGAGTTCTTGTCTTCAGTTGCAGCCTTTAATGTAGCTCTTCCTGTTGCTTTGAGCATACGCGTCAAGTTAAGAGATTGTAAGTAAATTCAGGGAAGTTAAGGTAGATACTCTAGTTTTTCTGTACTTGTCTTTTAATGAAAATCGAGACCAAGTTATGGTAAGCTTTTTAAGAAAAACTTTCAAACTATTAACTTTATTCTTTAGTGCTAAAAATAACTCTATAACCCGCCTTTTTAGCTCAATAAATGCCTTTGTTAAGCTAAGTTCTGTATTCTTTTTCACTTCTGTGCAACCAACTATGCCGTGAAATATAAGAATTGCGCACAATTTAGCATATAGTTCACATAATACTCTGCATGGCTTTCCTTTTAGCTTATCAAGTCTGATATGGCTTTTATACAATTTAAATAATAACTCAATTTGCCACCTTACTCTGTAAATCGTTAATACTTGCTCAGCACTAATTTTATTTTCTGGAACATTAGTTATAAATATTGACCAGTTCAACAATTTTTGATTTCTTTTAGAGGATGTATATCCCTGCGATCTTGCTAATCTATTAGCTTTCCTTCTTCTGGCCATAGACTGTTCTTCAGTTAGTTTCTGACATATAATTCTTACTCTAATTTTTGCTTCTTTTCCTAACAATACCTCGTTTTCTAAAAATAACTTATCCTCTAAACATTCTAATAACTCCATTTTTTGATTTGTTTCTACATCATATATGTTGGTATCGGATTTATAACGACTTATGAAATAAGCTCCTATTTCATTGATTTGTTTAAAAGAACTTGGCACAAAATAACCGAGATCAGATATTAGCAAATCATTGCTTAATATATTACTTAAATGTTTCCTATATCCCTGGTCTGATCTTACTCCCTCCGTTAAATTAAGTTGGTCTATTATCTGATTCATGTAGTCGAAAACTAATTGTAACTTTATTCCAGACTTAGTATTGCTTTCATAGCCACTGTAGCTAGTACCATAACCTTTATACATCTCTTCCATACTGTTAGGTAGAGTAATATAGCTACTGTCCAATAATTTAACACTATTAAATTGCTGTAAGATTTTGCAATCAACTTGCAAGATATTTTTGAAGAGAAGCACAGATTCATTATACATCCTTTTCATAAATTCCACTGCTTCTTCAGTAAATCTAAAATCCAAACCTTGTTTTGTTATATCTATCGAGTCCTCGTTTAGTAATTGACACATTGTTTCTACGCTACAATTATCAACCCCTATATTACCCAAGACCATGGCTTTTACGAACGATGAACCTTTTAGCTTTCTCTTTCTTTTTATAAACCTTGTTGTAATTGAGATTTTGTCTGCTTTTTCATTAAAAAATTCTTTGAGCTTTTTTGATAAGCTAGTTATTTTATTCATTGGTTCTCTCACTAAAAGTATTTCTGGGAGAACTTATACCTTATTATTCTATCTCTTTCATACCTTTATTTCCTTAACTTGACGCGTATGGTTGCTTTGAGTTTGTCTATACTTTCTGTTCTGGTGCTTGTACTTTCATGTAAAATGATCAGCCAGAATAAAAAGCTTGATGCACAAAAAGCAGAACCTAATGAAAAAAATGGATTAGCTAAAGAGCAAGAAAATATAATACAAAGCTTAGAGCCTCAAATCAAAGAGCTAAATAAGAGGCTTAGTAGTCAGTACAATGAGATTGAAAAGCTAATTGCTAGTGCTGCAAAAAAAGAGGAGCTAAATAAGCTTAACAATGAAGTGAAAGAGCTAAAGGTAAAGATTGCTAGTGTTGCAAAAAAAGAAGAGATAAATAAGCTTAGTAATGAAGTTGAAAAGCTAATTGGTAGTGCTGCAACAAAAGATGAAATGGAAGAGCTAAAGGCAAAGATTGCTAGTGCTGCAACAGAAAGTAAAACACAAGAAAAGATTTTTATGAAATTTTGTGCAAAAGGTGAAAAAAGAGGGAAGAAAGCATTTGAGGATTTTATATTTATAAAAGAGATAAAAACAAAATTAGTAAATATTTATGAATCAATAAAAAATAATATTAATATAGTGTCTTCAGCAAAATCAGGTGATTCAGAAGAAGAGCAAGAAAAAATACAAAGAGGATTCATTTTTCACGGTCCAGGAGTAACTGGTAAGAGTTCAATTGTTGAGGCGATTGGGGATCAGCTGATATCTCTAACTACATTTATAAAAGTTTCTGGAGCTGATTTGCTTGAAAAATCAAATATAAATGATCTTTTTAATAAAGCAAACGAAAACGCTCCTTGTATAGTTCTTATAGATGAAATCGACAGCTTTGGCAAGGGACGCACTGATGCCAATCGAGTACCTTTAAATTATTTTTTCACTAGATTCGATGAAGCTGATAAAGGTGTGACGGTGTTTGCTACAACTAATGTTAGTCTGCAAGATTTAGATGCATCACTTGTTAGGGGAAGTCGTTTGAGTAGTAAACTCAAGTTTACTATGATAGAAGGAAGTATACTTAAGAATATACTGAAGGATGGTCTGAATGAAAAATTAAAAAATAAAAAGTACAAGCATGCTATCTCAAGAATTTTAAACGAAACAACACTTACAACACTCTCTATCTCAGCAGCAGATGTGGAATGTTTTATAAATTATATAGTTGAAAAGTTAAACAACAAGATTGGAACTTCTGCTTATACTATAATTAAAGATTTTTGTATTAAATATAATATTGGAGAGGTGTCGAATAAGCAGACTAACAGGAAAATTGAAAATTCTATAGGAGAATCACAGCAATACACATCCAGACCATCACATAAGCTGAATGACGCTTTATGTGATTCTGGATATACCAGTATGTTCTACCCCGATCAATAGCTAACTAGACTTATAAGTACAATGGTACACTCGATACACAAGGTCTAAGTCATTTTTTAGCTAGCAGACTGAAGATGGGAAGTTTGTTGTAGGTGCAGCACTATAGTTCCTCCACAGATAAGAGAATTTTAATAAATATATACAAGACTGCTGAACGTGGGGGGAGGAGGGGAGTAATGAGCAATTTGCTTAGTGAGGCTAACACATTTTATTTTATAGCTAGTTCCTTAGCTACTCTTACGTTACTTACATCTTTAGCGCTTATTGTAACTTCTAATGTGCCTCTTCCTCTAATTCTTGCTTTAGCTACATTATCTGTTTTGGTGCTTGCACTTTCGTATAAAATAATTAGTAATAATAAAAAAATAGAGGTTGAGAGAAATAAATTCGCTCAGAAAGAGCAAGAGTTAGAAAATAAAATAACTCTAGGAAAGGAAGCTGAAAAAGCTGCAAACAAAGAAGTGGAAAAATTAAAACATGAATTAACTCGAGAAAAGCAAAATTTAGACAAGAGAGCAAAAAGATTGGATCAGAAAGTAAATGAGTCAGAAGTTGAGAGAGAATCTCTTCTTGAAGAAAAAAAATCTTTAGAGAAAAAATTAGAAACAGCAAAGAATCGTACGTTTGAAATAGACAATGAATTGGACAAAACAAGAAAGGAAATAGGTAAGCTTAATGAGCAGGAAGAGAAATTAAAACTTGAAATCTCATGTTTAAAGAAACAGTTGGAAGAAAGAAGTAGATTTATTGCAAAGCTGAAGATGGAAGTGGATGATAATAAACATTTAGAGCTAGAGAATAAGGGGTTAAATGATAGAATAGAAACGTTACGTGAAGTACAAAAGGCACTACGTGAGAAAAAACATGAACTTAGTGAAAAAGTAGAGGCATTGAATAAGGAAAAAATAAACTTTCTAAAGAAGTAGAGGAATTACGTGAAGAACAAGAAAGGCTGCATGCAAACTTAGATAAGCTACAATGTAAAATTAAAGAGGTCAACAAAGAAAAGAAAAATTTATCTAAAGAATTAAAAGAGAAATTTGAAGAGTTAGATGAAGCAAATGGTTTAATTAAAAATCAATCTTTTGAGTTAGATGGGATAAGAAAAGATTGTAATAATGAAGTAAAAGGTTTAAGAAATTCACTTTTAGAACGAGACAGCCAAATAGAAGATTTTTTGAAAGAGAAAGAAAAACAAGTGAATTTTGCGCAACTGTTGATAAGATGCGTAACAGACAATATAGAAGAACCAATAAGAAATAATGATGGAAAAGCAATATTAGATACGATTCAAATATTAAAGTCTGCGTTACAAGGAGAAATTGCACGGCTTTTGCCAGACGAAACGCCTTCTTCTTCGCTGGAAGATCTTGGATATGAATCATTATTTGTCAGTCGCTCATCCACCCCGACCAAGTTGCCAAATTCACTATTGACAGAATCTTATGAACGCAGTCAGTTCAATCAGAGTGAAAGTATTTGCAAAACACAACAATGAGTCTTATTATAAGATAAATCATGCAAGATAATGAACCCAATAATATGCGCACTGGATACACAAGACTTAAATAAGGCTATTTCTCTAGCTAATGCTCTGCGTGGTAAAGTTGGCATGGTAAAGCTGGGATTAGAATTTTTTGCTGCTCAAGGTCTTTCTGGAGTGCAAGAAGTTGCAAAATGCAATGTACCAATTTTTTTAGATCTGAAATTGCATGACATTCCAAACACTGTAGCTAAAACAGTTGAAGTAATAAAAGTTCTGAACGTTGAAATGTTAACTCTGCACATCAGCGGTGGGACAAAAATGCTTGAAGAAGCGCTAAGTGTAGTGCAAGGCACAAAAATAAAGCTGATTGGAGTGACAGTGCTAACTAGTATGAGCAATGAGGATTTAAACGAGCTTGGAGTAGCAAGAGAAGTAAAATCACAGGTAATTTTGCTTGCAAAGCTTGCAAAAAAGATTGGACTCTATGGAATAGTCTGTTCTGCATTGGAAGCTCAGGAAGTGCGCCGAGAATGCGGTGAAGACTTTAAAATTATTACTCCAGGAATTCGTATAGATCCAGGTCATGACGACCAAAAAAGAACAGCAACACCAAAAGAAGCAATAAATTCAGGAGCTGATTATATCGTCATTGGCAGACCCATTACAAAAACTACAAGTAGTGCGGAGCTAATATTGAAATCCATGAAAGAATTTTAATATAATAACTTAATTTATAAAAATACTAACATATTAATTAGGAATAAGCATGAGTAATATCAATAGAATAATACGCGAAGTAATCAAGGAATTCCGCTCAAAATTACCAGATAAGGAAATAGAGGAATATTCTGGCAAATTGAATAAGCTACATATCTACCAGTGCAATAAGCATATAATAGAAAATAAGAAGCTATATCATTATACAATAAATGGGAAAACCCATGCTATGGGTCAGCATGGGCATAATTTTGTCAAGAGTTTAGAAGTTATCTTGAGGAATAAGCCACAAATTTCCTTAGAAGAGGTAATTGATTTTATGGAAAAAATAATTAATTTTGGTATTGATAGTTGTTATGGAGCATTTGAGATGATATTTGAATCTCGCTCTGGTGTTACAATAGATGATGCAGTTAATTTTGTAAAAGATAGCTTATCTAGTAAATTTTATGGATTCCATGGCAGTGGGATTTTCAAAGTAATATTAGAACTTAATCCAGAGAGCTCTCTTGAAGAGATAGAGAAACAATTTAGCAAAGTAGTAGATCCTTACTTTCTTAATGCTTGGAGTCGAGAAAGTGAAAGGGCTTTTGCTAAGATATGTAGGTTATGTAGAGAAGGACATGTGGAGAATATGCAGAAATTTGATTTTAGCAATTTTAATTTAGATCAAGATAGTGCTGGAGCATTAAGAGCACTGTTACAGTATTGTGTTGACGTTTCTAATCAAAAAGCTTTAGGTGATTCACATGAATTGCATAGAGAAGAGATGGAGGGGATATATAAATTTGATGATAATTACGATTTAAATTTAGATAGTGATCATAATGATAGTATCTGGCATTGAAATTATACTACAATAATAAAATAACTGGATAAAAATTATCACCAAAAAAATTCAAAAAAGTGCTTGACATAAAAGAACGAACATTATATAGTGTCATTATCTTTTATTTTACCTCGCTTAATTTAATTACTGGATTAAGCTTACAGTACTAAGCGTGGCACAAAGTGCCACGCTATTTTTCGGTTTACATTTTCAACAGATAAAAAATGATGCCATTTCAGTGCCAAGCACATAACTGTACGGATATTCATTTTTAAAGGTAAATTGCACAACAGATGATGTCATTCCAGTGCTTGACACTGGAATCCAGAAATTTTGCTTATAACTGAGCTGATGAGCTAAAGGTAGTTGTCTTACGCTAAAACAAACGTTTTTAATTAAGTTGCATAGAAGCTGGATCCCAGTGTCAAGCACTGGAATGACATCGTTTACTATGTACCATATTGCAATATTCGTACAACTGTGGGAAACATCTATGGATGCCATTCCTATTACCTTATTTCCATTTTTATTTCATTTTCAAAGGAGGCTATTATGTCACTTACCGATATCGCTCACCGTATCAATGAACTCGCTTCATCATGGGAGCAATTTAAATTAATAAATGATCGCAAACTAAAAGAAATTGAAAGCAAAGGGCGTGCTGATTCTGCAACAATTGAGCAGCTATGCAAGGTAAATAATGCCATTGATAGTTGCAAAGAGCGTTTAGACTTGATCGAAACTGCAGCTCAACGCCCAGAAGTAAATACAGATTTTAGCACAAGCGATAAATATTTTTCTGATTGTATCCGCAAGGGAATGGAAAGCGGTTTATCACACAAAACCCTCAGTGGAGATGACAGTGATATCGGGGGGTATCTAGTTACTCCGCATATTGTAAAACGCATAAACAAGCGCGTAACTGATTCGTCCCCAATGCGACAAATATGCTCCAGTCAAAGAATCTCTACTGAAACATTGGATTACATTATAGAAGATTTTGACCGCGCCGGTGCAGGTTGGAGCAGTGAAACAGTAGATGATGAGGACGGTGGCAATAAGTCTAAGTATGATTTTGCAAAAGATACGGACACGCCCAAAATCCAAAAGATTTCCGTCACAACTTACGAGTTATATGCTCAACCACAAATATCACAAAAGTTACTCGATGATGCGTTTGTCGATGTTGAGAGTTGGCTGGTGGAAAAGATTGCCGAGACTTTTAGTAAGGAAGAAAGCGAAGCCTTCATTAAGGGTGAGGGCACTTTTCAACCAAAAGGAATTTTAGCTTATGAAAATGGAAACAGTTATAATAAAATAGAGCAAGTTAAAACTGAAAAATTAGATAGTGATTCAATAATGATGTTGTATTACTCTCTGGACGAATATTATTCCAAAAATGCGTCATTTTTGATGAACAGGAGTACGTTGAAGGATATCAGGCTGCTAAAATCTCAAACAGGTCAGTATCTCTGGCAGCCAAGTCTGTCGCTTGAAGCTCCAGATACTTTAATGGGAATACCAGTATATCAATCTGCCGATATGCCACCAGCGCCAAACAATCAGCTACCAGTAATTGCGATGGCAGATTTCAAACAAGCTTATAAGATTGTAGATAACAGAGGAATGAGAATATTAAGAGACCCTTATACGAATAAACCTTATGTGAGGTTTTTTGTCACTAAGCGTGTCGGCGGAGAGGTTGTAAACACCAGTGCTATTAAATTGTTGAAAGTTGCGAGCAGGTACTAAAAACTTCCGCAGCATCATCTTTATAGCTGATCAAAGCAACACGTCATACCGCGATTCATTCCATAACTGTACGAACATTGTGATTTTGGCCCATCAGGAGGGTGTCATCCCAGTGCTTGACACATATAGCTAAACTGACTTAGATTTACCGACAGTTTGAAAAACAAAAATTCGTCATTCCGCTACTTGTTAGCGGAATCTATGCTGAGATATCGCGGCGGTATGACGTAGGAAAACCTTTCTTGGGTTAGCTATAGTTTGCTATATTATGTGATTTTATTTTTAGCATTGCTTCTTACATTATGTAATTTTGTTTTCCATAATGTATATTATGTAATTTTCGATGCTAAGATCTGTTATAGCTCTCAGTATGATATGAGTGATTCTCTTTTAATAATTATTTTTTAAATAGTTTGTTGGTTCATCAATTTCTTTAGGATTGATATCTACAATTATTTTTCCGTTTTTTAACAGAATAATCCGATCTGATATTTTTGTTAAAAAATCCAAATTGTGAGAAGCGATAATCATAGTAATACCCATATCTCTAACTGATTGTAGTAGTTCCACAACGTCGACTATTGTTGCTACATCTAAACCAGACGTTGGCTCATCGCATAATAGAATCCTTGGATTCATCATTAAGCTTCTGGCAAGCGCAACCCGCTGTTTTTGCCCACCGGATAGATTACTAGGGTAATCATTTTTTTTAGAGGCAATACCCAAAGACTCAAGTAGTGAATCACTTTGATCCTGAGTTTTGTTTTTAAGTTTGGGAGCATATGTAAGATTTTCCCAGACAGTCATATGTGAGAAAAGTTGAAAATCCTGAAATACAAAACCAGTACTATCATTGCATTCAATGCTACCAGAATCTAAAACTTCGAGTTTTTGTATACAACGTAACAATGTTGATTTACCACTACCAGAAGGACCAGCAAGACCAACTATAGATTGCTCTATAATCAGGTTAATATTATTAAGTACTGGAACATTATTAAATAATTTACAAACATTATGCATTTTTATCATATATACCTTTCTGTTCAATCTTTTTGCCTATATATTCAATTAGTAATACAAGAGCGTAATAATAAGCCCCAGCAAGACAAAGTGGTATAAAATAAGTAAATTGTTCTGCTGCAAGCATTTGCGCAGAGCGCATAATATCAACACCACCAATAGTAGAGATTAATGCCGTTTCTTTAAGGAGTGCAATGATCTCATTTATCATTGCAGGAAGAATATTTTTAATAACTTGTGGTAATATAATATCTCTCCACATATAGAAACTAGGTATTTGTAAAGTTTTAGCTGCTTCAAACTGGTTTTTTGATATAGTTTCAATACCAGCTCGTAAAATCTCAGCAATATAAGCACAGCTATTTAGACCAAATGCTATAATGCCAGCACTAAATATGTTTAATTTAATTCCTGCAATGGTTGGGGTCATAAAATAAACAACACTTAACTGTAATATAAGGGGGGTGCCACGTATTACAGATATAATTCCATTAATTAATGGAATACAGATCTTATTATATCTGAGTACTGACAATAATCCCCCTAGACTCACACCTAAAAGCAGTCCTCCAATCAATAATTTTAAAGTAAAGGCAAGGCCTGTTCCAACAAACAAGAAATTAGAAATTAATTCCTGCATCAGTTATCTCCTAGCCATTTTTCTGCTATTTTTTGTATTACACCTTTACTTTCTAAACTTTTTAATGCCTCGTTTATTTTATCCTTTAAAGCAGATCCTTTATTCACAGCAATAACATAACCACCATCTAACTTGGCAGTGGCTGACCATGATAGACCAGGATTTTTTTTGCTAAATACTTTACCTTGGAATTCATCAATTAGGACGCCATCAACATGACCAGACTTTAATGTTTCTACAGCTTGATTATTATTGTCTATAGCAATAATTTGAGCTGTTGTAGGAACATGCTCTTTTAGCCAAATTTCCATGACAGTTCCTAGTTGAACGGCTATCTTCTTGTGAGTTAAGTTGTTTATACCGGCTATGGGTTTATTTTTGTGATATAGAATACCAAATTCCCCTGTATAATAACTATTTGAAAAATCAAAATTTTTTTCACGCTCTTCTGTGCTACCAATAGTAGATATAGCAGCATCTACAGAATTACTTTGCAATGCTGCAAATATAGCACTAAACTGCATATCTTTAAATATCGCTTCTTTACCTAACTCTTTTGCTACTAATTGAGCAAGCTCAATGTCAAAGCCAGTAAATTTACCATTTTCATAATATTCAAAAGGTGGATAATCTGCAGAAATTGCAAATCTAATGATATTATCGTGTTTATTTTCCTTGCATCCTGTTAATAGAATACTTATCACTATAATAGCATTTAAAATATATTTTTTCATATTACTAATTTATATTCATATTTTATTCATCTTATGAATATAGACATTAAAAATTGAATAGTCAAGAAATAATGAATATAATTTCAAATATACTTACTACATATTCAATATGAGGAAAATGCATAATGCATGACAACACACTAGGTGAACATATTTTAAATATTATTCAAAATCACGAAATTTTAGAGCAGAGCGATTTACAGACCTTGCTTAAAGAAAGAGGGCACAACATTCCTCAGGCTACTTTATCAAGAAAATTAAAAAAACTTAAAATTGCCAAAGTTGCTGGTATGTATAAAGTAATTGACATCAACCAATATCGATTACCATTAATACTTAATATGCAAATTTCGGATTTTGGTTTAATAGTACTACACACTCAACCAGGACAAGCTAGCAGCCTAGCTTACTTTCTAGATCAGAAGTATGTTATTTATTCATTAAATAATAGCAAAAACATAGGAATTATAGGAACTATAGCAGGTGATGATACAGTATTATTGATCATCAAAAGTAAGGCTGAACTTAACAAAGTATTACAATCAATTTATGAAACATTTCCATATTTAAGTCCTGAATAAGAATGTTGTAAGTTAAAAATGTGATATAAAGGAGATAAGAGGGATTTCTTTGTTTAAATCTTTGTCTTCTTTTTTTCAATATACCTACATATCAGAATGGACAATTCATATAGAATCAGCATAGGTATTGCAAGCCCTACTTGGCTTAATACATCAGGTGGAGTTAAGATTGCAGCGATAATAAAAATTACCACTATCGCGATTCTGCGTTTATTTGACAAACTTTGTGTAGTGAGTAACCCTACTCTCACCATTAATGTGAGTATTACTGGAATTTGAAATGCAGTGCCAAAAGCAAACATAAATTGGAGAACGAGGTCTAAATATTCGCTAACTGATGGCATAAACTCTATTGGTATACCGAAAGATTTCCCACTATGTTCAAAAGTGATGAAAAACTTCCAGGCTAAAGGAAATATATAGTAATAGACTACAGTGGCTCCCGTTACAAATAAAACCGGTGTTGCAATCAAGTATGGCAACAACACTGCCCTTTCACTTTTATATAACCCAGGTGCTAAGAACATATAAAATTGCCATGCAAACACAGGAAAAGAAAACAAAAGTGCGCTCATTATTGCAACTTGGAGATACACAAAAAATGCCTCTGTTAAGTCTGTGTAAATTAAAGAAAAACCTTCGCTACCTTTTGTTGCTTCTATTAAAGGTGCGAGTAAAAAACGGTATATATTTTCCTTAAAGTAATAACAAAAACCAAAAGCAACGCAAAAAAATAGAAAGCAAAAGATAACTCTTTTTCTGAGTTCCGCAAAGTGCTCATAAAATGAGGCGTATTTGCTTGAGTTCCAGTTCATACTTTACTATAGCTCAATAATGCTATGTCTAACATTCTCAGCGAAAAAGCCCACTCATTGTCATACCACGCTGCAACCCTGCATATATCACCTGTAACATATGTACCAGTTAAATCCACAATTGCACTATAAGGGTTATGCACAAAATCTATTGAGACTAAAGGTTCCTCGCATATAGAAAGTACATTTGACATTGGATAACCCTCTGTCATCCTAGTACCCTCTGATGTCATCCGAGTAGCTGACACTGGGATCCAGAAATTAGATTCCAGCGTCACGCGCTGGAATGACGTAGAGGAGAGAGCTGCATCCTTAAACATTTCATTGATTTCTTTAACGGTCGCTTTCTTATCAGTCGTAAATGTAAAATCAACCATAGAAACATTGCTAACCGGAACTCTGACGGCAGTGCCATCTAGCTTGCCCTTTAATTCAGGAATTATAGAACCAATTGTTTTTGCTGCCCCGGTTGTAGTTGGCACCATAGATAATCCGCAAGCCCTTGCTCTACGCAAATCTTTATGATTACCATCAAGAACATTTTGATCATTCGTGTAGGCATGTATAGTAGTCATAAAACCGCTTTTTATACCTAAACTGGAGTGTAGGACTTTCACAATCGGAGCAAGGCAATTTGTAGTGCAAGAACCTGCTGATATCACTTTATGCTCTTTTTCGAGCATATCGTCATTCACACCATAAACTATAGTGACATCAGCATCCGAAACTGGAGCAGAGACAATTACTTTCTCTGCATTGTGCCTTATTGCTTCTTCACGTTTATTGAATGCACCAGTACATTCAAGTATTACATCAACATTCCAAGGAATATTTTCAGGATTCCGTTCTCTATATAAAGAAAACTTTTTGCCATTTATAGAAATCCAATTTTGAGACTCATTAAAATCAATATCACCACTGAATTTGCCATGAACAGAATCATATTTAATCAAATGTGCATGCTGCTTTGCACTGAGCGATCCATTGACAGCTACAACTTCTATTTGTTTGCTATATTCTTCTATTTCGAAAATAGCACGCAATACGCCTCTGCCTATTCTACCCAGACCATTAATTCCTACACGAATCGTCATCTCTTCATTCAAAAAATTTAATTATAGAGGATATCACTTGATATTTCATTTTATTCTTTTGCTTTTCTATCGATATGAACATTATAGCAAGGAGACAGGGCTAAAAACTTCCTTGACAAACCTCGCCAGCCCCCTTATCATGAAACTGAAGCTATTGTATTTGCTTTCGCCAATCTGCAGATTAAAAGGTAAGGATTACTTAATGTATCGGCGTCTTATGTTTAATTTTTTGCAGCATATAGATACTGTATGTCTTTACAAAACTTCATCTACATCTAGATTTTTATCTAAATAAGCTGAACGCGCTTATAAAGCGTTACAAGACATCAAAAAATGCCAATACTTGACAGAGATAGTAAAAGACTAGCTAACTCGGGGATTCTTTGTCTTTTTTTCTACTTGGTAAATTTCTTAAACATTTGCAGCGTAGGTTAGTTGCAATTAAAAGCAGCTAAATCTTGCTTATCAAACGTTTAAAACATAAAAAACGCCAATATTTTAAAGCAGATAATAACCCCAGGGCTTCTTTTGCCTTTTTTTTCATTTGGTAAATTTCTTAATGTTTATAGCTAAAAGAGCCCAAGAGAGGTCAATGCCCCTGTGATGTCATTCCAGTGCTTGACACTGGAATCCAGCCTTTATTATGCAGCCACTTGGTTGAAATTAAGTCTTCTGGATCCCAGTGGGCTTTGTTGCATCGCTAGCTATGATGGATTAAAGATAAAAAAGATAGGGAATATCAGTAGCTTATTATTCTGGTATTTATAACAAGAACGGTCAATGAATACCTAAATTTGAGTAAAAGAAATTTCACTACCATTTACCAATCCGGCTAAAATTCAAGAATTTCAATGCTTTAGCTATTTTCAATAGAATTAAATTTATTAATATAAATAACAAATTACTATTCTTAAATTTGATCAGATTGATTGCAAAAAAACAAGATTTTCAATAGGTTGCTTATAATCCTAACTATAGTTAGCCTTTCATAAGTAGCGATGCAACAAAGCCATCCCAGTGTCAAGCACTGGGATGACAAAAAAAGGAGGCTACTCGGATGACAGGAGAAGGTACTGCCGTCATAAAGGAACCAGTTTCAGCTACTTTCATGACATCGTTGTAACATTGTACCATATTACAATTTAGCGTTTTTAGTAACTAAGAAAGTGCTTCCCCCTTTTAGAGCACTGCATATAATAGAATTATATCGCAGTGCATTGCGAAACAAAATTCCCAATACTACAGGAGGCTTTATGAATAAGAAATTTCTCTATTCACCATTGTCAATAAAAAGTATAGGAGAAAACGGTGTATTTTCTGGTTATGCGAGCGTTTTTAACATAGTTGATAAACAAAATGATCTGATATTGCCCGGAGCATTTAAGGAAAATTTAAACAGAAATAAAATAAAACTCCTTTGGCAGCATAATCCTGACGAACCTATAGGTAGTATCATAGATATTTATGAAAATGATGTTGGCCTGTATATAACCGCACATTTACTTTTGGGTATTCAGAAAGCAGAAGAAGTGTATTTGATGCTCAAAACTGGGGCAATTAACGGACTTTCCATCGGCTATATACCTATAGAGTATGATGTTGATCATAAAAGTGGAGCTAGAGTGTTAAAACAAGTGGAATTATGGGAAGTCAGTTTGGTCACTTTTCCTGCAAACTTGGCTGCTCAGGTAATCAATGTGAAAAATCAGAACAATGAACAGGGAGTGTTAGCAAGAGCGATAGAAAAAGCAAATGCTGTACTTGCAGACATGTACATTTCTGCTTAAAGTGTATTAGGCGGGCAAAGACTTTACCATAATTTGACACCTGCGTTAGTATTTGTTTAACATTTATACTAATATATATAACTTTATTACTATTAAAATTTTCTGTAAATTAAAGTTAAAAAATAAGGTAATTTTATGCTAAATATTAATAATAAGGTTAATTATGAAATTAATATTAAGCGAAAGGAAAAAAAATACAGCTGGTCTACTGTATTGCTTGGTTATATCTAAAAACGATTGGACGAATATTGCCCAAGAGATGGAATAGATGGGCAGAAAATATTTTGTACTACGATAAAACTACTGCAAACAATGAAGTTCAAACTGATGCTTTTAAGACAATAGATGGAAGTGTTCAAGTTGACTTAAAACCTGAAGTTGTAGAGAAAGAGAGCCAAAGTGTAGTGATAAACAAAGATGGAGGGGTTCAGACTGATGGAGTAGCATTGATAACAGAGGAAGATGATGAAGCATTAGAAGAACAGCTGGAGGGCATAAATCAGGAATTAGAACTTGAACGTTTACAAAATGCTTCCTTAAAAGAAGAAAATAGAGAATTACGATCTGCAATTGAAGGACTTGAAAAGAGTTATAAGGGACTTACAGAAGATGCAGGCGAACGAGAAGAGGAACTAACCAAATACAAACAAGATAAAAAAGCAATGCAGGATAAAGTTGATGAACAACAGAAAACTATATTTGATCAATACATGATAATAAGAGAGCAAGGAGAAGAAATTGAAGCTACTAGGAAAGATAATGAAAGTCTGCAAGCACAAATAATAGAACTTAAGAGTAGGTTGAAGGACAAGGAGGATAAATTAATTGAATTGAATCAACAATGGCAAGCTAGCAAATTAGTGGCTTTACTTAAATCACAGACTGATAAATTGTGTCAGGCTAAAGACAAAAATACTGAATTAGAAAATAAAGTCAGTGACTTAGGTCATGAAAACAAAGCTCTACGATTAAGTGTGAATACATTGACTGCTCAATTGGGTGAAATGGAGAACTTGGGGAAGCAATTACAAAGTGTTCAAGAATCTAAACAACAATTGGAGATTGATTTAGAAGGTCAATTGAAAGCTGACACTAAGAAACTACAGGAAGCAAAAGAAGGTCAATTGGCTAAAAAGGCAGGTGCAGTGAGTACAGTATCTACTGCAAAATCAACTCTTTCAAAATTACGAAACTTGCCCAATAAGCTTTCTAGGGATAAGGGTCTCAATAACTTTTTATCTGGGAAAAACGAGGAGTTAAAAAAAGGTTTTCCTGAATTTAAAGAGAAACACTTTTGCCATAACGTGCTTAATGAAACTATAAAGTCTCTATCAAATCAAGATGATGGCAAATTTGAAAGCAGTAAGCTGCTTGAATTATTAGAAAGTAATTTGAAACAATCCGCAAGGGAGATCATAGAAGCTAAGGTTAAAGAAGTTGTCAACGAACATTGTAACATTGGAAAAAATATGGGTAAAGAACTACGAGATGACACGTTAAAAGCCAAGTTGTCACCTTCTGTTAGAAAATGCGTAAAAAAATTAGAATTTAACAAACAAGAAGGGGTAAATAAGATTGTAGACTCTATCTTGCACAGCTTTAATAGCAAGAATAATAATAATAACGACTCAGGAGAATTGCTTAAAGAAATTGTTACAGGAAAATTAACAGAGGCTAAAATGAAATGTTTTTCAAATAAGATTCAAGAGTTACAACTGGCATTAAGCATAAGAGATAAATTTTTATCTCCAGATCAGGGAATGTGTAATCAAACTCAAGGAGGAGTAAACGAATATCAATTAACAGAAAAAGCTAAAAAAGAACATATACCTAATTCCTCTATGAGTTCCCCTAATATTGCAAGCATACATTCATTGAACAGTCAGAAAGCAGTTAGAATAGGTTCTTAGCATAAAGCACCAGCTCCTCTTTTGTTAAAGTGTAGGAGCTATCTTCCCAATGTTGTTTTAGCAATTCCAAGTTTCTACCTAAACTTTTTCCTGGCTGGTGACCTATACTTATTAAATCATCGCCAGATAAAGGAAATTTTGGAATATTGAATGTGTTAGCAAATGAAATGTATTCATCAACATTTTCTCCAGACTCAACACCACAAATTTTCACTAAATCACAATATAATTCTCTACCAAATAAAGATATGTATTTTTTTTGCTCTTTTTCTGAGAGTTCTGTTTTGATATCGTTGGATAGTAAAAATAGCAGCTTTTTCTTTTGCTTGTTCGAAAGACGTAAAAATTTGCTTACATATTCTCCAAGACTTAACCTGTCATTTTTTTTAGTAGCCCTAAGGAGTAACGCTAATTTTACTAGTGCATCAGTGCCCAAAAGAAGTGGCGAAGACAGAATTTCGCATTTTACTTCTTTTGGGATAATCTTTTGCAAAACATCAGATTCTTGCATGCTCTTAAGTGTTGGAAAAGGATCATTGCACTCCAGCAATTTAAGTATTTCATCTCTTATTCTCTCTCCAGAGAGGTTTTGGATCATATGCGAATGCTTTTTGCATACGCTTAGTATTTCATCACTCAAATCTCCGACACATATTTTTGCATGAAAACGAAAAGCTCTTAGAATACGTAGATAGTCTTCTTTAATTCTATCTTCAGCGTTGCCTATAAAGTTTAACCTTCGCGCTTTTAAGTCCTCTATACCACCAAAGTAGTCATATATATGGCCATGCTTATCTGCATACAGAGCATTAAATGTAAAGTCGCGCCTTGAAGCATCCGCTTGCCAATTATTGGTAAATTCTACTTTTGCATGCCTACCATCACATTTCACATCATGCCTTAGTGTCGTAATTTCAAAAGACCTCTGATTTAGAACCGCAGTGATAGTTCCATGTTTTAAGCCAGTTGGAATAGTTTTTATATTACGGAGTTTTAGCGCTTTAATCGTTTGATTGGGAAGCAAATTAGTAGCTAAATCGATGTCGTGGACATCACGCTGCAAAATTGAGTCTCTCACACACCCGCCGACAAGCCTAGCCTCACCACCAAATTCCTCTATGGCATCAATAATTAAACTAGTCTCATGGTCAACTTGCATTTAGGTTAGTACGTACTGCAAGTTCATATTATATGAAATGCTTGAAAAAGCCCTATATAAAAATATACAGGGCTATTAAGATTTTACAAGTTGTGGTGCTCGTTGTTGATGAAATGGTTCTGCCATCGATTCCGTACCACATCTTAGTAAACTTGAAGGGTTTTGCTGCTCTATGCGCTGCTTTATATCACTAACGCACTGCCCTACAACATCACCAATTTTTCCATCAGCATTTTCTGCCAATAACTTATCAAATCCCTTTTCAACCTCTGCTCTCTCAGAGATATCCTTTGAAAGGTTACAATATTCTAAGATCTCGTCTAGCTGCAGTTTTTTTGCTAATAGGAAATCTTCTTGTTCTTGCTCTTGTTTAAGTTTGGTTTCCTCTTGCAGTTGTTTTGCTGAACTTTTATTTCTATCAAGCAATGGTTCGAAATGCAATCCGCCTTTGTTTATTATATGCACAGTACTACTATCATCATAATCAACTTTATTGTATTCACCTGCACTTTTTGAACCTGAATTGTCTATTAATTCATGCAAAGACAGATCTTGGTTATCAACAGTCTGGTTCTCTATAACATGTAGCTTTACCTTATACTTTTCACAAAGTATTCTGCCTTCAACGTCAGGATCACCCCACCTACTGTTACGCATAATGTCTGCTGTATAATCATCTACAGTTTCACTACGGTGCTGGCCATTGTTATCATGACTATTGACAATTGCATTTGTAAACCACTTTGGTGGATTCTTTTGCGCAAATTCCCTACAATCATTTCTTAATTTTTCGGCAGTAACTTGCTCTCCTGTCTGTTGTTCTAGACTTTGCCTGAACGAGTCAAAAAAACAGCTTCCATTACCAATTGCTTGTCCTACATAGAAATTGTCAGGGTAAGGGTTACTATTTAAAAGAGTTATTTCTTGCCCTGAGATCCTGGGCCTTTTTATTCCAACCTCAACATCA
The DNA here is from genome assembly GCF_040084705.1 of Wolbachia endosymbiont of Drosophila willistoni. NCBI lineage: Bacteria > Pseudomonadati > Pseudomonadota > Alphaproteobacteria > Rickettsiales > Anaplasmataceae > Wolbachia > Wolbachia endosymbiont of Drosophila willistoni. Next base: position 777,103 of record NZ_CP157591.1, read on the forward strand.
TGAAAGTCACTTGGTAGTTTCCGTTTCTTAGCTGTAGTCATAGTTTTACCTTAATTTAAGCTATATATTACTATACCAACAAATTGTCAATAAGCGACTAATTAAGTATAGCAGAAATTTTTAAATTATGCAATAGTTATAATTTTACATAGCAAATATGAGTTTTAACTGCGGTATAGTTGGGTTACCAAACATAGGAAAATCAACCTTATTTAATGCGCTTACAGAGTCAAGTGCAGCCGAAGCTGCAAATTATCCTTTTTGCACAATCGAGCCAAATATAGGCAAGATTTCGATAAAAGATCAACGTTTGAAACAAATCGCAGCAATTGCAGGCTCAGAGAAGGTAATCTACAACCAATTAGAAGTTGTAGATATTGCAGGTCTGGTAAAGGGTGCGAGCAAAGGCGAAGGGCTTGGCAATAAATTTTTAAGCCATATCAGAGAAGTTGATGCCATCGTTCATCTGCTCAGGTGCTTTACGGATGACGATATCAGCCATATACACAGTAAAATAGATCCAATATCAGATGCTGAAGTGGTAGAAATGGAATTAATCCTAGCTGATATTGATAGCATAGAAAAAAGGCTTCCTCAATTGGAAAAGAAAGCAAAGCAAGGTGATAAAGAGCTAAAGAGACAACTTGAATTAATGCAAGAGGTATTAGCTACTTTAAAATTAGGTAAACCTGCAAGAAGTTTGGAGAATATCAATGAAGATGAGATGAAGTTGCTTCAATTGCTGACAACAAAGCCCGTTATGTACGTTTGCAATGTTGAAGATACAAATGTTATAACTGGCAATGAATTATCTAAAAAGGTAGAGAGGATGGCGGAGGAAAATAAAAGCAAATTTTATTGCATTTCAGCAAAACTCGAAGCAGATATTGCAAATCTTGATAGTGAAGAGGAAAAACAGAGTTTTTTATCAGAATTTGGCTTACAAGAATCAGGCCTTGATGGAGTAGCGCGTATTATGTATGAAGTGCTGAGTATGATAACTTTCTTTACTGTGGGCCCCAAAGAAGCACGTGCATGGCCAGTAAAAATAGGGTCAACAGCCGATAAAGCAGCAGGTGTAATCCACACTGATTTTGAGAAAGGCTTTATAAAAGCAGAGACAATAAGCTTTGCAGACTACATAAAGTATGGAAGTGAATCAGCTTGCAAAGACGCAGGAAAAATTCGCTTTGAAGGCAGAGATTATATCGTGCAAGATGGCGATATAATGCACTTTAGGTTTAATGTGTAGTTTATTATGCAGCCACTTATTTAAAGTTAAGTTTTCTGGATCCCAGTGTCTGGGCACTGGGATGACATCCTCCCTAGCGGAGATTGCTCTCAAACCACAATGTTCGTACAGTAAGCACTGACCACTTTGCTTCAATATTTGCGATGCCCCTGAACAGATACAAAAAATCTATTGTTTTTTTATAAATTAAATCCTAAGGCATTTTTTACTGTAGATTAATCATTTGATTATAGTATCATTTTAATTAAGCTTATGCTTGGGATATTTATGAAGAATATTTTATATTTTATATTATTAGCTGTCGTATTCGGATCACCCATCCTGTTTGCCGTAGAGCAGCTTGAAGAAAAGAAAATTGAATCAGTTCATAAAAACGAAAATGTAGGTGTAAGGAAGCAAGATAGCACAAATCAAAAAGATGAGTTAAAAAGCAACGTCGATGCTAAACAAACACAAGAGGCTGAGAGCAAAAGATTAGACGGCACTACCGATAAAGAGAAACTGCAACACAACGAGAACAAAGCTTTCGTGGTTGAAAAAACTATAAGTGAAGGTGAAAGGATTGATAAAGATTTGCCAAATGACCAGCTAGAAGGAAGCACAGACAAATTTGCTCAAAATTTACCAAATGTGGCCAATAAAGAAGTGAATAAAGATTTGAAACCAGAGCCTTTGCCTTTAAGTGCTGATTTAAATGAGAATACAGCTAACCCGCAAAAAAATCTACAAGCTGATCAGAAGATTGATATAAAAGATAATGAACTTTCAAAAAGTGATGCGAGTCAATTATTAGAGGGAAAAAAAGAAAAAGTAGAGAATCAGTCTGAAGAAAAAAAAGTGAAAGAAACAAACAGTAATTCCAAGGACCGCAATAGAGTAAAACCTATAACTAAAAAAGATGAAGAAGAGCAAAGTGAAAAGAAAAGTTTACAAAAATGGACAAAGCTAAACAGAGAACCAATAAAAGAATGGGGTCATAAAGACATACAAAGCAAGTCAATATATAAACGACAATATGATAGCCTTAATGAGCATCTTCCTACAACTGTGTTTATTGATGATTACAGTAAGCAATTTTTTTACTGCATTAAGAAGAACAACTTAACTTGCTTAAGAGGAGTAATAAGTAAGCTAGAAAAAATTGGATTAACAATTCAAGAGATACTAAGGTTTAGAAATAAATTGGGTGATACTCCTCTCATTTATTCAGTTAAACAAGGTGAGGTAGACATAGTGCGCTTTCTCTTATTACAAGGTGCTGATCTTAGAGTAGTTAACAATAATTTTCAATCCCCAATTGATATAGCAATCGAAAAAAAGCAGATCAATATAATAAATGCGATTGCCGAAATGATGCCACATCTTTTGGAGGATAGAAGAATAGACAATAAAGAAAGCTCAGCAATGTACGATTGGGCTGTGAAAACGAAAGAAATACAGTGCGATAAGCAAGATGATTAGATTTTTGATATTAATTTTAGTTGGTCATTTATGTTATGGAAACGAAACAAATGATGAAAAAAATCAGATTAGTGATTTTTTAAACGCTTTGCGTGATGCAAAATACGTATCTTACAGTAAAAAAGACTTTGCTGAATTTTTGGTGCAGTGCCACAAAGAGGGCGTGCCAGAAGATTTTAAGAAAGGTTTTGGTTCTAACTTAAATGGAGCTAATTTTAACCAACTGTACCTAAGTAAATCTGTTTTTGATGGAGTAAGTCTGATTGGTGCCGATTTTTCTAACACCGATTTATCCGATGTGTCTTTCATTGATGTTGATTTACGTGGTGCTAATTTTTCCAATGCTAATTTACATGGCATTAAAATAAAAGGTACAAATTTGAGTTTTACAAAATTTGTTTCTGCAAACTTAACAGATATCGTATTTGATCAGTCTAATGTTAGTTATGCTGATTTTATCAGTTCCGATCTCAAAAAAGTAAGTATGCACAACGTAATTGGTTTGCATACTAATTTCTCGAATGTGAAAATGAATTTCTCCAACTTATCAAACTCGAATGTTAGCCACGTAAATTTTAGTGATAGTGAAATAAACGATACTGTTATGCAGAAAAACAACCTTGATAATGCAAGTTTCTTTGGAGTGGATGCATATAAATTAAAGATACAATTTTCTTCATTAAAAAATGCTAACATATATGGTGCAGAGTTAAAAGAATCAGACTTTACAGGTAGCAATCTTTCCGATGCTTGCCTTAATTCTTCTATCATAATTAACAGTAACTTCGACGAAACTGATTTAAGCAACACACAAATTTCCTATGTGAATGACGATAATTCAAGTTTTGTTCAATCTATACTAAATGGTTCCAAGATAAAACATGCATATGTTTCTGAAGCAAATCTTCATGATGCTGATTTATCCAATATTGATTTTAGTTTTAGTGAACTGCATCAAGTTAATGTCTCTAATGCTGACATTCGTCACGGAAAGTTTCATAATACTAAAGTTGCAAATTCTAACATGAATGGCTCATTTTTTGACCATTCACTATTCACCTATGTGAAGATAGAAGATTCAGACCTTTCTACAACTTCAATGTATAAGATAAAAATCCAAGACTCTCAAGTTTATAACAGTACACTTTCTCGCCATAATATTGATTCCAGTGAAATAGAAAATTCAACATTCTTTAATTTATTAGCTGATAATTCGAGTTGGTCCAATTTAAAAGTAACTAATTCAAATTTTATTGAAAGCGATTTCAGATCTTCTTTGCTTCACGCTAATGCCTTTAGGAAAACTAGTTTTTTTCTTAGCAATTTGAGTAATTCAACAATTAGTGATATGTCTTTTCACTCTTCAAGCATATATAAAAGTTCAGTTGCTGATGTTCATTTAACAGATTGCAAGTTTGATAATTCGATTTTGATTGACAATCAAGGACAGAAAAAACTTGCAGGGTTAGAAAATGCTATAACTTCAATTGGAGATTTGCAAGAGAAAATATCACAGGGTGAAAAATTTAATGTAAATTATTCTTACTTTGAATTTAAGAATATGAATTTAGAAAATGCCGATTTTTCTAATTCAACATTGAGTAGAGCAAAGTTTGTAAACGTTAATTTGAATAAGGCAAATTTTGAAAAAACCGATTTGCGCTATACTGTCTTTGATAACTCTTCTCTCATTGGCACCAACTTATCAAATTCTAATTTAGAAGGTTCTAGCTTTTTAAACTCTGATCCAAAAAGCACCATGTTAAAAAATGCAAAGAAAAATGACCGTAAAAAGTGAGGGCGTATTATTGGTTCTATCCTCCCCTTCTGGAGCTGGAAAAACTACTATATCAGCAAAATTACTTGAGCAATCAACTAATTTAGTTAGGTCTGTTTCTATGACTACACGCAAGCCTCGCCCCGGCGAAATAAATGGAAAAGACTATTTTTTCGTTACCGAAGAAAAATTTCACGAGTTATGCAAAGCTGGCCAAATGCTTGAATACGCCAAAGTTTTTGAGAATTTTTATGGTATACCAAGAGATTTTATAGAGCAAAACCTGAGCAGTGGAATAAGCGTTTTACTCAGCATAGACTGGCAAGGAGCATTTCACTTATTCAAGCTCATGAGAAAAAAAGTTGTGAGTGTTTTTATACTTCCCCCTTCAATGGAAGAGCTTAGGTTGCGTTTGCAAAAGCGTAATAGTGATGATGCAAGCGAAATAGAGCGCAGATTAGCCGAAGCTCAAAAAGAGATAAGCAAACGTGATAAATATGATTATGTAATAATCAATGATGATATTGATAAAAGTGTAGAAGAGATAAGCTCCATACTAAATAAAGAAAGACTTAAAAAACTAAAAGAAAAACCAAGTCTGGAAGACTGATAAAAACATCAATTTGGATATTTGCAGCTATAGTTTCTTATCCTATTTTAGCCAATAGCACATTTCACAGTTTAGCTATATTTATTATTTTTTAAGATTAAATGGTTAAAATAGTAGCAACTGTTCAAGTGAGGTTTAACTATGACGGCAAATTTTCTCACAGAAATTAATTTTCTGCCTTTCCACCTATATTTTGATCACATATACAACGTTTAGCTCAATTTAAAAGTCAAACTTCTTGGTTGTTAGTTTAGTGCTGACAACTTAAATAGCTTTTAATATTGAGGTTTTAGTATGGGTATAGATATAACTGCACTAACTACTAATGCAGATAAATTAGGTGAATGCATAGATAAAAATAAAAAGCAAGAGCAGGATAGAAAAGACGAGCAATTGTATGGCATTATAGAGAGAAAGGTAAAAAAAGAAGAACACAAGCGTGAAAAACCAAGAGGTCAAGATGGAACCCTCAAGAAGTGTAAAAGGTTATTTGAAAAAGATGCTAGTCCTGAAGTATTAACTAAATTAGAAGAATCACTTAGAGAACAAGAAAAATATTATAGGTATTATGTCCAATGCTTCCTTCCAGTGCTAGATAAAGCAATAGAACGATCGAAAAAAATATCAAATGAAACAAAAGAGCGAGTAAAGCAAGCAATTTCAGAAATTACTTATAATAGCAAATATTGTAACCAAAATGATCGTAGGGACAGTGGAATTGAAAGTGACTACAGTAGCGATGCTGGTGATGATTATGAGAAACATTCAATCAGTAACCCTAATACAGCAAATGAAGATCAAGAAGTAGAGAAAAGCAACGAAATAACAAATAGCAATGCTCTATTACTAAAAGCGATCAAAAATGGAAATAACAGGAAATTTGAAAAATATCTAAAAGATTGTACGGATATTAGCAGCATAAAAGATGAAAAAGGAAACAATATTTTACACCTTATCGTATCGTTGGAAAAGAAACAGAAACGCAAGTTTCTAGGTATTCTAATAAAAACGGTCACCAAGAAAGATCTAGCACAACTCATTAATAGTGAAAATCAGACCCCTCTTCAGGTGGCACTAATTAACAAGATAACAAAAGAAAAACATGAGTCTCACACAATCCAAGATAACGATAACACACTTAAGTTTCTTACAAAATTGTTAGAGCATGGAGCCAGCCATGATCAGTTAGAATTACCTGAGGAAAGCTTAAAAAAATTGTCTAAGGGGCAAAATGAATACTATTGTAAATTTTTAAAGAAATTAGCTAAAAAGGCTGAGCTAAAGCAGGAAATAAAAATCAAGACAGAAGCAAAAGTTAAAGAAATTGTGGCACATACTGTAAACACTCCAAATAGTAATAGTGATTATCCGTTACATTTAGCAATTAAAAATAATGATAAAGAACTTTTTAAAGAACTATTGCAAGAGGGGGCGAACATTAGCCTTGAAGGTGCAAATAAAAATAATGCCTTACACCACATTGCTTTACTTAAAGGAGAATATAAAATCAAATATTTGAAGTTAATATTAGATTTTGAAAAAAAAGGAGTAATATCTTCAGAAAAATTGCATAAGGCTATAAACGCTCAAAATAAAGATGATAAATATCCAGCGCAAGTTGCTTTAATTAGACAAACAGAGAAGATACCTAGTAAGTTAAAAGACTTTTCTAGGTGGGTTAGATCAAGGCCCACAAAACATTATTATACTGCTGAATTTTGTGCAGAATTGTTACAAAATGGTGCTGAGAATAAAAGTGACCATATAACAATACCTAAAGAGCATCGTAAGCAAAAATATTATCAGACTACAAAAAGAATCAAAGATATAACAGGTGTTAGCCCTGACCCAGAAACACAAGAAGAACTTGAAGAGCATTTTTCTAAGAAGAATGCTCGTAAGAATATAAGTCTTCCAGTAAAATGGATACTCGGAGGTTTAATTTTTGCAACAGTATTTAGTGCTTTAGCAGGAAACATGATAGCTGCAGCCGCTTTATCGGTGACCATAGCGGTTTGTGCAATGTGTTACCCTATTTACTTAAAGTTAGAAAATGCTCTTAATGCTAGAGCATCAGATCAATCAGAGCATACAGAAAACCCAGCTACTAAAATGAGCGATGTATCAATACTACGTCAATTCATGAATAAGCTAGATGGGCTGACTAATAAACCCTCTCCTCTGGCGCTATGAAATCAATCTCACCGCTCAGAGTTTTTTCAGCCACTTTTTTATAATCAATTTTTACGTTAATTTGCCCTTTCTTTTCTTCAAGCCACGCTATAGTGTGCTTCATCCAGTTTTTGTCATCACGTTCAGGAAAGTCTTCACGAGCATGTGCACCTCTGCTTTCCTCGCGATTAGCTGCGCATTCCATGGTAATAACCGCTTGTGGGATCATGTTAGCAAGCTCCAGCGCTTCAACTAAATCACTGTTCCACATCATACTGCGATCCTCAAGTGAAATATCAGGCATCATTTTTGCTACCTTTTTTATAGCTTTTTTGCCTTCTTCTAAAACTTCAGCAACACGGAAAACTGATGCGTATTTTTGCATAGTGTTCTGCATTTCACCGCGTATTTTTGCTACTTTTAGCCCACCGGAAGCAAATCGCATTTTATTAAATCTATCTACTATCCAGTCTGTGCAGTCTGAATGCAATTTTTTATGTGGTGTACCGGACTTTAGCTTCTCTTTTGCTCTGAGCGCTGCAGCTCTACCAAAAACCACAAGATCAAGAAGCGAGTTAGAGCCAAGTCGATTTGCACCGTGCACAGAGACACACGCAGCTTCTCCAATTGCAAATAGTCCATCTACTACCTCTTCCTTACCTTGCTTCAGCGTGATCACTTCTCCATAATAATTGGTTGGAATGCCACCCATGTTATAGTGAACAGTCGGAATGACCGGTATTGGATCTTTAGTGACATCAACTCCAGCAAAAGTTCTTGCGGTTTCGCTGATGCCCGGCAATCTGAGTTTTATTACTTCCGGATCAAGATGCGCTATAGTTAAATACATATGATCTTTTTTTGGTCCAACCCCCCTTCCCTCTCTAATTTCAATTGTTATTGCGCGACTTACCACATCACGGGAAGCTAAATCTTTTGCTTTTGGTGCGTAACGTTCCATAAACTTCTCGCCCTGAGAATTAACGAGGTACCCCCCTTCACCACGGCATCCTTCTGTCATCAAGCACCCTGAGCCATATATTCCTGTTGGATGAAATTGTACAAATTCCATATCTTCAAGTGGTAATCCAGCCCTTACTACCATGCCATTACCATCACCTGTGCAGGTATGCGCACTTGTTGCAGAGAAATAAACACGTCCATATCCACCTGTTGCTAGCACCACTCTATGCGCACGAAATCTATGTAATGTGCCGTCGCATAGCGACCAAGCAAGAACTCCGCAGCATGTTTCGCTATCCATAATTAAATCAATCACAAAGTATTCAACAAAAAATTCAGCGTTGAATTTAAGACACTGCTGATATAGAGTGTGAAGGATTGCGTGCCCAGTCTTATCTGCTGCCGCACAAGTGCGCTGCGCTGATTTTCCTTTACCAAAGTGAGTTGTCATTCCACCAAAGGAACGCTGGTATATTTTGCCATCTTCTGTACGAGAAAAAGGTACGCCAAAATTTTCAAGTTCAATAACAGCTTTAGCAGCGTTTTTACACATATATTCTATTGCATCTTGATCACCAAGCCAGTCTGAACCTTTTATTGTGTCATATGCATGCCAGCGCCAATCGTCTTCACCGATATTACCTAAAGCTGCACTAATTCCGCCTTGTGCTGCAACTGTATGACTTCGTGTAGGGAAAATTTTAGAAATGCAGGCAACTGAAAAATTAGTTGCAGCCATCCCAAGCGTTGCTCTGAGCCCTGCTCCACCTGCACCTACTACTACCACGTCATACTCATGTTCTATGATCTCATACGCTGACTTATCCATATTTACTTATTTTATCATTACAGGCTTATGATATCACAGAAGTAGAAAAAATCTATACAAGTTTTCTATAGTTAAGACGTCATGCCGCCGCGGCGCTAACAAGTAGCGGGATGACAGCAATCCTACGTCATACCGCCGCAGTATCTCAGCCACTAACACGTAGCGGGATGACGAGCTTATTGTCATGCCGCCACGAACCGTCATACCGCGATTCATTCGCGGTATCTCTAGATCCCGCTAACAAGCAGCGGGATGACGGTTGTCGTTTAGCCATAAACATTAAGAAATTTACCAAATGAAAAAAAAGGCAAAAGAAGCCCCGTGGTTATTATCCGCTTTAAAATATTGGCGTTTTTTATGTTTTAAACGCTTGACAAGCGAGATTCAGCCGCTTTTAATTGCAACTAACTTACGCTGCAAATGTTTAAGAAATTTACTAAGCAGAAAAAAAGACAAAGAATCCCCGAGTTAGCTAGTCTTTTACTATCTTTGTCGAGTATTGGCATTTTTTGATGTCTTGTAACGCTTTGTAAGCGCGTTCAGCTTATTTAGATAAAAATCTAGATGTAGATGAAGTTTTGTAAAGACATACAGTATCTATATACTGCAAAAAATTAAACATAAGAGGCCGATACATTAAGTAATCCTTACCTTTTAACCTGCAGATTGGCGAAAGCAAATACAATAGCTTCACTGTCATGATAAAGGGGCTGGCAAAGCTTGTCAAGAAATTTTCTTATTTCATTTAAATTGCTTGTAACCTTCTTATACACTCATCTTTACCAAGAATCACCATGATATCAATGATTCCAGGTGCATCCATTACTCCAGTTATAGGGGCGCGTAATGAGTGGTATACATCGCTTATTTTCATATCGTGCAATTTTGCACATTCCTTGATCTGAGAAGATAAAAAACCCTTATTCCAATTTTCATCACCGATCTTTGACAGAAATGACGCAAGTAACTTGATTATATCGAGGTTAGATTTGACAATTTGCTCAGCCTCTTCACTTAAATCAAGTGGCGGATCTTGAATATAAAATTTTGCTAAATCCAATAATTCGGTCAGGTAGTTTGCTCTTTTTTTTAGCTCTGTCAGTCCCTGCAGTAAATAGCCCTTTTTTTTGTCAGTTAGAGTATTTTCTCTAAGCATTAGAGTCAGAATATCTTCATTGCTCATATTACTAATATAGTGGTTATTCAAATGCTCCAGTTTTTTGAAATCGAGCCGTGCAGGTGAACGACCAATACTTTCTAAATTAAACCACTCTATTGCTTGCTCATCGCTAATAATCTCATCGTTGCCGTGACTCCAGCCAAGTCTCAGCAAGTAATTACGCATCGCTTTTGGCAATATTCCCATCTTTTCATAATCGCAAACGCTTGTGGCACCATGCCTTTTGGATAGCTTATTCCCATCTTCCCCATGGATAAGCGGCACATGTGCAAAGCGTGGAATGTCAAAATCAAGAGCCTGGTATATTAGCAGATGTTTAAAGGTATTAGTGAGATGGTCAGAACCACGTATTATATCAGTTATTCCAGCATCATGATCGTCAACTACCACGGCAAAAATATATGTTGGAGTGTTATCAGAGCGTAAGATCACTATATCATCAAGCTGGTCGCTATTTACTTTGATTTGGCCGTATATTTTGTCATCAATGACGATCTCTTGCGAATCTGGCACTTTAAAGCGGACAACTGACCTCACACCCGATGTCATTCCAGCGCGTGACCACATATTTTTCCAGTGTCGGCTACTTGGATGACAAGAAGGAGGTTTTGTAGTACATTTATGCTTGTATATCTTGCCCTCTTCTCTTGCTTTTGCCTTCTTTTCTGCAACTTCATCTTCAGGGCAGTAACAGTGATACGCCCTACCCTTTTCAACTAAAAGGTTTGCTACTTCTTTATGCCGCTCTATTCTTTTTGACTGATATACTATTTCCCCATCATAGCTCATACCGAGCCATCTTAGCCCTTCTATAATTGCATCAATTGCTTCTTGTGTTGAACGTTTTCTGTCGGTGTCCTCAATTCTTAGCAAAAACCTGCCACCATGATGCTTTGCATAGAGCCAATTAAATAACGCAGTACGAGCTCCTCCAATGTGCAAAAATCCTGTTGGTGATGGAGCAAATCTCGTGACTATACCTGGCATATTTGTCTGTTACAGTAATGTAAATGATGATAGCTAAAATTTATGTTTGTAACAATTTAGAATTTATTTGTTCTGAGAGATAAAATTTACTTGTTTTTCATAAATTGTGTTGTATAATTTAGTACTGGTTGAATATAGCGAGGTGAGTTATGGATGGACTTGTAGATATAGCAAAATTGCTTTCAGATAATGAAGCTAATATCAATTGGCGTTACACCGGCCCTTTTGATAAAACAAAACAAAGAGTACAGGCAGGTAATCTCCTGCATTTAGCTGCAAGAATACAAAACAAAGGTAAATTTGTAGACATTTGTAAGAAGAACATTGCTTCTGTAACTGCGCATAATGAATATGGAGATAATCCATTTCATGAAGCAGCAAGAAGTGGAATTTTGCTGCCTGCAGTACAAGAGATTGTGAATGACTTAGAGAAGGAAGCTAATAACAAAATTACGAAAGCAGAAGAAGCTGGAGATCGGAAAGAAGTAAGCAGATTGAAAGAGGAACTCAAATGTAATAAAAAATATATTAAAGATGCGCTCTGCAGTAAAGGCTATGCTTTTAATAAGAAGAGGGAAACTCCTCTTTATTACTTAAATGCTGCACAACAGAAAGAAATTAAGCAAATCGCAGGCATAAAAGACAGCTTTATATGTAACCAGAAGTTTCACCTGTGCTTATATATAATAGGAGCAATAGCATGTATCGCTGCTTTATGTTTGTCTTTATACTTTTTATTTTTAGTTTCTCAATCTTTTGCACTAAGCTCGATGGTTGCAATAGCTTCTGGCGGGGTCACATACCTGTCAGTTAAAGCATGTAGCGAGATACATGCCTTGCATAACGAAAGCACTTTAGTGGAAAATGCTAATGTACAACTTGCAGGAGAAAGTTTAGGTGTTTGATGAAGCTAGAAATTACTTGCAGGCAATGATATAGAAATTTACTTTCTTAACTTCAGAAAGTATACTCATACGATGATAGAAAAGAAGTACAGTAAGATTTTAATAGCAAACAGAGGAGAGATTGCCTGCAGGATTATCAGAACTGCCCATAAGATGGGTATATCTTGTGTGTGCATATACTCGGATGCAGATGTAAATTCTGTGCATGTAAGACAAGCAGATGAGTCAAGATATATCGGCCCTTCGCCATCTTGCCTCAGTTATTTAAACATTGAAAAAATATGTGAAGTAGCAGTTGAAACAGGTGCTGAGGCAGTTCATCCTGGCTATGGTTTTTTAGCAGAGAATCCAGATTTTCCACGTGCTCTTCAAAAACATAATATAGACTTCATCGGTCCCAGTGCAGAAACAATAGAAGTTACAGCCAACAAAATAACAGCAAAAGAAGCTGCAAGAAAAGCTGGAGTGAATGTAGTGCCAGGATATATGGGTAAGATCAGCGATGCTGCCCACGCAGCTCAAGTTGCTAAAGAGGTCGGTTTTCCCGTTATGCTCAAAGCTGCATCAGGCGGTGGTGGCAAAGGAATGCGAATTGTAAACTCCAAAAAAGAAATTGAACTAGCATTTACATCAGCCACAAATGAAGCAGAGAAAAGTTTTAAGGATGGCAGTATCTTTATAGAGAAATATATAGAGTTGCCAAGACATATTGAAATACAAATCATAGCAGATAAATATGGCAATATAGTTTGTCTTGGAGAAAGAGAATGCTCGATACAAAGGAATAATCAGAAAATAATAGAAGAAACGCCAAGTCCATTCATTAGTGAAGAAGTAAGACAAAAAATGTATGTTCAATGTGTTTCTCTGGCAAAGCAAGTTGGCTATTTTTCAGCAGGCACTGTTGAGTTTGTTGTAGATAAAGACCAAAACTTCTATTTTCTTGAGGTAAATACGAGATTGCAAGTTGAGCATCCAGTAACAGAATTTATAACTGGAATAGACATAGTAGAAGAAATGATTAGAACTTCCTGTGGAGAGAAATTGAGATTCAATCAGGATGATATTAAACTTACTGGTTCTGCAATAGAAAGTAGAATTTGCGCTGAAGACCCATCGAAGAAATTTTTCCCTTCCAGCGGAAGAATAAAATATTACGATAAACCGGGTGAAAATGATTATGTAAGAATAGATGATGGAGTTGCTGCAGGTTCAGAAATTAGCATGTTCTATGATTCGATGATTGCCAAAGTGATAACATATGGAAAAGATAGAGTAGAAGCGATCAGCAGAATGCAAAAAGCATTGTCTGAATGCTATATAGAAGGAGTAACAAATAATATAGAATTTCTAGAATCCATCTTCCATCACCCAAATTTTATCGCAGCAAAGCTCCATACGAGATTCATTCCAGATCATTACCCTAGTGGGTTTCACGGCGATTTTGTTACAGAGGAGTATATTAAAATATTTATTTTCACTGCGTTATATGTTCATTTGGAAAATGAAGAAAGGTACCATCATAAAGCAGTGAATGAAACATCTCAGGTGTCATTCCAGTGCGTGACACTGGAATCTAGTAAAAAAGAAGGGGCACCAGTATCAGCTACTCGGATGGCAGGTGACCGTGCAAGAGATTTATTCATAGTGAATATAAATGACAATGAGTACTCCGTAAATGCAAAATACCAAGATAATATATTAATAACGGTATATAATCACAATAAATACTCCGTTATAGGCAAGTGGAAATTAAGTTATAGATTGCTATATATCACAATTAATGACGATACCAATATAGCACTTAAAATAGAAAGACAAGGCAGCAAGTACTTCATAAGGCATGCAGGCATGAAAGCTGAGTGTTGTATATTTAAGCCTCATGTAGCTGAATTAAGTAGGTTAATGCTAAATAATGAAACAGAAGGGATTTCAGCAGATGCTGTAAAATCCCCAATATCTGGTTTATTAGTTAAATTGCACGTAAATGTAGGAGATCAGGTGGAAATAGGACAACCTTTATTTGTGGTGGAGGCAATGAAAATGGAAAATATCATATGTGCTGAAGCAGCAATGGTGATAAAAAATATTCCCGTTCAAGAAGGAAAAAATGTGCAGATTGGTGATGTAGTCTGCTTTCTTAAATAACATAAGAAGTACAAACTTGACCCAAACAAGATAAATGAAAACACTTGATGAGCTATGGCAATGGCTATTGGTATGTGCAATAATAGAGTAATTACACCTAAAATGATCTGAATGATGACGGAGAGCAGCATAATATATACCGGTTTTATGCTAGCATTTTTTACTGTGAGTATTACTACCAAAGTTAGTATTAGCAATGCCAGTGCTCGATGTATAAATTGCACTGTCGCTCTGTTCTCAAAGATATTCAGCCATGTAGGCTGTAAGAAAAATAAATCTTCTGGAACGATTTGTCCGTCCATTAGTGGAAAGGTATTGTAAATTAGACCAGCATTTAATCCTGCAACAAATGCGCCGAAAATTATTTGTATCATGATCAGAACTAAAATAATTCCTACGTAGTACTTGGTGTTACAACTAATCTTAAGTTTAGTTTGCTTTGGCCTGATTTGGTAATCAAAAAATTGATATGAAAATAATGCAAAGATAATTAATGCTAATAATAAGTGAAGTGCGAGCCTATAGTGGCTAACATGAGGCTTGGCTACCAAGCCGCTTTTTACCATATACCAACCAGCAAAAGCTTGTAAAGCTCCAAATAATAATGCCACAAATAGCTTTATTACTACCTTTTTAGATATTTTTCTTCTTAATGTAAAATATATAAATGGCAGGACAAAAACTAAACCTGTTAGTCTTGCAACCAATCTGTGTACATATTCTATTAAGTATATAGCGCGAAACTCCTCCATACTAATACCATAGTTAAGTGCTTTATATTCAGGTGTAGCTTCGTATTTTAATTTTTCTTGTAGCCAGTCTTGTTCACTCAGTGGTGGTAATGTTCCAGTAATGGGTTTCCACTCCGTGATTGACAATCCTGCTTTTGAAAGTCTGGTAAATCCACCAATCCCTACCATGAGAATTACCATGACCGAGCAGAGAAAAAGCCAAATAGCTACAGGTTTTGCTTCCATAAACCATGCTGAGTTTTGTTCCATCGCTCAGGGTAAAGAATAAATTCCCATAAGGCAAGAAAAGCTGCAACACTATGTAGCAGACTATAGACCGGAAAAAATATCGATACTATATAAAAATAAAAAGGCATCTTTTGCTGTTTGACAGCTATTACCAAAAGAATCAGGTTAGTAACGTATACCACTACAAAGTAGTACAAAAATAATTCATTTAAAACTTTAGTTAATATCAATGAAAGCAGTAAAAATGGAGTAGTAAAAAATATAAAAGCTGCAGAGCCAACAAAAAGATTCAATAGCAAAATTCCCTTAAATTCAGTGTGTTTATAAAGTGACTTTATATTTTTTAAATGAACAATATAAGTTTGCATATAGCCTTTGATCCAGCGCGCTCTTTGCTTAATCCAAGCAAATACAGCAATTGGTGACTCTTCCAATGTTTCTGAGTCAATCATCCTGGTTTTATATCCCATTTGCGCAAGTCTCAAACCAAGGTCAGCATCTTCGGTAACACTATAAGCATCCCAGAAAAACACTTCTTTTAGAATTTTTACTGAAAAATGATTACTGCTACCACCCAAAGGTATCGGCATGTTCATTTTTTGGAATCCAGGCAATAAGTATTGAAACCAGTTCATATACTCCAGAGAAAAGAATTTTGTGAGAAAATTATAATCACAATTGTAGTAATTTAATTTCGCCTGTACACAGGCAAGCTTATCGTCGTCCTTATTAAATTCAATCAGTGCTTTTTTTAACTGCAATGGGTCTGGTTTATCGTCCGCATCATATATTACTGCATACTTTCCTCTAGCAAAGCTCATAGCATAATTGCATGACTTGGCTTTTGTTCTAGGCAAAGAATGAGGCACTTTTATTACTTCAAAATACTGCGGTAAAGTGTACTTTTCTATAGCTGCTAGCGTTTCTTGGTCATCACTTTCTACCTGAAGCTTCACATCTAATTTTGATTTTGGATAATCCAAACTTTCAATGCTTTCGATCAATTGCTCTATCACTGCACTTTCTTTAAAAGCAGGCAATAAAATAGTATATATAGGAAAATCTTCTTCATTCAGCTTACTATAATCCACTTTTTGATTAGAGGTTTCACATAAGCTAAAAACTGTAGCTATAAACTTGAATAAATAACTAGAACATCCGATTATAAATATCAACATCAAAGCAAAATATGTATATTTCTCTGTTAGTGTTAAAATTGAAGTTACAATAAAGAAAGAAGCAAAAAATATTGAGCTTAGTTTAATGCTTTTAGCTGAAAAATTAGGATTCTTGTAATATAAGTAGTTGCTTGCAAATTCTGAAATACCAAAGTGCGAGTTAAGAAGATTTAAAATCTGTTCGCTATCCACTTTTATTAATACATAGTCAATGCCGTAATAAGCTTCGACCCAACGGTTGATATCTCGGCTTGTGTCTTCAACCATAAAAAAAGTAGTATCATTTAATTTTTGCCAAGGAATTATATTAAATTTATAGTAAAAAAGTTTCTCTTGCTCTTTGCACAAACTAGAATCAAACTTAATTTTTTCTACATTATCAGCTTGAAGTATAGGCATTAAACCTAATGCAATTTTTTATTTAAGTCACGTGAAAATGAAGATATGACCTCGCTACTACGCTTATCATCTTTACGTTCATGCATTATTTTTTTTACAGCATCAGCAGCTATACTCGCTGTGTTAGCCTGTAAATCTCCAAGAGCTTTTTCAACTTGGTCAGTGACTTTCTTCAAGTTAGAATGGGCATTGTCATCTAATGTCTGATCTAGCTGCTGTCTATTGTGCTTAATGATACTATTAGCTTTATCAAGTGCTTCATTCATCATTTTATTAACTTCTGCATCTAATTCTTTGTATTTTTTAGAAGATTTTTTGTAATACTCCAACATATCTTTCCTGAATTTTTCAGTTTCTTCACTTGAAAATTTGCTTTTGTTACGCTTATTGTTAAGCGCATTTTTTATCACTTTCTTTAGCAATTTATACGAAAGGACAAAACTTACCAAGAAGGCAAGACCGATAATCAGTGATGTAGACATAAAAACCCCTAAAATTCTTTGGACACCAAGTCAGCAATAAATTCCTCTTCAATTTCAGAATTAGTCAATTTAGTATAATAAATTAAAGCAATACTAGTAGCCATTTGTTTTAACTGATCAGTATATTCAGATTTAAATTCTGCCACTTTTTTTTCAATAAGCTTGCTCTTTTTTTTATCTTCCTCTTCTAATATATTCTTAACATTAGCTCTCATTTCTTCTACCTGAGCAAGTGCATCATCTATGATTTTTTTTGCCTGTATTCTAGCTTGGGTTAAAGCTGCGTTATACTTGGTAATCTGATCTTCCGTAAGTCTTAAAAGATGAACAGAACTATTAAAAGAACCCAATACTTCTTTACTTCTAGTGCTTATTATTTCATCTAACTTTGGCAAAAATAAACAACTTACTACGAAAAAAAGTGAAGAGAAAAAAATTAAAAACCAAAAAACTTGAGAAAAGAAGGTTGAAACATCAAGCTGTGGCATCTGTTAAGCAGCAAATATTAATAACATTGCAAGTACAAACGCAAGCAATCCCATGATTTCAACCATGGCAGCACCAATATAAACATAACTTTTCATTTTACCTTCTGATTCAGGGTTTCTCGCAATCCCATTTAACATAGCAGAGAAGATATTAGCTATACCTAAACCAGCGCCGAGCATTCCAAACACAGCTAAACCAATTGCTATAAATTTTAAAGCTACTAAATCCATATATTACCTTTAATTATTTCTTTATAATATAATTGTAAAATATTCTACAAGGAAGTCAATTACTTTACTGCATCTGACAAATATACACATGTTAATATAGTAAATATATAAGCTTGTAAAATTGCAACAAATACTTCAAATCCTATCAATGCAATTATGAACAAAAACGGCGCAGGAGTGAAAAATATGTTCATATTTACAATAAACCCTGCTATCACTTTGATGATTGTATGACCAGCAATCATATTTGCTGCAAGCCTTATTGATAGGCTAACCGGCCTTACTAAATAAGCAAACAACTTAATAATAATTATTATAGGTGCAAGCCACGAAGGAGTTCCTTTTGGTAGCAATATGCGTAAAAATTCTACTCCCCTTTCTTTAAATCCAACAATCGTTATATAAATAAAAACCACCATCGATAAAGCGAAGGTGACTATCACATGACTTGTGACCGTAAAACTATAAGGAAGAACACCAACTAAATTACACGATAAAATGAAAATAAATACTGTGAATATCAATGGAATGTGCTGCAAGCCTTTGCTTCCAGTGTTATTTTCTATTATTGAAATAACAAAATCATATACATACTCAACTGCAGCTTGCAAATATCCTGGTATTACTGACCCCTTCTTTATTCCAAAAAGCAAAAAGAGTATCATCAATATCACCGAAATCATCGTGAAAAAAGATGAATTGGTAAAGCTTACGTCATACCCAAATAACCTAGGTAACTCTATTATTGTATATACCTTAAACTGTTCCAGTGGATTTAGTGCCATTTTAATCTGAATTATAAACAGTAAATAAAGTATGAATTTTATAGGACAAAGTCAAGAATTAAGATAAGGCTCTGTATTATTATAACATTAACATATTAACAAAATATGTAATTAGAATGTTAATTACAGTCAGCTCTGTATTTTAAAATTTACTAATCTTGTTAAATTATTCAATATCTTGACTTAATATCTTATTTTGATTATAATTTAATTTTTAGTGAGGTATATAATGAACGAAATAGATTTTATTAACACTAATCATCCTTTAAATTTGGAGCAGGAATTTGGTAACGGATACATCGAATCAGTAGATTGTTTCCTTGACGAAGATACTCGCGATTATTACATAGGACTCAACAATGCAATAATACACTTCTTTTTTGATGGTAACATTGATGAGGATGCCTGGGATTATGAAAGTCTTAAATTCTTTCTGGAGATAGATTTAAAAGGTGATATAGAAAAAATTCTTTCTCTTCGCAAGAAGATATAAAGTTACAAAAGCTTCTACATCATAAACAATGATGTAGAAGTATTCCACTACAACAAGCTTTAAAAGCACTACATTTTATATTACAATAACTTTTTCACTTCTTTTTAGGTCCATGAAATTCACATTATCTTGGTTATTAGAGTACTTAGAAACCAATGCTATTTTAGAAGAAATTACCGATAAATTAACTCACATAGGGTTAGAAGTAGAAGATGTGATCGATAATTCCAGATTGACTGGGTTTATCGTTGCAGAGGTATTAGAAGTCGTACCTCATCCAAATGCTGATAAATTAAAATTATGTAAAGTAGATGACGGAAGTAAAATTCTACAAATAGTTTGCGGAGCAAACAATGTTAGAGAAGGTATGAAAACTGTGCTTGCATCTCTTGGTAGCACATTGCCAGAAAGTGATTTCACAATCAAGCCCACAAAAATACGAGGAGTGCTAAGTGAAGGGATGCTCTGCTCTGCTTCTGAACTTGCGCTGGTTCAAGAGGAAAGTGAAGGAATAATCGAGCTTTCCGATGATTATAAAGTAGGGGATAAATTTTTCAATTGTGACCCTGTAATTGATATAAATGTTACTCCAAACCGTGGAGATTGCTTAGGCATTTATGGAATAGCTCGCGACCTTGCTGCAACTGGAATTGGGAAATTAAAGACTTTAAGCATTCCACAACTTACCAGCTCCATAAATTCACCAATCGATGTTGAAGTTACTGACGGGGAAAGTTTTATTAGTGGAATATACATCGCCAATGTAAAAAATCAAGAAAGCCCAAAATGGTTAAAAGATAGGCTGGAATCGATAGGAATGCGCTCCATTTCTGCAATAGTTGATATCACGAACTATATTATGATATCTTTCAGCCGCCCAATGCACGCGTATGATGCAAAAAAAATAGAAGGAGAGCTCACAGTACGCAAAGCAAACGACGGAGAAAAATTTGCTGGTTTGAACGGTAAAGAATACTTATTAAACAAAGACATAAGCGTTATTGCAGGTGATAAAAATATTCATGGAATTGCTGGAATTATAGGTGGTAAGTGCAGTGAATGTACTCTTGAAACTACTGATATCTTTTTAGAGTCTGCTTGGTTCGATCCCATCTCTATTACTAAATCTTCAAGGCAGCTCGGCATCTCCACAGACGCTAGTTACAGATTTGCACGTTCAGTTAATCCTGAATTTACTTTTGATGGACTCAACCTTGCAGCTAAAATGATTCTGGACTTATGTGGTGGAGAAACCTCAAGCGTAGTGTCTGCTGGCAGTTTAGATAGTGCTGACACCAAGGTGAGCTTTGATTATCAGGATGTGAACAAGTTTGGAAGTGTGTCTGTATCGCCTGATGAGGTGCTTGATATCTTAACGAAACTAGGGTTTAGTATTGATAAAAAAACCGAAGGCAATTGGAATGTACAAGTACCAAGCTGGAGACCGGACGTGACAATACCGGCTGACCTAATCGAAGAAGTAACAAGGATATACGGCTATGACAAAATAAAAGAAGAACCACTACCAAATAATGTTGAAGAAGTAGATAGTACATACGACAATTTGCGTATTTTGATGACAAACAGAGGGTTTCATGAAGTGCTAACCTGGTCGTTTATGAGTGAATCAACAGCTGAAAAATTTGGTTACTCGAATAAGTTATTTATCATCGATAATCCGTTTAACAATAGCTTTAATATAATGAGACCAAGTATTATGCCAAATTTATTGCAAGTTACTGCTGATAATATTGCCCATGGAATATCTGATCTTGCAATCTTCGAAATCGGGCCGATTTACGATGGTGAAGCTCAGTCTAAGTATGTTTTAAGTGGAATTAGGTCAGGAAATAATTTACCGCGAAACCATTATAATACTGATAGGAAAGTAGATGTTTTTGACGCAAAGGCTGATTGCATAGCAGCTTTGGAGTTTTTTAACGTTAATTGTGATAATTTAACGATAGAGAAAGCAGAAAAAGAACATTACCACCCAGGAAAGTCAGGCACTCTCTCTTTTAAGAATAAAGTAGCAGGTTATTTTGGAGAGTTGCATCCTAATATATTAGATCTTTTTGATATCAAGCAAAAAGTTGTAGGTTTTGAGGTAATACTAGAAAATATTGAAAATTTACCTGTAAGTAGAAAGAAATTTATCGATTATAAATACCAAAGTGTAAAACGTGATTTTGCATTTATAGTAAATAAGGATGTGGAAGTAGGTAACATAATCAATGTGATAAAAAAAAGCTCAGAGCTCATCACAGAAGTTTTGATATTCGATGTATACCATGGAAATAATATAGAACCGAATAAGATGTCTATAGCGTTGTCAGTTACTTTTTGCTCTCCAATCCACACTTTAACTGAAAAAGAGATCCAAAAAGAATCAAGTGCTATAGTTAATTTAGTATGTGAAAATACCGGAGGAACTTTGAGAACTTATCGTTGAGTCACAATCATAGTTTCCTGCCGTTGCTGTGTCACACTTACTTCATCCAATTTATTTCCAACATTGAATTCAATATCCTTGAAAAATCTATCCCACATTCCATGCAAATGCTCTTCTATTTTAGGCCACACATCATTTTTAAATGTTACCCCATCATCAGAAAATAAATTACCTAAAAAGGCTCCAATACCTTCATAATTTGACTGAAAACATTGAAGAAATGTCTCTCCTTCTTTATAAGTATTATGTGCCACATTTAACGCTTTTCTCTCTGTAGTCTCTTTATAAGCATTTGATGCTCCAATCTTTATTGCACCAAACATAACTTTACTCCAGTTCTTAACTTTCTGTATACAACCTTCACTATTTCCTGGTATATTATTTATTATATTTTTTGTCAAATTGTCTATCAAAGGAGACAATAAATTTTGACTAAAATGTTTGATATTATCTTTTGTTTTAATTACAGGATATTTGATGCGTTTTTCTGCTAAACAGTACTCCAGTTCTGCTCTTTCTAATAACTTCTTGATTTCTTTTTCATCAAAAATTTCAAGCTTGAATACCTTCAGTAAATCATCTTCTATTACTGCAAATTTTATTTTTTCACGAGACGTTAGTTCTTCTTTATAATCATTTTTTGTTTCTTCATTTATCAATAATTCTTTTTTGCCTAATTCTAACTGTTTTAATGCTTTCAGAATTTCTTCATTCCTTTTTAAGAGCACTTCTATTGATCTTGTACCCGGATGCCCTTTTTCCCTGTTATTTTGTTCAGCTTGTAAACGCTTATTTTGATCTTTGAGTGTTTGTTCTAATGTAGATTTTTCTAAATGTCCTTCATCTTGCACGCGAAAAGCTTCAATTATTTCTGCTAGACCTGATTCACCATATTTTCTTAATTTCTTGCATAAACGTAAAACACCCTTTTTTTGTTCTCGAAGTAACCTTTGCACTTTATATTTTTTTATTTCTAAATACATCTTTTCTATAAAGTCATTTATTTTAGCTGAAGCTTCCTTATCCGATGGAACCTTTACTTTTTTTTCTAAATCTTCAAGCTGCTTCCTTAGGCTTTGCTTCTCCTTATCCGGTATATCTGATTGACTTAACTTACCTTGAACTTTTTTCATTACTGATTTTATCAGCCTGCGCTCAATCTCTTGATCATCATATTCGAATTTAAAAAGGTCTTCTAACCCCCTTTTTAAGGTGTCATTTGTTAAGCTACTGTTTTCATGTATTTCTTTTAATTTCTTATATATATTGTTACACCTTGTTTGACCTATTCCTCTTAAACTCTCTAATTCCTGTCTCACTAAAGAATTTTTTATCTCATCTTCCAGCGAAAAATCTTCTCCCCGTCTATCTCGCTGAAACTTAATTGCTTGTATAAAGGCAACTTGATAAGCACTTTGTATTAAGTGACTTGTCAAATTAGGACCTATACTATCTACCACTTTCGACTTGAATTCGTTCAATAATTCCTTCAATTTATCATATGTAATCTCTTTCTTTTCTAGCTTTATCAGTTCTTCCATAGTCTTCGCAAATTCCTGAATAGAAGTTGCAAGCACATCCTTGATTTCATTGCGTAAGGGCTTAAGACCATTTTTTAAATTGATGTTAGTTGACAATTTCAGTACGATGCTATGCTCTGAATTCCGCGTCACATCAAACCACTTGTTATTTTCATTTTCATACAAATCTCTAAGCAATCGTTTAAATTGCGGTGGAAATTCTATTTCCATATCCCACGCAATATTTGGTCCAGTAACTTCCTTTTCATGAAAAGACACCTCAATATTTTGATGCTTATTAGAATACCGCCCCATACTTATTTTAAGAGCAGTAACTAAAGAGTGAGATAAATCTCTATTTAAAAGATAAAAAGTAGCCAAAGCAATTGTTGCAGGAACAACTAAGGCTACAAGTACAGCCATATTAACAAAAATTGCTATTGCAGCAAGAACACCATATGCCAATCTTTTTGGCACGCCAGTTTCACTCTTTTTTGTCTTATCTTCCCCTACACTGTCTTGTGTCTTGCTGTTTGCTTGAAATCTACTGCATACGACTAATCCCAGTGCAGTAAAAGCAATATAAGGAAGCATTAAAACTGACAGAGCTAAATTTAATATTTTCTTTTCTGGGCAAGTTCTATTTATTTCCTTAAATATTTCGCTTGATATATTATACCAGGAAGTAAAAAAATCAGAGTTATAATCTTTATAATGAAATATACTGAGTGGAACGTTAAAATTAGCTAACGGCTCTTGTTCTTCCACAGCATCAAAAAATTCTTCTTCCTCTTCTGAAGTAGCAAGACCTAAATTATTCCCTTCTTCTACATTAGAAACAGCTTCCATAGCATCAAAAAACTCTTCTTCCTCCTCCAAAGTAACAACAGATTCTGCTTTACCTAAACCACCACTATTGTTAACAACTTCTTCATAATCATCTGCAACAGCTTTATTCATATTATAACCTTATCCAATTACCTTAAGTATAGCATAAATACTGACAATCTTGCAACTTTATTAAAAATTTAACGCTCAATACTAACACTTAAATCCTGATATTCCTTAGAATAGAAGTTAGTTCCAATTTCTGTATTAATGTCCAAAGATAAGGCAAGGGTCTGCTCTTTTATATATTCAAACCACGTATTTATTGCTTCCTTAATTTTCTCTTCTTCTGTTTTGATTATTACTCTGATTCTATCTGATATATGAAAATCAGCTTGTTTTCTGGTTTCTTGAATGAGCCTCATGACATCTCTCGCTAACCCTTCTAGAATTAATTCATCATTTAGTTCAGTATTTAGAATGACAATCCCTTTATTGTTATCAAATACAGAGGAATATTCACTGTTTGCTTTTAACAATAGTTCATATTCGCCTTTTTCTATAATATAGTTCTCTGATTCGTCTCCTAGAAATATCTGCTCATTCTCAACTTGCTTCCATTTTCCCTCCTTGACATATTGAACTAGCTTCTTGATTTTGTCTGGAATTCTTTTCCCAAGCAGTGGGAAATTTAGCTTTAACTCTAGTGATGCAATACCTTCAAGTCTGTTTACTAATTCCAAGCTTTTTACATTCACCTCATCTTTTATCATCTCCTGGTACTCATTTGAATCTGCAGCACACTGGATCCCAGTGTCAGCTACTTGGATAACAGGAGAGAACTCTGGGATGACAGAAAGCGGTTCACCTTCAAGAAAACTACAGGAAGACTGATGATAAATGATCATACTGCCAAGCGGCTGTCTGATACGTATATTAAAAGTGTTTCTGATCGAAAGTGCAGAGTTGCACACCTCTCTCACTAGATCCATCTTGGCAATGAGCTGACTATCAAACTTCTCTAATTGTGGAAAATTAGCCAAATGAACAGATGTTTCTTCATACTTAAGCCCTTGCCATATATTCTCTGTTATAAGTGGCAACAAAGGAGCTGCAGCTCTTAGTATGTAATAAAAAACCGTATATAGAACATTATAAGCATCAGTTTTATCATGATCCAAATCACTTTTCCAAAAACGCTCGCGACTGCGACGAATATACCAGTTATTCAGCACTTCAAAAAAATCTATCAGAATTTTGCAAGCCTCTTGGGAGCTATAGCTGTTCATAGAAGCTTGGATACTTTCTACAGCTTCAAAACATTTGGAAATCATGTAGCGATCAATAGTACTTTGATAATCCTTACAAACTTCAGCTTTAATTCCATCTGCATTTGCATACATAGTAAAAAAGTGATAACTGTTCCAAATAGGTTTTATTACGTTTTTCAGAACATCTCGTATTGAGTTTCCTTCTTTATCGAGTAGCAAATTACCACCACAAATAATAGATCCAGAAAGCATAAGAAAACGCAGTGCATCAGAACCGTATCTATCAAAAACCTCCATTGGATCTGCATAGTTATTCAAACGTTTGGACAATTTTTGCCCTTTTACATCCAAAACAACACCGTGGCATATGCAGTTCTTAAATGGTTCCCTATTAAACAAAGCAGTGGACAATACAAAGAGCGTATAAAACCACCCCCTGGTTTGCGCTATGTATTCAGTGATAAAATCCGCAGATTCAAACCACTCCTTATTTTCAAACGGATAGTGGATTTGCGCAAATGGCATCGAGCCAGATTCAAACCAGCAGTCAAACACGTCAGGTACACGGCGCATAACTGATTTTCCTGTTGGATCATCAGGATTTAGTCTTGTTAAAGTATCGATAAATGGTCTGTGCAAGTCGTCTATTTTAACATTAAAATCTCTCTCCAGTTCTTCTATTGAACCATATACATCTACTCTTGGATATCTCGCATCATCTGATTTCCATACAGGGATTGGCGTACCCCAGAATCGATTGCGTGAAATTGACCAGTCGTGTGCCCCTTCAAGCCATTTTCCAAATTGACCATCTCTAATGTGGTTTGGTATCCAATTAACTCTCTTATTTAGCTCTACCATTCTGCTTTTGAATTTTGTAACAGCAACATACCAAGAAGGCATAGTTCGATAGATCAAAGGAGTGTCAGTTCTCCAGCAGTGTGGATAATTGTGAATATATTGCTCAGTCTTAAACCAACTTCCCTGCCCTTTCAATTTTTTTATTACTGTATCATTGGCATCAAAAACATGAACCCCTGCCAAATCTGAAACTTCAGCAGTAAATTTTCCACTGTTATCAATTGGACAAATAACTGGAATATCATGGCTTTGGCAAAGGTAAAAATCTTCCTCACCAAATCCAGGAGCAGTATGCACAACGCCAGTACCGTCTTCTTCCGTCACATAATCAGCAATAAAAACGCGAAATGCATTTTTTGTGTCTTTAAAATAGTCAAACAGTGGTTTGTAAGAAAGACCTGCAAGATCATTCGCTTTAAGTTTTATATTGCAGTTTTCATATGGAATATTGTTTTGTTCAGAGTGGCTGATAAATTTCTCTAAGTAGCTTTCAGCAAAAATGTATATTTCACCATTCATTGAACTTCCTTCACTACTCCCTGTCATCCCAGTGCCCAGACACTGGGATCCAGAAATAGATTCCAGCGTCACGCGCTGGAATGACATCAAAGGGTGGACTGACACTGCACAATACTTAATATCTTTTCCTATTGCTAAAGCCAAGTTGCTCGGCAACGTCCAAGGAGTTGTAGTCCAAGCAAGTAATTTACACTTTCGTTTAACACTTTTAAATTGCTGTGGGTTTTCTAAAAGCTCAAATGCAACAGTTACAGCTTTGCTAACTTTTTCTCTATACGCGTTATCAAGCCTTGTTTCGAAATTAGATAATGGAGTTTCGCATGCCCAGCTATATGGTACAACGCGCACTGATTCATACACCAGACCCTTATCATAAAGCTGCTTGAATGCCCACATGACCGACTCCATGAATGATTTATCCATAGTCTTATAGTCATTGTGAAAGTCTACCCACCTTGCTTGCCTATTTACATACTTCTCCCACTCTGATGAAAATTTCATCACAGAAGTACGGCAATGATCGTTAAATTTATCTATACCAAACTTCTCTATCTCAGTTCTACCAGATATTCCAAGTTCTTTTTCTGCACCCATCTCAGCCGGCAATCCATGGCAATCCCAGCCAAATCTACGTTCAACCCTTTTTTGAAGCATAGTTTGATATCTTGCAAATGCGTCTTTGATGAAACCAGTGAGTAAATGTCCATAATGCGGAAGTCCATTTGCAAACGGAGGCCCATCGTAAAAGACAAAACAATTATCCTTGGAACGTTCTTCAACTGACCGCTCAAAAACTTTGTTTTCCTGCCAAAATTTTATGATTTCCTTTTCTAACGATAAAAAATCAGGACTACTTACTGTATCAGGATAATGCTTTGACTTCATGTTCGCTATGTAAAACTAAAGAATATAGGGCTTTCTGAAAAATTACAAATTCAAAAATATTTCCGTAGCTCACACCCCAACAAACTATTCTGCCGAGCTTCCAATACCTTTTTTTAAGTTTTACTTGCAGTTTTTATTGTTTTACTTAACATTAACCCAAGCTTTAGGGGTATTTTATGGATCAGAAGACAGATAAGTTTCCACAATTTTTAAAAATGTTGTGCTTTGTTGAAATGTGGGAACGTTTCTCTTACTATGGAATGAGGGCACTTTTGGTCCTATTTTTGACTTCTCACTTAGGTTTCACTGATGAGAGGGCCTTTACTATTTACTCATTATTTGCTGCAACAGGTTATGCTATACCAATACTTGGAGGTTTTTTAGCTGATAAGTTGATGGGATTCCGCAACATGGTGTTGCTTGGAGGGATAGTGATGATAGCAGGTCATGCTTGCATGTCATTGGTTAAGTTTGAACCAGGTTTATTATATTTAGGTTTATCTCTAATAGCCATAGGTACTGGTATGTTTAAAGGGAACGTAACTAACTTACTTAGTTCATGCTATGGCAAAGACGATCCTGAACGTAGCAGAGGCTTTACTTTATTTTACGTAGGTGTGAATATTGGAGCAATATTGGCTTCTATTTCATGTGGTTATGTAGCCCACTTGTTTGGCTGGCACTACGGCTTTGGTTTAGCTGGTATTGGGATGTCTATAGGGCTAATCTTTTTTCTCAAATTTCAGAATCTTTTAGGAGATAGCGGCCTTTCTCCTTATCCAGAGCTTATGAATAAGCGCATATTAGGGATTAAAATTTTTGGTATAGTATTGATAGGAAGCTTTCTGTCATCATCAATAATTGCTAAAATGCTTATACATAGTGAATTTTTTACTAATATGCTCATATTTATTGGAATAACAGCTCTGGGCATATTTATTTATATAATATCTAAATTATCAGCAGAACAAAGACGAAAATTAGTGGCATTATCTATTCTTGTGGTATTTTTCTTGTGTTTTTTTGCTTTAGAAATGCAGCTTGGCTCTTTGGTTAACTTATTCACCGAAAGAAACGTTATTAACAATGTATTAGGTATAACAATCCCAGCTTCAGTTTCTCAAGCCATAAATCCTTTGTCAATTATAATATTTGGCTTTCTTTTTGGAACATACATGAAGTTTAGGCAAAAATATGCAACTTCCATGTTTACCCTTGGCCTTCTGACAATGGCTATGTGTTTTTTCACACTGTACATAGGATGTTTAAACTCTAACATTGAAGGTAAAGTAGAATACTTATATTTAATAATTGCTATCTCCTTTATGGGACTGGGAGAATTATGTATTGCTCCATTAGTCCAAGAACAAGCAACTACACTAGCCCCCAAAAACCTTAGAGGAGTAGTGATGGGTATAGTAATGCTGTCATTAGCGTCTTCTAACCTAGCCGGAGTTGCAATATCAAAATTTATGTCAGTTCCTTCAGTAAATGGTAAAATAAATTATTTAGAATCTTTAGAAATATATAAAGAGGGTTTTTTAAAGGTGGGAATATTTAATTTAATGCTCGTTATTGTATTTTTATTCTTCTTCAATTTTATACATAAAGTTGTTACTAACTCATCTTGTACAAAAAATTGATATAGGTAAGCTCAAATTTGTAGGTTTAAGGTACCCGTTCAGCAGAGGTAGCAATTAAACTTTGTAACTTTTGAAAAAGATTATGATTGCATTTTTTCAATACTCTTTGCTTAAGATTTATATTTAACGCTGCTTAAAATCAGTGAAATGCACACCCCAGCAAACTACTCTGCCGAGCTTCCAACACTTTCACATTTACTATTTTGTCCCTGTATTTATCTTCAGAATCATCAATGCACACTGATTGCATATATGGGCTTTTACCAATAATTTGGTTTTGGTGTTTACCTTTTTTATCGCTAAATAGAACAGGTATAGTTTTACCTACCATACTCTGGTTAAACTCAAGTTGTTGCTTACTAATTAATTTCTGTAAACGAAGAAGGCGCTCTGTTTTAACCTCTTCTGGTACTTGATCTTTTCTTTCCGCTCCCGGTGTGCCTGGTCTTGGGCTGTATTTAAAACTATAAGCCTGAGCATATCTAACTTTTTCTACTAATTTCATAGTTTCTTCAAAATCTTTTTCGGTTTCTCCAGGAAAACCAACAATAAAATCAGAAGAAAATTCGATTTCAGGTTTCAATTTGCGAAATCTGTCTATTATTTCCAAATACTCCTCTGCAGTGTGTTTCCTGTTCATCGCGTGCAATATTTTATTCGAACCAGACTGCACAGGCAGGTGAACAAACGGCATGAGCTTTGGCTCTTCCGCATGTGCCAAGTAGAGAGATTCATGCATATCTCTTGGATGAGAAGTTGTATAACGAATCCTCTCTAGCTTTTCAATTTTAGCAATATGACTAATTAATTTTCCTAAATCCCACACTTCCCCTTCGCACTCCCCATGGTAAGCATTGACGTTCTGACCAAGCAAATTGATCTCATTTGCCCCATTTGCAACTAATTTCAATGCTTCACGAAATATTTCATTCACTGGCCGTGAATACTCAGCTCCACGAGTATAGGGCACTACACAAAACGTACAAAATTTATCACAACCCTCTTGTATGGCAAGAAACGCAGAAGACCCCTGGCTATTGCCATAGCATTCATCTGGCAATTTATCAAACTTTGCAACTTCAGGAAAATCAGTGTTTATTACATGACCTTTACTTCTGCTTGCTTTGACTATCAGCTCCGGTAAGGTAGCGATACTCTGCGGACCAACAACAATATCAACAAAAGGAGCCCTTCTGAACACTTCTTCTCCCTCTGCTTGCGCTACACACCCAGCCACCACTATAGTCATTTCTTTTCGTAACGAATGAATCTTCCCAAGCTCTGAGTAAAGTTTTTCTGCTGCCTTCTCTCTAATGTGACAAGTATTCAGTATCACTAAATCGGCTTTCCCTGCATCACTAACAACGTTGAACCCCAAAGGTTTAATTACATTTTCCATTAAAACGGAGTCATAAACGTTCATCTGACAGCCGTAAGTTTTAATATATAGGCCTTTCATATTTGGTATGTCTTTTTCAAAATTTCTTCACCCTACACGTAAATGTCTAACAGACCAGCGCGTGACGCTAGTGAACTTGCTAGCACAATAGATTTTGACAAAATTATACGAAAAACTGGATCCCAGTGTCAAGCACTGGGATGACAAGTTCTCGGCAACCCCTACGTCATACCATCACGGTATCTCTAGATCCCGCTAACAAGTAGCGGGATGACGGTTGTCAGGGTGTCATGAAAGTAGCTAACACTGGCTTCCATCCAAGAGGGCACTGCCCTCTTCTTGTCATCCCAGTGCTTGACACTGGGATGGCTTTGTTGCATCGCTACTTATGAAAGGCTAACTATAGTTAGGATTATAAGCAACCTATTGAAAATCTTGTTTTTTTGCAATCAATCTGATCAAATTTAAGAATAGTAATTTATTATTTATATTAATAAATTTAATTCTATTGAAAATAGCTAAAGCATTGAAATTCTTGAATTTTAGCCGGATTAGTGAGTGGTAGTGAAATTTCTTTTACTCAAATTTAGGTATTCACTGACCGTTCTTGTTA
Organism: Wolbachia endosymbiont of Drosophila willistoni; assembly: GCF_040084705.1. Taxonomy (NCBI): domain Bacteria; kingdom Pseudomonadati; phylum Pseudomonadota; class Alphaproteobacteria; order Rickettsiales; family Anaplasmataceae; genus Wolbachia; species Wolbachia endosymbiont of Drosophila willistoni. The sequence continues at coordinate 808,414 of NZ_CP157591.1, forward strand.
TAAATACCAGAATAATAAGCTACTGATATTCTCTACCTTTTTTATCTTTATCCATCATAGCTAGCGATGCAACAAAGCCCACTGGGATCCAGGAAAAAGAATGGTGTCATCCGAGTAGCTTGACACTGGCATCCAGGAGACTTAATTGCAAGTAATGCATTGAGTTTGGTGAGTATGGGTTTTGCGTTATAGAATGAAGCACTTTTGGTGAATTTGTAAAGAAAGCTGGATCCCAGTGTCAAGCACTGGGATGACAAGAAAGGGAGCACTGGAATTTTTATTTCAGTATTGTACATTAGCCATGCATCTGAACAGATACGAGCTTTCTGCTTTTTTTGGGTAAGGTCAGTCAAAAAGGTTTTACAACAACCATAATAACTATAACTATTATCAATACTGTAACTGCTTCATTTAAAACGCGAAAATAAATATGTGACTTCTTATTCGAACCCATTGCAAAATTTTTCCTATATTTTGCAAGTAGCATATGAATAATTAACATCAAAAGTATTGCAAATGCTTTTACATGAAACCATCCTTCACGATATGCTTCCCTAATAACCATTAGTGTAATTCCAAGACCAAGTGAGAAAAGCATTGCAGGGTTTATGATATATCTAAGTAGCCTCTTTTCCATTGTTTGAAGCAAGCTATCATTTTCCGATCCCGGTTTTACAGTTGCATGGTAGACATAAAGCCTGGGTAAATAAAGCATACCTGCCATCCACATGATAACAGAGATAACGTGAAAAGCCTCAAGCCAGTGGTAATAGTTCATTAGCAAAAATTTAAAATTCCTGGTATTGTGTTAGTTTAATGAAAAAGAAATCGATATGAAAGCAGAAAATTTCACTAAAGAACAGATAATTGGATTCTACAGGAAAATGCTACTCATACGCAGATTTGAGGAAAAAGCAGGACAATTATATGGGATGGGATTAATAGGCGGGTTCTGTCACCTATCAATAGGACAAGAAGCAGTTGCAGTTGGAACTCAAGCTGCATCAAAATTAGGTGACGCTTTTATCACAAGTTATAGAGACCATGGCTTAATGCTCGCATGTGATTCTGATCCAAATGTTGTAATGGCAGAGCTTACCGGCAAAGAAACAGGATGCTCGAAAGGTAAAGGTGGTTCGATGCACGTATTTGACGTTGAAAAAAAATTCTTCGGCGGGCATGGAATAGTGGGAGCACAAGTTCCAATTGGCACAGGAATAGCATTTGCTAATAAATATAAGAAAAAAGATAATGTGGTATTTACATATTTTGGCGACGGTGCTGCAAATCAAGGACAAGTATATGAATCGTTTAATATGGCATCTTTGTGGGAGTTGCCTGTGGTTTACATCATAGAAAATAATGAATACGCAATGGGAACCTCCGTGCAAAGGTCAACTTTAGTAACAGAGTTATATAAAAGAGGAGAAAGTTTTGGTATTCCTGGAAAACAAGTTGATGGAATGGATTTTTTCTCTGTTTATGAGGCTACAAGCGAAGCAGCGGAACACACACGCAGCGGAAAAGGGCCTATCCTGCTTGAAATGAAGACATATCGATATCGCGGTCACTCAATGTCAGATCCTGCTACTTATCGCTTAAAAGAAGAAGTTGAAGATATGAAGCAAAATCATGACCCTATAAGCACTTTAAAGAAATACATGACAGATAATAAAATGGCTTCAGAAGAAGAGTGCAAAGTAATTGATAAGGAAATACGTGATTTAGTAAAAAAGTCGGAAGATTTTGCCAAAAATAGTAAAGAACCAAGCGTTGATGAGCTGTATACTGATGTTTATAAATTTGTTAGCTAATTTTTTTATCCAGAACTGTACAAACATTGTATAGTAAACGATGTCATCCAAATAGCTCCTTCTCCCGTCATCCAAGTGCCCTCCTTTTTTTGTCATCCCAGTGCTCTGACTACTTGGATCCAGCTGAGTTGGTGAGTATAAAAGTATAGCTAACGCAAGCTCTACGTCATGCCGCCGCGAACCGTCATACCGCGATTCATTCGCGGTATCTCTAGATCCCGCTAACAAGCAGCGGGATGACGGTTGTCAGGCTAGCTGTCATCTCAGTAGTCTCCTTCTCCTGTCATCCGAGTAGCTGACACTGGTTCCTTTATGACGGCAGTAGCCCCTTCGGTGTCATTCCAGTGCTTGACACTGGAATGACACCAATAATTGACATTTCACTAGATATTCATTATAAATAATGGAATGCTACAAAGTATAAAAACCATATTAATAGAAGACGATAACGTTAGGCTGGATAGGTACATCAGAAGAATCTTTCCTGATCTAAAGCAATCTGTAATTGAAAAATCTTTAAGGAAAGGATTAATCAAAGTTGATGATTGCAAAGCAAAGTCCAGTGATAGAGTAAATTCTGGGCAAACTATAACGCTGAAGCACTTGAATTATATTGAAAACGCTAATTCTGATCGCAAATATAATGAAAAGTTAGTGAATCTACTAAGAGAGAACATATTATATGAAGACGAATATATACTAGCTATAAACAAACCCGCAGGGGTCATCGTTCAAGGTGGCGTAAAAGTAAAGATTAGCATGAGTGATTTGCTTGACCAAATAAGAGAGGGAGAAACATTTAAAATTGTCCATAGGCTAGATAGAGATACGAGTGGAGTGATAATATTCGCACGCAACGCTAATGTTGCCAGATACCTTATGGAAGAATTTAAAGGACGAAGAGTAAAAAAAACTTATTTAGCATTAACTTCTGGCATACCGAGCAAGGATAGTGGAACAATAGACTATCCATTGGTGAAAAAATATGTTTCAGGTCAAGAAAAAGTGGTCGTTGATGAAAATTCACCTCAGAATGCCACTACGCATTTTTCAATTATAGCAAAATCCAAACACAATGTTGCTTATTTAAAATTACAACCAATTACCGGCAGAACCCATCAGTTACGTGCACATTTAGCTCATATAAATTGCCCTATTCTTGGTGACGGTAAATATGGTGGTAAAAAAGCTTTTATTGATGGGATAGCAAATAAAATTCACCTTCATTCGCATTCTTTATCTTTAAAACTGCCAAACAATAAAGAAATCACTATCACCGCTCCTATCACTAAACACATCGAAAAATCCATTGAAGCGCTATTTTTCGACTGAAACGATTTCACCAATCAACTTTTCTGTCTTTGGCTTTAATTTGAAGCACAGATATTAGGCTAATTAATGCGCAGGCAGTAAGATAAATGCCTGCTGCAAGTTTTGTTTCGGTTTTTTCTATAAGCCACATGCATATGTATGGAGAAAGGCCACCAAAAATTCCTGCAGATATATTATTTGCTAAGCTTACGCCAGTGCATCTTACTTTTGTTGGAAACAGTTCACAAATAACAGAACCATATATTCCAAAAGATGCACCTACTGGTATAGTAATCAATAAGTAAGTTATTATTACGACATAGTGGTTAACGGAAGATAATAATGGTAATACACATGTACCAATCAGAGATAGCATAATCAGTACAGGAATCATTACGCGTTTTCTTCCAACTTTATCAGATAAAATTGCAAAAAGTACCGCAGATGCTGCAAATACAACCTGTATTACTATCCTCATTAAATCTTTAACACTAATAGATAAAATAACTAGCTCTTTTATTGATATATTATAAAACATTATTGCTGCGTAGACAATTGCATTCTGAGCAATTCCCAGATTGATTGAAATAATAAGCGGTCTTTTATAGTTTCTTACTAGTTCTAACAATGGTGAATGTGCTAAATTATTAGCGTACTTATTAGTTTTATATGCTAAGCTTTCTTTTAATATGTACCTAGTTAAAAAACCTATTGTCCCCCAAAAAAAGCAAAAATAAAAAAGCAACTTCCATCCCCATATTTCATAGTTCTCACCTGTAACTCTTTTGCAGATAAATATCATTGTTATGCATAAGAGCGTTCCAAGGGCTCCGCTAAAGGGCTTCATACTTCCTAAGAAACCTAGATTTTTTTTATCTTTTGAATGCTCTATCGTAAATGCTGTATTAATGCTTGTTTCACCTCCTGCAGTTATTCCTTGCACTATTCTACAAAACACAAGCAATACAGGTGAAAGCAACCCTATTTCTTTATACCCAGGTATAATTCCCATAATTGTGGATGATATTGAAATTAATATTACTGAAGTAAGTAAAGTCTTTCTTCTGCCATACTTATCTCCCATATAACCAAAAATTACTGCACCAATTGGTCTAAACGCAAAACCAATTGCAAAAACACCAAGGAATTTGAGTGTACTCAAATAATGATCTTCTGATGGGAAAAAAACGTTGATGATTGTATCTGTTAATACTCCAAAAAGAGTGAGTTCATACCACACAATCATGTTACAGATCATGCCCGATAGTATTGCTTTTTGGATATTATTCATGGTCTTTCAATTTAACATAACCTAATATATCATTAACCGGTGCTCCTTGCTATAAAATTTTTCATTCAATAACCTTCAAGGATAATTCACGTAAATGCTTATCCTCCACCTTGGAAGGAGCACCCATTAGAACATCTTCACCTTGCTGGTTCATAGGAAAACAGATTACTTCACGAATATTTGGCTCATCAGCAAGCAGCATAACTATTCTATCAACTCCTGGTGCTATTCCACCATGAGGAGGAACACCAAATCTGAATGCACGTACAAGTGCACCGAATCTTGTATCAACTTCTCCCCGGCTATAACCTGCAATGGCAAAAGCTTTATACATGATATCCAGTTTGTTATTACGAATCGCCCCACTTGACAGTTCTATTCCATTGCAAACAAGATCATATTGGTAAGCAAGGATATCCAGTGGATTTTTGTCCTCTAAATCTTTCAGACCACCGTGTGGCATGGAGAATGGGTTATGAAAGAAATCGATTTTTTTACTTTTATCGTCATATACAAAATATGGAAAATCAATGATCCAACAAAACTTGAAGATATTATCATCTATAAGACTGAGTTCTGACCCTAAAAGAGTGCGTACTTTTCCTGCAATGTTTGCCGCCTCATTCTCTTTGTCAGAAGCAAAAAATACACTATCTCCTGGCTCTATGTTTGTTGCTTCTCTTATGTGGTTTAGCCTATTTTCATCAAGAAATTTAGCAATTGGGCCTTTCGCAGTTCCATCTTTATCAAACGTTATATATCCGAGACCCTTAGCACCGAATTCTTTTTGCGCATGTTCTATCTTTTTATCAAAGAAGCTGCGTGGTTCCTCTGCTGTTTTAGGTGCAGGGATGGCTCTCACTACCATACCACGCTCAATATTGCTTTTGAAAATATTGAACCCTGAATCACGAAAAATTTCTGTAACATCGCTGATTAATAGTGGATTACGCAAATCTGGCTTGTCAGAACCATACTTAAGCATTGCCTCTTTGTATGTAATGCGTGGAAAATCTTTATCGACAGACTTGCGAGAAAATTTAGCAAACACTCTATATAAGGTAGACTCAATAATCTGAAAGATGTCTTCTTGAGTTACAAAAGACATTTCAAGATCTAGCTGATAAAACTCTCCCGGAGAACGGTCAGCCCTTGCGTCTTCATCACGAAAACACGGTGCAATTTGGAAATATTTATCAAACCCTGAAACCATGAGCAACTGTTTGAAAATCTGCGGAGCTTGTGGCAATGCATAGAACTTGCCAGGATTTAGCCTGCTTGGCACTAGGTAGTCGCGTGCTCCTTCAGGAGAGGAAGCAGTGAGTATTGGAGTTTGAATCTCTAAAAATCCTCGCTCTATCATGAGCTTGCGGAGCTCTGCAATAATTTGTGAGCGCAAAATAATATTGTTGCGGACTTTTTCACGTCTTAAGTCAAGAAATCGATATTTAAATCTCATGTTTTCTGGGTATTCTTGCTCGCCGGTAATGCTTGCCAATATACTTCTTTCTTCTTTTGCTATTTCTTCATCAAAGTGGAACTCAACTTCCGACTCAACGCGCAAATTGTTGACTATCACCTCGATTTCTCCGGTAGAAATAGAGCTGTTTACCGTATCTTCAGTTCTAGTTTCAACTATTCCTGTAACAGTAATTACACTCTCCAATTTTAAATTTGATATCTCATCAAAAAAGTCTTTGTCATTATTAAATACTAGCTGAGTGATTCCGTAGAAGTCTCTTAAATCAACAAAAATTAGGTTACCATGGTCGCGCTTACGATATAACCATCCAGAAAGGGTAACTTCCTTTTCTACATCATTCTTTCTTAATTCTTCACACGTGTGAGTCTTGTAGCAGTTCATATTTGTTTCACTTCTAAATTCTTTAAAAAGTATAGAAATAAACCTTACCACATACAAGCCCATTCGTCAGATATTTGTCCAGTTTACGAAATAGAGCAGTATTACTTTTATACTGTCTTTACTCACACAAAAATTGCACAATTTCTATAATTATGGTATAATATGATGTGGCGTAAGCTGAGTACAGAAAATGTCTTTCGGACAAATTATTATATATAGTATAGCATTACTTGCTATAGTCAAAGTATTTCTCTTTTTGAGAAAAATATACAAAAATCGCATTAGAAAAATCATATTTCCTAGAAAAGTTTTTAAAGAAGAGTGGGAAGAAGACAGAAAATTCAATGAATTATATCAAAAAAATAAGCAAAAAGAGTTGATGAAACAACAGGAAATACTGCGTGAGAAGCAAAAAGATGTGCAAGTTTATAAAGAAGATCCAGAAATAGTTGACATAGCAAAACCGGTAGGTAAATGGACAAAGATGGTTATGATGGGTAATGGTTTAATGCAGCGTTTTGCACAATTGATACATAGAGAAGGCGGACAGAAAGGATTTTGGGAGCTGTTTGTAAAAGCTCAGGCTTCAACTCAAGGTAAACATAAGGGAAAGGGCAGATAATCCATGCTTGAATGTGAAAATTTATCCTGCACTCGTAATAATAAGGTACTATTTAAGAATCTCAGTTTTAAAGCTGAGCTAAAATCAAAGATTCTAATCACTGGTCCAAATGGTAGTGGTAAAACCAGCTTAATTAGAAGTTTATCTGGACTTTTACCGCCGGTATCAGGCAATATAAGGCACTGCGGAAAAGATATATATGATGATCCAAAATCCTATATATCTTCTATGGTCTATATAGGCCATAAGAATGCCTGTAAAGATAGCTTAACTGTTGCTCAAAACGTAGAATTCTGGGCAGGAATACGAAATACTAGAGAATTGATTGTGGCAGCTATTTGTTGCTTGCAGTTGCAACCTGTACTTAATATTAGATATGGCGAACTTTCTGCAGGATGGAAAAGGAGAGTTGCGCTTGCTCGCCTCTTGATTTCTAATGCAAACGTTTGGCTGATAGATGAACCATTTTGTAATCTTGATAGTGCAACGTGTGAATTAGTGCTGAACCTAATCTCAATACGCTCTGAGCAAAATGGTATAGTAATTATTACAGGGCATAGCTCTACAGAGCAATTGTGTGATTTTACAACGATTGATATACGTAATTTCAATAGACTTCTTGTATAGTTTTTGGCAACAACCGCTAGAAATAAAAAACTTGCTTGACAAACTCCGCCAGCCCCCTTATCATAAACACTGAAGCTATTTATTTATCTTCTCTGTACAGATTAAATGACAAAAAAACTCACGTATCTGGCGTCTCATGTTTAATTTTTTGCACTATGTGCACCTTATGTCTTTATCAAACTTCTACCTACATAAGCTGAAACGCGCTTATAAAGCGTTTAAAACATAAAAAAACGCCAACTTAAAAAATGGATAGTGAATAACTAGCTACCCTAGGGTTTCTTTTGCCTTTTTTTCTGTTTAGTAAATTTCTTAAACATTTATAGCTAAGGTTAGTTGCATTTAAAAGCAGCTGAGTCGCGGTTATTAAGCGTTTAGAATAAAAAAACGCCATACTTGAAAGTATAATGTAAGTAATTAGCCAACTACGGGGCTTCTTTTGCCTTTTTTTCTGTTTAGTAAATTTCTTAAATATTTATAGCTAAACGACAACCGTCATCCCGCTGCTTGTTAGCGGGATCTAGAGATACCGCGAATGAATCGCGGTATGACGGTTCGCGGTGGCATGACGATAAGCTCGTCATCCCGCTGCTTGTTAGCGGCTAAGGGATACCGCGAAGGGATACTGCGAATGAATCGCGGTATGACGGTTAATTATTCTGCGGCGGTATGACGTAGAGCTCGCGTTAGCTATACTTTTATACTCACCAACTCAGTATCCAATCTGGATCCAAGTAGTCAGCTACTTGGATGACAACCTGTTGAGGCTGCGCTTACACATTCCACTTTCTATGCTCACCAAACAAATTTGCTTACTCGCAGCAAAATTTTCTGGATCCAAGTAGTCAGCTACTCGGATGACATCTTTGTGTTTGAGGCAAAACCAGCTATAACATTTCTTCGCAAACAAATGTTCGTACAGTTGTGCGCGTGATGCTGGAATCTAGACAACAATTAGATCCTATTGTCAAGCAATAAGCTACATGTGCTATTTATTTAGTAGATTAAATATGAAGTTTAAAACTCTGCTATTGACTTCCTGTAGAACTAGTGAAAACCAAACTTGCTTAAAACCACTTAATTAGTTATAGTTATAAGTTTAGGTACAGTAAAATGACAGCTTTTGTCCCCTTGATTATTTTTTTAATCTTGTATCTTGGAAGTGGTGCTTATTTTTCTTTTATCGGAACTGATAATCCACTTCATCAGGTTTCACCAGTAATCTGCTTATTACCAGCACTATTTTTTGCTGTCTCACGTGGTACAAATAAAATTCAGCATAACATCGATACTGTTATCAAGGGCATGGGTGACAAAAACACCCTTACTATGTGTTTAATTTTTTTATTTTCTGGAGCATTTTCTGCGGTGACTCAATCAATCGGTAGCGCAGACACTGTTGCTAATTTAATTCTTAATTTCCTTCCAGCAAGATTACTGCTGCCTGGAGTATTTTTGGCTTCTGCTTTTATTTCAACTGCAATTGGCACATCTATGGGAGTTGTTGCGCTGATGGTACCTATAGCTGTTAATCTGGCAAAAAGTGGAGCTTTTGGTCTCGAAATAGGAACTGCAACTGTAGTAGGTGGTGCCGTGTTTGGCGATAACCTTTCGATGATATCTGATACCACCATTGCATCTGTTTCTTCACAGGAAGCTTCAGCAAAAGATAAACTTAAAATGAACTCTAAAGTTGCACTTATTGCCAGCATTATAACACTCATCTACCTAGCAGTTGCCTCAAATAGTACAAAAATTATTTCTATATCAAATTTAGATTATTATTCTATAATAAAAATTATTCCTTACATTTCTTTAATAATCATGGGGCTGCTTGAAGTCGCCACTTTAGTAACAATAACTATAAACATAATTATTGCTGGTGTGCTAGGAATAACTTTTTTTGACTATGCTATCATTCAATTTCCTCATGACGTGTATGACGGTTTCAAAAAAGTAAACGAAATAGTGATATTTGCTCTATTTATCGGTGGATTGAGCCATATAATGTACAAGCAAGGTCAAAAAGCGTTGCATAAACTCATCGATGAAAGCAATATCACAAAAACTAAAGCTGAATTTGTGATAGCAGGAATTGCGTCTATGTTTACTACCTTAGTTGCCAATAATACCATTGCTATTTTACTAAGTGGTGGCATTGCAAAAAGGCTTGCACAAAAACACAGTATTGCGCCACATCGCAGCGCATACTTATTAGATGTTTTTGCTTGTGCTACAAAAGGTATCTTACCTTATGGTTCCCAACTATTGCTAGCAGGTAGCATCGCCTCTGTATCACCTATTTCTTTATTAACACAGGTATATTATTGCTTTATTCTAGCGGCAGTTACAATAGGCGAAATAATCATCAACAGCAGAAAAGAGAAACATTGTGCGGCTGCAACTTAGAGTTTCTCTTTTTTTACCCATAAGGAACGGAATTACTTGACACCCTTCGCCAACCCCCTTATCATGAAACTGAAGCTATTTATTTATCTTCGCAATCTGTGCAGGTTAATGACAAAAAACTTAGGGTATTTGGCGTCTCATGTTTAATTTTTCGCACTACGTGCATCGCATGTCTTTAAAAATTTCTGGGTTTTTACCTATATAAGCCGAAACGCGCTTACAAAGCGTTTAAGACAGCAAAAAACGTAAAATTGACAAGGGAGAATTTGAATGCTAGCTACTACGGGGTTTCTTTGCCTTTTTTCCTGCTTGGTAAATTTCTTAAACACTTGCGGTGTAGGTTAGTTGCAAGTTAAAAGCAGCTAAATCGCTCTTAATCAAGCGTTTTAGAATAAAAAAAACGCCGATATTTTAGTACATAGTAAATAGCCAACCACCATGGGGCTTCTTTTGCCTTTTTTTTCATTTGGTAAATTTCTTAAACATTTATAGTTGCAATTTAAGAGCCCGTAAAGGGTGTCATTCCAGTGCCCCTGTGATGTATTCCAGTGCTTGACACTGGAATACAGTTTTCCATATAATCTCATCGAAAATGTTGTAACCACTTTCCATGCTAGTTTGCTTGTTCACAAGCAAACTTTTCTGGATCCCAGTGTCTGGGCACTGGGATGACAAGAGAAGGTACTAGCCTGACACCCTGACAACCGTCATCCCGCTGCTTGTTAGCGGGATCTATGCTAATGCCCTTTTATTCTTTCAATTATGTTATTTCCATTTAAATCTGTCTGTTCCGCAACTTCAGTGAATACAGTTGAATACTCCCTAAAACTGATCGTCATAACTTTACCCTACTTTGAATAATATTTTGATCATTACATATTGTAACAAAAAAAAATCAACTCATTTCTTCTAACGGCTCTATATTAAAGATAGAAAGTCCAGAAGCAATGACGTGTGCTAAGGCTTGGACAAGTTGCAGCGGTGAGATCTTTCTTATATTTTTAATTGTGTAATCTTCTGTGTTTGTAAATGTTTTTTCTATACCCCACTGCAGTAATAAGTACTTTACGTTCTGAATGATTTATGACGTAAATTATACGGTAGTTGCTAACCCTTATCCTATATTGCCCTCTAAAGCTATGACATAAAGGCTTTCCTAGATTAAAAGGATCAACTGTAAGGCGTTTCTTTATGGCCTCCTGAACCATTAATTTAATCTTTGCCGGAAGAGCTGGAATTTCTTTTTCAATAACATTTTTTAAGAATTTTATAGTGTAAGTTTTATTTCCAGATGTTTTCATCATCCTCTACTTCTTCTTCACCTTCAGAGAGGCGATCGTCAGCTATTTTGGATAGCTCTACATCTTCTTCGAACTCTTCTTCCACTAAATCTACTAAAACTTCAGGAATAGTTTTATTTTGAGTCTCTGCCATTTCTGTAAGATACTGAGCCAATTTACTGTCAAAACTTACATTAACATTGAGCTTTTTTTGACTGTGAGCCATATATTAACCAGAAAATACTACTATAAACTATAACATTTTTACTTAATTTTGTCAACTTCTCTATTCGTTGAAAAAACAATCTTGCATAAAAAAATCAACTCATCTCTTCCAAAGGCTCTATATTGAAGATAGAAAGTCCAGAAGCGATGACGTGTGCTAAGGCCTGCACGAGAAACATTCTTGCAGCGGTGAGGTTTAAGTTGTCTTCCAGTATGAAACGCATGTTTAAATCACTCTTGCCATACCCCCATAAAACGTGAAACGCTTCTGCAACTTCAAGTAAGTAGAAAGTAATTCTGTGTGGCTCACAAAGCCTTGCTGCAATTTCTACCACATCTGGCCACTTTGCTAAGGTTTTTATGAGGAAGAGCTCTCCACCTGTCCTTAAAAGTGAAGGATCTGCTGTTGGGAGCTCTTTTGGAGCATTACGCATTAACGAATGAGCACGAGCATGCGCATATTGCACGTAAAAAATAGGGTTGTCTTTTGACTGTTCTTTAACTTTAGCAAAATCAAAGTCCAAGACCATATCATTCTTGCGTGTTAGCATTATAAAACGAGTTATGTCCCTGCCAACTTCTTCCACTACATCTCTTGCTGTTAGGAAGTTTCCTGATCTTTTGGACATCTTAACAGGTTTGCCGTTCTCGAAAAAATTCACAATATTATGCAGTTTTACCTCTATTTTTGCTTGATCATCACTGAGCGCAGAGACGACTGCTTTGAGTCTTTTGACATAACCGCCGTGGTCACTACCAAGCTCTACGATCATATTGTTAAAACCACGCGATATCTTATCAAAATGGTAAGCGATATCCGAGGCAAAATAAGTCCAACTGCCGTCCTCTTTCTTCAATGCACGGTCAACGTCATCACCAAATTTTGTAGAGCGAAATAGCATCTCTTTTCTGGAAGTCCAATTTTCGCTTTCTTTGCCTTTTGGTTTCTCCAGGTACCCTTCATACACTAGACCCTTGTCAGACAATATCTTTATACTCTCTTCAATTTTGCCACTTTTTTGTAGCTCATACTCTGAAGTAAAAACATCATGATTTACTCCAAGTAAGTTCATGTCTTCCTTTATGATTTCTAAGATAGAACTTAAAGTATAGTCTCTAATCACTTGATTATCTTGCTTTTCTAGAAGCTCTGCGCCATATTTTTTGGCCAGCCCAGTCCCTATTGGTTTTAAATATTCACCTGGGTATAAACCTTTTTCGATGCTGATTTTTTCTCCCAGAGCTTCCTTATACCGCAAATATACTGACCGAATTAGCGTATCTATCTGCGCTCCAGCATCATTAATATAGTATTCCTTAGTAACTTTATAACCAACTTTTTTCAATAAATTTGCCAGAACGTCACCAAATACTGCCCCTCTTGCATGACCAATATGCAGTGGACCAGTTGGATTTGCAGATACAAATTCAACATTAATGGCCTGATTGTTCCCTATATCTAGGGTGCCAAACTCTGTTTTTAGCTCATTTATTTGTTTTAAAATTCCATGCCACACTTCTATTTTTAAGTGCATGTTGATGAAACCAGAGCCTGCTATTTCCACTTTTGCAACTTCATCAAAAAGTTCAAATTCTTTGGCTAAAACCTCTGCAATTTCAATGGGATTCTTCTTTTCATGCTTTGCAAGCACCATAGCAACATTTGTGTAAATGTCTCCATGGACTCTATTGCTTGGAGGCTCTATGATAAAGTTTGCTGCACTTGTGCTTATAACACCCCTTTGTTTCAACTCATTCAATTTACTAAAGATTAGAGAGGAAATCTGCTTAAAAATGTTCATTCACTATATTGCTATAAAATCTATAGCAGTATAGTGAATAAGTGGGACTAGTTGAAGGTTTATCTTAACTATTTTATCTTCCTGGATCAGAGTTTATATTAAGTCGTTGCCGTAACCATGGTAAGAGAAAGCCATACCTTCGCTGTAACCATCATTACCAGCATCAGGCTCTTCAACATCATCAGTTACTACCTGATCTTCAATTGTGATTTTATCCTTGATCGTCTCGTCTACACCCTCATCACTATAAGAAAATTTGTTAGTATATGAATAGCGATTATTGATTTTATCACTATAGTTATGTTTTAACATAGAGACCTCCTATACAGTCAAAATTGGAATTACATTAAGATAGAACAAGCTATGAATATAACGTGAATGAAAGAAACTACAGATCACGAAATTTCCGGATAACTATGGAACCATTATAAAATAATAAAATTAAAAATTTAATAATTTTAATTATAAATCTAGCATATCAACTAACGGTATGATTTAAATTTTCTTTCAATTCCACTGTATCTTCGCCAGTTTTGCATACAGCCCGTCTTTACTCATTAGAAAGTCATGAGTTCCTACTTCTTCTACTTTTCCATGATTAATTACTATAATCTTGTCAGTCTTGAGTGCGGTTGATAGCCTGTGTGTAATTACGATTGTTGTTCTGTTTTGCATTAACTTGCTCAATGCTTTTTGCACGAGGTTCTCACTTTTGTAATCAAGGGCAGAGGTTGCTTCATCCAGTATTAAAACCTGAGGATTGTTGAGTATGGCCCTTGCTATTACAATACGTTGTTTTTGTCCTTCAGAAAGTTTTAATCCTCTTTTTCCTACAAATGTATCAAATTTATCAGGCAGCTTATCAATAAATTCCATCGCATAAGCGCTGATGGCTGCTTGCTTCACTTCCTCATATTCGGCACCTGGTTTGCCATATAGTATATTTTCCATTATTGAGCAAGAAAATATCATGTGATCTTGTGGCACTAAGCCAAACAACGATCTGAGGTCATTTAGCGCAATTGACTTAATATTGTGCCCATCGATAGTAATGCTACCTTTGTTTGGATCATGAAAACGGAGCAGAAGCTTTAAAATGGTGCTTTTACCACTGCCAGATGGTCCAACAATTGATACTGCTTGACCTGCCTCTATAGAAAATGATACGTTATCTAATGCTGGCTTATCAGCATAAAAAAATGTTACACCATTAAACGAAATTCCTTTTTGAACACTATAAATTTTTATAGGATCATCGGCATCTACTATAGAGCTTTTCATATTTTTAAATTCAAATAAACGCTCTACTATTCCAAGACCTCGTTGTAAATCACTGATATTATCGCTCAAATTATTTATAGCTCCTGCCGCAAGCGCTGAATAAAACACAAATGAGGAGAGTTCTCCAATAGTTATATTATTGCTTAAGACTTCTTTAATACCAAAAAAGAGCAAAACAACTAGTGAACCTATCACACACGTGATAACTAGAGTTACTAGAATAGCACGCAAGAGTACTAATTTTACGTATGATTTTGATACTGAGTTTAAATACTCCTTAAAACGGGTTTTTTCATTTTCTTCGAGTACAAACGATTTGATAGTCACTATAGATCTAAAATTTTCCTCACTAAATGACGCAAGCTCACTTAATTTATCCTGGGCAAAGCGTGCATAGCTACGCACTTTTTTTCCAAGTGAGGTCATGATAATGAGTAGTATAGGTATTATTGCGGCTGCATACGCAGTTAGTTGTATATTTGTATATAATAACATAGCAACACTGCCAATCAGAATCACAAAATTTCGTAATATGGTTAGTAAGCTGCTGTTTATTATTGATTGCAGCACAGAGGTATCAGTAATTAACGCTGAGATAACATCTTGTACGCCTGTGTTCTCAAAGAAACTTGGTTGCAAGTTAGTGATACTGCTATATAAGTCATATCTGATTCTTGCGATAACTTTCTCGCTGCCAATGCCAATGAAATATAACCGAGTAAATGCAGTGAGAGAAATGGCTAAAACTATAAGTATTGCAACTAATAGTTTGGTAGTAAAATCGTGCTCTGTGCCAGAATCAATTATATTGCTTAAGCCTCTGCCAAAGAGGAGGATCGTTAAGGCTGAAAATAAAACTGCAATAAAAGCTATGACAAAATAGGATAGATTAGGCTTTATATAGTAAAATAACTGCCTAATATTAGATCGCATCTTATTTTAAAGTTTCTAAAGTTAAGTATATAGATTTTAGTTTCAGGGGAAAGGGGAAAGGTGTAGTATGAAGCAATTTAGGTTCTGCAGCTGTTGTGATTTTAGTCCACCAAGAAAGGGTAGTAGCTCGCAGAAACAAAAAACTTACTTGACAAACTCCGCCAGCCCCCTTATCATAAAATTGAAGCTATTGTATTTGCTTTCGCCAATCTGCAGATTAAAAGGTAAGGATTACTTAATGTATCGGCGTCTTATGTTTAATTTTTTGCAGTACATAGATACTGTATGTCTTTACAAAACTTCATCTACATCTAGATTTTTATCTAAATAAGCTGAACGCGCTTATAAAGCGTTACAAGACATCAAAAAATGCCAATACTCGACAGAGATAGTAAAAGACTAGCTAACTCGGGGATTCTTTGTCTTTTTTTCTGCTTAGTAAACTTCTTAAACATTTGCAGCGTAAGTTAGTTGCAATTAAAAGCAGCTTAATCTTGCTTGTCAAGCGTTTAAAACATAAAAAACGCCAATATTTTAAAGCGGATAATAACCCCAGGGCTTCTTTTGCCTTTTTTTTCATTTGGTAAATTTCTTAACGTTTGTAGCTAAACGACAACCGTCATCCCGCTACTTGTTAGCGGGATCTAGAGATACCGCGGCGGTATGACGGTTTGCGGTGGCATGACGGTTAAGTAATTCGTCATCCCGCTACTTGTTAGCGGGATCTAGAGATACCGCGGCGGTATGACGGTTCGTGGCAGCGTGACGATAACCTCGTCATCCCGCTACTTGTTAGCGCCGCGGCGGTATAGCTATACTTAAAAATATGGTTTAATAGTTGTTAATAATAGTGTATAATTATTAATCTTTTCTCAGTATTTTTATTATGGCTCTTTCTAAATTTCTCGATCCAAAGTTAGATTTAACATTTAAGAAAATCTTTGGCACTGAAAAAAATAAGAATATTCTTATCCATTTTTTAAACGATATTTTAGGATGTACTGAAGTCAACACTATACAAGAAGTAGAATTCTTAAGCACCATTATGGACCCTGAAATTGCTTCTGATAAACAAAGCATTGTTGATGTTCTTTGCAGAGATTCTAGTGGGAACAGGTATATAATTGAGATGGTGCGACCTGAAAGCCTTCGGTCATATTGTTTAAAAGGAGAGGAATTCATTCAGAAAGAAACTGAAAGGATTCTAAAGCTTATTGAACCAGATGTTTTGCCATCTGAGTCTACGCATCAGTGCGAATTGGGTAACCAGTTGGTGCCGAGCGACGCGGACAATGAACCTCCTCTTGATAAAGAAGATGCTCAATCGTGAGAGAAAGCATAAACTACAAGCATCATGTGGTTGGAGGGCTAGGCTTAGTGGTATGGTGAACGTAAGTGAAGCTTCATAAGTATCGTAACGATTAAAGAGCTAAAGATGCTGATAAGCTCCGACCAAAAGGTAATGTGACATTTTTCATTTCTGGATGTACGCAAATCACCGGTATAGAGAAGCCACCTAACCCACTATTGTATGACAAAAGGAACAGGATAAGCCTGTATTTTCGCCTATATGGCAGGCAACCCGCAAGGAATGCTGATGGATGTGCAGGTAAAGGATAATGGAGAAAGCGAATGCCATTTTGTAACGAAATGGATAGAATTTGTAACATTAATTCGCGTGAAAACGAGCAGACTTCCATTTGGTCCCTCATGACAAGAAACTTTGTTAACCACTTAAGGTAGGAAAGCAGATGATTACAAGTACAACTGTAAGTGTACCTACCAATAACTCCGAAGCATGGAACCAGTTACCCTGGAAGAAATGCCAAAAAGTTGTTATGAGGCTACAGAGGCGTATTGTTAAGGCTGTCCAACAAGGCAGATGGGGTAAGGTGAAAACTTTACAACACCTTCTCACACGCTCTTTTAGCGGCAAAGCTTTGGCGTTTAAGAGAGTAACTGAAAACCAAGGAAAAAACACAGCAGGTGTAGATCGTCAAATATGGTCAACTTGCAACACAAAATTTCAAGGAATAAAGCTATTAAAACAAAGAGGATACAAACCTTCTCCGCTAAAACGGATATACATCAGTAAGTCTAATGGCAAAAGAAGACCTCTTGGAATCCCTACGATAAAAGATAGAGCCATGCAAGCATTATACTTGTTTGCTTTGGAACCGATAGCTGAAACGATCAGTGATCGTCACTCTTATGGTTTTAGACCAAAAAGATCCTGCGCAGACGCTACTGTGGCTTGTCACTTGTTACTGGCAAGCCGTAACCAACTACAATGGATACTCGAAGGTGATATTAAAGGGTGTTTTGATAACATTAACCATGAATGGCTCATGAAGCATATTCCTATGGAGAAGAAAATTCTTCATAGCTGGTTAAAAGCTGGCTTCCTAGAATCAAAAACTCTGTATTCCACAACTGCAGGTACCCCACAAGGTAGTATCATCTCTCCAATACTAGCAAATCTAGCCCTAAATGGACTTGAAAAATCATTGGAAAGTCAATTTGGTAAACTTGGCAGTAAAAGAAGAAGCAAAATCAGAAGTGGAGTAAATGTAATCAGGTACGCAGATGACTTTATCATTTCAGGAATCACACGTGAAGTACTGGAAAATGAAGTAAAACCTCTAGTATCGTCCTTTCTTCAGGAGAGAGGTCTTATCCTTTCCGAAGAGAAAACAAAAATTACATCTATTACAACAGGGTTTGACTTTCTTGGTTGTAATGTACGCAGGTATAATAAGAAGTTAATTATAAAACCTTCAAAAGAAAGTATTAAGAAACTTCTTAATAAAGCACGTACATTGATAAAGGCAAACATAGCGAACACTCAGGCCGTACTAATCAAGTTGCTCAATTCCCTATTAAGGGGATGGGGAAATTACTACAGCCATGTGTGTGCGAAAAGAGCTTTTAACAAAATAGACCATGAAATTATGTGTGCTCTATGGAAATGGGCAAAGAAAAGACATCCTCGTAAAGGATTACGTTGGATAAAGAATCGTTACTTCAAGGTAATGAAACAACGCCAATGGGTCTTTGCTGCACCCATATGCAAGAACAAACCGAAAGAGATAAGGTATTTAAGACTGCTTAGGTTGATTGATATACCTATCAGACGACATGTTAAAATCAGGGCGGATGCAAATCCACTTGACTTAAAATGGAAAAAGTATTTTGATGAAAGAGTGAAACAAACAAAAATGTTAGCAAGCTCTTTCTCAAGAGAAGGTTCTCTACTGTTGGTGTCACCATTAAGAATGATGTTTTCTGAGGAATCATGAAGGACAAGCCGGTTCGAGAAAAGAAGGACTTAGATAAGGGGCTCAAGCGTAGTGTGGGGAAACCTGCATGCTGCGTTTCTAAGGGAGGGAGTAGTAGCAATACTACTTCCTTACCTAACCAGCTCGCTCGTGATAAAGGCTTTGAAAAACGCGCACAACTTTATGCTGCTAAAGCTTATTCAAGGCAAGCTGATAAAGGTGATCAATATCAGGGTCTTAAAGAAATCATTTTTATAGCTATTGCTGATTGTATTCTCTTTCCTAATAAATCTGAGTATAAGTCAGATCATGTAATGTTAGACAAAGATAGCTATGAACATGATTTAAAAGATTTTTATTTT
This sequence comes from Wolbachia endosymbiont of Drosophila willistoni, assembly GCF_040084705.1. NCBI lineage: Bacteria > Pseudomonadati > Pseudomonadota > Alphaproteobacteria > Rickettsiales > Anaplasmataceae > Wolbachia > Wolbachia endosymbiont of Drosophila willistoni. Next base: position 827,513 of record NZ_CP157591.1, read on the forward strand.
ACATTTATTGAGTTACCAAAATTTCCTAAGAGTAGAGAAGAACAACTAGAAAGTGTAGTAGACCGTTGGCTATTTTTTTTCAAATATGCAGATGAAACAACGGACGAAGATCTCAGAAAAATTGCGGAAAAATCACCAATAATAAAGCTAGCATATGATGAATTAGATAAGTTTCACTGGAATGAAAAAGATCTAATAACTTATGAAGAAAGAATAATGGATCTGCACAAAGAAGAAGCCATTCTTGAATACAGACTTGATCTTGCTAAAGAGGAAGGTAGAAAAGAGAGGGAAATTGAAGTCGCAAAGAATCTACTTAAAGCAGGTGTTTCTTTTAATATTATAGCTCAAACTACTGGTCTTTCTATGAGTGAGATCAAAGAATTGCAGAATTAAGTGTGAATGGTTACGAAAAATATAAGTTTTTGCGATAAACGACATAGTGATGTATTTGTTGTTCAGCATGTCAGTGGAATATTTTCTGGTATCTGTTCAGATGCATGGCTAATGCTGAAACAAAAATTCCAGTGCTCCTTTTTTTGTCATCCCAGTCTGGGATCCAGATTGGGCACTAAGTTGGTAAACACGAAAGCGCTTTACAACGTTTTTGATGGAACTGTGCAAAAGGACTGGATACCAGTGTCAGCTACTTGCATGACACCCATTTGTTCCTATAGTTGCTTTTCTCGTCTACCTTATTTTGCCACTCATCTGAACAGATACCCATTTTGGAGGGATACCAATAATAGTTGTGAGCGGTACAAGTTTAGTCCATATACCTTCCAAGCATAACACGCTCACGAAACTTTAATGCGATAGCTTGGTTTCTACTGAAAGACAGCATTATGCCAAGTGCGATGCTCGAAGATAAAAGAGAAGAACCACCATAGCTAAGTAACGGCAGGGTTATGCCGGTGGTAGGAAAAACACTCAATGTTACCCCTATGTTTATTATGAATTGTGTGATGAATTGCATTGAGATACCGAGAATCACCAACAGATTAAATAATTCATTTTCCCTATATGCAATGTAAAGCAAGCGGGCGGAAATGATGCCAAATAACATCAATGTGGCTAAGCACGTAATCAAACCAAATTCTTCTGCTAAAACAGAAAACACAAAATCTGTATGACAATCAGGAAGAGAGGCTTTTACGCTACCTTCACCAGGTCCAACTCCAGTTAATTGACCTCTTTTGAATGCTTCTAATGATTTTGTGACTTGAAAGTTATCGCGCTGCGTAAAAAAGACAAAATTGTAAATCCTTTGCTTTATATGTGGGAGGCATAAGTAAGCTATTGTAGTTCCAGTTGTGGCCATTCCTATTATGCATAGAAAGTATAAAAATGGTATACATGCAATAAACATTTGACCGATAAAAGAATATGTTAAAAGCATAGACATACTGAAATCAGGTTGCAAAAGTAACAACACAAAAACTAACAGAAATATTATGATTGATATGTGTATTTTAAACTTCATTTCGCTGGCCAAGATACTAGCTATAACAACAGAAAAAAATGGCCTTACGAACTCAGATGGTTGAACAGAAATTTTGACAATATGTAACCATCGTTTCGCACCTTTTACCTCTATACCAAGTATTATCGCAGTTGCTACTAGAATAGTAAATAAAGCGAAACCTGCGAATGAGAGGTTAAGTATAGTTCTTGTGTTGAGAAAAGAAAATGTCACCAAGGTAATTAGTGACAGGACTATATAAATTGTATGGCGCCGTATAAAATAATCCTGTGGTAGAGAAAGACGCTGCGCAATTACAGGGCTTGCTGAATAAACAAGAATGAAGCTTATAGTGAGCAAAAAAAACACTGGAAGGATGAGATAATAATCCAGCGTTCTATACCAGAGTTTAATATTCATTTTGTTCCAATGTGTAATGCCACTATTCCATAGCTCATATTATGAAACTCAACATTCTTAAAGCCTACCTCTTCAATTTCCATTTTAAAATCAGCCTGAGTTGGAAACTCTCTAATGCTCCTCACTAAATATTCATAAGAACTCTTGTCTTTAGCAACTATGCTGCCAATTTTAGGAATTACTTTAAATGAATATAAGTCATAAAGTTTGGTAAATATCTCATTTTGATAGTGCATAGGGGCAAATTCTAAGCAGATAAATTTCCCATGTGGTTTTAATACCCTGTGCGCCTCATTTAAAGCCTTCTTGCGGTCAGAAACATTTCGAATGCCAAAAGCTATTGTGCAATAATCAAATTCGGAGTCTTCAAATGGTAAACTTTCTGCACTTGCACATACCCAATCAAAATTAATTTGGTTTGAATTTATAGCTTTATCACGTCCTCTGTTTAGCATGTTTTGATTTATATCGCATACTGTAACCTTAGCACTTGGCTCTTTTCTTACTACTCTTATTGCTATATCTCCAGTTCCTCCAGCAACATCTAAAACCTTAGAGTTTTTTGTAAAATGCACACTATTTACCATCTTATCTTTCCATAATCTGTGCATTCCGAGGCTCATTATATCATTCATGGTGTCGTAGCGACTTGCCACGGAATCGAATACCTCTTTAACTAATTGTGATTTCTTCTCGATTTTTATAGTAGACATTACGTAAAAACTCCTTTATAATTAGTAAAAATTAATTTGAATTAACACAAATGTCAACGACAGGCCTTGAGCCTGTTAAAATCTTCTTCAGCGTGGTATGATGACCGAGTTAGTGGGCTTGATGCAACCACTAAGAAACCTTTGGAGTAAGCAATGTATTTATAATGCTCAAACTCTTCTGGGGTAACATACCTATCAAGTTTTGCATGTTTTGGAGTTGGTTGTAGATATTGACCAATTGTAATAAAATCAACCTCAGCACTGCGCAAATCGTCCATAACCTGAAGTATTTCCTCTTTTGTTTCTCCAAGACCAACCATAAGCCCTGACTTTGTGAAAACTTTAGGATTAATCTGCTTTACCATCTTCAACAAATATAGTGAATGAAAATAGCGAGCTCGTGGTCTTATTTTTGCATACAATCTCGGCACTGTTTCAATATTGTGGTTATAGACATCAGGTGATGCAACAGCGATTGCTTCAAATGCTCCTTTCTTATTTAAAAAATCAGGAGTTAAAATCTCTATTGTTGTTTCTGAAGTTATCTTTCTAATTTCTTCTATGCACTGTATAAACTGATTTGCGCCACCATCTGGCAAATCATCACGATCAACGGAAGTAATGACAACATGTTTTAAGTTTAACTTTTTTATTGCTTTTGCTAAATTTTCTGGTTCATGAGGATCTAGTTTATCAGGAATGCCAGTTGCAACGTTGCAAAATGCACAAGCACGAGTGCAAACAGAACCGAGAATCATCACAGTAGCATGACGTTTATTCCAACATTCACCAATGTTTGGACATGCAGCCTCTTCGCACACTGTATGCAAGTTATGCAGTTTAACGATGTTTAAGGTCTCATTAAATACTTCACCGGTCGGAGCTTTTGCTCTGAGCCATTGAGGTTTGCTATGCATCTGAAACTGCTAACTCTACCTCTTGCTTTACTAAAACTTTTTTCAACCTTCTTTTTATCTTCTGCGCTTTCTCACTTAGTTTAATCGTTCTTGTGTTGAGCAAAAAAGCATCTAAATCACCTTTGTAATCTATAGTTCTCAAAGTTCTTGTTGCCACACGAAATCTAAACTTTTTATTCAATATATCACTTGTCAACGTAACCTTATGTAAATTTAAAAGAAAGGTACGCTTTGTTTTACGATTCGAATGTGATACCTTATTACCAAAAGATTTTTTTCTATTTGTTAATTCACAAACTCTACTCACTTCAATATACCAAATTATTCTATGTACTTAGATTACCTTATATAGTCAAATAGTCAATACTCTCTTGCTTAATTTTTATACCATATACTGCTTTATAACCAAAAAATATCGTAATTTTTTCTATTATAAGAGAAATCATATGCTGAATTTCCAATGCTTTGCTGCCATTTGTTACTACCAGATGCAACACACCCGAATTTATATTCTGTGCATATGAGATCTTTTTCGGTTTTGTACACTCTGCTATTTCTTTCCCTACTATATTTCGCCAGTTTAAAATAAGACGTATTTCATTTTTACTAATCTTATTTTTCATGCATTTTAATGCATAGTTTTCAATTATAGACTTTAATTTTTTTGGACCGCTACGTTTGAGCATTTTTCTGTTTTTTTAGTAAGTAGATAATATAAAAGTATACATATAACTTGAGATTTTGTCATTACTGCTACATGTTTGTGAGATACCGTGACGGTATGACCATAATCGTCACTCCGCAACGCATATTGCATAGTCGTCATTCCGCGGCGTGTTCGCGGAATCTAGCTCTGGTCACGCTACTTAGATGACAACCTTCTAACTGCTTTACAAAGGCTCTACCCTCTGGCCTCACACCGTAAAAGCAGTATTTTTATGCAAAACTTATCTCAACGTAGCACTTGTCAAGATCGTTCCATTCAAAAATTTTTGTTTTGCCTCATAATTAACCTTATAGCTGTTTTAATTGTAATTGGTTAAATTATTATTAACTTGCCAGGCTAGATCCAAAAAATAGCATAATCAATATGCAAATTGCAATAGAAATCACGTTTGCGTATGGTTTATTGCTATGCAGTTAATCTTTCCTCAATCCAAGCTGCTTGAATAGCTTCGAGTATTTTTTCGTTACAGCGTTTTTCATCATCATCAAATTCCTCTAAACTCAATACCTTTTTTTTAAGCTCAGTGAATCTAATACTAATTATATTCTCATCTGGAAATTTTTCTTCCAGAGCTTCTACAATATCTTCTATATCAAGCCATTTCATACTTTTTTGTATTTATCTGCTAAGTTAAATTGGTGCCCATGGGGAGACTTGAACTCCCAAGGTCGCAAAACCCACGGATTTTAAGTCCGCTGCGTCTACCGATTCCGCCACACGGGCTTTTTTTATCTATCTAGAGTAAAACTCTACTACTAAATTGACTTCCATGTCTGCTGAATAAGGAACCTCAGAATATTGAGGTGACCTCAAATACTTCACTGAATGCTCTTTACTATCTGCTTCTAAATAATCCGGAGCCTTGCGCTCTTGTTTTTGTTCAGCCTCTACTACTACAGGGATTTTTGCTGCCCTTTCTCTTATTTTTATTATATCACCTGGCTTCACTCGATAACTCGATATGTTAACCACCTTATCATTAACTGTAACGTGCTTGTGAGATATGAGCTGCTTTGCTGAGTAAATTGTTGGAACAAGACCAGAGTGGTATAAAACAGAACTTAATCTCGATTCTAAGATACCGATAAAATTATCAGCCGTATAACCCTTTCTGTTATAAGCATCTAAAAATGTACGTCTGAGCTGCTTACTTGAAATCGCATAGTAAAACTTAAATTTCTTATGCGCAGCAAACTGCTTACCAAAGTCGGATAACTTCTTGAATCCAAGAATACCATGTTGACCTGGAGGGTATTTCCTTTTGTTTACTGGGTCTTTAGCTCTACCCCATAAATTTACACCAAGTCTACGGCTAATCCTATACTTTCTAGTGATAACAGTTGTCATATAAAAACTCTCACGATTTAACTTTAGATTATTAAGGATTTTAGCACTCAGTGTCAACTTGTTTTTGCTGATATAATCTTTTATACTTCATTTTTAAGTTTTTCTATTAACACATGAATCATTCACATTTAAAATCTATGGCAAACTCCATCCGTTTTTTATCAATTGATGCAGTACAAAAAGCAAACTCTGGACACCCAGGTATGCCACTTGGCATGGCAGATGTTGCAACTGTTTTGTTTGCTAAATATCTGAATCATAATCCTGATGATTCTAAATGGTTCAATAGAGATCGCTTTGTTTTATCAAACGGTCATGGGTCAATGTTACTATACTCAATATTATATTTGACAGGTTATATTAGCGTAGATGAGCTAAAAAACTTCAGACAAATGGGATCCAAGACCCCAGGTCATCCAGAGTTCGGCTTGACTTCCGGGGTAGAGGCAACAACAGGCCCGCTCGGTCAGGGGTTTGCCGCTGCTGTTGGCATGGCACTTGCTGAATCGATACTTGAAAAGCAGTTTAGAATCAATCACTACACTTATGTGATGCTAGGGGATGGCTGTCTTATGGAAGGAATAAGCCATGAAGCAGCATCACTTGCTGGGCATCTTAAATTGAATAAGCTTATAGCTCTTTTTGATGATAATGATATTTCTATAGATGGCGCTACTTGCCTTTCCTGTTCTGACGATGTAGAGAAACGCTTCTTAGCGTATGGATGGAATGTTGACAAAATTGATGGACATGATTTTGATGCCATATCCCTTGCAATAGAGCAAGCAAAAAAGTCTGATAAACCTACAATGATCTGCTGCAAAACTATTATCGGAAAATTTTCAAGCCGTGCTGGCACATCCTCTGCTCACAGTGGTGCTTTTTCGGAGGAAGACATAAAACAGATGAGAGAGAAATTAAACTGGAATTATGAACCATTCCATGTACCAGAAGATGTGAAAAATGCCTGGAAGAAAACTGTTGAGAGAGCAAAACAAAACTACACGATGTCATTCCAGCGCGTGACGCTGGAATCCAGGAAAGAAGAAAAAGAATGGATCCCAGTGTCAAGCACTGGGATGACAAGAGAGAGTACTGGGATGACAGAAGAGAATGCTGGGATGACAGGGTATCATGCAGAACTTCAAAGACGGTTAGATAAACATCTACCAGAGAATATCGCTGGTGTTTTAGCTGACCTGAAGAAACAAATATGTGAGCTAATGCCAAACGAAGCTACTCGATCTTCTTTCGGCAGAGTAATGGAACTTTTAACTGAGTCTATGCCGGAATTAATCGGCGGTTCTGCTGATCTTACCGGGTCAAATTGCACTAAATATGAGCACATGCAGGTAATAAATAGCAATAATTATAGTGGCTCTTATGTCCACTATGGAGTGAGAGAGCACGCTATGGCAGCATGTATGAATGGTATGGCACTTCACGGCGCGATTCTTCCTTATGGCGGCACTTTTTTGGTATTTTCCGACTATTGTCGTCCTGCTATACGTCTTTCAGCTCTGATGAAGCAGCAGGTTATGTATGTCATGACTCACGACTCAATTGGAGTGGGAGAAGATGGCCCGACTCATCAGCCAATAGAGCATTTAGCCTCTTTGCGTGCTATACCAAATCTATATGTTTTTAGGCCAGCCGATGCAGTTGAAACTCTGGAGTGTGTTAGCATTGCACTCGAAAAGAAAGAATCTCCAGCACTGTTTGCGCTCTCAAGGCAAAACGTAAGTTACATGCGCAAGTTCTACTCTGATATCGATCAATCTGCTAATTTATCGAAGTTTGGTGCATATATTTTGTGTGAATGTTCAAAAGAATTAAAAGTGACGATATTTGCTACGGGGTCCGAGGTTGAAATTGCAGTTGAAGCAAGGGAGAAATTGCAGGAAAAGGGTATAGGTACAAGGATTGTTTCTATGCCATGCTGGAGGCTTTTTGACGAGCAAAGCGATGAATATAAAGCGGCAATATTAAATAATGACAGCATTAAAGTTGCAATTGAAGCCGGAAGTGAAATGGGTTGGCATAAATATATAGGTTCAAACGGTATATTTATTGGCATGAAAAGCTTCGGAGAATCAGCACCTTATAAAACACTCTATGAGCATTTTAATATCAGCGCAGATCATGTGGTAAAATGTGTGTGTGAGAAACTGGTTTACATTCAGTAGACTTCTTGCATAACCATATGAAAGCCCACTCTTCTTTGTCATCCCAGTACGTGACGTTATTTCCATCCAAGATGATGTCATTCCAGCACTTGACACTGGCATCTAGTTTTCTTTACAAATTCACCAAAAGTGCTTCATTCTATAACGCAAAACCCATACTCACCAAACCCAATGCATTACTTGCAATTAAGTTTCCTGGATCCCAGTGTCAAGCACTGGGATGACACCTTTTCCGGTAGAAGATCACTATCAAATCACATTGCTCTGGTCATTATGATCACCATTATTTTGTTCAACTGATTGATCGACCCCAGGTGAAGAAGAATCATCATAAGGTTGTGTGTCAGACTTTTCTTCGTCAGACCCAAACAACCATGAAAAAAAACCACCAAAAAATGATGCAATTAATGAAAAAGGCTTCATAAGTATACTAAACAAACTACCAAAAAAAGAGCTCGGCTGTTCTTCTGTTTGTGCAGGTTCTGTGGAAGCAACAGGACCTACATCGTTGTCTTGTACATCAGTTCCTTGTTCTGCACTGGTGGTGCTGGTTTTTTCCCCTTCTTTGCTATTATCTGATTGTAGTTCAGTATCATCACCTACTCGTTTTTCTTCCTCTTGACCCCCTTCACTATCTGTCGATGATCCACCCGCTGAACCATCATCAGATTTTTCTGCGGGTTGCAATAGAGTTTTTATTCCTTCATCAGTGGCTAATTTGAAAGGAGTGTTTCCATGTTTATCTTCTATATTAACATCGATTCCATCTTTTCCCAATAGGGCTTCTACTGCCTCTTTATGGCCCTTTACAACGGCCCAATGTAAAGGAGTCTGTTCTGCAAGTTTATCTTTTATATTAACATCGATTCCTTCTGCTCCCAGTAGAGCGTTCAATACATTTATATCTATGTTGTCCTTTTTAGCAGCCAAATGCAAAGGAGTCCTGTCATCTTTATCTTGTGCATTAACATTGATTTCTTTTGCTCCCAGTAGAGCGTTCAATACATTTATATCTATGTTGTCCTTTTTAAGAACAGAATGTAAAGGAGTATCTTTATTCTTATCTGCTAAATTAACATCAATTCCCTCTTTTCTAAGTAGAGCGTTCAATACATTTAGAGGTTGTCCGGAAACAAGTAAAAGGCTATAATATCTGAAATTTTAGTACGGGGTAAAGATGAGAAAAAAGTATCCAACAGATCTAAGCGAAAGGGAATGGGCAAGAATAGAAAAACACTTCAGAGTATCATACAAGAAAGGAGGAAGGCTGCCAAAGTATAGCAAAAAAGAAATATTAGAAGCAATTTTCTATGTATTGCGTACAGGGTGTCAATGGCGGTATTTACCAAATGATTTTCCGCTATCGAAGACTGTGTATGAGCAGTTCAGGCAATGGAAGAAGCAGGGAATTTTTGAGAAAATGAATTATGAAATTACAAAATATAGTAGAAGAAAAATAGGAAGGAATGAGCAGCCGAGTGCCTGTATAGTAGATAGTCAATCTGTAAAGACTACAGAAAAGGGGGGATCAAAGGCTATGATGGAAGTAAAAAAGTAAAGGGTAGAAAAAGGCATATAATTACAGACACTCAGGGTTTTATACTAGGTTGTTACGTAGGCGCTGCTAACGAAAATGATAGAGATGGTATTAAAATAGCATTAAACAATATGAGAACAAAATATACTAAAGTTAAAAAAATGTGGGCTGACATGGGATACCAAGGAAGAAATTTAAAGAATCACATAAAGGAAGAATATGACATAGATATTGAAATTGTTAAAAGGCCTCCATGTAGATTTTGGGTGCACAAAGATACGCCACCTGAGCTACTACCAACAAGAGAACAAGGGTTTAAAGTACAGCCAAGAAGATGGGTTGTAGAAAGGACTTTTGCTTGGGTTAATAGGAATAGAAGGCTATCGAAGGAGTATGATTTACTCACAACATCCACTGAGAATTTCATATACCTAGCTATGAGTAGGGTTATGTTAAAGAGGGAATATGCTTGAATTTACTTGTTTCCGGACAACCTCTTATATCTATGTTGCCCTTTTTAAGAACAGAATGTAAAGGAGTATCTTTATTCTTATCTGCTAAATTAACATCGATTCCATCTTTTCCCAATAGGGCTTCTACTACCTCTTCATGGCTATTTTTAGCAGCACAATGTAGAGGAGTCTTTCCATCTTGATCTGTTGCATTAACACTTGCTCCTTGATTTATTAGATCGTTTACTGTATTGATATCACCTCTTCCAGCAGCCTTAAGTAATTCATCTGTGTTTTGTAATAGAGTTCGTATGTCTTGAGTAGTGGCTAAATCTAAAGGAGTGTCTCCATTTTCATCTTCTGCATCAACATTTGCCCCTTTGTCCAATAGAGCTTCTACTACCTCTTTATGGCCCTTTTCAGCAGCCCAATGTAGAGGAGTCTTGTTATCTTGATCTTTTACATTAACCTTTGCTCCTTCACTTATTAGACTGTTTACTTCCTGAATATTACCGCTTTTAGCAACCTCAAGTAATTTAGCTGTGCTTTGTAATAGAGTTTTTATTTCTTCGTCAGTAGTTAAAACTAAGGAAGTGTTTCCCTCTTCATCTTCTGCATTAACATTTGCCCCTTTGTCCAATAGAGCTTCTACTACCTCTTTATGGCCCCATACAGCAGCAATATGTAAAGGAGTCTCTCCTTTATCATTTTCTACCTTAACATCTGCTCCTTCACTTATTAGACGGTTTACTGCATCAATATCACCTCTTTCAACAGCCTTAAAAAAATTATCTCTACTTTGTGAACTACTCATCCTACACCTCTTTGTAAAACTATATTGTTATGATAAAGTCGTTAATAATCTATGAGCTCTCACCCCCTGTAAAATTATATTATCATGATAAAGTCATTAATAACCCATGAGCTCTGGATCACGCAAATAATGGTTATTCCCTGTGTTTTTCAGTACATTTGAGCTGGCTGTACATAAGAATCGCAATTGTAGAGCATGCTATTGTTAATAGTAAATTTGGTAAAATACCATAGCGAAAAAATTTTCCTACTATATATATTCCAATAGCCCCAAACATCATATTGCAGAATGAGAGGACTGCACTACCAAGCCCTATACCTTTGATCGTTTCTAAAGCAGAAGTTACGTTATTGCTTATTATTAATGCAAGTCCGATATTGGCTGGAATCCAAGCAGTTTGAAGAATGAATATATTCAACTTGTCCGCGAAATAAAAATATACCAATAAACTATCGGATATTATCGGTAACACCAAACCTATTATTAGCATTTTGCTAACCCCTACTTTTGGTACATACCTTCTATTAATTAAAGTTCCAATTATGTAGAATATGACTATGATCGATATGAGGTAGCCAAAATACTGTACTTCAATGCCCATCGATTCAAATATGAACGGGTAGTTAGCAATGTATGCCCAAAGCCACATGAAAGTTAATCCATGAATGGCTGAAAACCCAAGGAAACGATAATTTCTAAATATTGATATATATTGCTTGAAGATATTAGTAGTTATGTTAGTTATACTGGTTTCATTTTTATTTACAGTGAGTGTTTCTTGCAACTTAAAGTAGATAAAAATAAGTATAGCAATTGCCGCGAGTGACATAATAAAAAACAAAAATTTCCAATGATACCCATGTGAAATTATATAACTGCCCACCACTGGAGCTATTCCAGGTGAGAGTGCCACAACCATATTTAATTTTGAAATTACTCTCGAGTATTCACTACCCGAGTACATATCCCTTATTGCTGCATACCCAACAACACCTGCAACACCAGCTCCTGCCCCTTGTATGAAGCGAATTAGTATCAAGAGCATAATACTGTCGGCTATATAACACATGACACTTGCCAAAGTAAAAATTGTCATACCAATCAGCATCATTGGACGCCTACCATAATGGTCCGATAATGGACCATAAATTAAGCCAGATACCGCAAATCCAACTAGATTTAAGCTAATTGTAAGCTGCACTACACTGCCTTCTACTTTAAAATAATTGGCAATGCTTGGTAGTGCAACTGAGTATAGGTCAGTTGCCATATCGACAATTGCTACAGACAATATCATAATAAGAGAGATGATATTTTGCGAAAGAGCTGTTTTCACTTAATGATTTACTGGATTAAATATACTTAATTATAATGTATTTTTTTCATTAGTATATTAAATTAACTACTGAAATTAAGAGTAGCTATTCAAGAAAAAGCCTGTGAAGGCTCTATCCAGTAGGGCAGTGCCATGACTACTTGGATCTAGTTTCCATTATACAATTTCATCAAAGCAGTTTACTTACTTGCAATTAAGTTTCTGGATCCAAGTAGTCATGGCACTGGGATGACAGGAGAAGGAGGCTACTTAGATGACACCCTCCTAGTGGATTCAAATCACAATGTTCGTACAGTTATGTGCTTTGACACTGAAATCTTAAGCTAAAATCATGAAAAGCACGAATTTCAATATCTTACCTTTGATTATTCACTTTAAGCTTTAAGTCTTCAACAGAAGATGCATTTGCCTCACTTACTACCTTTAGTGGTTCACCAAGGCTATGTTCCACTTTTGTCTCAAATTTAAAGCCCAATTTTTCGCAAAGCTTCTGAAAATATTCAACAATAACATCAAACAAATTCTTACCACTTACTTTGTAGTTTTTTAGCTCTTTAGGAATGGTAAGAAGTACTTTACCATCTTCATATGTTACATTTTTATCTTCACATTTCAGTTTAAACTCCGCTGAACTGCAAAAACCTGGTGTTTCGATATATGTACAATCATCATAGTTAAGCATTTTTGTATATTTCATGCTAAAACTAAGCTTTATACAATTGGGTTCACGACAATCCATAATATACTCTCTCTTGTCATACAGTTGCTTTGCGTTGACAAATGAAAAGATCCAAGAGCTTGACTCATATCATTAGGAAGAAAATGAGTATATCCGCCCTGATAATAGTTATTTATTAACTCCTCAATAATAGAGTTATTGGGAATTGTTGCACCAACGTGTTTAAACATTTCTGTAAAAATTTGTCTGAGAAATGGACGATAATTCCCTTTTCCGTTTTCATCCCGTAGAATTAGATTTTTATGTTTTGAATACAGATTGTTAATAAATTCGTTAGTTATTTTTTGTCCGTTAATAGCAAGGCCGTGTGTTCTATTAAGATCCTTATATGTTCCCTCACCAGAAATTACTTCGTCCCAAGTGTTAGCTTTGAAATCAGCATATTTGAGCTTCTTCACTTCAGCTTTCAACGCATTGACCATTTCCTTTGACATGTTATATCTCTACCATTAATACCTGTATATTAATTCTAGCACTTACTTTATTAAATTTCAATTACTAAATGAATTTATCACTTTCACTTCCGTATTTTCCAGCGAGTCACCGTAAGTCACTGCTTTTAGGTAAAACTTTTTTCCCCTTTGCACTTCGAAAGATATTACTGAATCATCAAGCAGAGTAAATTTTTCACCTGCGGTGTGCTGATACTCTTTGGTGCCCTCTTGCCCTCTAATTAGGTTGCTAAGCTTATATTTATTTTTATCTATAAGTTCGGCACTCTGAAATTTTACTATCTCTTTTCCAACCAGTGCTAAATTGCTTACATTTATAGTACTAACATTAGTGCTTGTAAAACCCTCTTCTGTCATCCCAGTGCCCAGACACTGGGATCCAGGAGAAATATGGTCAAGCGCTGGAATGACACCATCACTTAAATAATGGTTATATGAAGAACTCAATACACCAAAACGTAACACTACTATAAGCCCCTCGTCGGTAGATTCCATTACATATCCGTAAGTAGACTGCTTGTTTGTGTTTGCGATAGGCTTATAATCCTTATCGTTGTACGAAATAAAGAGTGTTGCTCCTTTCCAATTCTTTTCCTCACTAATTAAAGTAAAGCTTGCACTATTACCTTTAATATCCGGTAAATCTATCATTTCTACGATGGTTTTGCTGATATGAGAAGGAGGGTATTCCTTCAGCATAAGTGACCTTGTTGAAGGAAAAGAAAGCTTATATATAGAGTGATCATAACCAACGCCAATTACTTGAATGGACATGCTTTCAAATTTCGTTTTTATAATTCTCACCGTATGTTTTTTCTCACTGTCTAAAATCGTTATTACATCACTTGGCACAAGCCACGCATATTTTATCGGTAGCTTGAAATTGTATATATTTCTCTCTTGCCACGAAGAATAAAGTAAAACCTCAGCGATATTTTGCGCCTCTCCCTCCTCCATAATGAGCGGTATTTCAACTGTTATAGCAGCGCCTTGCTTTGGCAACTCAGCATATTTAACATCAATTGGATAGCCAAAATTGCGATTAAAATAAACGACGTTAACTTTATTGTTTAAATCTAATTGACTGATATTAGCAAGTTTTGAATTGTTACTGAAAACCGTTTCACCAATTGGTATTTCAGTCGTAACTCCCCTGCCCTTTTGGACAAATTTCAGTTTAGAGTCCTGTTCAACCACATCAAAAAAATAGCAACTTTGCAGCATTTTAATAATTGAACGTACCGATTGCTGGTCATTTATTACATATCCAGACAATAATCCTTTAACATCACTCGTATCGAACTGATCGCTTTTTAAACCTGCTTTTTGTAATAGATCCGATAAAACATCGGAAATATTAAGCTGTGAAAGCTTTCCCTGAATCCAATGTCCTGTCTGCCAATTATGGCAGTCAGTCCACATATCACACAAATTGGGGAAATAAGGAAATGGCCTTGCATCCCATGCCCAGAGAAACATTTTTTCTACCATTTCCGAGCTTTGCCACTTCTTTAGCGTTCCTTCAATTGCAATTTTTTGCGAAAGAAAGCTCACCTCTCCGTTTGAATATCGTGGATATTTGCTCTCTATGCTGCCTTTATCAACAAACACATTTGGCTCATTAGTGCAGCCGTTCATACTGGGAAATCCATACTCAGTAAACCATATTTTTTCATTTTTGGTTGCCATTTCGTTTTACTACCACTGGGGTTTATGTGAGTTTCACTCCACCATTTCTCTATATTTTTCCACGCATACCTGCTGTCGTTATACTTTACTTTTTCAGGTTCACTCTTTGAGTAATCATAGAAATAATCATACCCCACTCCACTGCTCCAACCACCCATTACATCTTCCGCGGAATAACCAAAAGGAGGCTCTGGACCATCAGTCAGTGGAAAATAAGCATCTATGCCAATAACGTCGATGTACTCTGAAGACCAAAGCTCATCCATATTATACCAACCATCATATGAATGGTATTCACTCCAATCAGCAGCGTAAGTTACCGTTACTTCTTTTCCAAGCTGAAGTTTTATTCGCTTTGCAAGCTTAACTAGCTCTATAACGGCAGGGTAATTCCCTTGTTCATCCCTGATTTTGGTAAGTTGCGCAAATTCAGATCCGATGATAAACCCTTCCACTTTAGTTTGTTTGGCAATGCTTGCATAATGCTCTATAAATTTGTTATATTGATTCTCAAAAAAATCACTTATATCCCCAGGGGTCCCGCTCAATTTTCCTCGCCACTCTTTGTTCTTTGTGTCAAGTAAGGGCATTGGATAGAGCATCACCTTGTAGCCTCTGCTGTGTAGCTCTTCTATATATCTTATCAACGCTGCATCACTAACTGTGCCACCATACCTTGGGTTTCCACTCGCATCTTTTGAAATTAGCTGAGCATTATCTCTGGTTACACCCCCTACTTGCCAATCATCAGGTAATATTGCGGAATCATCTTGAAATTCAACTGCAGGATATATTTTACAATCTTTAATGTTCAGATCATTCACAAACCAATTGACTACCACCGACACCAACTCAACATTTGGCAAATCTTCTTTTAATTGATCCAAAGAAAGCATTGCATCGCTCTTTTTAGTGTGGTTGTTGTGATTTACCCTTTGCGCCAGCCCATATGGGATATATTGGTTGCTGCTTATTTTCTCTTGCGCGATTTTCTTCTGTATTTTTGTATCATATACAAACTCACCTGAACCTGGTATGATATTGATATTCCGAATATTTTCCGCTATTGAAAACCCAACGGGCTTTAATGCAGTTCGCACTTCAAATGTAAATATCGGGACGCGATTGTTATAGTCTGCTAAAGGAAAATTCTTGATGACTATGTAAGATATTCCCCTATAAGCCGGCACATTCCCCTCTCCTTCAATTGATGACATAAATGGATCAGGATTTTGGTCTTCTCTGCCGCTGTAAAAAGTATAATCTATTTCATCAAAGCTAAGTGATGTTGTATCTGCCCAGATTCTGTTTAATTTTTCTACTTTCCCCTTGCAGATCGCAATTGCAAGCGTTGCGTAGTAATTATATGTAACGTTCATACCTCTTCCAATTTTGCTTTTGGTGGTTATCGCCTCTTCTTTTATTGGCTGTGACCAAATAATGTTCCCTGCAACACGAGCAGTGCCATAGATAACGAGCAGTGCCATAGATAATTGGAATCGTTCTGCCGTAGGTTGAGGTTTGAACTTGCAGATTTTTTAGTCTCGCACCATGCGTTACTTTTTGCTCGGCATCAAGGCCGAACATTGCCCCATCTAGCTGTGCACCAAGAAGAGCACCGAGTTCTGAGCCGATAATCCGGCCAATTGGACCAAAAATGCTGCCTGCTTGACCAAAAATTGATGATAAAATTATTGTAGACATGGTAATCCTCCTTTTGATAGATTTTTTTGAAATTGTTGAGAGAAGATCCAAGTGTCACGCTACTTGGATGACAAGAAAGTGGTACTGGGATGACAGATACTATGATAAGAAATTCAGCAGCTTACAATGGATAGTTGAAGTTTTTAATTAAGAAAAGCACACAAGTAAATCGTGTAGCTATAGTTATTGTAAGCAACAATGAAAAAGTGCGGAAGTGAAAAATTTATGTTGATTTTATATTAATTTTTAGTACAATTTAGCATTATAATCTGGGGGTGCCAATGAAATTTGAAATGTCGGAAGAAAATAGTAAAAGAGTCTTGTCTGGTACAAAATGGATTACTAATGTTGGTCAAAACTATCTTACATCACTGAATAATAGCACTAAACCAACTAGTTCTGGAAAAAAATTAATCAATGCTTTTTTACTTGTTCCAATCATCGTGCCTACTGCTATAACAGCATTATCTCTTAGCTTAACTATGCTTTTTTTGAATGCTGTTAATGTTCAAAAAGATGATTCTAAATTATCTAAAGTAATAAAGTTTATAGTTAGCTCTCTAATCTATATAGCTGCTACCGTGGTTTTAATTCCGTGCATTGTATTAAATCTAATAATTTCACTGATACCTGGTCTTATTTTTTATTACATTAATAAAGACATGTTTAGTCAAAAAGACATAGAAAACAGTCAAGGTCAACCAGTAAATAAAGTTGAGATAAGTAATGATAAAGAATACAATGAGCGTGTTGAAAAAGAAGCTAGCATATCAGGAACTGACCAACATCAAAATAATGAAGAGCACGAGCAAAATGAACTAAGGAATAATAGTCAAAGTAATTCAGAACAACACCATTCAGCATATAATCAAGCATTAGTAAGTAATGGTCAACTACATAATCAACCGACTGTAGAAGTAATATCTCGAGAAGTGGGTAATACGCGATTTGTAGACCAGACTGTTATAGCAAAGGATATAAATAATGATGGTATACGAGATGGTGGAATGATGATGCGAACAGTTGGAAATGATCGTAACTTCACTGCTTGTGGTGTTGTTACCGGAAATGCTACTAATAAACAAGAAGGTTTCGCTACTGCTATGGGGTTTTCATGTAACATTGTTGAAAATGGAATAGATTTCCAACTTGGCTGCAGTATGCGCACTGGAACTGACAAAAAGCAAGCAATTAAACATCTTAAGGCAAAGTGAATCAGCGCGAACTTTGCTATCTGGTGATAGTGGAATATTGTCTATAGAGCAGTTTGGTAGCTCACAACGAAAGCAGTAATTATTTCACCAGCGGCAAAGTAATACCATGCTGATTCATATATTTTCCTTTCATATCATCATATGATTTCTCGCATTCACTTTCGCCGCTTAAAAATACGAATTGGCATGCGCCTTCATTAGCGTAAATTTTCGCAGGAAGTGGAGTGGTGTTTGAGAATTCGAGTGTGACATGACCTTCCCATCCAGGTTCTAAGGGAGTAACGTTTACTATAATTCCACATCTTGCGTAAGTTGATTTACCAACACAAATGACCAGTACATTCCTTGGTATACGAAAATATTCCACTGTACTTGCAAGCACAAAGCTATTTGGTGGAATTATACATACGTCTGTTTCCTTATCTATGAAACTATTCTCAGAAAAATTTTTAGGGTCCACGATGGCTGAATTAACGTTAGTAAAAATTTTAAATTTATTATCCACTCTTGCATCGTAACCATAAGATGATAGTCCGAAAGATATAACACCTTTGCTGCTTTTGTGGTTCACAAAAGGTTCTATCATTCCAAAATTTTCAGCTTTTTCTCTTATCCATTTATCTGGCATAACTGCCATAATTGCCCCTTAAAGTTGTGTAATACTTACAATAATATAAAATAAAATTTAAATGTAAACTGTAGCTTTTGTCATGCAATTAAAGCTTTTCAGTTTGATTTTTTATTACAATAATTAGATTTATGTTCTTAACTAAAAATAATGCTTAGAAACTTTCTCCTGATTTTTGTATTCGTATTATTCACGCCGCTATCAAATGCTGATGCCAGGAAATACATCAGAATTGTTGGATCTTCAACTGTTTTTCCTTTTATCTCGTTTATAGCCGAAGAGTTCAACCGTGTATTCTCCTTTAAGACTCCAGTTGTGGAATCGATAGGAAGTGGATCAGGATTCAAAATGTTTTGCTCAGGAATAGGGGAAGACACTCCAGACATCACCACTTCATCTCGCCCTATGAAGGAAGTAGAAAGAGAACTATGTAAAAGGAATAAAATTAATGAAGTGATAGAAATCATCATTGGCTATGATGGAGTTGTCATTGCAAATTCAAATCAAAGCCATAGATTTGATTTCACAAAGAAGGACTTATTTGAAACTTTATCTGCATATTCTCAAGAAAATGATAAATTAGTAAAAAATAATAAGAAGTTTTGGTCTAATGTCAATCAAGCCTTACCAAAAACAGAAATTGAAATTTATGGTCCACATCAAAATACAGGTACATACGAAACTTTGGTTAATTCTATTATGCTTGATCAATATTCATGCATGAACTCGAGAATTTTCAAAGAGAATTATAAAGATCAGGAAGAAAGAAAGAAAGCATGTGGTAATATAAGGGATGACGGAAGGTATATAGAAGTTGGAATTAATGAAAATATAATAATACAAAAATTGAAAAGTAACAAGAACGCCTTAGGGATATTTAGTTTCAGCTTTTTAATGAGGAATCAAGATAAAATACAAGGGAGCACAATTGCAGGAGTTGAGCCAACTTACGAAAATATATCATCGGGAAAATATATATTAGCAAGACCTCTATACCTTTACATAAAGAGGGAACACTTGGATACTGTTGATGGATTAAGAGAATTCGTAAAAGAAATTATAGATTCGATCGGCATTGAAGATGGGTACCTATCTAGGCTTGGTCTAATTCCACTTTCAAGTGAAGATATAAAGAAAGCTTCAGCAAAGGTTTATGATATAACGTGACGGCAACGTTTCTTTTATATTCTTTGTTCTAGCGTAGTCAGACCCAGCGCGGCGCGCTGGGATGACAATGGATTACTGATTAGGCAGTTCTGCGTTGTTGCAACACCCAGAAACAACCGGGTTCAAACTTTTCGTATTTGGACTTTCTGATTTCTCACAAACTCCTCCAATATAAGCTAGTACAGCCAATGCTGAAACTGCTGAAACTTCTAAAACTAATGCAACTACAGGATATGCCAGCACATAGGCTGCAATAGCACCAACTACGCATAGTCCAACAACGCCTAGAGCGATCTTCCCTTTGTATTCATTAAGCTTTATTTCTCTGTCCTTTTTATAACCCTTAACTTCTTGAATAAAGTCTTCAAGCCATCCCTCACCAGCTATATTAGCATACTCTTTTTGTTGCTTTTCAAGAGAACCTATTATATAGTTATCTTCTGTATTTTGACCTTCTCTATTAACCATGTGGTCTTCAAGCCAGAAGTTACGAACATCAGGGGAAGCTTTATCCCAAAGAAGTTTAGTGATCTCTTTTATCTTTTCAAATTCTTCTTTGCCAAGATTTCTTTCATAGTCAACCATCAGAGGATAAATTAACAAGCAATCAATATCAGTAGCATCACTCCAATATACATTTCGCGTCAAAACACTTTCTACATCTTCACCGCAATTCTCTAGTGCTGTTTTAACTTGATCAACATTAAGACTTCTTATTGCACGCCTTAGTGCCATATCAAGATCCATTACCCTCTTGTGCTCTTCTATTTCTTGAATAACTGTTTTAAGAGCAGGTATGTTATAAAGGCCAAATCCTCGAAAACTCTCTATTGCACGACAACACACAAAATCACGAGTTTTCTGATTAGCAACTTTCCAAATTTGTTTAATGATCTCTACGTTTTCTCCAATTTCTCCTTGAACTTTAACTCCAGCGTCAAGACCAATAATAGCAAAATCTAAAAAATTATCTTTGTAACCAGCCCCAATCCCCTCGTGGTTCAAAACTGCTTGTATATTATCACATTCATTATTGTCGAATATGCCCTGGACCTTTTGAGGGTAGTTATTGCTAATTGCTATAATTAATGAAGCTCGAATTTTTTTTGTATATCAGTTAATTCAACCATATCTTACCTCTAATAAAAATTTAATTATCACACATATTTACAAGTAAATCAAGTATATTGTTAATAACTGTTAATAAAGGCCAACAAAATGCTTGACGTTAGAGTAGCTTTTATGGCTTTGTATAGCGAGGAAGTAATTCTATGAAAAATCATCAACGTTTACAAAATTTGCGTTCAATTGTATTTATTGTGGGAATATTCCTATTGCTGTTTAGCTTAGCAATGCTTATTCCTGCTATTACTAATAAATGTCTCAGCTACAAATGGAAAAATTTCCTCGCTGGATTCATAATTACCTGCACATCTGGCGCAATTTTTATTTTACTCGGTAAATTAAGTAGATTGCATGGAATGCCAGCAATTTTTGCGATTACTAGTTGCACCT
The DNA here is from genome assembly GCF_040084705.1 of Wolbachia endosymbiont of Drosophila willistoni. NCBI lineage: Bacteria > Pseudomonadati > Pseudomonadota > Alphaproteobacteria > Rickettsiales > Anaplasmataceae > Wolbachia > Wolbachia endosymbiont of Drosophila willistoni. The sequence goes on from NZ_CP157591.1 coordinate 848,532, forward strand.
GGATTGCCTTGTCTCTGTTTGCAGCTATTCCTTTCTATTTTGATAATCTGAGCTATGTTGATGCATTGTTTGAAACGATATCTGGCATCACAACCACAGGAGCAACTATATTTAATGATATTGAAAAACAATCTCCAGGAATACTGCTATGGAGAGCAATGCTACATGGCATGGGGGGTTTTGGTGTAATCACTTTAGGAATTGCAGTTTTTCCTATGTTTAAGGTTCTCAGCCTAAATAATTTACTTTATTCTGAGTATTCAGATGCTACCAAAAGGAAGTTGCCGAATACGCGAAGCGTAGTGATTCATGTTACGGCAATATATTATGGCTTAATTTTGTTATGTATATTTTCCTATTATCTAGCTGGTATGCCACTGTTTGATGCAATATGCCACGGAATGTCCTCTGTATCAACTGGTGGATTTGCTAACTATAATGATTCTATAGGGCACTATAATAACCCTATGTTAGAAGTCATAACGATCATTTTTATGATTTTGGGTTCTCTGCCTTTTCTTAGCTATTTAAAAATTATAAGACGGTTAGACATTTGCTATGATGAACAGGTCTCTTACTTTGTTAAGATAGCTACTATCTCATCTTTATTTGCTTGTTTTTGGTTGTATAAAAATGTTGATTTAGGAGTGTCATTATCATTTAGATGCAGCACATTTACCATCACTTCCTTGATTACGTCAACTGGTTATGCAATCTGTAATCATATAGATTGGAGTTTCATTTCAGTCTTAGCTTTTTTTCTCACCTTTGTTGGTGGATGTAGTGGTTCTTCAAGTGGTGGTGTCAAAATCTTCCGCTTGATTGTTCTTTTAAGGTCTATAAGAAATTACTTTTACCTTTTATTAAACCCTGATGCAGACAATGGAGTAAAATTCAATGGAAAAACCCTGGAGAATGATGAAATTCACTCTGTCTTTATATTTTTTGCAATTTTCATGTTAACGTTTACCATTTCATCAATAGTGATGTCTTACTTAAGCAATGCAGACTTTATAACTAGCGTCAGTTCAGTCTCTGCAACGCTTACAAACTCTGGTCCAGGGTTCAGCAACTTAATAGGTCCTTCAGGTAACTATTCTTCTTTCAGTAATGAAGTAAAATTATTTCTATCGTTTTTAATGCTGCTTGGCAGACTTGAAATATTGCCAATCTATTTTTGTATAGGTAATTTATTCTTATTTAATAGAGAGAAATAGTTGGTGAAACTTGATATTATAGCTAAACTGACTTACGACAATTTGAAAAACCGTCATTCCGCTACTCGTTAGCGATATCTATACCGCGAATAAATCCACAGATGTACGAACATTGTGATTTGGGCACACCAAGAAGAATGTCATCCAAGTAGCCCCTTTCTCGTCATCCCGCTACTTGTTAGCGGGATCTATGCTAAGAGATACCGCGAATGAATCGCGGCATGACGGTTCGCGGCGGTATAGCTATAGATAGTATTAGCTATTTAATAAAAAGATCGTAGCTAAACCAAGAAATATAAAAGCTGAGAGAATATCAGTTGTTGCCGATGTTAGGATTGAAGAAGAAACGGCAGGGTCAGACTTTAAGCGATGAAGCATTATAGGAATGAAAGTTCCGATGAACGTTGCAATAATTGACATCATAATCATGGAGACCACAAAAATCATCTCCACTTTGAAGTTGTGAAACCTTATTGCTAACACTACTAATGAAATAGTAGATAAGATCACCCCGTTTATAAGACCTATTAAAAATTCTTTCATCAGTATTCTTTTTGCATTTTGCTCAGTTAGATATTTTGTTGCGATTGCCCGGATGGTTAGCGTTACTGTTTGGGATCCTGCATTTCCGCTCATTGATGCAATTATCGGCATGATTATTGGCAGCACTATAAAACTTTTTATTACATCATCGAAAAAGCCAACTACTATGGAACACATTGTTGCAGCTAAGAGGTTAAACAGTAACCAAGGTAGCCTTTTAATTATAGTTTTATGTATAGGGGCATTTATATCGGCTTTAGAAGATACACCGCTTATTTTGAGTACATCCTCTTCTGTTTCTTGTTGAACAACTTTTATCACATCTTCAATTAAGATCACACCAATAATTTTACCATTCTTATTTACTACCGGAGCCGATAATAGAGAGTAATCTTTAAATATTCTTGCTACTTCCTCTTGGTCTATTCCAGTTTTAATGATTTTTATGTCATGATCCATTATCTCTTTTATTATTGTGTCCCCTGAGTGAGATATTACCTTATTTAAATTAACACTGCCTATAGGCTCTAATTTTGAGTTGATAATGAATATCTGGTGAAATTTTTCTGGTATTTTTTTATAGTTGCACACAAATTCTGTCAGTTGATTTATTGTCCAATAATATGGAGCTATAACCATATCTTTATGTATTAACCTTCCTGCACTTTCTTCTGGATATGATAGCAACTCCTCTACCGATTTCTGAGTTTTGCTGGGCAAATAGTAAAGTATATTTTCTACAGACTTTCTATCTAAATCTTTCACTATGGTTACTATATCTTCTACATCAAGGAGCATTAGTAACTTTGCTGTATTTTCTATTCCCAATGTTTCTATGATCTCTATTTGTAAATCTGGCACTACATGCACTAGGGCATCACTTAACAAATGTTGATCGAGGATATTAACTAATTTCTCCCTGTGATCACTGATCGAAGTAGATAAAAAATAAGCTAACTGAACACTGTCTATCGTTTTTACAATATTACGAACATTCTCTAGCTCCTCGTTATCAAGTGACTCTATTAAGTCATCAATAGCCTTTTTGTCTAAACCATAATGGGAACTTATTTCAATATTCATTACTTTACCTTGTTTTTTAATAAATATACGCGCTTGATTTCCTTAAACATTAAAGTATAATGAAATTATTTAAATTAACTATCATATGGTTAAATTTCTATTTTGTTTACTGTTATTGTTATTGATAGTAAATATATTAAAATCTAAAGTATAATGAAAACTTATCCAGAAATTCTTGAACACTTTCAAAGCTTAAATAAAAGTATTTCTCTTATCAGGAGGTGTCTTTGACATAGAAAAATTAAAGTTGCGTCTTGAAGAGCTTGACTCCCAAGCGTCGAATGATGACCTATGGCAAGATAACCAAAAAGCACAAGAAGTTTTAAAAGAACGTTCTAAAATTAAGAATGACGTAGAGTCGTTTTTAAAGCTGGAAAGCGATTACAACGATGCCATCAGCTTAATGAAGTCTGCTATTGATGAAAATGATGAAGAATTTTTCTCTGAAGTTGAAAATGAATTAGCTAAGCTAGAGAAATTAATCAAGTATAAAGAAACAGAGTCCTTATTTACTGGTGAAGCAGATAATAATAACTGCTTTTTAGAAATCCACTCAGGAGCTGGCGGAACCGAGAGCAATGATTGGGCTGAAATGCTGATGCGCATGTATATAAGGTGGGCAGAAATTTATCACAACTTTAAAGTTGAAGTTGTAGAAAAATTAGAAGGAGAGTCAGTTGGTATAAAGTCTGCAATGATAAAAATCGTTGGAGAAAAAGCTTATGGGTGGGCAAAAAGTGAAAGTGGAATTCACAGGCTGGTTAGAATATCGCCATTTGATGCAAATGGTAAACGTCATACCAGTTTTGCAAGTGTAGGAGTAACTCCAGTGATAGAAGATTCAATTGATATTGCTGTGGATGAAAAGGATCTAAAGATCGACACCTATCGTGCTTCCGGAGCAGGCGGTCAGCATGTGAACAAGACTGAAAGTGCGGTACGCATTACGCATATTCCAACTGGTGTTGTAGTTCAATGCCAAAATGGTCGTTCTCAACACAGAAATAAAGATGAGGCGTTAAAATTACTTAAAGGACGTTTATACCAAATTGAACTGGAAAAAAAAGAACAGAAAATGGCTGAAGAATATGGTAAAAAATGCGATATAGGCTGGGGCAATCAGATCAGATCGTACGTTATGCATCCATATCAAATGGTGAAGGATTTAAGAACCGGACATGAAGTGGGCAATATAAATTCTGTTTTTGATGGTAATATAGATTGTTTCATAGTTAGTGTGCTTACTAAGCAAAATTAGGTAGGGTTGACTTTCTTGCCATAATATATGATAATTAAAATATTGTTAAAGTAGGAGTAAAGTTATGGCGATTAAATATGATCAGTGGAAAAGTGACCTTACCCAGAAAAAGTGGAGAGAAAGTGTGGAATGTTTTTTACAAAAAGAATGATGCATCAAATTGTTCTGGAATGCAATAGTTAATAGTGACGTTGTTTGTTATAAAAAATTTCTATGTATTCAAATATTGCAGTTCTAGTTTGTTGAGCAGAGTGTTGTGAAGTATCAATAAGTATTTCTCTTTTCAATGAGCTAAAGAAGCTTTCTGCAACAGAATTGTCGTAACAACAGCCTTTATTACTCATCTATATTCTTTACAGCTAAGAGATATTGATACCCTTGCGCAGTATATTGTGAACCTTGGTCACTGTGCAGCAGTAGATTTTTAACAGGTTTACGCCTATTAATGGCCATTAATAAAGAGTTCATAACCAATTGTTTATTTATTGCACTACTCATTAACTACCATACGTGAGAATTATTGCTGCCAAATATAGCCATCCCTCCTTGGTTTTGATGTAAGTAATCCCATACTTTATTTGGTTGATCAACAATAAAGTTTTGATCTAGTATATTGGGAGCTACAGCTCTATTATCTGTTTGTTGTTTTTTAATTTTAAACTTTCTTCTCAGTATAGCCCTGATGTCATTTTTCTGCATAATACTTTGCACCGTTTTCAAATTGCAACTTTTACCCAAAGCCTTCAATTCAGCATGAATTTTAGGAGCTCCATATCTACATTTAGAAACTTGATATATTTTTTGAATAGCTGCGAGTAGCTCTTTATTTGCTGATTCTCTACTGCTTATTTTTCTTGTGGTCCACTTATAGTAGCCACTAGCAGAAAATCCTACATAATTCCTGTACTTTATAGCAGTTACTATATAAAAAAATATTTTACTCTTTTTGACTGGCCAGGGCTTTTTTTTAAATGTCTCTTTCCCTTGTTACTCTTGCTTTGTAAATCAAACCTCTCTTTGTCATAAGGTGCTACATCTGGAAATGCATTTGCCGCCGACTTTTTTTCGTTGTGTTTCTTTATCCATTTTCCTAATAAACCACCCTTTATTCCTAAATCTCTTGCTATTTTTGTAATTGTTTGACCTGCCTTTCTTTGTTCATTTGCCAGCTTAACAGCTTCCAATTTGAATTCTGCCGTATATTCTCTTACCATTTCTAATCCTCCAAAATTTTATTTTACCCAAAAAAACTCTTTTCTTTCTCTCCACTTTTTCTGGGTAAGGTCAGAAATTTAATGATCCAGGATATACTCCTTTGTTAAGGGAGATTGAGCATTTTCGAATATTTCTTGAGTGCTTCCAGACTCAACAATTCTGCCATTATGAAAGAAAATTACACTATCAGATAACTTTTTAGCTTGCTTCATTGAATGAGTCACCATAATTATAGTAAATCTTAATTTTAGCTCTTGTATAAGATTTTCGATTGCATTGGTTGCCATTGGATCAAGAGCAGAGCACGGTTCATCCATTAATAAAATAGTTGGCTTCACTGCAATTGCGCGAGCGATGCATAGCCTCTGTTGTTGGCCACCGGATAAATTGAGTGCGCTATCTTGCAATCTGTCCTTCAATTCTTCCCATAAACCAACCTTGGTTAAACTATTTTCCACCATCTCATTCAATTTTTGCTTATCCTTCGCCATACCATGCAATTTTGGCCCACAAGCAACATTATCATATATTGATTTTGGAAAAGGATTTGGCTTTTGAAATACCATACCAACTTTTGCTCTAAGTAGTACAACATCCATATCGCGTGAATATATATCACCCAGCCCATCGATATCTAATTCACCAACAGTTTTGCAACCTGGTACATAGTCATTCATACGATTAAAACAACGCAAAAATGTTGATTTACCGCACCCGGATGGTCCGATAAAAGTAGTAACTTTTCTTTTATAAATATTCAAATTTATATCGAATAAAACTTGCTTAGAGCCGTACCAGAGATTTAAATCTTTAACAGAGGCACGTGTATTGCTCATATCACATCCTGCATTGAATAGAGCCCCGGAATTTCTCTTTTATTTTCGTATAGCCATACTGCTGCTTGAACAGCTCCTCTAGCAAATGTTGTGCGATCAATTGCTTTGTGGTTTAGTTCTATCCGTTCATCAGAATTAACAAACATCACGCTGTGATCTCCTATTACTCCACCTCCACGAGATACTGCAAAACCTATTCCCCCCTTTTTCCTTATGTTTGAACCACTATGTAAATATTGATTGGACTGAAAATCCACTTTTGAAGCGTTAGCAATTGTTTTGCCAAGTTCTATAGCTGTTCCAGATGGTGAATCCTTTTTTAAGTTATGATGCATTTCCCAAATCTCAACGTCATATTCATTACCTAAAAGCTCAGCAGCTTTTTTTACCAATTTCAGCAACACATTAACCCCAACACTCATATTTGCTGACCATAATATTGGAACTTCAGCAGCATATTCTTTCAAATCGACACCTTCTATTCCAGTTGTGCCACTAACCAGCGGTGTTTTAAATTTTACAGCTGCTTTAAGGCAGTCTAACATACATTCTTTAGTTGTAAAATCTATTACAACGTCAGATGACTCAAATATGCCACTAATAGAACTTGTAACTTTAATTCCTAGATTGGCTATAATTGGTCCAATATCTGAATCTATGTACTTACTACCTGAACGGGCAACAGCACCTGCTATTTCCACTTTGGTATTTGTAATTAATTCATTGAGTATTTTTTTGCCCATTCTGCCTAAGCAGCCTATTACTCCAACTCTGATTTTCATAAAGCTTTTTACGTTTATTAAGAATGTTAGGCCTTTTTTTAAGCTCTGTCACTTCTGATCTATATTCTATAGCTGTACGAACACTGCAATTTCAGATCCCAGTGCCTTGACCACAACTATTGCAATATGGTACATAGTGAACGATGTCATTCCAGTCTGGAATCTAGCCTTTCTGCAATCTCATCGAAAACGTTTTTCTATGCTAGTTTGCTTGCTTACAAGCAAACTTTTCTGGATCCCAGTGTCTGGGCACTGGGATGACACCCTGACAACCGTCATCCCGCTACTTGTTAGCGGGATCTATGCTAAAAGATACCGCGAATGAATCGCGGTATGACGTAGGACTACTGTCATTCCAGTGCTCCTTTTTTTGTCATCCCAGTGCGTGACACTGGGATCTAGCCTTTATTATTTGGTTGAAATTAAGTTTTCTGGATCCCAGTGTCAGCTACTTTCATGACATCATTATAAAGTAAAATGAGATCCCAGTGTCTGGGCACTGGGATGACAAGAATAGGGCACTGGGATCTAGTGGGCTCAAACTACAATGTTTGTACAGCTGTGATCTATATTCTATAGCTGAATAATTTAACAATTCAAAATGAATACATATCCTATTGAGCTCTATATTACATACCAGGTTGCTTTGCCTTTTCCATGCTGAGTGATGTGATTACTCTTTACGAGATTAGATACGTGCTTCTTTAAGGTATTGCAGTTTGCTTTAGTAATATTTTCCAAATCCTTAATTGTAAGACGTCCATGTTTGCTGAGTAGTGCTAATACTTTAGCAGAAAGTGGTGGTAAATAGAGATTTAACACTTTTTCATGTGACACCTTTTGTTCAAGATGAAATTTTTGCTTTTGTAGTGACCTTAAAAAGAATATAAGCCATGGATTAAAATCATAGCTGCTCGTCTTCAAGGATTGTTGAGTACGACGCAAAGCTAAGTAGTAACTCTCCTTATTACTTTCAATTATACTTTCAAGGGAACTGTAAGGTACATAGATATACCCTAACTTTAGTAACAAGAAAGTTGTGAGAATGCGTGATAATCTGCCATTTCCATCCTGGAAGGGATGAATAGCTAAAAAAGTAACTATAAAAATGCCAATAATTAATAGAGGGTGTAACGATTTCACCTCTAATTGCTGGCTAGTCCAATAAATAAGTTCTTGCATTTGTGTTGCTGTCTCAAATGGAGAAGCTGTTTCAAAAACTATGCCCAAGCTTTTTCCAGATTCATCAAACGCTTCAACATGATTGGGGAATTTTTTATATTCTCCCATGTGCCTTTGATCTTTATATGAAAATTGTAAAAGCCAGATGTGAAACTGTTTTATAGTGTTTTCTGTAAATGGCATCTTGTTAAAGTTTTGAAATACTTCTTCACACACATACGCATATCCGGCTATTTCTCGTTCATCTAGAGAACGAAATGAGCGTGTATCAAGTTTGGATAGTAATTGCTCAACTTCACGGTCTGATAATCTTGCCCCTTCAATACGAGTAGAAGAACCAATACTTTCAATTGTTGCAATTTTCTTGAGCATTTGTAAACGTTCTGGAGCTAAATTACCAAACAATTGCCATGCTCCTTTAAATTCATCAATTTCAGCAACTAATTTTAACATTTCAGGTGTTATTACAATTTTTGAAATGTCAAACATATCTGTATTTTTATCTAGTTATATTCAATTATATTCGAAAATATCCTATTAGCAAAGAATACTTATGAGACACACACTAAAGAATGAATTTTGGTAGGCATAAAAGCAGCTATTTTATGTTAAAATACAACATTTTGATGAAATTATAAGAAAGGCTGGATCCGAGTAGTCAGCTACCTGTCAGTGCATGTTGAAAAATCATTTTATGATCTAAATCAGTTTTTTTACAGGTAACTTCTAAGCTTATCAATTTTTCCAAGATCTTCTTAAGTTCTGAAAGTTGCAAACTTTTCAAATGAGATTTAAAACTCTGCAATTGTTTAAAAAACAATGGAGGGCTTAGCTGATCAATCGCAGCCTGCTCACTCATTCCACCTTGCACTGACAGCAAAACGTTTTCAAGGCGTAGGAAATAATTTGATATAATGCGAATTAGTGCTATCGGTGAAAAATTTTCTTGCGATATCAATGCATCAGAAATTCTAATGAAACGCGACATATCTTTACTTGCTATGGCAGAGCATAGATCATCAAGTGTAGCATAGTCGTTGCCGGAAGTTGAAAAGCATAATTCTATATCAGTAAGTTTTAGGTCTTTTCTCTCCCCTAAGTATAAAACTAACTTCTCAAGTTCTGAACATATAGGCAGCTTGCTATGATTAAAGTAAGATTGCAAATGGTAGATTATCTCATTTGTGCATTTTATATCATTTTGTTTTAAGTAACTTGATATAATGTCATAAAGATTGCTGTTGCTGTCCTTATAGCAAGCAATCACACCAAAAATTTTTGAACTCTCCATATAACTTTTAGTCGCAGAATTATATGGAAGATCATTTGCTACCATCATTACATAATGACCACTTGCGTTATAATCCAATACATTTTTTAACTCCTTGGATATACCTCCACTCACATTTATCAGCTTAATTAATTTTTTGCTGGTAAACATCGAAGCGTTTGCCAATTCAGAAAACAGTAAACTGGGTGACTTATTCACTATTGCAAAATCCATCACCTGAACTGAATACTCACCCAAATTAGCAATTATTTCTTGTACATAAAAATCAACCCTACTGTTATCACTTCCATGAATTAACACACCACGTAAAGCATCAGGTTTCTCTAGGAATTTTTTAACTTTGGATGGTGTGACCCTCATGCTATCTATATGATATCATTCTCATTTGACTGTACATGAGTATCCAAAGACTCTGAGTCTCCTTGTGCAATATTATGCACATCACCTGCTACATCATCTGACTCTTCTGTTTTTCCTGTAATATAATTATAAAATTTTTTCACAGGTTGAGATATATATTTGGAAAAAAATCCTTCTTCGCTCATATTGCTTACTCCATAAAATTAACAACTTATCATTAGCATATAAATAATAGTATAGCAAAAACTATTTTGTGCTAAGATAGTGATGTTTTATAATGAGTATATTACAAAATTATTAACATTCGAGATCAAAATTAAGCCAACCTGCTTAATACTAGCCTTATAAAATAAGCGATAATTAAATATACCGCTGCAACAAGTATAATTGCAGGTCCAGTTAACAAATCAAAACTTGCAGATAACATGAGACCTGATATCCCAGAGATCACAGAAAAAACTGTTGCAACAATAATCATCTGCATTGGAGTTTTCGAAATGAGCCTTGCAGATGCTGCTGGTATTAGCAAAAATGCAGCAATGAGTAATATTCCTATTAGTTGGGCAGCAATTGCTATAAATATAGCAAGAGTGATTAAAAATTCTAGTCTAACAAAGGTAACATTAATTTTTTCAACTACTGCTAAATCTTGATTAATTGAAATCATTAACCAATAACGCCATCTAAATATTAATATCAAAGTAACTACTGCAGAGGTTAAAAAAATCAATACTATATCACTTTGATCGAGCGTTAATATATCACCAAACAGTGAGCTAATAATACTATTATTGCCAGATGGAAGAAAAGACATAAGTATTAAACTCGATGATAAAACTACATTGGTAACAATGTTCAATATCGTATCAGCAGAATATAATCTGTTAAAATTAAGAGAAAGTAGTATAGCAAATGTAATTGCAATGAGCATTATGCTAAGCGATGGGCTAATCTTAAAGATTAAAGCAAGTGCAACACCAAGCAACGAAGAATGGGACAAACTATCACCAAGATAAGATAACCTTTGCCATATCATAAACGATCCTAAAGCGCCTGTTACTAGGCTAATTACAACTACTGCAACTAGACTGTTGATGAAAAAGTCCTGGGTAAGCATGCTATATGGCTATTAGATAACTGACAACAAATCTATCTTCGGATATCAGAATATTATGGGTTCTGCATGCAGAACCTGTTGTCATAAATTCAAAATTTAAACCTTTTTGTTCCATAAGATAGGACTTCACTGAAGAACTTAGTATATTGCGTGTTTTACCAGTACCTATTAACAAAATTTCTATTTCCTCTGTTAAAAAAGATTCAAAATACTCCTTGCTGTTTATATCACTTTCTTTCAATTTTATCACCTTTTCAGGAAAAATTATAATTGAGCCGCAATATTCTTGATTGTTTACCAAAAATTTTCCTTCCCTGTAACCATTTATAAGATTTTTATTCTCGGAAATTAAGGGAGTTATATCCATAAGTCAAACTATTAATTGAGTGTTGCATACCCACCATTCTGGTTGCTTTTTTCCGATATTAACTGCAGCAGCTTTTGCATTTTCCTCACTATCGAATATTCCAAAGCATGATACACCACTGCCTGACATGCGAGAAAGTATAGAGCCTTCTTGTGACTTAAGTGTTGATATCACATCCTTAATTTCAGGTACAAAGCTTATTGCTATTTCTTGAAGATCGTTTCTCGTCTCTTTAAGAAACTTCAACAAATCCTTTTCAGCGTCATCGCTCCATTTAATTGGCTCAGAAAATTTTCCTTCATGTTTGGAAAATACCTCTGGTGTACTCAAAAACCTTTTTTTCGGTTTCACAAGCACCACATTTGTAGGTAAAGAGAATTTTTTAATGTGGCATAATTCTTCGCCAATACCTCTAACAAAAACTGGCTTGCTATCTACGCTTGCGGGAACATCAGCACCAACGTTTAAGGCTATTTCATTTAAAATCGTCCTATCAATCTCCCACAGCTTCCCTAGCGTACGTACCACAGCTCCAGCATCTGAGGATCCGCTACCAAGTCCTGCAGCAATTGGTATGTTTTTTACAACCTTTACAGTGACTTTAGTGCGTACAGGAGCATGCCTAAGCAGCAGATTAACCGCTTTCATTACAGTGTTATATTGGTTATTTATTTTAGACTCGGAGTTTATAAATTCAACTGTAGAGTTATCGTATCTAGAATCCTTCTCACCTACTTTTATTTCCAAAAAATTAGAGAGATTAGCAAAGACAAATAAACCTTCAATCAAGTGATACCCTGTTTCTTTTTTGTCTACAACATGCAAAAAAAGATTGATTTTTGCAGGCGCCTTTACACAAAAACTTTTCATTATATATCTTCACTAACACTATTTTTACATTATATGTATAATGCTATTCTAGTCAACTTTTATAAGGTTCTCGCACTTCTGATGAGATCAAATGCCATAAATCCTAATTTCTCTGTGTGGGTAAATGCGTCCGCTGGTACAGGCAAAACAAAAATCTTAATAGACAGAGTATTGAGACTTTTATTAGAAAACAAAAGAAATATTCTTTGCTTAACATTCACCAATGCTGCAGCAAACGAAATGGAGAATCGCATTCACAGCATACTCAGTAAGTGGGCAATATGTTCAGATAGTGTGTTGGCAGCAGATCTAGAACAACTAGATTTCTTTCCAATGTCATCCCAGTGCGTGACACTGGGATCTCAGCACCCCTACTTGTCATCCCAGTGCGTGACACTGGGATCCAGAAAAAATAAAGATTATTTAACAAGAGCAAGAAGGCTTTTCTCTGAACTGGAAAATCTTGGTCTAACTATACAAACCATACACGCTTTCTGTTACAAATCAATCTCCAGCTTTCCTATAGAAGCTGGCATTGCTCCAAATTGCACGCTGAGCGAATGCAAAGAATTACATTCCATCATATTCAATAAAGTGCTTCATAACGAAACTGTGCAGGATGATATCAACCTTATTGCAACTGAAATTGATGAAAATAAACTACGCGATTTGCTTTATACTTTATGTGTAAAAAGATCAGCGTCAGCAAATGATTCGAAATATATCAAAGATAAATTGAGCGCCCCAGATGAAATTCATGACTTACAGAGTGAAACAATTGAGCACGTGGAAAGACTAGCCGAGATATTAAGTGAAGGCAGTAAAAGAGATCAGAGTTATAGTGAAATACTTTATTCTACTGTCATCCCAGCTGGGATCCAGAAGAAAAGAACCAGCGTCACGCGCTGGAATGACACTAAAGTAGAAAACCTAGCCAAGGTCTTTTTAAAATCAGAATCGCACGAAAAAAAGAGCATATCATCCATTGCAACAAAAAGTATTTTGGAGAAATTCAAAGATGCAGAGCAAATAATAGAGAGCGTTCAGAATGTAGTATTTACCCATATAAGAGACATGAACTCTTATCAAATATTCAAGAGAACCAGTAGCTTACTTGGTGTATTTAAAGTATATGTTGATTTGTATAATAGTGAAAAATCAAAAAATGCACTGCTTGACTACAATGATATAATCAACTTAGCAACAAATCTTCTTAGCAATCCAAATTATAAAGATTGGATATTGTTTAACTTGGATCAAAAAATAGATCACATCCTTGTTGACGAGGCACAAGACAATAGCATCAGCCAGTGGAAAATTATAACAAATCTCTGCGATGAATTTTTTGCCGGTAATGATGAAAAGCGAACCTTATTTGTTGTTGGTGACGTAAAACAATCCATATACAGATTTCAAGGAGCAAATCCCCATCTATTCAACTATATGCAACAATACTTTCATACGAAAACTGGTGGTAGAGATTGGATATCATGCCAACTTGAAAAGTCATTTCGCTCAACTCCAGAAGTTTTGATGCTTGTAGATAGAATATTTAATAACTTCCGCGCAGAAATATCTTTTAATGATAATGAAATAAAACATGTTCCACATAGAGAAAATGACCAAGGATATATTGAAATTTGGCCAGCGTTACCAAGGCGCAAAGAGAAAGAACAGCAAGCTTTACAAATTCCTCTGACATGCAGGGAAAATTATATAATAGCAGACCGATTACTTGCTCAAACAATAGCCAACAGAATTCACAATTGGTTAAATGAAGGGCGAATTTTAGTCGCTAAAGATCGCCATATAGAGCCAAGAGACATTATGATTTTGGTACGGCAACGAAACGTATTAGTTGATTACATAATAAGCGAACTTAAAAAAGCAAACGTGCCAGTTGTAGGCCGGGATTATTTTAGAATTATGGACTATATAGCCGTGCAGGACTTAATAGCTTTGGCCGAATTTTTACTCCTCCAGGCAAATGATTTAGCTCTTGCAAATGCTTTAAAATCACCGCTATTTAATTTCACCGAGGATGATTTATTTAACATTGCATACGACCGTAAAGAGCATTCACTATGGGAAAGAATTCAGGATTATTCTGTGGTTATCTATAGTGAATTAAACTATCTCATTAACTTATCTCGCATAGAGTCTCCTCTTGCACTATTTACACATATATTGCGTACAGGTAAGAAGAAATTTGCTGCAAGGCTAGGTCTTGAGTACTTTGAGGTTCTAGACGAATTTATGAACCTCGTGTTGCAATTTGAAAACCCATCTCTTCAAGCGTTTGTTCAATGGATCAAGGAGAATAATCCGGAGATTAAGAATGATATGCAATCAGAACGCAATGCTGTGCGAATAATGACAATTCACAAATCAAAAGGTCTGCAAGCTCCCATAGTATTTTTGGTTGATACAAACACAGTGCCAAGAAACAGTGAAAGCATTATCTTTGATGGAACAGAAGTGCCATTTTGGTGTGGAAAAAACAACAACGCTTATTGCGATCAAGTAAAAAGAGAGAAAAAACTAGAGGATTATAATGAATATTTGCGTTTATTATACGTAGCACTCACGCGTGCTGAAGATGAGTTATACATCTTAAGTAAAGAGCCAGTGCAAAAGGGCTCTTGGTATGATCTAATCACTAAGTACGGAGAGCCATATGAAAAGAAACAAAGGGATTTACAGCCAATATTTAAAGAAAAAGTTGAAGTATTATGCGTGAATGCAAACTACCCTTACATTTATAAAAAACGTGATTATTTTGACGTTCCGGTCATTTCCCTTCCACCAGCTTTAGCCCACTCTTCGGTGTCATCCCAGCGCGTGACGCTGGAATCCAGTGAAAAAGAAGGAGCAGAATGGATCCCAGTGTCAGCTACTTGGATGACAGATGGTTATGCAAGAGGCCTGATTATTCACAGCATATTGCAGTATATGCCCAAGATAGAAAAAGAAAGGAGAAAAAATTGGGTCAGAAAATACCTTGATAACATCAGCGAAGATAAGGATGAAATTTACAGTAAAATATTAGCCTTTAATGAAAAATATGGCTATTTGTTTGACTTGGAAGGCAAATCAGAGATTACACTGAGTGGAACAATTGATGGCAAGTCAGTATTAGTACGACTAGATAGGCTATGCATAACGCAAGATAAAGCAATCATAATTGACTACAAATCACACCGTAACGTTTCTGTTTCCTTATTAAATGAAATAAAAAAACAGATGTTAATCTATAAAACCTTAGTACAAGAAATATATCCAAACAAGCAAGTAGAGTGCGTGGTTATTTGGGTGGAAGATTTAACCATTCAATCTGACTTTTAACGAAACTTGATTGCAAGAAATAGCTACTACGTCATACCACCGCGAACCGTCATACCGCCGCAGACCGTCATACCGCGATTCATTCGCGGTATCTCATCCGCTAACACGTAGCGGAATGACAGCAGTCCTACGTCATACCGCTGCGGATAGATCCCGCTAACAAGTAGCGGGATGACGAATTACTTAACTGTCATACCACCGCAAACCGTCATACCGCCGCGGTATCTCAGCCACTAACAAGTAGCGGGATGACGAATTACTCAACCGTTATCCTGCTGCTCCTTTCTCGTCATCCCGCTACGTGTTAGCGGGATCTCAGCATAGCTATCTTAAAGCTAAGTAATATAAGTCAATCCAGCTAGGATTCTTTTGATTGATCAAATTAATTTTCCACTGCCTTGGCCATTCTTTCAGGCGCCTTTCTCTTGCAATAGCTAAACTTATATCTTCAAACTCTTCAAAATATACAAGTTTATTTACATTATATCTTGATGTAAAACCTGAAACAATTTTGTTTTTGTGTTCCCAAATCCTCTTGATCAAATTTGCAGTTACACCAATATATAATGTGCTATTAGCTTTATTTGTAAGTATATAGATATATGATAACTTCATCTTAATCGTTTATAGCTAAAGTAACTGAGGTTTACCAACATTATACTACACCATCATACCACAATAAAACTTACCGTCATGCCGCCGCAGATAGATCCCGCTAACACGTAGCGGGATGACGAGTTACTATACCGCGGCGGTATCTCAGCCGCTAACAAGCAGCGGGATGACAGCAATCTACGTCATACCGCGATTCATTCGCGGTATCTCTTAGCCGTTAACACGTAGCGGAATGACGATTGTCGGTAAATCTAAGTTACTGTAGCTATAAAGGCTTTCACAACAACCTATTTTCCTTGAAACTAAAATAGCTACTGAATGTAATAATAATGTGATCTATTAATTCTATTCCTATACTTTGGCAAGCTTCTGCTAGTTGTCTAGTGAGAGATATATCGCTATTTGAAGGTTGTGTATCTCCGCTTGGATGATTGTGAGATATTACAATGGATGTTGAACCAATCAAAAGTGCGCGCTTGATGATCTCTCTGACATAAAGAGGAGTTTGATCTACTGTACCAATATTTTCCAAGTCTTCCGCTATTAGACGATACTTTTTATTCATATAGATGACACGAAAATTTTCCTTATTGAGGCTTCCTATACTTATTCTTAAATAATCAAGCAATTTTTCCCAGTTATCGATTACAGGCAGGTTTTTTATTTCTTCTCTTGCAGAACGAACAAAGGCTTGTTTTACACAAAAGATGGCAGATATCGCTGCATTGCTGACATCATCAACGTTTTGCAGCGCTTCCAGGTCAGCATTAAAAACTTTATTTAAGCTGCCAAAACTTTCTATCAAACTCTTTGCCACCGGTTTTACATCAATTCTACTATATGCTGAATATAAAATGTGCTCTAAAACTTCATAATCAAGTAATGATTGTCCATTATCTAAAATAATTTTCTCTCTTAGGCGCTTTCTATGCCCCTTTTTGTAATTTTTCATCATCAATGAATTGCTTATCTCTTGTATAATAAGAAATTAGATTTTTAAGTAAAATATTTAATAAAGCGCATGACGCACAATTGTAAGAACATTCATTTTTAAAGACAGCAAATGGTGTCATGAAAGTAGCTGACGCGAGCTCTACGTCATACCGCCGCAGACCATCATACCGCCGCAGACCTTCATACCGCGATTCATTCGCGGTATCTCATCCGCTAACAAGAGATCCCGCTAACAAGTAGCGGGATGACGAATTACTTAACCGTCATGCCACCGTGAACCGTCATACCGCGATTCATTCGCGGTATCTCTAGGTCCCGCTAACAAGTAGCGGGATACTTGATCTTTACAGGGATGACGGTTGTCGTTTAGCTACAAACATTAAGAAATTTACCAAATGAAAAAAAAGGCAAAAGAAGCCCTAGTCATTGTCTATTTTCAGTATTTGGCGTTTTTTAAATCTTAAACACTGCAATTTAGCTGCTTTTAAACGCAACTCACCTTAGTTTAAATGTTTAAGAAATTTACTAAGCAGAAAAAAAGGCAAAAGAAACCCCGCGTTAGCTAGTTGTCACTCTCTAATCCTGCAAATTGGCGTACTATACTGTCTTAAACGACTTATAAGCGCGTTTCAGCTTATATAGGTAAAAACCCAGAAATGTTGTGAAGACATAAGGTGCACATAGTGCAAAAAATTAAAAATAAGACGCCAACTACGTTGTTTTCTTGCTGTTTAATCTGCACAGATGAAGATAACTGAATACCTTCACTATCATGATAAAGGGGCTGGCGAAGGGTGTCAAGTAGTTTTTAGCTCTGCCTTCTAAGGCTTTTACTCGTGACAACCACTGTGCCTGCGATCTTATCGTGCCAAGTTTGACAGCGTTTGTTGAAATTTGACCATAAAAAGCCCAAGAACAATGGTGCAACTGACAATATAAAGGAAAAAAATCTCTTTGTTGCTTGTTTTAGGGTCATCTTTTCGAAAGTTTGTGCATCCACAACTCTAAGCCCAAATAATAGTTTTCCAGGTGTAGTAGCAAACTTTACCCACATATATATTACATAGCAAAAGAGCATAATAAACTGGACTATTTGATTTAGAATCATTAATTTTACAAGTCTACTCTGCATTGCCTTTTCTTCTATAGAAAGTGGCACTTGTATTGGGGATTTTGCAGCAACTTGGCTGAATATTTTGCTATCCTCTGAGTTTGTAAAGAGCTGATTAAAGGCTTGGCTGCAAAACTGCAAGAACAAAACGATAATAATTAAATCAAGCAATACTGATATATAGCGCCTGAGGCCCGTTACATAACATATCCCATTTTCATCTTTCTTTACCTTTTGAATAACATTTATAGAAGAAAAAATAGAAAATAAACGATTAAAAAATTTATGTAACATATATATACTTTCCAATATTTAACGTGCCCCTGGCCGGACTTGAACCAGCATGCTTTTGCAAGCAACAGATTTTGAGTCTGCCGTGTCTACCATTCCACCACAGGGGCATTAAGTTTTAATGCTATAGGCAACACGGAATTAGTCAAATTTTTTTGCCTTTACATCTTTCAAATGAGGACTAAATATTCTACAATAATCAACAGTTACTCTCAAAACTTAAAATGAATGAATTAGCCAATCTCCTCAGTTCAAGAAGTGTAGATAAGGAAATATGTAAATTACCGCATAATTTAGAAGCTGAACAGATGCTTATTGGTGCAATGATTCGTGATAATAGAATCTGTGATGCAGTTGAAGACACAATTACAGCAGAAAATTTCTATGATCCACTGCATCAAAGTATTTTTACGCAAATATCTAAAACCAGGAAACACGGTATAGTTGCCAATGAACTGAGCCTCAAAATGTTTTTTGAGAACGACCAAGCGTTTACCGAGTGTGGCGGGGTAGAGTACTTAGCAAAGCTTGCAGCGAAGGCAAGTATTGCACTTGATATTTATAGTTTGACTAGAATAATCCGTGATACTTACTTAAGGAGATGTTTAATCAAGCTCGGGCAAGAAATAGTTGGTGATAGCTACAACTACGATATTGAAAATCCTGCACAGGCGCAAATTGAACAAGCAATGACAAAATTGTTCAATTTGGCAGTAAAAAAACAAGGTGAGAAAACATATATAAAACTTGCAAGTTCAATTAAAGATGTAGTTGAGAAGATCAGCACACTGAAAAATAATCCAGAAGCGCTAGGCGTTACAACCGGACTTCAAGATCTAAATCAGCTTCTTGGTGGTCTACAAAAATCTGATTTATTAATTTTAGCTGCAAGGCCTTCTATGGGTAAAACAGCATTGGCGCTAAACATCGCACTTAATGCTTGTAAGATGTTGCAAAAAAGAGCAGATAAGCAACACTATATAGCGTTTTTCTCGCTTGAAATGTCAGCAGAGCAATTAACTGCAAGGCTGATCACTATAGATTCAGGGATTAGTTATTATAAGGCATTAACCGGGAGAATTAGTGATTTTGAATTGCATGAATTTATCAATACTAGTACAGAATTATCTGAACTGCCTTTCATCATAGATGACACCCCTGCGCTATCAATTAGTGCCCTTCGCACCAGAATACGCTTGCTGTATCAATTATATAATGTAGAAGTGGTATTCATTGATTATTTGCAGCTAATCAGAGGAACAACAAAAAGGAGTAATGAAAATAGAGTGCAAGAAATCTCGGAAGTGACGCAGGGTTTGAAAGCAATTGCAAAGGAGCTAAATATTCCCATTGTTGCACTATCTCAGCTCTCTCGTTCTGTTGAGCAGAGGGATGATAAAAAACCACAACTTTCTGATTTACGTGATTCAGGGAGCATAGAGCAAGACGCAGATATAGTAATGTTTCTCTATAGAGAAGAATACTACGAATTGAGAAAGCAACCAAGTGAAGGAAACAATAAACATCGGGAATGGCAAGAGAAAATGGAGAAAATTAGAAATATTGCAGAGCTTGTTATTGCAAAGCAGAGGAACGGGCCAATTGGCAGTGTGAAGCTATATTTTGACTCTAACAGAGGTGCATTTAAAGATTACACGGAAAGGCATAGTTCATAGCTTGACAGCAATCTTCTTGTTCCCAAGTTTATCAATTATTTTTTTTATGTAAAGATAGCTTGACAACTTCTTAAAAATCCTTTTATAATGGTATTATATTTTATAATACGTGAGATGATGAATAAAAACAATGTACCCTATTATATAGCTGGAACTCTGGCTGCTTTAACTTTATTAGCATCTGGAGTGTTTGCTGCAGCTCCTTATATTGGTTTCTTAGCTCCAGTTGCAGCATTAAGTGTTGGCCTTCCATTTATTATTGGTGGTGCTGTATTTTCTGCTGTAGCTATTGCACTTTCGTATCAAGCAATTAGTGAGAACAAAACAAATTCTGAGTTAAAAAATAAAATGAAAGCTCAAGAGCAAACAATTTCTGGGCAAAAAACTCAACTAGCTAAAAAAGAAGCGGAAGTAAAAGCTAAAGAGGAAGAAAATTCTAAGTTAAAAAATAAAGTAGAAGCTCAAGAGGAAGAAAATTCTAAGTTAAAAGATCAAGTACGCACTCAAAAGCAGAAAAGTTCTGAGCAAAAAACTCAACTAGCTGAAAAAAATAAAAAGATAGAAGAAGACAAATTAAAAGTGGCAATTGCTGATGGCACTGTTCAGCTTGCAAAAGGAACAGTTAATAGCGCTGTTTGGTTTGCAAAAGAAGCAGTTAATGGTGTCTTGTATTCTGGCAAATATGCTTACGATAATTATGTGCCATCAACTGAGTCTACAAAAGGAACACTTAGTGGTATTGGAGGTGGCTTGAAAAATACTTATGATGCGTCAATTGCATCTGTAAGAGGAGCACTTAACAGCGTTGGAAGCAGCTTGTACAGTAGGATTTATGGTACTAAGGTTTCTAGTCCGGAAGAGCAGTTTAAGCGTGAAGATGGATCTAAACCTAGCATGCAAGAACTAACTCGTTTGGATTATTTAAATCTTGAGGTTCTTTCCAGTGAGCAAAAGCAACGAGCTAATAGTTTGGATTATTTAAATATTGATAACGTTCCTAAGCAACCTGATCATTTAAATGTTGATGCTGCTAAAAGTTATTTAATGAGTCTTTCTGAGGATCAGGATGTATTTTATGATGCAGAATCTGGTGATGAAAAAGGTACTGAGATTTCTAGCCCAGAAAGTCAGCCAACTAAAGAAGAAAATGGTCAAGGCTGGTTTGCATGGAGCCTAGGAAAGGTTAAGTCGGCAATTACTGAAGTAGTAGTGATAGGTGCTGATGTTACTAAACCATATTGTGCTAAAGTAACTAAGGCACTTGCCACCTAACTTGAATATGTAGACAGCGGTGTGCACCGTCGTTAACTAAAGATAATCCCATCCAGGAGAAATAGTTTTTACACTATTTCTCCTCTTTAGCATCAACCCTCAAAAAAACCGGCGTAGGTTTAGGCAATGTTATGCCTGAACTTACGCACGCGTCGCACAAAGATTTTAAATCTCGTTGTTCTTTCGGAATTTGCAGTTGATTTAGTATCATCTCTGCTGACTTGGGAACGATTGGCTGCAATAAAATGCCTATTATCCTGATATATTCCAGTAACTTGTAAATTACTAAATTCATGCGCTCTCTGTCAGTTTTGCTTAGTGTCCAGGGTGCACTTTTGTCTATGTAGGCATTTGCTTCAGAAGAGATGTTGATGATTAGAAGTATGATATGGTTAAATTCATACTTTGATAGGTGATTCATCACTTGATCGAGTATAGCTTTGCAACCTGGAAGACTTTCTTCACCTTTAAGTAGGCTTTGATCGATTGTTGGTACAATTCCAGAACATTGCTTGTGTAAAAATGAAATTGTTCTTTGTACTAAATTGCCTATGTTGTTTGCCAGTTCTGAATTTATCCGGCTGATCATATTTTTCTTACTAAAGTTGCCATCTTGGCCGAAGCTTGCTTCCCTGAGGAGAAAATAGCGTAGCTGATCAACACCAAACTCTTGAGCGAGGCCAATTGGATCTATGACATTACCAAGGGACTTGGATATTTTCTCTCCCTCGTTCAACCACCAACCATGAACTGCAATTTGTTTTGGCAGTGGCAGGTCTGCTGCAAGGAGAATCGCTGGCCAATATACAGCATGAAAGCGCAATATGTCTTTACCGATTACATGAACGTTGAAAGAGTTGTCAGCTAGGTTTGCAGCGCTTGACACTGGAATCTGCGTTTTCCCTTGGTTTGGTGTCATTCCAGTGCTTGACACTGGAATCTGTGTTTCTGGTTCTGCCCAAAACCTCTTATATTCCTCACCTTCAGTACTAGGGAAACCTATTGATGTAAGATAATTGGTTAATGCATCTATCCAGACATAGATTACGTGTTTGTCATTACCTGGTACTTTTATTCCCCAGTTAAAACTAGTGCGAGAGATTGAAAGGTCAATGAGCCCTGATCTTACAAACGATATCACTTCATTTCTTCTGCTCTCAGGAAAGATAAAACTTGGCTGATTTTTATAGAGTTCCAGTAATTTTTCTTGCCAGTTTGATAAGCGAAAAAAGTAACTCTCTTCTTTTATCCACTGGACCTCAGCACCTGTTGGTGCTTTGCCATCTATCAGCTCTGACTCCTGATAAAATGCTTCATCACGAACTGAATACCAACCCGAATAGGAATCCAAATATATTTGCCCTCTCTCTTCAAGTCTATTCCATAAAGCTATAACTGCTTTTTTGTGACGTTCCTCCGTAGTGCGAATAAAATCGTCATACTCAAAATTCATGAACTTAGCCAATTCTTTAAATGAAACGCTCACTTCATCTGTAAATTCTTTTGGCTGCATTTCCTTTGCTTTAGCTGCTTTTTCTATTTTTTGTCCATGTTCATCTGTACCAGTGGTAAATTTGACATTTTTCCCAGCTAGTTTCATGAACCTTGCCACCACGTCACACAAGAGAGAAGTGTATGCATGACCAATATGCGGCTTATCGTTTACGTAATATACTGGCGTGGTGATGTAAAAGTTCTCGAATTGTTCCATGGTTTAGCATTTTGATAAAAATCAACTGAGTTAATTATAGTATTAAAAAGGCAGTAATAAATAAATATTGATTGGGTTAAGCATAATTTTTGAAAAAAGCTATTTACTGAAATTTTATTAAAATAAGAAACAATCAGGCATGATTATTGAAAGAACAATGAGAAATTTTCTTGTAATTCTATTTATAGTTTTCTATGCATTTGATGCACACGCTGATGGAGCAACAGATGTAATGTGTAATGTAATAGGTTACGTTCATGGAATAGGTGGACCAATGATTACAGTGGTAATAATTGGTTCAAGCTTACTTGCAATATTTGGCAGAATGCCTTGGCCTGCACTTTTCGCACTGGGTATGTTTGTTGCTGTGTTTTTTGGTGCTCCTCAAATTGTAACAAAGGTAACAGAAAAAGAAGTTTGTTGTCTTTTTAAAGGTCAAACCTTGGAGAATGGAAAGTGTGTTGCTGCTCCTGGATATGAACGTGTAGGTACAGGTTATGCTTG
The DNA here is from genome assembly GCF_040084705.1 of Wolbachia endosymbiont of Drosophila willistoni. NCBI lineage: Bacteria > Pseudomonadati > Pseudomonadota > Alphaproteobacteria > Rickettsiales > Anaplasmataceae > Wolbachia > Wolbachia endosymbiont of Drosophila willistoni. Next base: position 872,132 of record NZ_CP157591.1, read on the forward strand.
TCGTTCCGGTTGGGCGCTAACTAATAAAGGCTACTGTATAAAAGCTGGCCAAGATCCTTCAAAGTATTGGAAGTGAAAATGGTGCTTTTATAGAGTTAAATCTAACAAACCGCAGAGTATATAATTAACATCCACGCCTTTAGTTAGATTCCACTCACGCTTTATTACGTTGTACTCCATGCCAGCCATGTTTTGCAGCGTTACATTATTTTCTCTTAAGTGATTTGCAATTTCTGACGGCTTGAGAAATTTATTCCAGTTATGTGTACCTTTTGGCAGCCAATTTAATATGTACTCTGCACCAATTATTGCAAGACAAAAGGATTTAATAGTTCTATTTATTGTGGATATAAAGATTAACCCCTCCGGTTTTAGCAGTTCTATCACTTTTTTCATGAAAAGCTCTAAATTATCCACATGTTCAACTACTTCCATCAGCAGAACCACGTCGTACTTCTTGTCATTGCTTAGCTCTTCAATGCTGGTGTGTATATATTCTATATTTAACCCTACTTTTTTTGCATGTGAATGCGCTACTTTTATGTTTTCTTCACATACATCTATTCCCACAACGTTAATGCCAACGCGTGCCATTGACTCTGACAAAATGCCACCACCGCATCCAACATCAAGCAATGATAATTCTTTCAAATTGCATTTTTTTAACTCTTTTATTTTCTCAATAATGTAAGATACTCTAACAGGATTCATTATGTGCAATGGTTTGAATTTGCCGTTCTCATCCCACCACTGGCCTGCCATTTTAGCGAATTTTGATATTTCATCTTCGTTATAAGTTTTTGTTTTTTTTTTCTTAGAGGTTATATTGCTGAGTTTATCAAGGCGTTTTTTATGTCTGCTTTCTTTTGAAAATTCTGTTTCGAGGAATTGTTTGACTATGTCTTTTGCTAATCCACTCGCAGTAAATCCTGCACCAAGACACAGTACATTTGCGTTGCCATGCTCGCGAGCTAATTTTGCGATCTCAACACTGTTACATAAAGCAGCGTAGATTCCTTCAAAACGATTTGCCACAGTACTCATGCCCAAACCTGTACCACAAATTAATATCCCATAATTTGCTTTTTTGCTTGTTATATCTTCTACAACTTTAACAGCATAGTTTGGGTAATCTACACACTTTTGCTTAGCAGTGCAGCCTTGATCTACTACTCTGTAACCTAGGGCTTCCAGGTAAGGTTTTATTTCTGATTTTAATTCATAACCAGCATGATCTGAGGCAATTGATACTATACCTAACATATAAGAAATAAGGACATTTTATATGGGTTTGAACTTTCTGTCAAGTCATTCAATGCTTCTGACCTTTTGGGAGTTCTAAAGCTATAGCTAAGGTTTTCCTACGTCATACCGCAATTCATTCCACAACTGTACGAACATTGTGATTTGAGAATAATCTCCGCCAGGAAGGGTGTCATCCCAGTGCTTTGGCACTGAGATCCAGAAAACTTAATTTTAAATAAGTACACCAGATAGCTGTATAATAAGAACTGGATTCCAGTGTCAAGCACTGGAATGACACCTTCTGTATAAATATTAAGAAATTTACCAAGCGAAAAAAAAGGCAAAAGAAGCCCCGTGGTTGGCTAATTACTTACATTATACTTTCAAGTATGGCGTTTTTTTATTCTAAACACTTAATAACCGCGATTTAGCTGCTTTTAAGCCGCAACTAATCTAAATTATAAACGTTAAGAAATTTACTAAACAGAAAAAAGGCAAAAGAAACCCTAGGGTAGCTAGTTATTCACTATCCATTTTTTAAGTTGGCGTTTTTTAATGTTTTAAATGCTTTATAAGCGTATTTCAGCTTGTGTAGGTCAAAACCCGGAAATTTGATAAAGACATAAGGTGCACATAGTGCAAAAAATTAAACATGAGACGCCAGATACGTTGAGTTTTTTTGTCATTTAATCTGTACAGAGAAGATAAATAAATAGCTTCAGTTTCATGATAAGGGCGCTGGCGAGGTTTGTCAAGGAAGTTTTTTGTTTCTGTGGGCTACCTGGATGACAGGATTGCTCTTGAATTTGTATAGCTACATTGTCGGTAAATCCAAATTGCTTTAGTTATAGAAATAAATTTCGAGTCAGATGTGTATAAATTCTATATAATTTTTATCCTACTACTAATTTAACAAGATGGATCATATAGATATTATAAAATCAAAATTATTATTATCCGACCTAGTAGGTAAAAAAGTCAGATTAATAAAAAGAGGAGATAGTTTTGTTGGGCTCTGTCCATTTCATAACGAAAAAACCCCATCTTTTTCGGTGAGCAATACTAAGGGGTTATATTACTGTTTTGGTTGCTTGGCTAGTGGTGATGCATTTGAATTTATTTCACAAACTGAAGGATTAAGCTTTAAAGAAGCATTGGAAAAATTAGCATCGGTTACAGGTGTTGAACTGCCCAAAAATCTTAGTATTACAAAAGAGGACAATAAACTATTTTTAGCGCTTGATTTAGCTGCAAATTGGTTTGCACAAAAAAATCAAGGTGTTGTAGATTATTTAAAGCAGCGTAAGATTTTACCTAAAATCATAGATAAATTTAAGATAGGTTATGCACCAAGCTCTGGTTTGAAAGAGTATTTAAACTCTTCAGGTATTGAAGACAAAATTTTAATTGATATTGGATTAGTAAACAAAAATTTTCATGATTATTTTTATGACCGGCTGATATTTCCTATACAGAGCATTGCAGGGAGAGTTATTGGTTTTGGCGGACGTGCGCTAAGTTCTGAGCAACAGCCGAAATATTTAAACAGTCCAGAGAGTCAGCTCTTCAAGAAGAGGGAGAATTTATACGGATTAAACTTTGCTTTAAGCGAAATACGTAAAAAACAGCACATACTCGTTGTTGAAGGATATATGGACGCTATAGCGCTACATCAAGCGGGAATTAGTAATGCAGTTGCTCCGCTTGGTACCGCAATTTCTGCAGAACAGATAAAAAATCTATGGAGATTTGCTAAAGAAATCTCCATCTGTATGGATGGCGATAGTGCTGGACGTCATGCTGCTACTCGAGTTGCAGAACTTGCTCTGCTAATATTAGAGCCTGGATACACGTTAAAGTTTGTGACTTTGCCGAGTAATAAAGATCCATACGATATATGTAACGAACTGGAATACAAGAAAGAAGACGTGTTGACTGCTCTTGACCATTCAACAAAACTGCATTCTGAATATTTATGGCATCACATAATCGATAGCAATTTGCAAAATTATGAAAAACTTGCTCCGGAAAAATATTCAATTCTTGAGCACAAGTTCATGGAATATGTAAATACTATTAGCAACAGCAGTATTAGAAGGTATTACAGAGATTATTTTTACAATAAGGCTAGTGAACTAAGAAGTAGCTTCAAAAAACAGATTTTTAATAGTAAAACTAGAGCAACAAAAGGTGAGTATCTTCATAACAAGTCTCCAGAGCTAATTGAAGCAGAGCAAAATCAGGCCGTAATTTTGCGTATAGCCGTAGAATTTCCTGAAATCTTGAACCGTCCTATATTTTTTGAGCAATTTTCTCATTTTGAATTTACTAATGAGATGAAAAGATTACAACAGCGTATAATTGATGTAATAAGTAACAAAAGCAACCTCGATAAAGAGGCTTTGTTACAAGAATTGAAACAGTTTAACGTTATAAAGTATGTATTTGAAAAAACTAGTGTACTAAATAGCCAACTGAACGAGAGAAAATCTGCAGAAATTGTGTGGAATAATATAGTGTTACTAAAAGAGTTAAATGCATTACGAAAAGAAAGAACCGAAGCGAGGCTGAGCGGTAATCTTGACTTAGAGGAAAGGTTGATAGAACAAATAAAGCAAATAGAAAGCAGTATACAAGAAATGCAAATGGAGTTTATTGAAAAGTAGATATCGTCTCGTTAGTCAACAAGAAAATTACAAAATAAGACAATATTTTACATAAGATTGAAATTTTTAACTAATTAAGCCTTCCTCTAACAGCTTTGCCCTGTAGTTTTTGATATGGTTAGGATCACTTGAAAATGTATAATTTTTGTAGTTAGCTCTGCTGTGCATATAAAGTTTACTATTGACTTTTATCACATTATCTCACATTATCTCACATAATATGCATGTGAGAAGAATATGAACTGGAAGAATTTTCGTCTTAGTACGCGTCTCAACCTAGAAGGGCCTGTAATTGAGCAAGTGTACGAGTTAATTACTGCAGTTGATAGTGTTAAAAATAGCTGGCAGATAACGAAAAAACTACTACCACAAACAATTGAAAGATTAACTCATTCAGTTATTGTTACATCTTCTGGCGCTTCTAACCGTATTGAAGGAAATCGTCTAACCGATAAAGAAGTTGAGGATCTATATAAAAACCTACGTGTCAAAAAATTTAAAAATAGAGATGAGCAAGAAATTGCTGGCTACTTAGAAATGCTTACACTAATATTTCATGATTATACGGATATTCCAATTAGTGAGTCATCAATATTGCACATTAACAACCAGATGCTACTTTATAGTGAAAAAGATTTGTATCATAGAGGAAAATACAAAGCAAGTTCTAATAGAGTTGAGGCAAAAGATCAGAATGGAAAAGTTGTTGGTATAATTTTTGATCCCACACCACCTTACCTTGTTAGAAAGGAAGTACAAGAGCTTATTGATTGGTATCACTGGTCCTTAAATAATAAATTTAAGCATCCTCTTATTATTATTGCTAACTTTGTTTTTGAGTATCTGGCAATACACCCTTTTCAAGATGGGAATGGCAGAACTAGTAGATTGATGACTAATTTAATGCTGTTGCAGCAGGGTTATGATTTTGTATCTATTGTATCACATGAAAAGATAATTGAAACTAACAAACTTGATTACTATTTAGCGCTTAATAAAACACAAAGTAGCTGGAAAAGTGGCAAAGAAGATATTTCCCCGTGGTTAATATTTTTTCTTAATGTACTCAAAACGCAAGCAAATGAGGCGCATTATATTCTTGAGAGGGAGAATACTGAATATTTATTATCAAGAAAACAATTGTTCTTCTGGGAATGGGCACTTAGCCTTGCAGATAAAGAATTTAGTAGAAAAGATGCTATAGAAGCTCTAGGATTTCCTCCAAGAACAGTAGAGGCAATTACAAAGAAACTGCTAGGGATGAAATACTTACAGCGTCTTGGAGAAGGCAAAGCCACTAGATATAAAGTTATTATTTAAAAGTTTTAGTATGTTTTTCGAGATTTTTTTAAATCCAGTCTTATGCACAACTTTGTTTGCAATTTTATTCGATTAAAAATTGCATTTTAGCAATAAAAAACTTACTTATTGTAGGAAAATCTTGTGTTTGTTCTCATATAAAACTATTTATGGAGTGACAATGGTACATGTATTATACTTACATTTCTGATTCGAAAATTTATGCAGTTGTTTCTAACAAGATTGATCAACAAATTCTATTGTTTAAAGATGAGAAATAAAGTAATCATCATTTCCAGTATTGCTTTTATTCTACTGTTTTTTATCAGCAGTGCATTTTTAAAAAAAGATCAGGCGGTTCATAGCGATAATGCAACTAGTAGCTTTTCAGTAAAAACTCAAGAATGTGCGCCGCAAAACCGCACTATATATTTAAATTTTTCTGGTACAGTAAATCCCTTACATAGAGCTAGCCTTGTCTCAAAAATAAGTGGTAAGATTATTGCTATTTATTTACCTGATGGTGAAAAGGTAAAAAGAGATGATGTAGTGTTAAAGATAGAAGATTATGACAGGATTGAGCAAGCTCAGAAAGCCAAAGCTTTATTAAAGCAGCGTGAAATTGAGTATGATTCCTCTCACAAACTGAATAAAAAAGGCTATGGGGCACAAATACAAGTAGAAGCAGCTTTTACTGCGTTACAAAGTGCAAAAGCTGACCTAAAAAGGCTAGAATTGGATTTAGAAAATACTGCAGTCACATCTCCTATAGATGGTTATATTGATAAAATCAATGCAAACGAAGGGGATTTTGTTAATGCTGGGCAAAAAATAGCTGACGTGGTTAATTTCGATCAAATTCTTGTAGTGTTATACGTTTCGGAAAATGAAGTAAATAAAATAGAGCTAGGCAGCACAGCTCAAATTAATTTGCTGGACGGAAAAGAATTGGCAGGTGAAGTAAGTTTTATTAGTAAAATTGCTGAGCCTAAAACTGGGTCTTATAGGGTAGAAGTAAAGGTAACTAATAATACCTTGCAGGGACTAACTGCCAACGTAAGGCTACCTTCAGGCGAAAGATTTGCATATAAAGTTCCTTCTTCAGCCCTGAGCTTAAGTGACGAGGGTGCTCTTGGAATAAAGATTGTTGATGACAATAATTATGTAGTATTTGCACCAATAGAAATTGTTGATCATGAGAGCGATGGGGTTTGGATAGTAGCAAATAACGAAGATAAACCCATAAAGTTAATAGTATTGGGCCACCTATTTGTTAAGCCTGGTGATAAGGTTTAAGACATAAGATCCTTTGACCTTACCCAGAAAAAGTGGAGAGAAAGTGTGGAATGTTTTTTACAAAAAGAATGATGCATCAAATTGTTCTGGAATGCAATAGTTAATAGTGACGTTGTTTGTTATAAAAAATTTCTATGTATTCAAATATTGCAGTTCTAGTTTGTTGAGCAGAGTGTTGTGAAGTATCAATAAGTATTTCTCTTTTCAATGAGCTAAAGAAGCTTTCTGCAACAGAATTGTCGTAACAACAGCCTTTATTACTCATCTATATTCTTTACAGCTAAGAGATATTGATACCCTTGCGCAGTATATTGTGAACCTTGGTCACTGTGCAGCAGTAGATTTTTAACAGGTTTACGCCTATTAATGGCCATTAATAAAGAGTTCATAACCAATTGTTTATTTATTGCACTACTCATTAACTACCATACGTGAGAATTATTGCTGCCAAATATAGCCATCCCTCCTTGGTTTTGATGTAAGTAATCCCATACTTTATTTGGTTGATCAACAATAAAGTTTTGATCTAGTATATTGGGAGCTACAGCTCTATTATCTGTTTGTTGTTTTTTAATTTTAAACTTTCTTCTCAGTATAGCCCTGATGTCATTTTTCTGCATAATACTTTGCACCGTTTTCAAATTGCAACTTTTACCCAAAGCCTTCAATTCAGCATGAATTTTAGGAGCTCCATATCTACATTTAGAAACTTGATATATTTTTTGAATAGCTGCGAGTAGCTCTTTATTTGCTGATTCTCTACTGCTTATTTTTCTTGTGGTCCACTTATAGTAGCCACTAGCAGAAAATCCTACATAATTCCTGTACTTTATAGCAGTTACTATATAAAAAAATATTTTACTCTTTTTGACTGGCCAGGGCTTTTTTTTAAATGTCTCTTTCCCTTGTTACTCTTGCTTTGTAAATCAAACCTCTCTTTGTCATAAGGTGCTACATCTGGAAATGCATTTGCCGCCGACTTTTTTTCGTTGTGTTTCTTTATCCATTTTCCTAATAAACCACCCTTTATTCCTAAATCTCTTGCTATTTTTGTAATTGTTTGACCTGCCTTTCTTTGTTCATTTGCCAGCTTAACAGCTTCCAATTTGAATTCTGCCGTATATTCTCTTACCATTTCTAATCCTCCAAAATTTTATTTTACCCAAAAAAACTCTTTTCTTTCTCTCCACTTTTTCTGGGTAAGGTCACTACTGCTATTCCACGTCAAGAACAACCATAAGTTCATTAGGGTTCACATAACCTAAAGCATTTTTTGCTTGCTCATCAAGCAGATCTAAATCTAAGCTTTTTTCATATAAGCCAAATACTTTGTTGTCCAACTTTTCCTTTTCAGAAGAGACATCCTTTAGCAAAAGTTTATTGTACTCGATTTCTTTTTTTAAATCGATTAACGTCAATAAGCCACGTTTACCTGTAATTGTGCTAATGCTGAAATATAATGTAAGGGAAGAAATGAGTAAGGCTGCGCTTAAACACAGTAATTTTTGCTTCTTTTTAGATATAAGCACCGTACTTTCACATATAAAAAATATATAACATGAAAAGGTGAACAAAAAGCTAAGAACCTTGACGCGCTTTACACCTTGGCTTTACCTTATTTATAATGTAAATCTTACCACCCCTTTTCACAACTTTACAATTTTTATCTCTGTTACGATGAGATTTTAGCGACCCTTTGACTTTCATATCTATAGTAAGAATTAAATTACTTTACATTATAATCACTTATCAAGAGTTAGTCAATTGATAACATTTTATTAAAATATTGTATAATTGTTGCTGATACTTCTTCGATCGACTTTTGCGTGACATCGATAATTGGCCAGTTATTCTGTTTAAAGAGCTCCTCTGCTTCTTTAATTTCCTTTTCTACTTTCTCAGGGTTAGCATATATATTATTATCTTCGTTGTTAATTGAAGTAAGTCTATTTTTGCGTATTTCTATTAGCCTACTTACGTCTATTGTTACCCCTATCGTTAGTTTATTTTTTAATTTTGCCAAGTCAACATAAAAGGGTACTCCACTAACAAAAGGAATATTTGCAACTTTATAGCCTCGGTAAGCTAAATACGTACTGGTGGGAGATTTTGATGTACGTGAAACTCCAACCAAAATTATATCTGCTTTATCAATATCTTGAATATTTTGTCCATCATCATGATTAATAGTGTAGTTTATTGCCTCAATGCGCTGAAAATATTCGTTATTTATCTCAGTATGCAAGTCAAGCTTTTCGTCTTTTTCAATTTCAAGATAAGACGAAATTTCTCTAATAATATGTGATAATATTGCTCTATAGGGAATTTTCAACTTTATACAGTTATCTTTTAGATATTTTCTTAGCTCATCATCAGTAATAGTGCATATAACAAAATTATGCTCATCACTTTTCCTATTAATTTCCTCCAGAATTTTGTCAATCTGCTCTTCTCCTTTTACAAAAGACCAAACATATTCGATCGTTTCTACAGAACGAAAGTGTTTCAGAGCTGATTTTGCAACTGATATAACAGTTTCACCACTTGAATCTGATACTAAGTGTAGATTAAGCTTTTTAAGGGTCATATACTAAAAATAATAGCTAGCAATCTGCTACTGAAATTATGCTAATTTGTTGACCTACGTAAATATAGAAAAACTATCCTGTTGATAAAACTCAAACTAATTGGTAAATTCTTAACACAATTATTCTCAAAACGAATGTTTTTATTAAAGCCTACAAATTTCTCTTATTTTTCTAAGAAAGCTCTACCTTGGCTTGGGGTTATTTGTTTCGCATGTTTTTTAATTGGAATGTCTTTGGCGTTATTCTTCTCTCCAGAAGATTATAAACAAGGAGAAATTGTACGAATCATGTACATTCATGTGCCTTCTGCATGGCTTGCTCTTGGAATATATGGATTAATTGCATCACTTGGTTTCATTTCATTGGTATGGAACAATAGCATTGCTAGTGTCTTGGCACATGCTGCTGCTCCTGCAGGGACAGTCTTTTCGGCAATATGCTTAATCACAGGCAGCATCTGGGGAAAAGGAACCTGGGGCACTTGGTGGGTATGGGATGCAAGGCTTACTTCAATGCTGATTTTATTTTTCCTATATGTTGGCTACCTTTCATTGTGGAGCGCTTTTGATAATGAAGCGAGGGCAGAAAAATCAGCAGCAGTATTTGCCATCTTTAGTGCTATAAATATTCCTATAGTAAAATTTTCCGTGAATTTATGGTCCACTCTCCATCAGCCAGCAAGCATTTTGAGAAAAGGTGGAATAGCAATAGAAAGTTCCCTGCTGTTGCCACTGGTTGCAATGTTTATGTTTTGTGCCACATTTTTTTTAGTAGTGTGGATACTGTATTCACTTTACTTAATTAATTTATATAAGATAAAGAGAGAAATCAGTATGCGGTATTAGGCCGAGAGATGAAAATAGAACACACCACATCACCAAGTAGCAAAGACATTGAATTCCTACTCAAAAAGATTAATGAAGAAACCGTTGATAAAGGTACGTGTAACCCATTTGCTTTTTTTATTCGCGATGATACTGAACAAATTATTGTAGGTTGTAGCGGTTTTGTTATCTATGGTTCAATTTACACTGACTTGCTTTGGGTGCACTCTGATTATAGAAGAAAAGGTATGGGAAAGCAGCTAATGGAAGAAGTTCATGATTATGGTCGTGAGATGCACTGTAAAATAGCAACCGTTGCAACCATGAATTTTCAAAAAGCGAAAGTATTTTATGAAAAGCTTGGGTATAAGTGTGATCTTGTACGTCCAGGGTATGTTAACATGTATATTTTTGAAGAAAGTGTTGTGAGATGCACTGTAAAATAGCAACCGTTGTAACCATGAACTCTAAAATATTTAAAGAGCCTACTAATATCTTTAAGGTAAATGTTCATGTGATTCCGCAGAATAATTCTGTTTTTTGATTCTATCTGTCCATTTATCATTTTCTATATCTTGTTTGTTGGTTGCTTTTTTTTCTTGCTCAACAATTGCCTTATCTATCTCCTTATGAATTGCATCAATTGCACCTCCTTTTTTGTATACTTCGCTTTTCCCTTCAATAATTAACTTAATAAAAGTATTTACAACAGACTGCACTTGATTATGATTAACCTGACCTTTTGTCAAAGAAGGTAAAGAGCCTAATTCCATCAATACTTCTGGTGCTGTTTTATCTTGAGTGGAAAGTCCTAAATTATCTGCTACTTTACTTATTAATAACTCTCTGTGTTCTTTATTATCTTCCAATTTAGCATAATCACTCAATAGATCTATAACGGTAGATACTCTGACTTCAACAACATCATCAACATCTTCATCTTCTAGAGCAACTCCTGACCCCAATAACCTCTCTCTGAGATTTTCGCTTAAAAGATTGATAAATTCTTCATTTGCATCTGATCCTGTGGTTGATATTGTACCATCTAAATAGTTACTTTGAGCACCGAAGCCATGCTCTATTTGTATTTTTGTCTCAGGTTTAAATCCTAATTTTGCACAGAATTTCTGAAAATATTCTTTAATAATGTCAAACAAGCTCTTGCCATTATCTTTATAATTTTTTAACTCTTTAGGAATAGTAAGTGACAATTTACCATCTCTGTATGTTACAAAGTCTTCACCATTGTGAGATTCAATTGTAAATTCCAATGAACTAGACAGATTACATATCTTATCGCCATGCATAACTTGATTTTTAACAGAGAGTATTGGTAGCCTCATATCAGATCTAATTCTCACATTATTTTGGTTAGCACAATCAATATTTATTACTTTTTTAGGATTTTCTACTATGAACGACTGTCCAAGTGCAAGTTGGGTTTGTATAAATGGAGCAGCCTCATACCCTGCTTGATTACAATTGGTAACTAGCTCTTCTAAAATAGCATCACTTGGAACTTCTGCCCCAGCGTATCTGAACATTTTTTTGAAAACTTCTTTTGCAAAGGAACGGTAATCCTTGTTTTCATCTTTCTCTGTTGGTAATAGATGGATATACCTTTGGCCAGCATTGTAAAATTCTTCAAATTCTTTCTTATATGAATCGGTTTTTTGATGATTGGCAGTTTTGGAATTTTCACAGTGATTTTTCCATAGCTCACCCAATGCATTACTTACAAACTCTTTCTCAATATCTTCGAGTACTGAAGCAACAAAAGCTTTGCCATGATCCGTATCTATTTCTCTTGTTCCTTTTTTGTTCAATATTTCGTCATTATATATATCATCACTATTAAAAAGTTCGCTTTTGCGGTGCTTAGCTCCTTCCTTAAATGCAATAATAAGATTTTTATCTATTTCTTTTCCGTTAATAATAAAATTCATCCTTTGAAAATCTAAGAACATTGTTTCACCGGAATTCGCTAATTTATTATCTTGATCTGCTCTTAATTTACTAAAATTGAACTCTTTAGCTGTGGCCTTTAATCTAACTACTGGACTCTTATTATTTTTTCCTTTTGTCTCTTTCATAAATAACACCTTACTGTAAATATGCTGTAAGTTATATCATATAATGATGAATAATTTGGTAATATATTAAGAAAATCGACAGTATATTTCTTTATTTAAGGGGTGTAGGAAAGGCGTAGATTTCTCTTTCCATTTGTAGCGTACTGCATTAATATTTATGTATTAATCTAGAAAATAATGATGAATAACATTGTAATTGTTGGTCTGCAATGGGGTGACGAAGGCAAGGGTAAAATAGTAGATTATCTTTCTGAGAATGCAGATGTAGTTGTGAGATTTCAGGGAGGAAATAATGCAGGGCACACTATAGTAGTAGATGATGAGGTTTATAAATTAAATTTACTGCCCTCTGCTGTTTTGAGGCCAGGCAAAATATCTATCATAGGAAATGGCGTTGCTCTTGATCCACACGCTCTAATCTCAGAAATAGAGTCATTGAAAGTTAAAGGAGTAGACGTAAACTATAACAACTTGATGGTATCCGAGAGCTGTCCATTAATACTTAGCATACATAAGGACAAGGAAAAGCTATTTGAAGATTTAAATGGAAATCACAAAATTGGTACAACAAACAAAGGGATAGGGCCATGTTATGAAGATAAAGTTGGAAGGAGAGCTATACGCCTTTGTGACTTAGAAAACGCAGATGAGCTCAATAAAAGAGTGGATACTCTTTTGAATTACCACAATGCTATCAGGAAAGGCCTTAACTACCAGGTGGTTAAAAAAGAAGAAATATTAAAGGAAATTCAAGAGATTTCAGAAAAAATTCTTTCATATAAAAAACCTGTGTGGAAGATATTAAATGACTTGATGAAAGAAGGTAAGAAAATAATATTTGAAGGTGCCCAAGGCGCATTTTTAGATATCGACCACGGAACTTACCCTTTTGTTACTTCAAGTAATACTGTAGCATCGCAAGCAATAACAGGCTCAGGGTTATCCTCCAATGCTTACATTATTGGTGTGGTAAAAGCTTATACAACAAGAGTGGGCAATGGCCCATTTCCTACTGAGCAGAAAAATGAAGTAGGAGATAGCTTGTTTACTATAGGTAAGGAACTTGGAACAGTGAGCAATAGAAGAAGGCGTTGCGGATGGTTCGATGCAGTTTTAGTGCGCCAGGCCGTACAACTCTCTGGAGTTTCAAGCATTGTATTAACCAAATTAGATGTGCTTAATTCTTTTGATACAATTAAAATATGCACTGGTTACAAGTATAGCGGAAAAATGTATGATTATTTACCCGCATCGCATTCAATACAAGGGGAATTAGAGCCAATATATGAAGAGTTTCCTGGCTGGAAAGAAAACACTCAAGGTAAAAGGTCGATTGAAACATTGCCTATCAATTTAATAAAATATATAGAAGGGTTAGAAAAATTAATAGGTGTACCAATTCATCTAATCTCAACTAGTCCAAAGAGAGAGGATGTTATTAAGCTTAAAGATTTCTGAAAACGTCTTTGTATCTTAGAGCCTGTACGTAATCTCAAAAAAGAGATAAAGTGAGAGGATAAAGTATATAAAGTAGGATATGCGAAGTTTATAACCAAGTGACATAAGTCGAGAAAAGTTTGAGATTATTGTAGCAGATCTGGAATCTTGCAGAAAGAAGACAAAACCAAGAACACTTGATTTACATGATATATTTTGTGGAGTGTTATACGTGTTAAAAAGTGGTTGCCAGTGGAGAATGGTATCAAAAGAGTTCCCAAAATGGCGCAATTGTTACGACTATTTTAAGAAGTGGAGTGAAAAACCAGATGTAAATAAAGAAAGTGTTCTGGAGCTGGTATTAAAAAAAAATAATTGCGACAAAACAATGGTCGGAAAAGCTTCTGCATAATTGATGCACAGAGTATAAAAAATGCAGATACTGCTGAAGCTATGATGCAGGCAAGAAGATTTCAGGGCCGTATTGCAGTAGATACGCAAGCATGCAATTTATACAACAACAGCAGAGATAACTGACCGTAGCAGTGCTGTGAGAATGGTCGAAAATGCAAAAGAAAACCTCTCGGGAGTTAAAAATGTACTGGTTGATGCAGGCTATACTGGAGAGAATTTTGTAACTCAAATAAAAACGATTATTGGTGCAACCGTTGAAGTGATCAAAAGAAATGAATTACGTTCCTTTGTTGTATTGCCCAAAAGATGGGTTGTGGAGCGATCTTTTGCTTGGTTAGAAAAATGTAGAAGATTGTGGAAAAATTGTGAGCGAAAACTCAATACTAGCCTACAAATGGTAGTTCTGGCTTTCACTGCCTTACTTCTGAAAAAATTATGAACAGGCTCTTACTAACTCTTATCTAATAAAAAAAATACTTGTGTAACTTCGAATAGTCTATTATGCAAGACAACAGTATAAACATGTAGTAAGAAATGTATAATGAAAAATAAAAGCTCAAGTTTAACACTTGCAGTTATTTTTACACAATTAAGTAATCATAAAAGTTAGTGTAGGGCGAGGTTATACAGTTTGATTTCTTTTAATATATGTTAATTGGTATAATATAAATATAGTTAAGGAGGTGTATTATGATTGGAAGTTTGGCTAAAGAAGAAAAAACAGCAGAGGCAGGAAAAACAGGTGATCAACTTGAAAAGTGTATTGGACCAACTTCACTGAATAGGGAGGTTTATTACTCTACGCTTATCTACTATACATTAAAAGAGTTATATTCACAATTAGGTGATATCTCTTATGCTAATAAAACAAGATCAGAAAAAGAAATAATCAATTTTTATGTTCTACCTCAATTTGCACGTTTTAAAGAAATTATTGATGAAGATATAAAAAAAGATCCTTCGTTTGCAAATTCTGCTATTGTAAAGTTTTGCTCCTCAATTATAAAAAATAACAAATTACTTAAAGAATTAGAAGAAGTTAGTATTCCTGCCAAAAACTCTAGTGTAAAGGCAAGGGTAAGCTTTCAACTAAAAAATCTGAAAGAAAAGGTATGGTTCTTAGGAAAACTAAAGGAAAAAAAGAATTTCACTTACGTGCAGAGGGCTTTTGGGGATAAGTGGAGTTTTTATGACCTAATAAATGATGGAGATTTTAAAAAAACGTACATAGATAAAGCAGTAACAGAGTCTGCTAATAAGAGCTTTAAGGAAGATATAGATAAATGCATAAAGTTGGCAGAGCAGGGAAAAGAAGCTGCAAGTAAATATCTTGGAGAGAAAGGCGTAGAGTTTCGAGCTTATTACACAGAAACTGATAACACTCATAGAGTTTTGAATATCAATCTTATTAATTACAATAGAAGTGAGCAAACCAGGATTAGTGACATTTTACAGCAAGAGAAAGATATTAAAGAGCTGAATATCTATTGCAATAAAAAACATGAAATACACTCTCATCGGAAAGGTAAGGAAAGATATTATGAATTTAAAGAGGGCGCATATTATGAAATGAAAAGCACTTGGCCTGTAAAGGATGGATCCGAAATGTGTACCATGATTATGAATGTGAGTAGCGATGGCATAACTGAAGTACTAAAATTTAATGATGAAGATTTTGTGCTATCGGATGAGATCTTAGAATTAATAAAGCAAAACGATGAATTATATATTCAAGGTCTCTCCTTATATGATGCTGTACTAGAAAAAGGTAAGGCTGCTGATGTTGTACCTACTGCTAATAATAATTTTCAAAATGAGTCTATAGCGGCCTATCGCGAGGAACCAGAGGGGGAATTAGACCCTAAAGTTGATGCTGACAATAGCCTTCCTCCTTCTATTAATAGCAATGCATCAACTCAAACGGAAGTCAATTTACAACACACTAAAACTCAAACAGAAGTTGCTTCACAACAAATCGAAACTAAAACGGAAGTCAATTTACAGCACACTGGAACTCAGACAGAATTTGCTTCACAACAAATGGATGAATTGATTTTAAATAATCAGATGCTGTCCGAAAAAAACGTTGAATTGAAGCAAGAAATGTCAAATTTGAAAAAAGAAGCTGTTGAATTGAAGCAAAAAATAGAAGCAGGGTTGCAAGTGATAAATAAAAAGCACCATGAATTAATACAAGAAAATCAGCGACTACAGGAGAAACTAGAAACAACCCAAGCAGAAGCTAATCAAACAATTGTAAAGTTAGAGAAGCAGAATAGCAATTTACAAGACAGGTTTGAAAAAGAGGAGCAAAAAAACACGGAATTGCAAACTGAACTGGCACAAAAAAATGAAGAATTAGCAGGTGTGTTAAAAGAGCTACAAGGGAAAGCACAAGAACTTAAAGGTGTATATGAAGAAAAAAGAAAGCTAAAGGAAGAGCTGAAAATTGTTAATGCAGGAAAGAAGAATTTGGAAAAAGAGCTAAATCAAGCACGAGAAGATGCGGAACAGATAATGGTTGAACGACGCCAGCAGAAAGAGCGCTTGAAAGATCAGCTAAGAGAATTAGATCAGGAATATAAGGTACAAGTAGAAATTGAGCAAAAGATTAAAGAATCAGATAGGCAGGATAGCGATTTACAAGATACACTTGGAGAAGAGAGACTAAAACTCAACATTGAAGAACTAGAAAACGAGTACGAGGAATTTCCAGGAGATAAGGTGCTTACACTTGAACTCACTAAAGATGAAGATAAAGTCGAAGAGTTAAGAAACGAGCTAGAGCGTGAGAAAGAAAAGTGTAAACAATTATTAGAAGAAGAAAATGAATGGGGTGATGAATTGGTAGGAATGCTTGATGGACTGGAAGAAAAAATTCGTGCTGATGAACAAAGGAGCTTCAACAATCAATTAACGGGAGAAATTTCTAATGAGTCTGGTAATGCTCCACGACAGAAGAAAAGGTTATCCAAATCTTCAAGCGTTGATAATGAGTCTTATGTTCCACTGAGAGAGAAGACAACATTACTCAGATCTTTAAGCGTTGATAGTGGACTTGATAGCGATGAAGAAAATTGTGATAATGATTTATCTTTCAACATAAGTCCTATAAGTTCTATTGAGAAGGTGGCAGAGAGTAGAAACGTAGGTAGGGTATCATTGTGAAGATGGTTGGGGTTAAGTTGCAACTTAAGTGGGGCGCAAAAGGTCTTTTGTGTTGATAATAATTTAAAATCTATAGTAGACTAAAAAAGATTATTAAATTATAATATAACATATGATAAAAGACGAGAAATCGAAAACAATTTTTGAAGTGGAAGGGGCAGTAACTGCTTTACTACCTGCAGCAGAATTTAGAGTGAAACTGGACAATGAACATGAGATTATCTGTCATGTATCAGGGAAAGTGAGAAGAAGTAAAATACGCATCATTATAGGGGATAGGGTGTTAGTTGAGATGAGCATTTACGATAGGAATGCGAGAAAGGGTAGGATCATTAGAAGGCTTAAAGGTACAAGTGACAGAACGATCTCTAAATAATCTTATTCTTGCTTCATCATCGAAAAGGCGTATAGCTTTACTAAAACAAATAAACATTGAGCCAGGTTTAATTTTGCCAGCAGATATAGATGAAGCCCCTTTAAAAAAGGAACTTCCGAAGGATTACTCAATCCGTATGGCAAAAAGTAAAGCTGAGAAAATACAAAGTTTAAATCCAAATTATTTTGTGCTTGGTGTTGATACAGTTGTTGCTTGTGGTAGAAGGATATTGCTCAAAGCTGAAAACGTTGAGCAAGCAGAAAAATGTATCCGCTTGTTATCAGGAAGAAGGCATAGAGTATACACCAGTGTATGTCTATTAACTCCCGATCAATCTAAACAACATATCAGGACTGTGGTTACAATAGTGAAATTTAAACGTCTCAGTGAACAAGAAATTAAGTATTATTTAGCATCAGAAGAGTGGAAAAATAGGGCGGGGGGATGCAATATACAAGGCCTAGCTGGAGTGTTCGTATTGTTCTTACGCGGCTCCTACTCTTCCGTTATAGGGTTACCATTACATGAAACCTATTGTTTGCTAAGCAATTATTTTAACTTCAATTTATATTGAAATACCTTTATTAGTATCTTTTTTTTGTTGTGACTCAGCAACCTGTTTAGCCCAATCTAGTGGTCTTTTATTTCTGTTAGCTAATGCAATTCTATTGCGATCATAACCATCAGTGTGTTCTGTTAAAGTATCTCCTCTTTCTTCTTCTATTACTCCAGCTTTCAGTTGTGCTTCATCTTTCTCTAGTAATTTATATAGTTCGCTATTTTTATCTACAGTTGGATTAGTGTCATTATTTTCTCGTTCTGCCACTGTTTTTTCTAACCACTTACGTATAGGGTCATATTGTTTACCTTCTCCTATCTTTTCTAAAATGTTTTCTGAGAATGAATCTTTAGGAATATTTTCTTTAGTAGCCTGTTGTGCCGGTTCTCTTAACCCTTTATCCGGGTTTCCCAATGCTCCTTTTAACTCACTCGTATCTCCGATTTCTTTTGGTTCAATGTTTTCTAAGCTCTTCTTTAACTGTTCAGGATTTACTTGAGATTGTTCATTATTGTCATGAGTTGGAGATGAATAGCCCGAATCGTTTGCTTTTATGTCTGTTGAGCTGTCTTTTAGCAACCCAACTTCTCTCAAGCGTTTTTTAGTTTCTTCGCTAATCTGACTCTGATCAGCTGATTTTAACCCGAGATTTTCTTGACCTAATGTATTTTTAAGTTCTTCAAATAGAGTTAGATTACTTTGTCTAATATGTTCTTCTAATTTCCTTCCTACCTGTTTTAAATCTGTTTGAGATTTACTATCACTATTAGTTGGAGATATATAGCCTGAATCACTTATACTATTTGGTGTTGAAGCAGAGACACTAATAGTTGGACCTTCCACTATTTTTACATCTGCTAAATCGTCTTTTTGCAATCCATCTTCTTTATCTTGTGACAGTTTATCAGTAGGATCAACTTGCCTTAATCCTCTATTATCCTGCTGTGATCTATCTCTGATTTCTTTAAGAAGATTTTCAGGTGGAGTTTGATCACTTTGTTCAATGTTCTCTAAGCTCTTCTTTAACTGTTCAGGATTTACTTGAGATTGTTCATTATTGTCATGAGTTGGAGATGAATAGCCCGAGTCACTTTTATTATTGAGTGCTGTAGCAGAGAGCGGCTGTTCACTTTCTTTCCACTTAGCATCACTAGCATCTTGGTTATCACTGTTATCTGGAGAAGATGAATAAGGAATTATGTCCTTTAATGTCTCTAACGGTGATGGGTTATTTTTTCTACTTCCTGCAATTGATGCTTTTCTATCATCAACATCAATGTGCCGTAAGTTGTTTTTCTTGAAATTTCTGATGTCTTGTAACAGATCGCCTTTGCTATTTCCTTCTTGTTGCTGGGTTTTAGGTTGTTGCTGATCATTAGGTGTTTGCTCACTTCTATCTGGTTTTTGGCTTCCAGGTACAGCATGTCCAAATGTAGGATTGTCATACCGTTCATCTTCTTGCCTATTATCTTGATTGTGGCTTACAGACTTGGTGAAAGTAGAACTATCTGAAGAATCAGAAGTTGCACCTTTTTGCTGATTATTAGGTGTTTGCTCATTTTCGCGCAAGTCATCTGGTTTTTGGCTTCCAGATTTGGCTCCCCCTTGCTCATCGAAAACACCTTTTTTAGGTGGTAGTGAACTAGTTCTAGGTGGAAGTGGCGGAGGAGTTTTTTTGTTCTGAGGATTCTCCTCAAAAAGCGATTGTAGGTTATAAACTTGACCTCCCGAATTTGCTTCTCGTGCTGCTTGTCTAAGCTCACGCTTTTCTTTAGCCTCCTGAGAATTAATTTTATCGTCAAAATCTTTTCCAATTCCGCTATCGTAAGACTGCCTTCTGCTGTTAGATTGTAGTCCAAAATGTGAATGGTGGTCTTCTTTTTTTTGAGTTATATCAGTAGCTTGAACGCTAACACCTCTATTAACATCAATTCTTGTTGTAGTTTCAGATGATAGCTCGTTACTGTCTTTATTATGTTGCATCTCATTCGCTTTTCCTTGTCCTTTCTCCCTGAATTGTATTTCATGCAAGAATAAACCACCTATTTTTACATCTCTGTTTACTTCTAACCGTTCTAGAGAAAAATCATCACCTTTAACAAGGTCTACACCGTTAGCATCAATCTTAATTTTGATCTTACATTCCTTCCCCTCCGCATACCACTTTAAAGTCATTTCATATGAACCATCAGTTACGACATAATGTCTTATTTTTTTCCCTTCTTCCTCGGCAACAAAACCATGCATTCCGCTCTTTCCATCACTATGCAATGTTGAAAATCCCGAGATTTCATTCTTCTCACAAAAATCACTGTTTAAAAATTCGCTGATTTTAAACTCTTTTTTGTTATTTCCCAGCGTAATACTTGCGTGATTACCGTATATTGAAACTCCTGCAACATCATCAACATACTCTTTCAACCTTTCTTTAACTTCACTTTCAAGGTCTTGTCCAGCTTTCTTTGTCTTGTCGCATTTCTGAAGAATAACTCCATATGCTTTATCTTTGTTTTCTTCTTCGTCCCAATTCCAGTTGGCGTGTTTTGTTAAAAACTTTACTGTGTTAAAATCAACTCTAGCATTATAAATTGGGTCGTCTTCCTTTTTTATTTTATCAAATAAAGGAAAAATTTCTTGAATGCGCTCATTATAAATGTGTTCTTGTTGTGTATCGTTAGTGCCCATATATCCCTCACTAATAACCCTCTGCCTTTAGTTCTAGCTAATACTAGCTAATATAATTATCACAAGCATTGGTTGAATTTTTATTAAGGAAGGTTGTGTTACTAATGTGATGACACAAGCTATTTTATGGTAACATCAAACGATTTAAGTTGTCATTCCAGTCTGGAATCCAGCCTTTCACGAACCCCATCAAAAATGTTGTGTTTTAACATAAGATTAGCTACTTTTATGCTCACTAACTTAGTGCCAATCAAGATTCCTGGATCCCAGTGTCTGGGCACTGGGATGACATCCTTCTTGGCGGAAATCACTCTTATATCACAACAGCTGCATAGCCTAAATTGCTTTAGCTATAGCTCTGTTTTTGCAACTTCAAATATCTGCTACTCATAGTAAACACTTCTGGATCTTGAGAGGTTAGCTTGAGTATAGCGAGTATGTTGATAAACAACAAAGCAGCAATCGAGATATCAGCAACATCCCATAGCAACCGGACTTTACCTATCGCACCAAGCGGAATGATCATGGTAAAAATTACAATCCAGATTTTAGTGTATTTATTATCCATAGACACATAGCGTATTGTCTGTTTTGAGCAAAAAAACCAAGTGAAAATAGTAGTAAAGGCAAAACAAAACATTATGGCCATAATTAAATAGTCAATATAGGGCCAATTCATAGCTTTTCTAAAAGCAAATATGCACATGTTAGTACTCTCTAAATCAGTGACCCAAGAATCTGTGACAAGCAGTACCATTGTTGTAATAAACACTATGAATGCAACTATAAAAGGCGATATTATTGTGATTAGGCTCTGTTCAATAATAAATTTATTATTATTTTTCTTAGGAACAATTGAAGAATGTACGATTCCTTCGAGGCCAAGCCCTATATCTGTTGCAAAAATACCTCGCAAAGTTCCAACTTGAATAATAGTCAACATTTCTAAAATCAAACCTAGAGATAAACCAGAGTTAAAGCTACTAGTTGTAAAAAAACTGCTTGTTATTAGTTTTAGAGAAGGAAGAATATTTTCACTAAATTTAAATAATATGATACCGCAAAGTGTGAGGTAACTTACCGTCATTATCGGTATCATAGCCGATATAAAAATTTTAATTTTTTTTAAGCTGAGAGCTGCAACAACAAAAAATATTATGGCCATTACAATGCCACCAACAACTACAGGCACATCTATCATATTAAGTGGTATTGATAGAGAATTTACCTGAACAAGGTTACCAACTGTTATTGAAACCATCATCATGATAACTAGAAAGACAATTGTGGCCTTCCTAGAGTTAAACGCATCAGTCATGTAGGCTACAGGGCCACCTATAAACCGTTCGTTCTTTTCCTTTCTGGTTTTTATACTTAGATAACAAGTGACATATTTTATCACAGAAGTGATAACAATAATTATTGCCATCCATAAAATAGAGCCCGGTCCTCCGGTTTTTAGAGCAACAGCAGTTCCTGAAATATTTCCTACTCCTAAATTTCCCCCTAAAATTGTAAACAGAGCGGCTATAGAAGAAAATTTATTTTCTCCTTTTTTAGCTCCAAGGAGTGAAAGGGCGTATGGTAATCTAAATACCTGTAGCCATTTTAGTTTAATCGATAGGTAAACACCAGCAACTAGCATGAGTAATATTGTTGGCAGTAATAAAACAAACTTTACTGTATCCATCTGTAAAAGTGAGATTTTTATTTGAGTATACAACAAAAATTGAAAATACCTAACCTATTTTCTATGTATGACTTCGTTTCCGTCATTCTAGAAACCTTTTCTTGTCATCCAAGTAGCGTGACACATAACTGTACGAACATTGTAATATGGTACAATGTTAAGACGATGTCATTCCAGTGCTTGACACTGGAATCCAGCTTTTAATGCAACCCCTCACCAAAAATATTGTGTTTTAACATAAGGTTAGCTACTTTTATACTCACCAACTTAGTGTCCAATCTGGATCCCAGTGAGCTTTGTTGCATAGCAGCAGAAAAATTAGTGATTACTGACAAAATTCATTATAAATAGCGATTTAACTGTTGAAGAAAAAATATGCCACAAAAAATGAGGGTCAGTAACCATAGCGAATATAACAAATTTCTAGAAAAAAGAGGAAATATTTTTCATTATATCAACGAAGCCATAGAAAAGTGGTACGAGAATGGTCCAAAAATACCAGGTGGCAACAATATTTATAGCGATAAAGTTGTAATTTTGGTGCACATAATAACTTGTTTATTTAGAATAGGCCTGAGGCAAACAGTTGGGTTTATAGCAGGATACCTTGAGCAAATTGGGAAAAATTTGCAAGTTATCAGCTATTCACAATCATCAAGAAGGTTTAAGAAACTCAATATTAAGATCAATGATTGCAGAAAATAATATGGAAGATATCGAAATTGCTATAGACAGTACAGGAATTAGTATATACAACAACACTCCTGGTCATAGCAAAGAAAATAGCGAAGATAGAAAGTATCGCAGCTATGAACAGACAAGAAAATTGCATGTAATGTTGAATACAAACAGCAAAAAAGCCATAGCTGTAAAATACAGTAACGGCTGATCCCTATGGAGCTTGTGATTTGCTAAAAGAAGTCGATTTTCAGTATGTCATAAAAGTACTATATGCAGATAGGGCATATGACAGAGAAAAGCTCTATAAGCTGTGTAATCAATATGGTATAAAAACGAAAATTCCTCCGAAAAACAACGCAACAGAGCATCCAAAGTTAGACTATATGGCTGAGAGAAATTCTGCAGTCAAGCTCATAAAGTCATATGATGAAGATGGTATAAAGAAGTGGAAAAAAGAGATGAGTTATGGAAAAAGATCTTATATAGAAGGTTTTTTCTCGCGATTAAAAAAGACATTTGGATTTAGTTTTAGGAACAAATCTGAAATGAATCGTGAGAGGGAACTGCTACTCAAATGTTATTTGCTTAACAAATTTACTGAAATAGGCATGGCTAAATTTGAGATAGCTTCATAAATTTATTGTGCGTTACCTACTATCCGAAGAGCGATGCAACAAAGCCATCCCAGTGTCTGGGCACTGGGATGACATCTTTTTTCTTGGTACAAATTACTCTTATATCTCAATGTTCGTACAGTTAGTGCGTGACACTTGTATCTTTATGATGTGAGGCATTAGAGCTAAAATACCTCACAGGGAGGGTGAAGCTGATGCGACACTAATGCCATTAAGCCAGATTTTGCTTCCCTCCCATAGAGTTAAAGACTGAACAGTATCTTTTGGAATTATATCCCGTATTACAAGGTTAGTCTAAACTCTCAGTTTATTTATAGTCTTGGAGGCAATTTTATGCAAGTAAATGCTATTTTGGGTGTGGATATTTCAAAAAAGAAATTTGATGTTTGTTTGTTAGTGGACAGTAAAAAACGACACAAAGTCTTTCAAAATAATCAAGATGGTTTTGCAAAACTTGTAGTTTGGTGCAATGGCCATGGAGCAAATCTTACTCATTTATGTCTTGAAGCAACTAGTTGGTATGGAGAAGATTTGGCTACTTTTATGCACGATTTAGGACATAATGTCAGTATAGTAAACCCAGAAAGCTTTTGGCAAAAGTGAGCTGCTCAAAAATAAGACAGATAAATCAGATGCAGCTATGATAGCTAGATTTTGTATCGCCAACAAACCTGCTCTTTGGAAGCCCATTGCACCTAAAATGAGGCATTTGAGGGAGCTTTACCGTTGCATGCAATCGCTAAAAGATGATAAGGTGCAACAGACAAATCGCTTGGAAAACAAAAATATGCATTCCAGTTGCAAAGAAGCTATATCTAAAGTAATTTTGGCAATAGAGGAGCAAATTATTGTTCTCGAAAAAGAAATTAATGAGCATATAAATAACTATCCACATCTAAAAAATATGGTGGAAAACCTTAAGACTATAAAAGGTATAGGATATCTTACTGCTGTTGCTGTTGTCGCAGAAATGCCATCAGTTGATAACTTTGACAATGCTAAACAATTTACAGCTTTTGCTGGTCTAAATCCAGGACATTATCAATCGGGATCGTCAGTAAGTAAGAGAAGTTGCATATGCAAAATAGGATCTGAGCGTATTCGAAAAGCTCTTTATATGCCAGCTATAGTAGTCAAAAACCATAATAATCATTTTCAAAAGTTTTGTCAGCGTCTAGCAAGTAAAGGCAAATGTCCAAAAGTCATAGTTCTTGCGTTAATGCGAAAATTAATGCATGTCTTTTTTGGTATTCTTAAAAATAATCAACCATTTAATTGTAATTTTGTTGGATAATTTGTTTGACAGCAGAGACAGTATCTGGGATCTAAATTTTTTATGCGAAACCATTATGTTTATATACTTGTAGGCCCAAGTTCCTCACATAGTGAACAAAAAAGTAAATGAGATTCCAGTGTCACGCGCTGGAATGACACCTACCCCATGAGAACTCTATTTTTCATACCACTCATTTATAAGTTTATTGATATCAGAATCTATAAAATCCTTTAATGGTTGCCTGATTTTTATCTCAACATTTTTAGGGATGCACCTATCTTTACATATCGCATAATTTATATGGAAGTTAAGGTCAATATACCCTTGATTTAAAAATATATTCATCTTAAAGGGAAATAATACCATATCCTCATATACGTTACTTACAAACGTCTCTCTCCCTACTTTATCTTTATGTTCCTTTGGAATAGGCCAGTGAATATTTATATCTGATGCATTACCTTTGTAACTAATAGACGTGGGAAGGCCAAAATCTCCAGGATCTTTATAATATATGTGCCAGCCTGGTTCTACTGTAACCTTTATTGCACCTTTAAGAGTGAAGCTTGCTTCATTTATCTCGCCAATAAGTAAATCAAATTTTGCAATTTCCTCGTCAGCATATAGTTGAGCGCAAGAAAAAAATAAAAATAATATTAAATATATATATATTTTCATTAAGGTAAATTTCTCCTTTTATAGAGAAAGTAATTTAGATTTTAATTATTATATTTAATAGTATTATATAGATTATTTATTAATATAGCATTATGCTATAGCTAAACTGACTTACGACAATCTGAAAAACGACAAATTCGTCATTCCGCTACTTGTTAGCGGAATCTATGCCGAGATACCGCGAATGAATCCACAACTGTACGAACATTGTGATT
The DNA here is from genome assembly GCF_040084705.1 of Wolbachia endosymbiont of Drosophila willistoni. NCBI lineage: Bacteria > Pseudomonadati > Pseudomonadota > Alphaproteobacteria > Rickettsiales > Anaplasmataceae > Wolbachia > Wolbachia endosymbiont of Drosophila willistoni. The sequence continues at coordinate 897,957 of NZ_CP157591.1, forward strand.
TTGGCCCATAAGGAGGGTGTCATCCCAGTGCCCAGACACTGGGATGGCTTTGTTGCATCACACTTTATGAGATGGTGATTTATGGTAAATTCATGTAACTATCTCAAATTTAGCCATACCAATATCAGTGAATTTATTAAGCAAGTAGCATTTAGTTCTTTTTCTCGATTTATCTCAGATTTATTCCTAAAACTAAATCCGAATATTTGCTTTAATCTTGAGAAAAACCCTTCAATATAAGATCTTTTCCCATAATTTACTTCTTTTTTCCATTCTTTCATGCCATCTTCACCGTATAATTTTATTAACCTAATAGCAGCATTCCTGTCAGACATATAATCTATTTCTGGATGTTCTGCCGCATTGTTTATTGGTGGAATTTTTGTCTTTATATCATATTCGTTACACAACTTATAAAACTTGTGCCTATCACATGCTCTATCTGCATATAGTGCTTTTATGGCATGCTGAAAATCAACTTCTTTTAGCAAATCACAAGCTCCATAGTGATCAGCCGTTACTGTATTTTACAGCTATGGCTTTTTTGTTGTTTATATTCAACATTACGTGCAATTTTCTCGTTTGCTCATAGCCACGATATTTTCTGTCAGTGCTATTTTCCTTGCTGTGTGTTGTTGTATATACTAATTCCTGTACTGTCTATAGCAATTTCGATATCTTCCATATTATTTTCTGCAATCATTTATCTTAATATTAAGTTTCTTTTGATGCTTGTGAATAGCTGCAAATCTCTTCCTATTTGTTGCAAATACCCTTTTATAAACCCGACTGTTTGTCTTAAACCAATTCTAAAGAAACTGACGATTATATGCACCAAAATCACAACTTTATCACTATAAATATAGTTGCCGCCCTGCATTTTTGGACAATTCTCGTACCAATTTTCTATGGCGTCATTGATATAACAAAAAATGCTTCCTCTTTCTTGGAGAAATTTGTTATATTCATGGCAGTTACTGACTCTCATTTTTTGTGGCATATTTTTTCTTCAACAGTTAAATCGCTATTTATAATGAATTTTGTCAGTAACTGCCAGTTCTTTTCACTTGAGCGATGCAACAAAGCCCACTGGGATCCAGAAAATTTGATTGTGTACTATACAACATTTTCGATTAAAAGCTGGATTCCAGTGTCAAGCACTGGAATGACATCACAGGGGCACTGGAATTTTTGTTTCAATATTTGTACATTAGCCATGCATCTGAACAGATACTGTAAATTAGCTATATTACATTAGCCCATCAGATGAGTTGTAATGGTTATAATTGTCTGATAAGTGATCTCTAACATCGTGACCTAACTCATTGGCATCAGGCTTAACTTCGTGATCTAACTCATTAGCATCGAGCTTAAACAAAGAAGGATTATCATCAGATTGTTGATTAGACTCTTTCGCTTTCGACCCAAATAACCATGAAAAGAGTGATGAGATAGAATCAATAATGGATTTAATTGTTGAAAAAATATTGGATAAGAAATTACTGGGTTGCTGAGTATCCTCTTCGGCTGATTCTGGTTCAGGCTCTTTTCCTGCTGTGTCATCCACATCTTCTTCAGGTTTACTTCTGCTTATAAGTGTCTTATCTAACCATTTGAATATATTCTTGTCTAGATTATGAAAATACATTTGACTTATCTCCTTATTTTCATCAACGTAAATCACTAAAGTTGTATTCTCATTCCCCAATCCATCACATTCACTAACGAGCGATTCATGAGAGTTCTTAATGTCTTTGATAAATTGAAGTTTTTCTTCTTCTGCTGAAAGATAATCTCTGTGTTCTGCTCTATAAGTGGTGCCTTTGTATTTAAAACTAAACATTGATTCACGATCTTCATATTCATCTAGTCCAGAATTCTTGACACGTTGTATAATTTGAAATTTCTCTGCTTCTGAAAGGTCCTTGAGGTATATACTACCAGTTGTATCTTTATATTTAAATTTAAACATCCATCCATGGTCTTCATATTCATCTAGTCCAGAACTCTTGACACGTTGTATAATTTGAAATTTCTCTTCTTCTGAAAGGTTTAGGCGGTATACACTACCAGTTGTACCTATGTATTTAAAAATAAAACTCCATCCATCGTATTTATATTCATCTACACCCATCTGCTTGCAAATAGCTTTATAACTTTTTTCTTCTACTTCTCGTCCAACAACATTTGCTATGAGTTCAGTATCCAGAATACTCAAAGTTTGGACTGTTGCCGATGGTGAAAAACACAATTGAAATATGTGGCCTAGCTCATGACCTAGAACAAAATCCATGGCACTTTGCTTATATGTCAGAATATTCTGACAATCTGTTACTCCTCGTGTAATATATCCTGGACCACCATCTTCATCTAAGCCGAGAAGATTGTTATACTTTGTATAATCGCTTCTATTATTAAAAATGTGAACCGTTATATTGTAACTTGCATTACTATTTTTCAAGCAAAACTTTTCTTTAAATGCTTCATAGGCAGTTTTAATGTCTGTTTCTATTTGGTTTTGTTCCTGCTCAGATAAGTTGTCGTATTTTATAGTACAATTTATATACCCGTATTTAACGGTAAAGCTGTTAGACAAAACATCATGTATATTTGTGGAAAAATAATTGAACTGCTTTGACTCAGCTTCCTTATACAATTGATGCCCATATTTATCCCTAATACTTTGGTAGTTTAGGTACTTTGGCAATTAAGTTTTTGTTACTATCAAAAAAAGAAATATCAGAATTACCAATCCTAAAATCCTTTATAGATTGCCCGCAAGTGCCATCATTTGCACAATCATGATTATCTTTCTTATTAAACCATGCGTTGGTGTATTTTTCCATTTTGATACCTCACTACCAAACCTTACTATATTATTATCTTGGTAAAAATCATAATAATTCGTTAACTTGTATTTTAAATCTGTATCAAATGTGCTTTTCTCGTAAGGTATCAATTGTGAAGTAATTAACTTTATTTGTTTAAAATTTTGCTAAAATAGCTCTTTTTATACTATGTTTTATATAGCTAAACTGACTTAGATTTACTGACAATTTGAAAAACAAAAATTCGTCATTCCGCTACTAGAGGTTGTCCGGAAACAAGTAAAAGGCTATAATATCTGAAATTTTAGTACGGGGTAAAGATGAGAAAAAAGTATCCAACAGATCTAAGCGAAAGGGAATGGGCAAGAATAGAAAAACACTTCAGAGTATCATACAAGAAAGGAGGAAGGCTGCCAAAGTATAGCAAAAAAGAAATATTAGAAGCAATTTTCTATGTATTGCGTACAGGGTGTCAATGGCGGTATTTACCAAATGATTTTCCGCTATCGAAGACTGTGTATGAGCAGTTCAGGCAATGGAAGAAGCAGGGAATTTTTGAGAAAATGAATTATGAAATTACAAAATATAGTAGAAGAAAAATAGGAAGGAATGAGCAGCCGAGTGCCTGTATAGTAGATAGTCAATCTGTAAAGACTACAGAAAAGGGGGGATCAAAGGCTATGATGGAAGTAAAAAAGTAAAGGGTAGAAAAAGGCATATAATTACAGACACTCAGGGTTTTATACTAGGTTGTTACGTAGGCGCTGCTAACGAAAATGATAGAGATGGTATTAAAATAGCATTAAACAATATGAGAACAAAATATACTAAAGTTAAAAAAATGTGGGCTGACATGGGATACCAAGGAAGAAATTTAAAGAATCACATAAAGGAAGAATATGACATAGATATTGAAATTGTTAAAAGGCCTCCATGTAGATTTTGGGTGCACAAAGATACGCCACCTGAGCTACTACCAACAAGAGAACAAGGGTTTAAAGTACAGCCAAGAAGATGGGTTGTAGAAAGGACTTTTGCTTGGGTTAATAGGAATAGAAGGCTATCAAAGGAGTATGATTTACTCACAACATCCACTGAGAATTTCATATACCTAGCTATGAGTAGGGTTATGTTAAAGAGGGAATATGCTTGAATTTACTTGTTTCCGGACAACCTCCTATAGTATTTTCTAAAACGAATGATAAACGTCTAAAATGGTATTACCAACTAAAAGGTGTAAGTTTGTACATTGATGCATTAGAGGTCTGAGGCGACTTTTGATGGTGTGCCAACAATGCTCTATCGGATTTAGATCTTACTATTACCCACAAATATAAATGTTTGTTGCATAGCTCTTAATGGCATAACTTTTGCTTGAAATAACTGTTTATATGGTGCAATTTACAGCTTTTAGTTGCTAAAATTATAACTCTTAGTTTAATAATTTTAATCTAATAAGCTTTCAGGTTAATAAAATTAAATTATTTGAGTAAATACAATACTATGTTTTTATTTGTGGGTAATAGTAAGGCTTAAAGCAAAATGTAGTACGAACGGTAGGTGGATCTAAAAGATCGAATTACAATCCTGTATACAGCATTTTGCATTATTGTTTGATTATATTTATAGGTACAAAAATGGCTAGAATAATTTTCATGGGAGTAGATGTTTCCAAGGAAGCATTGGACATCTCAATTAATGGCAAGCATAAGCGCATAGCAAACGTGAGTGATGCTATATCTAAGTTTATAGAAACAAATATAGTCGATTTACCCATCAAGTTATGTGTAAGCTGGTGGCTATGAAAAGCTCATTATAAAATTGTTGCAAGATAACTGTCCATAAAGCTCACCCGAATCGGGTATATGCATTTGCCAAAGCTTGCAATCATTTTGCAAAAACTGACAAGTTAGATGCTAAATTACTGGAAAAATACGCTGAATTTGTCAGTAAAGACGGTGAAGTAAAAGGATATATAATTTCACAAAAGCAAGAGGAATTAAAGGAGCTGGGGGCAGTTGAGCGTAATTTAAATGATGCAATTCATGCAAACAAGTGTCGCCTGCAAAGTGCGACGGGAAAAGCTAGAGAATACATAGAAAGACAGATAGGGTTTGCTGAAAAACAATTGAAAGAAATTAGGCAAGACATAGAAGACGCAATAGCTGAATTGAAAGGAAAAAATGAGCTTTTAATCAGCTATAAAGGTATTGGATCAAAGACGGCGAGCGTTCTACTGACAGAGGTGCCTGAGCTTGGTAGATTAGAGAATAGAGAAATTGCATGCTTAGTTGGAGTTGCACCTAAAACTAGTGAAAGTGGAAGAAAAGTTGGCAAAGCTCAAATCAAAGGAGGCAGGTTTTATGCAAGGAAAGCACTATACATGTCAGCTCTTGTTGCTATGCGCCACAACAGAAAAATGAAAGCGTTTTATCAGCGTTTGGTTGATTCTGGCAAAGCTGCTAAGGTTGCATTAGTTGCTGTCATGAGAAAAATTATCGTTTATTTAAATGCCATGATAAAAAATAACAACTTTTATCTTGACTCTTAAGACGGTAGATGACAGACCATTGATTGTATGGGTTCCATCTGTTATATATAATCTTTTTGAATACGAAGAAAACTGATGAATGAGTATGATATTACGGTTATAGGTAGCGGTCCTGGTGGTTATATAGCGGCAATTAGGGCGGCACAGCTTGGGTTTAAAACTGCAATTGTGGAAAAAGAAAAAAATTTAGGCGGTATATGCTTAAATTGGGGATGTATACCAACAAAATCACTGCTTAGAGCATCTGAGGTTTATAGGCTAATAAAAAGATCAAAAGAGTTTGGTATAGAAGTAAAGGGAGCGAATTTTGATATACAATCAATAGTGAAATACTCAAGAAACGTTGTTGATAAATTGTCAAGCGGTGTTGCATATTTGATGAAAAAAAATAATATCAAAGTTCATCAAGGTTTTGGTAAACTTGCAGGCAATGGTACTATAAAAGTCGTTAGCGATAAGGAAGAACAAGAAATTGTTTCCAAGCATATCATTTTAGCAACAGGCGTGAGGGCACGGAATCTGCCTGGAATAGAGGCAGATGGAGATTTAATATGGAATGCGCAGCACGCTATGACTCCAGAGAGATTACCAAAATCGCTACTAATTATAGGGTCTGGTGCAATTGGAATAGAATTTGCAAGTTTTTATAGTACTTTGGGGGTTGATGTAACAATCATAGAGATAAAGAGCACTATTTTGCCGCTGGAGGATAAGGACATTTCAGATTTAGCACAAGAAATATTCACAAAACAGGGGATAAAAATATATACAAACAGTAGCGTAAAAGCTCTTACTAAAAGTAAAGACTCTGCTCAAGTGCTACTAAGTAGTGGTGAGAGCAAAGAATTTGAGAGGGTGATTGTTGCGGTTGGAATTCAAGCAAATATTGAAAATATAGGTTTAGAAAATACAAAAATTAAATTAAGCCCTTCTGGCTTTATTGAAACGAATGAATGGTATGAAACTAGTGAATCAAATGTGTATGCAATAGGTGATGTAGCTGGCCCACCATGTTTAGCACATAAAGCGAGCCATGAAGCCGTGATCTGCATTGAAAAGATTGCTGGTAAAAATGCTCATGCGTTAAAAAAAGAATGCATACCAAATTGCACTTATTCTCATCCACAAATAGCGAGCATCGGCCTTACTGAGGAACAGGCAATAAAAGGTGGGTATGATATAAAAATAGGAAAATTTCACTCTAACTTTAATGGTAAATCTGTTGCACTCAGTGAAACTGAAGGGTTAGTGAAAACGATTATAGATAAAAAAACCGGAGAAATTCTGGGTAGCCACATGATAGGTGCAGAAGTAACGGAGTTAATTAGCAATTTTGCTCTTGCAAAGCAACTAGAAGGAACAGACTTCGACATAAAATCTACGATTTTTCCTCATCCAACCATTTCAGAGATGATACATGAATCAGTGCTTGCTGCAGATGTTAAATAGTTGAACTAACGTTCCATCGTTTTAGAGTTGTTAATGTCTTGAGTAGTAGTTTGATTAGGCACTTTAGTTTCAATAGATTGATTACCACCAGCATCAGAATTCTGTAACTCTTCTTTCAATCCCTTAGCTGCTTCTTTAACTTCAAGCTTTGCCTTTGGATGAAGATCTTCTGGGCCTTTTCCTTTAGTATCCAAACCTTGTTGTAGATTAGTGCTTTTCATTTTATTATGCTGCTCGTGCTCAGGTAGGTCAACGACCGAATTGAAAAGAATTTTTATTATATTTTTTAGCAGTTCTAAAAAACCTCCGCTTCTGCCTTCTCTTTGTTCTTGAGGTTTATTTTTCTCATTAGGTTCTTTTTTACTATTACTTTTAGGCATTTTTAACTCAACTATCATAACGCTTAATAAAATTCTACGTGCAAATTGTTAAATAACAGTTAACAATCTAGGATTTATTATTTACAGATGGATATTATTTTAGCAACAGGTGGCACAGGTGGGCATATCTTTCCGGCCATAGCTTTAGCAAAAGCACTAAAGACACAAGGATACAATTGCATATTATTCACTGATAAAAAAACAAATAAAAATACCGACATAGAAAGCTACACCTTACCATTACGTAGACCAAGCAGCAACAAATTTAAGTTTTTCCTTTTCTTGATATACAGCTCTATGTTAGCACTGTATCAAGTAAGAAAATTAAAACCAAAATCGGTCATTGGTTTTGGTAGCTATGCTTCTTTTCCAACTCTTCTTGCAGCAAGAGTTCTTTCTATACCTATAATTTTACATGAACAAAACACAGTTTTAGGGAGAGTAAATAGATTCTTTTTCAAGAGTGCAAAATTAATTGCAACCAGCTTTCCGGAGACTAAATATGCAGAGGGCAATAAATGTATTTTTACAGGAAATTTTGTTGATATAAAAGCACAGAGCCATTCTAGCACTGAGAAAATCCTAAATATATTGGTCATAGCAGGCAGCCAAGGTGCGAATTTTTTTGATGATGTAGTAAGCAGCGTAATTTGTGATTTACCTATTAAAATGAAAAAGAAAATTAGAGTGACGCAGCAATGTACGAAGAAAAATGTAAACAAGGTCAAAAGTCTATACAAAAGTGAAAAGATCGATTGTGAATTGAGTGAATTTTTTGATGATATGGAGAATAGACTGGCCAATGCTCACTTGGTAATTAGCAGAGCAGGAGCAACTTCAATAGCAGAGATCACTCTTGCTAGGCGTTCTGCTATATATATTCCTTACCCTTACTCAAAAGATAATCACCAATTTTATAACGCAAAATATATTGAAGACTCGAGAGCAGCTATAATAGTTAAGCAGAATAGTGAAGCAAAAAAAAATCTAACAGAGGTACTATTTGATCTATTAAATAATTCTCAAAAATTGCGTGATATGACCAATAGTACAGAAAAAACAGGGATAAAGAATGGGACTACTGAGTTTGTTAAGGTGATTGTTCACAGGTTTAGTTGATGGCTGCTTGCTTTTTCTTCAAACACGTCCCAAAGATCCTTTTCTAGCGATATATTATACAATTTATTGATATAAACTACTCCCGTGGGTGAAGTTGTGTTAATTTCGAGCAGGAAGTCATCTATAATATCAATACCAACAAATATTAGCCCTCTTTTCTTTAATTCAGGACCAATTTTGTTACATATTTCATTGTTTCTATCGTTCATTTGAGCGGGCTCAAAACTTGCTCCAAGTCGCATGTTTGTTCTGATCTCTCCACTGATTTTTGGAATTCGTTTCATTACACCAATTGGTTGGCCATAAAGTAGCAATATTCTTTTATCTTTATCTATGTTTTTACAAAATGATTGTGCAATCACAGGGCATTCGTATTTTGCTATCATGAGATCCACTACTACTTGAATACTATTCTCATCTTGTATTCTTATCACATCGTTTCCTCCATAACTATACAATGGCTTCAGAATAATATCTTGATAGTTGTAGTAGAAATCTCTAATCATTGATATATTTTCAGTAATCAAAGTTGGCGGAATTAGTTCTGGAAATAATGAAGTTATCAATTTTTCAGGACAATTTCTTATTTCTGTTGGATTGTTAATTACCAATGCGCTAGTTTTTTCTAAGATATATGTTGTTGTAATGTAACGCATATCAAAAGGTGGATCCTGTCTGATAAATATGATGTTCATTTCATTCAAGTTGATAGCTACATCTTTTTTGGAGATAAAACTAAAATCATCAACGCTGACTTTCTGAGCAAAAGCAATTGGATAGTTTAGCTTTAGTGCTAAATTATCAGGAGTATAAACAAAAATTTCATACCCCCTCCTTTGTGCTTCTTTTATTAGCGCAAATGTAGTATCAGTTTCAAAATTTATATTTTCATCCATCTGAAAGGCAATTTTCATTTATGTTCTCTACCTATTGTCACAACTGTACAAATGTTATAATTTGAAAGCGATTTTTGCCTAATGGCGTAACTTACTGTACCTGTATCGTACATAACTTACAACTTGTTTTACTCCCTTTACTTTTCTTGCAATTGCTATTACAGCTTTTAATTCCGCTTTATTTTGGGCTATACCCATCAAATAAACAACTCTATCAACCGTATTAACGCTATAATTAATTGACTTAATATTTCTTTTTCCCAGGAGTCTTGTTCTTATTTCCGCTGTTATCATGCCATCTACAGTGGTGTCTAGCATGGAAGCCATTTGAATTGGTATTACTCTTATTTCATTTATCACTTCTTTAATTTCTTTTTGCTGCCAAGCTATTTTTTCTGCTGTAAGTTGTTTTTCAGGAGTGTCAACACTTCCAATGAGCAATACTCTTCCTTCACTTACTTTAACCTTTATGGATGAAAATAGCCCATGTTTTAAGAGCCCCTTATTAATTCTGATGACCATAGTCGTATCATCAATGATATTTCCCAAGGATTTGTCCTGCATTGTTATTGCTGTTGCTGCCGCTGTAGCCACCACACCACCTATTATAAGGGTTGTGCAACCACTTTGTGTAATCAAAAAAATTGCGAGTAAGAAGCTTGTTATTAATCTCATTATTGATTTTCAGGGTTTAGAGCTTTCATTAAGAAATGTTAATAAGCTTTTTTGATTGTGTAAATACCATAAATTAAGTAAGACTTTAAACCTTGAATATTTTTAATGGAATACCTATAATAGGGTACTAAAAATTTCTTGCGGATATGGCGGAATTGGTAGACGTGCCAGGTTTAGGTCCTGGTGAGCTTGCTCGTGGGGGTTCAAGTCCCTCTATCCGCACTTTAAAGTCATGTAACTTAGGTTTTAAGGGAAAATTTATAATCACTAAATACACTTTTGTTTGTGTAAAAACCTGTTCTTAAGGATTGTGTTTAACTTAAATTCTGGTAAAATGACTCTATTAAGATATGAATTAAAATGTTAATAAATGAATTATGATGTCTAATAATATACCTCAAAATACAGTCGAAGTAAGTAGCGTATATACCTACAAAGAGCTTAGTATAGATAAACTAAAGTATGAGTATGAAATCACAGTTGGTAGTGATTATATAAAACAAAAGGTAAATTCCAGGTTGCAAGAGATAGCAGAAAATGCAAAATCACCTGGATTTAGGGCTGGAAAGATGCCCTATGACCTTGTTGTTGCAAATTATAAAAACGAGGCTTTGGAATATGTGATAAATAATACAATTGATTATTGCTCAAGTGATTTGATGAAAAAAATTGAAGTCAAGTCTCACATTTATCCTAAGGTTGATGTTATATCATTACCAGATCTGGGCAAAGAAAATGAGGAGGGCAATTTTGTATACAAGCTATCTTTTGAGTCGATGCCTGAAGTACCAGTGATAGATCTTGACAAAATAAACTTAAAGAAAATTGAAGCAAAGATTGAAGAGGAAGATATAAAAGAATTTATTGATTCTATTAAAACAAAGTTCCCCAATTTCGCCTCTGTTGATGATGCTTCTTATCAAGCGAAAGATGGGGATAAATTGATAATTGATTTTGAAGGGCGGATTAGGAATAAGCTCTTTCAAGGTGGAAGTAGCAAAAATTTCGCCGTTAATTTAGGGTCTGGCACATTTATTAATGGTTTTGAAGATCAATTAACTGGTATGAAAAAGGGAGAAACAAAGAACTTTAAGTTGAAATTTCCTGAAAATTACCAAGCCATTTCCCTTGCAGGACAGGAAGCTGATTTTTCTGTGCGAGTTAATGAGATTCAAATTGCCAAAGATTTTGAAAATGATGATGAAATAGCTAAGAGTATTGGGTTTAAAGATTATTCTTTGCTAATAAATCATGCAAAAAAAATGATTGGTGATCAGTGCACCGAAATGAGAAATCTCTTAATTAAAAAGGAGCTGTTTGATTATTTGGATGCTAATTATAGTTTTGATTTACCCACAGACATAGTAAAACAGGAGCAACAAAGAATGGAAGGAGAATTGGGTGCTCAAAATGATTCTCGTAAAGAAGCTGAAAAACGTGTAAAGCTTGCTATGTTATTTATGAAATTTAGTGCAGAACATAAAATATCATTAACTCAAAATGATGTTTTGAGTGTTATTGTAAATCAATATGTCAGTAAAGATGTGCAATTTGACAGAGTACTTAAGCATTTTGAATCAAATAAACAATTTCAAGAATTAGTTAGAGGGCAAGCGCTTGAGTATAAAGTGACAGATTATATAATAGAAAAAGTTAGTAAAGAAGAGCAGATTGTTTCTGTGAAAGAATTAAAGGAATTATTTGATAATATTTAATAGGGAAAGGTATGACTCTTATACCAATTGTAGTTGAACAAACTAGTCGCGGTGAGCGCGCTTATGACATATATTCAAGACTAGTGAAAGAAAGAATAATTTTTGTAACAGGTCCTATTGAAGACAATATGGCCAGTGTAATAGTAGCACAGCTTTTATTTTTAGAATCGGAAAATCCCGATAAAGACATTTGTATGTACATCAACTCACCAGGTGGTGTTGTAACTGCTGGTTTGTCGATCTACGATACAATGCAGTATATAAACCCAGACGTTTCAACTTTATGTATAGGTCAAGCTGCGTCTATGGGTTCTTTATTGCTTGCAGCTGGTACAAAAGGTAAGCGCTACTCTCTACCTCATTCAAGAATTATGATACATCAGCCATCTGGTGGTTATCATGGTCAAGCAACTGATATAGAAATACATGCTAATGAAATTTTGCGGGTTAAGAAAAAACTAAATCAAATTTATGAAAAACATACTGGAAATTCACTGAAGAAAATTGAAGGAATGATGGAAAGAGATAAATTCATGGATCCTGAAGAAGCAAGGAAAATTGGCTTAATTGACAGGGTGATAGCTGAGCGTACAGATATTGAAATTGAAAATATTAAAGTTAAACAAAAGGTGGGTTAATGGATAACAATAATGATTTACACTACTGTTCTTTTTGCAACAAGGCGCAAGATGAAGTAGATAAATTGATTACTAACTCTTCGGATGGTTTAAAGGTGTTTATTTGTAATGAGTGCATAGAATTATCCCATAAAGCAATAAGTCAAAAGAAAGATAGATCTTTTAATTCAGATCGTATATCTGATATGAAGCTATTACTAAAGAAACCTGAGGATATAAAAAACTTTCTCAGCAAGCATGTTGTAGGTCAAGAACACGCGCAACACGTTTTATCTGTAGCTATGTATAACCATTGTCAATCCATGGTACAATTTCATGCTATAAGTGATATTGAAATCGAGAAGTCAAATATAATGCTTATTGGTCCCACTGGTTCTGGTAAGACTTTGCTAGCCAAAACACTTGCTAAAGTTTCAGATGTGCCATTTGCTATGGCTGATGCGACAACTTTAACTGAGGCAGGTTATGTGGGTGATGATGTAGAAAGCGTGTTGTCGCGTTTATTACAAGCTGCAAATTATGACGTTGTAAAAGCACAGCGTGGTATAGTGTTTATAGATGAAATAGACAAAATTACAAGAAAATCTGAAAGCACTTCAATAACCCGTGACGTTTCAGGTGAAGGGGTCCAGCAAGCTCTGCTTAAGATTATGGAGGGTACAGTTGCTTATGTTCCGCCACAAGGAGGGCGAAAACACCCACAACAAGAGTTTATACAAGTGGATACTAGTAACATACTGTTTATTTGTGGAGGAGCTTTTGAAGACCTCGATAAAATTATTGAAGCGAGAAAAAAGGGAACGTCAGTTGGCTTTGGAGCAGATATAAGTCAGTCTAAAGAGCAAAAGAAAAAGAATGCTTTACATGATGTTCAACCTGAAGATTTAATCAAATTCGGTTTAATACCCGAATTTGTAGGGCGGGTTCCAATAACTGCTGTTTTAGATGAGCTGGATCATGAAGATTTAATACATGTGTTGACAGAGCCAAGGAATGCACTAATAAAACAGTACAAAGCATTGCTTGCGTTTAGCAAAGTAAACCTTGAGTTTTCAGATGAAGCAATATCAGCTATTGCTAAAAAGGCTATAAGCTACAAAACAGGTGCAAGAATGTTACGTGCTATCTTGGAGTCACTTTTGCTTGACATTATGTATACATCTGGAAACGGAGGCTTTGAAGGTAGCACTATAGTAATCACTAAGAAAATGGTAGAATTAGGAAAAGCAACGGTTAATCATAATAACAATGGCAATGTTATAACGGTTAATGATTAATTTGAGGCATATATTATGAACATTGAACGTGCTGTAAGCTCTAGTTTTACTGCATTGCCAGTATTACCTTTAAGAGATGTAGTAATTTTTCCAAATATAATGGTGCCTTTATTCATAGGCAGAGAAAAATCTGTTAATGCACTAGAGTATGCAATAAGTAGTAGTAATCACCAAAATGAGGTTTTTCTTGTAGCACAGAAAGATGGCTCTGTTGATAATCCAGAGCCTGAAGATCTTTATGAAGTAGGTGTGTTAGCAAGCATTGTACAACCGTTAATAAAATTACCTGACAATGCAGTAAAAGTTATAATCCGGGGGATAAGAAGGGGAAGAGTTGTAGAATATATTAGCTCTCATACTTTATTACAAGCCAGGGTAGAGTTAGACAATTATTATAAAGAAGATGAAGACAATATTGATTTAGAAGCTTTAAGGCGGTCTGTTGTAGACGCGTTCGATAGCTGGTGTAAGCTAAACAAGAAAAATCAACCCGAGGTTGCCATTAACTCCATTGATCAAATCAAAGAAGTTGATCAACTTGTAGACACGGTAGCTTCACATTTAAATATAAAAGTATCAGATAAACAAAGTATACTTGAGGCTTATGACCCAGAAGAGCGTTTAAAAAAAGCTTTTGCTTTTATTGAGAGAGAAATGAGTATTTTGAACGCACAAAACCGTTTATATAAGACAATTAAATCGCAAGTTGAAAGCACTCAGAAAGTTTACTACCTTAACGAGCAATTGAAAGCTATACAGAAAGAATTAGGCGAATTTGAGAATGGTGATGAAGGGAATATACTCAATGAATTTGAAAAAAAGATAAATGAAACAAAGCTTTCTCAGGAAGCAAGAGAGAAAGCTATAACTGATTTGAAGAGATACAAGAAAATGAATCCCATTTCTCCTGAAGCTACAGTTATATCTAGTTACTTGCATTGGTTGCTTGAGTTGCCATGGGGAAAGTACAAAGATGCAAAAATTAACTTAAATGCAGCTAAGAAAATCTTAGATGAAAATCATTATGGCATAGAGAAAGTAAAAGATAGAATAATAGAATTTTTAGCGGTATTAAAAAGAGTAAAAGAGATAAAAGGTCCTATACTTTGCTTAGTTGGACCGCCAGGTGTTGGTAAAACTTCTTTAGCTAAGTCTATGGCAAGAGCAGTAGGAAGAGATTTTGTTCGCATAGCTCTTGGTGGTGTGCGTGATGAGTCTGAGATACGAGGGCATAGGAAAACTTATATTGGCTCAATGCCTGGTAAAATCATTCAACACATGAAAAAAGCTAATTCATGCAACCCGCTTTTTCTGCTTGATGAAATAGATAAGATGGGTTCTGATTCGCGTGGCGATCCTGCGTCTGCATTACTTGAGGTTTTAGATACTGAGCACAATAAACACTTTACGGATCATTACTTGGAAGTTGAGTTTGATCTTTCAAGTGTAATGTTTGTAGCTACGGCAAACAGCTTAAATTTACCACATCCTTTGCGTGATAGGATGGAAATTATACAATTGTCCGGGTATACTGAAGATGAAAAAATCAGTATTGCTACACACCACCTTATTCCGAAGTTAAAGAAGGAGCATGGTTTGTATCAGAAGGAATGGGACATAACTAATGAGGCGTTATACGAGTTGATACGTTTATATACACGTGAAAGTGGTGTGCGGAGTATGGAAAGGGAGCTTGCAAAGCTCATGAGAAAGGCAGTTAAAGAAATATTGACTGATAAAAATAAGAAAATATCCGTAGGGGTTGACAATTTACAAGATTATTTAGGGGTACGTAAATATACCTTTGGCATTGCGGAAAATGAGAGTTTAGTAGGAATAGTAACTGGGCTCGCCTATACTGAAACAGGTGGTGATATTTTGATGATAGAATCAGTCCTAATTCCGGGCAAGGGAGAAATAAAATACACAGGAAAGCTTGGAGAGGTTATGCAAGAATCTATAAAAGCTGCGTATAGTTATATTCGATCAAATTGTTTGTTTTTTGGTATAAAGCCCGAAAAATTCCAAAATAATGATATACATTTGCATGTACCTGAGGGTGCTGTACCAAAAGATGGCCCTTCTGCTGGCGGCGCGGTATGTACGTCTATTGTTTCTCTTATGACAAATATACCAGTTAACAAAAATGTTGCTATGACAGGCGAAGTGACATTGCGTGGTAGAGTTTTAGCTATCGGGGGCTTGAGAGAAAAATTGCTTGCAGCGCTCAGAGGATCAATCAAAACTGTGATTATACCAAGTGAAAATGAGAAAGATATGCAAGAAATTCCGGCAAGCATCAAAGAAGGGATCAACGTAGTTTTTGCTAAGAATATTGATGAAGTTATGAAAGTTGCTTTAATGCACCCTACTACTCCAATTAATGGTGATGATAATCAAAATAGTGTGCCTTCCTCTATAGAAAATAAAGATGATACTTTTCCTATATCGGAAACATTGAAGCATTAGATTAAGAAAATATTATCAATCTCCATTTCTCTTTTATCCGGCAAGAATCTACCAGCTTGTGCATTCCATAAGGATATGACTTGCTTTGTTGTTATGTCATTCATATTTTTTACTTATTCTATCTCCCAGTTTTATTCAAGTAGATGATATATTATAATAGTCCTTTTCATGGAAACCTTTTCTGGTAGATTGCTTTCTAGAAAAACCTTGGTCAAGGTGCTAACTGTGGTTTATAATAATATAAATCATATCATAGTTGATTTGCGTTTATCAGAGCTGGAGTAGAGGTATGTTTTATCTTACAAATTTTTTGCCTATTTTACTGTTCCTATTTCTTTTTGTAGGAAGTGGTATATATTTTACTATTCTTGGCGTGTCAAATGCTTTTTATCAGTTATCTCCACTGGTAGCCATTGTTCCTGCCATAGCTCTGGGTTGGGTTTTATACAAGGGCAATACTGAAGAAAAAATGTATGCCTTTCTAGATGGGGTAAGAGATCGTAATATTATCACTATGTGTATCATTTTCTTACTTGCAGGTGCATTCAGTGAAGTAACTAAAGCAATCGGTAGTGCTGATGCCACAGTTAATTTGGCTCTTTTATTTATACCAACACAATTTTTACTCATAGGATTATTTTTTGTAGCAGCTTTCATCTCCACTGTTATTGGTACATCAATGGGCACCATTGCAACAATTGCTCCTATTGCAGTTGAACTGACACAAGCTGGGATTTCTCCTTCCTTAGGAGTTGCAACCGTTGTAGGAGGAGCAATGTTTGGCGACAATTTATCTATTATCTCTGATACTACAATTGCATCTGTGATGTCTCAAAAGGCTGATATAAAGAAAAAATTAAAACTGAATGCAAAAGTGGCACTAATTGCTTCTATATTCACAATAATTATATTATTTTATAGCTCAAGCAATAGTGCTGCTATTTCAGTTAAGGAGTATTCTTTATTGCTTGTGACTCCTTACATAATACTTATATTGCTTGCAAACTTTGGAATAAATGTATTTACAGCATTGGTTTTAAGCATAACTTTTGCTGGAATCATTGGATTTATAAATAACAACAATCATGGTTTATTGTTTTTAAGCCAAAACATCACCAAAGGGTTTATGAGTATGCATGAAATTATGCTACTGTCATTGATGGTTGGCGGGCTTTCAGGACTGGTAGGTAAAAATTCTAAGGAGCTTGCAGATAAACTTTCATCTTGGGTTATGATACAACGTGGTGGACAAAAAACTGCGCAATTATTTATTGCAAAAATAGTCAGCATATTTGATATTTTACTTGCAAATAACACCATCGCTATAATTTTTAGTGGTGAAATTGCTAGAGATATTGCTAAGAAATATGAAATACCGCCTCACTATAGTGCAGCATGGCTAGGCATATTTTCTTGTGTATTTCAAGGATTAATACCGTATGGCGCTCAATTGCTTTTGGCTAGCACTATTGCTGGAGTTTCACCTTTGGCAGTCGTGCCACACGTATACTATTGCTATGTTTTAGGTATTATTGCAGTGTTATATATTGTATTGAACAAAATTGAGAAAAAAGATTGTGCTTAATATACAAGACAACGCTCCGCTCTGTAGAAAATGGATGTTCTTGGCAGTATGTGCTCTTGCTTGCTCTGGGTTACTGTCAATAATTGTTATTTTTCTACGATTGCCTTTTATCTCCTCTCTTGTTCCTTCTGCACAATATATTTTTGATAATGCGCTGGTAATACACGTGAACTTGTCAATTTTAGTGTGGATGTGCTCTATAATATCTCTGCTCTTTATCATAAACCTACAAAATACCAATAGTTGGTTTAACTTTTCATGGGTTCTATCAACCCTTTCGATGCTGCTCATGTTTATATCCGCATTCGTTCCAAACACTGAAGTTATCAAAAGTAACTATATTCCCGTATTACAAAACAAATTATTTTTACTTGGACTCAGTTTATTTATTGCCAGTATATTAGTAAATACAATGCTAGCATACACATCAAAAAAAGAGGTTTCATTTCTCTCTGTTGGGCAAATTGGGCTAGTTATTATACTTGTATCGTCATTTCTTTGCTTTGTTTTAGCATATAATAATATGCCTCCAGGTCTATATCACTCAGATAATAATTTATTTTACGAATATCTCTTTTGGGGAGGCGGACATTTATTGCAGTTTGCTTTTACTCAAGGAATGTTTTTAGTCTATTTAATAATGCTAAGTTCCAATGATATTAGTTTAGCTTCAAACAATAAAATTACTATTTTACCACTATTTATAAACACGATTTTAGCTGTAGGCGCACCGTTTGTATATTTTGTTTATCCAGTTGATAGTGCCAAGTTAATACAGTTTTTTACTTGGCATATGAGGATTGCTGGAGCAGTTTTGCCGTGCTTTTTGATAATATTAGTGTGCTACAACATCAGAACTTTTATTAATGATAAAAGCAACTATTTATTACATTCATTTTTGTTGTTCACTTATGGAGATGTGCTCGGAGTGTTGACTATTGAAGGTAATGTCACGATTCCTGCTCATTATCACGGTTCTGTAGTTGGTATCACTATAGCTTTTATGAATTTTGTCTACTGGATGTTACCTAAATTAAACTTTAAAGAGATAAAAAGTTCCATGGTAAGATTACAGATTTATGCCTACAGTATAGGGCATTTTCTCCATATCACTGGCCTTGTGTGGCTTGGTGGATATGGTGCTTTAAGGAAGGTTGCAGATCTGCCAAGTATTTCGTCAATGTTAGCACGCACGTGCTTCATTATAGGTGGCGCTATATCAGTTGTTGGTGGAATGTTGTTCGTAATAATTGTGCTTTTACATCTGTTAAAAGGCAAAGCGCGTACCAACTGACCCATAGAAACAAAAAAAACTTCCTTGACAAACTCCGCCAGCCCCCTTATCATGAAACTGAAGCTATTTATTTATCTTCTCTGTACAGATTAAATGACAAAAAAACTCACGTATCTGGCGTCCCATGTTTAATTTTTTGCACTATGTGCACCTTATGTCTTTATAAAATTTCTAAGTTTTTACCTAATATAAGCTGAAATGCGCTTATAAAGCATTTAAAACATAAAAAAACGCCAACTTAAAAAATGGATAGTGAATAACTAGCTACCCTAGGGTTTCTTTTGCCTTTTTTTCTGTTTAGTAAATTTCTTAATGTTTATAATTTAGATTAGTTGCGGCTTAAAAGCAACTAAATCGCGGTTATTAAGCGTTTAGAATAAAAAAACGCCATACTTGAAAGTATAATGTAAGTAATTAGCCAACCACGGGGCTTCTTTTGCCTTTTTTTTCATTTGGTAAATTTTTTAATATTTATACGGAAGGTAGCGCGTGACGCTGGAACCCCAAAAAAAGGATGATGTCATCCCAGTGCTCCTTTTTTTGTCATCCGAGTAGCTGACACTGTCCTCCTTTGTCATCCCAGTGCCCAGACACTGGGATCCAGCATTTCACGCAATCCCATCAAGAACGTTGTATTTTACATAACACTTTTATGCTTACCAACTTAATAAAATTCCTGGATCCCAGTGTCAGCTACTCGGATGACAAAAAAAGGAGCACTGGGATGACAGGAGAGGGAGGCTACTTGGATGACATCATAGGGGCACTGGGATGACACCATTCTTTTTCCTGGATCCAAATAGTCAAGGCACTGGAATGACAAAAAAAGGAGGCACTGGAACGACAAAGTGGAGTGTCTGCTTCTGTCATCCTATGATAGCTAAAAAGACCTGGTCACGCGCTGGAATGACACCGAAGGGGCTACTGCCCTCTTGGATGGAGACCAGTGTCAGCTACTTAGATGATACCTTTTTTCTACTTAGTTTAGGTTATGCAGAAGTCTAATACAATTATAGAACAAGCTTAAAAATTCTGGTAAAGTAGTTTTATTTACAAAGAAAGAATATGCTACTTGAAATTGAAAAGCGCAGCATAACAAATGCATTGTGGAAGTTGCAAGAAGCAGATCAAAGGCAAATCTTAACTCTTACACAGAGATTTGAGTTACCAGAAATATTAGCAAGAATATTGGTTACTCGTGGTGTTAACATAGAAAATGCAAGCGACTTCTTATATCCACTAATCAGATCGCTATTACCAGATCCCTTTCACCTTCTTGATATGGATAAAGCTGTTTCTCGTATAATACGGGCAATAAAAAATGATGAAAACCTTGCAATATTTGGTGACTATGATGTTGATGGTGCAACGTCGTCAGCATTGATTAACAGGTACCTGAGAGCAATCGATATACACTCTATAATCTACATTCCAGATCGTGTTGATGAGGGTTATGGATTAAACACAGATGCTTTATTACAACTTAAAAAGAATGGAATTGATTTATGTATTTCCGTTGATTGTGGTACGCTTGCATATCAACCAATAGAAGATGCAAAGGCTTTTGGTCTTGATATTATAGTTGTTGACCATCACCTTGGTACGGAAAAATTACCAAGCGCCGTAGCAGTTGTGAATCCAAACCGCCTTGATGAGAGCTCTCCTTATAATAACCTAGCAGCAGTTGGAGTGTCATTTCTGCTAATTGTTGCTCTTAATAAAAGCCTACGTGAGCAAGGATTTTTTACCAACAAAAAAGAACCAGATTTATTTGATCTGTTGGATTTGGTTGCCCTGGGAACTGTCTGTGATGTTATGCAGATCACAGGCCTCAATAGAGCACTTGTCTCACAAGGATTAAAAGTTATGTCAACAAGAAAAAACGTTGGCTTGCGTGTTTTATTTGATGCTTTGGGAATCCTTGAAAAACCAAGTGTTTCTCGATTAGGGTTTAGTATTGGGCCATGCATAAATGCTGGAGGAAGAATTGGAGAAGCATCGCTTGGTGCAAGGTTGCTTTCCACCGATGATGATGAAGAGGCACATTCAATCGCGCTAAAATTAATAGATTTGAATAATGCAAGAAAAGTGTTAGAAAATGAGGCTCTCTTGGAAGCTACAGCACAAGCGGAAAAGTCTGCCCAATCAGGTGCGAATTTTATAATGATAAGTGGCAATTGGCACCAGGGAATAATTGGTATAATTGCATCAAGGCTAAAGGAGCAGTTTCACTTGCCAACAGTAGTGATATCTTTAAATAATGGAATAGGAAAAGCAAGCTGTAGATCAATTTTGGGAGTTGATATCGGTGCTGCAGTCCTTTCCGCAAAGTTCATAAATTTGATTATTGAAGGTGGTGGCCATAGTATGGCGGCAGGATTTTCAATTAAAGAAGACAAAATAAATGATTTGCATGATTTTTTTACTGAAAGATTTTCAAACTCTATAAATGAGAAAACTTTAAAAGCTGATAGTATAGTAACTGCTAAAGCAATAAACTTATCTCTGTGGAACCAACTGCAACGCTTGGGACCATTTGGAGTTGGAAATCCTGAACCAAGGTTTATTATCCAAGGAGCAAAGATAAGAAAGCCTGAAGTTATAGGAGTTGACCATATAAAATGTTTTATTGCTGATGATAATGTTATGGTAAGAGCTATTGCATTTCGTTCTGCAAATACTCATCTTGGCTCTGCTATCATGCAGGGTAATGTTAAAGCTATTTTGGGTAAAATCTCTATGAATTACTGGAATGGCAATGAATTTGTACAATTTTTAATAGAAGATGTATTGACCATAAGTTGAGTGTATCTGTTCAGCAGAGTGGCAAAATAGGTAGACAAGATAAACCAAAAAATCGAGAAAAAGTGAGTTTACAACAACTGGTGTCATGAAATTATCTGACACTGATTTCCATCCAAGAGGGTGTCATCCCAGTGCTCCTATAATGTCATCCCAGTGCGTGACACTGGGATGACACCCTACTTAACCGTCATACCGCGATTCATTCGCGGTATCTCTTAGCCGCTAACAAGTAGCGGGATGACGAGCTTATCGTCATGCCACTGCGAACCGTCATACCGCGATTCATTCGCGGTATCTCTAGATCCCGCTAACAAGCAGCGGGATGACGAGCTTATCGTCACGCCGCCACGAACCGTCATACCGCCGCGGCGCTAACAAGAGATCCCGCTAACAAGCAGCGGGATGACGGTTGTCGTTTAGCCATAAACATTAAAAAATTTACCAAATGAAAAAAAAGGCAAAAGAAACCCTAGTCATTGTCTATTTTCAGTATTGGCGTTTTTAAGTCTTAAACACTGCAATTTAGCTGCTTTTGAATGCAACTAACCTACGCTGCAAATGTTTAAGAAATTTACTAAGCAGAAAAAAGGCAAAAGAAACCCCGTGTTAGCTAGTTGTCACTCTCTAATCCTGCAAATTGGCGTACTATACTGTCTTAAACGACTTATAAGCGCGTTTCAGCTTATATAGGTAAAAACCCAGAAATGTTGTGAAGACATAAGGTGCACATAGTGCAAAAAATTAAAAATAAGACGCCAACTACGTTGTTTTCCTGCTGTTTAATCTGCACAGATGAAGATAACTGAATACCTTCAATACCATGATAAGGGGGCTGGCGGAGTTTGTCAAGCAAGTTTTTCGTTTCTATATGGGCTACCTTAAGACTTCAACGTCTTAACGCACTTGACCCCACCAGCATATAAATTTGCATGGCTCTTTCCAGTATTAAGCAATGCAAATCCAATGTTGTCTACACTAGAGCGCAGTTCCCCTATTTCCTCATTGTTTTCATTTGTCACTTTAGTGCCAATATCTGGAAGTGCGTTATCCCCCTCAACAAGGTAAAGTTTTCTTCTGAATATTTCTTGTCTGCTCATTCGATTTACAACTTCCTGACCTATATAACACCCCTTATTAAAGCTTATACCGTTTACTTTATCGATTAAAAATTGCAGCGGAAACGATGAATTCTGCACCATATCTTTCGCTCCATCTGGAACGAGATTTTGAATTCTGACTTTTTCATACTGAGTAAAATCCCCAACCGGCTCTTTCATTTCATCTTTATGTATGATCCTCATTCCTAGCAGCTTGTGCCTTGGATCTTGAAAAATAACTTGTGACTTACTACTACACTCCGCCAACTTAGTATTAAACAAAACCCCAACCTTATATAGTGCACTAACGTCTTTAATCTTTACCCTCAAATAAGTTTTAAGTAAATCTAGTTTCTCGATTATTTGCTGCAAGTGCATGTTTTCGCACTCCAAGAGGGTGTATTTACCATATTCAATAAGAAAAAAATCATATAGATATTTTCCCTGAGGGCTAAGCAATAAAGAGTAAATGGCTTTTTGGCTATCCAACTTATTAATATCATTGGTTATAATACCCTGCAGAAAATCTCTATTGTCAGGCCCATATAGCACTATCACACCACGACTTAAAAATGGTATATAACTCATGAAATCTCTATAAATAAATCTAAATTTTATTATATAACATTAGGCTCTTTTAGAAACTGCTTTTGGCGTGCATATTTTATAATGGCGTGCATATTTTACAAGCTCCAGCCCTTGAAATCTAACTTACGAGTATATATATATAAACTCATAAGTTAATTTGTTGATGAGGAAAAACAAATGTCAAGTATAAGTTTAAATGTATTAGATGATAGCGTGCTGATCAAGCCTATTAGCGAAGAAAAGCAAGGTGGAATTGTGCTTCCATCAAGTGCTGAAAAGAAACCTACTAAAGGTGAAGTTATAGCAATTGGTGAAGGTTCACGCAATTCAAGTGGCGAACGCGTAGCTTTAACTGTGAAAGCTGGTGATAAAGTGTTCTATCGCCAATGGGCTGGTACAGAAATAGAACATAATAATGAGAAGCTTATCGTGATGAAAGAGTCCGATATACTTGCTGTCATTAAGTAGCAGTCTTTATT
This sequence comes from Wolbachia endosymbiont of Drosophila willistoni, assembly GCF_040084705.1. NCBI lineage: Bacteria > Pseudomonadati > Pseudomonadota > Alphaproteobacteria > Rickettsiales > Anaplasmataceae > Wolbachia > Wolbachia endosymbiont of Drosophila willistoni. Next base: position 921,802 of record NZ_CP157591.1, read on the forward strand.
TTACTAAACTGAAACAAAGCGCAACATAGCGCATTGTAAATGATTTTATTATAGTTTTCTAAATTTTTTATTAACAAGAGGTGATAAAAATGACTAATGTAGTAGTATCAGGTGAGCAGTTGCAAGAAGCCTTTCGTGAAGTTGCAGCAATAGTGGATTCAACGGTAGCAATAACTGCAGGACCTAGAGGAAAAACAGTAGGGATTAATAAGCCCTATGGAGCACCAGAAATTACAAAAGATGGTTATAAGGTGATGAAGGGTATCAAGCCTGAAAAACCATTAAACGCTGCGATAGCAAGCATCTTTGCACAGAGTTGTTCTCAATGTAACGATAAAGTTGGTGATGGTACAACAACGTGCTCAATACTAACTAGCAACATGATAATGGAAGCTTCAAAATCAATTGCTGCTGGAAACGATCGTGTTGGTATTAAAAACGGAATACAGAAGGCAAAAGATGTAATATTAAAGGAAATTGCGTCAATGTCTCGTACAATTTCTCTAGAGAAAATAGACGAAGTGGCACAAGTTGCAATAATCTCTGCAAATGGTGATAAGGATATAGGTAACAGTATCGCTGATTCCGTGAAAAAAGTTGGAAAAGAGGGTGTAATAACTGTTGAAGAGAGTAAAGGTTCAAAAGAGTTAGAAGTTGAGCTGACTACTGGCATGCAATTTGATCGCGGTTATCTCTCTCCGTATTTTATTACAAATAATGAAAAAATGATCGTGGAGCTTGATAATCCTTATCTATTAATTACAGAGAAAAAATTAAATATTATTCAACCTTTACTTCCTATTCTTGAAGCTATTGTTAAATCTGGTAAACCTTTGGTTATTATTGCAGAGGATATCGAAGGTGAAGCATTAAGCACTTTAGTTATCAATAAATTGCGTGGTGGTTTAAAAGTTGCTGCAGTAAAAGCTCCAGGTTTTGGTGACAGAAGAAAGGAGATGCTCGAAGACATAGCAACTTTAACTGGTGCTAAGTACGTCATAAAAGATGAACTTGGAATCAAGATGGAAGATCTCACGCTTGATGATCTTGGTACGGCTAAAAATGTTAAAATTACTAAAAATAATACCACAGTTGTCAGCGAAAATAGCGATTCTGACAGTGTGAAAGCTAGAATCGAGCAGATTAAATCTCAAATTGAAACTTCAACTTCTGATTATGATAAAGAAAAGCTAAGAGAACGTTTAGCGAAATTATCAGGTGGCGTTGCTGTGCTCAAAGTTGGTGGAGCAACTGAAGTGGAAGTTAAAGAACGTAGAGATAGAGTCGAAGATGCGCTGCATGCAACAAGAGCTGCAATTGAAGAAGGTATAGTTCCAGGTGGTGGGGTTGCGCTTCTTTATGCTTCATCTGTTCTCGACAAATTAAAAGGTGCAAGTGACGAGGAACAAATAGGCATAAACATTATCAAGAAAGTTCTCAGTGCTCCAATTAGAAGGTTAGTCAAAAATGCTGGTCTTGAATCTGCTGTTATAATTGACTATTTGATTAAGCAGAATGATAAAGAGCTTATATACAACGTTGAGGCTATGAATTACGCTAATGCATTTACAGCTGGTGTGATTGATCCAGCAAAAGTGGTGCGTATTGCTTTTGAAACAGCGGTATCTGTTGCGAGTGTGCTGATAACTACTGAATCTATGATAGTTGATGTACCAAGCAAAGAAAATGCTTCATCTCCTATGGGTGCAGGAGAAATGAGTGGCATGGGTGGATTCTAAGTAGAATGAAACCGTGGAGCAATTGCTCCACGGTAGTTCCAAAAAATCTCACATTTTACTATTCGTTAAAGGTAATACGTTTGGTGCAGAAATGCACTACTGTTTGCATCCGTTTCACTCCTTTATATTGTGGTTGTCTAATAACAAAAAGGCAGCATAAGAAAACTATAACCCCTAGTATATTTATACTATAGCTGACCCAAGCAACACGTCATACCGCGATTCATTCCACAACTGTACGAACATTACAATATGGCACATAGTAAACGATGTCATGAAAGTAGCTGACACTGGAATGACACCCTTTTGGATGGAAACCAGTGTCACGCACTGGCATGACACCCATTTGTTCCTATAGTTGTCTTTTCTCGTCTACCTTATTTTGCCACTCTGCTGAACAGATACAATTTACAACCACCCCCCTACCCTTTTTAGTTGTTCAGCAAATATAGAGAGGTTAAAGGGAGTGGTATTACTTAAACAACTAAATAAAAAACCAGGTAGATCATTCTGAAATTCTTGCATTTTTGTCCATAATTTTGTTAAATAACTTCCCTTTTGGTCATATCGAACCAAATTTCTTTTTCACACCACCTTTTAAGCCACTTTCGTTAGTTTTTGTCATAATGCGATCAAACACTCCCAATAACCTCTTTAATAGGTTTGGAGTTAGCGAAGAGATAAGATCAACAGATACGTTATTGTTTTTGTCATCACCACTTGCTTTATAGTCTATTGAAATGATTCCCCTACTTTTCCCACCAGTAAGAAGTTTTCCAATTATAGGAATTTTTAACAAAGATTTATTAATTAAATATGCTGGTATTACTTGTCCTGCAACCTGGAATTTATAATTTCTAATATCGAGCTTACCACCAGTGCTAATACCTAACTCCGCCCCTTCAAGCCAAGATTCTTCAATTTCAATAGTGCCATCTTTGTATGAAAAAGGTGCATTACATTTGTAAAAGTATACACCTTCATTTTTTATGGCATTTACAATGCCAGGCAATGAAGACATCGACAATAAAGTAGTAAGTAGTGGAGCATCTTTGATGTAGAAATTGCTAATGGATAACGTACCATAATGTTCTCCACTTTCTCTCTGAGGAGAGAGATAAAAAGACAATTTGCCGTTTTTAATTGATTTACTAATGCCTAAGGAACGCAAAAGCATACCTGAATTATCCGCATATATTTCGAGCCCTATTCCACTGTATTCTGCTAGTATGTTGCTGCTATCTTCCAGAAACTGCCCTGTAAATTGACTTCCATTGCAATTACCTTTAGTACAGGTTACATTCAGCTTAGCATTTTTGATAACGATGCCTTCTTTCATAATTACATTGTCAACATTCATACTAATCTCTATATCTTTATTTAATCCATTACTGTTTTTGCCAAGCAAGCCTAAAATATCACTTAAGTTAATTTCCTCACCATAAATAGTTATGGCATTTTTCTCCTTACCTGATTCAATTTCTATACTAAAATCATTATCAGGCAATTTAAAGCTACTAGAATTTAAATATAAATTTCCATTTTCTACTCTTCCGCTGAATTTTATATCTAGGTCATTTCCTACAATGTCTAATTTATCTACTAACAATTCACCTGCTCCTTTTAACCTTGTAGAAAACAAAATTTTATTGTGATCTTCAAAGCGATTTTTCCACCCTAAGTAGCTTGAATGTGATTCAAATTCTGATAAATCTATATCACCATTAACATACCCCGTCTTATCTTGATTTATCACTGACTCTAAATTTGCACTGACATAGCCACTATCAAAATTAAATATTTGAGCGGGTAAATCTCCGGTCAAATTCCAGGCGAAACTTTCATTCCTATTGCTACTTTTCAGGTCAAATAATAGCTGTGTGTTATTCACCATACCACTACCATTTAAATCTATAAAGTCACTGCCAAAACTAAGCTTAATATCATATTTACCAAGACTTGCATTATAGACGGCCAAATTGTCAATTTCAGAATGAAAATTTGCTGAGAAGTCTACTTTTTTGTCATCAGCATTTAGATTAAAAATGCGAAAATTAAATACGGATTTTGCCATTCCACTTACTTTATCCCTTTCAACCTTCACCACATCATCCAGCTTAAATCTTATAGGCTCATATAAACCATACGCATCACTTACAGCTTTGCCATTAATGGTTAGAACTGAATCTTCCTTATTTAGAGATTTCATTTCAATATCACCACCATTAACAGTGAAATTCTGAAACTTAGCGCTATTTACAGTAATTTCAAGATCGTTATTCTTGATGATCAAATCACCCTTTAATTCCTTTACTTGCTCAAAATCTTCATCAAATTTTACGCTACCGTTTTCTATATCAGCAACAATTACAATGTCTGACAGATCGTCATCAACCAAATTGTTAATTTTGCCATTGAAACTTACAATGGTATTTAAAACATCCCCATCAATATTATCACAATACCAGCTTTTAAATTTACTATTTACTACACTATCTGGTATATAAGTACATAAATCCTTTGCAGCAAACTTACTAATATTAATTCTAAGCAAAGCATGACTTGTACTAAAGTTCATTTTGCCTATCAAAGAGAGATACGTGTCATTTAACTTAAAATGGAAGTTTTTTACACTAATAATTCCATCACTATATGTTAAATTTATATTTACATTAGTTAAGGCCAAATTTTTGTTCAAATAATTTTCTGTATTCAATACGTATATATTTCCATCTACAATTTCATCCTTTTTATTAATTTTCACTGAGAAGCTTCCTTTGAATCCTATATTTTTGTCCAAATTGTAGCTTTTAACTAATGTAGAAAACTTGCTCAATAGTCCCAATTTTAGATCATAAAATGTCCCGTACACATTTAGCAAATTGTTGCGATTTTTTATCGTAATTGATAAATCATCCAAAAATCCCTTTCCATCTTTTGTATTCACATGAATATCTAAAACATTAAAATCTTCCCCCTTCCCTATATATAATTTATCAATAAAAAATTCATCTTCTGTGCTTTTATCAATAGCGATGTTAGTAAATTCAATTTTTGAATCCGCATTTAAGTCAAAAAAAAATTCCCTTATTGTTTTTAATAGATTTTTTGCACTACTTTCTGTCATCTTGAAATTCTTCCCTGTCATCCCAGTATCTTTTTTTCCTGTCATCCCAGCACTCGTCCTTGTCATCCAAGTAGCTTGACTACTTGTTTCTTTTTTTCTAGATTCCAGCGTCACGCGCTGGAATGACACCGAAGGAAGGCGGTTACTACTTAAATAATGATTATCCAAAAGGTCTAATGAGTTTTGCGGATTAACATTAGTTTCTTCTCTCTTGATACATACATGCACATTATCAGCTGAAACCTGAGAGAGATTTGTGCTAGCTTTAAATAAGGAACTTAACTTAAAATGTACAAAAAGCTCAGGAACTTTTATAGTAAAATTAGGGTTTGCTATTGCCAAATCCGTAATGACTAAATACGGATCTTTGCCATCTTTCTGCCAAACAACTGAGGTATTCTCCATATTAACGCTTGAGCCAACAAATATTTTTGATATTTTATGTTTAACATAAAAATCAATATAATTAATATTGATTTCTAAAGGCTTAAAAAAAATAAAGAAGCACAATATGAATAATAAAGCTACGGAAAATAATATAGTAATTTTTTTAAGCATCGATTATTGCTTTTCTTGCTAAACTATCAGCCTCCTCATTATACTTATCGCCACTGTGTGCTTTAACCCACTTCCAATCAATTTCGTGTTGTGAAGCAACGTTGTCTAGCTCTTTCCACAATTCCATATTTTTTACTGATTTTTTATTACTTGTTTTCCAGCCATTCATTTTCCACTTATTTATCCATTCTGTTATGCCATGCTTAACATAAAGACTATCCGTATATAAATTAATATTACAAGAAAATTTCAATACCTTCAGCCCATTGATCACCGCTGTTAACTCCATTTTATTGTTTGTGGTATTTTCTTCTCTACCATAAATGTCTTTTCTGTAATCTTGAAATAATATGATAGCTGCCCATCCTCCCGCTCCAGGATTACCAGAACACGCCCCATCCGTATATATTATCACTTCTTTTTTACTCATCTTTGTTTATATCGGTTAACAAAGTATATAGTTGCTTTTATGAAAGCACAATTTCTAAAGGTAGTTTAAGCTGCACCTTTAAATTTTATTATAGAAACAAAAAAAAGTGTGACAACGAGCATTACCAAAAGGAAAAGTAAAAAATAGTTTTTATGCTTCTGCCGTTCTTTCATAACTAAAATAAATCAATAGAACAAAAAATAATACTGGCGAATAGGGAAAATAGATAAGAAATTGAATAAGAAAACATTTTTTTCTGTGAGCTGTGATTCTTGAACTTCATAACAGATACAGCGTACCAAATAAAAACGCAACCTTCAAAGGTTGCCATGCTTAGATAAAGTAAAGCCTTTTTCAAAAATAGAGCCGGAAGCAAGCTAGTTAGCACCAGCAAAACACTATAAATTAATATATATTTTCTTGTTTTTTCCGGACCATAAACAATATTGAACATTGGAATCGATGCCTTTGCATAGTCTTCAGACTTATTTAAAGATAGGGCCCAAAAGTGTGGTGGAGTCCACATAAAAATTACTAAAAATAAAATGAAACTTTCCCAACTGACAGAATTAGTCACAGCTGCCCAGCCAATCATTGGAGGGAAAGCACCTGCTGCACCACCGATAACGATATTCTGCGGAGTACGCCTTTTTAGCCAAATTGTATATATGAAAACGTAAAATAATATGCTAACAGCAAGCAAAGCAGCAGAAATATAGTTTACTGCTATTGCCATGATAAATACTGACAATATTCCAAGAGTTATACCAAATTCAAGCGCACTTTCTGCAGAAACTCTACCTGAGGGTATAGGGCGGTTTTTTGTCCTTTCCATGAGCAGATCTATGTCTCTGTCATACCACATATTTATAGCACCTGCAGATCCTGAGCCAAGAGCAACACATATAAGAGATATTAGTGCTAGAAAAGGGTGCATACTACCTGGTGCAGTAACCATACTAGCAACTGCAGTAAATACCACAAGATACATTATCCTTGGCTTCAGCAAACGCCAAAAATCCAGTATTGTTGATTCAACATTTAGCAAAACACTTGTGTACATTCTATTTTACCACTGGTGGCTTTTCGAAAGTATGAAAAGGCGGTGGTGAAGATACCGTCCATTCCAAGGTGTCACCTTCCCAAGGATTATCTCCAGCTTTCTTGCGCCATTTAAAAAGATGTATAACTATAAACACAAAAAACATAACTGAAACAAAGGACATATACGAACCAATTGAGGATATATAATTCCAAGGGATAAACGCATCAGGATAATCAGGTATACGCCTTGGCATACCAGCTAATCCTAAGAAATGTTGAGGTAAAAAAGTGATATTGGTGCTAATAAAAGTAAGCCAAAAGTGGATTTGACCTAAGCGCTCATTATATTGTTTACCCGACATCTTACCAATCCAATAATAAAAGCCAGCAAAAGCTCCAAATAATGCAGCAAGTGACATGACATAATGGAAGTGAGCAACAACATAATAGGTGTCGTGCAGGAGCTTATCTATTCCACCATGAGAAAGAATTATTCCCGTTATGCCACCGCCAACAAACATGAAAATAAAACCTAGTGCAAATAGCATAGGGGTCTTAAACTCAATTGCTCCACCCCACATAGTTGCAATCCAGCTAAAGACTTTTACACCAGTTATAACACCGATAAAAATTGTGGTAGTGCTAAAAAATGCAGCAGCGTCAGCACTAAGCCCAACAGTGAACATATGGTGAGCCCAAACCATAAAGCCAAATACTGCTATACCTATCATTGCATAAACCATCCCTATGTAACCAAATACAGGTCTGTGAGAAAAAGTTGATACAACCTGACTTATGATGCCAAATGCAGGAAAAATAATTACGTAAACTTCTGGATGACCAAAAAACCAAAATAGATGTTGAAATAACACAGGATCGCCGCCACCGGCAGGATCAAAAAAGGAAGTACCAATATTGCGATCAGTAAGAAGCATAGTTATAGCACCGGCAAGCACTGGTAAGGCAACAATCAACATAAATGCTGTTAGCAAGACAGACCAAACAAACAGTGGCATCTTAGTTAATGACATTCCTTTTGTGCGCATGTTAAATATAGTAACTATAAAGTTGATCGCCCCAACAATTGACGACATACCAGCAACATGAAGTGCAAGTATAGCAATGTCAACTCCTGCACTTGGATGGGACATTACCTGTGATAGAGGTGGATATAAAGTCCAACCTGTACCTGGACCTTCACCAATAAACACTGAGAGAATGAGCAAAATAAAAGATGACACTAATAACCAAAAACTTAAATTATTCATACGAGGAAATGCCATATCTGGTGCGCCAATCATGAGAGGTACAAACCAGTTACCAAATCCTCCCATGAGGGCTGGCATTATCATAAAAAACACCATTATCAACGCATGCCCTGTAACCATTACGTTATATAATTGATAGTTATTGTTAAGTATATTAATGTGCATTAGCTGAGTGCGAATAATCACCGATAATAATCCACCAATAATTCCAGCTAATATGGAAAAAATAATGTACAGTGTCCCTATATCTTTATGATTGGTGGAAAACAACCAACGCTTTATGCCCTTTGGTACGTCACTCATATCTATACTCCAAATTTAACTCACTAATTTTCTATTTTCAATCCACTGATTAAAATCTTCTTTGCTTACTGCTTCAACAACAATTGGCATAAATCCATGGCCTTGACCACACAATTCGTAGCACTGCCCATAATAAACACCAGGCTTTTTGATATTAAACCACGCCTCATTCAGCCTACCTGGTATCGCATCAATTTTTACACCGAAAGCCGGTACTCCCCAACTGTGTATCACATCTCCTGCTGTAACTTGTAAACGAACGTTAGTATTAACGGGTAAAATGATGTTGTTATCAACAGAGAATAGCTTTAAATCTCCTTCGATAAAGTCTTCTTTTCCCTTAATATAACTATCAAATGACACACCTTGATATTCTGGATATTGGTAACTCCAATACCATTGATGGCCAATAACTTTCAGTGTTATATCAGCTTTCGGTATTTCTTCCTGTAGCTTCAGTAATTTAGCGTTTTCAAAGGCTAATATTCCAACAATGATAGTTGGTATAACAAACCAAATAATTTCTAAAGGAACACTATGGGTAGTTTTACTTATGTTTGTTACTTTGCTTTTACGAAAGCGAAACGCTATATAAGCAAGCAGCGCCCACACAAAAAGCATTATTGTAACCATCACAAGCATCACAAACGAATGTGACCTAACTACAGCCTCCATTACTTCAGTTGCAGGAGCAGGAAATCCAAATTGCCAGGAAGTAGGAGCAGAGGCAACAGATATATTTGAGTAAAATATTATCAATAGTGCAAATAACTTCACCATATCTTTTGTTTGTTTGCTATAAAACTAAGTGATATACTGTATAATAGTATATATAAACTTACTATGCAAATAGAGATTAGTGATGGTTAATAATTTTTTAGCATTCAACAAGTATAATAGTACAATACTAATTGAGGAAAAAAGCATTTACATAAATCTATTGTAAGTAAAAATATTATAATATTTTAAATTAAGTATTTACTTTAAGTAAATTCTATAATAAGTTTAATAGTGTCTGTTACTGCTAATAACCCTCTAGCCTCACACCTAAAAGCAGTAACAGACACTATTAAACTTTATGACAAGTTTATAATCTGTAAGATCAAAGTCTTACAAGTTTCTTTATTTCATTATACAACGAAATCTTTAGAGAAGCCAAATGGGCAAAGTTTCATGAAGGTCTTTGGCATCTCTTAGCATAGATCCCTTACTTAACCATCATACCGCGATTCATTCGCAGTATCTCAAAGCATAGATCCCGCTAACACGTAGCGGGATGACGATTGTCGTTTAGCCATAAACATTAAGAAATTTACCAAATAAAAAAAAAGGCAAAAGAAGCCCCGTGGTGGTTGGCTATTTACTATGTACTAAAATATCGGCGTTTTTTTTGACCTTATCCAGAAAAAGTGGAGAGAAAGTTTGGAATGTTTTTCACAAAGAGAATGATGAATCAAAATGCTCAGGAATGCAATAGTTAATAGTGACGTTGTTTGTTATAAAAAATTTCTATGTATTCAAATATTGCAGTTCTAGTTTGTTGAGCAGAGTGTTGTGAAGTATCAATAAGTATTTCTCTTTTCAATGAGCTAAAGAAGCTTTCCACAACAGAATTGTCGTAACAACAACCTTTATGACTCATCTATGTTTTTTATGGATAAGAGATATTGATAACCTTGCAAAGTATATTGTGAACCTTGATCACTATGTAATAGTAGATTTTTGGCAGGTTTACGCTTGTTAACGGCCATTAATAAAGAGTCCATAACCAATTGTTTATTTATTGAACTGCTCATTAACTACCATGCGTGAATATAGATCGATTATTGTTGCCAAATATAGCCATCCTTCTTTGGTTTTTATATAAGTAATCCCATACTTTATTTGGTTGATCAACAATAAAGTTTTGATCTAGTATATTGGGAGCTACAGCTCTATTATCTGTTTGTTGTTTTTTAATTTTAAACTTTCTTTTCAGTATAGCCCTGATGTCATTTTTCTGCATAATACTTTGCACCGTTTTCAAATTGCAACTTTTACCCAAAGCCTTCAATTCAGCATGAATTTTAGGAGCTCCATATCTACATTTAGAAGCTTGATATATTTTTTGAATATCTGCTAATAACTCTTTATTTGCTGATTCTCTACTGCTTATTTTTCTTGTGGTCCACTTATAGTAGCCACTAGCAGAAAATCCTACATAATTCCTGTACTTTATAGCAGTTACTATATAAAAAAATATTTTACTCTTTTTGACTGGCCAGGGCTTTTTTTTAAATGTCTCTTTCTCTTGTTACTTTTGCTAACTCTTTCTGTAAATCAAATCTCTCTTTGTCATAAGGTGCTACATCTGGAAATGCATTTGCCGCTGACTTTTTTTCGTTATATTTCTTCATCCATTTTCCTAATACACTATCCCTTATTCCTAGATCTCTTGCTACTTTTGCAACTGGTTGACCTACCTTTCTTTGTTCATTTGCCAGCTTAACAGCTTCCAATTTGAATTCTGCTGTATATTCTCTTGCCATTTCTAATCCTCCAAAATTTTATTTTACCCGAAAAAACTCCTTTCTTTCTCTCCACTTTTTCTGGGTAAGGTCAATTCGGAACTCTATTTCTTTTTTACGATCTTTACTTTTATTCTTATTGTTCATATAATATACCCTTCACTAATAATAAATTATTTTTAAATGTTTACTGTTATTTTCTTAGCAGTATTGGCATAAAGCCATAGCTTTTGGGTGAAGTCAAATCAAATTTTCAATTTTTTTTTGTTTATTTTTTTATGAAAAGGTAGAAGATATTAATAGCTGCTAATTTCTTTAAACGATGTTGTCGTAGATTCGTATTTTTATACACCAAAAAGGGTATCTTTGATGTCTCCTACAGCTCCAAACTCATAGCATCCATTTGCCGGCCTTTTAAGGCGCTTTATAGAAGGGTTAATAAAAGATGTACAAAAGGACGTCTAAGGTGCGTAATAGCATTCTAAAGCCATCTATGGGAGACATTTTTTTCATCAACGCATTCAAAACTTAAAAAAATAAAAAACTTGAACATTTCTTCAGAATTATGTATAATTATTAATGCTTTTTAAGGTTCTTTCTTATGACTTTTTCTAAGTTTCTTGATCCCAAAAATGATGTATCGTTTAAGCGTATCTTCGGTACTGAAAAAAATAGAGATATCCTTATTCACTTCCTCAATGATATTCTTGGCTTTACTGGTAAAAATGAAATAAAGGATATAGAGTTTTTAAGTACTATTCAAGACCCCGATATCGCCGCTAAAAAGCAAAGTATTGTTGATGTTCTCTGTAGAGATTCTACAGGTGCTCAATACATTTGCGAAATGCAGGTCGCTAAAACTAAAGGCTTTGAAAAACGTGCCCAATACTATGCTGCTAAAGCTTACTCAAGGCAAGCTGATAAAGGTGACCAGTATCATAACCTTAAGGAAATTATCTTCATTGCTATAGCAGATTGTGTACTGTTTCCTAATAAATCTGAGTACAAATCAAAGCATACTATTCGAGATGAAGACACTAATGAGCATGATCTAAAAGATTTCTATTTTATATTTATTGAGTTGCCAAAATTTCCAAAGAATAAGGAAGATCAGTTGGAAAATATAGTTGAAAAATGGGTTTATTTTTTTCGATATGCAGATGAGACTAGTGAAGAAGAGCTGGAAAAAATAATAGGTAGTGATGTAATAATTAAAAAGGCCTATGAAGAGCTAAATAGATTCAACTGGTCAGAAAAAGAATTTATTGCCTATGAACAGGAAATAAAACGTATTCTTGATGAACAGGCTGTCCTCGCTCAAAAACTTGATGATGCTACTGAAAAAGGTAGAGAAGAAGGTAAAGAAGAAGGCATCCAAATCGGACATGAAAAAGGCAGAAAAGCAGAGAAAATCGAAGTGGCAAAGAACTCACTTAAGGCCGGTGTCTCTATTGATGTTATCGCTCAAATTACCGGCCTTTCGATAGATGAAATTCAAAAATTAAGGAATTAATACTTTACCTTGACCTCTAGCTTGAGTTAAATGACATTGAACAGAAGTATTATTTAGATAACTTTTAGGCTCCAAGCTTATTTGTTGTTCTTTTACGTCACTCACTTCTAATCTGCTTAACATTTGTTGCATTAATTGATTTATTACTGGGTCTATTCTTCTATTAAATTCAGCCATAAACTTATCAAACTTTTTCGGACTTAATCTACCGGGATCTCCGGGTTCTCTACCAGGCAATGCTTCCTCTGCGTATGATTTTAAAATCCCTGAAATTTCATTAAATTCACCACTCCTAATTTTTTCATTAATCTTCTCAAATAATTTCTCAAATTAATATCTAAGCGGTGCATTTTTATACCACCTTTCGATTCAGCTTGCTTCTCTAATACTTCCTTGAACGACTTTATAATATCCGATGTGTAAAAAAGAGCCTTTACAGGATTAACATCAGAAAACTTAGGAAGAGGACACTTTTTATCTAGAAAAGCTTGTAACAAGAAAAACATCAAGCTAGCATTATTACTCGCACAAACTTCACGACTAAATTGGCTAGTATATTGGATATTTGGGTTTCTTACTGTATCAGAATGATTGGAGCTACTTCCTGCTGTACCAGAACGGCTAGAGCTATTTTCTGAAAATGAAGGCAACGCAGCCCTTAAAGGGGAAGAGATAAACTGAAAAACACCTTTAACAGCATCTATCCATGAAGACGGCTTACTTGCTCCGCTTGTAGCTCCTATTTTGTTATAGCCTATTTCGTCACTTTGCGATGAATTGTCTGATGCATTATCATAAGATAGATCACACTTAGCTTCTTTTGTAATACTATATTGTACATCACGCTTCTTGCGAGTAGATCCACAATCCTCAATTTTCCATTGACATGGACTATCTTTGCCCCTGGCCTCCAAGTAAATACTCTCCTTCTATCCCTATCATGGCTAAGATAATCACTAGCAGGATATAAATACTCATTACTATAGTAAACACTTTTAATACATACCTCCGATGAAAATACTGCATTCTTTACTGACTCTGGTAATTCTCCTTTTATCCTTTCAAGCTCAGATTTTTTTCCGAATGAACATTATGGTAATTACTCATCTCCATAATTCTTTTTACATAACGGGCTAACCTAAACTCCGCATTTTCTACACCTTTAACTTCAATACTAGCTCCAATATTGAGAAGATTTGTAACTTCACTAACATTCCCACTTTCTACAGCAGCAAATAAAAGTCTATCATACTCACTTTGCTTTGGTCCTAAAAAGTTTACTACTTCTGACTGACGAGAGGTATTTGCTACATCTAAAGGTTTTCCACCATCCTTATTTTTAGCTCCAATATTAGCCCCCTTATCTATAAGAAATCTAATTATCTCTAAATGACCTCCTTCAGCAGCCCTATGCAAAGATGTGTAACCATCACTATCTCTAGCTTCAATATTAGCCCCTTTCTCAAGAAGTTCTCTAACGTCACTAAGGCGTCCTGCTCCTGCAGCACTAACTAATAAATCATCATTGTTTAAAGTCATTTGTCCCTCCACATTTATAAAAACTTACCTAACTTAACTAAGCAATCACACTATAACAAGCCACTCTTACCCTGAGCTTTTTTCTTTCCTCAAGCAACACAGAAAGGACCATCTTCCCTCAAACAAGAATTCTGGAATGCCCTCACATAACATAGCCCGCTCACAAAAGTAAAATTACCTTAGCCATCACACACTTGCATACCATAAAAAATTAGTAATCTAATGTATTTCAGGAATAGTACTCCACTTTTAAAACTTGTCAACCCCTAATTTAAAATTTTTTTGAAATAATTTTTGATGAAAATTTTTAATGAATTACTATTAATTTAATATTAAATATTACTAAGAACCTAAATAATACAACCACTTTCAGCAATAAAAACCAGCTAGCATGAGAAGATTTTTTTGGAAATCGATTGGTCTTGCAAATATGCTTAAAATCTTCGTTTCAAGCCCTGGATGTAAATTTATTTGCCTTTTTTTGACTATTTGGGGTTCCTTCTCTATCTCTTGGTGTTAAAAGTTCAAATGAATCTGCACTTGTACGTAAAGCCTTTGCATTTCTCCCATTTTTTCTATTATTTTCTTCACTTTCAGCCAATAAGTGGTTTTCTATTTCACCTTTTTATATCAATTTATTACTTTCTTTTTGATTTGACACACTTTTTTGAACATCTCTATTGTGGAACAAACTTTCTCTTGGTTCTCCAATTTAGACACATGAGCAAAGATTGTGAGCTTTCTCCTCTTACTTCAAAAACCAATATCTTCTTTAATATGATTACTTCTATGTACTTACTAAATTAGGCTACTTAAATTCCTTAGGCAGGTTATAAACGGATACCTTTGCTGAGCTTTCAAAGCTCTTTATAGAGGTAGGTGATTCTAATGTTCCAGGTACGTCATCATAATCAGATAGTTGCGTAGAAATTGAATTCGTCCTAATACCCTGAGATGTACCTTCTTGAAAATGAAGTAATTTATTTTCCAACTTATCTCTTGCTTCTCTAAAACTGTCCAATTTTTTTGCAAGCTAACACTTTCTTCTTTATACTTTGAAAGTGTTAAATCGATAAAATGATTACACAACACTATTAGACCTGTAGCACTAGAAAATAACAACAAGAGAGGATGAATGGTAACACCTGGCATATCTCCACTTCTTGCATCATGAAAATTTTTATACATATTAAGACAAGAGCCAAAAGCTGCAGAGCATACAAAAGCAAGTTTTGTTCTGCACAGGAAATACTCGACTTGCGCTAATTTTTCATTGCAATGTGCTAATTCTTTACGCAAATCATTAATTTTATCACTATAATACCTAATAAACAATTGTTTTGTTTCTTCATTATTAACATATTTCCATGCTCTGTAAGATCTTCCATCTATGAGCTCAACGTTTACATGCTCTGATTTTAGAAGCGCACTAATTGCGTTACTACTTCTAGAACGCACAGCTTCATGTAGAGGTGTGTAATCGCTTTTAACATCTTTCCTTCTGTTAATATTTTCATAAGTTAAATACTTGAAAAGAGCCGAAATACATTCTGGGTCATTACCTTCAATAGCCAGAGTAATTGCATCTTTTCCGTCTTTATCCTTAGAATTAATAACTTTAGAAAGCGGCTTTTCATTTTCTTGCTTATCTTCAAAATACTTGCACTTATACACCTTATTCGAACGATATGGCTCCTTAAGAATACACAAAAGTTCTTTTACAAGATCAACCTGATTTTCTTTAATAACCACATGCAAAAGTGTGTTTTGATTTTCCTCATCTTGTAACAGTAAAACATCATACAAATAAGCATTTTCATGTAGATAACTAATCTCTTTATTGAAACGTGTTTTATCTATACCTTCTCTTCCTCCTTTACAGATACTGAAGAGTCGTAAACTACCTTCCAAAGCATTGTGATCAATTGCAGAGGCACGTTGCCTTCTGTATAAAATTGGCGCTCCTTCTACGCAAACACTTCCGAAGTAACGAGCAATAGGGGAATGGATACATGCACTTAAAAAATTAGTAAGAAGGTTACAAGTGTTCACACCATTCCTACCTTCAAGCAGTCTAACTACATCTAATTTATTATACGAATCAGCATAATATAAAGGATCCCGATCATAACAGTCCTTAGCATCAATTATAGCATCACATTCAAGAAGAAGTTTAGCTACATCTAAATGACCTTCCCTAGCAGCATAATGTAAAGGTGTTCTAGCTTTTTCATCCATGGCCTCAACTTTAGCACCTTGGCTTATAAGAAAGCTAACCATACCCTCTCTATTGTAGTAAGCAGCATAGTGTAGAGGAGCTATACCCAAACGGTCTTTAGCATTAATTATAGAATCATGGTCAAGAAGAAGTTTAGCTGCATCTAAATGACCTTCCCCAGCAGCATAATGTAAAGGTGTTTTATCTTCTTCATCCATGGCCTCAACTTTAGCATCTCGGCTTATAAGAAAGCTAACCACATCCTCTCTATTGTAGCAAGCAGCATAGTGTAGAGGAGTCATACCAAAACGGTCTTCAGCATCAATTATAGCACCACGGTCAAGAAGAAGTTCAGCTACATCTAAATGACCTTTCCCAGCAGCATAATGTAAAGGTGTTTTAGCTTCTTTATCCACGGCCTCAATTTTGGCATCTTGTTTTATAAGAAAGCTAACCATATTTTTTCTATTGTGGTAAGCAGCATAGTGTAGAGGAGCCATACCAAAACAGTCTTCAGCATCAATCATAGTACCACGGCCAAGAAGAAGTTCAGCTACATCTGAATGACCTTCCCTAGCAGCATAATGTAAAGGTGTTTTTCTACTATCATCTTGAACGTTAACCTTAGCATTTCTACTGAGAAGAAGTTTAAGGACATACAAATTACCCTTACAAGAAGCTACACACAAAGGCGTTTGATTGTTTATACCTTTAGCCTCAATATTAGCACCTCCATCAAGAAAATCACTAACCTTTCTAATATCTTTTCTTTCTATAGCAGAAAATAAATATTTATCTAGCTTTGCTCTCAAAAAGTTTGCTACTTCCGTGTTACCAAGCTCATTTACTATGCGTAAAGGTGTCTTAACATTATTATCCTTAGCTAAAATGCTGGCACCTTGATCAACAAGAAATCTAACCATATCGTATTGACCTGCACTAACAGCATAGTGTAGAGGTGTCCAATTTTGGTCACATCTAATGTCAATATCAGCACCAATACTAAGAAGAAGTTGAGCTACATTTACACTATTTTTACAGGCAGCCCAGGACAGCAAAGGCAACTTATCTAAAAGTTCACGATTAACATTATATTTATCAATATGTTGATCAATATATTCCTCCAACCGTTTAAAGTCGTCATTTTCTATAGCATGCGTAAAATCCGTTGTAAGGCTCGTTTGATCTTTCATAAACTATATAAAAAAAACTATTTTCCTACTCAGTACAATACTCCATTTTTAAAACTTATCAACCCCTATTTAGAAATTTTTTATGGAATAATTTTTGATGAAAGTCTTTAATATATTGCTACTAATTTAGCAATATATACTGTTAAAAACCTAAACAATATAACCATTTCCAGCACCCAAAACCAGCAAGCGTGAGAACAATTTTTCTTGGAATCGGTTGGTCTACCATATGTACCATACGAACTTTTTAATATAACAATTTAACTATACGCTAAAACTAGCTATATTAGCCCATTTCATCCATATCTACATACGAACTTTTTTGCCTAAGCTTATTGAAATAATTTAAATCTTCTATTTTTATAACCTTATTTTTACGCGGCTTGTTCTCACAAATATACGACCTTTTTTGCAATCTTAGGAAGAGTCAATAATTCAATTCCTTATAACACTAGCTAGCATGGTATCTTCACTAAAATATTTTTTTAAAAAGTTAGTTGACTTATAAATAATTCTCTACTAATACTAGCATATGTTTGTTTATTCTGCTGAAGTGGCTCCGCAGGTTACTGTATAAGCTTCAGCAGTTTTTGTACTCCTTTAAAGCATCATATTCCTATATATTAAATATAGCTGGTGTTCTCAATTTTGTTGATCTATAGTAAAATTGGCTAAAACTTCCAGTAATAAACAACTTTTAACCTAGCAGTACTCACCATAAAAACTTAACAAAAATATGAGTAGTAAAAAGATTATGTTGAAATTAACTTGACACATACTACACATTCTATATAATATATTCTATATCTAGAGCTAGGAGGTAATATGGATACAGGGTCAGTAAAATATATTGCAGAACCTATCAGTGAACAAAGCAAACACACTGATGAGCAAAAACTGAAGTGTGACCTAAGTGCTGGACAAGAGTTTTCAGAAATAGGTAGCCCAAAAACAGAAGCAACTGGATTACCAGTAGATAGTTATTATGAATTCATTAAGCGAGATTTATTTTCGGCTGATAGAAGTTTGATAGATGATAAAAAATACTTAGAGGATTTAATAGATGAGTGGCTTATTCATGCACCTAACTTAGGACTGGAAGAGAGTCAAAAAAAGTTAAATCAAAAATTACTCAATAGTATTATAAAAGATTTTAATATGGGAAATTATGACTCATTTTCAAATCTTAAGCAGTTTTTAGAAAGTAACGAGAAAAATAAAGACCTGAAGTACGTTCTTAATCTAAAAAGAGGGCATCTAGGAACAACAATATTGAACGTGTTTCTCGAATACGACGAAATTATTCCTTCTCTTCTCAAAGCTGGTGCTGATCTAAGTATGCAGGATAATAAAGGTAAAACACTTTTGCATGATACTGCTATTTATTCTAGTGGATATGAAGATCTTGGGTATCTCTTAGATGCAAAAGCTGATCCAAATATACAAGATGAAAAAGGTAACACACCTTTACACTATTATGCTGCTAAGTGTAGTGATCAAAGCAGAAAAACTATGGATTTGCTCATAAGCAAAGGAGCTGATTTAAGCATAAAAAATAACGATGGAAAAACTCCACTGCAAGTTGCAATTGATAGCAACAATATTATAGAGTGTTTTTTAACTGACAACCAAAAAAAGTTAAGAGACCAACTACGTAAAATGGTTAAAGCTACAGATTCTGATGAAGATTGGGATAATCCTTATGGTCCAGGTGTTGAAGATCTGAAAAAATTTTTAGATAAACATAAAAATAACCAAGATTTAAAGATAGTTTTAAATGTTAAGGGTGATAGTTCAATTTGGCCGTTTTGTCAATTTCCTGATGTAAAAGCTTTACTCTTAAAAGCAGGAGCAACTGACTTTGTAGGTAATAAGCAAGATAATTGTGAAAAATGTGATAGTCTCTTGTCAGAGATGTATCAAACAAATCAACTTGCTAAGCTAAATAAGTTTTTGAGTAAGGTAGTAAAAGCTAAAAGCATGATTGAACTACAGGAAGTTGTAAATGAGATTATAGCTTCTGGAATGAGATTAAATTTTGCTAAAGACAAAGATTATTACTTTGCAGATCACGTACTAGAAAAAATTGCTAAGTTAGAAGGAAGCTATGGAATTGCCAGTGATATAGTATGTGCATTAATATCGAGAGGAGCAAAGTTAAAAAACTCAGATAGTTTAAAAGTCATTGATACAATAGAACGAGAGTTTAAAGATCATAAAGCTAATGTAATCAAGGCTCATGTAGAGTACATTAATTATGCTGAAGAATTTTTTAGAGTTGCAAAGGATGCTACCAGTGGTCAACTGTGTGATGGAAAAATCGATAACAGTGTATCTTACTTAGAATACTCAGAGGATAGTATAATAGATGTTGCAAAAATCACAGATAGAACAAGGAATTTAGGAATACCTCAAGGAGAAAAAGGATATGGAAGGAGTGTAATAAAAATTGGCAAAAGTGAGGTGGAAATTATAACCCAAGATGGCATAAGGAATTACACAGATCTTACAGAAGGCAGCGATATAGTATTAACTTTCTATACCAGTTTGGGAAATATAGACGTTAGACTGTATCCTGACGTACAAGATAAAAGCAAAATTATAGTAAAAGTGAGTAATAAAGAGGAAGTATTGGAAAAATTCAAAGGTCATGAAGAAGAATTAGGCGAGGATTGTGCACTTGGTGATTATGATATCTACTATGCTATTGAACAGGGATATTTTGAAAGGTCTGGAAAATTAATGCATCCTGAAGTAATAAGCGAGTCTAACAACAAATGGACAGAACGTGAAGAGTTAAGAAAGGATTCTATGGAGGAAATTGCTAGAAGGCATAAGTTATTACAAGATTTACGCAATATTGAGTCTAATATTGTAAAAAAGGAGAAGAATTTTGACGTAAAAACTTACCTGATAGATATCTTTAAAATTTTATCTAGGTTCTATGAAGAAAAAGGGGATATTTCTAAAACAGACTTAGCTAAAGCAGCAGAAAAGGAAAGTAAAAAATTGGAGTTAGAAGGTAAATACAACTGGAGTAAGATTTTTGGTTTAGAGGAAGAAATTATTGAAAAGGCAGAAAAACAAGGTGACAAAGAGCAAAAATCAAACATACCTGATGACTTCTATTTAGGGCACGCAATCAATAATGGAAGCTGTTTTTTTGATTCATTCAGGCAAAATCTGGAACAACAGAAGGGAATCAAAGTTACTGTAAAGCAGTTAAGGAATGAGTGTAAGAGATTTGCACAAGACAATCCTCCAGAGTGGTTTATAAGTAAAATTGGCAATGACTTTGATGAGGTTGAAGGTGAGTTCGTAAATCGTGGAATTACGTGTAACCAATATATCAATAGCATTGGAAAGAATGAATTTTGGGGACGTTCCGATATCGAGGGCAGAATACTTTGTGATAAGTATGGTGTGAAATTGCATGTTGCAGAAAGTAACCCATTGCACACTATTGATAAGCAACAAGATCCGTTCTTGCATCAGTTAATAGATAGCTCAGGATCAAAAGCAGGTAAGATAGATTATAGTCACAATAGTGTCTTACATATGGTAAATGGAGGCCATGATCATTTTCAACCCCTACTTTATAGAAATAAGGCCTTGGCAAAACAAACGCAAGAACAAAAAGATTCCTTATGCTATTCAAGCTTGCCAAGCTCTAGTATGGATGAGTTAAAGATAGAAAAAGCATCTCATCAACAGAAGGCACTGCTTGTAAGTAGACCATAGCTTTGTATATGATTTGTTACACAGCAATGATGGGAGAAGTTTATTTAGTAAGTTGAAAAAGAAACTATTTTATTTAAAAAGTTTACTTAATGTTTATGGATTTTCAAGTACACTCTCAGATTCAAAAGGGGCTATAGATTGCTCGACATGTACTATTTCCTGGAGTTGTGTGCTGAAGTTTAGAGTATTGCTTTTTTTGATGTTTACAGAATTTTCCTCCAAATCTACTATTAAAATATGCAGTTAAAGTTGGATACATTTTTTATCACTATTGCATCTGATATGCTAAAATCTTCATTATTTATATTGATATTTTCGCATAATTGATTCTGTAACATTGACTTACTTTTCTATATCAATTTCAACATCTTTTTGTGTGGCCCTTTTCTGTTGCTTTTATAAATCAAGACCATAGAATTTCTCCCTTTGCTCACTCCACAGCATCGGTATTTCTTTTAAATCAACTAACTTCAAACCCCTTGGCTGCCTCCCATTTACTATATCTTCCTTAATCTTTGGTGCTAAATAATTTAATCTTAAAATTTGCTGTATACGTCTTGTACCTACGTTTATTTTCTTACTCAGCTCTTTCACACTTCTATATTTTCCTTCTTCCAATTGCCGTTTCCAGGAATGGGCTCTCACCACTGCCTTCAATAGTGCATTATTTGTTTTACCTTCTGGTTCGATTACTATGCATTTGTTTCCTTTCTTCTTCATTGGTATAAATTTTTCCTCTGATTCAGAACACACTTCTATTCCATCTTCTTTTACCATTACTCCCTTTATTAATTTTTTCATTGCTTCTTTCTGTTCTCTGAAGCTTAAATTTTCTCCATCCCCATATAAGCATTCGGCTCTTTTCATCACTTCTTTTTCTATTTCCCCAGCTACTATAGTTCGATTTACTGATTCACAATTCTTCCCCCTTAAGTGATTGTTGCATACGTAATATCTATACCTTTTGTTCTCTTTTTTTGAGTATGTCAGAGTCATATTTACATCACAGCTCTTGCACTTGATTATTCCCTTTAGCAGTGCTTCCTCATATTTTGCTTTTCTATATGGCTGATTACTTATCAATTCCTGCGCTTTTTGCCATTTTTCTTCTTCTATTATCGCTTCATGCTTTCCTTTATACTGTTTCTCATAATGCCTGATTTTTCCCATATATATTGGGTTTGTTATTATTCTCCTCACTGTTGCCTTTTTAAAGATATCTGATTTTGCTTTCGTTCGATATCCTTCTCTGTTTAACTCTCTTGCCAATTCTGCCATTGACTTCAGCTCCATATACCTCTCAAATATATGCTTTATTATTTTTGCTTCTTTTTCATTTATTATTAATTCCTTTTCTTTTACATCATAGCCAAGCGGTGGATTTCCTCCCATCCATAACCCTTGTTCTTTCGATGTTGCTATTTTATTTTTTACTCTCTCTACTATCATTTCTCTTTCTAGTTGTGCCGCCCCTGATAGCACTGTTTGTACAAATTTTCCCATTGGCGTATTATTGTCGAATATTTGTGTTACTGCTACAAAACTTATCCGGTGCCTTCTAAAAAATGATGTTACTTCTATGCAGTCCTTTGTTTCTCTTGATAACCTATCTAGCGTATATACTACTACACAGTCGACTTCTCCTACCTTTACATCTTCAAACAATTCCTTTATCGCTGGTCTATTCAAATTACTCCCTGAGAACCCTCCATCATCGTACTTTTTTGCCAATGCTACCCACCCTTCTCGGCTTTTTATATACTTCTCACATACTACTCGCTGTGCATCTAAACTATTAAACTTTTGTTCTAGCCCGTCTTCATTTGATTTTCTCGTATATATCGCGCATCTTACCTCTTTCAGCATTCTTTCTCCTTATCTCTCATTCCAAATAGGAGCGGTCCATTATAACTCATTTCCATTATTTTGCCGGCTACTGCTGATAATGACGTATAAAACTCTTCTTTATAGATTAAACCCTTATCTGTTACCATTACCGCATGCGTCTCTTCCCCTCTTTCTAATATTAGCTCTGTTCCCTCTACTGGCAGTTTATCGCTACTTATCCTTTTTCCCTTCTCTAGTCGATCTGCCAGGTATTCTAGTCTTTTTGCCCCTTTTCTTGATATTTCTCCGTACGCTTTTTCCTGCATTCTATAAGCTAATCTTGGTATCAGGTATTTCTTTGAGTATCTAGGCGCTCCTTCTCCATATACCTTTTTCCATATTTTCCTCACCTCTTCCAACGCTTTTTTCTCTAAATTCATTACTTTCTTTTCTATTTCTTCCTTTCTTTCCATATTTTCAGCCTCTCATAATTTCTCAAATAACTTTTCTATTCTGTCTGTTTCTTTCTTCAATACTTCAGTTACCTCTTTACTATTTTTCGCATAATCCATCGCTGTCATCCCAAATTTATCTGCTTGTTCTATTTCAGCCCCTGCTTTTACTAGCTCCTCCACTATTTCCACTTTCCCCACCATACATGCCAAGGTGCAGCGGTGTGCATTTACTGCCATACTCTTCAGCATTTACATTCCCTCCTGATTTTATCAATTCTCTAACTGTTTCTAGACGTTTCTCCGTTATCGCTAGGTGCAGTGCTGTATATCCTTCTACATCCGCTGCATTCACATTCGCTCCTTTTTCAACTAATAAGCTCACTGTTTTTCCGTCTACTGCATAATGCAGTTCCTTTTTTGTCCCCTTAATATTTTTACCTGAGTTCTCTAATAATTCTTTTAGTGCATCCTCTTTTTCTTTTTTACTCATAACCTACCTCACCTTTTCTTTAAATTTAAGTCCCTTTTTTAATTCTCACCACCTCATCTATCATTTCGTTTACTTGGCACATTATCTTGGTTGCTAAATTTTGACATTCTTTCTTTATTAATGATTTGTCTCTCTTCCTTATTTCTTCGATCTCCATTATTTTTAGCTCTGGCATATAGCTCCTATCCAACTTGTCTGCTATTTCTCCCACTAGCCCCTCTATTCCATAGCACGTCAGTTTTCTACTTTTTGTTACTCCACCTTTTGCTCTCAAAAATTTACTTGCCTTTTCACTCTCTTCCCTATCACATAGACAATACTTTTCACTTTCCCATATGTAATACATTGGTGTTGAACCATACTTATTCAGTTGATTAACTTCAGATCCTGCTTTTACTAGCTCTTTTATTATTTCAACTCCTGCTCCTCCTATTTTACATGCAGAGTGCAGTGGCGTACATCCACTGACATATTGAGTGGCATTTATTTCCGCTCCTGACCTTAGCAGTACTTTTACATTTTCTAAACTTTTTGCGAATACTGCACAGTGCAGTGGCGTATAACCATTTTTATCTCTTGCATCGATCTCCGCTCCTTTTTCTATTAATAACCTCACTGTTTTGTGATCGGAATTTTCTACTGCATGGTGCAATACTGTTTCTCCTTTTTCATCCCTTTTATTAATATTTTTAAATCCATTCCTTGATACTTCTTTAAAAAACTTGTTAAAAGATTCTTTCTTTTCTTCGCTGAACCCCATTTCATACCTCACAAAATTATCTTTTCTAGCGCCAGACAAATTTCTTATATTTACCTGCTGCTATTCAAGTTATGTGCGTTTTGGCATAAAAAGGCAAGTCTTTTTTCGCGTAGTACACCTTTTTAACTAAATACTAATATAGTATATGAAGATATAAATATATATGCTTAATGCATTAAACATATTACTTGTTTCTCTTCCCAACCTCTGTTCAAATGACGATGTTCGTGCCACGTTAGTACGCCTGGGTAAAACACTAAAACGTAATTTTCCGGTTCATGTATTGAATCCTTTTGCTCTGAATTTAAATCCCTTTCAAAATGAATATTGTGCTCTGCCACACCAAATATTATAACTTTTTGGTTGGTAAAATCTTCTACTTTGTAGTGGTGAGTAACGCTAAACCTTTCTAAAATTGGCTTGTGTTTTAAATTCCACAGTTGTTCAGATAGTTTATCACTTCCTAGTAAAAATTTACTTCCTTTCTCTTCTCCACTCGTAACCGGAAAACACGCGTTTATTTCTCCTAAGTTCCAGCTATCTGATAATACTATCTGCGCTTTAGCAAACTTAATCTTAGGTAATAAGCTCTGTGGTAGCGGATATAGCGCTTTGAAGTTATACCACACATGATTTCGTTCATAAATACCGTTGTAGTTCTTAGTATGAGGCTCGGTTTCTCCAAGTATTGCTACATCCAAGCGATATATGTCATTGCTTAAAGCTCGTTCATAATGATCGCGTAGATAGTTTTCTACAATCCTAATAACCGGACCATGAGACCTGAAAAATTTACTCTTCCAAATGATAAAACTGGCCCATCTTTTTCTATTTTTACCCCGGAATAATCCGATAATAAACTTCCGAAAAAACTCTCATCCAATATGAACCTGCTAATGTTGTAATAATCGTTAAAAATCCTCATTAGCCTCGATCTTGCAGGCAATGATAGTTTTGCTAGTTCTACTACTGCATCAACGAAGAAGTCATTCGGAACATCTTTTATCCCTATCTGTAGTTCAAAGAAGTGCTTGCCAGATGGTTCTTCGATAATTGTAATATCTTCTATATTTGCCCATTTTAGTGCTATTTTCAGTGAAGCAGGTGTTCCTCTTAAACGCTGAAATTTTATCCCTTTTTTTATCGCCTTTCTTTTGTCTTTTACCCAATGTAGGATTTCTCCTAGCCCATATTCCTCTATTATCCATGGCAACACTTTTTCCCCTTGGCTAAATTTAAACCCTCTGATACAACCAGGATCTACTTTGTAATCTATTGCATCAACCAGCGCTTTTTCCTTTTTTGTTGCGTTTGGCGGTAATAGCATTAATTTAACTCAACATTTAAACTTTTTAAGAAAGCGCACTCATTTCCTTTCACAACTATGTCTTCTCTTGGCTCTATTAATTCCACGTTTTCTACTCCTTCCATAAACAAATTGGCTATTATCCATGATCTTGTTACCTTCCATCCTAATCTTTTCGTTGTTCCAAATTTTTCGATAAATTTCTTCTTCACCGTTTCAATAATATCTGGTCTTTTAATGCTAATTTTACTGTGGATATCTATTTCTATCATATTGCAACTTACCACTTCAACTGTATCTGTTAAAATCCTCACATCCTCCCTGTTTAGCTGATTTTTGACAATTTCTAGTAATTCTTCTTGCAGTGTGGATAATTCTGTGGATAAGATTGAAACTTGTACTTTCCCTGGTATAGGTGATTCTACTAATGCATCCTTTACTCTACTATCTGCTGACAGTGCATGATATCGATAGTGTTCTTTACTTCCTCCCGTGCTCCAGCCTATTATCTTTGCTTTAATTATTTTTCTAAAACGTTCGTCATCTTCTTCTTTCTGCCTCTCCACTCCATAAAATTCAGCTAAATTATCAAGATCTTCTCCTGTCGCAAACTTAAGTAAATTACTCTTTACTGCTTCGTTTATCCTTTGTCTCAGCAAAAGCTCTCTCCAGGCTGCTACTTCTAATACCTTCATCGCTGAGTCACTTTCTACTAATGCCGTAAAACTTTCATCTCGACTTATTAATTCTTCTTTCATACGTGAAAAGATTTCTTCGAAGTTCAGTGGCTCAATAATGTTAGTCTGCTGCATCTTTATACTACAACCTCATCGAAGCGAATCTTTTTCCCCATTGGTACGTACAACCCTTCCAGGTCAAGCGTTACTTTTCCCTCTTTTACTTCTGTCATTTTTACTTTTTCTAATTTAAACCTTTTTTCCCATTTTTCCAAAGCTTCTGCAGTTGCTGCGTAAATTTCTAGTGTTAAATCACGATTAACTGGCTTATCCAATAATTCAAATAGCCTAGACCCGTAATTCCTCATCATAATTCGTGATCCTATAGGAGTCGTAAGTATATCAATTATTGATTGCTTTAAGTGCTCTATTCCTTCTAACGCTTTTCCTGTTTTACCATCCATACCCTTCATTTCTATTTTGCAAAGACGCTTTTACTGCCTTTTATTACTTTTAACCCACAAGATACTGAATCCCCTACTCTTCCTACACCATGACCATTTGCAAACACTGTTTTTGATCCTTGAATCATTACTTTTCCTTCGTTAAAATTGTCTCCTTTCCTACAGACTGGGAAATCATTTACAAAAACATTATTACTGCCGCTAATGCAAAAATGTGGTGTTGCTTCTCCACAATAATCTCCTACTCGCACAACTGATTTATTCATTTTCCAATTAATTAAGTTCTATTCTATCTGCTTTCAGTTTTATTTCGCTCCTTGTCATCTCTATACTTGATTCCCCAGCTTTCAATGTTATTTTGTCCACTACTTCAATCTCTAAATGATGCTTCTCTTTATCATATAACAATCTTGTCCCATCTTGAATTTTTACACTATTTATTTCTTTTTTATTCTCTGGTGCAGGGTATTTTTCCTGATATATTCCTGCTAATACCACCCCTAATGATAGTTCTCCTAGCGCAGAAAGTATAATAACCTGTTCATCGATATCTGGAGGAGACCAATTTCTATCTTTTCCTGCTTTACTTGTTATCCATGGCAACCAATCTGTTAAAAATTCCCCTATTTGCACTTTTACTCTCGCTTTTTCATAATCTACTTCTTTCACAAGCCCAATACGTACAATGTTAGCTAACTTTCTTTGCAACTCTGAAATAGCAAAATTACTTTCCAACATTTATTTCACCGATTTCTATTTTGTGTGGCATAAATTTTCCCTCTTCCCAAATAGATCGACCCAAGTGTACTTCATGCACCCAGTCTACCATCCACACTAAATACGCGTCTAATTCTGGCCTAAATCCGTCAATTTCTGCTGATATAAATTCACCTGGCGAAACATTTTTTACGTTCCAAGTATTTTTATTTACTACTCTCGCAACCTCAGCAGCTAATTCTCTGACAATAATAGCTGCATTCTCTATTGTGCTATCAATCACAATTCGTGCCTCAAATCTTGCTTTCAGGGCTAATTCTTCTGTTCCTGAATCTTTTCCTTGCTCTAAACTTGACAATTCCACAAATACCGCTGGTGCTACTATTTCCCTTCTTATCATTGGATATATTTCACATGTCTGTATCGCTGGTATTTCTTTCTTCAACATTCTGCAAATTGCTTTGTGCAACTCAATTAAAATCATACTTTTACAATATAGTTTAATTCACGCTCAAAATATTTCTCAAATATCCCTTCTGTTTCATAATTAACTAGCTCCTTTATTATTTTTGATGCTTCTGGTTCCAGTCCTAATTTTACCTCTTGTATTGGCAAAGCTGTTCTTCCTTCACGCCTAAAAACACCACTATTTCCTCTTGGCATTGTTGCCATAAATCCTCCTATAAACTTATGTTTTCCTACTTTCGCTCCTTTTCTTGTTTGTCTCATCTTGCCAATTGCTGATACCCTAATATCATATAAATTTGCTCTCATTAATACATCTAACCTACTTGTCTTAGCCTTAAAAATTCTTAGCCTTTTTCTCATTACCGTTAATTTTATCTTCTTTTCCTCACTAATTTCCTTAGCTGCTTGCGTTTTTAACCATAGTGCTGTTTTGTTCAATGCCCTCACCGCTGCTTTTTCCACTTTTTTCCTTTCAGCATTTACATTTTCAATTACCTTATTAATATTATCGGTAACTTCTATATTAATAGACATTTTACACCCCCGATGCTTGAATTTTCCATACCATTCCTGAATTATCTCTAAGTGGTGGTGTGTGTACTCTGTATCTACAACTACCTATGGAAAAAGTATCTCCTACCATTGGCTTTAATACATCAAACACACTTACTTCCAACAATAAAATTTCTCCTACAAATTGTCCTTCACCAATCTCGTATAATTTATCTGGCTGTTGCTTTAGTACTTGTACCATATATGACTTATCCTTTGATTCATACAAAGCTACTTTTCCTAAATGGGCAAAACAATCTTGCAATAATCTCTTAATATTTTCTTGCATATTTTTCTGCTATATACTAACCTTTACATGCTAAGAAGGGGCACACAGGTAAAGCATTCTTCTGCCTCACCACTTTATAGTTGCTCTACCTGTGTTGTTATGTTACAACGACTTTTACTAATACTCCCGGTCTATGGCACATTGGCAAAGAATTTGACTGAGTATGTAAATCGGTCCCTCTATCAAATCTTCTTGGCTCTTGTTTCGCGTAAAGTGGCTGTCCAAGAGTATTTACTGTCTCATTAAAGTCTGCTGGTGCAAAATACGTTGTAAATGTGCTCGCTGTTCCTAGTGGAAAACAGTTTCCACTTTCTCTTTCTATAAATCTTCTTACGGTTCCTTCAGGGTCGGTTGCTTGCCCTCTATACTCTTCAAATGTTATTCCACAGAACGTAAATCCTGATCTCATGTCATTCCTCAGCGCTGCTCCTTCTTGCCATCTTTCATATGCCTCTTTCACTTTACTATGCGAAATTAGTGCATCAAAAAACTCTGGACTTACCAGTGCATGAATCCCCGTCATATATTCACCACTTAAATTGTCCTCAACATGGCGCAATACTTCCAGACACTTACGCTTTACATCGGTTGTCGCAGTCCCCAATGCAAAATTTACTACTTTTGGTGTAATTTCAAATTCGTTGTAAAGGTTTAATAACTCCGACCCATCAGCATCAAGAATGATTCCCTTCAGCGCTCCCATTCTCAAATGTTCTAACGTTATTGCGTGTTTATTTCTCATTAGCTGCAAATGATCAGTTATTACATCTGCCAATGCTTTCAGTTCACTTTCTGACCCAAATGCCCTTATTCCCTGTACTTCCTCAGGCAACACTACGTCATCATGTGGTATATGTGGAATGGTAAAAGTTCTTATTTTTCGTTTTCCACGTTTTCCTACTGTTGCTGGTGCTCCTGGTAACTGCGTTGGTAGTAAACTTAATACTCCATTTTGCTCCTCTATAGTAATATGTCTAAATCTTACTGACCTACTTGGAAACAAATTTAAATTTTCAACTCGTCCATAATTTATCGGCAATATATTTATCGCATTTGTTAGTGCCGTCATGCTAAATGCTGTATTTGTAAATGGATTTTGCATTTTTTCTTTTCCCCCTTTTGTATTTTTAATAGTTTTTTTAAGCTCCCTTGCGGATAATGATCCCTCGTCCTTCAAGGTGCTTTATTGCTGCAGTTTTCTGCTCTTCAATGATATTTGCTGGCCATACAACTGCATGATCTGCTAGTATTGCACCACGAGCAATAATTACTCCTTTACTATTTTCCTTTGCGTTTACATCGCTTGCTATCACTCCTATAGCCGTTTGTGTCCCATCTGTGGCAGTTGGATTTAAAGCTTTAATAAAACCATCTTTAGTATCATAACCAACTACTTTTCCCAGCTTTAGATTTTGTCCCTTGGCTACTGTTATTTGATCTCTTGAATATAGGTTGGACACTTCATATTTCAGAAGATCGCCTAAATTATTTCCTTCAGTTATACTTATCATGTCTTTTTCTCTCCTTTTTTTATTTTTTTACCGCCATATTTGTGGTTGTTATACACGGCGGTTATACACATACTTTAAATGTTTGATTGCGCACGACTTTTCGCTACCTGCATCATCAACTCTTCTCCTGAATTCTGTGGTATTGCACTTAGTATTTCTGTCTTCTTCGTTCGCTCTGCAAGTAACTCCATTAAAACTTCCCTGGCTTGCTCAACACTTACGCTTTGCTCAATAAATTCTCCTATCTTTTCTGGCATTCGTGATAAGTTACATAAACGTATTAATTCAAGAACTTCAGTACGATACTTAGTTAAATTGTCAGTTTCTAGGTCATTTGTAGTTTTTTCATTCATAGTAATATCCCCTTTTTTATTAATAGATTTAAACTCTGAAAGAATTGTAATTCCATCTGCAAGACCTATTTCTACTGCTTTCTCGCCAAAATATAGCCCTGCTTCTGTTGATTTTATTGCCTCTACAGAAAGGTTTCTATTGCGTGCTATTAGCTCAACCAGCATTCCATATAAACGATTCACTTCGCTTTTTAGGCTTTCTAAACTCTCAGAAGTTATTGGCTCATGTGGATTTAAATCATTTTTTCTACTTCCTGCAAATACTGTCGTATATTTTATTCCCTGTTTTTCATCAAACCCACTTTGATCTATATGACTTGCTATTACTCCTATGCTTCCAACTCCTGAAGTTCTAGTTACCAATACTTTTTCAGCACTTGATGCAATTGCATACGCCGCAGAATACGCATCATCATTTGCTATTGCCACAATCCTCTTTTTTCTCCTTGCTTGGTAAATAAAGTCGGAAAGGTCGAATAAACCGTTTACTTCTCCTCCGGGGCTGTCTATGTCCAAAATTATTGTTTCTACTTCTTTATCTATTAAAGCTTCTTCTATCTCTTCACTTATCTTCTCATACGATGTCATCCCCAATACATCATCAAAAACTTCTGACTTTTTCGTCAAGATTCCATGTATTGGTATTATTCCTCTTTCACTATTTCTTACCGCATGTTTTATATTTTTAAAGATAGGCTGCTTTCCTGTTTGTAGTGACAGTAATTCAAAACTCCTTGGTTCTACCATTACACATCTGTTTAGCCATATCGCTTGGTTTTTCATATTATCTCTTGATTAGTAGTAACGTCGGAATCAAAACTTAAACCCAAGGAACTAGCACGTCTTTGATCTTCTGCAATTTCTTGGTCTATTTCTTCTACATCATAACCTAGCTCTGAAACCACTTCTGATCGACTCTTAAATCCATTTCTTACTGCCATTTGTTGTGCTTGCTGGTCTTTTAAAGGATCCACCAATCAAATCCCTGTGGTATCCATTTTACTTCTTCTTTCGCTGCTTTTGCTACTTTTTTATCTATACTCAGTTCTCCACAGAGTACTGCTAATTCTAGCCATCTACTCCATACTGGTCTGCAAAATTGAAATACCATAATGTTGTGTTGCAGCATAGCACATCTACGACGAAACTCTATTAATCCTGCTCGAATGGATGAATAATTAACGCCCGTTAAATCTCCTGTTAGTTGCTCATATGTTATCCCTGTGCCTATTGCTATTGCCCTCAGCTGCTGTCTCATGAATGCTTCATAACTTCCTCCTACATCAGATGGCTCTGAAAATTTTATGTCTTCTCCTGGGTCTAAAAGCTGCATTGTTCCTGGCTCTAAACCTGATAGTGCTACCCCTTGCTCATTACTTTCACCTTCTCCTAAAATATTTGCTTCAGGATCGAGCCTTGTAATAAACCCTGCAAACATCGCTGCTGTCTTTTTTCTCACTAATTCTGCATCATCATATTGATCAAGTTCATAGAGCTTTAGCAGTATACTCGAAAGCCATGGCTCTCCTCTAATTTGCCCAGGTCTCAGTGGTTTATAGATATGTAAAACATCGTTTGCTGGTACTCTCACTGATTCGCCAAATGACCCTTCTCCTGGATGTTCTCTAAATAAGTAATATGCTTCTCTTTGCCCAAGCCTGTTAAACTCAATCCCGTTTCTTATTACATTACCATTTCCTAAAGTTTGATTTGTTTTATTATCTAAATGTTCAGACTCAAGTACTTGCAGTTGTAATGGTACAGAAAATCTATCTTCCAGCTTTCTCGTTCTTAAACGTACAAAACATTCTCCTCCCTCTATCATACTTCTGCACACTAGAGCTTGTAATCCATAAAAATCACTTACTCCGTTACTGTCTGCTTCATCTGTCCATCTTAGCCATAATTCTTGCACCTTCTTTCGAAATTCTCCATCTCTTGCTTTTGATTGCGGCTTTATTCCTGTTCCAATAGAGTTACTTACTATTGTATCAATGATATTTGTTGCATACGGATTTTTTCTCACCATATCACGTGATCTACTACGTAAAGTTTCAAGGTTTTGAGACAGCAAATTGTTTATACTTCCTAACTCTGGTTGAAAGTGAAAAAATCTTCTTCCTGAGCCTGCAGCATCCCAGGCTGAGCTTTTTATCTTTGGTTTGTTAAATAGTTGTTTGAATGATTTTAATAACATTTTGCCTCTTTGATTATGCAACAAGTTGTTGCACAATTTGACATTGAAAAATTATAGCAAGTTGCTAGAGAATTTGGTCAACAGATTGTATGTAGAGAGTCATTACTCTGGACTACGTTTATAAATTTCTTTTCGATGTCCTATTGCTGCAATTTTGACCATGTGCTCTGAGTTATCTATTAAGTATATGACTCGATAATCGCCAACACGCAACCTAAAGTAGCCTACCCATTTATGCGATAAAGCCTCACCTACTTTATCAGGAATAATTGTGAGACGTTTTTCTATAGCTTTTTGCACCCTTAACCGTATTGTTTTCGGAAGAGAAGGAAGATCTTCGGTATCTACACCTTCTAAATAACCAATTTGGTAAATTATTCCCACTTGATATCTTCATGTCTAATTATTTTTGCTCCAGGAACATTACGTTTAGCAGCAAGTTCAAGTAGAGCTATTTCTCCTTCATCCATTTCGTCACCTTCAGATAGTTTACTTACCTCAAGTTCTTCTTCTACTAGATCTTTTACAATTTCTTCAATAGTTCTATTTTGAACTTTTGCCATTTCTGTAAGATACTGAGCAAATTCCCCCTCAAAATTTACATTAACATTAAGCCTTCCTTGACTTTGATCCATATTATTCACTGTAAGATATCAACTCTAAACTATAACATTTTTACATAATTTTGTCAACCCCTTTATTTGTTGAAAAAACAATTTTTCTCTTTGGCTTCATACCTGCAATTTTCAATTCAGCCTTAATACGTTGCCGTAGATTCAGTAAGTCATTTATCTGAACTTCAGCATATCTCACCACATGGTCACCATATGCAATTGATACTACTCTTTCGCCACTCTGAAGCTTCTTTATCGCTTCTTCGACTTGAAACAAATACTCTTCGTTATACATTCTCCAACCACTTACTCTGTCTTACTTTTTTAGGTTTTTTGCTTTCTGGTTTTTCACCTAAACTATTCCATTTACTCTCTGGCCAACGATCGATTCCAAGTGCAATAGATGCTGCTCTTGCGTAAATTCGGCAATCTAGTACTTCATTTCTCTCTCTTACCTTTTGCCACTCTTGTTTGGTATATCCTTTCACTACTTTACTGACTAATTGCTCTGCCGTTAGCTGCTTAAAATATTCAGGTGCATACTCCGGAAAATGACAATATCCTGCTGGAGCTTCTTCACCTTCTTTTAAAACATTAAGTAATTGAAAAAGCTCTGATTTTAATATCGATACTCCTACTGGCCAGAGCTTTATTCCTCTTTTTAGCTTTTGACCACCAACTGTTATATCTACTCTACTTGGGCTGCTAAGTGGTACTAGTGCTTTATTTACACCTTTCACTGCCATTACTCTTCCAGAGCCCTGATGACCTCTTACCCAATTGTATACTTCTTGCGTTGCATATCCAGCATCTACTGCCATCATACTTATCATATATTCAAGCCCATTTTCACCGATAAAATGATGATTTAAGAGCTCGGAGAGTTTTCCCCATACTTCCCCACCTCCTGTATCTCCTTCAAATACTTGGTAGTCTATTGACCAATTTTCACGACTTTTTCCCCATGCTACAACTTCTACTTCTAACCGATCTTTTTGAACATCTACTCCTGCAGTAAGTACCACTTCTCTCCTAGGTACTGTGCCTATGGGAAAAAATTCTCTCCTGTTAAATAATTGCTTCCAGTCTGGTACTTCTCCTTTATCTACCCAAGTTTCTCCTAAGGTGGTATTTATCCATACTTTTAGTAATTGTTCACTTTCTTTTGCATGAAGAAAATCTTCTACTGCTTGAGTCCAGCTATACCAGCCTACTGGACTATAAAGACTTGAAAGATGAAATCCTTTTTTCTCACCTTTTACTCTATTAGTAGGTCTCCATTCTCCACGCTCAAGCATCTCTGTCTTTTGATGATTTTCTATTTTGCCGCTACATTCAGTGCAGACATAATGTGCTGTTCTTGAGTCGTTGTTTTCCCATTTAATTTGTGACCATTTTAGAACTTGATAGTAATTACAATACGGACATGGTACAAAAAAGTACTGCTTATCTGTTGCTTCAAATTCTTTCTCAATTCTGCTTATTCCATGAATCGTTGGTGTTGATACTAAAAAAATCTTTCGCCGTGCAAATGTATTAGTTCGAGCAATACTGAGCAGCACTGGATCTCCTTCACCACCTGAATCTCCTGGATAGGCGTCTATTTCATCAAGAAAGAGATATTTTACTGGCATAGATCTCAGTGCTACACTGCTATTTGCTCCGGTTATTACTACTATTCCACCTGGAAATTCCTTACTTTGTACAGTATTGCCTGAGTCTCTTGACCTTGGGTCTTTTACTTTACTCTTTAAACATGGCGTACTCTCTATTAACGGCGCAAATCTTCCTTTTGACCAACGCTTTCCCATTTCAACTGTTGGCTGCACAACTAACATTGGACCAGGAGTCTGATCTATAATATAGCCTATCCAATTGTTACCAGCTTCTGTTCCTCCAATCTGCGCTCCTTTCATGAATACTACTTTTTCTGCTGGTGAGGACGGAGAAAGTGAATCCATGATTTCTTTTAAATAAGGAGTTCTTTCTGTTCTCCATTTACCTGGCTCTGATGCTGCAGTTGGCGCTAAAACTCGATACTCATTCGCCCACTCTGACACTTTAAGTAGTGGATCTGGCTTTAAACCTTCAGAAAAAGATGTAGCATATATCATATCGCTAGCTCTTCACCATCATTAGATGATACCTCAACATCACTTAAAATAGAACTGCACTCACTTGTTTTCTCACTTTCGAGTTCAATAAACATTTTCTTTTCAAGTGCTTCTTCTATGTACTTCTGAGTTAAATTACTCATTGCTATTGCAGCTATGAGCGCAACTATTCCCACCATTACCGCAGCTATAATGTTAGGGTAAATTCCCACTATCACTATTGCACATACTGTTATAGAAACACAGACGATATTGATATATTTCTTTATTTTTTTGTCTGCTATTTTCCTTTCTTCAAAATATTTATTGCTCAATAAATGAAATGTTGGAAAGTTCTTCTGTCTTCCAAATAACACTATTTCCTTCTCTTTGCTCAGTAATTTTATTAATTTTGCGTTGTTCGTTATTATTGCATACTGAAAAACATCCGTGGCATCTGCTCCTCTCTTTAGCAACAACTTTACTACGTTAAAGTGACCATGCTTTACAGCAACATAAATTCCCGTTTTTCCACTCTCATCTACAGCATCTATTTCAACTCCTTCACCAAGAATACCGTCTATTAGGTCTTCATATCCTTTTCTGGCAGCTAAATGAAGCAAACTGTTTTTATCAGCTCCGTATCTATTACTTGCTAAAATCTTTACTATATCTAATCTATTTGCTTCTTTTGCATAACAAAATGGTGTCTTGCCATTATCATCCTTAATTAAAGGATCTATATCTTCTCGCGTTAGTAAAACTTCTATTGTTTTCAGCCTTTCAGCATAATGTAGTGGCGTTTTATTTTCATAATCTTGTAAGTTAACCCCAGCATTAGGAACATTTATTAAGCATCTTACAATATCTAAACATAAGTCCCTTTCGTCGTAATTACTACTACTTATAGCTACGTGCAAAGAAGATAATTTCATTGCATTTCTGCCGCTGCCAACTACATTAACATTCGCACCAAGATTTGAAAGTAATTTTACTACTCCTAGCTTCTTGTTGTTTACTGCATAATGAATTGCTGCATGATTTCTCGCATCAAGAACATCTTTGTCCGCATTTCCTTCTCTAATTAAAATTTCTACTATTTGTTCATGCCCAGCTCCTGCCGCTAAGTGTAACGGTGTATGTAGTAAAGCATTCTGCTCATTAACATTAGTCCCTTTGTCGAGTAAAAACCTTACAGCATTTGCTTCATTCAACATCGCAGCTAAGTGAAGTAAGCTATCTTTCTCCAATCCATATTTGTGATTGATTAGTGCTTGTAATATCTCTTCTCTTGCACAATCCAGCGCACTTTTACCATTATCATCAGTGATCAGTGGATTAATATTTTTCCTATTTAGTAAGAGAGCAACCATACTAAGCTCGTTAATTTCTACTGCATAATGTAGTGGGGTTTTCCCATTTAATCCTCTAACATTTACATCCACTCCTGGTTGATTAATAAGACACTTTATTAATTCTAAACTTAAGTTAGCAGACATTATTTAAAACTTAATATTAGATAATTCTTGTAATGAGTTTGTAATCTCTTCGGTTAGCGCCATATGAATCTTTTCAGTGTCACTCAGTGATGCAAGCAGTGCTGAAACTCTATTTGGAATATTAAGCAAATTATTACGTACAACTCTTGCTACATTAAATGCATCGCGCTTTACTTCCTCTACTGCTACAAGTTCACCAATCTCAGCCTTAGCTTTCGCCTCAAGAAGTTTACCTCGTTCCATTTCATTTTTTATTCGAGCTTTTAGCAACATCGTGGAAAGGTTACTTGTATTTTCGTTTTCTGGATTTTTCCTCCTAAGTGGCTGACTTGGATCTCTTATTGCCGCTACTGCTTCATTTGCTTGTTCTCTATTTACCAAACCATTCTCCAACTCAATTATTCCTTTTTTTACTAAATAACAGACATATTGCTTTGAAACTCCTATCTCTCTTGCCCATTCCGTTTGTGTGATCTTTTCCACTTCTTTTGCCCCTTTATTGCTGTTTTTCTTCTTGAATTTGTGCAAAAGTTTTGCCAGTACCAGAAAGAATTGCTTCCCTACCTGTGTATACTTGCCAACGTTTTATCGTTACATCTACAAATTTTGAATCTAGCTCTATTGTTCTGCAAATTCTTCCTGTTCTCTCACATGCAATCAGTGTGCTGCCAGAACCGCTAAATGGATCAAGTACAGTATCCCCAGGTCTGCTGCTATTAACTATTGCTTTCTCCATTAGCTCTACTGGCTTCATTGTTGGGTGCAGTGAGTTATGTATTGGCTTATCATAAAACCATAGATCACTTTGATTTCTACCTCCATGCCACTCACGTTTATTGCCGCTTTTCCATCCATAGAGCATTGCTTCGTATTGTCTTTGATAATCAGACCTGCCTAGCGTAAAATGATTCTTTGCCCAAATGATAAATGTTGACCATTTTCCTCCTGCTTCCTCAAATGCTTTTTGCAGCGTTGAAAACTCTGATGATGATATGCAGATGTAAATTGCTCCTTTCGTATATGCTAAAATATTGGAACAGATGTCGTAGAGAAAAAGCTCATACTTTTCACCTTGATTATCATTCAATATTTTTTTATCTTCTCTCTCCTGGCTACTACCATAATCAACGTTATATGGAGGATCACAAACAGTAATATCTGCCATTTTATCATCTAATACTGCTTTAAATGATTCAACTACGCAGCTATCACCGCAATAGATTCTATGATCACCTAAAATCCATAAATCCCCTGGTTTTGCTATTTCTACCTTTTTATCAATTAACTCCAAAACTCCTCTTTCTACTTCTTCTTTCCCATCAAAATCATCGAGAAAACGTTGAACTTTTTCCAATTCAAATCCAGTCATTTTAAGATCAAACTGCAAATCTTCTAACTCTTGAATTTCCACTTTCAAAAGCTCATCGTCCCACTTTGCCCAGTTAGCTGATTGATTTGCCAGTAACCGAAAATTTAGTTTGTGGTTCATTTAAATTATCACTTAAGACCACTGGAATACTCTCCATACCAAGTTTTCTTGCTGCTTTAAGTCTTAAATGACCATCAACCACAGTTCCATCGCTTTTTGCAACTATTGGTATACGAAAGCCAAATTCCCTGATTGAAGCACACATTCTATTTACTACATCATCATTTTTACGAGGATTACGCTTATATTCGACGAGGTTTTCAACAGGATAGTAGTGGATTGCTAAATTCATATAATTTAAATCCTTAATAATTAAAAAGTTAATATTCAAAATATCTCTGACGCTAAAGAAGGCCTGGGGTTGAACCCACCAAATCCGCCATTCTGGCTGAAAGGACCCACTTTTTATGGATTTTTCGTCTTATTAATATCTTTACTAATATAGAACATTAATGCCAAAGCATCGGCCTCATTATCATCTCTAGGTGAAAAACTTTTTTCACGTATCGCTTCAATAACTTCACTCTTACTTGCATTGCCTTTGCCTGCTATAAAGCGTTTTATAGTTTTAACATTAACACCTTGGTAGGGAATATTGTTCTCTTCACACCAAGCAGACAGCACTGCAAGAAACCCACCGTAGCAATGGGCTGCATCAGTTCCTAAATGTCTTCTCACCTCCTCAAAGTACACTGCAGAAATGTCTTTCAAAGAATTGAGCCAATTGCAAAAGTTTAAGAAACACATTCCACCTCCGCTGAAACGACTACCATGAAAGCTTTTGCTCCCACTTTCAATTATTCCATCTGTTAGAATTGCCCAGCCTGTTTGCTTGCCGAGATCTAGCGTTAAGATTGACGTACAAAAACTCCTTTGTGTAATTAAAGTTCAATGCCCTGTATAATATATATGTACGATGACTCGCAAATTCGTCCGCAATTTTGAAAAAAAATTAAAAAAAATTTCATATCCTGCCATTTGAGTTTTTACTTATCTTAATAACTATTTTACATAACTTATATTACGCCAATATTTATATTATTATATTATCATATATTATATTTTACCTGTATTTAAATATATATATAATATATATAAGACTTCAGTAATCCGTAAATCCTCTTCACTGGCCGATTTTAGCCACTTAACTTTAGAAACGGCTTTTAGGAATAGAACATAAAAAAGACAATATTATCAATAACTTAACGATTACTGCTTTCTGAAATACTAATTAGTAATTCAGAAATTAGGTACGAAATTGGTAGTTTTTTACCTATGAAAAAGTAGCTTCAGTAGTGTATCA
The DNA here is from genome assembly GCF_040084705.1 of Wolbachia endosymbiont of Drosophila willistoni. Classification (NCBI taxonomy): domain Bacteria; kingdom Pseudomonadati; phylum Pseudomonadota; class Alphaproteobacteria; order Rickettsiales; family Anaplasmataceae; genus Wolbachia; species Wolbachia endosymbiont of Drosophila willistoni. The sequence goes on from NZ_CP157591.1 coordinate 961,986, forward strand.
AAACGTTTAAATCTTATTTTAATTTTTAAAGATTTTATTCTTTTAGATAAAAAAATTATTACTACTTTTTTATAATAAATTAGTCATACAAAGTCTTGGTAAAAATCTCTATTCATGAAACTTTTGGAGTTTTTATGAAGAATTCTTATCAAGGAATCGATTCTACAATTGTTAAACATGTGAGATTTCAAGCTTCGCGCCTTAAATCCAAAAGCTGTTTTATTAACGAAAGTCTTGAAGATATAGAACAAGAGCTTTTTTGTCAGGTTTGGCAATATCTTAACCGGCACGATGAGAAAAGAAGTAGTTTTAGTACTTTCGTTGCTAGATTAGCTAATTATTGTGCTCGCAATATGTTACGCAATCAGTTATGTCTAAAACGTAATATAACTTTTGATGATATAAACGACGATATTCCAGATCATAGGAACTCGGAAATCGAAGCGATAATTCGCACTGATATAAATAATATAATTTCAACTTTGTCTGAAAAAGATAGTAATTTATGTCAATTACTTAAGGTATTTACTATTACTGAAGTTTCTGTAATAACCAAAAATACCAAAGACAACTATCTATCGCACACTAGAACGAATACGCAATAAATTCTCAGTTTTAGAGAAGTTATAAGCTCTCGATTATATTTGCTCAAAATTTTTTTTTTGCAAATTGCGGACGAATTGCCTAGGTCATCGTACATATATATTTAGGTACTGGGAGAAAAATGAAAATAATGAACAGCAATGAACGGCTAAAAGTTCAAACAGGTATAAAAATGGTCATCTTTGGTCCTTATGGTATAGGTAAAACTAGTCTCTTAAAGACCATAAATGAACCAACACTTTGTCTTGATTTTGAGGCAGGTTTACTTGCTGTTCAAGATTGGCAAGGGGATTCTGTAAGTATTCGTACTTGGAATGAGGCAAGAGATATTGCATGTCTCATAGGTGGTCCTAATCCTGCGTTAAAATCTGACTCAGCGTATAGCCAAAGACACTATGAGCATGTATCCAGTAAATACAAAGAGCTTTCTTCAGAGTTTCTCAAGTATCGATGTGTTTTTATCGATAGTATTACAGTAGCCTCTCGTTTATGTCTATTATGGGCAAAAATGCAACCTGAAGCTTTTTCTGAAAGATCAGGAAAACAAGATATGAGAGCTGCTTACGGGTTACTTGCTCAAGAGATGATGGCTTGGCTCAATCAGTTTCAACATATTCCAAATAAAGACATCATTACAGTTGGAACTCTTGGACAATACCTCGATGATTTCAATCGCTCGACTTGGCTACCTCAATGTGAAGGAGCTAAAACTGCAAGTGAAATTCCTGGGATAGTTGACGAAGTAATTAGTATGGTTGGAATCAAGAAAGATGATGGTACAGAGGTTCGTTCATTTGTCTGTCAGACGATTAATTCTTGGGGATATCCTGCTAAAGATCGAAGTGGTTGCCTTAATATGGTTGAAGAACCGCATCTAGGAAAACTTCTTACAAAAATTAAAACTAAAGCTTTTGCAATTCAACCTGTCACGCCCAACATATAGGAGGTTATTATATGCTACAAAACTTTTTAACTATTGGTCAAAAAATTCCTTTTTTCAGTGTGAAAGAATACTTGGACGATCGATCGCCAACACCAGAGTATATAATCTCACCAAGAATTTTAACAAAAAGAGGCTTATTGGTACTGGGTGGCCTACCTAAAATCGGCAAAAGCGACTTTTTGATTTCATGGCTCGTTCATATGGCTGCAGGTGTTTCTTTTCTTGGTATGGCTTCAAATAGACCTTTAAAAATTTTCTACATGCAAACTGAAATTGAATATGAATATATGAAAGAACGTTTGCAACAACTTGATAATGAACTTTTGAATGTAGCTGCTAACAACTTAATCATTACGCCAAAAGTGCACTTATCATTTAATCATGATGAAATAAGTGAAATTAAGGAGATTGTAAATGAACGCTTTAAACCTGATGTTTTGGCCATAGATCCATTACGTAACATCTTTAGCAGTGAATATGGGAATGAAAATGATAATAGTGCTATGCTGTTCTTTCTGCAAAAGACTCTTGAGAAGCTACGCAGTGCTGTCAATCCAGATGCTTGTATTGTACTCACTCATCATACAAAAAAATTATCGAAAAAGATGCTCGAAGAAGATCCATTTCAAGGCCTAAGTGGTGCTGGATCTTTACGTGGATTTTACAGTACTGGTATGGTGATGTTTGCTCATGATGAAGAAAGCAGTGCACGCCAGATAGTATTTGAGCTTCGCAATGGTGAACGCGTGCCAAACAAACTTGTCGATAAGATAAATGGTCATTGGCAGCTAATGGAATAGCTAACTTTCACTTTAAAGTCAACTTATAGGAGAGCGTATGCTACAAGATTTTTTAACTGATTTTAATAATGCAAAACTGCAGAACAGTTTAATACCGAAAGGTACAATAGTCAAGGTAAAAATGGCAATAAAGCCTGGAGGTTATGAAAATTGGTTCACTAAAAACTACACTACTGGCAGTATCTATTTAAATGTAGAATTTACCGTCACTGAAGGCTCATATGCAAAACGCAAGATTTTTCAGATTATAGGTATCAAAAATGGCAAAGCAGAAGGTGAAGAAGACATCTGGGGAGAATCTGGACGTTCTATGCTGCGTAGTATTTTGGAATCATCCAGAAATATTCATGCAAATGACACTTCAGAGAAAGCAGTGACTGCTAGAAGAATAAACTCTATAGCTGATTTCAACGATTTAGAGTTTACAGCAAAAGTAGGCGTTGAAACTAATAATACATACGGAGATAGAAATAGGATTACTACAGTTATTACTCCAGAATTACAAAAAAGTTTTCAAGATGATTGGTTGCCATTTTGAAGTATGACGAAGGAAAGTTGTGGGCTGCTGTTATTACTAGAGCTATTCAGGATGCAGCAGGAAAAAACCCTAAACTTAAAAAAGAGGCTTGTCAATGGATTCGCTCACGATCTTTTGAAACTGTTTGTGAGCTGGCTAATCTTGACTTTAAACGTCTAAAAAATATGTTGAACAAATTTGGAATAAACAAGGAGAATTTTATGGATTTTTCATCTAAAAATGCTTTGAAAATAAAATCATTATTAATTAATAACATCAAAGATTGTTTATCTTATTTGTTACCTGAAGGCAAATCTTACCAAGATAAATTCTATATTGGCAGTAGAAATGGAAATAAGATAATAGTTGAAATGGAAGGAGAAAATGCAGGAAATTGGTACAACCTGATCGAAGAAAAGAAAGGAAATATAATAGACCTTTGGACTTTAGTTAAAGGTAATATAGATTCTGCTGAAACATGGTTGAACGGTAAAGATGAAAGAAGTTCCATATTACAAGAAAAACAAAACGAAGAAAAAGCATTTTCTGTAAACCATTACTTAAACGATAAATCACCAATGCCAAAAGATATAATAGGCCCAAGAATTTTGACACCAGGTGGTCTTTTGGTCATAGGTGGTACTCCAAAGATTGGCAAAAGTCATTTTCTTCTTTCTCTATTAGTACATCTGGCAGCAGGAAGATCATTTCTTGGCATGAAGCCTACAAGACCACTAAAAATATTCTATCTACAAAACGAAATGGAATATGATTACATTAGAGAACGTATACAACAACTCAACAAACTTCCTCATTTAGCAACAGAAAACTTAGTTGTGACGAACAAGATGAATTTGACCTTAAATGAAGAAGGTATAGAAAAAATAAAAAATATGGTAGAGGAAAAGTTTGATTTAGTTGTGATTGATTCTCCTTATAATTCCGTTAACTATGGTCTGCAGCACGCAATAGAAAAACTACGTTCCAAGATTAATCCTATGGCTGGAATAATCATCATAAATCACACCAAAAAAGTATCTACCTCTACATTGGAAAAGAATCCATTTCAAGCTCTCGTTGGTGCTAACGCTTTAAGAAGTTTTTATACATCTGGAATAGTAATATTTCAACCCAATAAACATACAAATATCTTACAAGTAGTATATGAACTTAGAAACGGTAGATCTATACCAACAAAATTCATCAATAAGATTAATGGATGTTGGAAAACTGCTAACGTTATAGCTAGAACATAAAAATTCTTCAGGTAGGTATGGATATTTATTGTTCACAAAGAAATGGACATTATAAATTATTAGGGAAGAAAGAACAATTAAGAACTCAACTCCTATCAAATATAAGGTCATGTCTTTCTTATTTACTGCCAAGAGGAACTTTTCGTGGTGATAAGTTCTATGTAGGTGATCTACAAGGCAATAAAGGACAAAGTATGATAATGGAGTTAACTGGCAGTAAAGCCGGATTATGGCATGATTTTTCTACCGAAGAAGGAGGAGATATTTTTGATCTTTGGGCTGCTGTTACTGGAAAAAATCAATTTACTGATACGATAGAAGATATTGCTAAGTGGATTGGTTATTCGGAAAAAAATAACACTCTGGGGCAACCAACGGCATCATGGAACTATTACGATGAAAGTGATCAAGTGATTGTTACAGTTTATCGTTATAACACTGATTCAGGAAAAAGATATCTTCCTTTTGATGTAAAAAGGTCTAGTTTTACTCTACCAGAGACCAGGCCTTTATATAATATTCCAGGTATCGTGAAATCTGATAAGGTGATTTTAGTTGAAGGTGAAAAGTGTGCAGATGCTCTGATAGAGCAAGGTATGACTGCCACACTGCAATGTTAGGAGCAAATGCACCAATAGAAAAAACAGACTGGTCACCACTTAAGGGCAAGCATGTTATTATTTGGCCAGACAATGATGAACCAGGTAAACAATATGCTGAGAAAGTTGTGAAAAAGCTTACTTTTCTTGGTGTTTTATCACTTACTCTTCTTGAAATACCGGAGAATAAACCAAAGGGATGGGATTCAGCTGATGGTATAGAAGAAAAGATGAATATTCCTGAATTCATTGAAAATAACTCGAAAAAAATCATCGTTAAGCAATTGCTTAATATTCAAGAATGGAGCGTAGAACGTTTTATAGGTCCAGTACCGGAGCAAAAGTTTCTTGTTGAAGGGTTATTTCCTTTAGGAGTGACATCTATTCTAGCTGCAATGGGAGATACTGGTAAAGGTATGCTTCTGCTTGATTTAGCACTGAAAGTTGCGAGTAGAAAAGATCAGCCATGTGGTTTTGGTCCTTTAGTTACTGAACATGGATCTGTTGTAATATTCTCTGCAGAAGATGATATGAGTGAAATACATCGTCGTTTAGAGCGTCTTGACTCACAATGCGAGAGATTAAAATATAAGGATAGGCTCTTTATTGTACCATTACCAAATGTTAGTGGATCACTTACAATCATAAAGAGTGTTTCAGGTAAAGTTATAGAGACTTCTCCTGAATTTGAATTGATAACAAAACAACTTAATAAAATAAAAAACTTAAAATTAATCGTATTTGATCCACTTGCATCATTTGTGCACGCTGATTTAAATACTGACCCAGCCGTAGGCGATTATTTGATGTCTTTATTATCTGATTTAGCAGGTAGCACTGGAGCATCAATAATTACTGCTCATCATATGAGAAAGCCAAAAAGTGAAAAACCTATATCGACTGTTGAGCAAGCACGTGATGCCATTAGAGGTACATCTGCTCTTGTTAATGGTGTTAGGTGTTCATACGCTTTTTGGTCTGTGGAAGATGCAGCTAAACCGACAATTTTTAAATCAATAGGAGAATCTGTAAGACAGAACGCATTATTTTATGGAGCAATTGTTAAAGCAAACGGTTTGGCTGATCGCACTTTACGCACTTATTTAAGAAATGAAGAAACAGGATTGTTAGAGGACATAACTGAAAGATTAAGAATAAAAAATATGAACGAAAAAGATTCAAAGCAGCATCTTATAACTGCAATTACACGAGCAGCAATTTCTGGACATCCATTTCCCATACAGGAAGTACAGGAGTGTATAAACAGCGGCATAGACTACCTGAGGAGTTTCACAGTATAGGAAGAGATAGAATGGAGCGTATAGTTCAAGAGCTGTTACAAACACGGAAGCTGGTTAAGGGAATGGCTACTGGTTCAAAAGAAGATAAATGGCTTGACATTCCTAGCGGACCATTTGCTCGCGGCGTTGGAAAGTTTAGCTGTGGAGCTGAGCTATTCTCCTAAAAAATTTTTCTGATATAAAAAAATATTTTGATTTTTGCGGACGAATTTTGAACTCACCGTACATATATAATATAGGGGGAAAATGTCAATACTCACACAATCAGGTCGAGCAGCAATAGCCGCCAGCATAAAAGAACAACCCTTACATCTTGCTTGGGGCAGTGGTGATGGAAGCTCTGGAAGTAGCCACAAAGTAGAAAAAACTTTCGTTAAGGGTGAAATAAAACTTGATCATCAACCTATTAAAGATGTGAAGGTTTTTACAGGGCAAACAACTTATCAGCCAAGTATAGATTACACAGTTGATAGCAGTACTGGTGTAATTATACGTACGGAAAATAGCTCTATTCCAGCAAGTGATAAAGTTACTGTAGAGTATACTGAAAGCACACCACCTGAACCTATAAATTCTATAAAGCTCTTGAATGAGCTTGGCAGACGTACTGCAGATGAAGTGCTATTCTGCACAGGTGATGAAAACGGCGAACTTATAACTCCTTCTGGAAGGTTTAGGCCCTCAAATGTACCAACCAATAACTTGTACCTTAAATTTACTTTCGATTTCACGGATGCAGCAAATCAAGTTATACGGGAATTAGGGGTTATGGTTGGTACAAAAGTAAAGGAGAAAGCACCTCCTGGACAGAGATATTTTGAACCTCAAGATATAGAAAATCCTGGAATCTTGTTAGTTTTAGAACACACCGTACCACTTATCAGAACTGCAGCAACCAGGGAAACTTTTTCATTTGTTGTAACTTTTTGAATTTTTCTAGCATTAAATGACTTTAAACGCCTATTATAACCGCTTTAATCCTGACAAAGAATACGAAAAAAGCTTGTTTCTAGCAGGAAGAGGTCTACAGTCTGCAGAACTAAACGAGACTCAGGAGTATGCTCTCTCTAAGATTAAAGGCATAGGCGATGCAATATTTCGTGATGGTGATGTTATAACAGGAAGCAATTGTATTATAGATAGAGAAACTGGTAAAGTTACACTTGAGGGAGGAAAAATCTATCTGCGCGGTGCAGTTAGAAAAGTTGAAAAAGAAGAATTTGTTATTCCACTGAGTACCACAGTTCGCATAGGTGTTTATTATGTAGAATCTACGATTACAGAACTTGAGGATGAAAACCTTCGTGATCCTGCTATTGGTACAAGAAATTATCAGGAAGTAGGAGCTGCAAGGCTTAAAGTTTCCACCACTTGGAGTTATCAAGCTGAGGGTGTGACTACTAATGCTTCAGGAGAATTTTATCCAATTTATAACATTGAAAATGGAGTATTGATAGAACATTCACCGCCACCACAAGCAAATATAGTAACTACTGCTCTTGCTCGTTATGACAAAGAAGCAAATGGTTCCTATGTCGTAAATGGCCTTGAAGTAATGTTCCTGCAAAAGGAAGAGGGGGAAGGAGGAAAAAAAATATTTGTGATTAATGAGGGAAAAGCTCATGTTGATGGCTATGAGATTGAGTTACCTCACAGTATTCGCATTTCTTTTGATGAAGATCCAGATATAAAATCAGTTGAATCAGAACCACATACTTTTCAGCCAAATAGCCAAAGGGTAATGGAGCTTAAAGTTAATGATTTCCCAATAAGTGAAATTAAAAAAGTAGATATAACTGTTCAGAAAACTATTACCATTACTCATGGTTCATATTCAGGAGCCATTGATCCAATACCTGACTCTGCAGTACTTGAGATTATTCAAATTAAACAAGGCAATGTTATTTATGAAAATAGTGTAGATTATAAACTAAACGCAGGAAACGTTGATTGGTCATTACCAGGCAAAGAACCTGCACCTGGAAGTAGTTATCAAATAACTTATCGTTGCCGTACCCACGTAAGCCCTGAAGATATAAGTGAAAAGGGGTGTAAAGTAAAAGGAGCAGTTGATAACAGCTTGGTTTTGATAGATTATACCTGGAAAATGCCCCGCTTTGATTTAATCACTATAGATGCAAAAGGAGTGGTGAGAAGAATCAAGGGAATTGCCCATCCCTGGAGACCATCAATGCCTAGAGCGCCTAGTGGACAACTTTTGCTCTGCCACATTCACCAAACATGGAAAAACGGAGAAGGGGTAAAAATAGTGAATAATGCTATTCATGCTGTACCGATGAATGAGCTTGAAGCAATGAAAAAAGGAATAAATGATCTTTATGCGCTGGTTGCAGAGGAACGTCTACGCAGTGATGCAAATTCAAGAGAACCTACCACCAAAAAAGGAGTATTTGTTGATTCGTTCTTCGATGATGATATGCGTGATCAAGGAATTTCGCAGTCTGCAGCGATAGTAAACAAGGAATTAATTTTACCAATAGATGTAACGATTGCTGATATTGATGGAGGAGAAAAAACTTATTTGTTGCCGTATGAACTTGAACCGGTACTGGAGCAGCTTTTACAGACCAAAGGAGAAAAGATCAATCCATATCAAGCTTTTGATCCAGTCCCGGCACAAATTACTCTAAATAAAAATATAGATCACTGGACAGAGGTTACCACGAATTGGAAAAGTCCAGTAACCAGAGTATTTAATGTTAAAGAAACAACAGAGCTGCTGTCAAGTACCTCATACGAAGCTGAATTTATGAGAGAAGCAGTACAGAATTTTGAAATTGAAGGTTTTGAGCCAAATGAAAAGCTCAAGGAGATAAAATTTGACGGTATGAGCATTCAACCTATGGCATAAGAAATATGTTAACAGCTAACAACCAGGGGAAATTAAAGGGAAAGGTGAAAGTGCCGGCAAATATTCCAGCGGGTACTAAATTAGTACAGTTTTATGGCGATAAAGGAAGCTATGGAGAAGCAACGTATACTGGTAAAAAAACTATTACCATAGAAGAAAGAAGAAGAGTTATCGCAGCAAGAAGAGTTGATCCTTTAGCACAAACATTTACTTTAAATGAAAGCAGACACATAGGAGGTGTGGAGTTATGGTTTGTAAATAGCGGCAAAAAACGTGTTGTTGTGCAGATTAGAGAAACAGCAGTGGGAGTGCCCTCACAAACTTTTATCGCTGAAAGCTATATTGAGCCAAAAGATATAAAGATAGATGGCACAGCAACACGTATAGAGTGGTCACCAGTGTTTTGCCATGCAGGACAAGAGTATGCAATAGTTTTGCTAACCGATGATGCAGATACTGCAGTAAAAATAGCAGAACTTGGCAAGTATGATGCAGTAAATAGTAGGTGGGTAACGAGTCAGCCATATCAAGTAGGAGTATTACTATCATCAAGCAATGCAAGTACCTGGACACCACATCAAAATTTAGATTTAACGTTTCGACTACTAGCTGCAAAATTTAGCGAAGTTTCTCATGTTATTGATCTGGGAAAAGTGACAGCAAACAATACTTCAGATTTAATAGTTTTGACAAACGTCGAAAAAGTAGCATTTGATACTAATGTAGAATTTATTCTAACAGATGAAGAGGGAAAAGAAAACTTTTTGTCTGATAATTTGCCGCTTGCACTGCGTGAAAGATTATCTGGAGAGCTAACAGTAAAGGCAAATTTAAAAGGGTCAAAAGAAAAAAGTCCGGTTCTTTATCCTGGGTTACAGTTAGTTATGGGTAATATAGGGGAAAAAGGAGATTATGTTACAAGAAGCATTACAGCAGGAGCTAACACTAAGATTACCATAACATATGATGCGCTAATACCTGGCACTGCAGATGTTAAAGCATATGTTCAAAAAAATGTTGAAAGAGAAGAATGGCAATTAGTAAATTTAACATCAGGGAAACCAATTGGAGAAAATTGGGTAGAGAGAACTCATGTGCTATCAAATTTTAATGGCAATGAGACAAGGATAAAATTAGTTTTAAGTGGAACAGTTGTCTATCGTCCTAAAGTCAAAAATCTACGAATCATTATCACTTAGCAGAATGTCAGATGATAAAACAAGTAGAGGATATTCACTACCGCATCCAGAGAATATTGCTGTGCAAGGTGTTGTTCGTATTCGTACCACAATTGAGAAAATAGATGAAGATATTACCGAAAGAGAAGATGAGCATAATCAACTAAAAAATAATTTTAAACGATTTAGATTTGAAACTTTTTTGAATTTTTGGGAATGAAAGAAGCAATATACCAAAGGATAAAGGATTTAGCAGCAAACAGCACACCTGATCAACTGGCATATCTTGCAAAATCGCTGGAGTTGATAGCAGATAAAAAAGCTATTGCTGACATTGTGCAGATGACTGAGGTAAAAGAGATAATTGATGCACTACAAAAGAGGCTTAAGGATTTAGCAGTAAACAGTACTCCAGATCAATTAGCATATCTTGCTAAAGCATTGGAATCAATAGTCGACAAAAGTGCAGTTTCTGAAATTGTACAGATGACAGATGGTAAGTTAAAAGAACTTCTTGATAGTGCAAAAAAACACTTAACTGATCTGGATAATAAAAAAGCTAGTTCTTTAGCAGTGATCTCTGAATCAGAGAAGCAGTTATTAAAGAGAATTGATGAAAAAGGAACAACAAATTTATCGCTACTTGATACGAGAAAGAATGCCAATATTGCAGCAATAAATAGCATTAGTAACAGTCATAAAGATGGTCTTAAAGGTTTAGTGAATAACTTCCGTACTGTTAATGATGTGCCAAGCGGTTCATCGATTATGAGGGAGATAAGGAGCAGAGAAAATCAACTAACAACTAAGCTTAACTCTATAAATGATGTACCAAGCGGCTCATCAATCATGAAAGAAGTAAGAAATCGTCACATGATTGAACCTGGAGCATTACCTTTTTTATTTGGTGTACTAAGTAGAAAAAATAATTACTTTGGTCACGGAACTTTTACAACTGAGCTTGGTCAGTGGAGTAGTGATATAACAAAAACAGACTATATGCTACAACTACTAGCAGGTACTCACACATATGATACAAGCTATGTTAGTTTTTATCGGCCAAGACAATTGTGCTTTTTAGAGGGAAGCAAAGGTACATTTATCTATGGAGAATCATACCCAAGATTCATGTATGATGGATTTTCTGAGCAATTCAATATGCTGAAATACCCTTATGCTGCATTGGGAGTAATATTCGTAAAAAACACAAGCAATGTAGATATAAGTAAAACTATAAACTTTGTTGGATCTGCAATGTGGTATAAAGATGAAGTTAATTATGGAGGAGCAGGATTATTTATAGGTACACCTGATAAAACTAATACAAGGAAGTCAGAGATTTCGAGAATTACTTGGACACGTATTTACCAGCATGAAATTAGCAGTTCTGAATTTATTGGATCAGGTAACATAGTCATTCCAGCAGGAAAAACTGTTACAGTGTTACTTTATACGTCATCTAATCTTCACTCAGAAGGTGAAAGAGTTGGTGAGACACCTGAGTTCTTTGCAAGTGAGCATGCGTATAGCACAATCTATGGTCAATTTATACAGTGGGGAATTTATAACATACGTAGCAATTTTCTCACCACAGGGCTTGAGATAGATGTAGAGAGGACGCTAAAAGCTTGGCAATGTCCTGGATTATCTAACACATATGAGCTCTGGAGGTAACAAACAATGTCTATTTACATTAGATTTGAAAATCACAAACAAGTAGAAACAACAACGCTTGAAAGTAAGCCAACTGGAAATGATTGGTATGAAGCGCCAGAAAACTTTGAATGGCAAAAGAGTTATCAGTTAACAGAGGGAGAAGAAATTGTTGAGAGGAATAAGAAAGACATTGAGTTGGAGTTACTTGAAAATGCGAAACTTTCTGTACTTTCTAATCTTCGCGTTTATTTTAATAACTATACTAACGAATACGCTGGAAATTCTCACCAAAAAGCTAAATCGTATCAAATACAAGAAAAAGCCGCAAAAAGCATTCTAGCAGCACCAGAATCTATGAATGAAAAGGATGCAGAAATTATAGAGCCTTTAGCAAAAGTACGTGGTATTACAGTTATTGAAATGGCAAGAATAATCGAGGAAAAAGCCAAAAAAGCAGAAAAAGCAATAATCAAATGTGAAGAACTTGAAGATGTAGCCAAGAGAAAAATTGAGGGAGCCAAGAATAAAGAAGAGCTGCAAACTTTGCTAGATGATTGTAAACAAAAAATGCAAAGAGAGCTAAAAAGGGGCAAAAGATGACAGAACAGTTTCTACATGGAGTAAATGTTATCGAGGTTACCTCAGGAGCGAGGACAGTACAAACAGCTAAATCATCGGTAATTGGCGTAATTGGTACTGCACCTGATGCTGACGGGCAAAAGTTTCCACTGAATAAACCAATATTAATAGCAGGAAGTTTAAAGGAAGCAGCAAAACTTGGGAAAAGTGGAACACTACCTTCTGCAGTAAATGGAATATTTTCCCAGATTGGTGCAACAGTAGTAGTTATTCGAGTTGAAGAAAGTGAAAACAGCGATCCAAAATTAAAAAAAGAAGAAACGCTGAGAAATGTAATTGGCGGTGTTGATAAAGAAACCGGGGATTATCAAGGCATTCAAGCGTTCTTAAGCAGTGAAAGTATAGTTCATGTTGCGCCAAGAATACTCATTGCACCTCAATTTACTCACCAACTCCCAGAAGATGGCAAAAATCCAGTAGTTGCAGCATTAATTTCTGTAGCAGAAAAACTGAGAAGCATAATAGTAGCAGATGGTCCAAATACCAATGATGAAGAAGCAATAAAGTGGAGAAAAAGTGTAGGCAGCTCAAGAGTTTACGTGGTTGATCCATGGGTTAAGGTACTTATCGAAGGAAAAGAAGAAATCTTGCCTCCAAGTTCATTTGTAGCTGGTTTAATAGCTAAGATAGACAGCGAGCAAGGCTTCTGGCATTCACCTTCAAATAAAGAAATAAATGGTATTGTTGGAACAAGCAGGCCTATTGATTTTACTCTAGGTGATACAAATTGTAGAGCAAACCATTTAAATGAAAATGAAGTAACAACGATAATTCATCAAAATGGCTATAGGCTTTGGGGAAATAGAACATGTTCAAATGACTCGAAATGGGCTTTTCTATCAGTAAGGCATACTGCAGATCTAATCAATGATAGTCTACTTCGGGCTCACTTATGGGCAGTTGATCGCAATATCACCAAAACTTATATAGATGATGTGATTGAGGGGGTGAATTCCTACCTAGCAAGTTTAAAAGCACAAGGGGCGATTATCAGTGGAAAATGTTATGCAACTCCAGAACTCAATACACCAACAAATATTGCAAGCGGAAAAGTGTCTTTTGATTTTGAGTTTACACCGCCATATCCAGCTGAGCAAATAATATTCAGATCCCATCTTGTAAATAATAGTGTAATAAGTTAGGAGAAAGCGAAGTGTTACCCAAAATACTGAGAAATTTTAACGTATTTGTAGATGGTCGTGGTTATGCAGGAAAAATAGATGAAATAACCTTGCCGAAGCTTACCATAAAAACCGAAGAGTACAGAGCTGGTGGTATGGATATTCCAATAAATATTGACATGGGCATGGAAAAGCTTGAAGCAGACTTTACTTTTGCTGAGTATGATTCAGAACTATTTAGACTTTTTGGCTTGATAGATGGAAACTCAGTATCTTTAACGCTCCGTGGAGGAATGCAAGGTAATGATATTGAAGCAGTAATAATCAATTTAAGAGGCATTTTTAAAGAGTTTGACTTTGGCAACTGGAAACCTGCTGAAAAAGCAACGCTTAAATGCACTGTAGCTGCCCATTATTATAAACTTACTATAGGTGGTAATGAATTAATAGAGATCGATGCTGAAAATATGATTAGAAAGATAAATGGCGTTGATCAAATGGCCTTGCTACAAACGATTCTAGGGATCTAATATGGTTGACAAAATTACATAAAAATGTTAAAATATAAGAAGTTGTAGGTATATAGTTAATATGGATTCTAAAGCTCATACAAATTCCATAGAGCAGCTAACTGGTTTACTTGTTAGTGTAGCACAATCTCAAGACAAGTCCGTTTTAAAGTTATTAACTGAATTAATGGAAGAAGAAATTGAAGATATGGAATTATCTAAGATTGCTGACGAACGCTATAAAGAAAAGAGGGTTAAACATCAAGATGCCTTCTGGGATTAAGCCTTACAATATAGACTATTCAGAATCTGTTATAAAGAAAGACATTCCGGCTCTTCCAGCAAAAGTAAAGTTAATGATTAAGAAGGCAATAATGGAGCGTCTAACAGTTGATCCAATTGGACTTGGAAAGCCATTAAAGCATAACTTAAGTGGACAACGTAGTCTACGGGTGAGTACCTATCGTATACTTTATTATATAGATGTACCAGAACATACAGTAGTTATTACTTCAATTGAACACAGAAAAGATTCTTATCAAAGCTAATCCTATTTATAGCACCATACAAAGAAATTAGTTATGTAAAAGCCGATATAGACTTTTATTTAATTAACTTTTTAAGGAGGAACATGCAAGCTATAACACTTAATAACCCAATAACAGTTGATGGAATTTCTGTCTCAGAACTTACTGTTAGACGTCCAAAAGTTAGAGACTATCTTGCAATTGAACGCTTAAATGGTAGTGACCTTAGTAAAGAAGTAACTTTGACTGCCAATTTGACATCAGTTGCAAAAGAAGCAATTGAAGAGTTAGATATTGCTGATTATGTGAAAATTCAAGAGGTATTAAAGGATTTTTTTTCACCGATTATCCAAAAAACTTGAGATTAGAAGTATTAATGTTCAGCTCTGTTGTAGGAGGCGGGGTTGAACAAATACTTGATATGGAGATTAATGAATTTATCTTATGGCATAAAGCAGCGAGGAAGGTACAATGTCAACATTATCTATAAAAATCGGAGCAGTTTTAGATGGCAGTTTCAGTACTGTAATAAAAGGAAGTAGCAGTCAACTTACTCATCTTGGTGAGAATATAAGAAAGCTTGACTCATCTTTAAAATCAGTATCAAAGTTTAAGCAGTTAGGCCATGATGTTTTGACTAGCAAGAGGTCATGGAAAGGCTTTGAAGATCAAGTAAAATCTTTAGCTAAACAAATGAAGGCAATAGAGAAACCGAGCAAAACTTTAAAAGCAGAATTTGACAAGGCCAAAACCTCTGCAATAAAAGCAAAAGAAGCATATTTGAAAAAGAGAGATGCTTTGCATTCATTTAATGAAGAAGTAAGAAAAAGTGGAAGAAATATTAAGTACTTAGTAAGTGACCAACATAAACTTGGCTCTTCTATTGAAGTATTAAAAGGTAAGTATGGTAAGCTTGGATCTGCAATACGTAGTCACCAAAGTTTTTTAGCAAGCAAAGCACATTTTAAGTCACAAATTATAGAGACTATTGGGCTAGGGCTAACGCTTGCAGCTCCAGTTAAAGTTGCAATTGACTTTGAAAGTGCTATGGCTGATGTTACAAAAGTGGTAGATTTTAAAAAAGGAACGGATGAAGCAACTAAATTTGCAAAGAAGTTAAAAGAGATGTCACGTACTATACCATTATCAGCCGCAGAACTGGCACAAATAGCTGCAAGTGGTGGTCAACTTGGTATCAAGAAAGAAGATCTTTTTATGTTTACAGAAACAGTGGCAAAAATGTCTACAGCATTTGATATGTCTGCAGAGCAAGCAGGTGATTCTATAGCTAAACTCTCTAACGTTTATGGAATTGATGTTAGTAAAATGGAATACGTTGGTAATGTAATCAATCACTTATCAGATAACACTGCTGCCAAAGCAAAAGATATGGTTGAAGCTCTAGCAATAGTTGGTGGTACTGCAAAACAATTTGGTCTTGACATCAAGGAAACAAGTAGTTTAGTAAATGCCTTCGTTAGTTTAGGTAAACAACCAGCAAAAGCTGCAACTGCTATAAATGCTCTACTTAGTAAACTTCAGACTGCTGAAGAACAAGGAGGGGATTTTAAAGCAGCATTAGAGCAAATGGGCATAACTGCAGAAGAAATAGTACAAAGAATAAGCGAAAACGGCGAAGAAGCATTACTCTACTTTTTTCAAGCTCTAAAGAAAATGGATAACCAGGAACGTTCTACAATCCTTATGAAACTTTTCGGTCAGGAATATCAAGATGATATTGCATTATTAGCTGGAAGTTTTAACAAATACGAAGATGCTATAAGGTTACTATCTGACACAGAAGAGTACAAGAGCTCGTTGCAGAAAGAATTTCAAAACCGTGTAGACACCACAGCCAGTAAATTACGACTTCTTCGCAACGCAATAGCTGAAGTTGGTATGAACCTGGGTTCAGTGATGCTGCCTACTTTAAAATCTATAGCTGAATTTTTACAAGAAAAAACTAGAAGCATAGCGTTATTTGCAGAAAAATATCCAACTTTAACCAAAGCAATCATGGGTACTGTAGCAGCCTTGATAAGTTTAAAAGTTGTAGCAGTGGGACTAGGATACGGATTTACATTGCTAGGAAGTACGATTTTTAGTCTGAAAGCAAACCTACTTGGAGTATTTTCATTTTTATCAGCTACAGTTTTTCCTGCAGTAGTAACAGGACTAAGAGCAGTAACACTCGCTATAATGAGTAACCCTATAGGACTTTTAATTACTGGACTTGTCACTGGCGCAGCACTTGTTATAACTAACTGGCAAAAGGTAAAAGACTTTTTCTCTAGCTTTTGGAAATCGATAATAAAACCCATAGAAGAAGCTTTTTCATGGATAGGTGAAAGTATATTTGGAAAAGTATTGGGAAATAGCCCACTGAAAGAGTTTGAAAAAAGAAAAACTGAAGTAAAAGCAGTGCACACTCCCCTAAAAAGTAATATTCTCAACAGTGGAAATCCTGTGCTAGGTAACAGTATAATTAAAGAATTTTCAAAGAGAAATAAAAATAGCTTCAGAGTCAAAAGCCTTATTGAGGAGAAAAAGTTTACAGAGAGCGATAAGATATTTGCAAGGAGTAAGTTTGAAAATAAAGAACAAAATAAAACTCAGAACATCACTAATAATTACACTATCAGCATTAAAGCAGAACCTAACCAAGATGTTCGTAGTCTTGCAGATGAAGTAATAAAAAGGATAAGAGAAAAGTCACGTGATGTTTTATTTGATACGGTAGAGACATTTTATTGATGCTATCTCTTGGTCCGTATAAGTTTGCTCCCACAAGTTTAAAGTATAGCAGAGAAAATCGTTGGAGCACGATTGAGTGTATTGAAAATATGCCACTATTACAAAATATCGGTCAAGGTGTAGAAAATATAGATTTAGAAGGAATGATTTATCTGCATAATCTCAACGTGCTAAATCAATTAAAGAGTGTGAAAGAAACTGAAAAACCACATATTTTAGTAGATAGTTTAGGTAATATTTTAGGACAATTCGTAATTACTAGGTTAGAAGAAAAGCAGATGTATTTTTTACCTAATGGACTACCGAGAAAAATTGAATTTAGTTTGAGTTTAAAAAGCTATAGATGACTATATACTATGTGAGTAAAGAAAATGAGATGTTAGATCTGATTTGCTGGAAACATTACGGATTTACTGATGGAGTAGTGGAATTAGTACTAGCAGAGAACTTGGGTTTGGCAGAATACGGAAGCTTTTTGCCCGCAGGATTAAAGATAAAGCTTCCTACTATTAAGAAAATAGTACAAAAGTCAAAATTAAAGGTCTGGGAATAAATGCAGCCAGATTTTATAATAGATAAATGTGAATCAATTAAAGATAGAGTTATATCATTGCACCTTACAGATGAATCAGGAATAATAGATGATGTAGTTGAAGTGTGTGTTGATTACAGGGATGAAGACATAGATATTCCGAATGAATTGAACATAGCACTAGGTTATAAGGAATTTGGAATCTTTCCAATGGGTATATATACAGTCAACGAAGTGACTATACAGGGTCCACCTAAGACTCTACTAATCAAAGCTCATGCAACAAATTTAAGAATATCTTTGAAGGCAAAAGTATCAAAAGAATGGCGCCAAATTACCATAGAAAACTTAGTAAAAGAAATAGCCCAAAAACATGGATATGGATACAAAGTCGCTGAGGAATTTAAGGATGTATTGATACCCCATATTAATCAGGCAGATGAAAGTGATATAAGTCTGTTAACAAAGATCGCAACAGAGCGTGAAGCAATGGCAAAATTAGCTGGTGGGTATATATTATTTATTTCAAAAAACATGGCAAAATCAGCCACAGGAAAAGCTTTAGGAACAACGACTATTAGACCTCAAGATACAATTAACTGGAAAGTGCATTTTACCGTACGTGATAAGTATAATTCAGTAGTGGCAAAGTGGCATAGCTATGAAAAGGGCGAAACTATTAAAGAAACAGTTGGTAGCGGTGAGCCAAGTTATATTATGCTGGAACTTTACTCAAATGCAGAGTCAGCACTAAGTGCAGCAAATGCCAAGTTGAAACAATTGAAGCGTAACAATGAAACTTTAGATGTAACTATGCCTGGTAATCCTCAAATTTTTGCAGAAGCTAAACTTAATCTTCTAGGTTTTAATCAAGCGTTAGATGGTGAATGGATAATTAATAGAGCGGAGCATACTTTAAATAGCTCGGGTTACCTTACTATGTTGTCAGCATCTTTGAGTAAGTAATGTTAAGAAAAAAATGAGTAATGATCTATTTAATATTAAGAAACTGTGTGCCAAATATGAAAAAAATAAAGTATAATGAAAGAGATAAACTACATTTCGTATGGTTCATACTATTAATAGTATGCGTTGTTATTACTTATTGCTATCAAAAATCTAAAGCTACAGATAATTATAACAAAACATTACAAGTGGCTACTAGTAATTGCAACTTAGGAATAGTAAAACTTTTAGTAAAGGATATGGCTCCAAACTTGAGTGGAACAACGTTACATTGTGCAGCAAGAAAAGGATGTTTAGACATTATCAGATTTTTAATAGAAGAGGAAAAAGTAAATATAAACGCACTTGATAGAAATGCATTTAAAAGAATAGCTTTACATCACGCTGCAGGTGAAGGACACCTAGAAGTTATTAAGTTTTTATTAGATAAAGGTGCAGATCCTAACATTAGAGACACAGATGGGAAAAACCTAAGAGATGTAGCTGTGCTAAGATCACGGCACAATAAAGATAAACCATACGATGAAATTATACACTTGCTCTATAATGCTGAAAAAGAACATGAATCTGAGCAGTAATATTTCGTAACCGGAAACAAGAAGTAGTTGAAAGATTACACAGTTAGGAGAAACATGCAAAATCAAAAAATCCCAATTACAGTAATTATCACGTTATTAATACAAACAGTAGCATTTATATGGTGGTTATCCAAGTTAGACTCAAGGGTACAATTTCACGATAAACTTATTGAATATGGTTTAATGGAAAAAGTATTAGTACTTGAGGAAAGGGTAAAAAATCTTTCTGAGGAATTGGATGAGCTTAAAGCTGATTTTAAGTAATTATTCTTCTACTTTTGGTGTATAAGGATCAGATTGAGATTTACGATCCTTCCAGTTTTCGATGTATTGCTCAACTAGTGGAGGATCTCCTGTTATAATCAATAGGTTTTCAGCATTTCTTTGCTGAGCGGTATCTGAAAAGTTAAATGATCCGGTTATGATTTTTTGCTCATCAATAATCATAATTTTGCTGTGTGAAATTGCAGGTTTATAGTCTATGTATATCGGTATTTTTTGCCTAAATAATTCATTGATGACACTGTATTTTGAGCTGACCTGTGATTCATCTAGGATAACCCTAATATCAATACCACGTTTTTTTGCTCTAATTAAAGATTGTGCAATAGGCTTTGAAGTAAATTGATATGCCTGAATTAATATGGATTTTTGAGCTTGATCTATAGCATTGGTTATTTGTTCGGCACAATTTTCCCTAGGTGTAAAACAGACTGTAGTTTTTGGACAGGTAACACAACCTGATAAAAGTGAGCAAGTTAACAGAATTAATAAATATCTAATCATGAAAAAATACATCCTTTCAGTTGACGGAGGAGGCATAAGGGGCATAATACCAGCCATTATTCTAGCAGAAATAGAAAAGAGAGCAAGAAAACCGATAGCTGAAATCTTTGATCTTATGGCAGGGACCTCAACCGGTGGAATTGTTGTAGCTGGATTATGTAAAAAAGATAAACCTCAATATTCAGCCAATGATTTAGTCGAGCTTTACCAAAAATACGGGTCATATATTTTTAAATCTTCATTTTTGAGAAGATCAATATTTTCTTGGCTTAATTGCGCACAATACCCACATAAAAATATTGAATTTGTACTGGATAAATATTTTGGCGATGATATCCTTAAAAACACTTTAAGTAATGTGTTGATTACGAGTTACGACATTTACAATAATTGCCCATTTTTCTTCAAAAGCTGGAAAGAAGGTAATATTAAGCTGAAAGATGCACTCAGAGCTGCAACGGCTGCACCTACTTATTTCATACCAAAACATCTAAAAATTAACCAGATAAACAGAGTATTAGTGGATGGCGGAGTGTTTGCTAATAATCCAGCGGCTTGTGCATATGCAAGTGCTAAGAGGTTATTTCCAAATGATGATATTCTACTGTTATCGATAGGTACCGGCAGAACAGATAGAAGTATAAGGTATTCTAACTCGAGGAGATTTGGAAAAATAGGCTGGATAAAACCACTATTACATGTGATGTTTGCTTCAAGTTTAGATGCAGTAAACTATCAACTTGATCAAGTAATAGCTGATAAATATATACGAATACAATCGCAATTAAAAGTAGCATCACCTGATATGGATAATATTACATCAAAAAATATCAAATCTCTTCAGCAAGAGGCAAATGAAATGATAGAGGATAATCAGAAAGTGATAGAGAAATTCTGTGATATTTTATCTTGATACGTAGAAATGCCAAAAAAATTCTGTAGCAATGGATATCTCTTCTCCAAAAAAATGTTTTAAGAAGCTAAGCCAAAAATACTACTTCAAAAATGGCTTCAAAAAACTGAAAAGAAAAATAAAAAAATTAAATCCAATATAGGGAGCAAGAGATTAGCATTTTTACTGACAGTTGCCACACCAGCGTTCAATTTAGCCAGTACTAACCATCAGCATCAATTTTAAAAACATTAAAGAAGTTAACGCAAATTAGCAGCAAAATCTAAAGAAGCTGAACTGAAAAATCCAGCAGAAATTCAAGATTATGGCCATACTGTTAGCTAAAAAGTCAATGTCTGCTAATCCAGGTTGGCTTTGTTGCATAGCTAGTGTTGGTTGAGGTTATTGTAAGAAGAAAAGCTTTTTAATATATGGCTACTAACGCATTTTGTTGTAAAATAGGCATTTTTCAAACAAGTACAACTTATGCCACAAAAAATGAGAGTAAGTAACCAAAGAGAATATAACGAGTTTCTCAAAAAAAGAGGAAATGTTTTTCATTTTGTTAATCAAGCCATAGAAAATTGGTATGAAAATAGTCCAAAAGTTGCAGGTGGCAATAACACTTATAGTGATAAAGTTGTAATTTTAATACACATAATAGTTCATCTTTTTAGAATTGGCTTGAGACAAGCTGTAGGTTTTGTAAAAGGTTATATGGTACAAATAGGCAAAAAACTTAAGATTATCAGCTATACACAAGCTTCCAGAAGATTTAAAAAGCTTAATTTGAAGATTGATGACCATAGAAGCAATAAAGATGATCTGGAAAATGTTGAAATTGCCGTAGATAGCACTAGAGTTAGTATCTACAATAATAACGGTGGCATAGTAACTCGAAAAAGAAAATACAGTGGTTATGGTCAAGTAAGAAAATTACATGTTATTTTAAACATAAATGATAAGAAAGCAATAAGCATGAACTACACTAGTGGTGTTGCTGTAGACTATTTGCCGGTCTGCGATATGTTAGAAGAAGTCAGTGATAAATATAACATTTGTTCTATTCGAGCAGATGCGGCTTATGATATAAAAAGTGTGTATAAAGAATGCAGAAAATACAATATTGTGCCTATTATTCGCCCTAGGAAGGATACTAAAATTTGTTTAGCTGACTACTTATCAGAAAGAAACAAGTATATTAGTAGAATTAGGTCATATGAGAATTATGAAGATGGCATTAATGCATGGAAGAAAAAAGTTAACACGGTCTTATATTGAAGTCTTTTTCTATAGGTTGAAGCAAATATTTGGGTTTGGCTTGAAAAATAAATCAGAGGTAAATCGTGAAAAAGAGCTGTTAATTAAGTGCTACTTATTGAACAAATTTACTGATATAGGTATGGCTAAATTTAAATTAGCTGCATAAATTCACTGTGATTTACATGCCTATCAGTGCTATGCAACAAAGCCATCCAGGTTCATATAAGGGAATTTTCCCTGATTTCAAAAGTTCTTAGTATTTATGTCAAACGCTTACATTGTACCAGATACTACTCCTAATCCTTAAAAATATAGTTTAGCATCTAAAATAAACACCATTAACAATTTGAGTCATACACTTTTGTTGTTACACTATTTTTCTTAATTGCCTTACCTTCTGAATAAGCTATAAATAAAGTTGATGGTATTAATATTAAAATACCATACAAAGCACTTTTATCAGGTAATTCATTAAATATAACGTATGCTACTATTGCAGAAATTATTAGCTCTATGTATCTATACGGTGCAAGTGCAGTGGCATCAGTAAGAGCAAAAGCTTTTAATGTGAAGAACAGAATTAGATTTGAATTAATTCCCAAAATCAGTAGTAATACTAATTCTAACAAGGAAGGCAAATGCCAATAAAACAGCAAAGGCACAGTGGAAAAAATAGTTGTTGTTAGAGCTGAATAAAATAACATACTTATTACGGACTCTTTTATTGCGAGTTTCTTATTAAGTATGTCTAATATAGCAAAGATTAATGTAGATACAATAAAAATAAGAATTTTAGGATTAAAGTCTTCACTATAAGCTTTGGTAGTAATAGCAATACCAACAAAGCCAATAACAGTTACTGACCATCTTTGCCAAATTATATTTTCATTTAGTAAAGGGATTGCAAGAAGTATAACAAATAATGGTATAGAAAAACTTATAATTGTTGCAGTTACTATGGGAAAAATAGCTAACCCATAGGTCCACAAGGTTATTCCAACAAATAACAATACTCCTCTAGTTATCTGAATAGATATTTGACTTGTTTTAAAAGCTTCTCTTCCATAGTAAAGCATAAAAGGTACAAGGGTAATAGTGCTAAATAAAAAGCGGAAAAAGATTACTTCAAAACTTTGGAGATGTAAACTTAGATATTTTGATATAGTATCATTAGCTACACTACTAAGTAAACTGAGTATAAACCAGGTAACTCCAAGCAAATAAGCTCTTAATCTGTGATCCATAAAACTCCCAATTTAATATTTTATGAGATAACTTTACTATAAAAAAGATCAATACTAGACAAGTTTTCCTCTATCTACTGTTTAACCATATTCATAAATATTTAGTAGAAATGATTTGAGAAGTATTATATAAAGTGCAGCTTTATTGTATAATTTTAATAAACAGAAATGCTAAGAGGTTGTCCGGAAACAAGTAAAAGGCTATAATATCTGAAATTTTAGTACGGGGTAAAGATGAGAAAAAAGTATCCAACAGATCTAAGCGAAAGGGAATGGGCAAGAATAGAAAAACACTTCAGAGTATCATACAAGAAAGGAGGAAGGCTGCCAAAGTATAGCAAAAAAGAAATATTAGAAGCAATTTTCTATGTATTGCGTACAGGGTGTCAATGGCGGTATTTACCAAATGATTTTCCGCTATCGAAGACTGTGTATGAGCAGTTCAGGCAATGGAAGAAGCAGGGAATTTTTGAGAAAATGAATTATGAAATTACAAAATATAGTAGAAGAAAAATAGGAAGGAATGAGCAGCCGAGTGCCTGTATAGTAGATAGTCAATCTGTAAAGACTACAGAAAAGGGGGGATCAAAGGCTATGATGGAAGTAAAAAAGTAAAGGGTAGAAAAAGGCATATAATTACAGACACTCAGGGTTTTATACTAGGTTGTTACGTAGGCGCTGCTAACGAAAATGATAGAGATGGTATTAAAATAGCATTAAACAATATGAGAACAAAATATACTAAAGTTAAAAAAATGTGGGCTGACATGGGATACCAAGGAAGAAATTTAAAGAATCACATAAAGGAAGAATATGACATAGATATTGAAATTGTTAAAAGGCCTCCATGTAGATTTTGGGTGCACAAAGATACGCCACCTGAGCTACTACCAACAAGAGAACAAGGGTTTAAAGTACAGCCAAGAAGATGGGTTGTAGAAAGGACTTTTGCTTGGGTTAATAGGAATAGAAGGCTATCGAAGGAGTATGATTTACTCACAACATCCACTGAGAATTTCATATACCTAGCTATGAGTAGGGTTATGTTAAAGAGGGAATATGCTTGAATTTACTTGTTTCCGGACAACCTCTAACTGATTTTTTTGTAATATATGATAATACTTGCGAATACTATCACATTATCAGGAAAAGTAATCGGGAGTACTGACGGCTGTGCCAACTAGCTTCTCTGCTAGCATTAGCAATATGTGTTTTCAGTGTTAGCTGTGAAGACGTTAAAGAAAGTTATCAAACAAGCAAATTAGCAGCAAAACTTTACGAAAATGCTTCAGTTGAGTCAGCTAAACAAATTTTCAGAATAGATGTATTAAATACGTAACCATCTTTACTTATATCTTAATGTAATATTTCTCAGTACCGTCTTTAACACAATTCAATTTTCACACTCATCAGCAGTTAGGCCACTTGCTCGCAAAATAACATCAGTAGAAACACCCGCCTTCACTAGATTTTTCGCAACCTTGATCTTTTCTGTTTTTTTTACTTTCTCTTTGCTATTCTTCATATCCCTAGATAAAAATTTCTTCACTAATTCTTGCTCTTCAGTTTTTCTTAGTAAATTAAGTAGTTCACTATCTTCATTTGTTTTAGGCAGCAGAACTTTAATATTCACTGATAATCCTTCTGCTATTTCATATAATTTATCAAATAGTATGGTAGTATAACCTCTTTCATATTCATGTATTTCCTTGAGTGTTACGCCAACTTTATCCGCTAAATCTTTTTGAGTATACCTTCTTATTAACCTCCATTCTCTTATTCTTTGCCCTATTCTGTAATATATAGAATCAGTGCAGATTTCTCTCTCTGTATTATCATACTCGTAAATAGATAAGCCGGTTGCCTGGGAAATTATGTCAACTGAAACTCCTTCTTTAACTAGATTTTTTGCTACCTCTAATCTTGCCTCTTCTTGATTAATTTTTTCGCTAATATGAACAAACCTGACTAATGAAGGTACTATTTTGCCTAACTTTTGATTCTCATATATTTTCGTTAGATAGAGTATTTCCTCGTCTTCATAGCTGTCTTCCCTTACTATTACTGGTTCGGGTAATAAATCTTATAGCATTAACTGACAATACTCTTGCTATTACATATAGTACTTCAATTGGAATAGGAATATACCCATTTTCATAGCTGTTTACTTCTTGGTATGTTAAACCTATTTCACTTGCCAATTCTACTTGA
The DNA here is from genome assembly GCF_040084705.1 of Wolbachia endosymbiont of Drosophila willistoni. Classification (NCBI taxonomy): domain Bacteria; kingdom Pseudomonadati; phylum Pseudomonadota; class Alphaproteobacteria; order Rickettsiales; family Anaplasmataceae; genus Wolbachia; species Wolbachia endosymbiont of Drosophila willistoni. Next base: position 987,733 of record NZ_CP157591.1, read on the forward strand.
GTATGCCCTCGCATTAACCTGCTATCTTCTATTTTTTGTCCTATTTTGTAGCTTATAGAACTAATATCGCTTACAGAAACAAACATATATACCTTACTTAGAAATAAATTTTCATGCAATTTGATCAACGGATAAACCGATTATTTGCAAAATAATACCAATAGAAATTCCCCCTTTTACTAAATCCTTTGCAACTTTAATCCTTTCTATCTCTCTCACTTTCTCCTCACAAATCCGTATCCCTTCAAACAAAGACTTTATTAGTGCATGCCGTAGTTCTTGGCTCTCAATTTCTTTGTATTCTTTAATTAAATCAGGTAGCTCATTTTCCACTCTACTACCTTCATCTTCCTCTGTTAGTAGATCTGTAATACTAATCGATAATGCTTCTGCTATCTCATATAATTTTCCCAGTGGAGTAGCTACGCGTCCTTGTTCATAGTTGCTTATTTCGTCACGTGTTGTATTCATTTTCTCTGCTAAATCCTTTTGAGTATACTCTCTCACTAGCCTCCATTCTTTTATCTTTTTTCCTACTTGGCAGTATATAGAACCAACTTTTTCTTCAATACATTCATCAGCAGGCAGACCAATTGTTTTTGCAACAATATCAACAGAAACTCCTGCTTTAACCAAACCCTTTGCAATTTTTATTTTTTCTGATTTTTTACTACTTTTTTCACTAACTTTGACAAATTTAGTTAATAAACAAAACATCCTACGTAACTCCTGATCATTAATCTTTTTATATTCTCTTACTAGATTTAATATTTCTCCTTCCTCATTTTTAAAGCCGATTTTCTCCTTTGATGCAGTAATGAGATCGGTAATACTTACTGACAATGCACCTGCTATAGCGTACAACCTTTCGATTGAAATTCTACGATTCCCTTTCTCATATTGCAGTATTACCCAGTATTTTACACCAATTTTCTCAGCTAAATCTTTCTGAGTATACCCCCTCTCTAACCTCCAACTTTTCACTTTTTCCCCTACTTCATAGTCTAAAATTTTTTCCACGCAAAGAACCATACATATAATATTTTCTACTATAGCTCAAAGGCTCCAGATATAACGGTAAGAAAAAACCTCTGGAACCTTAAAGCTGGCTGTAGACGCATTAAAGTTCTCTAAAGGTTTCTTTACTACCTTCACGTATCCTATTCACCCACGAAGACGGAGACAATACTTCATCATTGCTAACTTCTTTTATAGCATACTTTTCACTCCATATGCCACATCTAGTGAAACTACCTCTCTCTACTGCTTCTTTAAGTTTTACTCCTCCAAAGAGACAGTTTTTTCCTATTTCTTCTCCTATTTTTTGTAATTCAGCCCACATTTCCTTGTTTTCTACTCTCAATTGTACTTGATCATATTTTTTTACATCGTGGTACAATATAATATTTAGCTTACCAATGCTTGTAGGAAATTCTAATATAATAGAGCTTTCATCTGACATATCGATATAGTTTCTTATACCTTCCTTCTCACTTTTAACCTCAACTGCATCATTGCCAATTTTTAAAATATTACTTCCTAATTCTCTCAGTATTTTGGCTACCTCTACCTTGCTATCATCAGAAAATTCTATATACGATGTTGTATTATCTATCTCAACATCTATTAATTCTCCTTCTTGCACAGCACTTTCACCAGCCTTCTCTAGTTCTTCTAGTCTCTTATCTATCTGTGGCTGAACTTCTGGCTGTAGCTCATTATAGATTTCACCTATTAGTTTATTCTGCAATAAAGTATCATGAAAATCTGCACCACTTAGCATTAATTTACGCATTATCTTTTTTCGATCAGTCTTATCAAATTTATGAAAATGTGTACCCAATACTACATACTCTGCAATGCTCCATTCCCCATCGTTATATGCATTTATTCTTGCTCCAGAGGCTAGTACTTGGTCTATAGTTTTGTGCAATTCATTTATGTTCTTTGCCTCTACCACAGCACTCTTAAACCAGCTCAACTTTTCACTTTCGCTTGCACTTGGCTTTATTTTTTGCAAAGATGAAGCAAATGGGTTTAACATTTCCGGATAATCTGCTTGATCGCTCACAGGTTTTGTGCCATATATGTAATCAAGTCCTTTTCCGTAGTTGATTTTGTTTTCGCGAACGTTTTTGCTAGGAAAAGGCACCTCTCCAAGCTTTTTAGCCTTATTAATTTTGCTTACAAAGCTATTACAACTAAGACCACTTAATATTCCCGACTTATCGCTTGTAGAAGTGAGTTGCTGGCTAGTACGACCAATTCCTACAATAGCATTTAACATCTCACCTTTTGATAATTTATCAAGATCAACGTTTAACTCATAGATGCCTCCTTCCTTATCACCAAAAGGTACAATTATTTTATTAACCATATTAGCCTCCGCTATTAAATATACTTTCTAAGTGTATAACGAACTTTATTACTCAGTTGTTATACACTATATTACTTATTATAAATTATAGTGAGTAGATTTGCAAATATTTTCTGCTATAACAATCCACTTTCCTTAAAACTAAAATAGCCCCCACTTGTGATGATAATGTGGTCAAACAATTTAACGCTTACAGTACTACACGCTGCTGCTAGGCTCTTTGTTACTGCTTGATCTTCTTCTGACGGCTCTAAACTTCCTCCAGGGTGGTTGTGTGACATTATTATTAATGTTGCATTTTTTATTAATGCTTTTCTTATAATCTCCTTTATGTACACCGGTGCTTTTTCCATTTCACCAATATAGGATTCTTCTCCAACTAATTGGCGCCTTTTATTCAAGTACAGTATTTTTACACATTCCCTTTCTGAGTGGCCTATACTTACGTTCAAGTACTCTACTAGCCCTTGTAAGTCCATTATTGGCTCTCCCTTGAGCTTTTCTCTCAGTACCCTTTCTAGTGTTTCCTTAACACACATAATCATTGCTACTGCAGAATCAGTTACTCCTTCTATAACTTTCAGATCATCCATTTCTCTACCTAAGATCCTTCCTACTCCTGCATAAGTATGCACCAGATTTTTAGCAATTTCTTGAGCTTGTGGCCTTTCATGTACTGCACTTAGAAATGTTTCCATTATTTCACGATCAAGTAGAGCTTTGCCTTTGCTTTCTAATATTCTGAATTCTATTTCTTCTTTACTTTTATTCATATAATTTACCCTTCACTAACAACAAACTTTTTTTAGATATTTACTGCTGTTTTCTTATCAGCATTGGCATAAAGCCATAGCTTTTGCGTGAAGTCAAATCAATTTTTAAATCTTTTTTACTTATTTTTTCATCAAAAAGTGAAGATATTAATGTATAATGATTTTTTATTTTAAACTTGTTGAATTTCGTCCAAAGAGAGGCCTGTTATTTGCAAAATAATATCGGTAGAAATTCCTTTTTTAACTAAATCTTTTGCAATTTTCATCTTTTCTGCTCTTTTCACTTTCTCTTCGTAAATTTGTATGCCTTCAAGCAGAGATTTTATTAGCACATACCGTAATTCTTGACTCTCAATTTCTTTGTATTCTTCAATTAAATTCGGTAATTCATTTTCCACTTTATCATCTGCATCCTCTGTTAGTTCAAGTAGGTCCATGATATTAATCGATAATGTTTCCGCTATTGCATACAATTTTTCCAGTGGAATAGCCACACGTCCTTGTTCATAGTTGCTTATTTCGTCACGTGTTGTACTCATTTTCTCTGCTAAATCTTTTTGAGTATACCCTCTCACTATCCTCCACTCTTTTATCTTCTTTCCTATTTTGCAGTATATAGAACCAACCTTTTCTTCAACACACTCATCAGCAGAGAGACCTATTGTTTTCGAGACAATATCGATAGAAATTCCTTCTTTAACTAGACCCTTTGCAATTTTTATTCTCTCTGTTTTTTTACTATTTTCTTCACCAACTCGGGCAAATTTGGTTAATAAGCAAAATACCTTACGTAACTCCTGACCGCTAATCTTTTTATATTCTCTTATTAAATTTAGTATCTCTTCTTCTTTATTTTCAAGATAGATTTTCTCATTTGATACAGGAATGAGATCCACAATACTTACTGACAATGCTTCCGCTATAGCGTACAATTTCTCAATCGAAATTTTTCGTGTTCCTTTTTCATATTGTAGTACTATTTGATATGTTACGCCGATTTTTCCCGCTAAATCTTTTTGAGTATATCTCTTCGCTAATCTACGATTTCTTACTTCCTGTCCTATTGCTTTGTAGTCTAAAAAGCTAGAGCAGTTATTCTCTTTTCTCACATCTTATACTTCATAATCAGAAGAACTATTACGTATACTTAATTGGGAACCTTTTTGACAAACTGAATTCATCTCCTTTCAAACAATTTTTCTATATCACTTAGTTTCATTTCTATGTAAGTTGGTCTTCCATGGTTGCATTGCCCAGCATACGGTGTTTCTTCCATTCGTCTCAGTAGCTCATTCATTTCCTCTAACTTCATTTTTCTCCCTGCTCGAATCGATCCATGACACGCGACCGTGGCCAGCATTTTGTTCACCTTATCCTCTATTGGCAACATATCTTCCATTTCTGTTAATCTATCTACTACTTCAATTAGCATCTCTTTTATATCTATTGTTCCCAAGATTGCAGGTATTTCTTTCACCCTTACTTTATCTTCTGATTCTATTTCAATACCAAAACCCATTTCAAAAAGCTTATCTTTATACATTTCAACCATCTCCATTCCTGCTTGGTTTTTAATCTCAACTATTTCAGGAAGAAGAAGCTTTTGCCTTTTTATGCTTGATTTTTGTTTTAAGCACTCATAGATCAACCTCTCATGGGCTGCGTGCTGGTCTACCATAATTAATTTGCCTTTAGCCTCAGCAATAATGTAAGTATTGTAGACCTGACAGCGTGCATATCCTAGAGGATAATCCTCTATAAAATCAATTTGCTCCCTTTCTAGGGCAATAGTCTCCGCTTGTAGTAGGAATCTCTGTGTATCAGTATAGTCAAATGATTCTGACCGTTCTGATAAGCCTTTTTCTCCTGCATTTGGCAAGTTGAATTCTTTCATTAGCTGATTCTCAAAAGGACTTGGCCTCCTTCCGTAAAATTCTTTTTGACCCTTTACTTCTCTGCTTTTTCCATTATTAACACACTCATTATTCCTTTGACTTTCACTAACATCAAAAGGTGAACCACTCAGTTCTTCTCCAATACCTTGACACCTAGATCCATTAATATCACTCACTGAAGAGGTACCTATTCTCATTGACAACGCTTTTATTATCCCTCTTCTCACTATTTCATATATTAACCTTTTATTCTGAAATCTTACTTCTGATTTATTTGGATGCACATTTACATCTACTTGATCGTATGGTATACCTAAGTGCAGCACTGCAAAAGGATACCTCCCACTTGGAATAAAATCTTGATACGCATATCGAATTGCACCAATAAGTAGATTATCCTTGATTGGCCTTCCATTAACAAACGTATAGATCTGAGTTGACTTACCGCGGTTGATAGTTGGTTTGGTGCGACCTGAAAGCCTTCGGTCATATTGTTTAAAAGGAGAGGAATTCATTCAGAAAGAAACTGAAAGGATTCTAAAGCTTATTGAACCAGATGTTTTGCCATCTGAGTCTACGCATCAGTGCGAATTGGGTAACCAGTTGGTGCCGAGCGACGCGGACAATGAACCTCCTCTTGATAAAGAAGATGCTCAATCGTGAGAGAAAGCATAAACTACAAGCATCATGTGGTTGGAGGGCTAGGCTTAGTGGTATGGTGAACGTAAGTGAAGCTTCATAAGTATCGTAACGATTAAAGAGCTAAAGATGCTGATAAGCTCCGACCAAAAGGTAATGTGACATTTTTCATTTCTGGATGTACGCAAATCACCGGTATAGAGAAGCCACCTAACCCACTATTGTATGACAAAAGGAACAGGATAAGCCTGTATTTTCGCCTATATGGCAGGCAACCCGCAAGGAATGCTGATGGATGTGCAGGTAAAGGATAATGGAGAAAGCGAATGCCATTTTGTAACGAAATGGATAGAATTTGTAACATTAATTCGCGTGAAAACGAGCAGACTTCCATTTGGTCCCTCATGACAAGAAACTTTGTTAACCACTTAAGGTAGGAAAGCAGATGATTACAAGTACAACTGTAAGTGTACCTACCAATAACTCCGAAGCATGGAACCAGTTACCCTGGAAGAAATGCCAAAAAGTTGTTATGAGGCTACAGAGGCGTATTGTTAAGGCTGTCCAACAAGGCAGATGGGGTAAGGTGAAAACTTTACAACACCTTCTCACACGCTCTTTTAGCGGCAAAGCTTTGGCGTTTAAGAGAGTAACTGAAAACCAAGGAAAAAACACAGCAGGTGTAGATCGTCAAATATGGTCAACTTGCAACACAAAATTTCAAGGAATAAAGCTATTAAAACAAAGAGGATACAAACCTTCTCCGCTAAAACGGATATACATCAGTAAGTCTAATGGCAAAAGAAGACCTCTTGGAATCCCTACGATAAAAGATAGAGCCATGCAAGCATTATACTTGTTTGCTTTGGAACCGATAGCTGAAACGATCAGTGATCGTCACTCTTATGGTTTTAGACCAAAAAGATCCTGCGCAGACGCTACTGTGGCTTGTCACTTGTTACTGGCAAGCCGTAACCAACTACAATGGATACTCGAAGGTGATATTAAAGGGTGTTTTGATAACATTAACCATGAATGGCTCATGAAGCATATTCCTATGGAGAAGAAAATTCTTCATAGCTGGTTAAAAGCTGGCTTCCTAGAATCAAAAACTCTGTATTCCACAACTGCAGGTACCCCACAAGGTAGTATCATCTCTCCAATACTAGCAAATCTAGCCCTAAATGGACTTGAAAAATCATTGGAAAGTCAATTTGGTAAACTTGGCAGTAAAAGAAGAAGCAAAATCAGAAGTGGAGTAAATGTAATCAGGTACGCAGATGACTTTATCATTTCAGGAATCACACGTGAAGTACTGGAAAATGAAGTAAAACCTCTAGTATCGTCCTTTCTTCAGGAGAGAGGTCTTATCCTTTCCGAAGAGAAAACAAAAATTACATCTATTACAACAGGGTTTGACTTTCTTGGTTGTAATGTACGCAGGTATAATAAGAAGTTAATTATAAAACCTTCAAAAGAAAGTATTAAGAAACTTCTTAATAAAGCACGTACATTGATAAAGGCAAACATAGCGAACACTCAGGCCGTACTAATCAAGTTGCTCAATTCCCTATTAAGGGGATGGGGAAATTACTACAGCCATGTGTGTGCGAAAAGAGCTTTTAACAAAATAGACCATGAAATTATGTGTGCTCTATGGAAATGGGCAAAGAAAAGACATCCTCGTAAAGGATTACGTTGGATAAAGAATCGTTACTTCAAGGTAATGAAACAACGCCAATGGGTCTTTGCTGCACCCATATGCAAGAACAAACCGAAAGAGATAAGGTATTTAAGACTGCTTAGGTTGATTGATATACCTATCAGACGACATGTTAAAATCAGGGCGGATGCAAATCCACTTGACTTAAAATGGAAAAAGTATTTTGATGAAAGAGTGAAACAAACAAAAATGTTAGCAAGCTCTTTCTCAAGAGAAGGTTCTCTACTGTTGGTGTCACCATTAAGAATGATGTTTTCTGAGGAATCATGAAGGACAAGCCGGTTCGAGAAAAGAAGGACTTAGATAAGGGGCTCAAGCGTAGTGTGGGGAAACCTGCATGCTGCGTTTCTAAGGGAGGGAGTAGTAGCAATACTACTTCCTTACCTAACCAGCTCGCTCGTGATAAAGGCTTTGAAAAACGCGCACAACTTTATGCTGCTAAGGCTTACTCAAGACAAGCTGATAAATCTGGTAAATACGTTGATTTAAAGAAGATTTTCTTTATCGCGATTTCAAATTGTACCTTATTCCCTGATAAGCTTGACTATATATCTAGCCATACCATAAGAGATGAAAAAACCAATGAGCATGACTTAAAAGATTTTCAATTTATCTTCATAGAGCTGCCAAAATTTCCTAAGAGTAGAGAAGAACAACTAGAAAGTGTAGTAGACCGTTGGCTATTTTTTTTCAAATATGCAGATGAAACAACGGACGAAGATCTCAGAAAAATTGCGGAAAAATCACCAATAATAAAGCTAGCATATGATGAATTAGATAAGTTTCACTGGAATGAAAAAGATCTAATAACTTATGAAGAAAGAATAATGGATCTGCGCAAAGAAGAAGCCATTCTTGAATACAGACTTGACCTTGCTACTGAAAAAGGCATCCAAATTGGCGAAGAAAGAGGCATCAAAATCGGTAAAGAGGAAGGAAAAATCGAAGGAAAAATCGAAGTCGCAAAAGCAATGCTGGCTAACAATGTTGATGTCAACACTATTGTCAAATTTACTGGCCTTTCTATTAGTGAGATTGAAGAATTAAGTGTGAACGGTTACTAATTAAGAACTTTAATTATCAATCATAAATCACTGAATTTCGCTAGTAAATTTGTTGCCATTGTCCATATTGCACAATTGTATATAAGATATAGTATAACAATAGTGTCCGTTCAGCTAATACCAATTCCCACTGCACAATAAACGGATAGATAACAATGGAAAAAAGCCATACTATTGCCTTTCTTTCTCACTCCACAATTAAATAACTCTACAATATCGCTTATTTGATTCACTAATAATGAGAATTGGTATAACTTTGCTATTTTTCTCTCTAGATTCTTGCAAAGTTCTACAAGATTAACCACATTACCTCACGGTTTCTCTATGATTATTTTTTTAGATTACTTGTTTACCTTATTTGCCGTTCTCCTGAACGAATATACATAAGCTATAAAAACTATCTAATAGCTACCCAAAACCCTTATTTCCCACTCAAGTTCAACATTAAATTTATCCTTTACTGCATCTTTTACTTTGTTGCCAAGGTTTTCCAAGTCAGATGCAGTTGCATTATCGTAATTGAGCAAGAAGTTACAATGTTTCTTAGAGATTCTAGCTCCACCAATATTTAACCTTAGGCAGCCAGATTTATCAATTAACTCCCATGCTCGGTAGTTTTTTGGATTTTTGAATATGCACCCAGCAGTTTTTCCTCTTATTGGCTGGCTTTTATTTTTCCTCTCAATAACTTCCTTTAACCTTTGCAGTATAAGCTCATACTCTGAGTTTACTCCTTTAAACTCAGCTTCAACAAAAATCCAATTTCCTTTTAGGCTATGTCCACGGTAAAAATACCCCATTTCTTCGCTGGAGAACTCATATAGGTTTCCATCCTCTAGATTCACTGCTTTTATGGATTGTACAACACTTGCGATATCACTACCATATGCACCTGCATTCATTTCTATTCCGCCACCAACTGTTCCTGGAATTCCAACTAGAAACTCCAACCCACTAATCTGCTGATTTCCCGCAAAGTGAGCAAGGTTGCTGAGCAGCACAGCTCCCCCAGCTACAATAGAGTTGTTACCCTTACTTTTAATATATGCAAACTCCTTACCTAATTTTACTGTTATTCCTCGAATGCCACTATCTCGCACTATTATGTTGGATGTTGCACCAATAACGCTAACTGGCAGTTCAGTATTTTTAATCAAGTATGTTAAATCTTCAATATCACATGGTTTAAATAATACATCAGCTCGTCCACCAACATTTAACCACGTCGCTTTAGACATTAAGACATCATAACGATAGATTCCACGTACTTTAGGTAAGCTTATAAGCATTTTGATTTCAACTCTAATCCTGCATCCATACCCATTTTCTCCGCATCTTCTATAAATGAAGTGCGCTCAGTGAAGTATATATTTTTTCCACTTGCTAACATACAACGAAGGTGTAGCATATTTTCGCTCACATATTCAGCCAAAGCTGCAAGTGGTGTAAAACATGAACCATTCACTGTCTTCATAAAACTGCGCTCTGATTTCACTCCTATAAAAGACATATTATTATTAATTTTCTCTAAAAGATCGATAATTTTTACATCATTCCTTCTACATTGAATACAAACCGCCCCCTGCCCCACTGCACTTAACATAACTTTTGGTGGCAATACCTCTGTAATCAAGTGATGTTTTTCTAATCTTATGAGTCCTGCTTCAGCTAGAATTATTCCATCAAAACTTTGATTTTGCAATCTGGTTGTTACATTTCCACGTAGCGGTACTATATTTAAATCTGGTCTAACATTTAACAACTGAACTTTTCTTCTTATTGAAGAAGTGGCAATAGTAGCCTGCTGTGGCAAAGACTCAAGGCTATTGTGTTTATGAGAAATAAACGCATCGCATGAACTTAGCCTTTCTAAAACACAAGGAATTGTTAAACCCCCTGAGAAAAACGCAGGCATATCTTTTAGCGAATGAACTGCCATGTCTATATTATTTTCGAGCAATTCAGTCTCAATTTCTTTAATGAATAATCCTTTGCCTCCTATTTCAGCAAGATTTGCGTTTGCATACTTATCTCCAGAAGTTTTTATTTTAACAATTTCAATAGATAAGTTAGGAAAAGAATCCAGCAACTTTTGTTTTGCTTCCAAAGCCTGGGCAACTGCAAGCTTGCTTCCTCTGGTACCTATTTTGACTAGCATGTGTACGATTGTTTGTCTGATGTCATTCAAGTAGCTGACTACTTGGATCCAGTTTATATAAACCTTTGCATTTATTGTACTTTAACTTAAAACCAAAAGCAACTTTGACTTTACAAAATAATAACCTTTTATATGCATAAATAAGCTTACTGGATTCTAGTACTTGCATGACAAGGTATAAACCTTATCGTCATACCACCGCGAACCGTCATACCGTCACGGTATCTCTAGATCCCGCTAACACGTAGCGGGATGACGAATTATTTAACCGTCATACCGCGATTCATTCGCGGTATCTCTAGATCCCGCTAACAAGCAGCGGGATGACGGTTGTCGTTTAGCTATAAATATTAAAAAATTTACCAAGCGAAAAAAAAGGCAAAAGAAGCCCCATGGTGGTTGGCTATTTACTATGTACTAAAATATCGGCGTTTTTTTTATTCTAAAACGCTTGATTAAGAGCGATTTAGCTGCTTTTAACTTGCAACTAACCTACACCGCAAGTGTTTAAGAAATTTACCAAGCAGGAAAAAAGGCAAAGAAACCCCGTAGTAGCTAGCATTCAAATTCTCCCTTGTCAATTTGACGTTTTTTGCTGTCTTAAACGCTTTGTAAGCGCGTTTCGGCTTATATAGGTAAAAACCTAAAAATTTTTAAAGACATGCGATGCACGTAGTGCGAAAAATTAAACATGAGACGCCAAATACCCTAAGTTTTTTGTCATTAACCTGCACAGATTGCGAAGATAAATAAATAGCTTCAGTTTCATGATAGGGGGGATGGCAAAGCTTGTCAAGGAATTTTTATGGCCTAGCGTCACGTGCTGGAATGACATTTGGGAATATGTTATCCGTTTGTCACTTCTAAATGATAAGAGCCTCAATGAATTTATTAGTTTATTACATGTCTCTTTTCATGTATAAATCTATAGAAAGTTTTATACGGAAGTTGTTTTATGAGCAAAATTATAGAAATCAGAGCACCAAAAACTCTTGGTGGTGAATCAGTTACAGAAGGTATAGTAAAAATAAAGAAGGGTATTGGAGAAGCAGTAAAAGTAGATGACTTGATCTTTGAAATTGAAACTGACAAAACAGCACTCGAATTAACTGCAGAAGCTTCAGGGCAAATAACTGAATTTCTTATAAAAGAAGATGATGTAATAAGTCCTGATCAATTGTTAGCGAAGCTTTCCATGGGAGAAGTAAAAGAGGAAGCGAGAAAAGAAGATAAAAGCGAAAGTGCTGCTAAAAAAGATGCTCCATCAGCTCGTAAAATTATGGAAGAAAATGCAATCAGTGCAGAAAGCGTCAAAGGAACTGGCATGGGAGGCAGAATAACAAAAGCAGATGTGATAGGCCATATGAACAAAGCTGAACAACCTGCAATAAAACAATATGAATTGCCAAAAAGTGTAGTAAATGGAGAGCAAAGAGAGGAACGAGTAAAAATGAGCAAAATAAGGCAAGTAATTGCCGCTCGTTTGAAAGCATCGCAAAATACTGCTGCAATACTGACCACGTTCAATGAAATTGACATGAAGAATGTCATGGATCTAAGAGCAAAATATAAGGACGCCTTTGAAAAAAAATATGGAATAAAACTTGGTTTTATGTCGTTTTTTATAAAGGCAGCGGTGCAAGCATTGAAAGAAATTGCTGAAATTAACGCTGAAATCTCAGGCGATGAAATCATATATAAACATTACTATGACGTAGGTGTTGCTGTTGGCACCGATAAAGGTCTTGTTGTACCAGTTATTCGGGGTGCCGATCAGATGTCATTTGCAGAAATTGAGTTGACTTTAGTTGCTCTTGGCAAAAAAGCTCGTGAGGGTAAATTACAAGTATCAGAAATGGAAGGTGCAACATTTACCATCTCAAACGGTGGAGTATACGGTTCACTTCTTTCCACTCCGATAATAAACCCTCCGCAATCTGGAATACTTGGAATGCATTCAATACAAAACAGGCCAGTTGCTGTTGGTAATGCAGTAGAAATCAGACCTATGATGTACATTGCTCTCTCTTACGATCACAGAATAGTTGACGGCAAAGGAGCAGTAACTTTCCTCGTTAAAATAAAAAATTATATAGAAGATCCAAATAGATTAGTTTTGGAAGTGTAGCTCAAATGAATTGTTGTTAATCCAGTATTGCTAAAAACCTAAATGTCATCTAGTTCTGCCAGCAGTTTAGCAACTTCCGGATGATCAGGGCCATAATGTTTCTCAAAAATAGGCAAGGCCTGTTCAAGCAATTCCTCTTGTTTCTTGTGATCGCCCAAAGCGCCATAGGCAATACCAAGATTTGCCAGTAGTTTGGCAACTTGAACATGACCAGAGCCATAATGTTTCTCAAAAATAGGTAAAGCTCGTTCAAACAACTCTTTTGCTTTCTGATGATCGCCAAAAGTGCCATAAACGATACCGAGGGTTGCCAGTAATTTAACAACTTCAAAATGGTCGAGGCCGTAATGTTTCTTTCGAATTGCTAGAGCCTGTTCAAGCAACTCTTTTGCCTTCTGGGGATTACCTAAAACCCTATAAGAATTACCGAGGTTTGCCAGTGTTCTAGCAACTTCAAAATGGTCAGGCCTGTAATGTTTCTTTTTGATTGCTAAAGCCCGTTCAAGTAACTCCTTTTGTTTTTTATAGTCACCTAAATCCACATGAGAGATACCAAGGTTTGTCAGAGTAATAGCGACTTCAAAATGATCAGAGTTGTAATATTTTTCTTTAATTGTTAAGGCCTGTTCAAGCAGCTCCTTTTCTTTCTGAGGATCACCCAAAGCACCACAAGCGATACCAAGGTTTGCTAGTAGTTTAGCAACTTCAAAATGATCATAGCCATAATATTCCTTAAAGATAGGTAAAGCCCGTTCAAGCAACTCTTTTTCTTCCTGAGGATCACCTAAAGCCCTATAAGCGGTGCCTAAACTTATTAGTGTTCTAGCAACCTCAGGATGACCAGTGCCATAATGTTTCTCAAAAGTAAGTAAAGCTCGCACAAGTAAAGCCTTTTGTTTCTGAGGATCACCTAAAGCACCATAAACGTTACCTAAGTTTGCCAGTGTTCTAGCAACTTCAGAGTGATCGGAACCACAATGTTTCTCTTGAATTGCTAAAGCTCGTTCAAGCAATTCCTTTTGTTTCTTATAATTGCCTAAATACCCGTAAGCGTTACCTAGGTTTGCCAGCAGTTTAGCAACTTCGAAATGATCAGGGCTATAATGTGTCTTCAAGATAGGTAAAGCCCGTTCAAGCAACTCTTTTTCTTTCTGAGGATCACCTAAAGCACCATAAGCAATGCCAAGGTTTGCTAATGTAATAGCAGCTTGAAAATGATCAGAGCCATAATGTTTCTTGATGATAGGTAAAACCCGTTCAAGCGACTTCTTTTGTCTTCTAGGATCTAAATCAAAATATCCATCGCCTATCCATATTAACAAATTTACAAGATAATCCTTTTCTATTGTTTGTTTTTCTGAAGGATTTTTTGTTAGCCAATTATCTACATGTGATAAGAACGCTTCTAAATGCGGCAATAATTGTCGTTTCTTAGCATAATCTTCTAATTTATCACTGCCGTAAGGAAAGCTTTCTTCCAGTAACTCAAAAGTCTTTTTCACAACTTTGTTTTTGCCTTGTTTTTCTAACTCTATTCTTGTTACTTGCTGTACTAACCTGTGGATATTGACTGAGCTTTGCTCTTCTCCTGAGTTGATCATTGAATATTGTTTAAGTAGTTGGATAGCATCACCTAACTTTTCTTCATTGCGTTCTACCCCTAAAAACATTTTTGCAGGAATGTTGTCAGGAGCAATATAGGCAATGATATCCAAGATTTCTTTGGCTTGCTGACCATACTCTGGGTTATCTTTGATTTTATCAATAGTAATTCTCCAGGTTATAAAAGTTGTCTTGGTGTAGCTATTGTCGCTGTCTTTAGGAAACTTAAAATCAAGTAATTTTTCTGCTTCCTCTTTGTATCTCTTTAAATAATCACTAATTTCAAACTTCAAGCCTACATTCTTTAATGCTATATCCCTTTCTTTTATGTATGCAACTGCCTGCTGCAAAGCTAAAGGAAAATGCTGTAATGTTTCTGCCAAATTCTTTATTTCATTTTCTTGTGAACCATCTTTTATACCTAATGCTTTTCTAATAAAGTCTATTGATTCTGGTTCAGTAAATGCACCCAATGTTAATGATTTTATATCTCCCCATTTCTGATTACGAGAGGTAATCAAAACACTAGGTTTATTATCATCAGATGATAAAAAGTGGGACGGTAAGAATTGACTAATACCAGCATCTTGACCTTCACTTCTATATTCTTCTGCATTATCGAAAACAAAGAGACTTTTTCTCTTGGCGAAAAAAGCGTATATGTCTCTTACAATAGATTCAATATCCCTATCTTCTGTAGGAATGCCTAAAGGATCTCTAGCTAACCTGAGAAAAGACTGCACCATGGTTTCATGGGTTTCAGCTTTTATCCATATAATATTGTTGTCATAATCTTTACTGTGTTCTTCAATATATTTTTTGGCCAGCTCAGTCTTACCTATTCCTCCCAACCCACTAATAGAAACCAGTTGCGATATTACTGTGGCTACACCTTGACTTTTTTGTATTAATTTGTGTAGTTCTCGTAATTCTTCTGTCCTTCCAGTGAACGATCCTACTGGATTTCTCACCTCAAATCGAAAGCCTCCTAAGAGGTTGTCCAGAAACAAGTAAATTCAAGCATATTCCCTCTTTAACATAACCCTACTCATAGCTAGGTATATGAAATTCTCAGTGGATGTTGTGAGTAAATCATACTCCTTCGATAGCCTTCTATTCCTATTAACCCAAGCAAAAGTCCTTTCTACAACCCATCTTCTTGGCTGTACTTTAAACCCTTGTTCTCTTGTTGGTAGTAGCTCAGGTGGCGTATCTTTGTGCACCCAAAATCTACATGGAGGCCTTTTAACAATTTCAATATCTATGTCATATTCTTCCTTTATGTGATTCTTTAAATTTCTTCCTTGGTATCCCATGTCAGCCCACATTTTTTTAACTTTAGTATATTTTGTTCTCATATTGTTTAATGCTATTTTAATACCATCTCTATCATTTTCGTTAGCAGCGCCTACGTAACAACCTAGTATAAAACCCTGAGTGTCTGTAATTATATGCCTTTTCTACCCTTTACTTTTTTACTTCCATCATAGCCTTTGATCCCCCCTTTTCTGTAGTCTTTACAGATTGACTATCTACTATACAGGCACTCGGCTGCTCATTCCTTCCTATTTTTCTTCTACTATATTTTGTAATTTCATAATTCATTTTCTCAAAAATTCCCTGCTTCTTCCATTGCCTGAACTGCTCATACACAGTCTTCGATAGCGGAAAATCATTTGGTAAATACCGCCATTGACACCCTGTACGCAATACATAGAAAATTGCTTCTAATATTTCTTTTTTGCTATACTTTGGCAGCCTTCCTCCTTTCTTGTATGATACTCTGAAGTGTTTTTCTATTCTTGCCCATTCCCTTTCGCTTAGATCTGTTGGATACTTTTTTCTCATCTTTACCCCGTACTAAAATTTCAGATATTATAGCCTTTTACTTGTTTCCGGACAACCTCTAAGATTTCTTCTTTCATCTTGCGAAAGAATTCTCTTCCGTCTTCATGTGTAAGAAAACGTCTCCCTTTTTCTTTCAACCAATCTAGCATTTTTTCTTGGAAGCGAGCGTAAACATTCTGTCTATCAATATCATTAAATTGCTCGCCTAGCTCACTTTTGATAATATCCGCTAGTTTTATTTCATTGGGCTGATTTACTGCAAATACTAACTTATCAAAAAATTCTTTTATATTGTCTTCCAACCTACCTTCATTCATCATTCGTCCAAATTCACGTTGCCACGTCTGATTTCTTTCCAATTTCCTTTTTGAGTTCTGATCTGGCTTGTTTTGGAGTTTTTTTATCTCCTCTTCTAATTCTTCCATCGCTTCTTCTACAGCACTTTCAAATGCTGGTTGCACTACTGAAATCATGTTATTGTGAATATAAGAGAACTTATATCTAGTGCCACCATCTTTAAAAAAGACATCACTAGTGTCGATTACTTCAACTAAAATTTCTATTTCCTCGTTTGGTCCTAAAGTTTTTACCCTCAACTTCTTCACTGTGTTTCGTGCTGTGCTTTGATCCAGATCAAAATCGATATTAGTACAGATAATAAAATCTTTCAGGTTACCATCTGCAAAATCTTGATTATTTTTGATCTTTAGGTAAGAAACAAAATACTTTGCTAATCCAAACTCACCACTTTTATCTTTTGTAAGTAAGTTCCCTACTCCAATTTTCTTGTTATCTTCATCTTGTGTGTGTTTAGCCTGCAAAAAACGGTATACTTTCTTACTACCTTGGGTACATTCAAATACTAAATCATCGAATTTTCTGGCCTCTTCTATTTCTGTACCTAAGCGAAAAGAGTGCTGATAGAGCACTCCTCGATGCAAAAATAGCATCAATACCTTTAGCTGGTAGATATTACCGTGCATAACTAGTTACCTCATACAGGCTGCTATAAATTTGTTTGATCTAGAATTAAAGATTACCAAACACCTAAAATAATGCAATAGAGTCTTTATGTGTTGATAGAAAGGCCTTCGAGGGTAGGAATTGCCTGGCAAACTCTTAATTCTTGATTAAAAAAAGACTTTCCAAAGACTCCCCAAATCTAATATGTAATTGCTGTAGGCTGCATTTAGTAATATAATCTCATATTAAATAAGACTTTACTTAAGTTTATGCTAGATTCTCCGCTAATTTTGACAGCCATTCTTATATTTTTCATTTTTACGTTGTCATTCTTTTTTATAAGAAAGATATTCGGGTCAACAAATAAGAAGATAATAAAATCCTTTAGGAAAATTGTTCAGCAAATAAATGCATTAGAAACAGAAATGCAGAGTTTATCTGATGAGGAGCTTGCTGGTAAAACTGAAGAATTCAAACAAGAATTGAAAAATGGGAAAACGTTAAATGATCTTCTCGTACCTGCATTTGCAGTTGTGCGTGAAGCCTCTCGAAGGTTTCTTAACATGAGGCACTTTGATGTTCAACTGATTGGTGGAATGGTGCTCCACAATGGTATGATATCAGAAATGAAAACAGGAGAGGGAAAGACACTCGTTGCAACTTTAGCAGCATATCTAAATTCCTTAGAAGGGAAAGGCGTACACGTCGTAACTGTTAATGACTACCTTGCAAAACGAGACACAGAGTGGATGAGCAAATTATATAATTCTCTTGGGGTTTCTGTTGCGTTTATTACGAATAACTTGACAGACGAAGAGAGGAAAGAGGCTTACAGTGCAGATATCGTGTATTCCACAAATAACGAGCTTGCCTTTGATTACCTGCGAGACAATATGAAATTTTCTCAAGAAGACATGGTTCAGAGAGGCTTTCACTACGGAATAGTTGATGAAGTGGACTCAATACTCATTGATGAAGCTCGCACTCCGCTTATTATTTCTGGCCCGGTTGAGGAAAACAATCAGATATATAAGCATATCAATAAAATAGTAACCAAATTAGTTGACTCCGATTATGAAGTAGATGAAAAAGGTAGAACGGTATTCTTGACTGAAGATGGTATTTCACGAGTGGAGGAACTACTAAGGTCATACAATCTCATTCCTGAAAATTCCTCGCTCTATGATACTGACAGCATGATAATGACTCATTATATAGACCAAGCATTACGTGCATATAAGCTGTTTACTGCTGATAAAGATTATATAGTAAAGGATGGCAAGGTAGTGATTATTGATGAATTTACTGGGCGTATGATGGAGGGCAGGAGATATTCCGATGGTCTTCATCAGGCACTTGAAGCGAAGGAGAATCTTGAAATTCAGCATGAAAACCAAACTTTAGCATCGGTCACATTTCAGAATTACTTTCGTATGTACAATAAACTTTCCGGAATGACGGGAACAGCAGCAACAGAGGCAGAAGAGTTTCGTGATATATACAGATTAAATGTAGTAAAAATTCCAACCAATGTACCTGTAAAAAGAGTTGATATTGATGATGAAATTTACGGTACAGAAAAGGAAAAATTTAATGCTGTGTTGAAGTTTATAGAAGAATGCTACAAACGCCTTCAACCGGTCCTTGTTGGCACGGTGAGCATCGAAAACTCTGAGAAGCTTTCTGCGCTTTTGCAAAGCCATTCTCTTAAGCATTCAGTATTGAATGCTCGTTATCATGAACAAGAGGCGTACATAATAGCGCAAGCTGGGGTGCCAGGTAGTATCACTATAGCAACTAACATGGCAGGGCGTGGAACTGATATTCAACTCGGTGGAAATGCTGAAATGATCGCAAAGGTAGAGCTAAAGAAGATAAAAAATGCTGATGAAAGAGAAAAAAAATACCAAGAAATAGTTGAAAGAGTAAAAAAAGATAAGGAAATTGCTATAAAAGCTGGTGGTTTATGTGTGGTTGGAACCGAAAGACATGAAAGCAGGAGAATAGATGATCAATTACGCGGCCGTTCTGGTCGTCAGGGGGATCCTGGACTTTCTAAGTTCTTTTTATCGCTCGAAGATGACCTAATGAGAATATTTGGCTCTGATAGAATGAGAAGCTTTTTACAAAAAGTAGGGTTAAAGAATAACGAAGCTATTCATCATCCATGGATCAATAAGGCACTCGAGAAAGCGCAAAAGAAAGTTGAAGCTAGAAACTATGACGTGCGGAAATCTCTACTTAAGTTTGATGACGTAATCAATAACCAACGTAAAGTTATTTTTAAACAGAGAAACAATATCTTAGGCAACGAAATTAATGATTTACTTGAAGTATATAGCGAAGTAAATGAGAGCGTAGTAGAAGGTATAATCCAAAGTGGCTATTATGAGGATTATATTGAAAATATAGTCAAAGAATTCCATACAAGGTATGGAATAACGCTTGATAAAGAAGACTTGGCAAAGTTTTTGAATAAACAAGAAGCTTTGAATTATATAAATGATAAGATACAAGAATTTTTTACTGAGAAAGAAAAATATTTCAACAGTCAGCACACTACAGATTTGTGGAATACGATCGTGAAGCAAATGATGATAATGACACTTGATCATTTATGGAGGGAACACCTTTCAGTTCTAGAGAGCCTAAGACAAAGCATAAGCTTACGTGCTATGGGGCAGAAAGATCCACTGAATGAATTTAAACGCGAAGCTTTCTTGATGTTTGAGTCAATGCTTGAAAAATGGAAGGAACTCACCATTCACCGCTTAGCACACTTTAAGTTGGCAGACAACCAAGAGATAGGCAATAGGTTACATTCTGCTAGAAATAGCAGACTTCCCAAAGTCTCAAGAAACGACAAATGTCCTTGCAACTCCGGAAAGAAATACAAACACTGCCATGGTGCGGTTACTGTGGTGAGCTAATAATTATGGTTATACAGTTTGTTTATTTCCATCAACATTACTGCATCTAACCTCACTTAGCTTACTGTTTAATGAGTGCTCTGATGACTTATACGCAGCCCCATAGGAAATTCCACCAACTATCAGTGCAGATGCTACAGTAATTCCAATTATTGCTAGTGCAGGTAATGCAGTAGCGTAAACGAGTGCTAATGGAGTAACAATGGCAGCTAATATACCCACAGCAACTCCTGCTGTTATAGCTTTAGATCTATGAATAAATGATGGATCTGCACCATCATTTAGTAGAAGTTTTGCTAGCTTTGGGTATCCACGCTGAACAGCGTAGTGTAAAGGAGTTCTTCCTCCTCGATCTTGTATATTAACATCTGCTCCTTTTTTTAGTAAAACTTCTACTACTTGTGTGTGTCCATGCTTAGCAGCATTATGTAAAGGAGTTCTTCCAACTTTACTTTGCACATTAACATCTGCCTCTTTTTCTATAAGATGTTTTACTACCTCTATACGACCATGCTTAGCAGCATCATGTAAAGGAGTTCTTCCATATTGGTCCACTACATTAACATCTGCCTCTTTTTTTATAAGATGTTTTACTACCTCTATATAACCATTATTAGCAGCATTATGTAAAGGAGTTCTTCCAACTTTACTTTGCACATTAACATCTGCCCCTTTTTTTATAAGATGTTTTACTACCTCTATATGACCATTATTAGCAGCATCATGTAAAGGAGTTCTTCCAACTTCACTTTGCACATTAACATTAGTGCTTCTTCCCAATAGATTTTCTAATACCTGTGTATGTCCATACTTAGCTGCATAATGTAGAGGAGTTTCCCCATACCTATTTTTCAGATCGATATCTGCTTCTTTTTTTGACAAAATTTCTACTATTCGTATGTGTACATGTTTAGCAGCAACATGTAAAGGAGCTTCTTTGCAATATCCATTTTTTATACCGGTTTTCGCTCCATTGTCTAATAGATTTTCTACTATTTGTATGTGCCCATGTTCAGCAGCAACATATAAAAGAGTCCTTTCATATTCTATAAAGAACCCTGTTAATTTTGTATCTTTAGCTATCATACGCAACATGATACCTGGTAAAAACAGGTGATCTATATCAAACTTGTTATCTTTCCACCCGTTGTATACGCGTGGATCCTTTTCCTGCAGCTTATCCTTAATTTTATCAATTATATTATCTTTATTGAAGCCTTGATCATTAATTTCTTGTAATATTTCCTTTAGCATTTCTTCAAATTCTGATCCCACTATTTCCTACCAAGCTATAAAACTTTATTAAGAGGTTGTCCGGAAACAAGTAAAAGGCTATAATATCTGAAATTTTAGTACGGGGTAAAGATGAGAAAAAAGTATCCAACAGATCTAAGCGAAAGGGAATGGGCAAGAATAGAAAAACACTTCAGAGTATCATACAAGAAAGGAGGAAGGCTGCCAAAGTATAGCAAAAAAGAAATATTAGAAGCAATTTTCTATGTATTGCGTACAGGGTGTCAATGGCGGTATTTACCAAATGATTTTCCGCTATCGAAGACTGTGTATGAGCAGTTCAGGCAATGGAAGAAGCAGGGAATTTTTGAGAAAATGAATTATGAAATTACAAAATATAGTAGAAGAAAAATAGGAAGGAATGAGCAGCCGAGTGCCTGTATAGTAGATAGTCAATCTGTAAAGACTACAGAAAAGGGGGGATCAAAGGCTATGATGGAAGTAAAAAAGTAAAGGGTAGAAAAAGGCATATAATTACAGACACTCAGGGTTTTATACTAGGTTGTTACGTAGGCGCTGCTAACGAAAATGATAGAGATGGTATTAAAATAGCATTAAACAATATGAGAACAAAATATACTAAAGTTAAAAAAATGTGGGCTGACATGGGATACCAAGGAAGAAATTTAAAGAATCACATAAAGGAAGAATATGACATAGATATTGAAATTGTTAAAAGGCCTCCATGTAGATTTTGGGTGCACAAAGATACGCCACCTGAGCTACTACCAACAAGAGAACAAGGGTTTAAAGTACAGCCAAGAAGATGGGTTGTAGAAAGGACTTTTGCTTGGGTTAATAGGAATAGAAGGCTATCGAAGGAGTATGATTTACTCACAACATCCACTGAGAATTTCATATACCTAGCTATGAGTAGGGTTATGTTAAAGAGGGAATATGCTTGAATTTACTTGTTTCCGGACAACCTCTAATAGTGACGTTGTTTGTTATAAAAAATTTCTATATATTCAAATATAGCAGTTTTGATATGCTGTTTAGAGTGCCGAGAGGTGTCTATTGGTAACTCCCTTTTTAGAGAACTGAAGAAGCTTTCCACAACAGAATTGTCGTAACAACAACCTTTATAACTCATCTATGTTTTTTATGGATAAGAGATATTGATAACCTTGCGAAGTATATTGTGAACCTTGATCACTATGTAATAGTAGATTTTTGGCAGGTTTACGCTTGTTAACGGCCATTAATAAAGAGTCCATAACCAATTGTTTATTTATTGAACTGCTCATTAACTACCATGCGTGAATATAGATCGATTATTGTTGCCAAATATAGCCATCCTTCTTTGGTTTTTATATAAGTAATCCCATACTTTATTTGGTTGATCGACAATAAAGTTTTGGTCTAATATATTGGGAGCTACTGTCCGTTTGTTGTTTCTTAATTTTAAATTTTCTTCTCAATATAGCCTGAATACCATTTTTCTGCATAATACTTTGCACTGTTTTTAAGTTGCAACTTTTACCCAAAGCCTTCAATTCAGCATGAATTTTAGGAGCTCCATATCTACATTTAGAAGCTTGATATATTTTTTGAATATCTGCTAATAACTCTTTATTTGCTGATTCTCTACTGCTTATTTTCCTTGTAGTCCACTTATAGTAGCCACTAGCAGAAAACCCTACATAATTCCTGCACTTTATAGTGTTTACTATGCTCTTTTATGAAAAAATATTTTACTCTTTTTGACTGGCCAGGGCTTTTTTTTAAATGTCTCTTTCCCTTGTTACTCTTGCTAACTCTCTTTGTAAATCAAACCTCTCTTTGTCGTAAGGAGCCATGTTACCTCTACCTGGAAATGCATTTGCCGCTGACTTTTTTTCGTTATATTTCTTCATCCATTTTCCTAATACACTATCCCTTATTCCTAGATCTCTTGCTACTTTTGCAACTGGTTGACCTACCTTTCTTTGTTCATTTGCCAGCTTAACAGCTTCCAATTTGAATTCTGCCGTACATTCTCTTGCCATTTCTAATCCTCCAAAATTTTATTTTACCCGAAAAAACTCCTTTCTTTCTCTCCACTTTTTCTGGGTAAGGTCAAGAAGCCTATTGTCTAATTATGTACCTAAATTTTATTACGGCACTTTCACTACTACTTTAACGAGTGAGCTACCTTTCTATAAAAGACCTATCGACTGTTGCAATTATAGGCGTAAACAAGAATGATAAAAGAGTACGAGATTGAGTAACTATGTACACTTCTGCTGGCATACCAGGGTATAGGTATACGTTTTTAAACTGAGCAAGCTCTGGTTTTGGTATCACTACACGTACTGAATAATAACGCCCTAGTCTTGGATCATCAAGAGCGTCAGGAGAAATATGGCTTACTATACCACTAATTAAACTTAAACGACGTGCACTGTAAGCACTTAACCGGACTTTAACCTTTAGCCCTTCTAGCCCATCAATAGAGACTATGTTGCTATCTTTCTTTTGTGCCGACAGTACCTCTTCTATGTTTCTGGTCTGAATTTTAGCATCTATTATTAGGTCATCATCCGATGGCACTACGCTCATGATCGGAACTCCAGATTGTATAACACCACCTTCAGTATGGTATCTTATATCTGTGACTATCCCATCTTGAGGAGATTTAATTATTGTACGTGCTAATGAATCTTCAGCAACCATCAGCCTCTCTTTCAAGTCTGCAATAGACGTACTAACTTCCTTAAGTTCAGCGTTTGCTCTTTCTTGAGAATCGTTTCTCACGTTTATAATTTCTAATTCGTTCTCTCCAATTTTTTGCTGCACTTGAGATATTGCAGAACGGTAATGTCCAACTCTGCCTTCAATTTCAGCAAACTGCTTTTCTAAAGCTAAAATGTGTGGTTTGCTTATATGGCCACTATCAAGTAATTGTCTTTTTGTTTCCAACTCCTCAGTTATCAAGTCATATTGCTTATGAGCTGCATTTAGTTGAAAGTTTAGCCCCGCTAATTCATCATTTAACTGCTTTATACGTTGTTGCAGTATGTCTGTTTTTCCCAATATGCTCTTTCTCTGAGAGTTGAACAACTTTACTTGATTCTTTATCGCTTTATTTACAAGTTCATCGTGAGATAATTTTTTAACCTCATCAGGAAACTCGAGCGTGTCCAAATCTACTCTGATTGCAAGAAGCCTTGCTTCTGTTGCTAAAAATGATAAGAGCTTCTCTTTGATAATACTTAAATTCGCCTTCTCGTTAACATCACTCAACAAAACTAGAGGCTCATCTTTTTTAACTGCTTGGCTCTCTTTGACTAAAATTTTGCTTATTATTCCTCCACCCAAGTGTTGAACTATTTTCCTATTTGAAGATACAATAACTTCTCCACTTGCATGCACCGCACCGTCAATTGGAGCTATAGCCGACCAAATACCACCTATCCCAAAAAAGATAAGTATTACTACCAGACCAAAAAATAGTGGTCCCCATGTTACTCTCAGAACTTCATTTACGTTATTACTTTCACGTTTTAAAATAAAATTTATCATCGCATCAATCAATGCGAACGTCTTATCCAAAAATTTTGGGTACTTCTTCTTTTTATTTTTTGCTCCTTGCATATTTATATTATCACTATGGCCAATCAAGCCTGTCAAAGAAAATCCAGTGCTAAGCTTTTTTAACTTACTGATCATAATACTACTGTGAATTTGTGTTAACTCAAGATAACACACAAAAACAAAGAATCTATAATTTAAGCATTCCATTTAGACTGTAGAGCACCAGAATAAACTATTTAGTAACAATTCCTGCATAACTATGTTTTTAAAATTTTTTGACGTTTAACTTTATTATAACTTTTCCTTTATTTTGTGAATATCTGAGTTACTTATATTATGTAAGAAATCTATTGCCAACTAGTCAATATTCTGTTAGGAATTAAGATAATATAAAGTTATTATGTTTGGATTGGAAAGCAGAAAGTTCCTGATTACTGGTGCATCAGGCGGAATAGGGCAAGCAATTGTAAAAATTATGCACAAAGCCGGAGCAACTTTATGTGTTTCTGGCACAAAAAAAGAAGTGCTCGAAGAAGTTGCTAAACAATATGAAAAAAATATGCACGTACTCCCTTGTGATTTATCAAATGCTGAGGAAGTAAATCAACTAGTAAACAGAGCAAGTGAGTTGATGGAAGGCTTTGACGGGCTTGTATGCAACGCGGGCATTACGCAAGACAGTTTATTATTGAGAATGACAGATGAAACATGGCAAAAAGTAATTGATATTAACTTGAGTTCTACATTTAAGCTGAGTAGAGAAGCATGCAGGAAACTAATTAAGAATAATTGGGGAAGAATTATAAATATTTCCTCAATAATAGGGCTGACAGGAAACGCCGGGCAAGCAAATTATGCAGCGTCTAAAGCTGGAATAATAGCTATGAGCAAATCTATAGCAAAAGAAGTTGCAAGTCGTAATATAACAGTAAATTGTATTGCTCCTGGGTTTATAGATACTAAAATGACTGAAGTTTTAAATGAAGTGCAAAAGGGAAAAATATTAGATAATATTCCAATGAAAAGAATGGGAACAGGGGAAGAAATAGCAGCAGGGGTCTTATTTTTAGCAAGTGATGAAGCAAAATATATAACAGGGCATGTGCTTAACATTAATGGTGGGTTATTTATGTAGCAACACTTATGTATGGACAAATTATAATTTTTACTTTAAAATAAAAATATGTGTAGGTGTAGGTTTACGTTAATTTATTATTTAGAGGCAAAAAAATGAGCTCTATAATGGAATTTTTTAGTGTTTTTTGCGTAGTATTGCTTTTCTCTTTCTCAGGTTATGCAGCTAACCCTGATATGGATGACACAACTAAAGTAATATGCAATATTATTGGTTATGTTTGGGGGATAGGCGGTCCACTTATGACGGTAGTAATAATTGGTGCAGCTTTGCTTGCAATATTTGGCAGGATGCCGTGGCCAGCCCTCTTTGCTCTTGGCATGTTCTGTGGTGTATTTTTTGGCGCTAAAACTATCATAACGAAAATTATGCCCAATGTAAGCGATGAAGCAAAAGCTATGTTGGAAAATTGTGGAAAGAGAAACCCATAAAAGTACAGAAATGCTTTTTTGTTATCCATTAAATCGCTTCATATCTTCAACTTGCAACAAATAAGGGCTATCTTTTGGTAAAGTTTTAACAGCTAGCTCAGCATATTTTGTAAATTGCTTTAAATCACCTTCAATACAAGCCTTTTTTGTCAAAGAAAAATAATGCATTGCCGTATCAGCGTCACATTTATATGCAACGCTTAAATATTTCCAGACAAAAGCGTTATTTGGTTCTACATTCAAAATCTGCTCCAGGTAAAAAATTGCCTTTTTTGCATCACCGTGTAATAATAAAGTATGAGATAATGCAAGTTTCACTAAATAACTGTTTTTCTCAGATAAATACCTAAGCGATTCCTCATACATTTTTATTGCTTCACTTAAATTTCCAGCCTTGTATAGCATTTCTGCTTTTAATTCATATAGGTATGGGTCATTGCGTGACTCTTGAATCAATGAATTAACTTTAGCAATAGCCTCCTCTATCTTTCCTTGCCTATAGCAAACTATAGCATTTACATACTCAGAATTATCTTCATATTTATTAGATAACACATGAATAGGAGCAAAGAAAGAGTCTAGCTTTGCAACCACACGCTCAAACTTTAGTAACTTATCCGCAAAAATTGGTTTTACGTTGTTTTTGACCTTATAATTCTGTACAGCAAATATACGTTTCTCACTAAGTGGGTGAGTACGGAAATATTCCTCGGTATTCTCATGCTCAATACTTTTAAAATAATCAAAAATCTCTTTCATACCTGAATTATCATAGCCAGATTCATCAAGGTACCTTAAAGCATAGCTATCTGCTACACTTTCTTGCTCTTGAGAATAGTTAAAAAATAGCCTTGAACTGAGTGCTACACCACTAAGCAAAATTGCACCAGCAACCTGAGGGTTAATGATAATACTAGAAACTAATCCTACCATATAACTAATCATTGCTATCGATTGAAAATAACCCATAGCACTACTCATTTGCAATATATGACCAGCAGATATGTGAGCAATCTCATGTGCTAATATACCAAGCAAGACATAAGGTTTAGCCGAATATCGTAAAAGCCCTAAATGAATGAAGATACTGTTATTGTTAATTACAAAAGCATTAATCGAACTGTCATTAATTACAAAAACTTTCACTTGATCATGATCAATATCTGCAGCAGAAAATAAAGGTTGCGCTAGCTCTTTCACTATTGCTTCCACCTCACTATCTCTAATAATGTTAATAGAGTAAGCATTATTATAATATGCAAGAAAGAACAATAAGGTCAAAAACTTAGCAATTCTAAACATGAAAATTCTGTGCTTGTATAATTTACAGGAATTTTATATTTTAACACTTAAATTATACAAATTTATAAACGCTAGTTTAATTTTTTAACGTAACTGATAAGTTTGTCGATGGTAGTTAACTTAATTTTATGTTGTTCAGCAAATTTAAGCAACTGAGGTAAGCGCATCATAGAGCCATCATCATTCACTAATTCACACCCTACAGCTGCATGATTAAGACCAACCAACTTTGCTATTTCAACACTTGCTTCAGTGTGACCATTGCGTGCTAAAACCCCGCCTTCATTTGCAATAATAGGGAAAACATGCCCTGGAGTAATAATATCGTCCTTAGTACTCTTTTCATCAATGGCAGTAAGTATCGTATGCGTTCTATCATGAGCAGAAACACCTGTTGTAATGCCATAACGCGCATCAATTGACGTAGTAAATGCAGTATGAGGAGTAAGCTTTTCATCTACATTGCTCTTCCTCATAAACTCAAGATTTAGTTTACTCATATGAAGCTTTGTCATAGCTAAAAATACAATACCAGTACCGTATCTAACCATAAAAGCCATATGTTCTGGTTTTACTTTTTCAGCTAAGACAACCAAATCACCTTCATTCTCTCTACTTTCATCATCAACTAAAATGAACAATTTACCGGAACGAGCATCCTCTAATACATCTTCCACAGAAGAAATACCGGGTAGACTCATTGAAGCATAAGTGGCCTGTACCATAATAATTTACTTAAATTCAATCTTAACTATTTTATACAATTTCTCTCCATTTGGCACTGTCACTTCCACATACTCACCGACTTTTTTGCCGATTAAGGCACTCCCGAGTGGTGAACTAGTAGATATTAACTGCTTTGAAACATCAGCTTCATATTCGCCTACAACCTTATAAACATATTCCACTTCACCGTTATTATCACTTAACATTCTTAATGTCACAGTTGCACCAAATATTACTGAATCACCAGACAAATTTTTTACTTCTATTACTTCCGCATGTGAGAGCTTACTTTCTATCTCCATTATACGGCCTTCAATAAAACCTAACCTTTCCCGTGCAGCATGATACTCTGCGTTTTCAGACAAATCACCTTGATCACGAGCATCAGAAATAGCTTGTATAACAGAAGGCTTTTCTTCCTTTAATTTTTCAAGTTCGGCTTGTATATCCTCAAAACCTTCCCTCGTCATAGGAAATTTATTAATAATAGATGAAGCCATAATTACCACCTAAACGCAATTAAATTGAGTAACAAAATTACTCACAATATTAAAAATATCACCTTTTATATCACCATTCATGTCATTTGACAACTTTTTTAAAACCCCAGGGTGTACAGTACGAAAATAATTAACAAGATCATGTTCAAATTTATTAACGTTACTTATTTGTATTTTACTTAACTGATTATACAGGTTAGAAAAAATATACATCAGCACTACTTGCTCTTCTATTGACATAGGTAAATGTTGTTTTTGCTTTAATAACTCAACAAGATATTTACCCTTATTCAAGGATAATTGAACACTAGCATCAAGATCAGAACCAAATTTTGCAAAATCTTCTAATTCTCTATACTGAGCTAAGCTTAGCTTTATAGAACCAGCAACTTTTTTCACAGACTTTAATTGTGCAGCAGAACCAACCCGTGAAACCGACAAACCTATATTTACTGCAGGTCGAAATCCTTTATAAAATAATTCAGACTCAAGAAAGATCTGCCCATCGGTAATTGAAATAACATTTGTTGGCACATATGCGGATACATCACCAGCTTGAGTTTCGACAATTGGCAAAGCAGTTAAAGAACCCTGCCCTTTTTTATCAGACATTTTAGCAGCTCTTTCAAGCAAGCGAGAATGTACATAGAATATATCTCCAGGGTAAGCTTCACGACCAGGAGGACGTCTGAGCAATAAAGACATCTGCCTATATGCCACAGCATGCTTAGATAAATCATCATATATAATCAAACAATGCATTCCATTGTCACGGAAAAATTCCCCAATAGTGCAACCAGCATAAGGTGCTAAAAATTGCATAGGCGCGCAGTCAGATGCACTAGCCACAACTACAGTTGTATACTCTAATGCTCCGCTTTCTTTCAGCTTATTTACCACTTTTGCTACTGTTGAAATTTTTTGCCCAATAGCAACATAAACACAGTAAACTTTTTGATTTTCGTTTACCTCATCGTTAATCTTCTTCTGATTGATAATAGTATCAAGCGCAATAGTAGTTTTACCAATTTGTCTATCACCAATAATTAATTCACGCTGCCCTCTACCTATTGGAATTAGCAAATCTATAATTTTAATTCCTGTTTGCAGTGGCTCATGCACAGACTTACGATCAATAATGCCTGGCGCTTTAGATTCTATATCCATTCTGTTTTTGGCTCTAATTTCCCCACCGTCGTCCATAGGATGGCCCAACGCATTTACAACTCTCCCTAACAATTCATGCCCTACAGGCACCTGCACAACATCACCACTACATTTTACAACGTCCCCTTCTTTCACATCACGGTCATTACCAAGCACAACTATTCCAGCCGTATTATGATCTAAATCGAGAACTATTCCTTCTACACCACTTGCAAAAAATACCTTTTCACCGAATTTTGCTTTTTCCAGCCCATAAACCAATGCGATACCATCTGTTACTGAAATTACTTCACCTATATTTTCCCGCTTTATAGGATTATCAAACGTCTCAACCTTTTCTCTTATTATACTTGCTATCTCAGAAACATTCATACTGTTCTTCATACAAAATTCCTTACTTTTAATATTTCCATTTTACTTAAGTCAACTAACCTATCCAAGTAACTTTTTAGCGAAGCATCGATCAAATTAAAACCATACCTAACTACGAAGCCACCTAGTATAGAAGGGTCAACCACATTGCTTACTTTTATTATTTTACCAAGAAAGCTCAAAGATTCAGTAATTATTTTTATATCAGATTCCTTTAAAGTTTCTGCTGACTTTATAGTAATTTCGAATTCATTTTCATTTTCTCTTGCAAGACTTAAGAATTTTTCTAATATAAGGATCAATAAACTAGAGCGTTTATTTGCAAATATAACCATAATAAATTTTACTAAATTCTCACTCAAGTGCTCATTTATAGAAAGCATCACTTCTTTTTTGTGTGCAAAAGAAATCATAGGATGAGATAGGTACACAAAAACATCACGTTGATCCTTAAAAAAAGCCAACAAAAATTCTACTTCTTTCCTTATAATACCTAACCTGCTTCCTGAGACATGAAATAGCACTCTAGCGTAAGATGAAACTAAATTATTGTATTGGGTCTTTTTCATATTAAATCCAGTAAATCTAAATTAATTCAGCTACAAATCTTTCATTCTTCAATCCAAGCATTTTTTATATAAACAGGTCTTCTCTTTAAGGAAAGAAAATATAAATCATATCTGACTGAATAATCTAAAAAACTAAGGTTTTTACTTAAGAAATACTTAGAAGAATTTATAATAGACTGACATTGAAGATGAGATATCGGTATTTCTTTTCCAAGTAAACTTGTTTTAACTTCTATAAAAATCAGCTCCTTTTTTTTAGATACAATTAAGTCAATTTCACCGAACTTACAACGGTAACGGCGTTTTATAACATTATACCATTTCAGTTTTAAATATACTAAAACTAATAACTCGCCAAAGTAACCTACAAAGTAGCGTAACCTACTTACCACAAGAAGAACAATTATGATAACAATTAACTTTGTGTAACTACTTTGCCTCCTTCTTTATTTTTACTATAAACCTTACCTCTTGCTGCAATATCCCTATCAACCAGTTCTATCACTGCCATTGAAGCGCAATCACCCTTTCGAGTGCTAAATTTTATTATTCTAGAATACCCACCTTTACGATCTTGATAACGGCTGGCTAAGACGTTTAATAACTTATCAACTGCTAACTTACTATTATGAAGGCGTGAAAGCAAAAGTCTTCTACCATGTAAAGTATTCTTATTCTTAGCAATTGTAATAAACTTTTCGACATATGGACGAAGTTCCTTAGCTTTTGGTAAAGTAGTTACAATCTGCTCATGGTTAATTAATGAGATAGATAGATTCTTTAACGTCGATAATCTATGTTCAGTACAACGAGATAGTTTACGTTTTTTTATTCCATGTTTCATATATCACCTAATCTTCATCAGTATGTTGTTTAGCCAACTCATCTATATCCTTAGGTGGCCAGTTTAGCACATTCATACCCAAAGACAAGCCAAAATTAGTCAAAACTGCCTTAATCTCATTCAAAGACTTTCTGCCAAAATTAGCAGTTCTTAACATTTCACCTTCTGTCTTTTGTACAAGATCACCTATATAAGTGATGTTTTCGTTTTTCAGACAGTTATGAGACCTGACAGATAATTCCATTTCATCTACCTTACGCAATAAGACAGGGTCATAACCCAAATCTTTAGCACCACTAGACGAAGAAACCTGCGATTTTTTATAACTTACATCAGAACTAATAAAGGGCTGAAGTTGCTCCTGTAATATTCTTGCAGCAGAGTCAACAGCTTGACTCGGAGAAATTGTACCATCAGTTTCAATTGACAATATCAGCTTATCCTTATCAGTCACTTGGCCAACACGACTGTTCTCTACCCTGTACGAAACCCTGTTGACAGGGCTATACAAAGCATTAACTGGAATAAAACCAATTAAATCCTGTTCACTCATAAGCTTCAAAAGTTCATTTTCTTTATATTTAGTTACAGGAAGATAACCTTTTCCGCTAGCCACATATATGGTCATGTTAAGCTCCACATTTTGCCCCAGCGTACATATTAACAAATCTTTATTAACAATAGAGCATTGATCATCAGTTTCTATCATCCCAGCTAATACCTGGCAAGGCCCTTTAGCGTTTAAATTTAAGCATTTATTAGAAGCACCATTTAATTTACACCTCAACGTACCCATATTTAATACTATATCAGTTACGTCTTCTCTCACCCCTTGAATTGAAGTGAACTCATGAGTTACACCTTCAATTTTTATTCCATAAACAGCACTACCTTTAAGAGAAGATAACATTACACGTCTTAATGCATTGCCTAATGTTAAAGCAAAACCACTTTCCAACGGTTCTAGCACTATATCACTTTTTTCACTTGAATCATCTGATATTACCTTAACTGAACTAGGTTTAATCAATTTATCTAAATTGCTACAGAGAGAAACATCATTATTATAATACATAAAACAACCTTTTCAAATATCCTATACTCTTCTTTTTTTTCTTAACCTGCACCCATTATGAGGAATTGCGGTTTTATCTGCAATTGAAGTCACAGTCAACCCACAGCTCTGAAGTGCTTTAACCGCAGCTTCGGTACCAAAGCCAGGGCCGCGAATTATTACAGAGACAACCTTCATACCAAATCTCTCCATTGCGTTCTTCGCAGCAGACTCCGCAGCCTTACCTGCAGCATAAGGTGTGGATTTTCTCGAACCTGAAAAACCACATGCACCCACAGAAGTTTGACATAGCGTATTACCATGAACATCAGTTACATTTACAAAAGTATTATTAAAAGTTGCACGAATATGGACAACACCAGTAATAAACTCCTTCTTACTCTTACTAACCGTTTTGACTTTTTTCATTAAAACTCACAATAATAATAAATTTTATTTTTTCCCAGCAATAGGCAACCGAGATCTACCTTTACGAGTCTTAGCATTAGTATGAGTCCTTTGCCCTCTCACAGGTAAACCTTTTCTATGTCTCACCCCTCTATAGCATCCCATTTCCACTAAAGATTTTATGTTCATAGCCACTTCTTTTCTGAGCTCACCTTCTATAACATAATTTTGTCTAATGAAACCGCTGATCTTTTCTATATCTTCATCTCGTAATTCTGAAACACGTTTGCGCTTATCAACTTCGCAAGCGTGACAAATTACATTCGCAGTAGCAATACCTATACCATATATATAAGTTAATGCAAAAGGAACACATTTCCTCACTGGAATATTTATGCCTGCAATACGTGCCACTGGTACCTCGATACTTTATTAATAACAACTCTTAATTTATACCATAAAACAACTCAGAGTCAAACCAAATTACAAGAAATTTTACTTTCAATCTCTTGCGTTACCTCATCAACACTCAAATTAGCGTCAATTGTTAATAATTTGCCTTTATAATACTCGCGTAAACCTTTCATTTGAAGGTGATATTCACTTATTCTCTTATTAATTGCAGACATATCAGCATCATCAATTCTTTTCTCTAACCTCGTACTTTTACATTTAGCACAAGTAGTACTCTTAAAAGAAGATACACTATATATGCTTTTACAGTCCAAACACGCGAGACGATTTTTTAACCTATCGATTGCAATATTATCGTCAAGCTGCAGCTCAACTACAATGTCAACATCCCTATTATATTTTTCTTGCAAAACTTGAGTCAAAAAATGAGCCTGGTTTAAATTTCTCGGAAAACCATCTAATAAGCAATTATCATCCACTAATGCAAGCTGGTCACGTAATAATCCACATATAATTTCATCTTGAATTAAATTACCAGATTCCACGGTACCCTTTATTTTTTTACCTAACTCACTACTGCTAGATATAATATTCCTTAATAAATCCCCTACTGAAATTAATTTTAAATTATATTTTGCTATTAACAAGCTTGACTGAGTACCTTTACCAGAACCTGGAGGACCAAAAATCGTAATGATCATCTTACTTTCCTCGTTTTAGACTCATATTTCTTTATCCAGTTGTCGTACCTATTTGAAAAAATATAAGATTGTATTTGCATAATAGTATCAGTAATAACGTTCACTATAATCAGTAAGCTCGTCCCACCAAAAATAAATGGTATATCATAATAATATCTCATAACTTCAGGTACAGTACATATGACTACCAAATACGCAGAGCCAATGAATGTCAACTTAAAAACTATATCTTGAAGGTAATCAGAAGTATGTTTCCCAGGCCTTCTACCAGGTATAAAACCACCATTTTTTTTAAGAAAATCTGCGTTTTCCTCTGGATTAAATATAAAATTGGTATAGAAAAAATTAAAAAATACTATCAGCACCAAATAGGCTACAATATATACTACTTTATTTGCCATAAAGTAATTCAAAATAAAATCAGAAAAAGCGTGCCCCTTATAGAAATTTGCAATTGAAATAGGTGTCAATAAAATTGCATTAGCAAAAATGGTTGGTACTACACCAGATAAATTAATCTTCAATGGAATATAAGTAAAATCGTCATTATGTAATCTTTTAAATTGCTTTTTAGGATGTTGAACAATAACCTTTCTATAAGAAGACTCTACAAAAATGACTAAGAGTAGCAGCAAAAAAAACAATACCAAAACAAAAAGGATAATAAATAACGATACGCTACCGTTTTTATTTAACGTTAACAAAGATGACAAAGAGCTGTGTAACTCTGATATTATACCCGTGAAAATGATTAATGAGATACCATTGCCTATACCGCTAGCGCTGATTCGTTCACCAAGCCATATTAAAAGCATAGTTCCACCTAAAAGGCTGAAAACACCTATTGTACGAAACATAACACCAGGTTCGATTACAACCAATACCCCTTCCCTATTCATCCCTTCCAATCCAACCAAAATTGGAATTGATTGAAATACACAAATTACTATGGTCAGATAGCGTATATAAGAATTCATCTTTCTACGGCCTGACTCTCCATCATTCTTAACTTCCTTCATTCCTTTAATCGCAGAAGAAAGTAACTGAATAATGATAGAAGCCATTATATATGGCATAACGTTCAATGCTAGAATTGTCATTCTAGCCAATGCACCACCAGAAAATAAATTAAATACTCCAAAAACGCCTGAGCCATCTTTGGGAAATATATCATTAATTACATCAAGATTAATTCCAGGAATAGGCACATAAGTACCCAAGCGATAGCAAATTAAAGCTATTAGCGTAAAAAATATACGCTTTAATAAATCGCCTTTATATAACAACGTAGGATCCAAGCTATTAAATGCTGATTTATTGCCCATGACTTACGATAGTATTTCCACACTACCACCAACTGAAGCTACAGATTTTTTTGCAGCTTCTGACGCAAAATCAACATGAAACACAAATTTTTCGCTCAACTTACCTTTATTAAGAAGTTTAATTTTATCCTTAATAGACTTTATAAAACCTAATTTATACAGCCTCTCCTTATCTATAACAGAGTCTTTCACTATTTTTTTAGCTTCCATTAAGCGCTGTATATCGCCAACATTAATTATAGAGTATATGCTCCTACGTATAGGCTTAAAACCTCTTTTAGGCAAACGAGTATATATAGACTGTTGTCCACCCTCAAAACCATTTATAGAAACTCCACTTCTAGCCTTCTGCCCTTTATGCCCTCTACCGGATGTTTTACCTTTACCACAACCGATACCTCTACCCAGCAACTTAGGCTTCTTTTTCTTAGATAATTTAGTAAATATAGAGTTTAATTTTACAGCATTATTCATACTTTACCTGTTTCCAACTATCTCGCTAATCTTTTTGCCTCTTTTGCTTGCTACCTGACGAGGAGATAACATACTATCAAAAGCCTTAAACACCGCACATATAACGTTATGAGGATTATTTGATCTAGTGGATTTAGCTACCACATCCTTTATACCTAACACCTCAAAAACTGATCTAATCGCTCCACCAGCAATAATACCTGTTCCGGCTCTTGCGGTTCTTAAAACTATCTCACCAGAACAAAATTTAGCTTTAATATCATGATGCAAAGTTCTACCTTCACGCAAGTATACTCTAATCATTGATTTCTTTGCAGCATTTACAGCTTTGACTCTTGCTTCAGCAACTTCTGCGTGCTTACCTATTCCACACCCTACCCTACCCTTCTCATCGCCAACAACAACCAAAATTGAAAATGAAAATCTTCTACCACCTTTGGTAACCGTTGTCACTCTTCGTACCGAAACTAAAAGCTCTGATAAATCATTATTATTTTGTAAATTCTTTATAGCCATATTCAAAACCTTCTAAAATTCAAATCCAGAACTTCTTAAAGCCTCAGCAAATTGAGAAACTAATCCTGTGTATTTATACGCTCCACGATCAAACGTAAGCTGCTGCTCTAATTTCATGCCAGACAGACGCTCAACCATTAAAGAAGAAACCTGTTTTATAGTTTCAGCGTTGACTTTCCCTTTACATACATCCTTAATTTTAGCATCCAAAGTAGAAGCTGAAGTGAGAGTTATTCCTTTTACATCATTAATTAACTGGACATAAAAATGCCTATTAGATTTAAATATGGATATACGTAAACGTTCAGCGCTCTTGTCAAGCTTCGCTCTATTACGTAACTTCCTTTTTTCAGAATTACTTAAAAAATTATACGATCTTTTCATTTTTATTACTTCTTTTTACTTACAACCTTACGCAGCATAAATTTGCCTTTTATTACAACACCCTTACCTTTATAAGGATCATATTTTCTAATTTTGCATATATCAGACGCCACCATATAGACCTTCTGCTTATCCATACCACTAACTACTAAGTGAGTTGGCTTTATGCACTTAATCTCAACATCTTTAGGCACTTTATATTTAACATTATGGCTATAACCAAGATATAAAGTCAAATACTTACCATCACACTCTGCCTTATATCCCACACCGTTAATCTCAAGATTAACAGAAAAACCATCAACCATGCCGTTAATGATATTATTAATATTACTCCTATAAGTGCCCCACATAGGCTTTATTTTATCATAATTATCTTTATCTTGATCAACAGAAAGCAATAGCTGATTATCAATAATCTGACACACAACATCCCTGATCAAGCTAACTTCCTTTTCAGCCTTAGCACTCTTTATTAACATACTACCATTATTATATTCAACTGAAACACCAGCAGGAATATTGATAGGAGCAGCACCTATACGAGACATGAATTTCTCCTATTATTTAAAACACACGACACAAAACTTCTCCACCAACCTTTAATTTATGTGCATTATAATCAGTCATCACTCCTTTGGGTGTCGATATAATAAAAATACCAAGACCATTATATGCTTTAGAAATGTCCTTATACTTAGAATAACGACGACAACCAGGCTTTGACACCCTAACTATGTCACTAATTACAGGTGACTTCTCATAATACTTCAATTGTACAATGAAAGAAGGTAAGTTATCTACAACTTGCTTTTCATAATCAAGGATATACCCTTCCTCTTTTAAAATCTCCAATATAGAAGAATTCATCTTAGAAAATAGTACCCTTGTTGCCCTATGCATTGCCAATTGAGCATTACGTATCCTTGTTAAAAAATCACCAATACTATCAGATAACGCCACAATATACTCCTTATATTATATTTACCAACTAGACTTTGTAACTCCTGGAATTTGCCCAAAAGAACATAAATCACGCAAAACAATTCTACATAAACCAAATTTTCTATATACTCCTCTTGGTCTCCCAGTTAAAGCACACCTATTTCTAATTTTGGTTTTAGAAGAATTTCTAGGCAATTTTTTAATTAATTTATTTTGAGCTGTAAACCTTTCTACAATAGACAAATTCTTATTATTTATTATAGATTTCAATTTTTCTCTTTTTTCTTTATATTGATCGCACAACTTTATTCTGCGAAGATTTCTTTCTATCATAGATTTTTTTGCCATATATTTCTCCTCTCAATTAATCAAAAAAAGGAAATTTAAGAGCCAGTAATAATTCCTTTGCTTCCTTATCACTAACTGCACTTGTTATAATATTAATATCCATACCTCTAATTTTACTTATTTTATCATAGTCTATTTCTAAAAACGAGATATGTTCCTTTATACCAAAGGAAAAATTACCATTACCGTCAAATTGCTTCACACTAAATCCTCTAAAATCTTTTTCCCTTGGCAAAGCAATATATATCAATCTTTCTAAAAACTCATACATTTTATCTCTACGCAAAGTTACTTTGCAACCTACTGTAGCACCTTTTCTGATCTTGAAGCCAGAAATAGATTTTTTTGCAAAAGTTGATAAAGGCTTCTGCCCAGCAATCAAATATAGGCTATCAAGTGGTTCATTTATTGCTTTACTATCTGTAGCAGCATCTCCAACGCCCATATTGATACACACCTTGACAAGTTTAGGCACTTGCATTATATTGCCGTAATTAAACTTATCCTTCAAGGACTTTACTATGCTATCTTTATACAATTCTTTAAACATATCAACCTAATCTATCACTTCTCCAGAAACTTTTGCAAAACGCACTTTTCTACCGTCTATAACCTTAAACCCCACTCTAGTTGGAGTTTTATATTTAGGGTCCAATGTTGCAACGTTGGATATATCAATAGCTAACTCTTTATTTAATATACCACCACTACTACCAGCTTTTGGTTTAGTATGTCTCTTATGCACATTCACTCCAGAAACAATTACTTTCTTTTTAGCATCACGTGCTATAACTTTGATTACCTTACCAATTTTTCCCTTATCTTTACCAGTTAAAACTATAACGTCGTCACCACTTTTTATTTTAGCACTCATTATAAAACCTCAACAGCTAATGACATTATCTTCATAAAAGAACCAGATGATAACTTTTTTACCGGACCAAACACCCGAGTGCCAAGTGGTTCACCTTGATCGTTAATCAAAACTACAGCATTGCTAGAAAAACGAATTACAGAACCATCAGATTTCCTAATAGGGCTTTTCACCCTCACCACAACTGCTCTATATACTTTTCCCTTCTCAACTTTCCCTCTTGGAGTAATAGATTTAGTAGATACAATAACTGTGTCACCTATAGATGCAGACTTTCTACCACCCAATAAACCAATACAAAGCACTGCACGCGCGCCAGAATTATCAGCTACTTCCAACAATGTATTTTTTTGAATCATATAAACATCCTATTCAATGTGAGCTATTAACAATAACCCATTTTTTAGTAGTAGAAATAGGCTTGTGTTCTTGTATTAAAACCTTGTCCCCTTCTTTACAACTATTATTCTCATCATGTGCTGTATACTTCTTGTATTTTTTTATAACCTTTTTATACAGCTCATCCTTATACACTTGTAATACCGAAACCTTTACAGTCTTATCACACTTAGCCTTAGTTACAGTACCACAAAAAACCTTTTTAGGCATTCTTTTCCTCTCTTCTTCTTTTATTTAATGTAGTTAAAATACGAGCTATGCTCTTTCTTATTAAGCTAAAACGCGAAATATTGTTGCACTGGTCCAGCTTCTTTTGAAAAACCAAATTAACAAACTCTTTTCTCAAATTCACAAGAATTTCATGCAATTCTTGCGAGGACCTCGATTCAATGTCAGCTATATCCATTGCAACTCCATTTAATTATGATTAGATACAAATTTACACTTCATAGGAAGCTTAGCAGTTGCCTTTTCAAGCGCCAATCTTGCTAAATGCATGGGAACATCACTGCTAATTTCAAACAACATTCTACCGGGCTTAGCTTTAAATACCCAAAACTCAACACTACCTTTCCCTTTACCCATACGCACATCCGCCGGCTTTTTACTAACAGGGGTATCAGGAAAAATTCTTATCCACACTTTACCAGAGCGTTTTAATGTTCTAGATATTACACGCCTTGCAGTTTCAATATGCTTAGATTGAATCCTACCTGCTTCCATAGCCTTTAGACCATAATCTCCAAAAGATAATGTGCTACCACCTTTCGTGTTACCCTTAATTCGTCCTTTAAATACTTTTTTATATTTACTTTTTTTAGGAATAAACATTTCAATATACCTAATTAGTTACCAATATAAACCCAGACCTTAACTCCTATGATGCCATATATAGTTTTTGCTTCAGCAAAAGCATAATCTATATTAGCACGTAAAGTATGCAAAGGCAAACGGCCTTCTTTATACCACTCAGTACGAGCTATCTCAGCTCCGCCAAGGCGCCCAGAACAACTTACTTTAATACCTCTAGCACCCATCCTCAAACAACTTTGAATAGCTTTTTTCATCACTCTTCTAAATGAAACCCTTTTTTCTAACTGCTGTGCAATGCTGTTTGATATTAAAACTGCATCTATTTCAGACCTTTTAACCCCTACTACATTCACTTCCACATTATTTTTTACTTTTTCAGCTATCTTTTGCTTTATCTTCTCAATATCCGAGCCTTTCTTACCTATTATCACTCCAGGTCTAGAAGAATGTATTATTACAGACACCAAATCGATCGTACGCTCTATAATTACTTTAGAAACACCAGCATGCTTAAAAGATTCATTTATATAACTGCGAATAGATAAATCTTGATGCAACCCTTGTTTATAACCCTTCTCAGCATACCAAATAGATGACCAAGTATTAATTATTTTTAACCTAAATCCTTTAGGATTAACGTTTCCCATATTTTTGCACTTTCCTTATTAATTTTCTATTTTTATGAATCATATAATTTCCCCCAATTTTACAGTTATATTACTATAACGTTTACTAACTCTATTAGCTCTACCCATAGCTTTTGGACATACCCTACGCAAAGTAAGAGACTTACCTATTAAAATTTCTTTTATATATAAATTATCGATATCCAATCCATAATTTTGAGCATTAGCAATCGCAGAATTTAATACCTTCCTTATAAGACCTGCAGCTTTCTTTTCACAAAATCTTAATTGCACAGTGGCAAAAGAAACTTTTTTATTACGTACTAAACCAGCAACCAAATTCAATTTACGAGGAGTTGATTTTAAAACCCTAGAACCAGCTTTAACTATTACATCTCTGTTTTTCATATCAATTACCTTCTTGTCGCCTTTTTATCACCACTATGCCCAGTAAATTTACGAGTGGGTGAAAACTCACCAAACTTATGACCTATCATATTCTGATCATTAACATTCACAGGAATGTAATCCTTACCATTATAAACAGCAAACTTTAAACCTAAACAATTAGGAAGAATTACAGAAGCCCTGGAATGAACTTTTATAGCCATGTTAACAAACCCCTTGTTTAAAGCATTATTCACCGACTTTAATATAGAAGGATGACAAAAAGGAGGCTTCCATGCAGATCTACTCATAAACTAACCTTTCAATTGTTTTATATACTTATCACTAGATTTATTTCTCCTTCGAGTTTTCTTTCCTTTTGTTGCAACACCCCAAGGAGTAACAGGATGACGACCACCAGAGGTTTTTCCTTCCCCGCCTCCATGAGGATGGTCAACTGGATTCATTGCAACTCCACGTACAGTAGGTCTAATCCCAAGCCACCTACTTCTCCCAGCTTTACCCAACTTTCTATTCTTATGGTCAGGGTTAGATACTACACCAATAGTAGCCTTGCAAGAAGATAAAATCAACCTAATTTGACCAGACCTGAGTCGTAATAAAACATATTGGCCATCACGACCAACGATTTGTGCATAACAACCAGCAGCTCTAGCAATCGCAGCACCATTACCTGGCTTCAGCTCAACATTATGAACGAAAGAACCAACAGGTATATGCTTGAGTAGTAAACAATTCCCTGGCAAAATATCAGCATCATTCCCAGCTGTAACAACATCACCTGGCTTCATACCTTGAGGAGCTAATATATAAGACTTAATATCATCTTCCTTATATGATATTAACGCCAAAAACCCACTTCTATTTGGGTCATACTCTATTTTTTCAACTATACCTTGACCACTTCTATTACGCTTAAAATCTATCACTCTATACTTCTTTTTGTGACCACCACCCCTATGACGAGTTGTAATTCTACCATGATTATTTCTT
The DNA here is from genome assembly GCF_040084705.1 of Wolbachia endosymbiont of Drosophila willistoni. Classification (NCBI taxonomy): domain Bacteria; kingdom Pseudomonadati; phylum Pseudomonadota; class Alphaproteobacteria; order Rickettsiales; family Anaplasmataceae; genus Wolbachia; species Wolbachia endosymbiont of Drosophila willistoni. Next base: position 1,030,370 of record NZ_CP157591.1, read on the forward strand.
CCACCACTGGACTTTTTACCGGATGTAAGAGACTTTTCTGGCTCATCTTTTGATAAACCAACTTTACTTACTAACACAGTCCCACGAGAAGACGGAGTAACAGGATTAAAAAATTTCATACCCATACTAAACGCTCATTATATCTAATTTTTGACCATCCATCAAAGAAAAATAAACTTTCTTTTTCTGTTTTTCACAACCAACCACACCCCTAAAACGCCTATATTTAGGCTTAATTCTAACAACATTTATAGAAGAAATTTTAACATCAAATAGAGACTCTATTGCCAACTTTATTTGACGCTTATTTACATTTACAAAAACATACAAAGAATATTTATTAAACTTCTCCCTCAAAAAAGAGGCCTTTTCTGTAATTATAGAAGATTTTATTATATTATTATATTTGATCATAACAATCTACCTTCAAGATGCTTTAAAGTATCCTTTGTCAACATCACGCATTCGTGATTCAATATATCAAAAACATTTAACCCAATAGGTTTGATTAAGTCTACATAGTGCAAGTTTTTAGCCGCACGCAACAAATCATCTCCATAATCACCAACTATCAAAAAGGAAGAAAATTTAAAATTTTTAATACATTTACACATTTCAGACGTTTTCTTCACATCAATATTTAAATTATCCAGAATAATTACTTGATTATTTAAATACTTTAGAGATAAAGCAATTTTTAAACCAAATTTGCGTACCTTCTTATTAAGAGAATAAGTATGACTCCTCACAACAGGGCCGAAAATAATCCCACCACCTCTAAATTGAGGAGATCGCAAGCTCCCTTGTCTTGCCCTACCGGTACGTTTTTGACCATAAGGTTTAGCTGTTGTACCAGAGACATCACTAATACCTTTTGTTTTATGAGTACCAGCTCTTCTCTTCGCTAATTGCCATCTCACTATATCATGCAAAATACTCAATTTTTGCTTAGCAGAAAATATCAAAGGATTGAGCTGAGCAGTACCTACATTATCATTAGATAGATTAACTAAATTACATTCCATAACTAACTTACCAAATTACTAGCATCATCATTTACATCTAACAGTAAACCTACCGGAAAAGGAACATCTTTATGTAAAGATTTTTTAACTGCATCTCTTACAAAAACATAGGAATTTTTAAACCCAGGAACATTATTACCCTTCACAGCAATTATACTATTTTCATGATCAATGGATAATATCTTCATATTTTGTGCAGTTATCCTGCTGTTACCTAAATGACCAGCCATTTTCTTTCCTTTGAATACTCTACCAGGATCCTGACATTGGCCAGTGGAACCTTGTGATCTGTGAGCAATAGAAACACCATGAGATGCCCTAAGCCCACTGAAATTATGCCGCTTCATCACACCAGCAAATCCTTTACCTATAGAATAACCCGTAATATCAAGATATTGACCAACCACAAAATGATTGATTCCCACTTTTTTACCACATTCTATTCCCGACAGGTCATTTAATCTACTTTCGTATAACTTACATTTATTATTTATACCCTTTTTCTTTAAATATTCCAACTGAGGTTTTGCTATATTTTTAAAATCTCCTGTGCCTAAAATGACTGAATTATAGCCACATTTATCTTGTCCTTTTATATCAATAATATGAGTTTCGCTGAGATGCAATAAAGTTACAGCCATGCGACTATTGTCAGAATACATAGCAGTATGACCAACATTCATCATTAGTAAACCAATTCTCCTCAGCGAATTTATTCTCTTCATTTCCTTCTCCTAAACCTTAACTTCCTTGACTTTTAAATCCACTTCTACGCCAGCAGAAAAAGATAAACCTGTAAGCATCTGCATCATAGTAGGAGTAAGATCATGTAAAACAACCAAACGCCTAGAAGTTCTCATTTCAAACTGTTCACGAGATTTTTTATCAACGTGAGGAGATCTATTAACAATAAATTTAGAATCTTTCCTTGGCAACGCAATCGGACCAGATAATTTTGCACTGGACCGCTTTAATTCATCAACAAATTTTCGAACACACTCCTCCAATAAAGAACAATCGAAAGCCTTAATGTTAATATATATATCTTGCTTCATCTTAGTTACTACACTCACTCCAAAATTTCAGAAACAACACCAGAACCAACAGTTCTACCGCCTTCTCTTATCGCAAAACGCAATCCCTTATCCATTGCTATCGGTACTTGCAATTCTACTTCTACACTCACATTATCTCCTGGCATTACCATCTCCTTCCCATCTAACAATTTTATGCTCCCAGTTACATCCGTTGTCCTTAAATAAAACTGTGGCTGGTAATTCGCAAAAAATGGTGTATGCCTTCCTCCTTCCTCTTTCTTTAATATATAAACCTCCGCCTTAAACTTTCTATGCGGTGTTATCGTCCCCGGTTTCGCTAATACTTGCCCTCTCTCCACTTCTTCTCTTTTTGTTCCTCTTAACAATATTCCTACATTGAGTCCTGCACTTCCCTTATCCAGCAACTTCTTAAACATCTCAACACCTGTGCATATCGTCTTTTGCGTCGCTTTCAGACCTATTATCTCTATCTCTTCTCCCGTCTTTATCTCTCCCTTCTCTATTCTTCCTGTTACCACTGTTCCTCGCCCCGATATCGAAAATACATCTTCGATTGGCAATAAAAATGGTAAATCCACAGGCCTTGGTGGAACCGCTACATATTCATCTAACTTTTCCATCAATTTATCTATTGATTTCTTTCCATATTCGCTGCTGTCATCCTCCAGCGCCTTGAGCGCTGAACCAACCACCACAGGCACTTCATCCCCTGGAAATCCGTATTTACTCAGTAATTCCCTCACTTCCATTTCTACTAAATCTATCATATCAGCATCAGCAACATCAGCTTTATTTATATACACCACGACATATCCAACACCTACCTGCTTCGCCAGCAATATATGCTCTCTCGTTTGTGGCATTGGCCCATCAACCCCCGACACTACCAATATCGCCGCATCCATCTGTGCTGCACCTACTATCATGTTCTTTACATAGTCAGCGTGTCCAGGACAATCAACGTGTGCATAATGCCTTTTCTCTGTCTGATACTCAACATGCGCTGTTGCTATCGTTATCCCCCTCTTCCTTTCTTCTGGCGCTTTGTCTATCTGATCGTACGCTACAAAATTTCCATAATGCTTCGTTATCGCCGCTGTTAACGTCGTCTTCCCATGATCCACATGTCCTATTGTTCCCACATTTACATGCGGCTTTCCAAATGCTTCCACTATTGCTGTCATAATTTAAACTTTTCTACCTAAAATACAAATACATCAATAAATAATATGTTGATTTTATAAAAATACAACAAAAAAAAGAGCGGATAGTGGGAATCGAACCCACGTCACTAGCTTGGAAGGCTAGAGCTCTACCATTGAGCTATACCCGCACAATGGAGGAGGTAGGATTCGAACCTACGTACGCTCACGCGGACAGATTTACAGTCTGTTACCTTTAACCACTCGGTCACTCCTCCGCAAAAATTTGTTAAGAGAATACTATTTTAGCATCTTAACTTAAGCTCTTATTGTATTTAATACTAAACGCCTAAAATTAAAAAATCAAGCAATAAAACCTACCCTGATTAAAATCATGCAGATTTCATTTTATATAACACAATATTGCCAATAAAACGCCTAAACAAATAATGCGAATCATGCGTACCTGGCGCTTCTTCTGGATGATATTGCACAGAAAAGACTAGGTAATCTTTCATCATTATTCCCTCTACACTATTATCAAATAGAGAAATGTGAGTAATTTCAACATTACTTGGAAGAGAAGCTGAATCAACAACAAAACCATGATTTTGGCTAGTGATCTCAACTTTTCCACTAATTACATCATAAACTGGATGGTTACTCCCTCGGTGACCTATATCCATCTTGATGGTCTTTGCCCCCAAAGTAATCGCAAGTAATTGATGGCCCATGCATATGCCAAAAATTGGTATTTTAGATTTTATAATAATGTCTATTTCTGAAACTACACTTTCTCCTATTTCTTGCGGATCACCAGGACCATTTGAAAGCACTATACCATCTGGATTCATACTCAACACTTTTTGAGCAAAACCTGTGCTTGGTCTGATTAATTCAACTGTACAACCAAGTTCTATTAAGCGTGAAACTATACTGATTTTTACGCCAAAATCAACGATTACAATCCTATATTTTGCATTAAGGTCAATAGCTCTATCTGATGTCATTCCAGTGCGTGACACTGGAATCCATATATTTTTTGCTGGATCCGAGTAGTCAGCTACTTGGATGACAAAGTGCTCCGCTAGTCTATTATTTTCAAAACTGTTATTTAAACTAACCTTATTAGTTATTTCTATCCCATTTACAGGTTTGTATTCCTTCAATTTGTCTAATGCATGCGCCTTACTCGATGAGCATATCATTCCATTTTGAGATCCATGTTCTCTCAAATGTCTTGTTAAAGCTCTAGTATCAACTCCTGATATCCCAATCACGTTATTTTTCTCTAACCAATCATTTAAACTGATATATGAAGAAGGGTGGGACATAGAAGAAAGTTCACGCATAACCACACCACTTGCAAAAATTTTCTTTCCTTCATTATCTTTATGATTTATTCCAATGTTACCAATATGAGGAAAAGTGAACGTTATAATTTGATCGGCAAAAGAAGGATCAGTTATAGTATGCTGATAACCGGTCATACCAGTGGTAAAACAAACCTCGCCTATGCACTTGCCTTTTTTACCTACTGATTTTCCCCAAAAGCACTTGCCATCTTGTAAAATTAAAACTGCGTCCTGCACTTCATTATCTATTTAACTGATTCAAAACAGTATACAAGAATTTCAAATAATACGTAACTCTTTCTAAAATTCCAAATTTAACCACGAAGCAGCAAAAAATAACATGAAAAACTTTTAATACAATCTTTCATATAAAATATATAGTTGACTACCTTCATATTTCGTATTAGATATAGGTAAATCATAAGTAAAGTGGAGGGTAATAATGAATACTGGTACAAATCAATCAAAAAAAATAAATGAGAAGTGGTTAGCTGGAGGAATTGGCGCGCTATTATTTGTAATGATGCTACCGTCGATTCTTCTTTTAGCAAAAATAGCTATAGGGCTAATTATGGTTTCAGTTGCAGCAATAGCGATAAAAGTTGCCTTAAAAACAATATCGAATGCTTTAGAGGATAAACAGGCAGATCAAAGCCAAGCGACGCAACAAACAACACAAAGTAAAATTATAAACCTGGCTATTGGATTAACATCTATATTCGTAGGAGGATTATCACTATTCATTATAGCACAAACTGGCTTAATTGCAGCATGTGCAGCTATAACTGCTTTAGCTCTACACGAATATGTTAAAAATCAAGAAATAGGAAAAGAGATAAATGATAAATTCGATAAGGTAGCTGACGATACAATCAATTTTATTGTTAGCAGTGTTGAAAAACTTATTCCAACAAAGCCGCCAGGCATAACAGCCTAAACTGTCTCCGTTCAGGGCATAAGTGTTACAAGTAGCATTATATAAAGCGATTAATGGCATCCTCCTGATAATAGAATAATTGTATCTGTTCAGGGGCATCGCAAATATTGAAGCAAAAGTGGTCAGTGCTTACTATACGAATATTGTGATTTGAATCCACTAGGGAGGATGTCATCCCAGTGCCCAGACACTGGGATCCAGGAATTTTGATTAGAGATTAAGTTGGTGAGTATAAAAGTAGCTAATCCTACGTTAAAATACAACGTTTTTAATGGGACTGCGTAAAAGGGCTGGATTCCAGTGTCAAGCACTGGAATGACACCTTTGTGTTTGAGGCAAAACCTGCTATAACATTTCTTCGCAAACAAACGTTCGTACAGTTATGTATCAGCTACTTTCATGGCACCATTTGTTGTAAACTCACATTTCTCTATGATTATCTTTATTTGCCGCTTTCCCGAACGGATGCTCTACAGTTATTTCCTCATTAATAGAGCGAGGTGCACTGGAACCAGGTACAACGATATTCTCGTGCGATTGCATATCCTTCTTTTCCTCACATGGTGTTTGCTTAATGAAATGTGCTGCTAAAACTTCATGTAAAGCTTTACCTTTTATAAGCACAGCCTCGTTTTGCTTAGCTAACTCTAAAATTTTCTTTGGTTCAACATCTTTACCGTCAATAGTTGATTTTTTAATACTAACTTGACCTAAATTTATATTTAGAACAACAGTACAGTTAAGGTCTTTTCCAGATTCATCTTTTGGTTAGGTAAGGAAGTAGTATTGCTACTGCTCCCTCCCTTAGAAACGCAGCATGCAGGTTTCCCCACACTACGCTTGAGCCCCTTATCTAAGTCCTTCTTTTCTCGAACCGGCTTGTCCTTCATGATTCCTCAGAAAACATCATTCTTAATGGTGACACCAACAGTAGAGAACCTTCTCTTGAGAAAGAGCTTGCTAACATTTTTGTTTGTTTCACTCTTTCATCAAAATACTTTTTCCATTTTAAGTCAAGTGGATTTGCATCCGCCCTGATTTTAACATGTCGTCTGATAGGTATATCAATCAACCTAAGCAGTCTTAAATACCTTATCTCTTTCGGTTTGTTCTTGCATATGGGTGCAGCAAAGACCCATTGGCGTTGTTTCATTACCTTGAAGTAACGATTCTTTATCCAACGTAATCCTTTACGAGGATGTCTTTTCTTTGCCCATTTCCATAGAGCACACATAATTTCATGGTCTATTTTGTTAAAAGCTCTTTTCGCACACACATGGCTGTAGTAATTTCCCCATCCCCTTAATAGGGAATTGAGCAACTTGATTAGTACGGCCTGAGTGTTCGCTATGTTTGCCTTTATCAATGTACGTGCTTTATTAAGAAGTTTCTTAATACTTTCTTTTGAAGGTTTTATAATTAACTTCTTATTATACCTGCGTACATTACAACCAAGAAAGTCAAACCCTGTTGTAATAGATGTAATTTTTGTTTTCTCTTCGGAAAGGATAAGACCTCTCTCCTGAAGAAAGGACGATACTAGAGGTTTTACTTCATTTTCCAGTACTTCACGTGTGATTCCTGAAATGATAAAGTCATCTGCGTACCTGATTACATTTACTCCACTTCTGATTTTGCTTCTTCTTTTACTGCCAAGTTTACCAAATTGACTTTCCAATGATTTTTCAAGTCCATTTAGGGCTAGATTTGCTAGTATTGGAGAGATGATACTACCTTGTGGGGTACCTGCAGTTGTGGAATACAGAGTTTTTGATTCTAGGAAGCCAGCTTTTAACCAGCTATGAAGAATTTTCTTCTCCATAGGAATATGCTTCATGAGCCATTCATGGTTAATGTTATCAAAACACCCTTTAATATCACCTTCGAGTATCCATTGTAGTTGGTTACGGCTTGCCAGTAACAAGTGACAAGCCACAGTAGCGTCTGCGCAGGATCTTTTTGGTCTAAAACCATAAGAGTGACGATCACTGATCGTTTCAGCTATCGGTTCCAAAGCAAACAAGTATAATGCTTGCATGGCTCTATCTTTTATCGTAGGGATTCCAAGAGGTCTTCTTTTGCCATTAGACTTACTGATGTATATCCGTTTTAGCGGAGAAGGTTTGTATCCTCTTTGTTTTAATAGCTTTATTCCTTGAAATTTTGTGTTGCAAGTTGACCATATTTGACGATCTACACCTGCTGTGTTTTTTCCTTGGTTTTCAGTTACTCTCTTAAACGCCAAAGCTTTGCCGCTAAAAGAGCGTGTGAGAAGGTGTTGTAAAGTTTTCACCTTACCCCATCTGCCTTGTTGGACAGCCTTAACAATACGCCTCTGTAGCCTCATAACAACTTTTTGGCATTTCTTCCAGGGTAACTGGTTCCATGCTTCGGAGTTATTGGTAGGTACACTTACAGTTGTACTTGTAATCATCTGCTTTCCTACCTTAAGTGGTTAACAAAGTTTCTTGTCATGAGGGACCAAATGGAAGTCTGCTCGTTTTCACGCGAATTAATGTTACAAATTCTATCCATTTCGTTACAAAATGGCATTCGCTTTCTCCATTATCCTTTACCTGCACATCCATCAGCATTCCTTGCGGGTTGCCTGCCATATAGGCGAAAATACAGGCTTATCCTGTTCCTTTTGTCATACAATAGTGGGTTAGGTGGCTTCTCTATACCGGTGATTTGCGTACATCCAGAAATGAAAAATGTCACATTACCTTTTGGTCGGAGCTTATCAGCATCTTTAGCTCTTTAATCGTTACGATACTTATGAAGCTTCACTTACGTTCACCATACCACTAAGCCTAGCCCTCCAACCACATGATGCTTGTAGTTTATGCTTTCTCTCACGATTGAGCATCTTCTTTATCAAGAGGAGGTTCATTGTCCGCGTCGCTCGGCACCAACTGGTTACCCAATTCGCACTGATGCGTAGACTCAGATGGCAAAACATCTGGTTCAATAAGCTTTAGAATCCTTTCAGTTTCTTTCTGAATGAATTCCTCTCCTTTTAAACAATATGACCGAAGGCTTTCAGGTCGCACCAAACCAACTAATTTCGATGTCACATATTGCAAATTTTGTAAAGGAGTAGTTCCTCTGTTGTTTCTCATTCTTCTCAATTGTTACTATTCTTTTATCATTACTGTATATTTTTACTCTTTGTACCTCATTTTTAATTGTTTCCATCCTTTTAATCTTTTCGCTAAAAAGACGACTAGTTTCTAAACTCTGTCCAGGTTTAGTAATGTTGATACTAAGATTATCATAATGATTAACAAGATGTCCTGCCTTTTTGTCTGGCCAATAACATCCATCAAAGAAACCAATTAGATCATCTTTGTTTAGAAATTCTTTTGCATCATTCATTGCTTCGTCAATTCGAAGAAGATATCTACCCAACCTCTTTTTAAAATTTTCTTTTAACTCCTCCTGATCTTTAGAAGTAAGCTTCTTATCCAATATATCCATTATTTCTCTTTGCTTACTTAATACCACATAGTTAAAAAGGAAAATGCTCTCCTTCTCCCGTCGATAATAGTTTGCTATTTTGTCAAATGGATCCGCTGGCCGGCCGTTATTATAATTTACAGAATCAGAAGAATCTTGACATTTATTATCCTTAAAATTGAAATTCAATTTTTCAAAATCTGATAACACTTCTTCTGCCCTATCTTTAAAAGACTGAAGTCTATCTTGAAGTTCTTTTCCATAACTCATTCCTTTGTCAATTTGAAAAACATATTGACTATATTTCTTTCTAAACTCCTCCTGTTCTTCGAGAAGAGGAAGATTCCTATCTAATATATCGATTATTTCTTTCCGCTTATTCAATATCACGTAATTAAAGAGGGAACTCTTCCCCTTCTTTTCATAATCGTCTGCTATTTTGTCAAAACACTTATTATCCTTAAACTCCAATTTCTCAAAATCTGAGAGCACACTTTGTACCTGAGTCTCATCGAATTGAAGATTTGCTTGAGGAGATAGAAGAGTCAACTTTTCTTCACTTTCCTTGGTACTCGAATTTTTGTAAAAACCATTCAATAGATTTACAATACTAGAAAACATTTCACACCTCTATTGTTATAAGTAAACTTGATTATATCTTAATGCTAAATGTTGTAAAGCTAAAATTAGAAACTAAAAAAGCTAACATAAGTTCTGCATTGTTTGCAGCTTTATCAGCTTATTAGGTAGAATTATTAAAGAACTAGTTGAACATATGTTATCAACTCCATCCACAAGTTCTCCGCTTGTTACTCCAGTTGCAATAAACACTGATTCACCTCTTGCCATATCTTTTACGGTGTAGATTTTTTCTGGGTCATGGATATTTAAATTTTTTGCTCTTTCTTTTAATTGATCCGTGTCAAATATTAATCTTCCCTCCATCTGCCCACCGATTGAACTCAGCGCTGCAGCCGCAAGCACCCCTTCTGGTGCCCCTCCTATTCCGATATACGTATCATGATTGCCATTTACTAGTGAAACTACGGCTGCAACATCGCCATCATCTATTAGTTTAATTTTTGCTCCTAATTTCCTGATTTTCTCTATTAATTCATTGTGCCTTTCACGTTTAAGTACAGTTACCACGAGATCATTCACTTTGCATTTTTTTGCCTTGGCTAAATTGTCTAGATTCTTTTCAATGCTATTTTTTAGTGAGACTACACCCTCTGGAAGATTTTTTCCTACTGCTATCTTTTCCATATAAACATCAGGTGCATGTAAAAAATTACCTTTTTTCGTTGCAGCAAGAACGGACATTGCCCCTGATTTGTAATGAGCACAAATCGTAGTGCCTTCAAGTGGGTCAACGGCAATGTCGATTTCAGGACCATTTCCAGTGCCAACCTTCTCGCCAATATATAGCATCGGCGCTTCATCTCTCTCACCTTCACCAATTACGATAGTACCATTTATTTCCATTGAATTTAATACTGTACGCATTGCATCAACTGCAACCTGATCAGCCTTTTTTTCATCGCCGAAGCCTGCTAGTTTATATGCAGCAAGTGCTGCAGCTTCGGTCACTTTAACTAATTTATAAGCTAAATCTTCCATCATTTGCTCGAGAATCATAAATAAAGAATCCAATATATATCATGCAACTTTAGACTGCAATATGTCTTGACTGGTTGTGGGAAAGTTGCTGTAATAAACTAACATATAGTAGTAGGTTTAGTTATGGTATATAGTAATGATGATATTAGAGAGTTGTATCGAAAGATAGCTACAATTGTAAAATATGATGATAAGGGAATTGCTAGTCTTAAAGATTTGCAAAAGGAACCAAAGTGGAAAGAAGTTAATTTCCAAGATAAATGTGAAGGAGACAATTCATTAGAAGACTTACTTCTAAAACATGCAACCGAAAATAACAACACACGCGTTAAGGATTTTCTCCTCCAAAATGGGTGTAAACCCCTTCAACAAGAGCAAATAACCGCAGCGATAAACAAGGAAGAAGAGGCACCTAATGTGGAAGAGAATAGAGCAGACAGTAATGAAGTAGATTCTAGTAACTCCATAAACCCTGGTATGACTGCTGAAGTACTTTACGGGCAACTAATACAAGGAAAAAAAACAAATTCGGCAATTTTTGACTCGTTTGCAAATGCTGTAAGAGAGTCCAATATTACCGGCGATCGTAGCGTATTTCTAGATGTTGTAAAATTGTTTACAGATTTAGATGCTGTAATCCATCTTACAGATACTGCTTCCAGGACTATATTGGATATAGCTGCAATAACAAAACAAGCTGACGTTGTTAAGGTACTTTTGGATAGTGGCAAATTTAATGAAGAAGAAAAATTGCATGCCTTGAATTCTGCTATTGTTCAAGGTAATGTCCAAGAAGTTGAGCTAATTTTAGGTTACGTGAGTCCTGCAAACAGGAAAGAGGCTTTAGAAGTGGCCATACAGGTAGGTAAAACTGAAATTGTTAATGCGTTCTTGAATAGTGGTAAGCTTAATGAAGAAAACAGAGCAAAACCTTGCAGCAGTAATGGGAACATTGGTAGTAGACCTATAGCAACAGTTCCTCTAACCAGTACCAATGGTGATAATCATAATAACAAAAACAAAACGCCTGTAATACCAGAGGAAACAAATACTAAGCAAACTGCCACACCAAATAATGATAATAAAGCTAACGGCTTCGTAGATGCTCAATTTTCTATGCCAAATGAACAAGAAACTAAATATAAAGAGAGCAAAAAGGATTTTTACACCTCATTGACAAAAGATGTTGTTGGAGTTGTTATTACAGGATTATTCATTACTGCTGCTGTAATGGTTCCATTTGTAGCTGGTGCAGTAGTTTGCAGTGTCATAGCTGCTTTGGTTGCAATATACACCGGGTTGCATGTAAAAAATTCTACATTATCAAGTTATAGGGAGATGAGAGAGAATGAAGTTGAACGTGTAACAGGATGTCATCCCAGTGCCCAGACACTGGGATCCAGAAAGCCATAATAAAAACTAGATCCAGCGTCACGCGCTGGAATGACACCCTCTGGTGGGCTCAAACCATATGAGTAGCCAACACTGCCACTATACTTACCTAGCAAATTTAGATCTAACACTAAACTGTGCTGCCACTAACTTTGCAATCGGTACTCTATAGGGTGAGCATGAAACATAATCCACCCCTGATTCGATGAGAAACTCTATAGATTTTGGATCTGCTCCATGCTCTCCACATATACCCAGTTTTATTTCTTTTCGGGTTTTTTTGCCTCTTTCAATGGCCATCTTGATTAACTCCCCTACCCCTTCGATGTCCAGCACTTCAAATGGGTCGTTTTCGAATATGTTGCTTTCCTTATAAGAATCGAGGAAATTAACTGAATCATCTCTTGAAAGTCCCATGGTTGTTTGCGTTAAATCATTAGTGCCAAAACTAAAGAACTCTGCATGTTTTGCTAACTTATCAGCAATCAGTGCTGCTCTTGGTAGTTCTATCATCGTTCCAATTGAATAAGCCTTGTCTGATGTCATTCCAGCGCGTGAAGCTGGAATCTGCGTCTGGATCCCAGCTGAGATAACAGAGGATTCTTTCTTTGCTAGCTCGCATATCAGAATAAATTCTTTCTCGCTCATGATAAAAGGAATCATGATTTCAGGCTCCACTTCTATCTTCTTTTCTTTCTTTAATTCACTTGCAGCACTAAGTATTGCCCTAATCTGCATGCTATATATTTCAGGATGAGAAATAGCAAGTCTACAACCTCGATGGCCAAGCATTGGGTTCTTTTCTGATAACTGTGCTATTTTATTTTTTACTGACTCAACTGACTTACTAAGTGATTTGGCAATTTTTTCTATAGTAGACTGATCATTGGGTAAAAATTCATGCAAAGGTGGATCAAGCAACCGTATAGTGACTTCCCTGCCCTCCATAATAGAAAATATTTCTTTGAAATCAGACTTTTGCATTTCTTCTAGTTTAATGAGCGCATTTGCCCTTTCATTTTCATCGTCAGCTATTATCAACTTTTGAATGAATTCGATTCTATCACTAGCGAAAAACATATGTTCTGTGCGACATAAGCCTATACCTTCTGCACCGAATTCTTTTGCAATTTTTGCGTCTTTTGGAGTATCAGCGTTCGCTCTCACTTTGACCGTTTTGATTTCATCTATCCAGTTGATTACCGTTTTGAATTCTTGCGATAATTCAGGTGAAATTGTAGGGAGAATGCCAAGCATAACCTCCCCTGTTCCTCCGTTGATGGTAATTGGTTCACCTTTATTTACTTTTGTATCCCCTACAGAAAAGAAAGTTCCATCTTTATCGATATAAAGTCCACTCACACTGCAAATGCATGGCTTACCCATTCCACGGGTTACAACAGCAGCATGCGAGGTCATCCCTCCCCGTGCTGTTACTATGCCACTTGCAGCATTCATTCCATTAATATCTTCAGGACTCGTTTCTGACCTTACTAAAATCACTTTTTTGCCCTGCTCTGCAGCTTTTTCAGCATCACTTGCACTAAACACTACATACCCAGAAGCAACCCCTGGAGAAGCCGGCAGCCCCTTCCCTATTACTTTTTGGTCACTCTTAACGTCAAGAACTGGATGCAATAAATTGTCAAAGGTTTTTGGATCAATTCTCAATATTCCTTCTTCTTTTGTAATCGTTCCTTCGTTTACCATATCAACTATTATGCGAATAGCAGCTTCAGCCGTGCGCTTGCCAGACCTAGTCTGCAAAATCCATAACTTACCGTCCTGCACAGTAAATTCGATATCCTGCATGTCTTTATAATGCCTTTCAAGTTTTTCACATACCACGCATAATTCTCGGTAGACACTTGGCAGCAACTTCTCCATGGTGTTTTTTTGCTCTCCGTCAATTGGCATAGGAGTATAAACACCAGAAACCACATCCTCACCCTGAGCATTAATCAGAAATTCACCAAAGTATTTTTTTTCTCCAGTTGAAGGATTTCGTGTAAATATCACACCAGTTGCAGAATTATCATTTAAATTACCAAAAACCATTGCTTGCACGTTGACCGCTGTTCCAAGGTTTTCAGGAATATTATGTATTTTTCTATAGGAAACAGCCCTATCATTTTTCCAAGAAGCAAATACTGCATTCACTGAGCTGAGCAATTGCTCTTCAACGTTCTGCGGAAAATGTTTTCCTGTTTTTTCATGTACTATCCTTTTGAAATTGTTAACAATTTCTTTTAAAACATCAACATCAAGATCAGCTAAGCTTTTTGCTCCACTCTTTTGCTGCTTATTATCAACAACATCTTGAAATAGGTGATGATCAAGCTGTAGTACAACATTGGAGTACATCATGATGAAACGGCAGTAGCTATCGTAAGCAAAACGTTCGCCACTTTTTTTTGCAAGCCCAACAACGGTTTCATCATTTAGACCAACATTTAAAATAGTATCAAGCATGCCCGGCATTGAACTAACACTACCAGAGCGTATGGAAACTAATAAGGGATTATTTAAATCCCCAAATTTACAACCGATGTCATTTTCGAGCATCGCCATGTAGTTTTTGATTCCACTACATATGTCATTCCAGTGCGTGACCACATTTTTTTCTGGATCCGAGTAGTCAGCTACTTGGATAACAGAAGATCTATTGTCTTGATAATAGACTTTGCAAGCAGAGGTGGAAATTGTGAAACCAGGTGGAACAGGAATGCCAACATTGCACATTTCTGCTAAATTTGCCCCCTTTCCTCCCAGCAGATTTTTCATTTCTGCATTGCCTTCGCATTTACCCTGGCTAAAGTAATGTATTAACTTTTCCCCCATCACTTTCTCCGGATTTTCACTGATAAACACATTGTACATATAGCTCCAATAAACCTGTGAGAACTTGAAACCTTAGGATAATAAATTTTACAAAATTTTGCAACAACGTTCCTTACAACAACATCAGTAAAGTTAACAAAAAAGACGACAAATTATTGAATTATTATTAATAAGAATATATAATATAAAGATACATTTAAAAATTTTTTTATGGCTCTTTCTAAATTTCTCGACCCCAAGAATGATGTTGCGTTCCGGCGTATTTTTGGTACTGAAAAAAATAAAGACATCCTCATTCACTTTCTCAATGATATTTTGGGGTTCACTGGCAAAGATGAAATAAAAGAAATAGAATTCCTCAGTACTATAATGGATCCTGAAATTGCCTCTGATAAGCAAAGTATAGTTGATGTTCTTTGCAGGGACTCTAGTGGGGCTAGGTATGTGATTGAAATGGTGCGACCTGAAAGCCTTCGGTCATATTGTTTAAAAGGAGAGGAATTCATTCAGAAAGAAACTGAAAGGATTCTAAAGCTTATTGAACCAGATGTTTTGCCATCTGAGTCTACGCATCAGTGCGAATTGGGTAACCAGTTGGTGCCGAGCGACGCGGACAATGAACCTCCTCTTGATAAAGAAGATGCTCAATCGTGAGAGAAAGCATAAACTACAAGCATCATGTGGTTGGAGGGCTAGGCTTAGTGGTATGGTGAACGTAAGTGAAGCTTCATAAGTATCGTAACGATTAAAGAGCTAAAGATGCTGATAAGCTCCGACCAAAAGGTAATGTGACATTTTTCATTTCTGGATGTACGCAAATCACCGGTATAGAGAAGCCACCTAACCCACTATTGTATGACAAAAGGAACAGGATAAGCCTGTATTTTCGCCTATATGGCAGGCAACCCGCAAGGAATGCTGATGGATGTGCAGGTAAAGGATAATGGAGAAAGCGAATGCCATTTTGTAACGAAATGGATAGAATTTGTAACATTAATTCGCGTGAAAACGAGCAGACTTCCATTTGGTCCCTCATGACAAGAAACTTTGTTAACCACTTAAGGTAGGAAAGCAGATGATTACAAGTACAACTGTAAGTGTACCTACCAATAACTCCGAAGCATGGAACCAGTTACCCTGGAAGAAATGCCAAAAAGTTGTTATGAGGCTACAGAGGCGTATTGTTAAGGCTGTCCAACAAGGCAGATGGGGTAAGGTGAAAACTTTACAACACCTTCTCACACGCTCTTTTAGCGGCAAAGCTTTGGCGTTTAAGAGAGTAACTGAAAACCAAGGAAAAAACACAGCAGGTGTAGATCGTCAAATATGGTCAACTTGCAACACAAAATTTCAAGGAATAAAGCTATTAAAACAAAGAGGATACAAACCTTCTCCGCTAAAACGGATATACATCAGTAAGTCTAATGGCAAAAGAAGACCTCTTGGAATCCCTACGATAAAAGATAGAGCCATGCAAGCATTATACTTGTTTGCTTTGGAACCGATAGCTGAAACGATCAGTGATCGTCACTCTTATGGTTTTAGACCAAAAAGATCCTGCGCAGACGCTACTGTGGCTTGTCACTTGTTACTGGCAAGCCGTAACCAACTACAATGGATACTCGAAGGTGATATTAAAGGGTGTTTTGATAACATTAACCATGAATGGCTCATGAAGCATATTCCTATGGAGAAGAAAATTCTTCATAGCTGGTTAAAAGCTGGCTTCCTAGAATCAAAAACTCTGTATTCCACAACTGCAGGTACCCCACAAGGTAGTATCATCTCTCCAATACTAGCAAATCTAGCCCTAAATGGACTTGAAAAATCATTGGAAAGTCAATTTGGTAAACTTGGCAGTAAAAGAAGAAGCAAAATCAGAAGTGGAGTAAATGTAATCAGGTACGCAGATGACTTTATCATTTCAGGAATCACACGTGAAGTACTGGAAAATGAAGTAAAACCTCTAGTATCGTCCTTTCTTCAGGAGAGAGGTCTTATCCTTTCCGAAGAGAAAACAAAAATTACATCTATTACAACAGGGTTTGACTTTCTTGGTTGTAATGTACGCAGGTATAATAAGAAGTTAATTATAAAACCTTCAAAAGAAAGTATTAAGAAACTTCTTAATAAAGCACGTACATTGATAAAGGCAAACATAGCGAACACTCAGGCCGTACTAATCAAGTTGCTCAATTCCCTATTAAGGGGATGGGGAAATTACTACAGCCATGTGTGTGCGAAAAGAGCTTTTAACAAAATAGACCATGAAATTATGTGTGCTCTATGGAAATGGGCAAAGAAAAGACATCCTCGTAAAGGATTACGTTGGATAAAGAATCGTTACTTCAAGGTAATGAAACAACGCCAATGGGTCTTTGCTGCACCCATATGCAAGAACAAACCGAAAGAGATAAGGTATTTAAGACTGCTTAGGTTGATTGATATACCTATCAGACGACATGTTAAAATCAGGGCGGATGCAAATCCACTTGACTTAAAATGGAAAAAGTATTTTGATGAAAGAGTGAAACAAACAAAAATGTTAGCAAGCTCTTTCTCAAGAGAAGGTTCTCTACTGTTGGTGTCACCATTAAGAATGATGTTTTCTGAGGAATCATGAAGGACAAGCCGGTTCGAGAAAAGAAGGACTTAGATAAGGGGCTCAAGCGTAGTGTGGGGAAACCTGCATGCTGCGTTTCTAAGGGAGGGAGTAGTAGCAATACTACTTCCTTACCTAACCAGCTCGCTCGTGATAAAGGCTTTGAAAAACGCGCACAACTTTATGCTGCTAAAGCTTATTCAAGGCAAGCTGATAAAGGTGATCAATATCAGGGTCTTAAAGAAATCATTTTTATAGCTATTGCTGATTGTATTCTCTTTCCTAATAAATCTGAGTATAAGTCAGATCATGTAATGTTAGACAAAGATAGCTATGAACATGATTTAAAAGATTTTTATTTTACATTTATTGAGTTACCAAAATTTCCTAAAACTAAAGAAGACCAATTGGAGAGTATAGTTGAAAAATGGATCTATTATTTTAAATATGCAGATGAAACTAGCGAAGAAGAATTGGAAAAGATAATAGGTAGTGATGTAATAATTAAAAAGGCATATGAAGAACTAAATAGATTCAACTGGTCAGAGAAAGAATTTATTGCCTACGAACAGGAAATAAAACGTATTCGTGATGAACGGGCTGTTCTTGAACAAAAACTTGATGATGCTAAAAAGGAAGGAAAAATTGAAGTTGCAAAAACAATGCTAGCTAATAATGTTGATGTCACCACTATTGTTAAGTTTACTGGCCTCTCCATGAGTGAGATCAAAGAATTGCAGAATTAAGTGGACCCGCAAACGGTTACACGAAATAATGCTGCAGCCTGACCAGGTGATAAGTACATTTAGCCTATTTATCTTTATACTTTCATGTCAATTTTATAAATCAAATTTATTTCTGTGAGTAGCTACAATTTAAAGACCTTGCTTCATCAATGTAATGGAACAAAACCTTTTTAGTAAGTTCAAAACCCTCTAAAGTCTCTCCTTCGCATCTTGCTGTAATGCAGTTTTGCGTATTTGATACCCTAAGAAGCCACCAACCTTTATTATCGGTTACCTTAACACCATCAAGATCTGAAAATACAATATTTTGCTGCTCCAGTGTTTTCTTTATTGACTCAATTATTTGAAACTTTTTCTCATCTTTCACTACAATCTTCACTTCATGAGTGATATATAACTTCGGTAAATCCTCAATCACCTGAGATAGGCTTTGGTTTTTCTTAAGCAAAATGTCAACTGCTTTAACAGCAGAATATAGCCCATCATCAAAACTTAGCTCAGAAAAGAAGAAGTGCCCGCTTAATTCACCAGCAAACTTTGCCTCTTCCTCTACCATCTTCTTCTTAACTAGTGAATGTCCAGTAGCACAGGTGATAACTTGCCCTCCTAACTTGCTAACAAAATCATGCACTTTCATACTCATTTTTACGTTAGCAATAACTTTGCTTTCTGGATATTCCTCCAACACTTCACGTGCAAAAATTATAAATAAATGGTCATTGGAAACAACGTTGCCTTTATTATCAATTAAGCGCACCCTATCGCTATCGCCATCTAGCGCAATGCCAAGATCACATCCATATTCCTTCACAATGTCAATTAATTGAGCAAGATTTTTTTCCTCTATGGGATCTGGATCATGCAGTGGAAATGCCCCATCTATAGAGTTATTGGTTACGATGTGCGTATGACCAGGCAAGATCTTTTCAATATACCTTATAATTCCACTTGCTGGACTATTTCCACAATCCCAGGCTATTTTTAATTTCTGTGTAGTATCGTTCTTCACTGCACTTTTCAATATGCTAATGTACTCACTATATATATTTATGTTAATTAAGCTTCCAATTCTTGTGCTGTTTTTAATTGGACTGCTTATAATTTCCTTCATTTCTTGATCTGAGAAGACTTTTTTATTACTAAAAAATTTAAAGCCATTATATTCGCTGGGGTTATGAGAGGCAGTTATTATGATACCAAGATCCGCCTGTGTGATTTGTGTTGCAGCGTAAAGCATAGGTGAAGAGCATAGCCCAACGCGTATAACATTTGCACCGGATAAAGTTAAGCCCCTAATTAATTCTCTTTCTATACCTGGTGAATCTATTCTGCTGTCGTAGCCGACACAAACACTAGCTACGGTTTGGCCAAACTTTCTACCTATCTCGTACCCATCATTAATCTGCAAATCTTTGCCTACTATACCTCTAATATCGTATTTTCTTATAATGGTATTGTCCATACTGTACTTCTTGAAGTGACTACTATATAACATTTTGGCCAAATGCTCAAGTTTATTTATCCAACAATTAGTTGATTTTTTAAAGAAATCTGTTAATATTATAGTATATTTTTTAAAATGTAAAATTATGCCACAGGAAAACGAAAATGTATTTATAGCTGAAAGTCAAAGTTTAGATGTAGATGAACAAAAGAAAAATGATACTTTAAATGTCATTGAATCTTGCAACGATCTTCAGGATTTTATCAAAAGACTGGAGGAAGAAAATTTAATCTGGTACTTTATTGGTCCTTTACGCAAAGATGAGAACATTACAGGACAGATAAATTTAAAGTGGGAAAAGGAGTTCCAAAAATTTGAGCAATCAATAGACGCAATGCATAAAGAACTTAAGTCGTCTCTGCCTGGTCAAAATTTCTTAGTGTATCCAACAAAGGATAATGACTTCAAAATTAGATTTGAAAATGAAGAAAAACCAATAGAAATTAGCAATATTTTAAGGACCAGCAGTGAAGGTAAGGTTTATAACATATCTTTAGGGAAAGATAGTCAAATAACTGCAACCAAAAAAGGCAGCGAAAGGCACTATGATTTTACTGGTTCAAGCTCATGTGAAATGACCATTAATTGGCAGGCTAAGGATTCTGAAGGTAACAGCATAGACTGTAGCATGACCGTAAAATTGGATTCTGGTGGTATACAGAGTGTTATTGGTGAGCCAAAATTTGGAGGAATAACGAGTTCAGAAGAAGTATTAAAGTTAGTTGGACAAAATAAAGAAGTTTTTATCAACGGAAAAACTCTGTATCAAGCTTTTACTGGCATATCCAAGAGTGTAGACGATCAGCAAGTACCAGCAGAGGAAATATTTACAAAAGATCTACATATATCACCACAGTCACCTACACCAAGCAGCAGTGGGTATTCCTCTCCTAGCACACCTTCTTCACGTAGAAGTTCTATATCCACCAGCAGTGAATTTAGTGATGAAGATGAAATATTTGAGGATGATATGTCTGGTGATGAAGAAGAGTATGAGCAAGAAGGA
Source organism: Wolbachia endosymbiont of Drosophila willistoni (assembly GCF_040084705.1). Classification (NCBI taxonomy): domain Bacteria; kingdom Pseudomonadati; phylum Pseudomonadota; class Alphaproteobacteria; order Rickettsiales; family Anaplasmataceae; genus Wolbachia; species Wolbachia endosymbiont of Drosophila willistoni. Next base: position 1,051,057 of record NZ_CP157591.1, read on the forward strand.
TTAAAAGATGAAGTTGAGGAATTAGAGGAAGAAAAAGAAACATTTGCTAAATATTTTGCAGTGCAGGCAAAGCAGCTTGAGGATCTAAGATTAGAACGTGACTCCTTGAGAGATAAAGTCAATGAACAACAGCGAGCGATATTTGAAAGAGGTCAAAGAATAAAGGAACAAGAGGAAGAACTACAGGATAAAAATGATGTAATAAAGAACTTAAATGATCAGTTGAAAGATAAGGAAGGTGAAACAAATGAGGCAAATAAAGAATTACAGAGAAAATTGAAGCAAAGTGAAGCTAATTTAACTGTACTAAAGGAAAAGAATGCAAATTTGGAGAATGACCTGAAGAAAATAGTGGAAGGTTTAAAGGATGATCATAAAAAGCAGTTGGCAGAACAGTTAATGGAAACAAAAAAGGAAAACAATACATTGGCTGAAACGGCGAGCCAATTGTCTAAAGAATTAAATGAATTACAGAGAGAAAAGGAAGATTTAGAGAGGGAAATTTGACAACTTGAACCTGGAAGATCACTTGCAGATGAGCTAAGCGAAGAAAATACGAAGAGGGAAATAGAAAAACTTCAATATCAACTTAAGGAAAAGGAAGGGATGTTAACGTGTACACAGGAAGAGCTGGCATCTGTCAAAGAGAGTCTAGAGCAACTGCAGAACATATTACAGCAGGAAAAAGGTCAGGCAACTCAAACTGAAGTTGAATATGAAAGTAGAGGAACAAGCATGCAGCAGCAAGACCAAGGTATACAAGCTGTAAACAACAACTCAAGCAGAACAGCTAGTGGGTTAAGACAAGAAAACAAAAAATTGACTAGAGACAAACTAACTATATCTGAACAATTAAAACAAAAAATAAGAGAGATTGACGAGTTAAAGAAAAATTTAAAGCAACTGCAAGAAGAAAATAAACAACTAAAACAAGAAGTTACCAAAAATGCAGGAGTTGATGCATCATCTTCAACAGGTCAAAAAGAAGCTAAAGAAGCAAAAGTTATACCGCAAAACATTATGGATTGGCCTGTTCCAATTCCAGATGATAAACCGGAAGAGCAGAAAACTCCATTAGAGCCAATCAAGGTAAATACAGAATTATCAGATCCAAAATCAATCCCTGCTGAGGGTCCGGAAAAATCTCCTCCTCTTTCAAAATGATGAGTTTTGCTTCTATAGCTGACCCAAGCAACACGTCATCCCGCGATTTATTCGCGTTATCTCAGCCGCTAACACGTAGCGGGATACTTAACCGTCATACCGTGATTTATTCACAGTATCTCTTAGCCACTAACAAGCAGCGGGATGACAGCAATCCTACGTCATGCCGCCGCGGTACCTCTAGATCCCGCTAACTAGTAGCAGAATGACGAATTTTTGTTTTTCAAATTATAGCTAAACATACTGTAATTGCTATTGAATGATGGAGAGACATACTCCATTATTTTAGCACGAAGTAACAAATTCAATGAATTGGTTCTTCAAAAATAATTTAAACTTTTACAGTAGGTCATGAAATATTATAGCGATCTCATTAAAAGAAACTTTTATAAGTATCGTTGATGAGAAAGGAAAAGTTGTTAAGGAAGAAGTTGTTGCAAGCGAAAGTAAGGCAATAGCAGATTAGCCAAGGCAAAAAATACGAACCCATAGGAATAGAAAGTGGATAGTTGTCAATATCAATGTGCAAAGAGTTAAGGAGTTTTGGATTACCAGTAATTTGTGTAGACGCAAGGCATATGGCAGCAGCGTTGTCTGCAAGAATCAATAAGAATGATAAAAACGATGCGAGGGGTATAGCGCAGATGATGAGAAGTGTTAGTAAAATCAGTTGTCAAATTAAAATAGCGCTTGGAAGCAGAAGACAGCTAATGTGTAGCAAACAGCAGGTTATTGGAACAATAAGAGGGTTGTTGAAGATACATGGTCGGTAAAGGATCAAAATTTGAAACTTTCGCTTTAAGAATACAAGAGGCAATAAATAATTTGGATGAAATCAGTAGGAGTTCAATTGAAGCGTTAGTTTGTAGTTTGGAAGCAATAGAAAAGTCATTAAGAAAGCTTGACAAAATGCTTTCAGAACAAGGTGAAAAAGACGATGATTGTAAATTGTTAACTACTGTTCCAGGAGTGGGGATTATAGTAGCAATGACGTATAAAGCTGCAATTGATAACCCACATAGGTTTGAGAAATCTGATACAGTTGGAGCATATATAGGGTTGACACCAAGGCAATATTCTTCTGGAGAAGTTGATCGGCATGGCAGCATATCAAAGATGGGACCAGCGGAATGTAGAAGTATGTTATATGAAGCTGCACAAACAATGCTTACAGTTACCAAGAGGACATTTAAATTAAAAAACTGGGGTTGCGAAGAAAAAAGGAATGAAAAAAGCAATTGTAGCAGTAGCAAGAAAATTAGCTGTAATTATGCATAGGATGTTGGTTGATAAAACAGAATTTTATTATCAATAAATATCAAAAGAGCATAGGACAATAATTTTATTGAAAATAAAGATAGCAATGCCGATGGAAGGGACAAGCAAGAACTTAGTTAGACTTCGTGGTAAACATGTTGCCGTCCACTTCCGCCTAACAAGTATAATGCGGCTTGACAAATTTATTGTCATCTCAGACCGCGGAGAGAACCATATGCTACTTTTCACTTATGTAAAATTACCAAGGATTATGGAGAAGATATGCTGTTTTGATTTGTGTGAAAATTATTGTTGACTTATGTGCAATTAGAGAACCTAAGTCACTTTAGCTATAATTCAGAATTGAGAGCTTTTAATAACTCTCTAACTCCCACTTAGGTCTTGGTGCAAAATTAAGTGGATCTATATAATTTTTCTGTAACCTTTCAATTCCTGTCCATCCAACCATAATTGCATTGTCTGTACATAGGTCGTTAGGGGGAAAAAATATGTTTAAGTTTATGTGTTGTTTTAATTTTTCTCTCAAGAAATTATTTGCTGCAACTCCGCCGGTAATCACAAAGTCATTGATTTTGATATTTAAAGATTCGGCCATAATAATTGCATTACTAACCCTGTCCAGCAGTATGTCACTAATACACTCTTGAAACGAAGCACATACATCACACACATCTTGCTCGCTCATTTTAAGTTCTTGTACTAAGTTTTTTACTGCTGTTTTAATCCCAGAAAACGAAAAGTTACATCCAGAACGTTTTATCATTGCCCTTGGCAGTTTGAATCTTGTGCCATTGCCTTTTTTAGCCAACTTTTCAATTAATGGGCCTCCTGGGTAGCTTAAACCCAGCATCTTAGCAACTTTATCAAATGCTTCTCCTAGTGAATCATCGAGCGTTTCTCCAAGTTTAATGTATTTACCTACATCCTGTGCAATTAAAAATTGACAGTGACCACCTGATATTAGTAGGACTAAAAATGGAAATTTTACCTCATGCAGTAACCTAATAACCAATGCATGCGCTTCTAAGTGATTCACTGCAATGAATGGTTTTTGTGCTACATGCGCAATTGCTTTAGCCATCATTGTACCAACTATTAATCCACCTATGAGTCCTGGTCCTGATGTTGCTGCAATTGCATTGAGGTCACAAAAGTTAAGGTTAGATTTTTCCACGGCGCTTTTTATTAGACCACTTAAATGCTCCATATGAGCACGTGAAGCTATTTCAGGGATCACCCCACCACGTTTTTTGTGTTCTGCTTGGGAGAGAATTTCGTGAGCAAGGACTTGCTTGTCACTATTTACAATCGCTACTGCAGTTTCGTCGCAGCTTGTTTCAACAGCTAAAATGGTTTTCATGTATATTTAGTTACTGTATTACCAAAACTATACTTTGAAACGCTGTAGAAGTTAACTGCAAAGTTAACTTCTATAGCTAAAAGATTTACCGACAACCGTCATTCCGCTACGTGTTAGCTGATGAGATACCGCGCACAACTGTACGAACATTCATTCTTAAAGGTAAACTGCACAGCAAATGGTGTCATTCCAGTGCTTGACACTGGAATCCAGCCTTGCCGTAATCTCATCAAGAACGTTGTGTTTTAACATAAGATCAGCCACTTTTATGCTCACCAACTTAGTGCCCAATCCAAATTCCTGGATTCCAGTGTCAAGCACTGGAATGACACCATCTACTACTCAAATTACCTGCAAATTGCAATGTTCGTACACCAAAAGAATGAATCGCGGTATGACGGTTCGCGGCGGCATGACGTAGGAAAACCTGCACTATAAGCTAATCATCATCTCCAAATATAGAGCTAATTTTTTTGCCCCCAGGAGAAAATTTATTAGTCCAACTGCTTTGCACTTTGGTTACGTCTTTAGTGGCAGTTTTATTGCTGTATTCCTTGATTTCCTTATCTATTCTCTCCATCATTTGTGAATCAAGGTAGCTCTTTTTCCATTGGCCAGTAGCAAGGAACACTTTGTTTAAGTCTTGAGTGCGGATTAAGTATTCTTTATCTTTAGGGTAAACCTCCTGCGCCCAAGCAAATAGCTCAAAATAGCGTGCAAATAATTCAGATGCACGTGATTTTGCAGTTTGATAAGCCTGTATCTCCTTAAATATAACTTGGCCGATAATTTTCTGCACAAGAATATTTGCTTGCTTTAGGTTCTGCTCAATATCCTGGTAAACTTTATGGAGAAATTCCTGTTCCAAACTTAAGTTCAGTTCATTTTCAACCATGTGTGAAAGTTCATGCACTATAATGTATGGGTTTGACTTCCTCAGTACAATAACATATCTATTTACACTGGAAGACCTGATTGTCTTACACACTCCCTCTTCCATATCCACTAATCCCTCTTGGTATATTTCAAATGAGAGCCTGTTTTGCTTTATTAGTGATAAAGTGAGGTTTAATGTGTTTCTAAACTTCTCAAATTGATAGAGATATTCGACATACCGTATTGCATTTTCACTGCTTCCTACTTGAGTTGCTTGTTTTATTAAATTCCTGATTAGCATACCTTATTATTAAAGGAATTCTTTTTATACTCAAGAATTGATTGGCTACAAAGTGTTTTTAGGAAGCCTGATTGCATAGCTAAAGTAATTCATGTTTACTGATAACCGTCATACCGCTGCTTGTCAGCGGGATCTATGGTGAGATACCGCGAATGAATCCATAGCTGTACGAACATTCATTTTTGAAGGTAAATTGCACAGCAAATGGTGTCATTCCAGTGCTCTTTTTTTGTCATCCCAGTCTGGGATCTATTTTGCATGTAACTCCAATTGTGTTTTGGCATAAAACGCGACACGTATTAGACTTATTTGCAAGCAAAGCTTGCTAGATCCAAGTAGTCAGGACACTGGAATGACACCATAGGGGCACTGCCGTCATAAAGGAACCAGTGTCAGCTACTTGGATGACAGCTAGCCTAACAACCGTCATCCCGCTGCTTGTTAGCGGGATCTAGAGATACCGCGGAGTTGTAAAGTAATTTTTTACATCTAATGCTCGGCCAGTGCCTGCATGATACCACGTATTATCTATACCAAGGTGTTCTGCTTGTAGATATTATACCAACAATCCACTATTTTTTTTATGTCTTGTGGTTTAGTTTCTGGACCTATACTGATTCTAATTGAACACTCCGCTTGCTCTTTTGTTGCCCCCATTGCAAGCAAAACATGGGAAGGCTCAACTTTTCCAGAAGAACATGCGGAGCCATTACTAACTGCAATATGATTCAAGTCAAAATGCATAAGCTGCACATCACTCTTTACTCCTGGCATATAAATAAAACTTGTGTTTGGCAGCCTCTTAGAGTTTTTACCGAAGATTCTTATGTCACTGGCAAGATTTAATAATTCACACTCTAATTGATCACGTAGCTCCTTTACTTCATCCATTTTTGATAGAAGGTCTGGAATATTTTGCAGTGCAGCAGAAAGGCCTGCAATCGCAACAATATTTTCCGTACCACCACGAAATCCCTTCTCTTGTCCACCACCTATTATAATAGGTTCTATCGCAAGTTCTTTATTGAATATTAAAACTCCACTGCCTGCTACACCGCCAAATTTATGGGCGGATAAAGTGAGTAAATCCACTCCTAAATCTTCCATATTAACTTTAATTTTCCCAACACTTTGAGCAGTGTCAGTGTGGCAAATTGCTCCAAATTTGTGGGCTATTTCAGCTATTTCCTCAATAGGTTGAATAACTCCGGTTTCGTTATTTGCCATCATAACTGAAACTATTGCTTTGTTTCCTTTAAGTTCGCTTAGAATTTTTTCTAGCTCTAAAAAGTCAACAATGCCCTCCTGATTAACAGGTATTATATATGGATTACATGCAGAATTAAGAATTGAAGGATGCTCTATAGCTGAAATTATATGCAGGTAGCCTGCTATTCCTCTCATAACAAGGTTATTCGCTTCAGTTGCACCAGACGTAAAAACTATTTCTTTATCACTTGAGACGCCAATAGCACCACGTACGTTATCTCTTGCATCCTGAAGAATCTTCCTCGCTTCTTGTCCTCTTTTATGTAGTGATGATGGATTGAGCGTTTGTTTTAACAAGACCTCAAATATACTTTTTTTTACATTTTCACTAATTGGAGCAGTTGCATTGTAATCAGCATATACGCAACCACTATTTTCTAAAGAGAATGGACTCATCTGTCACTTAAATAAGTTTACCATCAACTATAGCCATAACTATGTACGTTAGCTTTAACACGATAAAAAATTTATTGCAAAAACAGCGAAATTAATACATAATTAATAACTCACGTCATTAATACCTGTCAAGCGGGTTCTTATTAGGGGTTACCATGGTTGAAGTTTTTTTGAATAATGCAACAAGAAAGATAGAAGGTGAATACCACCAAAGCAAAGATGCCAACGCGCCGGTTGTGCTGGTTTTACATCATCATCCTCAATATGGTGGTAATATGGATAGTAAAATTGTACATAGTACATATACGTCTTTTATCGATAACAATTTTTCTGCATTGAAAATTAACTTTCGTGGTGTGGGAAAATCTACCGGAACTTTTGATAAGGGTATAGGAGAATTAACTGATGCTGCGGTAGCCATTGATTGGCTTCAGGAACATAATCCTAGCAATGTTCCAATTTGGATCGCTGGTTTTTCTTTTGGAGCATGGGTGGCTATGCAGCTAACAATGCGCCGCCCTGAGATAGTGGGTTTTATTGCTCTTTCTCTTCCGGTAACTAAGTACGATTTTTCTTTTCTTTCTCCCTGTCCAGTTTCTGGGCTTATAATACAAAGCAGTAATGATACAATCTCAGAAGAAAGCGATGTAACAGAATTAGCAAAAAGGTTGATAAATTCAGTAAGAAGTGATCACATGAAATACTATATAATAGATGATACTAATCACTTTCTAAAGGATAAAGAAGAGGAAGTGACTCAAATCGTGGACAATTATATAAAACTGCGCTTGAATAGTGCAACTATTTCTTTTCAAAAGGTCAAAAAAGAGGTAAGGGTAAAAGAATATGCCTAATCTTTACAAACAAGAGAAATGAGTGTAGTAATATAAATGAAAAGGTTTTGTTATGTTTAAAAAGCTATTATTTTTTGTTTTAGCTGTGTTTATGTTATCGGGGTGTTCCCTAAGTAAACAGCGTAAGTTAAAAAGTCCGTGTATAAAAAGCAATGAAAGCATTTCATGCGAGTTGTACTCTGTTAATGATCATTGGTTAGATAAGTATAAGGCATAGAAATTGTGCTATTTTTCCTATTCACAACTTCACTAATGATCGATCTCTCAATTGGAAAATGCAGTCTGCCTTTTCTGCAAGGAGATGATTGTGTGTTACTATAAGCATAGAGCTGTTATTTTCCTTTACGTATGAATGTAGCAGTAAAAACACGTTAAAAGAATTTGTTGGATCTAAGTTTCCTGTTGGCTCATCTGCAAGTAAAAGCTTTGGAGAATTTACAATGCTTCTTGCAATTGCAACTCTCTGCCTTTCCCCACCCGAAACTTCAGATACCATGCTACTTGCTTTGTTTTCCAGACCAAATTTTTCCAACATTGCTTGCGAATTTTTTTTTGCTTCAGCTTTGCTTTTTCCTGCAATGAGTTGAGGAAGCATAATATTTTCCAACACCGATAACTCTTGTAACAAATAGTGAAATTGATAAACAAAACTAAGAAAATTTCTTCTTACATGAGTTTTATGCTTATTACTGGCTTGTGTGCAATTTATTCCATCTATCGTAACTATACCTGAAGTTGGCTTGTCCAACAAGCCTGCGATTTGCAATATAGTTGTTTTCCCTGCACCTGAATCGCCAATCAGCGCTACTACTTGCCCTCTTGTGACACTTAAGTTGATATCCTTTACAACAGCAGAATTGTTCTTGAAGCTTTTATCTACGGAAGTTAGTTCTAGTGCTACATTACCACCCATGTTTAAAAGATCCAGAAGGCATCTAAGTTTTAGTAATAATTAAACCGAAAAACTGTTACCACAACCACATTGAGACTTAGCAAAGGCATTCTTTATTTGAAAACCAGAACCACTGAGATCCTCAGTATAATCTATAACTGAGTTATTTAAAAATTTTGCTGAACAATTATCAACCATTAATACAGGGTTTCCATTTTCATCATTAATTACTATATCTTTACCTTTTTCGCTAAAACTGGAGTGGCTTCTATAGTCCTCACTTTCTTCATAGTCATCATCTTCGTCTTCGTCATCAAACTCATCATCGTAATCATCGTCTTCATCATCCAAAGATAGATTTTTATTCATTTGATCCATAAGAAAATTGTATTTGAAGCCAGAACATCCACCACCTGAAACTGCAACCCGTAAAATGGAACTCTTATCCCCTTCCTGCTCTGCAAGAGAGTGGATTTTTTTTAGTGCATTATCAGTTAAGTTGATGTTGTAATTTGTTGACATAGTAACCACCGTTTATTATTGATAACTTATTATAGTAGAAATTTTACATGTCAAACAATAACTTTCTATTAAATTATGCATGTTTTCCAAGCAAAACAAAAGGGAGATACTTCAAAGAGCCAGAAGATGAGAATCGCAGCTGCTTTCAGCGTGATAGGGACCGTATCATTCACTCTAATGCGTTTAGAAAATTGGAGTACAAAACACAAGTTTTTATCAATTATGAGCACGACTACTATCGCACTCGGCTTACTCATAGCCTTGAAGTTGCACAAATTGCAAGGTCCATTGCGCGTAGACTTGGCTTAAATGAGGATATCACTGAATGCATAGCGCTCGCACATGATCTTGGTCATCCTCCATTTGGTCATGCAGGTGAAGATGCTCTAAAGAAATCAGTTCAAGATTTGAATCTTGATAACGAGAAGTATGAGTTTGATCATAATGTTCAAGCTATAAGGATTTTAACTTACCTCGAACAAAAACATGCTGATTTTGATGGTATGAATCTAAGTTGGGAGGTGATTGAAGGAGTTGCAAAACATAACGGTCCCTTGCTTGGTCAAAACGCGGAGTCTTCTACAAATAATCAGCTGTTATTAGAATACAACAAAAAATATGATCTAAAACTTGAAGAATTTTCAAGCATTGAAGCGCAAGTTGCTTCAATTGCCGATGATATTGCTTACAGTGTTCACGATCTTGATGATGCACTCAGGGCGAATTTAGTAACCATCGAAGATTTGCTGAATGTTCCTTTAATTGAAAAAATGTTTAAAGACATAAGGAGCAGATATTCAGAATTGCCTCAGAGCAAACTCATACATGAATCACTGAGTGGAACTATAGGAACTATGATAAGTGATGTTGTTTCTCAGACTGAAAGAAATATTGAAGATCACAAAATAAAAAGCGTAGAAGACGTAAGAAGTCTAAATAAAATGCTAGTCACATTTTCACCAGAAGTTGCGAATGCTACAAAAGAAATGAAAAGATTCAACATGGAGAAAATATACAGAAGCTATAAACTGAGTAGAACGATGAACAAAGCAAAACGCATAATACAGGAACTCTTTCAATGTTTTTATGAAAACCCAGGATTACTTCCCACAGAGTGGAGCAAACTCGCTTGTGAATCTCAGCGTTCAGTAATAATATGTGACTATATCTCAGGTATGACAGATAGATTTGCTATACACGAGCACAGAAGAATTTTTGATACCTCATACGAAATGACTTCTTTCTAATGACTGATGATCATTTCATGTCAATTGCATTAAGGCTTGCAGAAAAAAATCTTGGAAATGTTGCACCAAATCCTGCTGTCGGGTGTATTATTGTAAAGGATGGTACAATTGTTAGTGAGGGATACACAGGGATTGGCGGGCGTCCGCATGCGGAGGTAGTCGCTTTGCAAAACGCTAAAGATTCAACTCATGGCGCAACTATATATATCACTCTTGAGCCATGTTGTCATCACGGAGTCACGGGGCCTTGCACTGCAAAAATCATAAAAGCTAGCATAAAAAGAGTAGTAATTGCAACTATTGACCCAGATAGTAGAGTTTCAGGCAGAGGCATGAAAGCTCTGAAAGAAGCAGGAATTGAAGTTGAGCAAGGTATTATGCAAAAAGAGGCAAAAGAACTGAATGTCGGTTTTTTCACCACTAAAGAATTACATAGACCATTTATAGCTTGCAAAGTCGCAACAACTCTTGACGGAAAAATCGCAACATTTACAGGCGATAGCAAATGGATAACAAGTGAAAATACGAGAAACTGGGTGCATGAGCTCAGAACGAAATATGATGCAATTATGATTGGCAGCAATACTCTTATTAATGATGATCCACTCTTAACTTGCAGATTACCAGGACTCGGAAGTAGATCGCCAATAAGGCTAATTATAGATAGTCAAGGGAGATTAAAGGAAGAGCATAACATTGCAAAGACTGCAGACAAAGTAATAACTTGGGTCATCACAAATAAAGAAGTAGAGAAAAAAATAAAAAACATTAACTACTTAGTAGTTAATTCAAGCAACGCAGGTAAGGTTTGCCTAAAGGACATGGCATTAAAACTTGTTTCAGAAATTGGTATAACAAGATTATTAGTTGAAGGTGGAGGAGTGTTAATCACAGAACTATTAAAGTGTAATTTAATCGACAGGTTGATAATATGCCGCAGTGGTAAAATTTTAGGCAATGATGCCACTCCTTTTGTAGGAGATTTAGGGATTCAATTCATTAACAACTGTTATCAGTTTAAAAAAACAAAGATAATAGAGTTTAGTGAGGATATAGTTGAGGTTTGGGATAGGTCGTCATAATCCTTACATACTCAAACAGTAAAAAAAAGGTATCCGTTCAGCGGAGCGGTAAAATAAAAAGTAGACAAGGAGTGCTAAAAACATAATATCACAAGTAGTATGTGTGGTAAATATGTCTGATCTACTAGCTAGTCTTCTCAAGCTCTGTGAAAGCTTTAAAATAGAGATAGAGCAACTAAAAGCAGAGATAAAGAGGTTAGAGATAGAAAACGAAAATTTTAGATCTGAGAATAAGGCGCTAAGAATCGAAAATGCTGAATTGAAAGAAAGACTAGGTCTGAATTCACAAAATTCATCGATACCGAGCTCAAAAGAGTTATACAAGCTAAAGAAGAAAAAGAAAAAAAGTGACAGGAAAATAGGGGCACAGATTGGGCATGAAGGAAAGTATCGCCCTAAAATGGAAGCAGATGAAGTGGTGAAAATAGAGTTCTTGCGAGTGCGGAGGAGAAATTGCGATATCGAAAGAGCCATACATTCATCAAAAAGTTGATTTGCCAGCTTATGTTGTGGAATACCAATGGCCGCTGTTGCAAGTGTGGAAAAAGAAAAAGTAGCAGGCTACCAGAAGGTGTTACTGCGGATACATTTGGTCCAAAAGTTAAGTCAACAATTGCGGCGCTGAGCGGATTTTACAAGAACTCGAAAAGAGAAGTAGCAAATATTATAAAAAATATTTTCAACCTGGGCATCAGTGTTGGTAGCGTGTCAAATAGCGAGGCTAGAGTTGCAGAAAAATGCCAAGAAGCATATGAGCAAATCGAGCAAGAAGTAAGTAAAAGTGAAGTTCTGCATATCGATGAAACGAGCCATTATAACAAAGGTAAACTTGGTTGGTGCTGGATGTTTGCCAGTAATACAGCAAGTTTTATAAAATTGACAGAGTCAAGAGGAATGAAGGTTTTACAAAATAGTAAGTTCTGCAATCGCAATAGCTTACGACAGGTACGCAGCATACAACTACTTTGCCGATAAGAATAGGCAAATCTGTTGGGCACATTTATCAAGAGATTTTGAAAGATTAGCACATAGTTGAAGTTAAAGTTCTGGGCTGTTACTTAAGAAACGTAGCCACTGAATTATTTGCACTAAAAAAGGCCTTGCTAAAAAATGAGATAGATGTTTTTAGATTTACCAGACGTGCCAGAAAGTTGCGAAAACGTACAAGGTATTACTTGAAGCCGTTTACCTGAAGCAATTGGAGCTTCTCGAGTTGCAAAGAATATTTTGAAATCTGAAAGAATGATGTGGAAATTTTTAGATGACCCAGAAAACATTCCGCTGACAAACAACCATGCTGAACAGCAGATACGGCATTATGTCGTTTATCGCAAAAATTCATATTTTACCCAATCGAAGTGGGGAACTTGAACGGATAATTTCATTATACTTGACATGGAAACAAAGGGGTCTCAATCCTTTCCAAAACCTCTTATCTATCATCTCTCACACCGCTTAGCTGAACGGATACAACCCAAGAAAGGTTTTTCTACGTCATACCGCCGCGGTATCTCAGCATAGATTCCGCTAACGAGTAGCGGAATGACGAATTTGTTGTTTTTCAAATTGTAGGTAAACCTAAGCCACTTTAGCTATATAGGATTACTACGATGGATTTTTAAGATAGTTTATGGCCTTCTTAATATCTTCAGCCTTGAATATCGCCGATCCCGCAACTAAAATATCTGCACCTGCTTTTATTATATCAGCTGCGTTAAAAAAGTTAATTCCACCATCTACTGAAATTTGTGTTTTAAGGTTACGCTCTTGTATCATTTTTTTTATAGTAGATATCTTGTTCAACTGTGAATGAATGAATTCCTGCCCTCCAAAGCCAGGGTTGACTGTCATAATCAGCACAATATCTAGCTCATGTATTATATATTCAAGCACACTTGGAGAAGTTGAAGGAACAATTGAAACTCCAACTTGAATCGGTTTTTTTTCGTCGTTTACATTTTTGTATGACTTTATCTCTCTTATCAACCTCTCAAGGTGTGTCTCTGCTTCTGCATGTACAGTGATAATATCAGCACCAGCATTTATAAAGCTTTCAATGTGGTTACCAGGAGATTTGACCATTAAATGCACATCAAAAGGAAGATTGCTATATTTACGTATTGCAGAAACAACGCTAGGACCAATTGTAATATTTGGAACGAAATTCCCATCCATAACGTCTATGTGTATGTAATCCACACCTAAATCGCTAATTTTTCTTACTTCTTCCCCTAATTTTGCAAAATCTGCTGAAAGTATAGAAGGTGCAATTTTAATACTCATGAGCTGCCTTTTTTGCTAAAAAATAACTTATTTTCAAAACTCTGTCACCCTAAGCACCATCTGAGTAGCTAGAGACCGATATCGGTATGCCTATTTAACTAGATCTTAAATTAGATAAAAAAAGGTAGTCTTGATAAAACTTATTTACAGCAAGTTTTTTTACATTTGGACTTTCTGTTTGTTCTTTTTTGTACCCTAATTTATAGCTTATTGAATCCTTGTATAAACTGATCGTTTTGTATGCTTTGTTCATCTCTCTAGGAAAGATGCCGTTAGCAATTACGACGCATAACCCTGTAGCTGTTGCAAAAGCTAGAGTGGTAAATGCTAGATTTTGTAAAAAATTCCTTCCACTAACTTTTTTTTCCTGTATATTAGCAGAGTGCGATTTGTTTGACACTTCTTCTAGATATTCATGCCATATGTGATTGCAGTTCGTACATTTTACCTTTCTTCCAGACGCGCCAATTTGCTTAGGAGATACTAAGTAAGTTTTAGTACAACTATTACATTGTATTTTCATAGCACTTACATATAAGTAGTAACAAGCCCAAATGATACGAGCTACAAATTTAATATCAATATATATATAACAAATGGAAGGTTTGCAACTAAAAAAAACACAGAGTGAGATAAAAGATATTTGGAAAAATAGAGAAAAATTTAATGACTGTAATCTAAAGAAAACAGCAAGAATAGCAATTAAAGAGGTAATTGAGCTCCTTGATAGTGGCAAAATTAGAGTAGCAGAAAAGCTATCAAGTGGAGAATGGGTAGTACATAAGTGGATAAAGCAAGCAATATTATTACATTTTCTCACCGAAGAAAATAAAATAATAGATAATACCAATTGCTGGTTTGATAAGATCGGTAACAAGTTTAGTGAATGGAATGAGGAGAAATTTCGCCGGTTAAAAATTAGAGCAGTTCCTGGGTGTTTTGTTCGCCGATCTGCTTATATAGGTACAAATGTTGTTCTAATGCCAAGTTTTATCAACGTTGGTGCATATGTTGATTCAGGAACAATGATAGATACCTGGTCAACGATTGGTAGCTGTGCGCAAATAGGAAAAAACTGTCATATTTCTGGTGGAGTGGGAATAGGTGGAGTTCTTGAGCCTATTCAAGCTTCACCTGTCATTATAGAAGATAATTGCTTTATTGGAGCACGTAGCGAAGTGGCCGAGGGTGTGGTAGTGAGAGAAGGATCAGTCCTTGGCATAGGCGTGTTTATTGGGGCATCAACAAAGATTATTGATAGAGAAACTAGCAAGGTATTTTACGGCGAAGTGCCACCTTATTCTGTAGTGGTACCAGGGTCTATTCCATCTAAAAATAATATTTCAACCTATTGTGCAGTCATAGTAAAAAAAGTGGATGAAAAGACGAGATCGAAAATCTCTATAAATGAAATATTGAGGGATTAAACTATCTTACTCCTTGTCGTCACTTTTTTTATCATTATTACTAACCACAGTAATGGCATACGCGCATAACTCTGAGAAAGAGACTCCATTTTCTTGAGATAGTTTATATAATTTTTGTAGACTTTCTTTTACTTTATTAGGGATATTCCCTCCACGTTCTTTTACAAGCCAGGAATCTTGATGATGAATTGGATGAGCATCGCTTTTTGGATTTCCTATATATATTGCAAAAGGTGAACTTTGCCCTTTGAAGTCACATTGTACAGTAAATTTTTTTATAGATTCGGCCATTTAAAGACCTCTACTTTTCTTTTTGGTCGATTTTATAGCAGGTGGAAGAGGTGGTTTCTTTATAAAATCTTGTCTATTGACAACACTTTCTCTACCTTCCAAAGCTCGGCGAACATCAGCTCTGCTTAATTGCGACTCTTTTGCTACCTTCATTCCATGCTTTGCCATAATATTAGCACATGCTAGTACTTTTTTTACCAATTCTAGATCACCATTTAGCATTTGAACTAGCACTTGAAACACTTCCGCTAAAGTTAGCCCATCAGCATTTATAACCTTGTTTTCTATAAAATTGACAGCTTCTTCAAATTTGTATTCAATACTATCATCTTGAGGTATAAGGGCAACATAATCGGTGTTTTTGTCGTCCATAACTGAAGCACTATTACTCACAAACTTAAGTTTATACTATATATATAAATACTCTACTATTTTATATTATGGCACGCTATAGTTAAACATTTATTAATAACATGCTCACTTATATACACGAATTAATTGACAAAAGTCAAGGATCAATATCCATCAGTGATTTCATGAATGCCGTTTTGTACCATGAAAAATACGGCTATTATACAAGTAAATTACCGCTTGGTAAGGATGGTGATTTTACTACCGCACCTGAGATCAGCCAATTATTTGGTGAAGTAATTGCAGTTTGGATAATGCATACATGGGAAAAATTAGGAAAGCCATCAAAATTTTCTCTAGTTGAACTTGGGCCAGGCAAAGGAACACTCATTCACGATATAATAAGAGTCACTAAAAAATACAGCAGCTTTTTTAATTCAATGTTGATCCACTTAGTTGAAATAAGCCCTACTTTACGGAAGATACAAAAGGAAAAATTAAAAAGCTTAGATGTTAATTGGCACAAAAATATTGACAACCTACCAGAACAACCAACCATTTTTTTAGCAAATGAGTTCTTTGACGCTCTTCCGATAGATCAGTTTGTATATCATGATGAGGGGTGGTATGAAAATATGGTGACAAAACAAGATGATGGCAGTCTCTTGGTGTCATGCCAGTGCGTGACACTGGAATCCAGAAAAAAAGAATCATGGATTCCAGTGTCAGCTACTCAGATGACAAATGGAAAATTTTTTAATGGTGCAGTGGTGGAAATATGTTCAGTTGGGGTTGAAATATTAAAAAAACTTGAGAAGAAGATATATAATAATAAAGGAGCTGCTTTGATTGTAGATTACGGTTATGTATACCCCGCATATAAGAGCACTTTGCAATCGATAAAACAACATAAGTATGCTAATTTTCTTGAGAATGTTGGTAATAGTGATATTACCGCACTTGTGAACTTTCAAGCGTTAAGAGATCCATTAAAGCATGTAGATTGTGAGATTTTAACTCAAAGGGAATTTTTATATCTTTTTGGCATAAAAGAAAGAACCCAGGCTTTAATGAAAAGCGCAAGTGATGAACAAAAGAATAGGATCTTTAGTGAATTCTTAAGGTTGACTGAAAATATGGGCACTCTTTTTAAAGCAATGCTATTGATATAGCTAACCCAAGAAAGGTTTCCCTACATCATACCGCCGCGATATCTCAGCATAGATTCCGCTAACGAGTAGCGGAATGACGAGCTTATTGTCATGCCGCCGCGAACCGTCATACCGCTGCGGTATCTCAGCCGCTAATAAGTAGCGGGATGACGGTTGTCTCCTAGCTGTCATCCCAGTACTGGTAGACTCAAATCACAATGCTCGTATAGCTGCAACCCTAGAGGTACTGTTTCTCACCCACTGCAAATATTGTACGGTACTGTCCACTTGGTCGTCGTGGCGCGTTTCAGGAAACATTAAAATCTCATACTCAAAATCGTTCAGCCATACTGCTTGATGTGGCAGAAAAACCTTGCCAGACTCTATAATCGGAACAATTTGATGAAATCGAGTGAGCTTGTCATCATGTGGCACTATTTCAATAATCGGTAAATCACTGTTTGTCTTTAGCTCTTGCACCAATTGTTGACCACTTGTTTTTGCTTCGATTAAAATTGCGTGTGGCGTCCATCTTGCAGCTAGTGACAAAACCTGTTCTTTAAGCTTTGGATACTCAAGCTTTGCGCGATATACGTTGAGTAAATAGAATTTATTATCCATTTTTGCCCAGGTGGTGCAGACACTAAAGTTGCTCATGTTACTTGTTGAAACCGCAGTATCCCAACTTTGTGTTATATGCGAGAGATTATCAGGAAATTTTTTATAGCGTTTCAACCACTCTGGTTTAATTATACCACTTGAAAGCGGCAGAGGGTTTTGTTGATATTGAGCAGCAAAAGCGTAACTCCCAAGTTCAGCTTTTATTATCTCAACTTCTTCTTTTCCTCCATCGAGGGGATATAACAACTGACCTTCTTCTCTTGAATATAATATCCTTACAGGTGACGCTGGTTTATTATATAATCGCCTGGTCGCACAGTGCTGAGCTACTCGGATGACAGGAACGGGAGGCATTGGCTTTTTGATTGAATAAATAACCTGCTTATTTTCAGAAATCATTGGCAAACAAATATGATGCCATATGTTTTTTGGCTTGGAGAGAAGGTGTCCAGTTAAGTCCTCCTGGTGTAGCCTGTGCATTACAAGAACGATGACTCCTTTTTTTCTATCGTTCAGCCTGGTTACTAAAGTCTGATCAAACCAGTTTGTGGCACGCTTTCTAAGCGTTTCACTCAAAGCTTGAGCAGAACTGAGCGGATCGTCCACAATGATAAAATCACCACCTTCACCAGTTAGTGTTCCACCAACTGATGTTGCGATTCTGTATCCTCTCTGCACTGTTTGAAATTTATATTTGGTATTCTGGTCTTTGGATAGTTCTATCTCTGGAAATAGCGCTCTATACCAACTAGACTGCATCACGCACCTGGTGTCGAGCGAGTGCTTTTCGCTGAGCCGCTGAGAATAACTTGCAACTATTATTCTCGCAGTTGGTTGGTTTCCCAGTATCCATGCGGGCCACGCAACGCTTATGCACATGGACTTCATCGAGCGCGGAGGCATATTGAATATTATTCGTTTCACTTCACCAGCGCTCGCTGCTTCCAGCCTGTCTGCTATGACTTTTATATACTGATAATCGTTATACTCACACCCCGGCACTACCGTTTGAAAGCACAGTTCAATGAATTTTAGAAAGTTCATGATATAATGTTGAAACCAACGCGTGACGCTGGGATGACAAAAAAAGGAGCACTGGAATGACACCTTACTTAACCGTCATACCGCGATTCATTCGCGGTATCTCTTAACATAGATCCCGCTAACACGTAGCGGGATGACGAATTACTTAACCATCATCTACACCGTCATACCGCGATTCATTCGCGGTATCTCTTAACATAGATCCCCCTACTATACCTTAACATAGATCCCGCTAACAAGCAGCGGGATGACGGTTGTCGTTTAGCCATAAACATTAAGAAATTTACCAAATGAAAAAAAAGGCAAAAGAAGCCCCGTGGTTATTATCCGCTTTAAAATATTGGCGTTTTTTATGTTTTAAACGCTTGACAAGCGAGATTCAGCCGCTTTTAATTGCAACTAACTTACGCTGCAAATGTTTAAGAAATTTACTAAGCAGAAAAAAAGACAAAGAATCCCCGAGTTAGCTAGTCTTTTACTATCTCTGTCGAGTATTGGCATTTTTTGATGTCTTGTAACGCTTTATAAGCGCGTTCAGCTTATTTAGATAAAAATCTAGATGTAGATGAAGTTTTGTAAAGACATACAGTATCTATATACTGCAAAAAATTGAACATAAGACGCCGATACATTAAGTAATCCTTACCTTTTAATCTGCAGATTGGCGAAAGCAAATACAATAGCCTCACTATCATGATAAGGGCGCTGGCGAAGGGTGTCAAGTAAGTTTTTTCGTTTCTATTCCCAATAAAAGTTTGTTATATGGTTATGCAAGAAGTTTAATACTCATAGTTTCAAGCATATACTGAAATATTTCATTAGCTATAGCAACATCTTGGCGTGGGGCTTTGCCGTGTTCTATAAACACAGAGATTGCATAGCGCGGGTTATGGTAAGGGCCATAGGCGATAAATAACTTATGACTTTCGCCCTTAGAGTTTATTTCTGGTGTACCGGTTTTGCCAGCAATTTGTATACCGCTTAGCCCTTTCTTATAGGTTCCAGTTTTAGAATTCACCACGTCAAACATAGCTTTTCGAACTATGCTAAGATGCTCACAATCCACATCAATATCGGGAAAATCTTGTATCGTTTCATTCATCTTAATGCGGGGAATTACCTCTTTTCCTGTTGCAATCCTCGCTGCAAGAACTGCAAGCTGTAGTGGTGTTGTAAGCATATACCCTTGTCCTATAACTAAGTTGATAGTGTCACCTAAATACCACTGCGAATATAGCTTTCGTGTACGCCAATCTCTATCTGGCAACAACCCTGGAGCTTCTTCTTTAAACGTTCCAATCAGTGGCCCACTTCCAATACCAAATTTTCTGGCCATTTCTACTAGAGAGTCTACACTTATTTTTTTCCCTATATTATAAAAGTAAGTGTTGCATGATAATGCCATTGCCTCATTTAAAGATACATACCCATGGACTTTGCTTTTCAGACAACGAAATTTCCGCTCACCTATTTTCATATAGCCCTTGCACGAGAATTTCTCTTCTGGTGTTATTATCCCGTCTTTTAAACCCGCAAGCGCAACTATTACTTTAAATATTGAACCAGGTGGAATTTGATATGATAACGCACGATTCACGAGCGGCAATGAAGGAGCATTCAAGCTCTCCCAAGTCTCATTTGATAGCCTGCTAGCAAAAAGATTATTATCGTAAGAAGGTGAATTATATAATGCTAAAATTTCTCCATTATTTACATCAATTACCACTGCGGAGCCTTGGTGATCTTTAAATACCTCTGCGGTTTTCTCTTGCAGATTAATATCAATTGTCAGTTGTACATCTTGTCCGTCTTGTTGTGGTATGCTTGATAATTCTTTTATGACGCGTTTTTTAGAATTTATTTCCTGCTCAGATTTTCCTGACTTGCCTTTCAATATATGATCATATGTATATTCAATACCGCTGATTCCTACTTCGCTTATGCCTTGCTGTCTTTTTGTATATCCGATTACATGAGAACACATTGAACCAAACGGGTAATAACGTTTATAAAGAGCAGTTATTTTTTCTGACGATTTTGCTATTTTAGACTCGACTTCTGATAATGTCTGCAAATCAACTTCCTTACCAGAACCATCAAACAAAACAACATACGAAATTTTGTTTACCGCAAGTTCAATGCTATTCCTATCTAAAATTTTGCCCCGCTTAGGCATAATAGTAGCAACTCTTATTCTATTACTATTAGATAGTGCTTCGTACTTTTGTCTGTTTCGTATTTGTAAATTATATAACCTGCAACTAAAAACCGCAGAAATGGTAAGCTGAATACCACCTAATATGAATGCTCTGCGGTTAAAGACTTTGTTTTTTGTCCACATAACATTCCTTCAAAACACACTTTTTTCCCCTCTTTTATTGTTACACTTCTGGCTTTTACCGTATTACAAACCCTTTTTTCCCACTCACTTAAGGTCACAAACTTATAACCTGATTTTTTTAGTATTTTAATAATATGAGGTAAAGCTTCAATTGTGTTTGACCTGTTATTGTGATCATGAAACAGTATAACTGCTCCATTATGTACATTACTTAAAACTCTTTCAACTAAAGTTTCTGGCTTATCACCTTGCCAATCTAGCGAATCAACTGTCCATAATATTGAATACATATTTAATTGATCAGTATTTTCAATCAGATTATCGTCATAACATCCATATGGCGGACGAAACCATTTTACATCTTGTTTTATTGCATTTTTAATTGCTGTATTTGTCTTTTCCAATTCTTGCAATTGTTCCTCACTTGAAAGTGATGTCAACTTCCTATGCGACCAAGAGTGATTGCCTAACTCATGACCTGATTCATGAATTTTCTTTACTATTTCAGACGTTTTTTCATTTATACGTTCACCAAGCACAAAAAATGTTGCTTTTGCTTCATAGCTTTCCAGAACATTAATAATATCGTTTACTCTATTGTTAGACGGTCCATCATCAAACGTAAGCGCAACAAACTTATCGTCGTTATTCAATAATTTTTTTATATTACTTAAATTTCTATATGATAGATCTAGATTACAACTGAGCCCACAGTATGGTAAATTAAAATTACAATCACTACAAAAAGCCGTACTTGAATATAGTAAGAAAAAAGTGATTATCCTTATAAACATTTGTAATCAGCAAAGTGATAGAATACTACACTTTTTTGCTAAGTTAAGCCATCTTTAATTGCTGTAGCCTTTACTTCATCACTTCTTTAATATATTATATTAACAATTTTATATAATATATTATGATTGCAAATATAAATACCGTTGCGCTTCAGGGAATTAGCACAGTAAATGTCAATGCACAAATTCATATGGCAAATGGTATTCCAGCTTTTAATATTGTTGGATTGCCAGATAAAACTGTTGCGGAATCCAAAGAACGCATCAGAGCAGCGTTAAATTCAATCAATCTACTACTACCTCCAAAAAGAATTACAGTTAATCTCTCCCCTGCGGATTTACTGAAAGAAGGTAGTCATTATGACTTGGCTATTGCTATTGGACTACTTGTTGTAATGAATGTGATACCAGTTGAAAAAGTTCAGTCTTATATCATTATGGGTGAGCTTGCCCTTGATGGCAGAGTTATTCCAGTTTCAGGAGTGCTGCCAACAGCGATCAATGCAAAACAGGCAAATAAAGGAGTAATTTGCCCAAGGGGAAATGGAGTAGAGGCTTCATGGGTAAAGAATGTTTCAATTCTAGCTATAGAGAAATTAACTGATATTATCAGACACTTTAAGGGTGAGCAATTAATTCAGCCAGTAATTTTTAAATATAGTGATGCACCCAAAGAAAAAAGATTGGTTCCCGATATGAAGGATATTAAAGGCCAAGTTGTTGCAAAAAGAGCAGCTGAAATTGCAGCAGCAGGTGGGCATAATATGCTTCTTGTTGGCCCTCCTGGTACTGGAAAATCAATGCTTGCTAAGCGCTTTATAGGATTGCTGCCTGATTTAACCGAACAGGAGATGATTGATGTTAATATTATTTCCAGCATAACAAAAACTGGTAATGAAATATTCAAAGTAACTCGCCCCTTTCGTGAACCTCATCACTCATGTTCCATGCCAGCAATGATAGGAGGAGGAAAGAATGCAAAACCCGGAGAAATTACCATGGCTCACAATGGCGTGTTATTTCTTGATGAGCTACCTGAATTTCCAAGACTCGTGCTTGATTCTCTGCGCCAACCACTTGAAGATAGAAAAGTTACCGTTGCAAGGGCAAATGCTCACATAACCTACCCTGCCAATTTTCAACTGATAGCTGCAATGAACCCTTGCAGGTGCGGTTATTTAGGTGATGCAAGCAGATCGTGCAACAAAGCTCCAAAGTGTGGCACAGATTACAAAAACAAAATATCAGGCCCATTGCTTGATAGAATAGACATATGCATTGAAATGCCAAACGTTAGCATACTCTCTCCTGAAATCTCTGTGGAGGGAGAAAGTACTAAAATTATAAGAGAAAGAGTGATAGCAGCAAGAAAAGTTCAAACTGAGCGCTATAGTGAATTAAATATTCGTTGCAATTCAGAAGTAAGCGGTGAAGCATTTAATAAATTTACTGAACCAGATCAGGCAGGGTTAGAATTGCTAAAATACGTACTGAAAGAAAATTACATTTCCAATCGAGGCTACACACGCGTATTAAAAGTTGCAAGAACTATTGCAGATCTTGCAAAAAGTGAAGAAGTAAAAAGAGCACACATTGCTGAAGCGCTCAATTACAGAATAAAGGTATATTAAAAAATTAGTTTACTTGACAGGCAATTTTTTTTACTATATGCTTCCTTAACGAAATTTTAACATTCTATTTAAGGAGTAGAGTTATGGCATTAACAAATTATGAGTATAGAAAAGAGGATGGCATTTTTCATGCTATTTCAGCAGGATATATACAAGCTGAAAAATACTGGGGAATTCCTGGTGCTGCTGGTGGAGCTGGTCAGTACGCTATGCATAATAAAGGGAGAACAGCATTATTTCCGCTTGCAGTTGCAAGTGTTGTCTTTACAGCAATGCATATGAAAGCAGGCTTTGTTAGTGCAGCAGAAGCTTCTGGGTTTCTTGCTAAGACTGCCAGTTACTTTGTTGGAACAAATCAAGCAATAGCTGCTTCATTACCTGGATTTATCGGAACAGGTGTTGCTGGTCAGATAGTTGCGGGTGCCATAATGGCAATTGCTGCAGTTGCTGCTGTTTATGGAACATATCAAGTTGCCTCAAAATTAAAAGATGTTGCAGTTGAAGCATTGAAAGGGAAAGGTCGGGCATTATAATAATCTTCAACAAAATAAAAAGGGATAGGTTTCTGTCCCTTTTTATAAACGTTTTCTATTTTTTGCATCGGTTAAGTGATGTCATCTAAGAATCTAGTTATTATAATTAACGGCACTTATTAGTATAAATGTTAAGAATAAGTAAATCCCGTTTACTATTTACGCCTATAGAAGTGAAAAGTATTTGCATATTATTAAAAAAGCGGTAACTTATTATCAAGTGAATTCGCTAAATTTGAGTAATTTAAATGTCTATTGATCTTAGTCTGCCGGAGTTGCCTATATTACACCCAAGGATTACCGTTGTGGGAGTGGGTGGTGCTGGTGGAAATGCTGTGAATAACATGATCCAATCTAATTTGCAAGGAGTGAATTTTGTTGTCGCAAATACTGATGCTCAAGCACTAGAAAAGTCGTTATGTGATAAAAAAATTCAGCTTGGCATTAATTTAACTAAGGGGCTTGGTGCTGGTGCTTTGCCTGATGTTGGCAAAGGTGCAGCAGAAGAGTCAATTGATGAGATTATGGAGCATATAAAAGATAGTCATATGCTTTTCATCACAGCAGGAATGGGCGGTGGTACTGGAACCGGTGCAGCACCGGTAATTGCAAAAGCAGCCAGAGAAGCAAGAGCCGCAGTTAAGGATAGAGCGCCAAAAGAAAAAAAGATATTGACTGTTGGAGTTGTAACTAAACCGTTCGGTTTTGAAGGTGTGCGCCGTATGCGCATTGCAGAGCTTGGACTTGAAGAACTGCAAAAATACGTGGATACACTTATTGTCATTCCAAATCAGAATTTATTTAGAATTGCAAATGAAAAAACTACATTTTCTGATGCATTTAAACTTGCTGATAATGTTCTGCACATTGGCATCAGAGGAGTAACTGACTTGATGGTCATGCCAGGGCTTATCAATCTTGACTTCGCTGATATAGAAACAGTAATGAGCGAGATGGGCAAAGCGATGATCGGCACCGGAGAGGCAGAAGGAGAAGATAGAGCAATTAGTGCTGCAGAGGCTGCAATATCTAATCCATTGCTTGATAATGTATCAATGAAAGGTGCGCAAGGAATATTAATTAACATTACTGGTGGCGGAGATATGACTCTGTTTGAAGTTGATGCTGCAGCCAATAGAGTGCGTGAAGAAGTAGATGAAAATGCAAATATAATATTTGGTGCTACTTTTGATCAAGCGATGGAGGGAAGAGTTAGAGTTTCTGTTCTTGCAACTGGCATTGATGGTCGCAATAATAAATCAGAAACTTCACCTATAAGTCAGAGCGAAGACTCAGAGAAAGAGAAATTTAAGTGGCCATATAGTCAAAGTGAAAGTACACAAGACAAAACACTGGAAACAAAACCAGCTGAACAGGTAAGCGAAGGAGCTAAGTGGGGCAGCAATATCTATGATATACCAGCTTACTTAAGAAGAAAAAAATAATGCAATTTTGGCTACTTAAGTCAGAGCCAAGTGAATACTCATGGCAAAAAATGGAAAAGGAGCAGGTAGTTGAGTGGGATGGTGTGCGCAATTATCAAGCTCAAAATTACATGAAAATTATGAAAGCAAGCGATCTTGCGTTTTTTTATCATACAGGTAAAGAGAAAGCAATACTTGGAATCGTTGAAGTATTTAAAGAGTATTATCATGTTAATGATCCCAAGTTCGGATTAGTGAATGTAAAGTTTTTGAAACCTTTAAATAACCAAGTAACGTTAAATAATATAAAACAAAACCCACTTTTGAAAAATATGACTATATTAAAACAACCACGTTTATCAATTGCCCCAGTTTCGGAAATTGAATGGAATGAAATAATAAGGATGAGTGATGTGTAATACCTGTCATTTCAGTTCCTAAATGATGTCATCTCAGCACACAACGCACAGCTGTATGAATATTTGTCTCGAAGGCAGTGCATTAAACGTTATAGCCGATTTTGCATCAAACACAAAGGTGTCATTCCAGTGCTTGACACTGGAATCCAGCCTTAATGCAACCACATTAAAGCCGTTGTGTTTTAATATAAGATTAGCTACTTTTATATTCACTAACTTGATGTCTAATCAAAATTCCTGGATCCCAGTGCCTAGACACTGGGATGACATCCTTCTAGTGTACAATATTCGTACAGTTGTGTACATGACACAAGGGTCTATAACTCTTCTTTTTTGGATTCCAGTGTCAGCTATTTGCATGACACCCTTACTGATGTGTCACTCATGTTAGAAGTAAATATTCTTGACAAGAAATGGTGCAGCATTATAGAAAATCCTAAAAATTTTGTATTAGGTGTCATCAATGCTTCTCTAAAAGAATTAAAAATAGACCACTATAAACCAAATATATCAATAGCTCTGGCTGATGATGACTTGCTACATCAACTTAATTTAAAATTTAGAGAAATGGATAAGCCAACTAACGTACTATCATTTCCGTATGAACAATTGTCTAATGAGTGCGATTTAGGAGACATAGCAATTTCAATAGACACAATAAAAAGAGAATCGCATGAGTATTATATACCCATTCTTGCTCACATTGCACACATGTTAGTGCATGGATTACTGCATTTACTTGGTTATGATCACCAAAAAAAAGATGAAGAAATTATAATGAAAAATCTAGAAAGGGAGATTTTAGCTTCGCTTGGCTACAATATGTGTGCGATTTAAAAGGAATTTAATAAAAATATAGTAGATGATAATAAAATATGTTATCTACAAAGGGTTTTAGCTATAAACAATAAAAGGTAAGTGATATGGTTCAGTTTTCTTTGCCAAAGAATTCTAAAATTAATCAAAAGGGCAAAATTTATCCTATTCCTGCTAGAGCAAAAAACATCAGAAGATTTCAAATTTACCGTTGGTCTGCTGATGACGAGAAAAACCCTAGAATAGACACATTTTTTATTGATATGGATAGTTGTGGCCCTATGGTACTTGATGCATTAATAAAAATAAAGGATGAAATAGATTCGACTTTAACTTTCAGACGTTCTTGTAGAGAAGGCATATGTGGATCTTGTGCCATGAATATTGACGGAACCAATACTCTTGCATGTACTAGATCTATACATGATATAAAAGGTGACGTAAAAATATATCCATTACCTCACATGTATGTAATAAAGGACCTAGTCTCGGATTTGAGCCAATTTTATGAGCAATACAAATCAATTAAACCTTGGTTACAAGCAGATAAGCCTGCCCTACCAAATAAAGAATACTCTCAATCTTCTGAAGATAGAAAAAAATTAGATGGCTTGTCCGACTGTATATTATGTGCTTGCTGTTCGACTGGTTGCCCAAGCTACTGGTGGAATAGTGATAAATTTTTAGGACCAGCAATACTATTACAAGCTTACAGATGGATTGCTGACAGCCGTGATAATAAGACAGGTGAAAGACTTGATGTTTTAAACGACCCATTCAAGTTGTATCGTTGTCATACAATAATGAATTGCACAAAAACTTGTCCTAAAGGACTTAATCCAGCAAGAGCAATAGCGAAAGTAAAACAGCTCATGGTAGAGAGAGAAGGAGTTTAAGTATTATCTTTTGCATTCTTCGTAAGAGAACAGCAAACCTTCCGAAGCGTAGGGTATTGTTAATACCCTGAACGCTTTTCCGTTTGTGAAGTGCATCGTATCATCGTACGATTCAAATAATTTTTTGAACAACTCATGTCTTTGGTTACTAATAGTTTGAAAATCCTCTTTTTCTAAAAGCTTTTTAGATTCGAAGAGGTAAAGCATAACTTCGTGATAAGTTGGGTAAGATGCCAAAAATTTTGGGTCAAATTGAAAGGTTTTTATAAAAGCATTATTATAAAATTTTAGCTTTTGATTCTTACTATATATTACTATAGCAACCGGTAACCTCTCAAGCAAATTTTTCTGTGTAGCTAAATAACTGTTTAATTCAGTATATAATTTCTCTGCATCACTAACATCT
Source organism: Wolbachia endosymbiont of Drosophila willistoni (assembly GCF_040084705.1). Lineage (NCBI taxonomy): Bacteria > Pseudomonadati > Pseudomonadota > Alphaproteobacteria > Rickettsiales > Anaplasmataceae > Wolbachia > Wolbachia endosymbiont of Drosophila willistoni. Next base: position 1,078,726 of record NZ_CP157591.1, read on the forward strand.
TTCCCATACATTACTATGCTACCAGAAACTTGTATTGGAATTTTAACAAAATCGAAAACCTTAGGTTCGTTCTTATAAGTTATGACATGTCTTCCTGGTTTTGTGCTATGAGCGCTACCGGTAATAGCAAATTTCTTAGAACCATCTACATATTTATCATAAAACAAGTTATAAAATTCCACCTTTCTACTCTTGTTATATCTTAGTATTGGAAATGGTAAAGAGTTGAAAACGTTTTTATAGCTCTCCACTTCCTGTGTAAGCTTACTATTTTCTAACTCAAGTCCGTTAGCCTTTATCTTACAGTCTGAGACATTCCTTATCCATAACAGCACACCTATCACATTGTTAGAATCATCTATTATGCTTCTACCGTAACATATGCAATAAACCTCACTGTCTTTTGACTTTAAATCTAGAGTAAAAGATTTATTTATTTCCTTTGCCTCAACAAAATTTTTGATTAAGCTTTCTGATTGCTCAAAAAAATTCACAAACTCATTAAATGAGTAAAAAACAGTATTAAGCAAAATTAGTAAATTGGGAGAGAACTTTTCTATACGTTTTTTTGCATCCCAAATATAAAACCCATCATTCACAGTATCAATTAAATTATTTATGATAACATTTTGATGCTGTAAGTTCTTAATCTTATTACTAATTTTTAATTTAGAATAAGAGAGAAAGAATAATATTAGAATCAATATTAAAACCACTTCATACAAAAAAAACATAGCACTTTTAAAACAAATGTAAAAATTTGTAACCGCTCAGAATTATGCTGAAGAGGTATATAAGTAAAGATTGCCTAACATTTGAAAGCCCAATCTCTTATAAAGGTTCACAGAAGATTTCATACAATGTGCTACTATATATTTGCATTCAAGCTGTTTAGCTATCTTTATTCTTTCTAAAACCATTTGGGTACCTATTCCACGATTCCTGTAAATTGGTAAAACTCCATCACTATAAAAACCAGCTACGCTATCTTGAACATAAAGACCGCATGTCCCAATAATTTCATTATTTAGTGTTACAAGAAAAAATCTTAATCTTGAGTTCTTATCATCATAATTTGATAATCCGCGAAAAAATGTGCTGACAATTCCAACGCCATGATAAAAAATTTTAGAAGTGTGTAGATCTAACTGTTCTAAGAGGTTGCTACCATTCACAGCATTTAACCTCAAGTTTGGAATAACATCAGCAGGTAAAAAGTAATTTTTCATATTAAGTAAAGCTTTTTTTTGTGTGCTAACGTGTTTTATTTCACACTTTTCTAAAATATCTCTTATTTTCATATGTGAATTTATTACCCATGTTGCTTCTATATCTCTTGTTCTGAGATAATCTAGAGTTTTTTGTATAGAAAGCTCGGTACATTGATCTCCACAGAACACAAAATTAAATAATGACTCCCTGGTACCATTTATTGTAAATATGATGTTATCAAATTCATCGTGTACTTCCCACTCAGATAAATTCGCTGTGTACAGTATATAATCCTTTAGATTTTGAACAATTAAGCTTGAATAATAAATTTTTTTATCCTGCATACACCAACAATAAACAATAAAAGGCTCCTATAAGAACACAGGCTAAAATTGCAGCTATAACGTCATCTAGCATAATACCTAAAGGACCTTTGGTATTTTTATCGATTAAATTTATAGGCCACGTTTTTATTATATCAAAAAACCTAAAAGAAAAAAAGCACAACAACAATGAAGAACAATTCATCTCTTGGCTTAACAATATCGAAACTAAAAGTATCGTCAGCAATTGACCAACCACTTCGTCAATTACTACCTCTTTTGGATCACATGAAGTCTTGTAATGTTTTATATAATTACCTGTAGACCATAATCCAATTAAGAATAAAAAAGAAATAATTGCTGCACCTAAAATTTTGTTGCTCAGGATTACAGGAACAAGCGGAAAAGAAGCCAAACTACCCACAGTACCTGGCATTTTTTTTACTGTTCCAGACAGCCACCACGTTGATATTAATTTATATAAAAATTTCACAATATATCCAAATACAAAATTAACTTATAAGAACAGAAAGAGTATCCTCTATAGAGGCGCTTTCATACAATAATCTATAGACCGCTTCACATATAGGCATTTTTATCTTTAGCTTTCCTGCTAAATTAAATATGGACTCAGCAGTGCTAAAACCTTCAATCACTGACTTGCCTTCTGACAAAATCTGCTGAACATTAAAGCCATTGTCACTATTACCTATTTTAAACCCAAAAGATAAGTTTCTTGAATTCAAGGATGTGCATGTCATAATTAGGTCACCCAGACATGCTGGCCCAAGTAGTGTATTTATATCCACACTACCGTCACCAATTTTTGCTGAGTATAAAGCCTTAATTTCGCTCATACTTTTCGTAATCAATGCTGCATGAGCATTAAACCCAAGTTTACTACCTAGAACAATCCCACACGCTATAGCAAAAACGTTCTTTAACGCTGCACAAATCTGTACTCCTATAATGTCGTTACTAAACTCCAATTTAACATTTTCTTGTTGCAGCTCTGATACTAGCTTTGAACCTAATGTGTTATTTTGGCATGCAAGAACCATTGAATAGGGTAATTTTCTTGCAACTTCTACAGCAAAGCTAGGACCTGAAAAAATAGCAATAGGATTGTTAGGTAAAATTTCATTTACTATTTCACTAGGTAATTTTAATGTAGACTTTTCTATTCCCTTACAAGCTAAAATTATTGCTACATCTTTTTTCAGATTACAATTATGCAATTGCTGACATACCTTCCTCAGAGACTGAGTGGGAACAGCGAGGATTGTTACTGAAGCATTAATTATGTCTTCTATAGCCAATTTTACTGACACATTATCAGAAATTCGACAACCGGGTAGCTTGTCACTTTCTCTTTTCCCGTTGATTGATTCAAATGTAGTTTCATTGTGAGTCCACAAAATCACATCTTTCTTACTACCTAATGAAATTGCGATTGCTGTACCCCATGCACCAGCACCTAAAATTGATATTGCCACACAATATTCCTGAAAATATTACTTATACTTTAAAATAGTAGGATAAGTAAATTAAAAATATAACACAGACATATAGAATAGTTAAATATTTATTAACCGAAGTATTCTTTTAATAATAGTAACTTTAATTCAATATTTACTAAAAATATTATTACTATCATGGTATGTCTATTATATTTTAGATCTATTTATATAACTTTGGAACAATATATTTACTATTAATTAATAAGTGTAATTTTGATCATTTGTTAATAAAAATTTGATTTATTACTTTCCTTAGTTATATATATTACTAAAATTATAAATTATTTATGGGGTGTAAAATATGCGTATATTATTAATTGAAGATGATCAAGTAAGTGCAAAGACTGTAGTTAACGCCTTAACTTCTGATGGACACTTCTGTGACGTTGTTACTTCTGCACAAGATTATAACAATAATATGGTTTCCTCAAACGGAGATTACTATGACCTAGTTATTTTAGATATACACTTACCTGGTGATATTGACGGATATGATATATTGTTAAGACTAAGAAGTGCAAAAATCAAAGTTCCTGTCTTAATACTTTCATGCATATCCGCTGTCAATCACAAAGCTAAAGGACTCGGGTATGGTGCCGATGATTACTTAACCAAGCCATTTCATAAAAGCGAGTTATTAGCTCGAATTAAGGCCATAGTGCGTCGTACTAAAGGCCATCCTGAATCGGTGATAAAGATTGGTAATATAAATATCAATTTTGATCACAGGGTTGTTGAGGTGAAAGGTAAAACGGTTCACCTTACTAATAAAGAGTATTCTATGATAGAATTGCTAGCACTGCGTAAAGGAACAGTACTAACAAAAGAAATGTTCTTAAATCATCTTTACAATGGCTTGGATGAACCTTCAGATAACAAGATAGTTGATGTTTTTATGTGCAAATTACGTAAGAAACTTGAAAGTGCAAATGATGGAAAAAGCCACATAGAAACCGTTTGGGGCAGAGGGTATGTTCTGAAAGAGTATATTGATGATGATGAATATTCTAATGTTAATGTAGGCGAAAGTAGTGATGGCTATCAAGCAGAACAAGTGAAGGACAACGCATGAAATGCCTACACATTTAAATATAGCATGGCTTATATCGCACGTATCATGTGAACGCCTAGGTGAAATATAAGCCGAGTTCTGTTTATGTAGCTATTTATCTGGAGTAAATGTTACCATTTACCGCATGCGATTTACCCGAGTAGATATGAGGAAAACATAAAATCTACTTCTATTTAATCTTGCTCCTAGTGTTGGTTACTCGACTACCAATGTTGCCATTGCCATGGTGTGCTCTTACCACACCTTTTCACCCTTACCTAAAAATATTTTAGGCGGTAATTTTCTGTAGCCCTATAACTGGAGTTACCTCCGGCGGGCATTACCCGTCACTATTTTTCCTTGGAGCCCGGACTTTCCTCTGCTATGTTTATCACACAACAGCAGCTACTTATTTCACCTAGGAATTATACTTTAACATGAAAATCACAAAAGCAAAAGACAATTTCCTAACAGTCTACATATTAAAAACATTTAGACAAATAGCTAAAGGTGATATTCCGGCACATCATCACTATCCCAAGATAAGCTTTTTTCACTTTTAGACTCCGCTTCAGTTAGTCAAGAGCCTGGTCCACCGCTTGAAGACGATGAGCTACTTCTTGATCGACTACTACTTTCTACTGATATACTATTTAGCACTGTTTCAGATTGATATATAGTTCGCATTCTGTTACCAGTGGTAAAAATTTCTTCATCGCTACTTGAAGATGATCGCCTTCTATAACCCAAATCAGTTAGTTCTAATACAGGAGCAGCATTACGACCCTTAACATATCTATATGCTATGAATCCTATAATTCCAACAATACCTATTGCTCCAACCAAAGATCCCCCTATCATTCCTGCCTTATTAGACCCTATAGCAAGTTGAGTAGGTTGTGGTGAAGAAGTAGACTGAGGAAGTAAAGTCGTGGTGAATATAGGAGTTGTTGACTCTTTTGTTCTAGTACTTGGTATACTAAATACTGTTTGTGTAGTTTTCTCTGAGCTTGTTGTTGGCGCAGTTGGTTCCACTGTTACTGTGCTTGTTTGAGTCGTTGACTCTGTTGAAGGTTTATTCGTTGTAGAAGTAGGTGCAACGGCTTCTGTTGTTGGCTTCACTGTTACTGTACTTGTTTGAGTCGTTGACTCTGTTGAAGGTTTACTCATCGTAGAAGTCGACGCACCAGTCGCTGCTGTAGGTTTTACAGTACTTATTTCAGTTTCCGAAGGCACATTAGTTGACGTTGCAGTAATCGTGGTTGCTTGTGAAGTAGCAGTTGTTTTTGTTGCTGTTGTTGGCTCCACTGTTACTGTACTTGTTTGAGTCGTTGACTCTGTTGAAGGTTTATTCATTGTAGAAGTAGGTGCAACGGCTTCCGTTGTCAATTTAGTAGTCTTCACAGCGTCGGTTTCTGCTGTGCTAGTAATTGCAGCAGTCGGCGTCTTCTTAGAAGTCACAACCGTTTCTGCAACAGTTATAGGAGCCACGGTACTACTAGAAATAATATCTGGCGTTAATCGACCGTTAATGATATTAACAAAATCACTGAGAGTTTTGATGCTATTTGCCGGTATTATTGTTGCTTCAGAAGATTTTCCAGAGCCGTTTTGATTAAAAGTTACAATATTTTCTCCACTTACCGCAGTTACGATAAAACCACCCTGACCGTTGCCTTTAATATATAATTGCTCTATAGGATCTGTAAATTGATAGATAGGAAAATCTGACACTGATCCATTTTTAAGTAGAGTTGCTATATGTAACCTCTGCTCATTAGCTGATTGGTCATTTTCAAGAAAAGCAACTAGATCATTTCCTTCCGTTTGTTCAACATACTGCAAAAAGCTTATTTCATGTTCTCTAGAAAGAGATAGTGCTTTATTATCTATTTGACCTTTTCGATTACCAAGTAAAAAGCCATTAACTCTATCCTTCAGACCCTGAATCACTTTAGCCATATCAAATTTAAAAATACGTGTTTTTCTCACCTCTTGATTTTCCTTAGTAATCCTTTTGCTCACTTGCGAATAAAGCATCGTGTTTCCATTTAATGCCAATTGCCCCTGATTATCAAAATTGAACAATTTTCTTTCTGTAACACCTTTTTCTCCAGTCAATACCTTAAATTTTCCGCTCTCGCTTGACTTTAAGTACCAAGAAACTAAAGTTTGATCCTTTAAGTTATGGGCGATTACAATTACGTCACCATTACCAACTTTCACTGCTCTTGGTTGAAAGTAACTATTGCCCACATTTGCAAGACTATTATTATCAATATTCTTTTGTAATTTTCTTTTATCTAAATGTTCAACTGAAGGAGTATTAACTGATTGTTTAATTCCGTAAGTGTTAAAAGATAAGCCTTTAACGCATTTTTCTCCTTCTTCGCTAATTCCTTCTTCAGGAAAGATAACTCCAACTTTATCTATTTCAGCTGAATCTTCTATTAATGTGAGAGATAATTGATCTTTGAATTCATTTGCTACGCTGATATTTGTACCACATTCGTATGTTTTTGATTGATATAATGGACTAATAAGTAATTTTACTTTACTGCTCCCATTACCATTATCTTGATAGCTGAGTCCGTAAGCAACTCCATTCCCCTCAATTAATTCTACGTTTGTTGGATTAAAACCTATCGCTTCTTTAATTTCCGGTGTATTTGAGTTGATCCCGAGCAATCTTCTTAATATAGACATAATTTTATTTAAAATATTAATAAAATGCTATTATGATTACTCCTGTGTGTTAATGTCAATGAAAATTTTAACTAAAATTAAAAAATTAATATAATATTTTATACTAAAAGGTAAATATAAGCTTGAAGAGGGCTAAGAAGCTTTATGCTATTTCTCAAAAAACCAACAATTGCAATCATTGGTTCTACAGGTATAATCTGTTAAAGTTTACACGAGTCTCATGAATGATAGAAAAAGAAGAGCAGTTTAGTTTTACATCAGAAAACCTCAAGAAAGCGGGAAAGTTTATAGAGATGTATCCCAAAGGTAGAGAAGGTAGTGCTGTTATGCCTTTACTATATCTGGTTCAAGAGCAATGCGGATGGGTTTCTGAATCTGCTATGCGTTATGTTGCTGATATGCTGCATATTCCACATATTCGTGTATATGAAGTGGCAAATTTTTACACCATGTATAATTTAAAACCAGTAGGCAAATATCTAATACAAATTTGTAGAACAACTCCTTGCTGGTTGTGCAATAGTGAAGAAGTTTTAAATACCTTTAAAAAAAAACTTGGAATCAATATCGGTGAGACTACTAAAGATAATTTGTTCACTTTAAAAGAAGTTGAATGCCTAGGTGCATGCGTTAATGCTCCCGTTGTGCAGATCAATAATGACTTCTATGAAAATCTTACTCCTGAGAAAGTAGAAAACATCATAACAGAACTTTCAGGCAAATAGATGAAAGAAGAATTTTCATTCAAGAGAATCAAGCAATCAGGTTCTGCAAGAGTTGGAACAATTAAAACTCCAAATGGAAGCGTAGAAACCCCCGCTTTTATATTCTGCGCAACAAAAGCTGCAATTAAAGCTGCAGATATTGAAAGAATAAGTGAAGCTGGTACCCAAATCATACTTTCCAACACCTATCACCTAATGCTTCAACCAGGAGAGAATACTGTTGCAAAACTTGGTGGTTTGCGCAAGATGATAGGATGGAATGGGCCAATGCTAACTGACTCAGGTGGATATCAGATATTTAGCTTAGGCCACGGATCAGTTTCGGAAGAGATAAAAGGAATAAGAAAAAAACAAAAAACTTTGATCAAAATTAATGAGGATGGGGCAATTTTCCGTTCTTACATTAATGGTAAAATTTATTGCTTAACTCCTGAAAAATCTGTACAAATTCAACAGAAATTAGGTGCAGATTTAATCCTAGTTTTAGATGAATGCACTCCATTTCACGTAAGCAAAGAATACACAGCAAAATCAATGCTCATGAGCCACAGATGGGCTGAACGTTCTTTAAATGAATTTGAAAAAAACAATAATGGCAAGCAGGCACTGTATGGAATTAGTCAAGGCGGAGTGTATCAAGATTTACGTAGAGAAAGTTGTGATTTTATCAACGATTTGCCATTTTTTGGTCAAGCAATAGGTGGATCACTTGGTCAAAGTAAAGAGCAGATGCATGATGTAGTTTCTTTCACTATGGACCACCTGAAAAAAGACAGGCCTACTCATTTGCTTGGTATTGGTGGAATTGTGGACATCTTTCGCGGAGTAGAGCTTGGAATTGACACGTTTGATTGCGTGCATCCAACCCGCTTAGCAAGGCATGGTGGCGCACTTGTTAAAGTAAAAAACAGAAATTCTATTTCTTCAAAGTGCAAAGAGCATATTAATTTGCGGAATCAACGATTTGAGCTGGACAACAACCCAATTGAAAGTGACTGTTTATGTTTTACCTGCAGAAAACATTCAAGAGCTTATATACACCATTTACTGAAAGCTAAAGAGCTCCTGGCTTACACGCTCGTTACCATTCATAATATTTTCTTTATGAATAAGTTAATGGCATCAATAAGGCAGGCTATATTAGATGATAGGCTAGATCGGGAGAAAAATAATTGGATTAGTGAGACACCACTACACTGTGAATTATACACCTAGTTCATATTTTTCTACGCTTATTTTATATTCCCTAAAACAGAAAAAGCCTTCCTCTTCCTACTCTTTCTTCCTTGGCTAATCCATAGTTAGCGTTTTTTGCACATGTGCGTTGCATTTTTTAATCTTCTTTAAAAACTTGACAATACATGACAACACTGGTATGTTAAAAATATAGTTTTTGTGAGGTATTTATGGTTAACAATAAAGAAAAACATCAAATAGCGTTTTGCGTTTCAGCCGTTACATTCTTAGCTGGGTTATCATTAATCGCAACTGCAATTGCAGTGGGTACCGTACCTGCTATAGCTGCTTGTCTAGTGATAGGAGGAATTTTGACTGTCTTGTCTGGTGTGCAAGCAGTAGAAAGCTATTTATTTTTACGAAACAGCGAGAAAACTTTGAATAAACTGATAAGTAATATACGCGATGAACCAGAAAGCAAACTTTTTATAGAAAGGATTTTGCAACCGTTCATTGAACTTTTTAGTGAGCTTAAGCAACATAATTAAAGTACACTAAGCTTTAAGCATAGAAACCACTTTATCGTAACTTGGCAATGATTCAATTTCTCCAATTGCAGCTAGAGTGGTTTTTCCATGCTGAGATAACAATTCTTCTGCTGCTTTTTTTACGTTAGCAGTGGTAACTGCACTAATTTTTTCTATTAATTCATTTTTACTGATGTACCTATTATAGTTACCGTAGTAGTGTCCCAATGTTTCAGCACGTGAGCTAACACTTTCGCGTGACATTAAAATTTGGGATTTTACTCGCTCTTTCACTCTATTTACTTCTTCTTCCTTCAGATCATCTGTAGACAACTTCTTCAACTCTGTCGTTATAGATTTTAAAAGCTTATCTAAGTTACTACTGTCTGTACCAGCAAAAATGGAAAACATTCCTGTATTAGTATAGCTGGAATTAAATGAATAAACAGAGTAAGCTAATCCCTGCTTTTCCCTTACTTCCTGAAATAAACGTGATGACATTCCGCTCCCTAATATAGAATCAAGCACTTGAAACGTGTGATATTTATCGTCATGGCGAGAAACACTAGGTAGACCAATTAGCAAGTGTACCTGATCTAATTTACGATGTTCTAAATACTCACCACCAGTACAGCTCGCATTTTGGCTTTTTTTCAGCTTTTTAGAATGAATCTTTGAGAGAAAATCTTTGGTTAATGCAACAACTTCTTCATGTTCAACATTTCCTGCAACGGCAAATAGCATATTCTCACCAAAGTAATGCTCATTTATGTAATTATCTAGATCTCCTCGAGTAAAAGATTTTACAGTATTTTGCGTGCCTAAGATTGACCTACCAAATGGTTGGTCTTTATAAGCTGCCTCAAAATATTTGTCGAAAATAATGTCACTTGGTGAATCATTAGTTTGAAAAATCTCTTGTATTACAACACCCTTCTCACGTTCCAATTCATCTTCTGGAAACGTGGAATTCATCAATATATCTATTAATATATCAATACCAGTTTTTATGTCTTTCTTGAGGACTTTTGCATAATAGGTGGTGCTTTCCCTACCGGTGCTAGCGTTGAAAACTCCACCTATGTCATCAAAAGCTTTTGCAATTTCAAAGGCAGTTCTTGTCTTCGTCCCTTTGAAAGCCATGTGTTCTAAAAAATGGGATATTCCATTTTGCTTTGCACTTTCTGCTCTACTGCCAACACCAACTCGTATGCTTAAAGCTACGGAATCAATATCACGCACCTGCTCAGTTATTATGCGCAGACCATTATCTAATTTTGTTACCCGGGGTATATTCATCTCATATATTCTTCTAAGTTCTCTTCTGCAAAATCCCAATTAATCAAATGATCAAGGAAAACTTTTATGTAGTCAATTCTACGGTTTTGACAATCTAAATAATAGGCGTGCTCCCACACATCCATAGTGAGTAGTGGCACTTGGCCATAAATTATTGGCAAATCTGCATTTGGAGTCTTGGTGATTTTGAGCTTTCCTAACCTACCTTTTTCGAGCACTAACCATACCCATCCACTGCCAAACTGGCTTACTCCATGACTCGAAAATTCTTCATAAAATTTATCAAAGCCACCGATATCGTCTTGAATTTTTTTTGCTAGAAGACTACCATCTTTAGGCTTACCACCACCATTTTTTTTCATTGAATTCCAATAAAAAGTATGGTTCCAAACTTGTGCTGCATTATTAAATATAGGCAAGTTGCCGCTATTACCATGCACTTTTGTTATTAATTCCTCAATTTTTACATGTTGATAATCCGTATTTTCAACTAGCTCATTGAGTTTATTTAAATATCCTTTATGGTGCTTATCATAATGAAAATCTAAGGTTTTTGCAGATATATAAGGCTCCAAAGCTGTTTTATCGTATGGTAATTCAGGTAAAGTAAAACTCATAAAAACCTCTTTATTTCTAACCTACTTGGATGGTAGGGCAATATATGCTTTTGTGCAACATATAATTAATAGCTAAAACATTTAGGTATCTATTGCATTATTCTAAATTATACTACAATAACGATTATTATATAAGCCATAGAAATGGATTAAATGCAAAAGTTACTTGACACCCTTCGCCAACCCCCTTATCATGAAACTGAAGCTATTGTATTTGCTTTCGCCAATCTGCAGATTAAAAGGTAAGGATTACTTAATGTATCGGCGTCTTATGTTCAATTTTTTGCAGTATATAGATACTGTATGTCTTTACAAAACTTCATCTACATCTAGATTTTTATCTAAATAAGCTGAACGCGCTTATAAAGCGTTACAAGACATCAAAAAATGCCAATACTCGACAGAGATAGTAAAAGACTAGCTAACTCGGGGATTCTTTGTCTTTTTTTCTGCTTAGTAAATTTCTTAAACATTTGCAGCGTAAGTTAGTTGCAATTAAAAGCGGCTGAATCTCGCTTGTCAAGCGTTTAAAACATAAAAAACGCCAATATTTTAAAGCGGATAATAACCACGGGGCTTCTTTTGCCTTTTTTTTCACTTGGTGAATTTCTTAATATTTATAGCTAAACAACAACCGTCATCCCGCAGCGGGATCTATGCTTTGAGATACCGCGAATGAATCGCGGTATGACGGTGTAGATGATGGTTAAGTATCCCGCTGCTTGTTAGCGGCTAAGAGATACCGCGAATGAATCGCGGTATGACGGTGTAATGATGGTTAAGTAATTCGTCATTCCGCTACGTGTTAGCGGGATCTAGAGATACCGTGACGGTATGACAAGGGAGAACAGTTGTATTCCTGCACAATTTATTCTCATGACAAAAACGTCTTAACTTTCTCTCTACTTTTTCTGGGTAAGGTCAATTTTGTGAAAAAATGGATTGAATTATAGGTAGATTTGGCTATTATTTGTAATACATGGGTATTGGATAAAATGTTTGAATTTAGTTCTGTGCTGCTAGCTCGAATTCAGTTTGCCTTCACAATAGGCTTTCACATTATATTTCCTGCTTTCACGATCGGGCTTGCAAGTTTTCTAGCCTTTTTGGAATGGTGTTGGCTTAAGACTGGTGATACACGTTTCCGTGATGTTTATAAATTCTGGATCAAGATTTTTGCCGTTGCTTTTGGCATGGGAGTGGTATCTGGAGTTGTAATGTCATATCAACTTGGTACCAATTGGTCGATTTTTTCTGACCGCATAGCCAATGTTCTCGGCCCTCTATTTTCCTTTGAGGTTTTAACAGCCTTTTTTCTGGAGGCATCTTTTTTGAGTATTATGCTATTTGGATGGAATAGAGTAAGTTCTCGTATGCACTTTGCTTCTACTTGTATTGTTGCAGTGGGAACGCTTATTTCAGCTTTTTGGATTATTGCGGCCAACAGTTGGATGCAAACACCCGCTGGATTCACGATTGGTGAGAATGGTCTCCTATATCCAACCAATTGGTTAGAGATTATTTTTAATCCTTCTTTCCCTTATCGCTTTATTCATATGGTAACAGCAGCCTATCTTACAACAGCTTTTGTGGTTGGTGGTGTAGGAGCATTTTATCTTTGGAGAAAACGACATGCTCCTCAAGCAAGAATTATGCTTGGTATGGCAACCATTATGGTAGCTTTAGCTGCACCATTTCAGCTGTTCATGGGAGATAGGCATGGATTAAATACACTAAAGCATCAACCTACTAAGATTGCTGCAATGGAAGGTATATGGGAAACCGAAAAAGGGGCTGGCTTACTTTTATTTGCTTATCCGGATCAGCAAAATGAAATTAATCACTACGAGATAAAAATTCCTAATCTTGCCAGCTTGATCTTAACACATGATTTTTTAGGAGAAGTAAAAGGATTAAAGGAATGGAAAAAAGAAGATAGACCACCTGTAGTATGGGTATTCTGGTCCTTCCGTGTAATGGTTGGAGTTGGAATTTTAATGATCATAATTGGGTCAGTAAGTGTTATACAGTATCTTCGTGGCAAATTATTCCAAAGTTGTTTCTTACATGGATGGTGGATATCAATGATGCCGTCTGGGTTCATAGCGTTACTTGCAGGTTGGTTTACTACTGAAATTGGCCGTCAACCTTACACTGTATATGGAATTATGCGCACAATTGAATCATTTTCATCTGCGATTACCGGTCCTCAGGTTGCATGGTCTTTGATTGCATTTATCGTTATGTATACCCTTATATTTGGAGCAGGTAGTTACTATATTCTGAAACTTATATACAAAGGAATTCCTGTCATTAAAGAAGAAGAGCAATTTTATAAACACGGTATTGGAGCTTCAGTGATTGATGCTGGTACATCTGGAAAGGACAACAATTATGTTTGATTTTTCTTCCTTAATTAATTTACCCCTAATCTGGGGATTACTAATTGCCATAGCTGTTTTACTGTATATTTTAATGGATGGGTTTGATTTAGGTATTGGTATTTTACTTCCTTTTGCACCGTCAGATAAATGCCGTGATCACATGATAAGCTCAATTGCACCATTTTGGGATGGAAACGAAACATGGTTGGTATTGGGTGGTGGAGGGTTGTTTGCTGCTTTTCCTCTTGCATATTCAATATTAATGCCTGCTTTTTATATTCCAATCATTATTATGCTGCTTGGCCTTATAGTGCGCGGAGTATCCTTTGAGTTTCGTTTTAAGGCAGAAGGAAAATACAGGCGATTATGGGATTATGCCTTTCATTTTGGGTCACTTGGTGCTGCATTTTGCCAAGGCATGATTTTAGGTGCATTTATACATGGTGTAGAAGTAAACGGACGCAACTTTTCTGGTGGCCAATTTGATTGGGCAAGTGCTTTTAGTGTAATGACAGGCATTGCTGTGATATTTGGATATGCACTTTTAGGTTCTACATGGCTCATAATGAAGACAGAAAATATAACACAAGAATGGGCACGCAAGGTTGCTTCTTATACGCTTGGTTTTGTAGGTATTTTCATGGGACTAGTGAGTGTAGTGACACCATTTTTAAATGAACGTATTAAAAACTTTTGGTTTAGCATGCCAAATTTTTATTATTTATTTTCTATTCCATTACTCACATCTTGGCTATTTTTCATGCTGTGGTTTGATCTTCAGAATACTAAACGGGAGTACCGTCCATTCTTTCTCAGTATTGCTATTTTTTTTATGGGATATTTAGGTTTAGGAATTAGTATCTACCCATGGATTATACCTTTTCAATATACCATTCTGGATGCAGCTGCTTCTGGGCCAAGTTTATCTTTAATGCTCATTGTTATAATACCGCTTTTACCAATCATTTTAACTTACACTGGTTATTGCTATTATGTCTTTCGTGGAAAATCAAATTATGAACACAGATATTAAGGAGTTAGTGACCTTATGGTTAAAACGTTACCCTTAAATCAAGCAGTCGTTCAGGCAATGGCGTCAACTCAAGAGCCTTCATTAGCAAACCCTCCTATGGATTTTCTGAAAAGTTTTTGAGTATATTGTATTTTTAATTTGTAGAATAAGTTTTTTTCCTTTTTGCATGCTAACCAAAAAGGGTTCTGTCATCCTTCTTGTCATATAAGTAGCTTGACGCGGGCATTCAGTTTTCTTTATAATTTTCTTTGTGAAAGAACAAAAATGCTTATTTGTAACCATAGCTGGCTTACCAAATGCTGGGAAGTCTACATTAATTAACAGCATCATAGGCAAGAAAATTGCAATTGTCACCCCTAAAGTGCAAACAACAAGGACGCAAATAAGGGGTGTTGCAACATGCAACAACACACAAATTGTCTTTACTGACTCCCCAGGAATTTTCTCAGCAGAAACAAAACTTGAAAAAGCTTTAGTCAAATCTGCATGGTCGGCAGTTAAGGATAGTGACATCACTTTGTTGCTTGTTGATGTAAGCAATTATTTGAAAAATATAGAAAGAATTAAGACTATATTTATGCGGCTGCAGCGCACAAAAGGCAGATGCATTTTGGTTATCAATAAAACTGATTTGGTAAAAAGGCCTGAATTAAAGATGGCGCATGAGCATCTGAATTTGCTTTATAAATTTGAAAAGGTTTTTATGATATCAGCATTAAAGAATGATGGACTTTCTGATTTGATGAATTACTTGTCTGAAGTTGCATCGGTGAGCCCCTGGTTTTATGAAGAAGATCAAATAACCGATTCCTCGACAAATTTTTTATCAGCAGAAATTACGAGAGAAAAATTATTCTTGAACTTGCGTGAAGAATTGCCATACTCTACAGCTGTTATAACTGAACAATTTGAGGAAAAAAAAGATAAGAGTTTAGTCATCAAACAGATCATATTTGTGTTGAAAGATAGTCATAAAAAAATAGTACTAGGAAAAGATGGCAGTAATATTAAAAAAATTAATATCGAAGCGCGTGCTGAACTAGAAAAATTATTTGAGTGCAAGGTACACCTCTTTTTATTTGTGAAAGTGCGACCTTGGATCGACCGTCCGGAGGAGTATATAGGCAATGCTTAATTCTTTATTGGTATTTGATATTGAAACTATACCAGATGTAAATTCCTGCAAAAATTTACTCAATATTAGTGATGATAGTAGTGTAGAAGAGAAGAGGGATGCATTAACAAAATATCATCTTGAAATAACAAACGGGCAAAACTCTTTTCTGCGTCAGCCTTTTCACCTTGTTGTAGTTATTAGTTTTTTACTTTGCAATATAAGCTACCAGAGTGGTTATGAGGTGTTCACACTGCAAGAAATAAGATCTGGAGGCACACTAAATTCCAGTGAAAAGGAGCTAGTGAAAGGATTTTTTAACTACATATCAGAGAAAAAGCCAAGATTAGTTTCGTTCAACGGACGCACTTTTGATATACCAGTGCTGAAGTATCGTGCTATGGTCCATGGCATTCAAGCAGAATATTTTCATAAAGCTGGCGATAAGTGGAATAGTTACAATCAGAGATATAGCAGTGATTGGCATTGTGATTTGCTTGAATCCCTCTCTGATTTTGGAGCTTCTGCGAGAGTAAAAATGAACGAAGTTTGTGCAGCATTTAATCTTCCTGGTAAGATTGGAGTTGATGGGTCACAAGTTATGGACTTATACGATAGCGGCAAGATACAAGAGATTCGAGATTATTGTGAAACAGATGTAATTAACACTTATTTGATTTACTTAAGGTTCATGCATCATCAGGGAAGGATTACTACTGAAAGCTACAACAAAAGTGTGGAAGAGCTACTTTTAGAGTGCGAAAAAAAAGAATACCTAAAGAAATTTAAAGAAGAATGGCAAATAACTTGTGGTGGAAAAATTTTACTTCCATAGAATAAATAGTCGAGTTATAATGCACTAACAAGCGAACCTCTGTACTAAATTTTGGTTAATATACACGTTGAGCATATTAAGAAAGTTGCTTTTAAGGTATTGCATTTTACTTTTATTTTCGTTATAAGGTTGCTTTAAGTTGAATTTTCAACATTTTTATACTATTTACATTTAAGATATGATTTCGAAATTTTTTGGGGGCACTTCATGAAAAAGTCTATGTATACTAGAACTGCTCTAGTTTCTTTATTAACTTTATGTTCTTTCAGCAGTTTTGCAGCTGACTTTCCTGATGAGAGTATGAAGGAAATAAAAAAGCAAGAGAGCACAAAAACTTCTGGAAAAGTGGAAGTTATGAAAACATCAAATAAAAAACTGAAAGAAAAGATGGACAGAATATGTAATGCTGATCCAAGAAAAAAAGCTGAAGAGCTTAAGAAAAAAGAGGAGCTAAGATTAGCAGCCGAGCAGAAGAAAAAAGAGGAGATCAGGCTAGCAAATGAGAAAAAAGCAAAGCTTATAGAGGATTCAAAAGCGAAAGCTCTAAACGCTAAGAATTCTAATATAGAAAAAGGTAAAGTTTCAAAAACTAAGCGTTCTAAAACTAAGAATGCTAAAGTTGAAGCTAAAGATGTAAAGAAGGATATAAAAGTTGTTAACAAAAATACAGAGGAAAAAGGTAAGGCAAGTCCTGTTGTTTCAGTTGGTGGAGTTGATATTATCGATACCAATCAAGGGCAAAGTAATTTAAGAATAACTTTTGGTGGTGTTGTTGATGCTCAAGGTTATGGCAAAGCTGGACCAAGTGGCGCAGATTATAAACGTTATAACGTTATGCCAAACAGATCTACAGAGTATTATAATGCCACTCCAGATATAACAAGAGGAGCAAATCCAATATTCTATGAAGGAATAGGAAATATTGGTGATTACAGCAACGATATGGGTATGATTGCTGATGCAATATTGCACCTCAGAGCAGAAAATAAGAATGAAGATTTAGGTCTTCTTTATGGTGCTGACGTGCAGTTTCATGTTCCAGTGACCGAAGGTAAGGGAGCTTCACAGGGTGTTTATGCTGCAAAAGGCAGAAGTGCGCATGTGTTTGTTAACTCAAAATATGGTGACGTGAAGCTTGGTTACCAATTTGGTCCTGAGGCTCTGATGAGGCTTGATGCAACAAGAATTGCGACTGTTGACGGAGCTGCAGATAGTGACTGGTTCAGAAAAGTGAACTTAGAAGGAAGCGCTGCTAGCTTTCCATTTTATGTAACACCACGTCTTTACACTGAAAGTTTTTCGAGTGAAAGTGAAAAATTCTCTTTCCGCATGGCAGGGAAATATAACAAAGGCGTTATGACTACACTGCCATTTAGAGTTGCTTACTACTCACCAAATTATATGGGCGCAAGATTTGGTATCAGCTACTCACCTCGTTATGATAGTGGTTTGTTTACTGTAAAAGAAACAGTTTCAGAAGATAAAGGCGGTAAGATAGAACATAAGGAAACGATAAAGCATGTCGGCCCAGACTATGAGCACATAGTAAGTGCTGGTGCATCATATGAATATGACTTTGATAAACATAACATAAAAGTTAAAACTTCTGCAGTTGGTGAATATGGCTTTCCAAAGCAACCAAGTAAAGATAAGCATCTTTATAAGGAATTTGTGGAGTATAATGACCTGATGGGTGTTAATTTTGGTGTAAGCGCTGATTATAAGATTAATGAAGATCAAGGCGTAAAGTTTGCTGCCTCTTTTGCATACTTGGGCAAATCTGGTCAACCGAAGGGTATTAAAAAATTAATTGGTGATACCTACACGGAAATTGATAGTAAAGATGCTACTGATGGCAAAAGAGTGGAAGGGCTGAAAGCTCAATTTGGTAAAGATAGTATAGATACCATGTATTGGACTGTAGGAGCTGGGTATCAACATGAGAATATCTACACAAGTTTGACGTATTTTGGCAGCAGAATGAATGACAAAGATATGCTTCATGATGGTGCACTTGGCGTTCAATATGATCTGTCTCCTGCATGCAGTAAGAGCAAATTTGTTCCTTACGCAGCTCTCCATTATTTTATGACTAACGAAACAGGTAAGCTGAAAGATGAGTCTGATGCTGATGTACCTTCTAACCAAGGAATTCTCCTTCTTACTGGTGTGAAGTTTTCTTTCTAACCAGCCAGTACACACCACAGTTAACTGTGGTGTATTCTTGTCTGTTAGTGTTTATTTGTCGATCAAATAAACATATGGTGTCCTCTCTCCTGTCATCCCAGTGCGTGACACACAACTGTACGAACATTGTGATTTGAGGACACTCCACCAAGAAGGATGTCATCCCAGTGCCCAGACACTGGGATCCAGCTTTCCATGCAACTTCATCAAAAGCGTTTATTCAGCATAAGATCAGCCACTTTTTATGCTCACCAAATCAGTTTGCTTACTTACAAGCAAAATTTCCTGGATTCCAGTGTCAAGCACTGGAATGACACCCTATGGTCACCGGAATGACGCTTTATGGCTACTTAGATGATGAGAAAAGAACACACTGCCCTTATTCTACTGGCCGTATAGCTACTTTCAAATTTAATCAATTAAGCAGGAGGCCCCTATGCAAACCACACTAAAAAATCATTTAGCTGGAGAATTACTTACCACCGCTACGTGCTGGAAATTAAAGCTCGCAGGTGGAGAAGTAATGGGATTCACTGACTATGATGAAGATTTAAATATTGATAATATACTCTATAAATCTTCAAGTGGATTTACAGCCAGTAGTATAATATTAAACAGCGATTTGAAAACTGATAATCTAGAAATTGAAGGGATATTAAATAGTGCTGATATTAAAGAAGAAGATGTTTTATCAGGAAAGTACGACTTTGCAAATATTGAAATATTTCTTGTGAATTATAAAGACTTGACCCAGGGAACAATGAATCTACATTCAGGAATTTTTGGTAAAGTGACATTAAGTAGTGGAAGATTTATTGTTGAAATTAGAGGGCTTTCAGCAAAGCTTGAGAGAAGCATAGCAGAATTATACTCTCCTGCATGCAGAGCACAATTTTGCGATGATAAATGTAAAGCCGATACTAAAAAATTTAGTAAAATAAGTACAATCACTAAAGTAATAGACGAAAGAAGATTTGAAGACACGAATTTAACTGAGAGTGATGAATATTATAAGCACGGAGTAGTAAAATTCTTTGGCTCAATAGCGTTTGAAAGTGTAGTAAAAGAATATAAAAATAAAGTAGTTACGTTGTTTACTTCGCCTCCATACCAAATTTTTGCTGGAGATAAATATTCAATACTCGCAGGTTGCGATAAAACATTTCCAACTTGCAGAAGCAAGTTTAACAATACTGTGAATTTTCGTGGTGAACCCTATATACCAGGTTTTTATATTGTTTAGCAGTACAATTTTCAATATTATGAATAAGCATGGAAAGGTGGCTGAGTGGTCTAAAGCACACGCTTGGAAAGCGTGCACATATGAAAATATGTCGGGGGTTCGAATCCCCCCTTTTCCGTATGTTACTTCTAGAATAGTATAAAACCCCCGGTCGCGCACACAACTGTACGAACATTGTAATATGGTACAATGTTACAACTATGCGGTGGTAATTTACGATAAATTCATGTAGCCATTTCAAATTTAGCCATACCAATGTCAGTAAATTGATTAAGCAAATAACACTTGAGTAGCAGTTCCTTCCCACGATTAATTTCAGATTTGTTCCGAAAATTAAACCCGAATGTTTGTTTCAGTCGCGAGAAAAAACTTTCTACATAAGATCTTTTTCCGTAGTTTGTTTGCCTTTTCCACCTCTTCATTCCATCTTCGCTGTATGACTTTATTAGTCTAATTGCAGCATTTCTCTCTGCCATACTTTGGATGCTCTGCTGCATTGTTTTTTTGGAGGAATTTTTGTCTTTATGCCGCATTCATCACACAATTTATAGAGTTTATGTCTGTCATATGCTCTGTCTGCATATAGTGCTTTTATGGCATGCTGAAAATTAACTCCTTTAAGTAAATCGCAAGCTCCATAGTGATCAGACCGTTACTGTATTTTGCAGCTATGGCTTTTTTGCTGTTTATATTCAACATTACATGCAATTTTCTTGTCTGTTCATAACCACGATATTTTCTGTCAGCGCTATTTTCCTTGCTGTGTGTTGTTATAAATGCTGATGCTTGTGCTATCTATGGCAATTTCGATATCTTCCATATTATTTTTATCAATTCTGCAATCATTGATCTTAATATTAAGTTTTTTTTGAAGCTTGCGAATAGCTGATAACTGCTAAATCTCTTCCTATTTGTTGCAAATATCCTTTTATAAACCCGACTGTTTGTCTTAAGCCAATTCTAAAAAGATTAACGATTATATGCACTAAAATCACAACTTTATCACTATAAATATAGTTGCCGCCCTGCATTTTTGGACTATTTTCATACCAATTTTCGATAGCTTTATCGATGTAACGAAAAATATTTCCTCTTTTTTCTAGAAATTTGTTATATTCATGGCAGTTACTAACTCTCATTTTTTGTGGCATATTTTTCCTTAAGCGGTTAAATGGCTATTTTATAATGAATTTTGTCAGTAGCCACCAGATTTTTTCAGTTGCGATGCAACAGAGCCATCCCAGTGTCAAGCACTGGGATGACAGGAAAAGAGGCTATTTGGATGACATCTTTCTTCTTGGTATAAATTACTTTTATATCTCAATGTTCGTACAGCTATGCACGTTGCCGCATAGTGGATGAGGTGTACTACCTCTAAGAGTATACATTATCTCACATAATAATATAATATTTCGTTCATAAATCAACGTTTTTAACATGCAGCAAGAACATTTCCGTTGTAATTAAGGTTCTTAAGATGTATATTAATGAATCTTGTTTTCAATAAATAATGAAAGTAATAATTGTCATGATAATGTTATTGTGTAGCAGTTACACAATGGCAAGCGAGAGAATAAGTCTAGTGGATAAAAAACTATCTCAAGGATATGTAGCTCCAGTGCTTACAGAAGATAGCGTTATTTTATCAGACAAGCACGGCGCTTTATATTCCTTTGATATTGATAACTCAAAGGCTATGAATTGGAAATTACACCTCTCACACAGAAAAAAAATTAGTAACATGAGCCTATTGCGTCACAGAGGAAACGTTTTCTTTATAGTGGATAACGTTCTACACACAATAGATGCAAAAACCGGCGAGATTCAGTGGGAAAAAGAATTGAGAGCTCCAGTAAGAGGGAAAGCAGCAGTAATAAACAATAAATTGGTAGTATTGACTATTGATAATTATCTGTACGTGTTTGATATAAAAGATGGCAGCTTCGTTTGGACTTATCAAAACGGCATCAATGAGGTTCGAGGTTTGTATTCCATATCGCCAGCAATTTCTAATGATAAAATAATAGCACCATTTTCAAATGGTGAGTTAATAGCTTTTAATGAAGACGGTAAAAAATTGTGGAGCCAAAAATTGGCTACAAACCTTTTGGATACACAGCTCACAGATGTAACTACTACACCGAGAGTGCTTGGCGATACTTTAATAGCTACAAATAATTCTTATATTTATAGCATTGACGTGAAATCAGGAAATATTTTACGGTCAAAGTCACTGCAAGTAAAAAGTGTATCAGACATTGAGTCATATTATAGTCCTCTTATTCCTGCAGAGAAACAAAAAGAAGGCGGAAGAATTTTTATAGTTACTAAAGACGATAAAATAATTGGCCTGGATATAAAAAATGGAGAAACAGTCTGGGCATCTGATTTAATAGAAAATACGCAATTGTTTGCTCCAATTATGCATGCCCATACACTGTGGGTGACAAGCAATAAAGGTTCAATGTTTGCTTTTCCGGGATCTGAAAGTGCAGGAAAGGTAGTCAAAGTACCTGGTAATGTGTTTCACACTCCAGTGTTTACTCGCAATAAGATATATGTAACAACTGAGGGAAAAGGTGTTTATTCTTTAGAAAATAGGTTTGTTTTTTATGACTGATTATGATTTAATTGTTATAGGTGGTGGCCCAGGAGGCTATAAGTGTGCTATCGCTGCTGCAAAACTTGGATTGAAAGTTGCCTGCATAGATAAAAATAGCATTTTTGGTGGTACATGCTTGCGAGTTGGATGCATACCTTCCAAAGCACTACTTCATTCTTCCTATCAGTATGCTCACACGAAAAATGATCTGTCGAAGCTTGGCATAAAAATTAAGGATGCAAGTTTCGATTTAAAAGAAATGCTAGGCTATAAGGACGCCAGAGTTCAGGAACTTGGAAAAGGTATAGAATATCTGTTTAACCTTCACAAAATCACTAAAATCAATGGGCTTGCTTCTTTTGACCAAGGTAATCTTGAAGTTTCAGTTGAAGGTAAGGTGCTGAAGACAAAAAATATAGTAATTGCAACCGGTTCTGACGTTATTTCTTTGCCAGGAATTAATATCGATGAGAAAAGTATTATTTCATCAACTGGTGCATTATCTTTAACTGAAGTACCAAAAAAACTTGTCGTAATCGGAGCCGGGGCAATAGGGCTTGAAATGTCTTCTGTATGGAGGAGGCTAGGGTCTGAAGTCACTGTAGTAGAATTTTTTGACAGAATCGCTGCAGCAATGGATGGAGAATTAAGTAAGTCTCTACTTTCTAGTCTACAAAAACAAGGAATAAAATTTTTACTTAGCACTAAAGTTGAGGAGATAAAACAAAGTAGTAATTCTTTGAGTGTGAAAGTTTGCTCTGTAAAAGATAATCAAACAAACACTATAGAGGCGGATAAGGTATTGGTGGCAGCAGGACGCAAACCATGCACTGAGAATCTTGGTATTGATGAAAAAATAGAAAAAGATAATCGCGGTTTCGTTCAAGTTAACAACAGATATGAAACTAATGTGAAAGGAATATTTGCTATTGGTGATGTGATCGGTGGAGCAATGCTTGCTCATAAAGCAGAGGAAGAAGGAGTGGCAGTTGCAGAGATAATAGCAGGACAGTCACCTCACGTTGATTATGGAATCATACCATCTGTCATTTACACTCACCCTGCGGTTTCTTCGATTGGTAAAACCGAAGAGGAACTCAAAAATGCTGGCCGTAAGTACAAAGTTGGTAAATGTCAATTTGCTGCAAACGGCAGAGCAAAAATCACTGATGATGCTGAAGGATTCGTGAAAGTGCTGACTTGTAGCAGAGCAGATACAATACTAGGTGTGCATATCATAGGAGCATACGCTGATACGCTAATCAACGAAGCAGCAGTTGCAATGGCATATAGCGCAGCAGCAGAGGATATATACAGAATTTGTCACTCTCATCCTGATATAAATGAAGCCTTTCGAGATGCGTGCATCGATGCTTTCTTTAAAAAATAATTGTGGACCTCGGTTCAATCATTGAAAAATGGTATGAGTGGCTGAGGTGCAACAGATCTTATTCACCAAACACTTTAGAGTCATACATGAGGGACTTGAAGGATCTTATAAGTTTCCTAAATACTCACATTGGTGGAGAAGTAAATGTCGGCACTTTGGAAAAATTGAGCGTACCTGAGTTAAGAAGTTGGCTTACCTCTCGTTACGCAAGAGGTGTAAACGCAAGATCCAACACTCGAGCACTCTCAGTAATCAGAAATTTCTTCAAGTACATAAAAAATAACCACAATATAGACAATGAAGCTGTATTTTCCTTATCAAGGCCAATTCAGAGAAGAACTTTGCCCAAAGCATTATCAATACCTGATATAAAAACTTTATTGAAAGAAATGAAACTATCCGATCTGGGCGAATCTTGGGTGGTAAAAAGAGAAATTGCGATTATCGTCCTGCTATATAGTACAGGCTTAAGAATCAGCGAAGCGTTGAACCTTAGGGTTAGTGATATTAACAATGAAAGTTTAATAGTAACAGGTAAGGGAGATAAACAAAGGCAGGTATTCATTCTTCCGGTAGTAAAAAAGTGTATACAAGAATATGTAAAAGCCTGTCCTTATCTTGGCACTAATAATGAAACACAATATCTTTTTTTGGGAGTAAGAAGAAAAAAATTGGGAAGAACTTATGTGGCCAATCGTTTGCAAAAAATAAGGAGAATGTTAAATTTACCAGAAATTTTATCTCCACATGCATTTCGCCATAGTTTTGCTACTCATTTGCTTCAGGAAGATATTGACATAAGATCAATACAACAACTGCTTGGTCACTCAAGCCTGGAAACTACTCAAATTTACACTCACCTCAATTATCAAGATGTTTTTAACATGTACAAAAATTTTCAGCAGGGCCTGGAGAAGAAATCAAAACTTTAACTTCGTTCTAAACCACCAAGCTGAGTGCTTTCAACATCACTAAGTATTGTGTTTGCTTTATATAAACTACAACATCCTAATAAAAAAAAAGCCAGTGCAACTGCTGTAAAGAAAGCACTTATTATCCCTGGATAATCTTCTATTACTAAACATGCAACAACAGTATATACTCCAAGCAATATAAAACATGCAGAAGCGTAGTTGCTCAGTTTTCTACCAGAAGAAATTGCTTGCGAGGATTTTTCGTTTTTATTACTACGGAGCAGTCTATTTTCTGATGAAAGCCTATCTCTTTCTTCCCTTACTTGTTTCAAATCTCTTTTTAATCGTGAAATTTCGACAGTGTCGCTTGCTCTTCCATACACAATTCTATTAAGTCGAGTTACTTCACTATTTAGATCATTGATTTTTGTTTTTTGAGCCGATTTTTCCTGCCTTAAATCTTCTTCTAACTGTGAAATTTTGTTAATGCCTCTCGTTCTTTCGCGTACGACCCTATCCAGCTCTCGTTCTTTTTCTATGAGTTGAGCTTTCGTTCTTTCAAGTTCACCTTTAAGTTCTTGTACAACTTGCTCAGAACCTACCGGTATATCATTCGTACTTGCCAAAGGTTGTAATGTATTTGCAGGAAATTTTTCATTTAGATAATTTGTAATAGATTCGATTGGATTATTAACACCCCTCAATGCAGCAGTAACAATTGCATGACTCATGAAGCAATTATCTTCTACTAATTTTTTTACATCATCTAAATCTTTTTTATTAATAGTAGCGGTTAATCGCTCTGTAATGGCTTGTTCAATTATTTGCTTCACCCACGAATCTTGCTCTATAGCTTGTATTGGCTTTATTTGACTAAAATCTAGCTCTTTATGTTTTAAAAGTTTTGTCAATACTTCTTTGTTATCTGATGTTATTCCTTGTAAACATGATTGAATAATTAAGCTAAGCGGCGTTTCTATTTCTTCATTTCGGCTTCTTTTCCAGCAATTAGGGTTAAACTCTTGATTTAATGGTCTTTTCGCTTGGTAAATGTTTCTGCTAGAAAGAGCACCTAACAACTCGTTTGCTTTTTGTGCTTTTTTAAATTCTAATTTTATTACGCGCTCAAATCCTCTTGCAATACAATCTTCAGGGCTTTTATATTCATAATTTTTGATATCAGTTTTTATATCTGGGTGCGTGAGCAATATTTTTACCACATCTTTAGCCCCAACTTGACAAGCAATATGTAAAGCTGTGTCTTTGCGCATATTAGATGTTGTTATAAATTCTGATATTTCACTTTGTGTACTAGGATCATATCTCGTCCGTGTTGTAGACACAGATTGCTTACTCTGAGCATTAATATTGATACTTCTGTTTTGTATAAGCAATTTAGCCATTTTCTCTAACGTAGCCTGTCCATCACCGCTGACAGCGCAGACATTGACAATAGACATCAAAGGTGTCATGCCCTCCTTATCAAACGCATTAACATCCGCACCTTCTTTCAGAGCTTGTTTAAAAGCTTCCGGGTTTTCGTTATCAATAGCCTTAAATAACTTTTGTGTTGGTTCATCGAGCTGTCTTGAAGTTGTCTGATTATATCTATAACCATTAGTATTTATCCCATCCCCTCCATAAAGCATATTAAACCTACCTAATAATTTACTAATATAATTATGAAAAAGAAAAGGAAAATTGCAAGCGATTTATTCAAAATCCTAGAATTAACTACGACTCTAAAAACTTTTCTGCATCAAGCGCAGCCATGCATCCTGTTCCTGCTGCAACTACTGCCTGACGATATACCTTATCTTGAACATCACCTGCAGCAAACACTCCTGCCCTACTAGTTAAAGTTGTTCCAGGTTTTGTAATGATGTAACCCTGCTCATCCATTTCAACAAAGCCTTTAAAAATACCCGTATTTGGTGCATGCCCGATTGCAATGAACACTCCATCCACTTTTAATTCTTGGGTTTTATCGATCTCTGCTGATTTAATCGCAATACCAGCAACCCTTTTTGGATTTTCTTCTCCAAGAATCTGCTCTATGGTATGGTTCCACATTACTTTTATTTTATCATTTTTAAAGAGCCTATCTTGCATTACTTTTTCCGCTCTTAATTTATCACGCCTGTGTATTAATATCACTTCTTTGGCAAATCGAGTTAAAAATATTGCTTCTTCAACAGCAGTGTTTCCACCACCAATCACAACTACAACTTTATTCCTAAAAAATGCACCATCGCAAGTCGCACAAGCTGAAACCCCATAACCCTGAAATTTCTTTTCACTTTCTAAACCAAGCCACTTCGCTTGCGCACCAGATGCAATGATAATTGCATCTGAATAGTAGTCATTGATATTACCAGAAGATCTAAATCTATACTCATTAAAGTCCTCAAGTTGTTCAACGCTTTTTATCTCATCATCTATTATTTTTGCTCCAACCTTTTCTGCATGAAACCTCATTTGCTCCATTAGTTCTGGACCCTGTATTGAAACAAAACCAGGATAGTTTTCAACATCTGTAGTAATTGTAAGCTGACCACCAGGCTGCATTCCCGTTACTACAATTGGCTCTAAGTTTGCACGTGCTGCATATATAGCGGCAGCATAACCCGCTGCCCCAGATCCAATAATAAGAACTTTTGTACTAAATTTATAATTCTTCACTGTATGAGTTTAGATAATCAGCTACTCCTTCATCGCTTGCCTGCATTGCTGGCTTACCTTTCTTCCACCCTGCTGGACATACTTCACCATGCTCCTCATTATGTTTAATTGCATCAACGATTCTAACGAATTCATCGATATTACGCCCTAAAGGCAAATCATTTATCGATTGATGACGTACAATAAATTTATCATCAATAACAAAAGTTGCTCTCAGCGCAATTGAGTCATCATATAAGACCCCATAGTCTCTTGATATAGACTTTTTGATATCAGACACTAAAGTGTAGCTAATCTCTCCAATACCACCATCATTAACTGGAGTGTTTCGCCATTTATAATGTGAAAATTTTGAATCTACACTTATTCCTATCACTTCAACACCACGCTTTGCAAACTCATTTATTCTATTATTGAGCGATATCAATTCAGTTGGGCAAACAAAAGTAAAATCAAGTGGATAGAAAAAAAGGACAGCATACTTATTTTTTATGCGCTTACTCAGACAGAAATCATCAACAATTTCTCCGTCAGAGAGAACAGATGAAGCAGTAAAATCGATAGCAGATTTTGTTACAAGATTCATAATTAACCTATTCTTTTAAAATAACTTTAATTTTACATCTTGATAAACTTATATGCAAGTTTTCTTTGGTTTTAGTCCTATAAAAACTTCCTAAAATAGCTCTTCTTTTTTACCGATAAGATACAATCCAGGTTGGAATACTGAGTTGGTGAGTATAAAATTCTACGTCATGCCACCGCGAACCGTCATACCGCGATTCATTCGCGGTATCTCTAGATCCCGCTAACAAGTAGCGGGATGACGGTTGTCGTTTAGCTATAAATGTTAAAAAATTTGCCAAACGAAAAAAAAGGCAAAAGAAGCCCCGTGGTTGGCTAATTACTTACATTATACTTTCAAGTATGGCGTTTTTTTATTCTAAACGTTTAATAACCGCGATTCAGTTGCTTTTAAGCCGCAACTAATCTAAATTATAAACATTAAGAAATTTACTAAACAGAAAAAAAGGCAAAAGAAACCCTAGGGTAGCTAGTTATTCACTATCCATTTTTTAAGTTGGCGTTTTTTTATGTTTTAAATGCTTTATAAGCGCATTTTAGCTTATATTAGGTAAAAACCTAGAAGTTTTATAAAGACATAAGGTGCACATAGTGCAAAAAATTAAACATGAGACGCCAGATACGTGAGTTTTTTTGTCATTTAATCTGTACAGAGAAGATAAATAAATAGCTTCAGTTTTATGATAAGGGAGTTGGCGGAGTTTGTCAAGTAAGTTTTTCGCTTCTGCGGGCTACTTGAATAACGGCTACAATGTTCATACAGCTATGTACATAGCTGGAACCCAAAAAAAGAACCAAGTAGCCAAGCTACTTGGATGACAGAAGGTAATATAAGAAGTCTATTGGCTCTCGTATACCTTAGTGAAACTTAACAAGTTTATCTATAGTTTTAGTGATGATTCTTGGAGTATCCGGAGAAACTGCTGAGCTCAGCCTATTTAGTCGCTCTATAGCAAACTCGCTGTTCTCATTTGTTATGAAATCACATAAAATATTTTCTATATCCTTAGTAACACTTTCATGCTTCCTCAGAGGATGATTATGTGGATACCTATTGATGGTTCTGATGCTAGAATACTCAACAAAAGCTTGATCCTTAAAAGCAAGTTGTCTCAATTTCTCTTTGAATTTTCCTTCTTCCTCTTTTGCTAAAAGGCGAGACTTTATCAGTGATTTTATAATCAAATTTATAGCTTGATGCATTTCAGAATGCACTATAACTTTAATGGTATTTTCTTCTACTATACAATCATAAATACTTTTTTCGCTCTTTAGTGACTCTATAAGCGTTCTGCTATTTTGTGAATTCAATTCCAAATTCTCTTCACTCATAGGAGTTATTATGAAGGTGTTCTTACTCACTCTGATGTTAAATTGTGGAGAGCCTTCAGAAAAGGAAAATGCTACATCCTTAAATTCAAGTGCATGATTGTATGCAGCAAAAAGGGTGTGTGCTATAACACTGCTGGGCACCTTCATTCCATGTTTACTCAGGTGGTTCAATACATTTTCAACCTCATGATATGTAAAGTCTGTATCTTTTAGCAATTCAACAACTTCTATGCCGTTGTGTTGTTTATACTCTATTCTCACTTCTTCTGTAAAAAGTGTTTTAGCTGCTATATGTTTATCAAGCACTGTGAAAATCTTGATGAAATTCTCTAAATCTTGTTTGTTAACTAATTCGATACTAATTAAGTTTCTGCTAATAATTGAAATATTTTTTGTCATTTTTTCCCACTAAAAAAACTCACTGAATGAATTGTATTTTTAATTCATTAAGAATTGTTTAAAGTGAGCATACTAGTTTTCATTTACGTATTACACGACAAAACAAGATAAAAAGTTACATAAAATCATCATGTGGTATAACACACTCTCCACATTCATCATTGCTGTTTGTGTAGGTTGTGACATCAGTGTGATTGTCATTATTATTTAGCATATCATCCAACTTTCCTTCTTTTTCAAGATCCATCAATTTGTCACACCCCCCAATGTGCTTATCGTTGATAAAAATCTGTGGAACTGTTCTAACGTTATACTTTGATTTTATGTCGTTAAATAGATCTGAGTTTTTGAGCACATCAATTTCTTCATACTTCACACCTTTTTTATCTAGTAAATCCTTTGCCCTTATGCAGTATGGACAGCCCTTCTTTACATATATCACAACATTTTTCACAATTTATCTCCGTAGCTTACTAAAATATAGTTATTATATATAAGAAACATGTAAAAACATCAAATTGTATGAAAATTATTTATAATTGTGAGCAAGGAATAGAAAATAATATAGCACTAACCTTCGGAAATTTCGATGGCATTCATTTAGGACACGAGTTTGCAATTTCTACTCTAAAGAAGGTAGCACAAGAAAGAGGATTACCCTCTGCAGTTTTAACTTTTGAGCCTCACCCATCAACTGTTTTATTTGGTAGAAACAATTTTAGGTTAATAGACCAAGAACAAAAAAAGGAACTAATCAGCAGCTATGGTATAGATTACTTATATATTATTAATTTTAATAGAGGTTTTTCTGAGGTTAGCTGCGATGACTTTATCAGTGAGATTTTAATAGATAAATATGGCGCTAAACACATAATTGTCGGAGAAAATTGCACTTTTGGTCATAAACGATTGGGTAATATATTAACTCTAGAGAAATATTCTGAAATATATGGATACTCTTTGACTAAATTAGAGCCATTAACAATTGACGGCAAAATTTGCTCTTCTTCTTCAATAAGGGAGTATGTACAAAGGGGCGAAATAGAAATTGCTAATAAATTGCTCGGCAGGCCTTATCAAGTTTCTGGTGTTGTGACAAAAGGTGCATGTAGAGGTAGAGAAATAGGATTTCCAACCATAAATATTCCTATAGAAGATTGCATGATAAAACCTAAGTTTGGCACATATTACGCTAGAGTGACTTTTCCTGATAGTAATCCAAATTGGTTATATGGAGTAGTCAATATTGGTATGAGACCTACTTTTAAGGATCTGAAAAAGCCTATAATAGAAATGCACATATTCGATTTTGATGAAGACGTATATAGTCATAAAGTCAATATACAACTTTTAAAATTCATAAGGTCAGAAAAAAAATTCCATAGTATTGAGGAGTTAACAAAACAGATAAATTATGATATACTTAAAGTTTATAGGTTAAAGGCAAATTTATGAAAAAGTTATGCTTAGTTGTTATATTAATTATAGTATTGATTGACCAAACGAGCAAATTGTACATAAACTCATTGATTGATGAAGGAGAATCAATTGAGATCGCTAGTTTTATAAAACTAGTTGAAGTTTGGAATTCAGGTATTAGTTTTGGAATGTGTAGCGCTTTACCACATGGCGGTTTCTTTTTTTCAGCATTTTCAATACTAATAATTGGTATACTTGCATATTTGATATACAAGTCTGACGATCAGTCAACTTACCTTGGTTTTTCTCTGATGATTGGTGGAGCAATCGGAAACGTAGTTGATAGGATCTATTGGGGAGCTGTATATGATTTCATATATTTTCATATTGATGATTGGTATTGGCCAGCCTTTAATTTAGCAGATTTATCTATAGTTTGTGGAATGTTTACATTGTTATATAAGTGGTATATATACGATATGCTTATTTCTAAACAAAATGAGGAATAAAATAATTGTTTTTATATTAGGTCGAAATAATGCTTCATAAGTTTTTTAGTTTTCTTATACTACCTGTACTTTTTTTTACTTACCCAATTTCTTCGAATGCTTTAAACATAGAGCACAACATAAAATATACTAAACTCAGTAACGGACTAGATGTTTATGTTGTTTCTAATCATCGGATTCCAGCCGTTTTACATGCAGTAATATACAAAGTTGGGGGAATGGATGATCCAATCGGCAAAGCAGGATTGGCTCACTACTTTGAACATTTAATGTTTGAAACTACAGGGAAGTTCACAGATATAGAAGCCACTATGAGTAGCATTGGGGCTCAATTTAACGCATTTACCACTAAAGAATATACCTGTTATTTTGAGTTAATCCCCAAAAAAGATTTACCACTTGCAATGGAAGTTGAAGCAGATAGAATGGGCAGCTTTAATGTTACTCAAGACAAAATAGATAGAGAAAAAAACATCGTATTAGAAGAAAGAAAGATGAGATTTGATAACCAACCTCATAACTTGTTATGGGAAGAAATGGATAGTGCATTTTACCGTACTGGCTATGGTAGGTCTGTTATCGGCTGGGAGAGCGATATCAAAACTTACAATTTGGATGACATAACGAGGTTTCATGATAACTATTATCACTCCGGCAATGCAATATTACTGATTGTGGGTGATGTGGAACTTGATGAAGTAGTGAAATTAGCAGAAGAAAAATATGGCGAAATTAAAGCTAAGCCTGTAATGAGAAATTACCCAAATCAGGATCCAGTGCATAATGCAGGTCTATCGGTGACCTTAGAGAGCACTGAAGTAAAAGAATCAGTTTTATATTTTCGTTATCGTGTTCCCTTATTTGATCACATAAATGAAGCCTCTGCTGCTCATTTAGCGGTTGACATTTTAGGTGGCGGCAAATCCAGCAAACTGTATAAAGATTTGGTTTTAGATAAAGATGTGGCAGTATCAGTGTTTGCTTATTATAATAGCCTAGCTTTTAGTGATGGCTACATTGATATTATGATAATTCCAAAAAGTGGCGCTAATTTAGATATTGTTGAAAGAGAGTTAGATAATGCTATTAATGGCTTCGTATCTAAAGGGGTGACGAGCGAGGAATTACAAAGCTCAAAATATAGGTATAAGGCAGCACAGTTTGATAATCTATCTGACTTAACTCATATAGCGATGTTCTATGTGCCACACCTTGCACTTGGTATTCCACTTGATGAAATAGATATTTCATATAGCAAGATTAATGATGTCAATCTAGAGGATGTAAATAATAAAATCCGTGCTATTTTTTCTGCTAATAAGTTAATTGGTCGTTTATTACCAAAAGGAGATAATAATGAGAATAAGTAAAATTATATTTCTATTTTTTTTCTGTCTAGGCTTTAATTTACAAGCAAGTGGTAACCTAAATATAGAGGAGGTCACTACCCGTAAAGGATTTAAGTTTTTATTTGTAGAAAATCATGATTTGCCAAAAGTTTCACTAAATATATCGTTCAAGGATGCAGGTTATGTGTATGAGAATAAGGAAAAACAGGGGCTTGCTTGGTTTACTTCTCTTGTAATCCAAGAAGGGGCAGGAAAAAATGATGCCAAAGATTTTGCGAAAAAGCTTGAAGATAAAGGGATTAGTTTAAATTTTATTGCTGATTTAGAAGCATTTAGGGTTTCATTAAATACTTTGTCTGACAATCTAGAGGAAGCAATTTCATTACTGAGCGATACTATAATGCGTCCTAAAGTTGACCCTGAAGGGTTGAATAGAGTTTTCGAGAAAGCCAAAGTTGATTTTAATAATCTTGAAAAAAATCCTTATTTTGTTGCTGGAAAAGAATTAGATACGTTATTGTTTAAAAAACATCCTTACTCAAAAAGTGTGTACGGTACTCTTGATACTATAATGAGCATTACTAGAGACGATGTTTTAACATACATAAAG
Organism: Wolbachia endosymbiont of Drosophila willistoni; assembly: GCF_040084705.1. Lineage (NCBI taxonomy): Bacteria > Pseudomonadati > Pseudomonadota > Alphaproteobacteria > Rickettsiales > Anaplasmataceae > Wolbachia > Wolbachia endosymbiont of Drosophila willistoni. The sequence goes on from NZ_CP157591.1 coordinate 1,112,469, forward strand.
CGTAATTTTGCTAAAGATAACATAGTTATCAGTGTTGCTGGTTGTACAAAAAAAGAAGAAATTATTACGCTATTAGATAAATATTTATCTAAATTGCCGTCAAAAAGATCAAAAGTTAGAAAAATACCTGTAAAAAATAATTTTGGTTCTGCAGAAAGTAAGAATATTTTTATGGATATACCACAGAGTGTGATACTTTTTGCTCAAAAAGGTATAGCTTATGAAGATCCTAATTATTATAACGCTGGTGTCTTAATTGATGCACTTGGTGGCATGAGGCTGAATTCAATATTAATGACAGAACTGAGGCAAAACTTGGGTATTACTTATGGTGTTTATGCAAGTATTATTTCCAATAAACATGGAAATATTATATCTGGATTTATAAGTACTGATAGTTCTACTGCTAGCAAAGCTATATCAGCAGTAAAAGATACATTTAGCAGAATAAAAAAGCAAGGAATTGACGAACAATTGTTCAAGGATGCAAAAATTGGCTTGGTAAATAATCTTGTCCTTTTCCTGTCCAATAACACAAATACAGCAACGCTGCTAGATAATATGCAGATAAATGATCGTGATGTTAACCGTATAAATAATTATGCGAATATCATTAATGATGTTAAATTAGAGGAAGTAAACGAACTGGCAAGTTCTTTACTGGAACCTGAAAATTTATTTTTTGTTGAAGTTGGAAAAAACGCTCAAGGTCAATAATTATTACAGTCATATATCTTCTGCTATTGACCTTACTGCTTCTACATAACACTTATGCTCCTCAGCTAGAATGCGTTCTGAGAGGCTTTGAATATCATCAGCTGGTAACACTGGTACAACAACTTGAGCAATTATGGCTCCAGCATCAACTTCAGGAGTGACATAATGTACAGTACAACCTGTAATTTTTACACCTGCTTTTAGAGCTTGCTCTTGAGCGTTTAGGCCTTTAAAAGACGGAAGTAAAGAGGGATGAATATTTATCACCTTGTTATGCCATTTACTCAGAAAATCAGCTTTGAGAATTCTCATAAACCCTGCAAGGCAAATTAAATCAACCTTATGTTGAACAAGTATTTCGTGAATTTTACCAGCATCAAGCGGTTTATCTTTAACAATAAACGCTGAGATTCCTGCTTGCTCTGCTATTTTCAGACCAGCAGCTTCGCTATTATTTGTGATAACACATGCAACTTCTGCGGAAAAATTCTGATCTTGACATGCTTCTATTAAGGCCTGCATATTCGACCCCCTACCTGAAATTAGTATTCCGAGTTTTATCTTTTTCATTATAGCACAGTTAGTTTAGAATTTAGTTAATACTAACAAAACAGCTCAAAAGGAAAACTTATTTTATAGCAAAGAAGGCAGACTAAACTCTTTATATAAGTGGACCTCTAATTTTGGACCTCACTGGACAACACAAAATAACGAATAGCCCCATGTACCCAGCTAAAACTAGCTTTAATGCTTAGATATTGTGCTATTTTTGTATAATATACTACTATAAGTATATATTTTTGTAATCGCGTTATTATTTATTTAACAAAGTATTAGTATAATTTATTACACTGGATTAAATGGAGAAAGTTCAATGAGTAAATTACCGAACAATGCAAAAATAGGTAAATCTCAGGTTACTCAGTGGGAGGTAATAAAAAATTGTGAATATGCTGATAATTGCTTGTCAAAAATAGTAACTTTGTACGTTATTAGAATAACTCAGCTATCAGATTTTTATACGAGTGACGAACCTGAAATTAACACTGTTTTAGCAAGAATAAGCGTGACAAGTGAAAATGTATTTTTAAACAAGGCTACTACTATTGAAGTTATGGAAGGTATTTTTCCGTATAAATTCAACAGCAAGAAGAGAAATAACGTATTAAGGTTAGAAGATTTGTATAATTATTTATGTTCTATTGTTAACAATAGCCTTCCAAAAGAAATGCTTGAAAGTCTTGTAAGGGAATATAAGGATGCTGTTAACTTATTTAAAGCAATTACTTAACTGAACGTAGTATTTTTAAGATTTTATTTTCTATTTCAGAAATGCCGCTTTCAAGATCTTTATCTATCAAATACATGGTAGAGAAATATGTTTTCTGCTTACTTTCAACATTGATAGTTAAAGTTCCGGGAGTGATTGTGACTGAATTGGCAAATAACGCAATGTTTTCATCATTATGCCCTTTGCATTTTCTTAGAATAATGATTGGCTCAAGCTTAGATTTGAGTTGTAGCACCTTTTTTGTTACATAAACACTTGATAAAATGATTTGGTACATTAACCATGGTATATAACTTACTAACTTATAAAACGACAGTCTACTCGTACTATTTAAAATCTGGCTAAGAGCTCTTTCAGCGTTTATCAACCTTCTAAAGATAAACGATGTGAATATAGAGGAAAACACTCCACAAAAAATAAAAAACGGCTCAAAATAACCAGACAATACAGTCCATAGAACAAATAAAATTATAAATGACAGAGAAAAAAACTTGATTTCCTTCCTAAAGTTGAGGTTTTTCATAGTCTGTAATATAACTTAAATGACTCTTTAAGGAAAGATAATAACGAATATTTAGGTTCTTGACTTCTATGTTAAAAGATATAACAACTAAGTTATGTATTTTAAGTGAGGAAGTTATGAAATATGACAAATTTATGGAAATATTAAAAAAAATAAATGACCTTTCAGATTTGAGCAAGGACAATATAGTTGAAAAAATAAAAGCTAAGTTACAAGAAGAAGATCCAGATCTATGTCAAGAGTGGGAAAAGAGTAAACCTGACAACGATAGTGGATCTGGCATAAATTACATATTTACTATATCTCGTGGTCAAAATTCTAAGGAAGTCAAATTGTTACATCTTGCTTCTTATTGGAACTGTGCAAATGTAGCAAAAGCTCTGATTGAAAACGGGGCAGATATTAATGCAGAACATGATAATAAAATTACTCCTTTACATATTGCTGCTCACTATGGCCACGAAGATGTAGTAACCATTCTAACTGGAAAAGGAGCAATTGTTGATGCAAAAAATGGTGATGGATGGACTTCTTTACATTTTGCTGTTGAAAAGAACCACGAAAATGTAGTAAACACTCTAATTGGAAAAGGAGCAAATGTTAATGCAGAAAATGATAAAGGATGGGCTCCTTTACATCTTGCTATTACAAATGGCCACAAAGAGATAGTACAAGTTCTATCAAAAGCAGAAGGAATCAACGTTGATGCAAAAAATAGTGATGGGTGGACTCCTTTACATCTTGCTGCTGCAAATGGCCGCGAAGATATAGTAGAAACTCTAATTGAAAAAGGAGCAGATGTTAATGCGAAAGATCATTATAAATGGACTCCTTTAACATTTGCTTCTCAAAAAGGCCATGAAGTGGTAAAAGGAGCTCTATTAAAGGCACAAGAGAACATCAAAGCTTTGCTTTCAGCTGTTAAACATAATAATGAGGAGGAGGTGAAAAACCTATTAAATAAAGGAGTAAACGTTAATGCAAAAGATGATGATGGATGTACTCCTTTACATCTTGCTGCCAGAGAGGGCTGCGAAGATGTAGTAAAAACTCTCATTGCAAAAGGAGCAAATGTTAATGCAGAAGGTATTGTGGACGAGACTCCTTTACATCTTGCAGCCAGAGGGGGCCATAAAGATGTAGTAGACATTCTAATCGCAAAAGGAGCAAAGGTTAATGCACAAAATAATAAAAGATATACTCCTTTACATATTGCTGCTGAAAAGAACCACATAGAAGTAGTAAAAATTCTAGTTGAGAAAGCAGATGTTAATGCAGAAGGTATTGAGGACAAGACTCCTTTACATCTTGCTGCTGCAAAGGGCCACGAAGATGTAGTAAAAACTCTAATCGCAAAAGGAGCAAAGGTTAAGGCAAAAAATGGTGATAGACGTACTCCTTTACATCTTGCTGCTAAAAATGGCCACGAAGGTATAGTAAAAGTTCTGCTAGAAGCTGGAGCAGACCCTTCATTAAAAGATGTTGATGGAAAAACGCCAAGAGACCTCACTAAAGATCAAGGTATAATTCAGCTTTTAGAGGAAGCGGAAAAAAAGCAAACGTTAAAAAATGAGAATAAAAAAACGCCAAAGGATCTTACTGAAAATAAAGATGTAATGCAGCTTCCAGAGAAAAAGGAAGAAAAACAAATTGGAAAAAATGCAATTGTGAAAGAATAAAGAACAATCTGCAAAAAATGCAATTGTAAAAGGTGTTATTGTGTGTTTTGTAACTGCAGTGATAGTTGGTGTTGCACTTGCATTTGCTACTGCCCTATCTGTACCAGCAATAATTGGACTAGCTGCAGGATCTGCGCTCATAGTTGGTGCTGGTCAATATATAATGTCAAAGCCTAAACCTGAAATGAAAGAAGTAAAGGAACCTGTGCCTAGAGAGACAGAAAAAGCACTTACTTGATTTTTGTTATCCTGTTGCTATCAGACTAGCCTGGCACCTTATATTTATTGGGATAACTGTTTTATTATGAATTAAGTCAAAAACTCTGTAATATATTGAAGCTTAAAGATATCTTTAGATATGGAAGTTATTGCAGAAAATAGGAAAGCAAGGTTTGAATATTTCATCTTAGAAGAATTTGAAGCGGGTATGGTCTTATTAAGCAGTGAAGTTAAATCGCTAAGAGAAAGAAAAGTAAATATTTCCGACGCCTACGTTGTTGAAAAGAATAGCGAAGTATGGCTGCACAATATGCATATTGCAGAATATAAAGCTGCGAACCGAAAAAATCATAAACCAAAAAGGGAACGTAAATTACTCTTGCATAAAAAGGAGATAAATAAACTAATTGGTCAAATCAAGACTGCTGGGATAACTGTTGTGCCGCTTTCGGTCTATTTTAACGATAAAGGATTTGCAAAAACTAAAATTGCCATTGTAAAAGGAAAAAAACTCTACGATAAGAGAGCAACCATAAAACAGAGAGAGTGGGATCGTGAAAAAAGTAGATTGTCTAAGAATAATTTATAGCAAAATATGTCTTTAAATCCAGTAATTTTCAGCATCGGTCCTGTTTCTATATATTGGTATTCCTTAGCCTACGTTTTGGGTATAGTGTTTGCATATTGGTATTTACATAAGCTAGATGACCAAAAAATATTTACTAAGAATTTTTACGATTCGTTATTAACAGCCACTATTGTAGGTATTATCCTTGGAGGTAGACTTGGCTACGTATTGATATATGATCCAGTTCTTTATATAAGCAACCCTATTGAGATATTGAAGACCTGGGAAGGAGGGATGTCATTTCATGGTGGTGCTATAGGAGTTTTGCTTGCAGTAATAATTTCGTGTAAAAGACATAATATCCCTACATTTTATGCACTGGACCTAGTTTCTTGCGGAGTTCCCATAGGTTTATTTTTAGGTCGCATAGGCAATTTTATAAACGGAGAGTTATTTGGCAGAGTTACAACTATGCCATGGGGTATGGTATTTCCAGAGAGTGGTGATAATTTGCTGCATCATCCAAGCCAGCTTTATGAGGCACTTTTTGAAGGACTGCTACTTTTTGCAGTTGCAAATTCACTGTTTTTCTTAACTAGAATAAGACTGTATCACGGTGCGTTAACTGGTATTGCAGTTATGTGGTATGGAATAGCACGTTTTTTCGTTGAGTTTTTTCGCGAACCAGACTATCAAATTGGCTATTTGTGGCTTGATTTAACTATGGGGCAGTTGCTTTCTATACCTATGGTTTTGCTAGGAATGCTTGTATATCTAGGCGCATTAAATTTAAAATTTAATACGAAATCTGTCACATAGAGAAAAGGTGAGTTCAATAGAAAAATGTAGCCAGAAGCCCCACATTATGCACAATTGTACGAATTTTCTGCGTTGCAGTAGAATGAATCGGTGGGCTTTGTTGCATCGCTAGCTATGATGGATTAAAGATAAAAAAGGTGGAGAATATCAGTAGCTTATTATTCTGGTATTTATAACAAGAACGGTCAGTGAATACCTAAATTTGAGTAAAAGAAATTTCACTACCACTCACTAATCTGGCTAAAATTCAAGAATTTCAATGCTTTAGCTATTTTCAATAGAATTAAATTTATTAATATAAATAACAAATTACTATTCTTAAATTTGATCAGATTGATTGCAAAAAAACAAGATTTTCAATAAGTTGCTTATAATCCTAATTATAGTTAGCCTTTCATAAGTAGCGATGCAACAAAGCCATCCCAGTGTCAGCTACTTTCATGACACCATTTGCTGTGCAGTTTACCTTCAAAAATGAATGTTCGTACAGCTATGGAATGAATCGCGGTATGACGTAGCTTCGCTATAGGCAATGAAGGAAATATTAACTATACTTCTTTTTACCATTGTTTATATTTCCTATTCACATATATTAATATTTTACTCACTTAAAGTAAGCTAACTACCGTTATTAATATTTTTGTAATAAAAATTGTATATGGTGCATGTAATCAAATTAAGAGGAAGATTGTGGAAATTACGCCATCAATAAAAAAAGAATTGAAGCAAAGTACTCTATATGTTTGCCTAGAAAAATGCAAAAGTGCATTTTGGTTTATCTTTTGGTTTAGTGCGGGAATCAATTTATTAATGTTATTCCTACCACTTTATATCTCTCAAGTGCTTGATCGGGTGATATCGAGCGAAAGTGTATCAACACTAACTATGCTGACAATTATCACTTTATCTGCATTTGCATGTTCTGCAATGCTTGAAACTTGTCGATATTTAGCCATGGCAAAAATAGGTGATTGGATCGATAAAACTGCAACACCAGATCTGATAGTAAGGTCAATCAGGCTAACGTCAGTGCAGAGCTCAACTTCAAGTGGTGAAGCAATACGAGATCTCGGAGTGATAAAAAATTTCATTACAGGAAATGGTATATTCTCACTGTTTGATACTCCATGGTCGTTAATTTACCTTGTTGTGATTTTCATGATACATACCTCCACGGGGTTTATAGCTATTACTGGAATTATTATATTAGTCTCTATGGCAATATGGAATGAACTTGCCACTAAACGAATATTACAAGAAACCAACGAAGAAACTATACGGAATATCAATGCTATAGATGTTGCAACAAGAAATGCAGAAGTGGTTGAAGCTATGGGCATGTCAGAATTCATAGTCTCTGATTGGTGTAAACGAAATGATCAGAACCGAGCAATGCAAATTAAAGCACAAAATCGCTCTAATGTAATTACTGGAATCACTAAATTTTTGCGCTCAACTCTGCAAATATCAGTAATTGGAACAGGTGCATTACTTGCAATCACAGCTCATAAGACTGCCGGTAGCATCATCGCTGCTTCAATTTTAATGGGTAGAGTATTAGCACCATTTGACGCTGCGGTTCATACTTGGAAGTTTTTAAATCAGGCTAGAATGTCATATGGAAGGCTACAAAGACTTATATTAACATCGCCAAAAAGAGAGCAAACGATGGCTCTACCAGAACCTGAAGGAAAATTGGAATTTGATAGAGTATTTTTTACTCCTTATGGAAGCAATAAGCCGACAGTAAAAGGAATATCATTCATTATAGATCCTGGAGATGTAGTTGGTGTTATTGGTGCAAGTGCTTCTGGTAAATCCACTATCGCAAAATTAACTGTTGGTGTATGGAAGCCAATATCTGGTGTAGTCAGACTAGATGGCGCTGATGTATATACTTGGAATCGAGAAAATTTTGGTAATTATGTTGGCTACTTACCTCAGGATATTGAGTTATTTAACACTAGTGTCAAAGCTAATATTGCTCGCATGAGGCCAGATCCAAATCCTGAAGAAATAATCAAAGCAGCAAAAATTGCAGGAATACATGAACTAATACTAAGCTTACCAAATGGATATGATACAACAATAGGAGGTCCTGGAGGAGTAACGCTCTCTGGCGGCCAAAAACAGCTTCTTGGACTTGCCAGAGCTTTTTATGGTCACACAAAACTTTTAGTACTTGATGAACCAAACGCTAACTTAGATAGCAATGGAGAGGCATGCTTAATTAATGCAATTGGCATTGCAAGAAAACAAAATACTACTACTGTTATCATCACTCACAAGCTACCGTTATTGTCCGTAGTTGATAAGGTGATCCTCATGTCAGATGGTATCATTTACGCTATGGGACCAAAAGATGAGATTTTGAGCAAATTAGTTGCTCCATCATCAAGTACCACAGAAGATGAGCGCTCTTCAGCAAATGGTTAGTTTACTTACAATAAATTCTGTATCTGAAATAACAACTGTTCCAGAAAAATATATATTTCTTTACCATTAGAAATAATATTACAAGAATAGCAAATAGATTAATAACTCTTATTAATTAAAGTCAATCGGCAGATATAGCTAAAGTGGCTTAGGTTTACCTACAATTTGAAAAACAACAAATTCGTCTTAATGAATTTTCTTAATTTGTTATCTAAATAACTTAATATTAGTGGTAATTTTATAAAAAAATTATAATATAAATAATGTTGCTGCGAAAATTTATAACAATATTTCCCTCTAACGTTTAATGAATTTCAATAAATTGCCTTTTTAATTCTAGATAAGTATATGCTTTGTTAATATGTTTAGTTCAAAATCCAAAAGTAAGTTTATGCTTTCTATTGGAGAAGAAGGCATAATGTTACTATATTTTAAAAATAATACTTTAAATAAAAGGTATTTTGTTAAGGGCAAAAACGATAAAGCAGTTTCCGATTTAATTTCATGTCTTTCGTCAGATAAAAAAGCACCTTTATACCTGGTGCTTAATCATGCAGATCAAAATTACTCGCTACAGTTTATTACAAGGGCAAACAAGATTAGTGCCTATCTATCAGCAAAAACAAAGATGGAGCATTTTTCTCGTAATAATGACATAAGTTCAGTTTTTTTGGTTGAGAAGCCAAACAAATTCAATCAAAACTGGTGCTATCTTCTTGTTTCATCAAAAGCAAAGCATTTAGTAGAATATTGGTTGAATGTGTTTATTGAGATAGGCTCCAACTTTAAGGGAATATTAATGTTTCCTATAGAAATAAGTAATATAACAAAAAAGATTCTACATAAAGATCCTAATAATTGGAAAATTATAGTTGCTGCAACTAAAACGGGAGGCTATAGACAAGTGGTTCTTAAAGAGAATAAAATGGTATTTACGCGCTTAACATCATTTACTAATGATAATTTACCAGGAATTATCGCTGGTGGAATATATCAGGAAGTGCAAGATACTATTCGATCCTTAACTAAGTTTGGGTTTGAAAAAAATAACCCTATCGACCTTTGTATCATAGTGTCAGAAGATATCAAAGCTAGTTTATCAGTCATAAATTTTTCAGAGAACAGTGTGAACATATTAACTCCATATGAGTTAGGCAAACTATTAGGAGCAGAACTAGCTATAAGTGAAAAAGATAACTTTTGCGATACCATAATTTTGTTTCATAGCTTTAAGAATAAATTAGCAGCTATTTTTAATACAAAGGAAACTAAAGAATTTTATCTATTCAATTACCTTTATTTAAACTCTCCTCGAATTTTTCTATACTTCGCCCTGGTTTTAGTTATAACAAACACCCTTTGTTTGCTAAATTTGTATTCAAATTTCAATGTCGCTGATAATTTATCAGCAAAGCAGAACACCTTAAATAACCAATTAACAAAACTTAGCCAAAGCTATAATGTAAAAAAAATAGATGAAATTTATGATTTTATTAATATCAATAATATTTTATCAAAAATAGAATACTCTCCTCTTACACAAGTTAAGTATGTAGAAAAGTTAAAAATACCAGGTATAGAGCTTCGATCATTTGAATGGAATTATAATGAGGCAAAAAGTTATATTACCACAACTTTAAAGTTTAATTTTCAATCCGGTAAAAATATTTCTCATCAATACGAGAAACTACGAAAAAATTTAAACGATAATTTTCGTACCTATGACATTAATATTTCTAGCTTACCTGCTGCTAAAGAGCAAAATCTATCTATTGATGTTGAAATAGGAGAGGCAATGTAGATTAATGACTATCTCTCAATTAAAAAGAAAAGCTACAATTCAGTTTATATCGTATTTGTTATTATCTGTTGGATTAATAGGGTTATTAACATATGTTGTTATCTATAACGAAAAGATTTATAATAAAAACCAAATTGCGATTGATAAAATACGTTCTATTAATTTACAGATTACTGGAATTCAAAAAAAGGAAGTTGTTCTAAATAAAAACCTAGATTTATGGAAAAAAATTTCCTCTTCAAATTTACATAGTAGCAGATACATTGCAAATTTAAATTTCGAGCTTAGCAAGTTATATAAAAAGTACTATATATTAGAACCTGAAATATCAATTTCTATACCCGAAGAAGTTGAGCTCCACAACAAAAGTGAACGCACAAAAGTAATAAAAAGTGAAGTGATCCTAAATTTAAGCTCAATCAGCGATAAGCATATTTTTTTATTTCTACAGTCTATTCCAAATCTGCCAGGTTATGTTATGATCAAATCTCTTATTTTAAATAAGCAGAGAAATATTGATGCTGCAACTATGAATCAGATTTTGAATGGTAATATGATAGAGATAGTGAGAGCTAATATAGTCTTTGATTGGTATACTATATTAAGTAGATAAGGTGATGAACATAAAGCTGTTTTTTATTTTTACGCTACTCATTTCCAATGTTAATGCATATTGCAGTTGTGAAGATATCATAGAAAGCATAGAAATTTGTAAGGAGTATTCTTGCCGACAATATATTGGCAATGAAGATTTTATTGAGCATAAAATATTAGGATTAAATAGTGGAAATTTATGCGTATATATAGAAAAACAAGGTAATGATGAAATGGTTTGTCATCATTCTCAGTATGGAATGATGATAGAAAAAAGATATTTTGAAAGTATTCTTAAAGTTGGCAATCAAGAAATCGACGATTTTATTGATATAGCAAATTTGCGTGCAAAAGAGTGTTTCTTTATCAACAATCAAAAACTAAGCTATACAGATCGGGACGATATAATAAGAGAAGCAGTGGAAAGTGACTTTGACGTTTTGTCACAATATAGTAACGTAAAAAGCATTTTTTTTGATGAAGAGCCAGTTAATAGAATGGTCAATGAAATGGAAAAGTTCAATTTACGATCTTCAAGAGCTGCAAAAGAGGAGGTATCAGATAATTTCAACGGTAAGGTAGTGAGTTTAGACTCAATTTTATATCTTTCTCCCGATACATGGAAAATATGGGTAAATGGAAAACTGTTTATAAATACTAAGGATTTAAAAGTGCACTCAGTCACTGAAAATTATGTAACTTTTGTATGGACCGTAGATCAAAAAGCAATAAAAAAGCATGCGAATGATTCTCAAAATGTATATTTTGGATATGGGAGTATTATGTTTACGCTTTATCCAAAACAAAAATTTGACTTGGATGGCTTATCTATTAAATAACTTAAATATATATGCGCTTGTAGCTCAGTTGGATAGAGCGTTGCCCTCCGGAGGCAAAGGCCGTGGGTTCGAATCCCTCCAAGCGCACTTTTAATTAAATTTGACAATAGTATTTTCACATAAGATAATAAAAGGATTTATTTAGAGCATAATTATGTCTGGTGGTACCATAAACAAAGTCATACTAGTTGGTAATTTAGGAAAAGATCCTGAAATTAGGACTACACAAAATGGAAAAGAAATGGCAAGTTTTTCAATAGCCACGTCTGAAAGTTGGACTGACAAACTTTCCGGTATGCGCTCTGAAAAGACAGAGTGGCATAATATCGTAATTTTTAGTGAAGGATTAGTAAAAATCGTCAAAGATTTTGCACGTAAAGGCAGTAAAGTTTATGTTGAAGGTTCTTTGAGAACTAGAAAATGGACTGACCAAAACGGTGGTGAAAGATACACAACAGAGGTGGTTCTATATAATTTTAATAGCGCTCTTACTCTCTTGGATTCACGAAATAGTGCGCCAAATTCTGATTACAAGCCAAGTGAATACAAACAAGGTGAAACAGAACAAAAAGATAAACACGAAAGTTTTGACAACGATATAAAAGATGAACTACTCGACGATGAAATACCATTTTAACAATTTAAATTGAAATCTACATTTTTATGGACTGCTTGTGTTACTCCTTTTAATTGCAATGGAGATAGTATAGATTATAGCAGTTTGCAGCGTTTACTGACAATGCAAGTTAAAGCTGAAAATGGCGTAGTGTTGCTGGGTAGCACAGGTGAGAGCCTATCGCTTACTGATTCTGAAAAGCGTACATTAGTTGAATTCGTATGTAAGCTAAAATTAAATACGAAAATTATAATTGGCGTACCAGGAGTGAATCTATATCAGACTCTTGAATGGCTTGATTTTTGCAAGGGTATGCCTATTCATGGCTATCTAATGACAACTCCCATTTATGCAAAGCCCGGAATTATGGGGCAGACTTTATGGTTTGAAAAGCTGCTTGAGAAAGCACATGTGCCGGTTATGTTTTACAATATTCCATCAAGAGCAGGAATAAATCTTCACGCTGAAACTGTACGCAACTTATCCAGCCACGAAAAATTTTGGGCTATCAAAGATTCAAGTGGCACTGTTGATACTTTAGCTCAGTATAAGAAAGTTGCACCAAATATTGAGGTCTTTTGTGGAGATGATAATATGATATCCGATATGGCCGCTTATGGTGCGGCTGGCCTGGTTTCCGTTGCTTCCAATGTTTGGCCATATGTAGCACATGAATATGTTAAGAAGTGCCTCAATGGCAGGAACCCTCAGGCAGATATCTGGCAACAGGCTTGCGAAGCCCTATTTATTGCCAGCAACCCAATACCCACTAAAGCACTTTTGCATGATATTGGGCTCATAGAACATCAAACTGTCCGCCTACCGCTCAGCACAGAAGACTTGCCTTCTGTTGAAAAATTGAGGCAAGTCAATAAAATGATTCTTGGATGGAAAGAATTGGCTACTCTCTAAATAGTCTTGCAACTTTGATTTAATATACAATCCAAGTTTCATTTGAACACTCCCAAACTTATCACTTTATGCCACTGGTCTTCATCTAAAATTTCTACACCTAATTCCACTGCCTTTTTATATTTGGATCCTAGTTTTTCTCCTGCAATTAGGTAGTCAGTTTTAGCAGAAAGATGTGAGCTGACCTTTGCTCCCAGAGTTTTGGCTCTTACTTTTGCCTCTCCTCTACTCATAGCAAGTAGCTTACCAGTAAACACTATAATTTTATTATTTAAAACAGAGTTACTAGAGTTGGAGCTCACAGGAAGAATTTGAAGACAAGCAGTAAGATCATTTAACATTTTGATGTTATGTTCCTTAGAAAAAAATGATTCCAAAGATTCAGCCCCTTTTTTTCCTATGCCATCTATACCTACTAGCTCAGTATTATCTAATGACAGTTCAATCATCGAATTATACCAGTTATTATAAGAAACATAATAATCTGCAAGCAATTCTGCTGCAACTTGGCCAATAAATCTAATACCTAAAGAAAATATAAACCTATCTAGAGTTATTACCCTTCTGCTTTGTATAGAATTTAACAAATTAGCTATAGATTTCTCGCCCCAACCAGACTGTTCTTCCAGATTAAATTCATCCAATCTTTCTTCTAAAGTAAAAATATCATGGATTTGTTTTATCAGACCAAGGTCGTAAAAAAACTCTATCTGCTTATCACCAAGGCCAACAATGTCAAATGCATCTTTCGATACAAAATGCTTTAGTTTTTCTATCATTTGAGCTTTACAGGCAAATTCCTCAGGACATCTTACTGCTGCCTCTCCCTCAACCTGACGTACTTTACTACCACATTCAGGGCATACTTCAGGAAACACAAATTCAGGTGTATTTGGAAGACGAGAATCTCTGCTTACTTCAACGATCTGGGGAATTACATCACCTGCCCTTTTGATTGTTACAATATCTCCCTCTCTTATGTCTTTACGTTTTATCTCATCTTGGTTATGCAGACTTGCTCTACTAACTAGCACCCCACCAACATTGACTGGCACTAAATCTGCAACTGGAGTTAAAACCCCTGTTCTGCCCACCTGTATAAATATCTTGTTTAACTTTGTTTTTGCATAAACCGCAGAAAACTTGTATGCAAGTGCTGAGCGCGGTGCTTTGTGAGTATTCCCTAGACGATTTTGTAGTACCAAATCATTTACTTTATAGACTATTCCATCAATATCATAATCCAAGTTATAGCGACAGTTATAGACTTCATTATAGAACTTCAGCATTCCATCTAAACTACTCGTTAAGGACTGATGCTCATTTACGCAAAAACCAAGTGCCTCAAGCTTATTTAGTACCTCACTTTGACTTTTCTCTGCTCCACCAATCAAAGAATAAGCAAAATATCTAAGAGGTCTGCTTGCTGTAATGTTTGCATCCAATTGCTTTAGAGAACCAGCGGCTGCATTTCGAGGATTGGCAAATTCATCGTTTTCATTTAACTTTAAAAAGTCGCTGTTACTGATGTATATTTCACCTCTTACTTCTAGTCTTCCTTGCACACCTTGCAAAAACTTAGGAAAGCCTTTTATTGTTGCAACATTGTGAGTGACATCTTCCCCTACAAAACCATCACCTCGAGTTGCAGCTTTAACAAATCTTCCATCCTCATAAATTGCAGAAAACGACAACCCATCAATTTTTGGTTCACATAATATCTCTATTTTGTCCTCAATTAAAAACCTCTTTATTTTAGACAAAAATTTCTCTACACCTTGTTCATCATAAGCATTCTCAAGGGAAAGCATAGGTTCTTGATGTTCCACCTTAGAAAACCTCTCATCAGGTGGAGCACCAACACTATCTTGTGTTGCATAAATTTCTGGCTCTATTTCAGCTAACTTTTTCTTCAGTTCATCATATTCAGCATCACTTATTTCTGGCTTATTTTTTTGGTGATACAAAACATTATGATAATTTATTTGATCTTGCAGTTTTTCTCTCACCTTTTCTAAGTTAGTCATGATACCAATATAATGCTACATTAGCCTTTGTCGTCAAGCTGTGAATTTTCTTGAATTTATCATATGGTCTTAATCCATCAAATATCAAAGGTGCCACAATGCTATAGCCATACTTATTCTTCTCTTGCTCAATTGTATTAGCAGATCTCGCTTGCTCTAGCCATATATTTATATAAAATTAAAATAAATTAGAGTAAACAATATTGCTATTTAAATGCTAACAAGATTCGCTCCAAGCCCAACTGGCTACCTCCACGTAGGAAACGTACGAACTGCCTTGGTTTGTTGGATGTACACACGCAATCAAAACGGAAAATTTTTACTCCGTTTTGATGATACTGACCTTCAGCGTTCAGATGTCAAATATATAAATGATATCATAGAAGACCTAAAATGGATTGGCATAGATTGGGATGCAAGTTTTAAGCAATCAGAGCGCTTTGAGCGTTACAATGAGGTGTTTTTGCAGTTAATAAAAGAAGGGCATATTTATGCATGCTATGAAACAAGAGAAGAGTTAGACATTAAACGAAAATTGCAGTTAAAACAAGGATTTCCCCCGGTATATGACAGAAGCGCGTTACTTCTAACTGAGCAAGAGAAAATTCGTTATGAGCAAGAAGGACGAAGACCACATTTTAGATTTAAATTGGATAGAAATGAAGTTGTAAAATGGAATGATGAAGTTAAAGGTGAAATAAATATTGCAACCAGTAGCGTCAGCGACCCTGTGGTAAAAAGAGAAGATGGAATTTACACATACATGTTACCTTCTGTTACTGATGATGTTGACTTTAATGTAACTCATATTGTACGCGGGGAAGATCATGTAACTAATACCGCAGTGCAAATCCAAATGATTAAAGCATTAAAAGCGAAAATCCCTACATTTGCTCACCTGCCTTTGCTACATTTTGATGATAGCAAGATATCGAAACGGAAAGGCGGGCTGGATATCAAATCTATAAAAGAAGATGAAATTGAACCGATGGCACTAGTTAGTTATTTAGTGAAGCTTGGAACATCCAATCCAATTGAAGCTTGCGCCTGTATGCAATCTTTGATTGATTCATTTGACATTAAAAAATTTAGCTCAGCATCTGCACAATTCAGCTTGAGTGAAATGTATAAGCTAAATAGCAAAGTGCTGCAACAAATGCTATTTGAAATGGTGCAAGACCGTTTAAATCAAATTGGAGTGGGCTCCTCAGAGTTTTGGTATTTTATAAGGAACAATATAGAAAGGTTTTCTGAGGTGGCCAAGTGGTGGAAAATATGCAAATCTGATATAGAGCCTGTGATTCTTGATAAGGAGCTTATAAAAATTGCGTTCAATGCATTGCCCCAAGGTGATTGTAATGAAAACACGTTGTCAGAATGGGTCAAAACTATTCGACAAACAGTGGATATAAAGGCAAAAAACCTATTTACGCAGTTGCGTTCAGCTTTAACAGGAACAGAAACAGGACCAGAGCTCGCTAAACTATTAATTTTTATCGGCAAAGAAAATATCATTGCAAGGTTAAAAGAAAAGTGAAAACTAAAGAATTATAGCTAATGCAATCCCTACGTCATACCGCGATTCATTCGCGGTATCTCAGCCGCTAACAAGAGATCCCGCTAACAAGCAGCGGGATGACGGTTGTCGTTTAGCCATAAACATTAAGAAATTTACCAAATGAAAAAAAAGGCAAAAGAAGCCCCGTGGTTATTATCCGCTTTAAAATATTGGCGTTTTTTATGTTTTAAACGCTTGACAAGCGAGATTCAGCCGCTTTTAATTGCAACTAACTTACGCTGCAAATGTTTAAGAAATTTACTAAGCAGAAAAAAAGACAAAGAATCCCCGAGTTAGCTAGTCTTTTACTATCTCTGTCGAGTATTGGCATTTTTTGATGTCTTGTAACGCTTTATAAGCGCGTTCAGCTTATTTAGATAAAAATCTAGATGTAGATGAAGTTTTGTAAAGACATACAGTATCTATATACTGCAAAAAATTGAACATAAGACGCCGATACATTAAGTAATCCTTACCTTTTAATCTGCAGATTGGCGAAAGCAAATACAATAGCCTCACTATCATGATAAGGGCGCTGGCGAAGGGTGTCAAGTAAGTTTTTGTATTTTAATTTTAGAATTTTATAGGCTTTTGTTCTCATGAAAATTATGTTCTCATGAGTAAATTAATGTTATCCTTTTTTGTTGATCTAAAGTTTTTTATGTTCATACACTTGCGTGTTCATAGTGTTTATTCGCTGCTTGAAAGCTCGGTTAAAATTGAGGAGCTGATCGGCCTTTGTTTGCGAAATAAAATGCCAGCGGTTGCAATTACTGATTCAGGTAACTTGTTTGGCTCACTTGAATTTGCAGAATATGCGGCAAGTAGGGGAATACAGCTAATAATAGGATGCAATATTATAGTTAAACATTCAGAACAAAATTTACCTATATTATTGCTTGCAAAAAATGAGCAAGGGTACACTAATTTAGTCACTTTGGTGAGTGAGTCTTTTAGAAAGCGCAAGAATAACAGCGATATTCCTTACGTTGATTTTGATGAGCTATTGAATTTAAGTACGGGTCTGATCGCTTTAACCGGTGGATGTTTGGCTCAACTATTGTTGGGGCAAGATAAAGAAACGGTTGAAAAACTGCTTTCAGCATTTAATGGTCATTTATATGTTGAATTGCAGCGTCATGGGCTGAATAAAGAGCTAGAGCTTGAAGAAGCTTTGATAGACTTTGCTTATCAGCGCAATATACCACTAGTTGCAACGAACGATGTGTTTTTTCCAAATAGGTCTGACTATGAGGCTTATGATATATTAACGTGTATATCGGAGGGGAGTTATGCCCTGGAGAATAACAGAAAGAAGTTAACTACCGAGCATTACTTCAAGTCTGTGGCAGAAATGGAGGAGCTGTTCAGCGACATTCCCGAAGCAATTCATAACACTTTAGTGATAGCTAAGCGGTGCTCTTACATGCCAAGAAGCAGGCAGCCTATTTTGCCTAAATTTCCTTGTCGAGAAAATAAAACTGAGAATGAAGAACTGAGGGAGCAGGCAGTTGCAGGATTAGAATTCCGTATTGCGAATGAGACAGACATGGACCTTAAACAATACTACGATCGGCTGAATTACGAACTGAGTGTGATAACTTCGATGAACTACGCTGGCTACTTTTTGATAGTTTCTGATTTCATTCGTTGGAGCAAAGCAAATGGCATTCCAGTTGGTCCAGGAAGAGGCTCTGGTGCTGGATCAATTGTTGCTTGGGGCTTGCAGATTACAGACCTTGATCCAATAAAGTTTGGCCTAATATTTGAAAGATTTTTGAATCCTGATCGTGTATCGATGCCTGACTTTGATATCGATTTCTGCCAAGAGAAAAGGGACCTGGTTATTGATTATGTTCAGAAAAAGTACGGTTATGTTGCTCAAATAATCACTTTTGGTAAATTGCAGGCAAGGGCAGTATTGCGTGATGTTGGTAGAGTATTGCAAATGCCTTACTCTCAAGTGGATAAAATATCTAAAATGGTTCCATTTAATCCAGTAAATCCTGTAACTTTATCACAAGCGATAGAGTTTGATCAAAACCTGCAGAAAGAGCGGGATAGTGATGAGGTAATTGCAAAGCTTCTTGATATATCGCTAAGGCTCGAAGGAATATATCGTCACGTTTCAACTCATGCTGCTGGAATTGTAATATGTGATCAAAAGTTGGAAAATTTTGTTCCTGTGTACTATGATCCAAATTCGGCTTTGCCAATCACTCAATACAGCATGAAATATGTGGAGAAAGCTGGGCTAATAAAATTTGATTTTCTTGGGCTTGGTACGCTAACGCTAATAGATCATGTATGTCGTTTAATTAATCGTGATGGAAAAAAGATTGATATTTCTTCAGTTCCTTTAAATGACCAAAAAACCTATGAGATACTCTCAAGCGGTGATTCAATTGGAGTGTTTCAGCTTGAAAGTTCGGGAATGAGAGAAGCTTTAATTAAACTAAAACCGGACTGCATTGAAGATATTATCGCTTTAATTTCCCTTTATCGTCCAGGACCTATGGATAACATTCCAACTTATGTTGCAAGAAAACACGGACTTGAAAAGCCAGATTATATTCATCCGTTACTTGAGGAAGTATTAAAAGAGACATTTGGGGTAATAATTTACCAAGAACAAGTGATGGAAATAGCCCGTATTCTTTCCGGGTATAGCTTAGCGGAAGCAGATTTGCTGAGACGTGCTATGGGTAAGAAAATCAAGGAAGAGATGAATAAACAACGTGAACTTTTCATCCAAGGGGCAACGAAGAATGGCGTTGATTACGACAGGGCAAGTTATATCTTTGACCTTGTTGCAAAATTTGCTGGTTATGGGTTCAATAAATCTCATGCTGCAGCATATGCGGTGATATCTTATCAAACGGCTTACCTTAAAGCTAATTATCCATTAGAATTTTTTACAGCACTAATGAATCTGAATATTGATGATAGAGATAAACTGAATTTATTTTATCATGCAGCAAAGTTTAGTGGCGTTACCGTTCTTTCACCTGATATAAACAAGTCTCAAGCTGAATTCTCAATAGAGGATGAACGCATACGTTATGGTATTGCTGCCTTGAGGAATGTTGGTTTTTCTATAGCGGAAGGAATAGTGAACGTACGTTCAAGCGCTTGTAAGGACATATGGGAATTCATTCAAAATTCAGGTCATATAATAAATAAGAGAGCGCTAGAAAGCCTGATTAAATCCGGAGCATTCGATAGCGTGCATAAGAACAGAAAGCAGCTATATGAGTCAATGGACACGCTGATTTACTTTGCAAATAAAAACAAACAGGATAGAGAATCAAGTCAAGCTGCTTTGTTTGGTAGTCTTGATGTCCTCAAACCGAAACTTGAGAATGTGGAAGATTTTGATGAAGAGGAAAAATTAGAACATGAGTTATTTTCACTAGGATTTTATTTAACTAATCATCCGCTTGAAAAATTTAGAACTCTTCTGGAAAAGTTAAATATTGGGTTTATCGGAGAAAATAGAACAGCAAAAACTGCTGGGGTAATATTAAATGCACGTATGAGAACTTCAGAGCGTGGAAGGTTTGTTATCCTCACACTTTCTGATCCCCATAACATTTCTGAAATAGCATTCTATAATAATGAAATAATAGAAGAAAAAAGAGATTTATTTTCACCAGGAACATTTGTGATAATTGATCTTGAAGCTTCGGAAAATACAACAAGATTAGCAGGCAAGGATATATCTGAGTTTACAAAAAGAGTCACTTCTACAATAAAAGAATTAGTTCTCACCACTGAGTGCACGGATTCGCAAAAAGCCGCTATGGAATTAAACACAATATTGAAAGATGAAGGCAGAACCAAAATAATGCTAAAACTTCTTCTCGAAAAACATAAAGTGAGCATCTTATTACCAGGTGCATACTCAATTGCTCCTCAAGTAATTTATGAAATATCTAATTTAAGCTGGATTAAAGGCGTAGAAATTAATACAAATAACTTGCTTATATAAAAAAGCTTTATATAATGAAATATTTAATCGGTATTAAAGGAAGATATAGTGAATCTTTATGAATTTACTTTTATAGCACAACAAGGATTGTTACAGCAAGAAGTAGAGGAGATGGTCCAAGAGCTAGCTGTTTCATTGAAAAATATTAAAGCAGATATTATGTTCCAGCAAATCAGGGATATTCTGAAAAAAGGAAATGACAAGCTTACAAAACAAGAGTTAGAAGTGCGTGCTGAGGACATTAAAGAAAGTCTAGTTGCTTACTCTGATTTCTTGGAAGATCTTACAAAAATTTTATGGGTTGAATTAGAAGAAGATCTTTCAAATTTAAAAGAAGTGAAGTCAAAAATCGATAAAGAGTTGAAAGATGACCTAAAAGATTTAGGAATAACGCAAGATTTTACAAAATTTCTAGGAGGCAGTACTAAAAGTGCGTTTATCCATAACGCAGTAAATGCTTTGAAGAGAAATATTTCAGAACATCTAATAAAGATTTTTCAAGATATTTTGAAAGATTTTAGAATAAACGGTCCAACTCAATCGAGCAAAGCGTTGGAAATGCTTTTGAAAAACATTGAAGCATCAGGATTAATCAAGTATGAACATTGGGGTCTTTTGGATTTTGCATATCACAAAAATAAAATGAAGAGCGGTCATTATTGTATAATGTGCATAAGTTCTACTGCAAGCATTCTGGATGAATTTATGCGTAGAATGAAACTTAATGAGAACGTTATTCGCCACTTTCCTGTGCAGGTTGATAAAATTTTTGAAGGTAAATCTCATATGATGAATAAACAAATTGAGGAGCAAAGCGCATAATGATGAAAAGACGAAATAGTTTTAATAATTCTTACGTATCTGTAAATAATAGGACTGGCTTTAGGCGTTCTAAAGTTTGCCCTCTTGCTGCGTCTAAAGATGAAGACATAGATTATAAGAATATAGATTTATTATCCAAGTTTACCTCTGACTATGGTAGGATATTACCTAGAAGATTAACAGGCGTATGTGCAAAAAAACAAAGGAAGTTACGCTTAGCGATCATAAGGGCACGTTTTTTAGCTCTTATTCCTTACTGTACTAAAAAAGTTTAGGTAATTTATGTTGATAATTTTAAAGGAAAATATAAGGACTTTAGGTAAGCTTGGTGAAGTTGTCAAAGTTAAACCAGGTTATGCACGTAATTTTCTTTTTCCACAAAGAAAAGCGGTGAAAGCTACCAAGGAAAATTTAACAAAGCTAGAGGAGCAACGTTTATTACTGGAAGAAGAGAATATAAAAAGATTAAATGTAGCAAAAGAGCTTGCGTTGTCACTACATGATAAGTTTGTGGTATTAATAAAGCAAGCTTCAGAGGATGGTAAAATTTTTGGTTCTGTAACAACACGTGAAATTGCGAAAATTTTACTACAAGAAGGACATGTGATAGATCACCGTAGTTTATCTTTTGGTGGAGTAAGCATCAAAAACTTGGGTGAATACCAAGTAAACGTAGAATTACATAGTGAAGTAGTAGTACCAATTACTATATACGTCGTGAAATCCGAAACAGATGCAAATGAGCTAAGGCAAGTAAAATTGCAAAATCAGAAGTCTGAGCAACAAGAGGCAGAGCAAGATGCGAATAAAGAAGCTACTGATGGTGATGATAGCTGATCAAAGATGATCCCTTGTTATAGTCGTAAAGAAATGTCTGCCATGGCTAAGCTGGTGTCATCCCAGTGCTTCCCTCATGTCATCCCAGTGCGTGACACTGGGATCCAGTTTATTTCATCATGGACATTATTTTATGCTTCTAGAATCCGTTGTCCATTGAATAATTTGCAAATACTTTTATACCTGGATTCCAGTGTCACGCACTGGAATGACACCATTATTGGAGTAAATCAAAAATGATCCCACGCTATAGCCGTAAAGAAATTTCTGCCATGGCTAAGCTGGTGTCATCCCAGTGCTTCCCTCATGTCATCCCAGTGCGTGACACTGGGATCCAGTTTATTTCATCATGGACATTATTTTATGCTTCTAGAATCCGTTGTCCATTGAATAATTTGCAAATACTTTTATATCTGGATTCCAGTGTCACGCACTGGAATGACACCATTATTGGAATAAATCAAAAATGATTCCCCGCTATAGCAGAAAAGAAATGTCTTCCATTTGGGAGGAAAATAATAAATTTAATATATGGCTTAAAATAGAAAAATTAGCGTGTGAAGCTCAAGCAAAGTTAGGAGTGATTCCGAATAATATTGCTGAGAACCTCTCTGGTGCTATTGAATTTGATGTTGAATGTATCAACGAAATTGAATCCATTGTAAAACATGATGTTATAGCTTTTCTGACATATATTGCTAAAAAAGCGGGAGTTGATGTTCGTTATCTTCATTATGGAATGACAAGTTCTGATGTTTTGGATACATGCCTTGCGGTGCAACTGAAAGAGTCCTGTGATATTTTGCTCGAGAATCTAAAAAATTTACTTGCAGCATTGAAAAAAAAAGCTGAGGACTATAAAGATATTGTTTGTGTTGGACGCAGTCACGGAATGCATGCAGAACCAACAACTCTTGGAATAAAATTTGCCAGATTTTATGCTGAATTTAAACGCAATTATCAGAGATTAATTAGCGCGCAAAAAGAGATCTCAATTTGTAAAATATCAGGTGCAGTAGGCAATTTTGCAAATGTTGATCCGTTTGTTGAAGAATATGTAGCGAAAGAAATGGGACTCATACCTGAAACCATATCATCTCAAATCATTCCTCGTGATAGACATGCCATGTTCTTTTCAGTTTTGGGAGTAATTGCAAGTTCAATAGAAAATGTTGCTGTTGAAATTCGTCATTTGCAAAGAACTGAAATCGGCGAAATTTCTGAGCATTTTTCCACTGGGCAGAAGGGAAGCTCTGCTATGCCACACAAATGTAATCCTATTTTAAGTGAAAATCTGACTGGACTCTCACGTTTAATACGCAGTTATGTTTTTCCTGCGTTAGAAAATGTTGCATTGTGGCACGAACGTGATATATCACACTCGTCTGTGGAAAGATGCATTGCTCCTGATGCTTGTATAACAATGGATTTTGCTTTAGTGCGATTAACAGATTTGATAGATAAATTGGTGATCAATAAGGAAAACATTGAAAAGAACTTAAATTCTTCAAAAGGTTTAGTTTTCTCACAGCGTGTATTGCTTGAGTTAGTAAATAGTGGTTTGGCGAGGGAAGAGGCGTATAAAATTGTTCAGAGCAATGCAATGAAAGTGAAACAAAACAACAGTGATTTTCTGGCCGAATTGAAACAAGATAAACCCTTACTTAAGGTTATTAACTCGGAAAAACTTGAATCTTTGTTTGATTTGAAGTATTATACGAAACATATAGATCGTGTGTATAATAAGGTTTTTAATTAGGCTGAGTAGCTCAGTTGGTAGAGCAGGAGGATCATAATCTCTTGGTCGGGGGTTCAAGTCCCTCCTCAGCCACTCGAACTAAACTATGTTTAGCAAAGCAGTGCTATTGGTGAAACCCAGTGTCAGTTACTTGGAATGAGTTGTATATCCACTCAGGTGAGGAGACAATGGATAAGAGATTGTGAAAAGGGTTTAGCTTTTGGCCTATGATCTCTTTAAATGACAGAATTTCACTACAAAACTTAACTTTCTTCTATGCAGTTAGCTAAGTCAAGAAAGGTGAATCTATCTCTTGTTGTAAACGCAAGATCGACCACTTTACAATATTGTTCTTTATTCCAACTGAGGTGCTCTGGTAAGTGTGGAATTGATAGATCTTCAAATATTTTTTGCAGGTGTTTTGCAGGTAGTAAATTTTGCTTAATTAAACTGGAAATATTATGCCATTCTTTACAAATAATCTCTTGGATTTTTTGCTGCATAATTTGCTTCTGTTCAAAAGTTCTTACAAATTCGATATTATCAAAGTACTGAGTTATATGTTTTACATCTAAAGTGGTCGGTTTGATAATCGGGTTTTGTATTGATAATATCTTTTCCTGTAAATTAGCCATAGTAATCGTTGTGACAGCAATTTTTTCACCATGTAGTGAGGAATAATCTTTTGTTACCATTTCCATTGCGTGAGCTATCATATGCTCTCCTTGGCTTGCAGAATAGCTGCCTTTTGACATCACCATTCCAAGTCCTGAAATTAGTAGAACTTCCATAAGTAATAGGACCTCTTTTCCACTTCTTTTAGTAAGCGCCGTATATTCTCTTAGCAAAATTTGCTCCAAATCGTGAACAAGTGTAAAAGGTAATTCATTGTATTCTGTGCTAAGCAACAAATGAGATAGTAGCCAGTCAGCCTGAACTGTTGAACGACAAATGAAATCTGCAAATCCGCTTAATGTGAGGCGCAGTGGCGCATTGGCAAGTATGTCTATATCTATATATATTGCTCTTGGAAGATGTGCTTTGAACGATTTTTTATATCCATTTACTAATATTGAAGCATTTGCGGATGTATATCCATTCATAGAAGCGGCTGTTGGAAAGGATATATAATCTTTTTTCTCGAGGTAGCTTGCATATTTGCAGATATCGTTAACGGTGCCGCTACCAAATGCAACTATTAAGTCACTGTCTTTTACTTTGTTTCTCACTAGATTTACGGTTTCAAGAGAGGCAGCTCTGCTTGGTGTCATTTCTCTACTTGATGTCATCCCAGCGCGTGACACTGGAATGGCAGGTGGGGTTGGAATAATTAAATGAGAAATTTTATTAAATACGTTTTTGTTTAAAAGTTTTGCTGTATTTTCATCTGCAACTAGAAAGATGTCATTTCCGTGTTGTGTGCATATTTCATAGATATCATCAGCAAGGTGGTAATCTGTTATTACTTCCCTTAGAAAAGTTTGTTCGGTTTGATGTAATATTTGTTTTAAATAGTGCATAGAGTGTTTACAGTATAGCAGTATAAGTATTTTAAGATTGACATGAAAATTGACCCTGTAGAGCTAACTAGGAAATTGATCTCTTTTGAGAGTATAACACCAGAAGACAGCGGGGCAATAGAGTATATAGCAACAATCTTCAAGAAGAGCGGCTTTGATTGTGAGATTTTAGAATTTGGTGATAAAGTTAAAAATCTTTATGCGAAATATATAAATGGAGTACCAAATTTGTGCTTTGCTGGGCACGTTGATGTTGTACCACCGGGTCAGTTAAAAGATTGGGCATTTGGTCCATTTAAACCAGAAGTGAGGGATGGAATGCTATATGGAAGAGGGGCCGCTGATATGAAAAGCGGAGTAGCTGCATTTATTGCTGCTATGGTAAATTTGATTGCAGAGAAGTTTCAATTTAATGGTTCAATAAGTGCATTGATTACCAGTGCTGAAGAAAGCATGGAAGAATATGGAACAAAGGCAGTTTTGGAATGGATGAAAAATAAGCAGAAAAAGATAGATTTTTGTGTGGTTGGCGAACCAACCAGTAGTGAGAAATTAGGTGATACCATAAAAATAGGCAGAAGAGGTTCTGTAACATTTGAATTAATTTGCCATGGAAAACAAGGGCACGTTGCCTACCCAGACCTAGCAGACAATCCAATATATAAGGTAATATCGATATTGAGTAAGGTAAAAAATACTACTTTTGATCATGGTAATAAATATTTTCAGCCTTCACATTGCGAAGTTACTACTATCGATGTTGGAAATAATACTAGCAATCTAATACCTGGCTCAGCAACTACACGTTTTAACATTCGATATAACAATGAACAAACACCGGGTGGCTTATATAAGCTGATTGATGAAATATGCTCCAGTGTAACTAACGATTATAAACTTTCTATGCATAGCAGCAGGGACGTTTTCCTCTCTACTCCCGATAGAAATACTGATATTATGCTTGATGCAATAAGTAAGGTTACCAACATTGATGCTATACTTAGCACAAGTGGTGGCACATCTGACGCTGCGTTTATCAAAGATGTTTGTCCAGTGATTGAATTTGGTATAATCAACAAAACTGCACATCAGATAAACGAATGCGTATCAGTAAACGATATACACAAGTTAACAGCTATATATAAGGAATTTATAGAAAATTATTTCAATCCCACTAATAAAATATTGAATCAGGTCAACGTAGTTAGTAATATATCTAGTGGTCCATTGTTAGCTTAGATGTAATCAGATCTCTTGCATAACTGTTGTCTGAATAACAACTGGTGTCATTCCAGCAAAATGTGTCAAGTAAGTTTTTTCGTTTCTATAGCTACTTGGATGACAAAAGAAGAAATACTAGACTTTATACCTTTTGCACTCAAATTCACATAAATCATGAATTATGCACGTTTCACACGAAGGTTTCTGTGCTTTGCAAACATATCTACCATGCAAAACTAGCCAATGATGAGCATAAAGCAGGTATTTTTTGGGAACCACATTTAAAAGAGATTGCTCTGTTTTAAACACATCTTTTTCTTTCACAAGCCCAATTCTATTGCTCACTCTAAAAACGTGAGTATCAACTGCCAATGTTGGAATGCCAAGCCCCGAATTTAAGAACACATTAGCGCTCTTTCTTCCCACTCCCGGCAAAGACACCAAATCATCGAAATCAGTAGGCACTTTGCTATTGTACCTCTCAATCAATATTTTGCTGAGCCCGATTATATTTTTTGCTTTGGAATTATATAAACCGATACTATTTACACGTTTTTTTAGCTCGTTTTGCCCAAGATTCAGCATTTTTTCTGGCGTATCAGCGATATTAAAAAGTTCTCTTGTAATTTTGTTAACGCTTACATCGGTCGTCCGTGCTGATAAAACTATTGCGACCAGAAGCGTATAATGATTGATATAATTTAGCTCTATTTTTGGTGCAGAATTTGATTCTTGAAACTTTTCAAATATCAATTCTACTTTTTTTGAGTCCATGCATAGAGCTAAAAGCCTATACTACACTGGTTACTGTGCAAATTCAATTCCTTGAGGCTTAGATAGTCCTTCAGTATTAACATCAGACACATTAGTGTTCACTTCATCAAAATTTCTCTCAGCAAATTCGCTTACCACTTCCGCAAAACACTTTTTAATAAGAGGCATAACAATTGGCATTAACAGTTTTCGTGGATCATACCATCCTAACAGGTCAGTTTCCTTTTGTACCCTATCTCTTGGATCCTCTTCTAGTAAATCTTTTGTGTGCTTTTCAGCATATATTTCACAGCCTTTTGAGAAAACAGGAGCTAACATTTCAATTAATACTGCCAATAACAATAGTGAACCAAGTATGGTTCCACCAACAGTTAATCTATTAGCAATGAAATTTGTTGTAAGTAGATAAACAGAAAAAGCAGCTAAAGGATAGTTGATAAGAAGCTTATTGCCTAGCGTGATATAGTTTATTTTACTCATGAATTCATCAGTGGAAATTTCTGAATTTTTATACTTTTTCATATAATAATTTACTAATAAATGAGAGGCATTACCAGCAATGATATTAAATCCTATGATCCACCATGAAAAATAGCAACCTATAGTAACTGTAGTTAATAGAGCGAAAGGCAGAAGACTTATTTTTGGGACAAGCAGTAGAGCATTTTTACGCTCTATAAATTTCAACGCTAATGCTTTCTTATCTTCTTTAACTAGGCTTCTCTTTTCTTCTAGAGGAGTAATATAATTGAATAATTGTATGCTTGGCTTTGTTATATATTGATATAGCTCTTTCATTAATTTTGTACTTTCTACACTCTTCTTAAAATTATCTAAATTTGGATTTTGCAAAATCCTATTTATTTGAGCTTGGAGTTTCATGCATTTTTCTAGATCTTTTTTAAACGAATAGTCATTTCTTTTTAGTATAGAAATCAATCCATCAAAATCTTTACCTACAGCATCTTCCTCTAAACTTATTTTTAGCTTATTAAACAAACTTCTCCTATAGTGAAACTCTCTTGCCGTTAAACGCCCATCACTTTCAGCACCAACACTGACTTTAACACAAGGATTTCCTGACTCTAAAGGTTCAATGTACTTTTTTAGCTCTTGATAAGCTTTATAAATCTGATCAAATCTATTTTTGTCTCCACCTTTGTCAGGATGGTTTACAAGTATCAATTTATTATATTGTTTTTTCAGAAACTTGCTAAGAGCTTGATAATCCTTACCTACAATTTGTTCAGCTTTTATCTCTAGTACGTTAAACAGATCATTATTATCATAAAACTCCTGACCAGTTAACTTAAAATGTTGACTCATTACTACACCTCACATAAATACACGATACTATTAGTATAATATATTTAATGTTTCACACAAGCATAAAAATATCAAGCAACCACTAAGAGAAGAAACCCTCTTTCCCATCATACAAATACAACTTATCCATTCTCACCACATCAAAATTATGTTCCTCAAATTTGATTAGCAAGTTATTCACATCACTATTTGTAATTTCATTATTTGCAATGAACCTGCAGGTTATTTGGTCACTTGAAGACTTTGAACTTCCTGGCCAAATCGCAAGGCCTTTTGAATATATTGCTATAATCTGCGGATTACTTGTTTCAAACAACTTCACTATTTGGTCAAAGTCAGCCGGCTTACTCCAGGCAAGCGTTATATCGCTACCCACTAGTTTTTTAATCTTATAATCCTGTTCATAATTATCCTGTATTTTATCCACTTTACTATTTGGATCACTGCCAATTATAAGCTCAGATAATGTTTTCGGTTTTTTTCCTAGATTGTCTATAACAGCTTCTGCAAATTCTTTTGTACCAACTTTCTGTTTACTTCTTTTCTCCTTATATAAATCGGCAGTGTGTATTCCATCCTCCAAAGTCTTGAGCCATGCATCGTAGATTAGTTTTGCAGTACCCACTTGACCTATGTAAATTAGCATATGCACTGCAGCATTTAAAAGACCAGAAGGATTGGCTATGTTTTTTCCTGCAATATCAGGGGCAGAACCGTGCACTGCTTCAAA
The DNA here is from genome assembly GCF_040084705.1 of Wolbachia endosymbiont of Drosophila willistoni. Lineage (NCBI taxonomy): Bacteria > Pseudomonadati > Pseudomonadota > Alphaproteobacteria > Rickettsiales > Anaplasmataceae > Wolbachia > Wolbachia endosymbiont of Drosophila willistoni. The sequence goes on from NZ_CP157591.1 coordinate 1,142,027, forward strand.
CATTGCGTATTCATTCCCGATGTTGCTACTTCCGGCAAGCCCCACAGATCCAGAGGTTTGTGCGACTATATCTGATAATATGTCGCCATATAAGTTCTCGGTTACTATAACATCAAAATTCTCCGGTTCTGTTGCAACACGCGCCATTCCAATATCAACTATATAATGTTCTGCCTTTATATCTGGGTATTCCTTTGCAATGCGATCAAACGCGGCATGGAAAGTTCCGTCAGTCATTTTCATGATGTTATCTTTAGTCAGGCAAGTTACTTTTTTTCTGTTGTGTTTTTTTGCATATTCAAAAGCGTACCTGCATATCTTCTCTGAGCCAGATCTAGTAATAATTTTAGTGCATTGGTAAGAGTCACCAGTGAGCCTATGCTCTATTCCGGTGTAAACGTCCTCTTCATTTTCACGTATCACTACGATATCAAACTTATCGAATTTATTTTCTATAACAGGATGATATGAAATGCATGGTCTGATATTTGCATACAACCCTAGATTTTTTCTGAGTGCAACGTTTAAGCTTTTGTGCCCTTTACCTTGAGGAGTTGTTGTCGGAGATTTTAATAATATTTTTGTCCTTTCAATTGATTCCCAACCACTTGGAGAAATTCCGTGAGACCATTCTTTACTGTAAACACGCTCCCCTATTTCAATAATATCTATTGAGATTTCCGCTTCTGCTTCGCGCAATATCGACAGCACCGCTTCCATGATTTCTGGTCCGATACCGTCGCCATATGCAACTGTGATTAGTGTTGACATAACTTCCCTAGTTATAAATGATTTAATATTAATTTAAATAATAGAGTGGCACAAGTAGCTAATATTACCCAAGTTAGTATATTTACGGTTATTTAATAACGTATTTTTATATCATATGATGATATTATGAAATATAGGTGGGGTTATGAATACTGAAATAAATGTTAAAGTAAATTATGTAGGATTTACAAGGCGTATTGTAGCAGAAATACTTGACCTCATCATATTTTCCCCTCATTTTATCTTCGGTTTTATCTATGGTGTATTCATCGTATCATTACAAGATCAAGATAAAGACTCTTTTCAGGAACTTGCACAACTAGCAACAGAAATACCATTTATAGTTTCTACAGTGGTCGCAACATTAGTACTAACAATATCCAAAATATTAATGGTAACAAAACTTGGTGGTACCCCAGGAAAACTATTGTGTGGTATGCATATTAAAGATGCTAATACATTTACAAATGTTACCCTTATGCAAGCAACAATAAGATGTATTTCTAAGGGAAGCATCTGGATTATTTTTCGCTTTTTGCTTCATCTGCATTATCATGGTTATACTTTTCTATATCTTTTAATTGTGCTAATTTTATTTTTGTTTGCAGTATTTGATCAACGCAAACAGACTTTTTACGATAAAATTGCAAAAACAGTAGTGATAGACTATAAATCTAGTTGATATTTTTCTTTATAGGTAGTACATGGATAAAAAAGTAAACTACTCAACGATGACAAGACGTACTCTAGCATTTATAGTTGATTGTATTTTATTTATCGCAATACCATTTGGTTTAATGGCGGTGGATTTCTCACTTACACACGCAATACAAGGGATCATGGGTGCAATAATTGTAATCACCACGATTGTATTTTCTTTATTTTTAATGATACCATGTATATTTCATATATTCATGCTAGTAAAATTTGGCGGCACTCCAGGACACTTGTTATTTAGCATGCGTGTAAAAGACAAAGATACATTTGAGTCAATCACTACAATGCAAGCAATGAAAAGGACTATAGCTCTTTTTATAATTTATTGCATATCACTTTGTAATCCCATTTTATTCTTAGCTATACTAATCTTAGTTTTAGTATGTGCAGTAGGTGATGAACATAAACAAGCTTTTCACGACAAAATTGCAAACACGGTAGTGATAGATTATAAACCTAGTTGATATTTTCCTTTAGCTGTCTGCCACCAAGGGTGTCATTCCAGTGTCACGCGCTAACTTAAGGTAAATTGCCAACTTAACTATAAATATATTTTGGTAAATCCAAATTATTTTAGCTATAAGAGCGTTTTACTTTTTGCTCAGCATATCCATCATAACTGGCTTACTTTTAGTGATTCATGGAGTTAAAAAAGTCAGCATTGCTCTTTGTTAAAAGTAGTTTGTCACGTAAAAATTCCATTGCTTCAACGGGTCCCATAGGATTGAGTATCCTACGCACCACCCATATTTTATTTAGTATAGCCTTATCAACTAATAGCTCTTCCTTCCTTGTTCCGGATTTTGTAATATCAATAGCTGGAAATATACGTTTATCAGAAAGTTTTCTATCAAGTATGATCTCAGCATTTCCTGTACCTTTAAACTCTTCAAAAATAACTTCATCCATTTTTGAACCAGTCTCTATAAGAGCTGTGGCGATTATAGTTAAAGAACCCCCATTCTCAATATTACGAGCTGCTCCAAAAAAGCGTTTTGGTCTCTGCAGTGCGTTTGAATCTACACCACCAGTTAGAACTTTCCCAGACGAAGGAATAACCGCATTATAAGCACGTGCAAGTCTAGTAATATTGTCAAGTAGAATTACCACATCTTTTTTATGCTCAACCATTCTTTTAGCTTTTTCTATTACTATTTCAGCAAGCTGTACGTGACGGTAAGCAGGCTCATCGAATGTAGAACTTACTACCTCACCTTTTACAGAACGTATCATATCTGTTACTTCTTCAGGTCTTTCATCTATAAGTAACACTATTAATTCTACTTCAGGGTGATTTATAGCTATAGAGTTAGCCATTTGCTGAAGCAATACAGTTTTTCCTGTGCGAGGTGGAGCAACTACTAACGCTCTTTGCCCTTTTCCAAGAGGAGCTACTATATCTATAGCACGCATGCTTAAGCCTTTTTTATCATCACCATTATTACACTCAAGTACTATGCTTTCCTCAGGATAAAGAGGAAGCAAATTATCAAAATGGACGTACTTTCTTAATTCACTTACTTCAGTAGAGTTTATACTTTGAACCTTAGTTAAAGTAAAATATCTCTCTTTATCACCAGGTGGCCTTATTTCTCCATATGCCATATCTCCTGTACGTAAATTAAACTTCTTTATTTGCCCGTTAGAAATATAAACATCATCGGTACTTGGGGCATAATTTGCACTTGCTGAACGTAAGAAACCAAAACCATCAGGCAATATTTCCACTATTCCACTCCCTGTGGTTATGCCTCCTTCTTCACTCATTTTTTTCATTAAGCTGAATATTATTTCCTGCTTTAGCATTCTACCATTGCTTTTACCGTTAGTTGAAATTTTTCTTTCTTCAGCTAACTCTAACAATTCTTCTGCTGTTTTCTCTTTTAATTCGCTCAGATCTAATGTTTTTCTGTTTTTCTCAGTACCTTCATTGACCATCTGTTTTACTGTATCGTTATTGTAAATTTGCTCACTTTTTTCAGGTTGAGCTGTAACCTTTCCTTTTGCCAAAACATCTTCATTGATTGTTGTCATAATCCTCCAAAAATTTTAATTGATGCTTACTAACCTAAAATGTGACTATAAGATAATAAATTAGGCTGAGTTAGTTTCAGTGCGTATTAAGCTTAATTATCATTAAACCCCGTACTTTACTTACATTATACTAATAAACACTAGCAAGTCAAGTTAATTTAATGTTAACAAAACACAAAAATGAGGATTTTCAATAGCTATTCTTTATATTTTTTTAACCTTTCTTGCTTCTCCTCTTCTACTTTTGCTTTTTCCACTTCTGCTTCTAAATTTTCTTGACTACATAAGCCGAGTAGTACAGGATCTTGGGGTTTTATATTTTGCATGTTATGATGAGATCCATCTCTTACCTGCTCAACTGTGTAATTTGTTGTACTAATTAATTTAGCTATAACGTTATTGTCCAAGATAGGAAATTTTTTTACTAAATAATAAATCGCATCAGGTTTATCTCTACGTCTTGCCGTAGAGGCAAAGCCAAGAATGCTACCAATCGCTTTACTCCTTTTTTTTATATTTTTTATAATCAAATTTGGTACACGATTTGGATTTTTTTTGCAATCATCGATTTCTTTTTCAGTAATTATTCCAGAAATAATAGGGTTATATTTTTCTACTTCTATTTCCTCATCAGCTATGTCTTGTACTTCTTCAAGGGCCAATCTGCAACATTGTGCTATTTGATTAAAAGTTAAACCAGTGTTGTCTACTAACCAAGCAGCTATTTGCACTAGAAACTGTTTATTTCTATCGTTATTGCCCTTAGAAGATTCCATTGACATCAAAAAAGCATCTCCCATTTAAAGTATCCCTTACTGTTATACAGAGCTAAAATATAAACTATTAAAACTAAAAAAGCATTAATTTTGTCATTCAATAACTTTTTGTTTGTCACTTCCCACCTCTTAAGTTAATTAAATGCGCTTACCTTTAAGCATATTTCAAACAAAATATTTCCCCTTCCTAAGGTATAGTATAACTCAGTTAAACATATGTTCCTATTTAAGATTAGAGAGTTAAATTTTAAGTTAATATATTGTAATATTATATATATTAGCTAATAAAGCAACAGGTTTACAAGCATTAAATTATCACTATTCTATAATTAATCATTAATTAACTGGGTTTAAAATGAATGTTAAAAATTTTTTCACTAAAGTAACCGTTGTCCTTTTAGCTTGCTTGTTAATCTTCATGGGAATTGGCAACCTTTTATCAGGTGATGATGAAAAAGAAGAGGTAGCTAGGGTTGGAAAAGAAGTTATAACGTCAGATGAGTATAAGTCGCTATATCAAAATTATGGAAAACAAATTTCTGGATCTGATGCGAGTAGAGAACAAGTAAAAAAGCTGAAATATGATTTGCTTAACGCACTTATAGAGCAAAAACTATTGTTTAACCTAACTAGTGAGCTGGGGTTGACAGTTGGAGAAGAATCTATAAAAAACCATATTAAAAACACCAAATACTTTCAAAATGATAAAGGTGAATTTGACAAAAATAAATTCTATGAAACGCTAAATGACCTGCATATGACAGAGAAAGAGTATATAGCAAAGCTAGAGAAAGTCCTGCCTGCAATGATGTTCATGACTTCATTATTTAAAGATAATTATCCAGTAACTTTTGGCGAGAAAATTGATGAGCAGATATACAAAAGTCGCTACCAAACTAGAGTAGTTGATATTGTTAAAATAACTGAAGATGCAGTTACAAACATTCCTGAACCAGATGATCAAGCCTTACTTGATTTGTACGAAAGAAATAAATCCCATTTTTATTATCCTGAGTATCGAACTGCGCAATATATTTCCCTAGGCCAAAAGTATTTTGAAGATCAAATCAAGATCTCAGATGAAGAAGTTGATGGTATAATAGAACAACAAGAACTGAAAAATCAAAGAGATATATTCAATGCAATATTTTCTACCAAAGAAGAAGCTGAGACAGCAAGAAGAGCATTTGAGGAGGGTAAAACAAGCTTTGAACAGATAGTAGAAGAGTTTGGCAAAGCAAAACTTGAGGAAACTAGAGTAAATAATATAACTAAGGATTTTTTACCAGAAGACGTGAGAGAGAAGGTATTTGCTCTTAAAGTAGGTGAAGTAAGTGAAGTTTTAGCAAGCAGTTTTGGTTGGCACATAGTAAAAGTGGAAAGTGCGCATCAAATCTCTGATGAAGACTTAGTTGATTTAAAAAAAGACATAAAGTCAGTTCTAACTAACCAAAAGTCTTTTGAAAGAGTCAATGATTTCATAAACCAAGTGAACTATAAGATATACAATGGTTCAGAAATTGAAGAAATATTGAGTGAATATAATTTACCTATACAAACTATTGGTCCAGTAGATGCGAGTGGAAAAGATCAAAGCGGTAATAACGTAGGAGATTCTGGTGATTTGATTTCTTTCATTTTTTCGCGAGAAAAGGATCAGAAAGGTTATTTTAAGGGCGTTGGGGACGCCGTTGTTAGTGTAAAAATCGTCGATATCTTTCCACCCAAATTGCAAAGTTTTGAAGAAGGCAAGGCATTAGCGGTAGAGCTTTGGCGTAGTGAGTTTATAAAAGAAAGAATGTTTAAATTCGGGCAAGAGGTTGCAGTTCAACTAAGAGAAAAAACAGATTTGGAAGAAATTCAAGGTGTGGAATTAGTTAAAGGTCAGCAGATGCACCGCAATAAAGTGGATCAACAAAACTACCCCTTTTCTTTTGTAGAAGAGATTTTCAATATGAAAACAACTGGTTCAGTGACAGATCCTATTCAATACAATAATGAAATTATAATAGGTGTTCTAAAAGAAATGCATTCATCAAATGGCAAATTAAACACGCTTGACACCGGAAAACGTGTGATGATATCGCTAAAAGAGCAATTAATTAGCTATCTGGAATCAAAGTATAAAGTCGAAGTTAATCACGCTATACTTGATGATATATAATCAAAAATCTTATAAGCTGCTTCAAACGCATCCAGTGCCCAGACACACAATTGTACGAACATTGCGATTTGAGAGCAATCTTCACTAGAAAGGATGTCATCCCAGTGCCCAGACACTGGGATCCAGGAATTTTATTAAGTTGGTAAGCATAAAAGTAGCCGTTTTATGTTAAAATACAACGTTTTAATGATTAAAAAAAGGCTGGATTCCAGTGTCAAGCACTGGAATGACACCATTTGCTGTGCAATTTACCTTCAAAAATGAATGTTCGTATAGCTGTGCGCCCGGCACTGCCCTACATTATTGGTAATTATATTATAAGGTGCAAAAGCTGTATAATTCATTTGACTTAAAACGGCTCATTGTATAAAATTGTGGCTAATATATGAATAAAGGTTAACATGGCAGTTAAAATAAGGTTGGCGAGGTTTGGCGCAAAGAAACGCCCTTTTTATAGGATAGTTGTAGCTGATTCACGGGCACCAAGAGATGGGCGTTTTATTGAGAAAATAGGACAATATGATCCAATGTTACCAAAAGACAATAAAAATCGTGTTGTGGTGAAAGCTGATAGATTAAAACATTGGCTAAGTGTAGGCGCGCAGGCAACTGAAAGAGTACTGTGGTTTATCAAAAAAGGCATAGTAACTTTAGAAACAGAACCAAAGAAAACAGAAAAGAAGAAAGTAGAGAACGAGAAAGCACAAGGGCAAGAGGCATAAGTCTCTTAAAATGCTAAATACTGATTTAACAAACAGCGATAAATTAGACGATATTGTATCTTCTGATTTGTCAGCTATGAATGACTTTGTCTTCAAAAATGTCAATGATGAAGATGCTAAGCTTGCTACTGATATTATATCTCATCTTGTTAGGTCAGGTGGAAAAAAAATAAGGCCTAAACTAGTTTTTATTATATGTAAAATGCTAAACTATTCTGGGGAGAATAGGATCAACGTTGCTGCATCGGTAGAGTTTATACACAATGCTACTTTACTTCATGATGATGTGCTCGATGAAAGTGAGGCACGCCATGGAGTTAAAACAGCGAATAAGATTTGGGGAAATAAATCAAGCATTTTAGTTGGTGATCTATTGTTGACTCTAGCATTTAGATGGCTTATAGAGTGTGGAAATTTAAATATTCTCTCTATTTTATCTAAAGCATCGCATTTACTTGTGAAGGGTGAAATAAAGCAGATGACAGCACGCTTTGACCCCCACACAGTCAGGGAAAATTATTTTGATATCATTGGAGAAAAGACAGCATCTTTATTTTCTGCATGCTGTGAAGCTGCATCAACAGTATCTGGTGCAACAAATGACGAAACAGAGAGGCTAAAGAATTTTGGTTTTAATTTTGGTATGGCATTTCAAATAGTTGATGATATGCTCGATTATACTGCTAATCAAGGCACTTCTGGAAAGCAAGTCGGAAAAGACTTTTTCGAAGGTAAAGTCACCTTACCTGCTATTATAGCATACGAAAATGGCAGTCCAGCAGAGCAAAAATTCTGGGAAAAATGCTTTTCTTCAGCTAGACACAATTTTGACCAAGCATTACACTATATTAATCACCATAATGCCATTCAGCTTTCTATGGAAAAAGCTAGACACTACATTAATATGGCACAAAATGATATTAGTACTTTTTCTGATTCTTTTTATAAAACTACTTTAATTAACTTTTTAAATGCGAGCATAGAAAGACGAATGTAGCTGGCGCTTGATATTTTCAGATTAATTGTTATATATTTATTAGATTCTTAAGGGTAATGATATGTCAGATAGCAGTAAGGAGAAAAAGAAGAAGTTTGCTGATATGGTAAGTAGGCAGAAAGGTGACGACCAACAAAGTGATAACCATAAGCAAACTGATGATTTAAATGAAGATCTCAATACATTAAAAGAACGTGCAGTTCAGCTTGAAGATCATTTACGCCGTGCTGTTGCAGATAATGAAAATGTCAAACGTATAATGCAAAAGCAAATTAGCGATGCAAGTGACTACGCAGTCACAAAACTTGCACGTGATATGATCGACTCGTGCGACAATTTAAAAAGAGTAATGGAAATTTTGAAAGACGGTGATCCTGTTCATGAGGGGATTAAAGTAGCTTATCAAAAAATTATAAATGATCTAAAAAAACATGGAATAGAGGAAGTAGACCCACTTGGTGAGCTTTTTGATAGTAATTTACACCAAGCTGTTGTGGAAAGAGAAGACAATGAAAAAGAGCCTGGCACCATTGTAGAGGTACTACAAACTGGTTATACTATCAAAAGTAGGTTGCTCCGCCCTGCAATGGTTATTCTTTCTAAGAAATCTGCTGATTGTGGAAACGATTAGCATGAGGTAAATGTATAATGACAAGTATTGTCTTTTCAGGTATCCAGCCAAGTGGCGTACTACATTTAGGTAATTATCTTGGTGCAATCAAACAGTGGATAGACTTACAGGATAAATACAAATCTCTTTTTTGTATTGTCGACCTACATGCAATCACAGCAAATAAGCTTCCCGCAAGTGAATTAAAAAGTAATATTTTCAAAACAGCAGCAGCTTATATTGCATGTGGAATAGATCCAGAAAAGTCCATTATTTTTAATCAGTCCACAGTTAGTGGTCATGCAGAACTGGGCTGGCTGCTTGGGTGCTATACACCAATTGGTTGGCTTAATCGCATGACTCAATTTAAAGATAAAGCTGGCAGCGATAAACAAAAAGCCTCTCTTGGATTATATAGTTATCCAGTACTTATGGCTGCAGATATATTGTTGTATCAAACTAAATACGTTCCTGTTGGTGATGATCAAAAACAGCATTTGGAGCTTGCACGTGATATTGCATCAGCTTTTAACAATCATTATAAGCTGGATCATTTCATCGTACCTGAAATCTTAACTTTGGATTGCACATCAAGGATAATGAGCTTAAGAGATGGTACAAGCAAGATGAGTAAATCTGATCCTTCAGAACATTCGTGCATTAACCTTGATGATACGGATGACTTAATTGTCAAAAAAATAGAAAAAGCAAAAACAGATTCAATTCTAGGCTTTGCTACTTTAGAGTGCCGACCAGAAATAAGCAATTTGATAAACATTTATTCAGTGCTTAGTAATGTAAATGTGAAAAAAGTATGTGAAGAAGTGAACAAACATGACATGAAGCACTTCAAAAAAGAGTTAGCTGATTTAATTATCAGTGTTATATCACCCATACGTGAGAAAATGAATGATCTTTTAAAAGACCAATTCCATTTACATGAAATATTAAAAAAAGGCACAAAGAAAGCAGCAGAAATTGCAACCCATAATATAAAAGAAATCAAGGATATTATTGGATTTGCTCAATATCTGTAAGGTTCCAAAGTGTGATGGTGCGAACCGTCATACCGCCGCGGTATCTCAGCCGCTAACACGTAGCGGGATGACGGTTTTTCAAATTGTCGGTAAATCTAAGTCAGTTTAGCTATAGGCAGCAATTTTCTGTATTTATTTTAAGTTGAAGAAAGCTCAAATGAAAAATCGTGTTTTGCTAAAAATCACAGAATGCAGTCTGGTTACAAAATTCTCTAATGGTCTTAAATAAAACTTCCAGTGAATGATTGTCAGACATATTGTGCTCTGCTGATTTTATTAAGTGTACTTCAACATCGGTTGACTTAATTTTTTCAGCTAAATTCAATGAAGTTTGATAAGGAACATCTTTATCATTAATGCTATGCAGCAAGCGCACAGGACAGTTTATATCTATTGTCTTTTTGTTTAAAAGAAGGTTCTTTCTGCCATCTGCGATCAAATTTTTAGTTATTTTGTATGTACAATGCTCTGAAGTAAAATCTATTACACCTTTAGAATCTAGTTCTTCTTTTTGCTTGCCTGACAATTGCTTGAATATCAAATCTTCAGTAAAATCGGGAGCAGACGATATACCAATTAGTGCTGCAATTTTTTCTGGAAATTGAAGGGCAGTGAGCAACATCAGCCATCCTCCCATACTTGAACCTATAATTATTTGTTTATCGCTAGTTAATTCACTCATTACTTTAGCACAATTTTTTTGCCAATCACTTATCGTGTAATCAATAAAATTACCACTTGAATGACCGTGACCAAAATAATCAAATAGCACAAGTGCTACGTCATTTTCTTGGCAAAATTTGTAAATAGCAGTTGCTTTAGTTCCATCCATATTGGATGCAAATCCACCGAAAAAAACTACAGAAGCTTTCTTTCCTTGTAGCTTTCGATATGCTATGTGACCATTATTTCCATCAAACAATTTACAATAATCCATACTACTTTGGCAAAGCAACCGGGCTATCACTCAATTGATGCAAATAACTAACTAGATCTGCAATTTCTTGTGGATTGGAAATACCTGCAAATGCCATACGTGTACCTTTTATATAGGCTTTTGGGTTCTTTAAAAAGGCAAATAGCTCCTCATACCCCCATTTTCCACCTCTTTCAAGCACTGCTTTTGAGTAATTGAATGAGTTACCAAGATGGGCCTTTTTATTTCCAACTATGTTCCATAAGTTTGGTCCTACTTTATTCATTCCACCTTTCTCAAAACTATGGCAGGCTATACATTTTTTTGCTGCTGATTTACCTTTCTCAAAGCTAGCATTCTGCATGAGCGCTCCAATATCAAGCGCCACTTGCTCGATTTTTTGCTGGAACTCATTGCTGCCAGCAGCTACTATCGTTTGGTGTTCAATCTTATATTCTTCTGGACTGTAAAGCATATCAACTACATTACTAACTATCATAATGATTAGCCCAGAAAGTAAAATCGATGCTGCAATCTTATTAAGCTCCATAGTTAATTTTTATTAAGTAATGTTACTTAAATTATGCGAATATTTTCGCAAATAGCAACCAATTACCTTGAAGCTCGCTAAAGATGAGAGTCTCTATAGCTAACCCAAGAAAGGTTTTCCTACGTCCATACCGCCGCGAACCGTCATACCGCGATTCATTCGCGGTATCTCAGCCGCTAACAAGAGATCCCGCTAACAAGTAGCGGGATGACGAGGTTCACTGCCATTAAGTTAAGGAAAGAATGGTTAAAAACTGAACTAAAAAGTCAGAAATAATTAAGGATTTATGACAAATACTGAAACAGAATAGAGTAAACTTTAAAGCAGATAAACTCTGAAGTGTAAATTACTTAAGAAATAGTTTGTTTAGAAGTCATTTTACAGGAGCTATGGCAATAAGCTACCCAGTTATTATCAGAAGATATGAATACTACCTCTAGTCAAAATATGTGTTTTCCAACCCTTTTTTGGTAATTGAACGAACGAAGATAAGGTACCTTATGACGATCAACTTTCCTTCCCTTTCTTACCGCCAAAGTGTTCATCAAAAATAGCTTTGATAATTGATCCATAATGCAGTCAGTATCTGATTCCGTAGCAAAAATGTCGAAAGCCAAGTTTTTGATCGCGTTAAATGAGACAGATTTGTTAATGCTCCTCTTAAGCTTATCATCGGTTAAGTCCATATTCAACGCTTCTTCTACATCTTCTGTCATAACACTTTCTAGGTTGCTAATAAAGATAGCTGACCAAAAATCCTGTTTAACAGACTCAACACTTTTTCCTGTAAAATTTTCTAGACTTAGTCTTCCTTTGAGTTTTGCAAAAAATGTCTCAACTCCCCAGCGTAAAAAATATAACTCCTTAAATTCTCCAGTTTGAAACTTTTGTTCATCCATTAATGATGTAGCTAACACTTCAATTTCACCAGATGGCAGTACCACTTTGAAGCGTTATTCCACTATTTTCTTGTTTTATCTTACGCTGAGCACATATGGTAACCTCAACACTAGATGGGCTTTTTTCTTCAAACATAGCATTCACTTCATTAAAAGATGATCTGGGACATCGAATGACATAAGCAATTTTTCTTTTTGTAAGGCTAGAAAGAAATTTATAAGATAAATATACAAATCAGTAAGTCATTAGTATTTACAACTTTAAGCATTCCATCTGCTAAGTTAATTTCATGAGTGTTACCTCTATCTAACACTGACCTTATGGCAACATTATTTAGCACATCTTAACAAACCGCAAAGGTTGCACTTGCATAATCACCTAAATCTTTTGGTTTTTGGTTACGTATTTTTCTTGAGCCAAATTCATTTTTTATTTCAACGCTTGTTGGTAAAATGATTTTGGAGGCATCAAGAGCTAACACTCTAAAGCCAAAACAAGTTTTAAATTTTTGGTCTTGGTAGTACAAGGAAACCACACCTTCGTTAATTTCTGAAAATGCACTGTGTTTCATTTTTTTTCTTGCTTGACTAAAAGCACTAGCAGTAACGGTATAGTCTTTTTTCCTATATAAAATAAATTCGTTTAGTATTACTTGCAGCGACTTTACACTTTTTCTTAAAATTAAGATAAATATGTCAATAAAAGATAACTTCCTCTTTCTCATAAAATCTTTTGAAGATGATTTATGGGATTCTATAAATTCTAGACTTGCCAATTCATTTTGAATAAATTTTATTACTGCCTTTTTTACTCATACTACCTTTAAACTTATTGGTATACATCATTATCCCATAAAATCTATCTTTTTTCCTTAACTTAATGGCAGTGAGACGAGGTTATCGTCATGCCGCCACGAACCGTCATACCGCGATTCATTCGCGGTATCTCTTAGCCGCTAACAAGTAGCTGGATGACGATTGTCAGGGTGTAATCCCAGTGCTCCTTTTTTTGTCATCCCAGTGCCCAGACACTGGGATCCAGGAAAGTTTGCTTGTAAGCAAGCAAACTAGCACAGAAAGTGGTTACAACATTTTCGATGAGATTATATGGAAAACTGGATCCCAGTGTCAAGCACTGGGATGACAAAAAAAGGAGCACTGGAATGGCACCATTTGTTATGTTTAACAAAGTTCGTACTTAGCTTCATGTTAGCCATAAATATTTAAGAAATTTACCAAATGGAAAAAAAGGCAAAAGAAGCCCCATGGTTAACTAGTTCTGACACTGGTTTCCATCCAAGACGGCAGTAGCCCCTTCGGTGTCATTCCAGTGTCAAGCACTGGAATGACAAAGGAGAGCAGTGTCAGCTACTTGGATGACACCTTTTTTCTACTTAGTGTGGGTTATACAAGAAGTCTATTGTATGGCTATTGCTGGTCGTATATTACTTATAGCTTATCTATTCAAATTGCAACTTTGTTTTTCATAATTAATTATTGACAGAAATTATTAATTGGGTTATTATTAAATTATCGTTAACAAGTGAGGCAAAGAAATGATGATATCCAATAATTCTTCATTGCTAAAAGATAGTCAGGAGCTTACTAAAACTAAGCAGACTATATGGAAACCTTTAATTGCTGTTTCATTATTATCTATATTTAGTTTCATATCTGGTCAATATCTTCCTTATGTTATTATAGCAGTTTCTGGTTCTGGTCCTATTGCAGCAGTTCCTTTAGCAATTTTTGCTGTTTCTACGGTTGTTGCACTTATTTCAGTGACATATCTTGTTAAACTGGCTATTTCTAGAGATGATAATAAGAAAGAAGTAGGTCTTAATGGACAGAAATTCGGCCATACTCCATCTCAAGAACCACAAAAATTTGTGTGTAAAAATTGTACTAATCTGGAGAATAAATCAAATGTACCTACTCCTCAATCACCTCCAGTAACGTTTGGAACACAACCAAATCCAAGTCCACCGCCGCCACCTCCTCCATTGCCACAAGATGCTGCACTACCACCTCCGCCTCCGCATTTTTTTACAGCTTCCAAGCGTACGGAGCAACCTAAGAATGATGCACCGAAGAAGGCTGGTGAACCTGAGAATAATAATCATTCTACTCTGTTTGAACAGATAAGAGGAGGTACTACGTTAAAAAGAGTGGGCAGCAACAAAATTTTACAAATGAATTGAAAGCAAAATTAGAAAATAGTGGGGGCACTGACAAAAAAGAAACACCAGAAGAGTTTGCTGCAAGAATAGATAGGGAGCAAGCAGAGAGAAAGAAGTCGGATGATAATGATTCAGATTGGACAAAGAGACTTAAGGAGAGAGCAGCAGTCATGCAATTCTCAGATAGTGAAGAGGAGTCACCGGTACCGCCAAGTTCGTGTGTTGATTCACCACAAGTAAATAATGTTGACTCAGTGGATAATGAGGTGCAAGATTCACCTCCTCTTTCTGTTGAGGATCGCATAGCACAGTTTGGTGGAAAAGCGTTGCGATGCCAAAAGGAAAATGTTGTACAAGGACTATGATAACTATGAAATGGTCAGCCATGCACTTCCCTTCCTTTTCAAAATAAGTTTACCTACAGGTCTGATTGTATTAAGATTACTTAATACAATCAGATCTATTATATGCGCTTATCCAAATATTACCTGCCAACTCTAAAGGAAAAGCCTGCCCATGCTAAAATTATCTCCCATCAATATTCTTTGCGTGCAGGTTTAATAAAGCAGATAGCATCTGGCATCTATACGTGGTTACCACTTGGTCTCTTAGTGCTTAAGAATATTGAAGATATTATCAGAGATGAAATGAACAAATCCGGTGCTATTGAAGCATTAATGCCTTGTGTGCAACCAGCAAGTCTTTGGCGAGAATCAGGGCGTTACGATGATTACGGTAAGGAAATGCTACGCATAAAGGATAGGCATGAGGAAGATATGCTTTTTGGTCCAACGCATGAGGAGATAGCAACTGATTTAATTAGAGATGTGGTAAAAAGTTACAAAGATTTGCCACTTTGTTTATACCAAATTCAATGGAAATTCCGTGATGAGGTAAGACCACGTTATGGTGTTATGAGGGGCAGGGAATTTTTGATGAAGGATGCATACAGTTTTGATGTAGATTACGAAGGTGCACTGAATTCATATAATTTGATGTACAAAACTTACATAAAAATCTTCAAACGCATGGGATTTACTCCAATTGGAGTTCGAGCTGATACGGGGCCAATTGGAGGAAATTTGAGCCACGAGTTTCATATATTGGCAAACACTGGTGAGAGCACTTTATATTATGACAATAAATTTTCTGAACTACTAGAGAGTGAAGATATTGAAAGTTTAAAGAGTATATACGCAGTTGCAGATGATATGCATGATCCTGAGACTTGCCCTATATCACAAGAGCAGTTAAATGTTAGTAAAGGTATTGAAATAGGGCATATTTTTTATTTTGGCGACAAATATTCAAAGCCTATGAAGGCAAGTGTTACTTCTCAAGATGGAAAAAATGTCAATATACATATGGGTTCGTATGGCATTGGGGTTTCAAGACTTGTTGGTGCGATAATAGAAGCTTTTCATGATGATAAGGGAATTATCTGGCCGGAGGAGGTAGCTCCTTTCAGAATTGGTTTAATCAATTTACAAACGAAAGTAACGGAGGCTGCAGATAAAATATACAAAGCTTTGAAGAGCGATGAAGTGCTTTACGATGATACGGAAGGGAGTGTAGGAGTAAAATTTTCTAGAATGGATCTGATAGGCTTGCCGTGGCAAATAATTGTCGGAAAGAAAGCAGTAAGTGAAAATATAGTTGAAGTAAAAAATAGAGCAACTGGAGAGGTAAAGGAAATGCAGATTGAGGAAGCAATAAATCACTTTAGCGCAAAATGATACACGGTATCGGCACTGACATAGTATATATACCAAGAATATTGAGAATATTACAAAAATACGGGGAAAAATTTCTCAATAGAATCTACACTGAAAAGGAAATAGAGCTAAGTAGAAAGTATAATAGTCAAGAAATGCGAGCAAGGTATTTTGCTAAACGCTTTGCAGCAAAAGAAGCTTTTGTTAAAGCACGAGGTAGTGGTCAGGGTATTACAATGAAAGATATAGAAATATACAATGATGTAAGAGGCAAGCCATATCTTACCGTTAGCAAGGATTTTATCTCCAAAATTCATCTTTCTTTAAGTGACGATGGAGATTACGCTACTGCATTTGTTGTAATTTGCGTCTATAGCTCACACAGATAAAGTTTACTCTTTTGTCATCTTATGGCTTACTGTATGAACATTCATTTTTAAAGGTAAACTGCACAGCAAATGGTCAGTGCTTGACACTGTCCTCCTTTGTCATCCCAGTGCCCAGACACTGGTTTTCTGCAATCTCATCGAAAACGTTTTTCTATGCTAGTTTGCTTGCTCACAAGCAAACTTTCCTGGATCCAAGTAGTCAGGGCACTGGGATGACATCTTTGTTGTGTTTAACAAAAACAAATGTTCGTACAGTTGTGGAATGAATCGCAGTATAGCTATAGCATACACAAACGACTAGTTTGCCAAAAAAACATAGCGGTTTTTCTATGATTTTAGTATAATTCTAGCTTTACCTAAACAAAAAGATGAATTATTTAATGGACTGTGTTTTAACGTCTCTTTCCTTACCATTTTCAATTACTGAGAATTATTTATTAATTACTGCGTTGATTCCACTTTTAAGTGCGTTAGTTATTTTTTTTACTGGTAAATGGCCCGGAGTGAACAATAGTATTACTGTCACTTCTTCTGTACTTCTGTTTACGTATACGTGTCTGTGCACTTTATATTGGGTATATGGTGATCATTCTCAATTTATTCTCATGGATTTTGGTAATAATTTGCACATTAGTTTAAAGCTAGAGTCTACCGGAGTAATATTCAGTTTATTAATATCGTTTTTATGGGTGCTGACCAGTATATATGCAATATGTTATATGCAGAATAACTATGCTGATAGCAATCACTCAAGTTTTCTATGCTTTTTTTCAATATCGATTGGCTGTGCAATGTTTATTGCTTTTTCTGGAGACTTGCTCACTACATTTATCTTTTATGAGCTTCTAACTATTAGTACATACCCTCTGGTTACTTACAACTCAACAAATGAATCAATGATTGCAGGACGCTATTACTTTGGCGTGCTATTTTTCTCTTCTTTGGTATTATTTTTTCCTGCAATAGGCCTTTTATATCATGAATTTCATACTTTAGACTTTGTAAGCGGTGGAATATTCAAATTTGATGCTTCACTCATCACTTTCATTGCAGTGTGTTTTGCTATGCTGATTTACGGAATAGGAAAAGCTGCATTAATGCCAATGCATTTTTGGTTACCAAAAGCAATGGTTGCACCAACTCCTGTGAGTGCACTACTGCACGCTGTTGCTGTTGTGAAATCCGGAGTTTTCATCATCATAAAAGTTATATTATACACTTTCGGCGTCGATAATATGCAACGTTTTGTGCAGCAAAATTGGTTTGCTGGAGGGTGGCTTCCGTACGCTGCTGGATTTACTATTATTACTGCATCATTGATTGCACTAAAGCAAAAAGAATTAAAGAAATTGCTTGCTTACTCTACCATCTCTCAATTGTCGTATATTATATTATTCGCTTCAATTTTTAGTGATCTCAGCATGAGGGTTGCAATTTTTCAATTAGTTTGCCACGCATTTGCAAAAATCACTTTGTTTTTCGTTGCCGGAGCAATAATAACGAGAGCAGGTGAGAAATATATAGATAAGATTTACGGTATAGGACGCAGTATGCCAATTAGCATGACAGCATTTGCTATAGGTGCATTGTCTATGATAGGGGTGCCTCCTGCTCCGACTTTTTGGGGTAAATTTCTCATTTTTCAAGCTGTTTTCAACTCTGGCAATGTAATACTTTCTGTGTTTGTAACTCTAGTGTTAATTGTTAGTACTATACTCAACGCTCTGTACTTTTTACCGATAATTTACAACGCCTTTTTCTTAAAACCTTCTCAGAATTACTTTATTAAAAAAACACCAATTCTTCTAGTTTTACCTCCAGTTATTACTGCTATGTGCACTTTGGTTATTTTTTTTAGCTACCAAGTAATATTTTAAAATCTGTATTTATAACCATTAACAATAAATTTAAATGGTATTATACCAGCCAGAGTTGCTTTTATATTCGACAAAGTGAAGCTAATCTCCACAGTATCCTCCTTATTTTGCTCGGTTGTAAAAACTACAGTAGCATTTCCAGCAAATGTAACTAAGTCCTTGGTCGATCGATCAATAGATAATGTTATTACATTTATGTTGGCGATTTTTCTTTTAGATAAAGACAAATTACCAGCTTCATTATTCGTTTTTTCCTGAAAGCCTTGATAGATTTTATGTATAGAATTGTTTCTTATAAAATTTTCTTGGTACTTCGGTTCAACGATCTTAATGGACTCGTATATTTCAATGTATTTACTTATTAAGTACCTCGCTGTGGAAGTGTATTCATCTTCCTTTTTACTGAAACTAAGCTTATGCATTGCAGAGAACTCATCTTCTGTGTGGTTCATATACTTCACAAAATTTAAATCTTTTTTAATAGGAAATAACAGGTATATGTTTAATGTTAATAAACATAAGCATACTAGGAGAAGCGATACTATTAATGCCATCCAAGATCTTTCTGCTACACAAAACAGATACCTATGGCAGTACCATTCGACTGCTTTACTGAAATAACTTTTGTTTTTTACTGATTCAAGCAATTTATCTTCCATAACACAATACTACCAGACCTAATCGGATCATTATAATAACAATAAGCTTAGATACTCTAAAAAAAACTTTAAAATATGTCTAAATTTTCCCAAATAGGATGAATGATTATATCACCTTGTTCTGCAATGAGGTAGAATTTATCGATTTTGCTCACATCTATATTTATCATTTTTACACTGAAATTTTCAGGATCATAAGTATTACTTTCTACACTTTTGTGATAATTATAATAATGTAATTTATTTTGATCATCAAAATAACCAAATTCATCAGCAAAGGTTCCCACTTTTCTACCTTTACCACTTTTGACTAGCTCAAATAGATCAATTACATGGTTTTGGGATCCAGGCTCAATAGGCCCTTCTGCAGCAAAAAATTTAGGTGCATGACCAATGTATTCCTTAAATTTTAGATTATGAGTCTTTTTTACACTACCAAAATCCACAAATTTATATTCATCTGAAATACCAGAATATTGTGGATCATACTTTTTATATTCAAAAAACTCATTACCTAAAAAATTACAAAACGTTAATTTATAATTATCATGATCGGATTTTACGACTTTAAGGTAATGAAAATCTCCAGGAATCTTTACTTCCTCTTCCGTAATATGATTACGTACAACAAGCTCACCATTTAGCATATGATAGCCAATTTTTGGCAAAGTAGCTATATTGATTGTCTTGTTTAGCTTAAAATTTGCTTCATAAATGCCACTTAACAACTCCTTTCCTTTTTCTAGGGTTATGTCTTGATCTGAAGCTATATTCTTAATTAAGCTTAATTTTTTCTGCATGTTCAATATGGCTTTCGTCAAAACTTCTATTGATTGCCATACAGTTAATTTATTATCAGTCAAATTATATACTTCGAGTATTAAATTAACAGAATTTTATCATGAATTTATGTTAAAAGTATTATACTTTGTAAACTTATGTCATGATATTAACTACATTAGCTAAAACATGCTTTTTATCTAAGTGGAGTTGCTTTGCGGCAACGAAAAGTTCATCTATTTTTTTCCACTGACTTAGCAGAATTTCAACACCATTTACCTCTCTCTTTATGCTTTCTAAAATGAAGGCCTGAATTATATATGATGCTAGTTCTAGTTCGATTTCGCTATTAATTACTTTATTAATCATATTGGGATTCTTTAAATCATGAAGAAATTTATAAAAGCATTTGTATGCTTCATAAGCATCACTACTTATTGTATTTATTATCATTCCTGGCATTCCAGGAAATAAAGTAATCATTTCGTCAAACGTTTGATTATCAAATTTACATTGAGATGAAGCAACTTGCTTTGTTTCATCATAAGTTAATGGGAGTAAATTTAGCTGAAAGCACCTACACCGGATAGTGGTTTGTATATCATATGGCTTATGGCTAATTATAAATATCTTAGAATTTTTTGGCGGCTCTTCTAATATTTTCAATATTGCGTTTTTAGCGTTATTAGTCATTGCCTCTAAGCTATCTATTATAGCTATTTTGTGTTCTGATTGAATGGGACTTAAGTGTAGAAAGTTTTTCATTTCTCTGACTTTTTCTATTCCGATAGTATCACCTTCAACAATGTGTAAGTCCAATGCTACTTCATTATAGTTTTTTATGAGTAACCAATTGGAGAAGGATTTTGCAAGTGTTGCTTTTCCTATACCTTTTTTACCACAGATCAGCCAAGACTGAACAGATAAGTTGTTCATTATTTTTTTTTTGGCTTGGTTGTGGCCTATTACTTTTTTCATTCTTTCTCCTATAGATTTTAGTTTGAAAATGCGTTGTTTACTGTTTGTAATGAAATTGCACCTTCCCTTAAAACCTTAATCTTATCTTCGGTTAAGTCAATAATAGTAGATTCTATACCAGAAACTAGTTCGTCATCTTCAATCACTACAGATAAATGTTGCTTAATGGATTGTGGTATATCGTTTGCCTTACATACACTTTCTTTTCCTGAAATATTTGTACTAGTTGCAACTATTGGAACTTTCAGTTTGTTTAGTATTGAAATTGCAATAGGATGCTCAGGAATTCTGATACCTATACTATCTTTAAAGAATTCGTTTGGCAATATGTTGTTGTTTTTAAGTGGTAAAATATAGGTAATTGGTCCAGGAGAAAAGTGGTTTATTAAATCAATATATCTTTCCTTTACCTTTGCTATTTTTGTCAAATTGTAAATATCACTAACAAATATAGACAGTGGTTTATTTTGAGAGCGTTTCTTTATCTGATATATTTTTCCTATAGATTCATTATCTAGTGCATTACAAGCAAGAGCATACACTGTTTCTGTTGGAAAACACACTAATAAATTGTTCTGTATTGCATTTATTATTTTAGATACCATATAGCTAAAAACTTATTCATAACAACTAGATCAGTTTTGTTGCACTGTATCTTATATAGTAACTGCTAGTTTTTGTAAACGTAATGCAACGCAGCTTACCATTTGTTATGCAGATTTGCTACAACCCAAACTCTTCATTGACTTTATCAATTATTGCCTGTGGTGGATCCTCTCCCCATCCTGAATACAAAATCTCTCCATAGTCTGCAACATCTATAGAGCCAGTTCTGCTTTTTGCTAGAAACATTTCTCTTTTCTCTTTATCAACTAATACATAATGCCACGCTGATTTTCCACGATCTTTACCACGGACTAAGTATATAAGATCTGACCTACTTCTTTTTGTTGCATCAGCAAAAGATCTTTCATTGACAGTTCTGCTTTTACTTTTTATGCCGCCACTTTCAGAAAAAGCTTCCTTGGATTCGGTTTTTTTGCCTGCTAATTCAGAAATTTTTCCTTTTTCCCCTAATGCCCGTTCTTTGGTGTTTTGAGACGAATACTTACTGGAAAAACCTTCCCCTGTACCGCCAGGAGTCCTGTTTGTGAAACGCTTAGTAAATGAATTATTGTCGTTGTTTTCTGCCATAAAAATCTCCAAACTTTAGATTGTAGAATCCAAACTTTTACTACACTTTATCATATGTTAATTAAATTAATATAAATGAAAAATAATATAGTAATTATTACAGGAATTACGGCCTCAGGTAAATCAGAATTATGCGATAACCTGAGAGAAAAATATGGAAATATTAGTATAATAAATTGTGATTCAAAGCAGGTATACAAAGAAATTCCCATAATTACTGCTCAACCACTAAAGCAAGAAGAATTTTATAAATTATATGGTTATGTTTCAGCAAAAGAAAATTATTCCGTGGGTCTATGGTTAGAGGATTTAGAAAAAGAAGTTAATCACGCATTAGAAAATGCTCAAATACCTATCATCACTGGAGGAAGCGGGCTTTACATCAGCAGTTTCATCAAAGGCTTATCATCAATGCCACAAATAAGTCAGGAAGTGAGAAAAAACGTAAGTGAGCTCAGGAAAAATTTAAGTAAAGAGGAGTTCTATAAATTAGTATTAAGCAAAGACTCAAAAGTTCAAGATAAAATCTGTATTAATGACTCGCACCGTCTTTCAAGAGCACTTGAAGTTATCACTGAAACTGGTAAGACAATCTTTGTATGGCAAGAAAATAGACAGCCTCCTTTATTCGATAATTTTAAGATATATACAATTTTGCCTAAACGTGAGGATGTATACCAAAAAATAAATTCTCGTTTTATCAAAATGATCGAAAATGGAGCAATTGATGAAGTAAAAAAGCTACTTAGTATGAACTTAGCTCCAAATTTGCCAGCTATGAAAGCACATGGAGTGCCAGAAATTGTAAAGTATTTGAAAGGTGAGATTACTTTAGACGAAGCGATACAGATTGCTCAAACAAACACAAGACACTACGCAAAACGCCAGTACACTTGGTTTAAAAACCAGTTCCCAAGTTCTGAAGTCATTGATTGTGCAAATGAGCTAACAGCGCTTGAAATATTTTAATTGTTAGTTTCCAGGTGTATTTCCATACTCATTGCTATGAATGGGCGGTTCCATATTTTCCAGATGGCTGTTCACTTTTGGTGGCTTATCCAAGCCATGCTCTATTTTTATTTTAAAAAATCCAAGCCTCTCGCAAAATTTCTGAAAACACTCTTTTATAACGTCAAACAAGTTTTTATCACCTATATTATAGTCCTTCAGTCTCTTAGGAACAGTAAGTGACAATTTACCATCTTCATATGTTACATTTTTATCACCTTGAGACTTAAGTGTGAATTCTAGCGAGCTATCCAATTTACATAATTCTTCTTCCAGTTCTGCAAAAGTGCGAACTGCAATTTTTTCTTCAATTCTGATTGCCGCATGACTTGGATCACTACAATTAATATGTGTTACATGATTAGACTGAAACAATAACCCATATGTTTCAGCCAAATGAAGGATAGGTCCTCCTTTACCATACAATGCACCCACATAAGCAGCCTGGTTACAATTAGTGATTAGTTCTTCTAGAATAGAATCATTTGGAACTTCTGCTTCAGCATATTCAAATAGCTCTGTAAAAACTTGTTTTACAAATTGGCGGTACTTATTTTTGTCATTTGAAATGAGGTTGGTATGTTTATTATATAATTCATCAACAAGCTCTTTTGTTATAACTTTGTTCTGAATAACAAGTTTCATTCTTGGAAGATCTACGTACATAGTTGCACCAGAATTCGCTTCAGCATTATCTTTACCAGCCCTCAACCTGCTAAAACCAAACTTTTCTGCTTGAGCTCTTAGTGTAACTATTGGATTTTCCTTTTCTTTTGGTGTAGAGCCGTTCATCATTAATACCTTGATATAGACTGCTAATGGTATAATAATACATAAAAATGATTAATAAGTTAATAAAATACCTACTATAAGCCCTATGATAGCAAATATAGTTAGGGGTAACTTAGGCTTACCGACGATTTTAAAAACAACAAATTCGTCATTCCGTTACGTGTTAGCGGCTGAGATACCGCGAATGAATCGCGGTATAACGTTAGAGAGCTGTGCTAGCTATAGTGCATACCTGACCATAAGGTGACAAGATTTTAAAAAGGCTCTATAACAGTTTTACACATGTATGAATCTCAATGAGCAATCAGATTTTTCTAAATAGCAGGCTGGAGAATATACCTAAGTTCCATTCCGCAATATTGCCTAAACTTTGTGGTGGGGACAAGGTGGTGGATCTGCTGTTTTATAAGCCACTTAGTTATGTGGATAGAAGCAAGTTACTATCTGATGCTCGAGTTGGAGAATTTACAACTTTCATTGCAAAAGTTTATGAGCATCAGTCGCCCACTTTTAGAGGTAGACCATATAAAATAATCGTTGAAAGTGAGAGTCAGTATATATTCATAGTCTTTTTTAATTACTCAGTTAAGTATTTATATAAACTATTTCCAATTGGAGCGAATGTGATCATCAGTGGCAAACTCGAAAAATTTGCTGAACATTGGCAAATTACTCATCCAGATTACGTGTCGCTTGACATCAACCAATTTAAAGAAATAGCTTGCATAGAGCCAGTTTACCAATTATGCCGTGGCATTACCAATAAGCGCATTGGGAACATAATAAGCTCTAATCTAAAGGAATTGCCTGATTTACCAGAGTGGATAGATGATACATTAATCAAGCAAAAAAAATGGTTAAGTTGGAGGGAAAGCATCATAAAGTTGCACAGACCAAGCTCATTGGTGGAAGCTGAGGTTTGTAGAAAAAGGCTTGCTTATGATGAATTGTTTGCGTATCAGCTAGCGCTGAAACTTGCAAGAAAAAATCATGTGAAAGAAAGGGGAAGAGAATTTATAATATTGAGTAAATACAAAGAGCAAGTTTTAAATGAATTGTCGTTTCAATTAACAAATGATCAAACTCGTGCAATAGATGAGATCTCAGAGAGACAAAAATCCAAGTATCGCATGATAAGCTTGCTGCAAGGTGATGTTGGTAGTGGCAAAACCGTAGTTGCACTTTTTGCAATGATAAATGTGGTAGAAAACAACATGCAGGCAGCTCTAATGGCACCGACTACTATCTTGGCGGAGCAACATTATAATTGGATTGAGGAAGTTTTATCCTGTACCGATATAAAAGTTGCGCTGCTTACTGGTAAAACTTCGCGCAAGGAAAGAAAGATTATCATGAACGAACTTGCAAGTGGTGTTTTAAATATAGTGATTGGCACTCATGCACTATTTCAAGCTAACGTTACATTTAAAAATTTAGGGCTTGCAGTCATAGACGAACAACAGCGATTTGGAGTGATGCAGAGAAATCGCTTGGTAGGAAAAGGAGAAAATGCCGATATACTTTTCGTTACTGCAACTCCCATTCCAAGAACCTTGCAGCAAGCTATGTATGGTGATGTTGAATGTTCAATTTTGAAAGAAAAACCAAAATCCAGATTGCCAATAAAAACTGTAACTATGAACATTAGTAGGGTGCCAGATGTTATTGAAAAGCTAAAAGGTGCTATAAACAGGGGCGAAAAAGCATATTGGATTTGTCCATATATAGAAGAAAACGAAGAGACCAATATTGCTGCAGCAGAGATGCGTTTTCAGGAATTACAAAAAACATTTCTTGATAAAGTCGGGATAATACACGGAAAATTGACTCAGGAGCAGAAAGATCAAGTTATGTTTTCCTTCAAAAGGAATGAATTTTCTCTGCTTGTTGCAACCACTGTGATAGAAGTTGGTATAGATGTGCCAGATGCAACCATCATGATTATAGAAAATGCAGAGCAATTTGGGTTATCACAATTGCATCAGTTAAGAGGCAGAGTAGGGCGAGGAAACAAGCCATCTTTTTGTGTATTATTATACGATAATTTAAGTAAAAGCTCATCTTCAAAGTTAAAGATCATGTGTGAGTCACAAGATGGATTTTACATTGCTGAAAGGGATATGATGCTAAGAGGCAGTGGAGATATTTTAGGCACAAAACAATCAGGATGTATGGAATTTAAATTTGCTGATTTATATCAGGACAAAGAGCTGCTCAATCTCGCGTATAATAACGCAAAAGGCGCAATGGCTGATTTTGAATTACTGCTTGATATATTTGAATATAGGAGTAGATTACATTTTTCAAAATTTCAGTAGGAAAACCAGGTAGCCCACAGAAACGAAAAAACTTACTTGACACCCTTCGCCAGCGCCCTTATCATGATAGTGAAGCTATTGTATTTGCTTTCGCCAATCTGCAGATTAAAAGGTAAGGATTACTTAATGTATCGGCGTCTTATGTTCAATTTTTTGCAGTATATAGATACTGTATGTCTTTACAAAACTTCATCTACATCTAGATTTTTATCTAAATAAGCTGAACGCGCTTATAAAGCGTTACAAGACATCAAAAAATGCCAATACTCGACAGAGATAGTAAAAGACTAGCTAACTCGGGGATTCTTTGTCTTTTTTTCTGCTTAGTAAATTTCTTAAACATTTGCAGCGTAAGTTAGTTGCAATTAAAAGCGGCTGAATCTCGCTTGTCAAGCGTTTAAAACATAAAAAACGCCAATATTTTAAAGCGGATAATAACCACGGGGCTTCTTTTGCCTTTTTTTTCATTTGGTAAATTTCTTAATGTTTATGGCTAAACGACAACCGTCATCCCGCTGCTTGTTAGCGGGATCTCTTGTTAGCGGCTGAGATACCGCGAATGAATCGCGGTATGACGTAGATTGCTGTCATTCCAGTGCTCCTTTTTTTGTCATCCAAGCAGCCTCCTATGGTGTCATCCCAGTGCCCAGACACTGGGATCCAGCATTTCACACAATCCCATCAAGAACGTTGTATTTTACATAACACTTTTATGCTTACCAACCCAGTGTCCAATCAAAATTCCTGGATCCCAGTGTCTGGGCACTGGGATGACATCATAGGAACACTGGGATGACACCATAGGGGCACTGCCGTCATAAAGGAACCAGTGTCAGCTACTTGAATGACATCATGGGGGCGCTGGCCTGACAACCGTCATCCCGCTGCTTGTTAGCGGAATCTGCTGTGGCGACATAAACTCAAATCATTTCAAATTTCAATCCAAAGAGGTATCATTATGTCAAACAACTTCAATTTTAAAGAATTTTTTAACCACTATGAAACAAATAGTACGTCAGATGATATACAAAGGTATTATTTGCTGTGGAAATCAGTAATAGCGCAGGCAATGATTGATGCAGCAAGTAACTGTAAAAAAACAGAAAGCTTGGTAGAAAAACGTAAGGCAATTTCTTGGTTGTCAGACTTTAGTCAAGATTTTGTGCACACATGTATATTGGCTGATTGTGATCCGGTATACGTAAAAAATAAAATACAGCCAACCTTAAAAAGCCTTACTAGATAAAGCCTTTTTATATACTTAATGAGGTTTACTCCTTTTACCGAAAAAAATATAATTCAATCTCCTATCTATAGTTGCCTCTATATCTTTGATTAATAGCTGCTTTATCATGTTTACTTTTCGCTTTGCATCTTGAGTTTGACGCTCATTGTTACCACTGTTATTGCTATAATTATTCTTATCACTATAACTACTGCCACTTGGTTTGCTACTGTTACTGAACTCACTACCCTTTTTTCTTCTTGTGTTGAGTATCTGTATTATCTTTTCCTTTAAAAAGGACTTCCAGCCTGTGCCAAGTAATAATTTATAGAGAAAATGCGGAGTAAGAAACGCCACTAATATTCGAATAGAAATTCCGTAACCGAGATCTTCCCTATTTTCATAATACCACTTGCAATATTGAAACAAACGGTAAAACGCATTTTTGAAAGAGCAAAATTCTACAGCATACCAAAAACCATTGCTGAGAAACATGAGCACAATGCTGAATGTGTAAAGATACATTGTGAAGAGAAACAGTTTCACAATTATATCTTTTAGACTACCTAATATATAATTCAATAATCTTAATTTATAGAAAAGTGATATCATTTCACACCCACTTCAATATGGCTGGGGTGGAAGGATTCGAACCTTCGCGTGGCGGTATCAAAAACCGCTGCCTTACCACTTGGCTACACCCCAATACTACTTACATCAATAACACTATTAGCCCAATTAGTAAAAGATTTATTTGCTTTTTCTATGGGCATCACAGCAATAGCTGGCTGATCATAAGAATGCATTGCTTCGATTTTTTCTACAATTTTATCAACTTGATCATTCCTGCTCTTCATAATTGCCACTACTTCACAACTATTACTAATTTTACCTTCCCATAAATACAGAGAATTCACTTCGGGAAATATATTTACACATACAATTAATTTCTCGTTTAACAATTCTTCAGAAACAGTTTTAGCCTCCTCAAAATTTGAAAAAGTTGTATAAACCAAAACTAAATTATTCATTAGTAGCTACATAAATGCATTGCTACTATACTCTACCGAGATTTATTCATCAAGAGAAAATAACGCCAGCGCGTACTGTATGAACATTTGTTTGCAAAGGTAGTATGTTAAGTGTTATAGCTAGTTTGCCTCAAACGTAAAGGTGTCATCCCAGTGCCCCTGTGATGTCATTCCAGTGCTTGACACTGGAATCCAGTTTTCCATATAATCTCATCGAAAACGTTGTAACCACTTCCTATGCTAGTTTGCTTGTAAACAAGCAAACTTTCCTGGATCCCAGTATCAGCTACTCGGATGACACCTTTCCTAGCAGAGAAATCACAATGTTCATACGGTTGTACGCATACCGCTGGGATCTAGGATTTTTCTATAGTTTAAAAACAAAAAAAGGACGTTACTCATTGAGTAACATCCTTTTGGAGAAGGTAGAAGTTTTACTTATTACACTGTTCCTGGAGTTGCTGTAGCTCTTGAGTTGACAGGTTCTGCACTAGGTTGATCTAGAGATGCGCGTCGTTTTGCCAACTTTTCTTCGAGTTCTCTGTCAAATTCTTCTTTTAAAGGAAGAACTTGTTTTCTTGTTAGCGTAGAAGAACCAGAACCCATTCCACTATCAGTAGAATTACTGTGAGTGAGAGTTCTGTTACTCAAACTATCCAGGTTTTGCTCCACAATAGGATCACTGAGAACATCTTCACTGAAAGAACTTTGTCCATTTAAGTTAGTCAATGAGGCGCTTCTAGGTAGTTCTGGTGGAGCAACTGGAGTAAGCTTAGGAGTTAAGCTACTAGATGAATTGCTTCTACGGACTGTTGCAAAGTTCTGAGAATCTGAATCAGAGACAGTAGCAGTACTTTCAGTTCCTATAGAATTTAGTGAATTGCTTTTTGACAAGCTGTTAGATTGTTCAGAGCCTTTTCTTCCCAGTGAAGAGAATGATGATGACACAGACCTAGTTAAACTTTTGACAGAAGGCCTGTTAGCTTTTTTCTCTGCTCTGTCAAACATATTGCTTACGCTTGAGTACAAATGATTTTCTCTACATTCTTTAATAACCTTCTTAATTTCATCGTGATGTTCAGAGAAAACACTGTCGATGAAATAACTACCTTTAGGTAATGACCTTTGTGTTAACAAGTTATGCAAGCTTTTTTCATTTAAATTATTAATGAATTCTTTCTGTACTTGCCATCCAGAAGTATGTTCAATCTCCCCTGATTTTGCCTTCTCTGCCATTTTTAAATCAATTTCTGACGATATTCCAGAAAGTATATTTTTCACTAACCCAGAATTATTTCCTTTATCAGCAAAAATTGCTTTCATATCATTTCTTATTTCGTCAGATTTCTTAATTGCATCTGGAGTAAACCTTTTTACCTTATCTAAATAGTCCGTCTCACCAGATGCCTTATGGAACTTATTTGCCACTCCTTCGCCTACAAAACTAGCGCCTTTTTTCAGTGAATCTACTGAATGTTCATAACCTTCTTTCACCTTATCTTTAACATGCATAGCACCATCTCTAACTTTTCCGGCAGCGTATGTTGATGCGTCCTTAACTTTCCCAGCAGTATATTTCGCCCCATCAACTGTTTTTTCTGCTGACCACTTGAGCCCTTTATATCCAGATTGAACTGCTTTTACAGCGACTTTTACAGCGAAATATAAAGCAAGACCAACTATAGCACCCGGTATAGCAAGTGTTGCACCAACTGCCAAAAGTGGTAGTACTGCCGTAAATAATCCACTTGCTGTACTTACTACAAGAATCTTATCTCCTTGTTTCATCTTAGAGAATTCTGTATCTCCTTTTAACAGGTCAGTCATTCTTTCTTTTAGCTTCTTGTGATCATTAGCAATATCTGAATTTGGTAGATTTTGCATCGTTTTATTCAAATCAAAACTATCTTCTGGTTGGTTTTGTTGAGTTCCAACAGAATTTGAATTTTTTTCATTATGTAACATTTTAAACCTCACTATTAATTAAATATATTATAATTGTATTCCTTGATTCTTAAGTTAGTGTTAAATTGATTGCCAGTATTTATTTGTCTTCAAATAATTTCGCTTGACGTGTTTTGTGGTAACATAGAAAATTAGGTCAAGAAGCTGCAGCATTTATGAAGTATAGAAAAAGAACACTCATCTTTTTGGCTGTTATAACTTTAATAATAATAGCTTTACTATTTAGGTATAATTCCCATTTTCACAAAGACGTAGTGCACTTAAAGAGTGACAACAAAGAATTCAAAAAAAAGCCAGAAAATTCCATAGAGTCGACCATATTACATAGAGAAAAGGAAGTGTACGATCATGTTTTCCATCCTGATGATTAATTTGTAAATAAAATAGCAATTTATGTTTGCATTTTCTTATTAAAGAAGTAATATTAGCGTATTAATTATAGAATCAATCATTATGTTTGATGATAATAATCCTTGGAATCTGGAAAAGAAACCGGTAGGGAACAAAACTCCTAATAATGAAGATATTTTAAGTAAAGCTGTATCTGATATAAGGTTCTTTCTTAATGGATTAACCAGAAACAGGGGCAAAAAACCTTATTTCATCATTTTCATTATTTTGCTGTTCTATGCTTGCACTGGCTTTTATATTGTCCATCCTAGTGAAGAAAGTATAGAACTTACCTTTGGTAAATATTCTAATACAGAAACACCTGGTTTGCGTTATCACTTCCCCTACCCTATTGGCAAGGTTTTTAAAGTGAACGTTAAGGAAGTAAATCGTGAAGAAATTGGGGTAAGTAGTTCTTATGGGCGAGATACAGATCGCGGTGAAGGCGTGATGCTAACTGGAGATGAAAATATAGTCAACGTTAACTTCGAGGTTCAGTGGCGCGTTAGAGATGCTAAGGACTATTTATTCAAAGTGCGGGATTACAAACCCGGTTTCAGTGTTAAAAATGCTGCTGAAAGTGCCATGAGAGAAATAATAGGTAAAAATACGATCTCTTTTGCACTTGGTCAAGGCAGACCAGAAATTTCTAGAGATACTAGAATTCTATTGCAGCAGATTCTTGATGGATACCAAATGGGTATAGAGATTTTATCTGTTCAAATGAAAAAAATTGATCCACCAGAAAAAGTAATCAGTTCGTTTAGAGATGTACAAAGTGCTCGTGCAGACAAAGAGCGTACTATAAACGAAGCATATGCTTATAATAATGATATTATACCTCGAGCAAAGGGTGAAGCGATAAAGATAAAATTAGATGCACAAGCATATGAAAATGAAATAATAAATGAAGCAAAAGGTAATGCAAATCGCTTTTTATCTCTTTATGAGGAATATAGACAGAATCCTTCTCTCGTTAAGAATCGTATTTATCTTGAAACTATGGAAAATATTTTCAGTAAGGTAGACAAAGTTGTTGTAACTGATGATCTGAAAGGTATGTTTTCTTATTTACCTCTTACAAATTTAGGAAAATAACCATGAGTAGTAATATTAAAATTGTTTTTGTTTCTGTATTTGTTGTTTTATCGATTGTTTTATTTAATTCAATATTTGTTGTGCAAGAAACAAAGCAAGCGATAGTTATACAACTCGGTAAAGTTGTAAGGGATGTTAGGGAAAGTGGCTTATATTTTAAGTTGCCATTCATAAATAGTGTAGAGTTTCTTGATAAAAGAGTTTTAGATTTAAGTCCTGATAAGATCCCAAGGGAAGTGATAACAGCGGATCAAAAACGTATTATAGTAGATGCGTATGCAAAATAT
Organism: Wolbachia endosymbiont of Drosophila willistoni; assembly: GCF_040084705.1. Taxonomy (NCBI): domain Bacteria; kingdom Pseudomonadati; phylum Pseudomonadota; class Alphaproteobacteria; order Rickettsiales; family Anaplasmataceae; genus Wolbachia; species Wolbachia endosymbiont of Drosophila willistoni. The sequence goes on from NZ_CP157591.1 coordinate 1,174,106, forward strand.
AAAATAACAAATCCTGTTACTTTTTACCAGGCTGTGAGGAATGAATCAGGTCTGGTTAGAAGATTATATCCGGTTATAGAAGCACACATAAGAGAAAATATAGGCAGATTTTCGTTGATTAGCTTGTTGAATGAAAAAAGATCAGAGGTTATGCAATTGATTCAGCGTGGAGTTTATTCTGAAGCTGAAAAATTTGGCATAGAAATAATAGATGTAAGAATTAAGAGAGCAGACTTACCAGAAGAAAATAGTTCTGCAATATTTCGCCGTATGCAAACTGAAAGGGAAAAAGAAGCAAAAGAAATTAGAGCAGAAGGAGAGCAAGCTGGGCAGGAAGTTAGATCAAAAGCTGATAAATTAAAAAGGGAAATTATCTCCAGTGCAGTAAAAGAATCGTACGAAATAAGGGGCCGTGGTTATGCTGAAGCAACTAGAGTTTATAATGAGGCATTTAAGGTCGATGAAGAGTTCTTTAACTTTTATCGCTCTATGAGCGCTTACAGTAAATCATTTGCCGAAAATAATACTAAATTTGTACTTTCACCAAACAATAACTTTTTAGATATTTTAAATAAGGGGTGGAAATAGTCTATGAAAAGCAAGGCATTTATTTTATCTATATTTGCATATTTTCTAATTGCGTTTTCTTCGTATGCTAATATGTTTGATTGGAATGCAAAAAAGGTCGTTGATGCTAGCACTACTGCATGCAACTGTAATCAAGGACTTGCCGATTTAGTGGAAGAACTCATTCCTGCGGTTGTAAATATTTCAAGCGAACAAATCATCAAACAAGAAAATAACAGCAGAACTAGAGTTCCATCTATGCCAGGAAATAATTTTTTTGATGATTTTAGAGAGTTTTTTGAGCATTTTGATCAGTTTTTTATGGATAGGGGCCCTAGTGTTAACAAAGAGGTGGTGTTGCTTGGTTCTGGGTTTATTATAGATAAAGGTGGAACTATAGTAACCAATTATCACGTTATTAAAAACGCCAAAGATATCACAGTTACTATGAACGATAATACTTATTTCAAAGCAGAAGTTTTAGGCTATGATGCAAGAACTGATCTTGCTGTGCTTAAGATTAATTCTGATAAAGATCTTTCTTCTGTTGCATTTGGTGATTCTGATAAAGCAAGGGTTGGTGATACGGTTATGGCAATAGGTAACCCATTTGGTTTGGGTGGCTCTGTAAGCAAAGGAATTATATCTGCAAGGTCCAGGGACATTAGTATTGGCACTATGAATGAATTTATTCAAACTGATGCTGCAATTAATAGGGGTAATTCTGGAGGACCGTTATTTGATTTAAATGGAAAAGTTATAGGTATTAATACTGCTATCTATTCTCCATCTGAGTCTGGCGGCAACGTGGGTATAGGTTTTGCCATACCATCTAATTTAGCTATGTCAATTATTGACACATTAAAAAGTGGCAAAAAAATAAAACATGGTTGGCTTGGTGTGCAAGTTCAGCCTATAACGAAAGAATTTGCTGAGTCCTTGGGTTTAAAAGATATAAAAGGCGCATTGGTTGCAAGTATAGTAAAGGATAGTCCTGCAGAAAAAGGTGGGATTAAAGTAGGTGATATATTATTAGAATTTGACGGTAAAAAAATCGATAGAATGACACAATTACCTCAAATGGTTTCAAGAGCTGGACCTGAGAAAAAAGTGCAAGTTAAGTTACTTAGAAAGAGCAAAGAGGTTAATATTAAAGTTGTGATCGGAGAATCTACAAATGATGGCCAAGATAACAATCAAGAAGAAAATAAATCAACATCTGATTATGTAACCGGTTTAACTGTTTCAAATCTGCCAAAAGAATCAAAAGAAAGTAAAAATAATGTACCTACAAAAGGTGTGATAGTTACCAATGTAGATAGTAACAGCAATGCCACGTTGCGTGGTATTAAAAAAGGAGACATTATTATCCAATTAGATGGAACCGATATAGAAAATACTAATGATTTTCAAAAACAAGTTGATTCAGCAGTAAAGAAAAACGGTAAAGATTCAATAATGTTGCTCATTTACCGCAATGGAAATCAATTCTTTACTTCGATAAAGTTGAAGAAATAGCACTCGTAGGTTATTTACTAAATTAGCAGCATTGTAAGCCTGTCACTGTAACACCTCAATCTTACAAGACAAATCAAAACTATTAAAGTCTACATTCCATTCACTAAAATACACATATGGATAATATAAATTTTCTAAAATTCATTGAACTGTGCTTTCAAACAGTGGTGCCGGGATGTGAGTATAATGATTATCAGTACATAAAAGTCATAGCAGAAAGGCTGGAAGCAGCGAATGCTGGCGAAGTAAGGCGCATAATATTCAATATGCCTCCGCGTTCAATGAAGTCCATATGTATGAGTGTTGCGTGGCCCGCATGGATACTGGGCAACTGCAAGAATAATAGTTGCAAGTTATTCTAAGTTGCTTAGTGAAAAACATTCGCTTGATACCAGGTGCATAATGCAATCTGATTGGTATAAAGAACTATTTCCAGAGGTAGAACTATCCAAAGACCAGAACACTAAATATAAATTCCAAACAGTGCAGAGAGGATACAGAATCGCAACATCAGTTGGAGGAACATTAACCGGTGAAGGTGGTGACTCTATTATTGTGGATGATCCGCTTAACCCTGCTCAAGCTTTGAGTGAAACATTTAGAAACCGTGCCACAAACTGGTTCGATCAGACTTTAGTAACGAGACTCAACGATAGAAAAAAAGGAGTAATTGTGCTTGTGATGCATAGACTCCACCTGGAAGACTTAACTGGGCACCTCTTATCTAAGCCAAAAAACATATGGCATCACATTTGTTTGCCAATGATTTCTGAAAATAAGGAGGTTATTTATTCAATTAATAACCATACTGGTGTCATTCCACCCCCCCTCCTGTCATCCCAGTGCCCAGACACTTGTATCTGGGATCTCGTTCCTTAACTTTATAGTGTAAATTATTTCAAATTGTGTCTAGCTGCAAGTATAATAATTTCCATTTATAGATAAAGTATGTTGCAAATGTTATGCCAAAGAGTATAATAAAATCTATATCAAATACTTTACAAGAAAAAGTGGGATAGAGGCAAAAGCAAATATTAATAAGGATAATTTAAGAAAAGCGCATACTAGAGTTTGAAGAAGCAGTAAAAATAAAAAATATTATTGAAAGGTTAAATAGCACATGATATAATATATATATATAGTGTAAAAATGTAAATAATTTTATTGACATCTTTACATTAATAGTTCTTAAATATTTAGTACTGTAGAATTAAATTATTAAGTTTTATGAAGGAAGTAAAAATGTTGGAAAGCTTTTCAGGTAACAACAAAGGCAGTAATTTTATTGAGGAGGCAAAAATAATGGAAAATTTTTCAGATAATAACGGAAACGGTAGCTCAATCTTCCAAGGAAAAATCAGGGAGCAAGATTTCTCTGCAGAGCAGAAGCTAAATGAACTAAAAGCAGCCATAGAGGAGCTTACCAGACAAGATTTGCTCAGGAGGCTCGAGTGTGAGCGTCAGGCTTCTAGTTGTATCGATGAAATATCATCTCAAGGAGAGCTACATATCGGAGAAGGTGATGATGAGGATTACTTCACTGGTGAAAAAGGAAGAGTACTCGGAGATTTCTGGAATTTCTTTGAATCTCTCTTCAACCTTTTTGAAGTAGATGTAGATGATCCGAAAATCTACCAAATGCTCAAGGAGAAGGAAGAAAAAAACCTGATTGCTGCGATAATGAAGTTTTTGCGTGATAAGCTTAAGGAGTTAATCAAGAAGATTTTTGCACGCGATTTAAGTTCCAATCAGAAGTTGGACAAAGAGATAAAAGAATTGCAGGAAAAATTAGGCAGTGGTGAGTTATCAGAAGAAGAGTTTGCAAGGGCGTTAGAAAGATTAACTGCATTGCAAGATCTGAAACTCAGGTTACAAATGGCCGTTGTCGGATGGATTGTTACAATGTTCGCAGAGATGTTTGGAGTTGAGTTGGCGGCTGCGGTAGAGGCATCTACAGAAAAAGAAGATAAAAAAGCAGAAAAAACATCATTAGAAGCAACTAAAGAAGTTTGCGAAAACGTAGAAATGAAAGTGGATGAAAGAGAAAAACCTAAAGTGCCAGTTTTCCTTTTTGAAATTTCACCAGGATTTGTAAGACCGGTTGTTCTGAGCAAACCGGAACTTGAAATTGCGTCAGGTCCTTTGAAACATCTATTGCGTCTTGCTGAGCTTGAAAGAAAATATCATGAAAATTCACAAAAACCAGAAAAAGTGAATGAAGAGAAAAAAGCGAAGCCTGAACCGAAGAAAGAGGTGTGTCCACCGAAACTTCCAGACAAGAAGCCTGTGGCAAGTGGGATAAAAATTAATTTTAATAAAATAAAGAATATTGGTTTCCGAGGAAGGGATGCGAATACTAGTGTTAATGGAAGAGGAACCACGCCACCCACTAATGGACAAGGAAACAAGCTTGATAATGGGAAGAAAAACGAGTCTGCTAGTTATGCAGCAAGCCGTCTGAATGGTAATGTTAATAAGAAAGAAGCGGATAACCTTTACACCGAACTTGCAAAAGAACTTGCCAATTTTAAAATAGGTGTTTGGAATGGTGCTGAGAATGAAGGTTCTGTGAATGATGCTCAATCACCAAGAGGATTGACTAATGATGTAAAAGTTGAGAAATGTGTAGAAGGTCAATCAGTAGGAAAGACATAATCGTGAAGGTAGTTAGATCCCAGTGTCTGGGCACTGGGATGACACCCTCTTGGATGGAAACCAGCGTCAGCTACTTGGATGACGCCTCACCATGTCATTCCAGTGCGTGACGCTGGAATCCAGGAGTATAAAAATGACGAATAAAATTTATACTAAAAAATATAAAAAAAGTGCTTGCACTACAATTTGTTTTTAGTATACTGGTTGCATAATATTTTTACTTAGGGGTCAATATGTATAGTAATAATGATAAAAAAGATAGCGATAAAGGGTTTACTCCAAGCAGCAGGTATGAAAAGTATAGCGGTTCTAATCCGGTAATGCTTGAGGCACGTGAAAGACAGAGACGTGAAAGTAGCAAGCCTGGCTCGCAAATGGAGAGTAGTAGCTCTACTAGTGCTGGCAGTAGTAAAGGTAAAAGTAAGTAATGTTGTTTCATCACAATTTTAGTAGGGGGGAGTTATGGGTAATTCTACAAAAGAGCTAGTTAACGCATTTAACTTAAATAATTATGGTATCGATAAGGTCAATACTAATTTTACTGTAGAAGGTAAAAAGATTGTTGGTTTATTTGCTAGTGGTACTAATACAAAAGAATATCTGCGAAGAATAGGAGAGGAGATAATAAAGCAGCACTACAGTGATGGAACTGAGGTAGCAAGTGAATATTATAACTTAAACTATTTTCCATTTGTTCTAGATGCTAATCCTGATAAAGAGGATTTAGGTAATGGCATAGTGAAAGTAAAGCTTGCAGATTCTACAGATAATGGAGTAATTCGTAACTTGAAGGTTCATTTTGCTAATGAGTTTGAGGGGGCTGTGAGATCTAAAGTGGCTGCACTTCTACAAGAATTAGTAGGAATAACGAAGGAACAAGCATATGAATGGGTCAATGGAACTGTTGGAACAGGAGCGATAGGTAGTCCTTATCTATACTGTATAGCTTTTAGCAACGAGTACCTCAAAAAAAGGTATAATTCGAGGATTTTTGAGCTATTGAAGAGTCTTTATATCAGTGAATTTAACTCAAGATTAGAGGCGTGTGGTCTTAAGAGTTCAGACTTTTATGAATATAAAGATGGTATGTTATACATTAAAAATGTGAGTGATAAGGTAGTCAGGAGTGTAACAGAATATGTTAAAGGGCGAGTAGCGCTTGATTTTAGAACTCCAGGCAGCGTAGAGTCTAAAGTTGGAAATTGTAAAAATGTTTTGAGTGAACTAATTCTTAAAGCGACAGGAAAGTTTGTTGACGGGTATGATTATGATGACTTTACAAACAAAAACAAAATAAAGAATGGGCATAGTTTTGCTCTTATACCTTTTATAGAAGAGAATGGTCAGTTGAAATCTTTAAGTTCTAGGAATGCATCAAAGATTAATGGAGGAATATTTAATGGTTTTCATTGTATAAGTGATATTAGAGGCAAAACTGCAAATCCACAATTTGCTAATTGTAAAGAGCCAGTTTATGCTTTCTCTAATAAGCAGATTGCTCAGTTACTTCCTAAAATTATGGGGTCTCCAATTGCATATAATCAAATAAACGGACGTTTTGAATTTGCAGTTGATCTTGAGAATTTTAAGAGACGTAGCTCGAGTCGATCCTCCTCAACGGTAACTTCTCCACTCAATTCTCCTACACATGCAGAGCCACCAAGAACACCGCTTGAACAAACTGGAGCTAGGTTTTTTGAATCTAGAGGAGACAGAGGTAGTGGTCTTGGTGATTCACCTCCACAACTTAAGGATTCTGGTTCTTCAAGTGGTGGTCCAAGTTCTGGCTTAACTGAATTGTCATCGCCGACACAGGAGTTTCCCAAGCGAAGTCGTGGTGAAGGGTTAGAGAGGCCTCCCAGGCAAGGATCAGAAAGAGAGGAAGGAAAAGGGGGGCTGTTTCAGTTGGTGCCGGGGGAAATGGATTCAAGTCAATCCACTGGTGATCAATCACAGCTATCTTTGAGTAGATCATCATCGATTTCTTCTCCTATAGCATGGGATGATTCAACATTCTTAAATCCTGAGGTTTCTAATGAGGAACCTAAAAAACAGCAAGTTACTAAGGAAAAGGAAGAAGAAAAGTTGTTTAAAGCATTGCTTTATTGGTTTAACTTAAATAATTATGCTTTGGATCCTCCTCATACTAACTTTATTGTAAAAAATGGGAAGATTGCTAGTTTAATTGATGATAGTGTTGATGTAAAAGAGTATTTAGAGGAGATAATAGATAAAACGAAAGAAGAGTATCGTGTCAATAAGGAAGAAGCCTATGATCTCAATGAGTTTCCATTTCAATTTCTTTCTAATTGTGAGAAAAACCAAGAAACAACAGTTGTTGCTAATATAAGTCGTGGTGCCTTACTTAACTTAAAAGAACTTTTTAGTCGGGAGCATGAGGGAAAAGTAGAAATAAAAGATATCGACATTAACATCGTCGAAAAGGCAGTGAAATCTGAAAAGGACAAATGGGTAAATTTTCAGGTGCAAGAACATGGGTTATCCCCTAAAAAAGCAATTAAAACCTGTTATCCCGATGAAAGCGTATTAGAATATATTTCAATTACAAAAGACAAAGGTGGATACTGGATTAACCGTGATTATGATGGTTCGGAAGTAGAGTCGTTTAGGAAAGAGCAATGGCCTGCTAAAGGTACGTCAAAAGCTGAAAAGATGAAGTCCGAAGATAATAAAGACAGCGGTATCTCTTCAGCGGAGGCGACTGATGCTGAAAACGTAAGCTCTAAAGCTGAGGCAACAACAAGTGGTTATGAGTCTATGGATTGTGAGAATACTAGAGGAGGATCGCCAAAACGTACTCTAGAGTTGAGTGTGGGAATGGAAAAATTGACAACATCCACAGACCTGTATGCCACTAAGGCCGAGCAGCACTCTTCCATAAAAAAATTTAGAAGCAATTGATCTAATCCACCGCTCTCAGCCACCTAAGCGTTTTATTAGGGTTAGGGCAAAGTCCCTGACCCTAAAGGCACTGGTGTTAGTTTTTCTCATCCATTGCAGATATTGCGCGGTACTAAATGTTTAAAAAGTATTAATATAAAGATATCAATAAAATTATTTACATTTTTATACTATGCACATTACATCATGTGTTATTTAACCTTACAATAATTTTTTTATTCTTGCTGCTTCTTCAAATTCTAAATTTTCAGCATGCTCTATCATTTGCTTTCTCAAATCATCCTTATTAGTATTTACTTTCGGTTCTGCTATTGCCCTCTCCTGTAAGGTGTTTGATATAGGTTTTATTATAGTCTTTGGGACAATATTGTACAATATATTATGTTCTTCTTGTTTTTTTCTTCTTCTTTCGGTCTCTCTTAATGCACGGTCCAGAGAACCAGTGATTTTATCTGCATACAAAATTACTCTACCTTCAGCATTACGCGCAGCACGACCAATCGTTTGAATTAATGAAGTTTCCGATCGCAAAAATCCTTCTTTATCAGCATCCAAAATTGCAACCAACCCACACTCTGGAATATCAAGACCTTCCCTCAGCAAGTTAACACCTACTAAAACATCGATTTCTTTAGATCTCAATTTGTATATAATTTCTATTCTCTCCAGCGCAGCAATATCAGAATGCAAATAACTCACTCTCATATTCATTTCACTCATATATTCAGCTAAATTTTCAGCCATTTTTTTCGTCAATGTAGTGATTAAAACACAAAATCCCTTCCCTATTGTCACTTGTGCCTCATGAATTACATCATCAATTTGACTCTCTATTGGTTTTACAATGCAGATTGGGTCCGTAAGCCCTGTTGGACGGATAACTTGCTCTATAAATACATTACTGGTCTTTGCCAACTCATACTTTCCGGGAGTGGCTGAAATGTAAACAGTCTGCGGCCTAACTCCCTCCCACTCTTCAAATTTTAATGGACGATTATCAAAAGCGGAAGGGAGCCTGAAGCCATAGTCAATCAATTTCTTTTTACGCGCCTCATTACCACTGTACATCGCACCAACCTGAGGAACGGTGACATGACTCTCATCAACAAATAAAATTACGTCTTTAGGTAAATATTCAAACAAAGTAGGTGGTGGATCCCCAGCTTCCATTCCATAGAGATAACGCGAATAATTTTCAATACCTTTACATATTCCTGTTGTTCTCATCATTTCGATATCAAAATTAGTGCGTTGCTCGAGGCGCTTTGCTTCAACAATCTTGTTTTGCGAGTAGTAATAATCCAAGCGTTCATGCAGCTCTTTTTTGACTAGTTCAATTGCCTGCAACAAAGCCTCACGCGGGGTTATGTAATAGCTATTTGGAAAAATGGTGATTTTATTTACGCCTTTGGTAACATTGCCCGTTATAGCATCAACTTCAGAAATTTCTTCTATTTCATCGCCAAATAACGATAAACGCCAAGCTTTATTTTCATAATGGGAAGGAAATATATCAACAATATCGCCGCGCACTCTGAAATATCCTCTCTCAAACCTGGCATCAGAGCGCTTGTATTGAAGATCAGTTAAGTTGCTCAGGAAATCATTAATACGAATTTTATTTCCAACACTAAGCGGTATGATCATGCTGCGGTAGCTCTCAGGCGAACCAAGACCGTATATGCAGGAAACACTGGCAACTACGATCGTATCCCTGCGCTCCAAAAGGGAGCAGACGGTGGAATAACGCAGCATCTCAATTCTTTCGTTAATTGCAGAATCTTTTTCGATATAAGTATCAGTTTGTGGTAAATAGGCTTCAGGTTGATAATAATCATAATAAGAAATGAAGTATTCAACAGCATTATGGGGAAACAATCCTTTCATTTCCTCATAAAGCTGTGCTGCTAAAGTTTTATTGTGTGCCATAATTAATGCAGGCCTGTTTGTCCTTGCAATAACATTTGCCATAGTAAAAGTTTTCCCAGAACCAGTAACTCCAAGCAAAACTTGGTCTCTTTTATTGCTATTTAGCCCCGCAATTAAACTATCGATTGCCTGCGGTTGATCTCCAGCAGGTTGAAAATGTGTAGTGATTTGAAATTTCATAGACTTTACTTACTATCTTTGATTCATTGCATAGTGAACACTATATTGCTTTTAAGATAAGTTGTATAGCTATCGTAAAGCCATAAAACATTAACCAACAATGTCATGCAAGTAGCTGACACTGGAATCTTGTTTCAATGTTAAACAAAATACCATAGAATTCAAGAAGACAATTCCTAAAAAATCCCTACATCCAAAAAAAGGCAAAATGCTGCTTGAATAAGCTAAATTTTTTTAGATGCAAAAACAATAAAACATAGTTGATACTAAATTATAGTACTCCTATGACAACGTTACAAAAATTAAGGAAATGGATAGCTCTGATCAATTGGAATAGTATTTTCAGGTACCGGTGGTCAATATGACATTTTTAAAATAAAGATTTAGAACCTGTTTAAAATCTTCTCAATAGAAGAGAAATGAAGGAAAGAACGACCATTTGTAGGCTAGTGTTAAGTTTTCGCTCGCAATTTTTCCACAATCGTCTGCATTTTTCTAACCAAGCGAAAGATCGCTCTACAACCCATCTTTGTGGCAATACAGCAAAGGAATGTAATTCACTTCGTTTTATTACTTCTACAGTTGCTCTAATAATCGTTTTTATTTGAGTTGCAAAATTTTCTCCTGTATAACCTGCATCGACCAGTATATTTTTAACTTCCGAGAGGTTTTCTTTTGCGCTTTCAACCATTCTCACAGCACTGCTAACCCCAGTTGTAAATTAGAAAAAATAGAAAAGGTAAGGAAATAGGGTAAACTCCGAGGTATTTGATATTCATTCCTAAAATAGGAGGTTACCAATGAAAGAGAAAGTAACAGAAATCTTTTGTATAGTCGATGATTTTTGCAATACAGTCGATGAAAATTTTGCAGAAAAACTTCTACCAAGTGGCAAAAAACCAACCAGGACGCCAGAGATTACGCATTCAGAGATTTTTACCATAATATTGCTATATCAAGTGCGACAATTTTAAAATTTTCTATGTGCATTATTTGAAATTATTATACGAATCAGCGTTTCCAAAATTGCCATCCTATAGTAGGTTTATCAGGCTAAAATCGCAGGTTTTATGGTATTTAGCGCTCTTAATGCAATGGTTTTGCGAACAGTCAAAAGTGACAGGGATTTCGTACATAATCTATCGCTGTTTGCCATCCAAAAAGGACCTCGAGAAACAAAGTTTTCAAAGGGTTGGCAAAGATTGGAAAGACTACTTATGGGCGGTTTTTCGGTACATCTAGTAATCAACGAAACTGGCGAAATTCAAGGGGTTACGGTGACAAAAGGCAACGTTGATACCTGTGCCAAATTTAACTCAGAAATTGACTGGATTATTGTTTAGAGATAAAGGATATATCAAAAAAGATCTTTTCACGAATTATTCGATAGAGGGTTAAAGCTTGTAACCAGTATAAAAAGGGTATGAAAAACTCATTAATGGTGCTAAATGAGAAGATTTTGTTAAGAAAAAGATCGATTATTGAGACAGTTTTTGGCTCTCTGAAAAACAAATTTGAGATTGAGCATACTCGCCACAGATCACCGATAAATTTTTTGGTACACATTTTTTCTACGCTTGTTTCATATTCCATGCAGCCGCTGCATTTCTAAGCTTTACTTCGTTGGCTAATCCGCAACTGGGGTATATAGGGTTGACACCAAGGCAATATTCTTCTGGAGAAGTTGATCGGCATGGCAGCATATCAAAGATGGGACCAGCGGAATGTAGAAGTATGTTATATGAAGCTGCACAAACAATGCTTACAGTTACCAAGAGGACATTTAAATTAAAAAACTGGGGTTGCGAAGAAAAAAGGAATGAAAAAAGCAATTGTAGCAGTAGCAAGAAAATTAGCTGTAATTATGCATAGGATGTTGGTTGATAAAACAGAATTTTATTATCAATAAATATCAAAAGAGCATAGGACAATAATTTTATTGAAAATAAAGATAGCAATGCCGATGGAAGGGACAAGCAAGAACTTAGTTAGACTTCGTGGTAAACATGTTGCCGTCCACTTCCGCCTAACAAGTATAATGCGGCTTGACAAATTTATTGTCATCTCAGACCGCGGAGAGAACCATATGCTACTTTTCACTTATGTAAAATTACCAAGGATTATGGAGAAGATATGCTGTTTTGATTTGTGTGAAAATTATTGTTGACCTATGTGCAATTAGAGAACCTAAGTCACTTTAGCTATATATAAAAGGTTTAAGTGGTTGTATTGATGTATCTTTGTATTAAAAAACACCCAATAAGCAGAGTTGTAAGTGGAATAAACCACAAAATGTAAGTGCTAGGTGGTACGATTATAATTGAATTGCCGTAAGAATTTTTTAACTCTGAGATTATCTCTTCATCAGTGTATCCATCATTGATTTTTTTACGAATTGCTTCTCGCATATCATACGCGATCTGAGATCCAGATTCAGACAATGATTCGCCAGAACATATTGGACACCTTATTATTTCAAATAAACTGGTTGCTCGTTTTTCCATGCTTTTATCTCTGAGTTTATTATCCAGAGTAAAAGCGTTTACGCCTGAGTGGAATATCAATATGAAAAGTAAGCTAATTACTATTCTCATTCTTGGTTAATTGGATTATTTTACTGAGTTGGTTCATAAAATCAGTGATGGATAACTTTCCAATAAAGCTTGACCCTACATCATCATCGTACTTTATTGAAAATTGAATGCCATTATCAGTTGTTTTTTCTGATAAGGAAGGTACTAATTTTTCGAACGCATCTGAAGTTTTTGAGTCACCAATCATAAACGAGATTAATTCTTTATAATTTGATATAGCCACGTTGATTTTGTCTTTAAATGAATATGTAACTAAGTTGTAATTGTTTACCCCACCATCTGCAGCAAAAGAAAAATTATTACTTTGAATCAAAAATTTCTCTATATTGAAATTAATTCTGGAAGCCGAGATGTCGTTTACAAATTCATAATCAAATTTAATGTCGATACTAAGGTAACTTTCAGGACTTGCAGTATTTTTATACCGATAAGTATACAAATCAAATCCTAGCTTAGCATTTCCACTCAGTTCTTTATCGAGGTGAAATTGAATGTAATTGCTTTTATCATTCACTTCAGTTATAACACTTTGCTGATTTTCTAAAACATCACATTTTAATCCATAATCTTCGTAACGAAGTGTATCTATATAGTCTATCACGGTACTATTTTTGTTGAATCGCAATGAAGATGGTAAATCGTTTAGTCTAACAACAAAGTGGCTGCTATCGTTTGTGTGGCATTTTATATTCTTTTTCTCATCACCATGAACAGCAATATTGACTTCATTGCTTGGTATGTAGATATATACTGATTTATCAAACAATCTATTTTTTATCAATAAAGCATCAGATGAGATGGTTAATTGCTCATTGGAAAATTTTGGGTTTGTCACACGAAAAATTAGGTTAGAAGGAAATCCACTAAAATCATGTGAAATATCAAATTTTTCGTCGTTAATGTATAGTATTGTTTCAGCTAAAAGATTTTTTACCTTACATGCAGAAAAATACCAAAAACCACTATACGCTACAGGAATAAACAAAAGTAAAGAGATGATAATATAGATAAAAATCTTACGCATAGCTAATCACTCCCCTGTTTATCCAATGATATATTTCTTGTACCCCTTGGTATGGTTACACACAAGCCGTCGATATCTTTTGTGATTTTTATTTGGCACCCAAGTCTTGATGTCTCTGTTAAGCCGAAAGCTAGGTCTAACATATCATTTTCCTCATCAGATATAGGGTTATGTATTTCTACAGCATTATAAAACTTTGGATCAACAATTACATGGCATGTAGAGCAAGCAAGAGAACCTTCACATGCACCTTCAAGCAGATCTGGATCACTTCTGTGGGCTAAATTGAGCAGAGTTTCTCCCTCTGCAGCTTCATAGCTTTTCTTACTCCCATCAGGTAAAATAAAAGTAACAGATGGCATATTATTCCTATTAAAATCCTTACTAATTTCTCTATATCCTACAGGTAATAACTAATATTTGCAAACTCTTTACAATTCCAGTGCCTATTTTTTGTTATCCAAGTAGCCGACACTGGTTTCCAGAAAAAAGGGTGTTATGCAAGTAGCTGACACTGGTTTCCATCCAAGACGGCAGTGCCCTCTTCTTGTCATCCTAGTGCCTTCTTCTTGTCATCCCAGTGCCCAGACACTGGGATCCAGGAATTTTATTAAGTTAGTAAGCATAAAAGTATAGCTAACGCGAGCTCTACGTCATACCGCCGCGGTATCTCTAGATCCCGCTAACACGTAGCGGGATGACGAACTGCTATACCGCCACGAACCGTCATACCGCGATTCATTCGCGGTATCTCTTAACATAGATCCCCCTACTATACCTTAACATAGATCCCGCTAACAAGCAGCGGGATGACGGTTGTCGTTTAGCCATAAACATTAAGAAATTTACCAAATGAAAAAAAAGGCAAAAGAAGCCCCGTGGTTATTATCCGCTTTAAAATATTGGCGTTTTTTATGTTTTAAACGCTTGACAAGCGAAGTTCAGCTGCTTTTAATTGCAACTAACTTATGCTGCAAACGTTTAAGAAATTTACTAAGCAGAAAAAAAGACAAAGAATCCCCGAGTTAGCTAGTCTTTTACTATCTCTGTCGAGTATTGGCATTTTTTGATGTCTTGTAACGCTTTATAAGCGCGTTCAGCTTATTTAGATAAAAATCTAGATGTAGATGAAGTTTTGTAAAGACATACAGTATCTATATACTGCAAAAAATTGAACATAAGACGCCGATACATTAAGTAATCCTTACCTTTTAATCTGCAGATTGGCGAAAGCAAATACAATAGCTTCACTATCATGATAAGGGCGCTGGCGGAGTTTGTCAAGTAAGTTTTTTGTTTCTATTGAATGACAGTTGTAACCTACGAAAGAAGTCTGTTGTAATTTGTACGATATCTTTATAAAATGGTTCGCATAAGTTATCTAGCAGTGCAACTAAACAAATACAAAAATCAAAACGTCGCGGTTTTTGGTCTTGGTAAAACTGGTTTATCCGCCATTAACGCTCTAACAAAGAGTGGTGCAAGAATATATGCATGGGATGATCATGAAGAGCAAATAGCAAATGCAAAAATGATGTATAAAAAATGTAATTTTATTCATCCCAAGGAATACAATTGGCATGAGATCAGTGCATTGGTTTTAAGCCCTGGAGTGCCAACAGAGCCACATTGGATAGTAAAACTTGCAAGGAGATTTGATTGCAAAATAAAATCAGACATTGAGCTATTTCTTGAAGCTAAAACTACGAACCAGAAGGTAATAGGCGTCACAGGAACAAATGGTAAATCAACCACTACATCACTAATAGGGCACATATTAAAATCTGCAGGGAAAAAAGTAGCTATTGGTGGAAATTTAGGCGTTCCTGTTTTGGATCTAGAAAGAGATGCAGAAATTTATGTAATCGAACTCTCCTCTTTTCAATTGGAGTTGATGAATGAAATTAACGTGGACATTTCAGCACTGCTCAATATTACACCAGATCACATAGATAGGCATGGAAGTATGGAGAACTACATAGCAACTAAATTAAAACTGATAAACGGTAGTGAGGTTGCCGTAATAGGATGTGACAATGAGATTACTGTTGATATATTCAACAAATTCACTGGAGACAAAATTCCAATCTCAGTAACATATTCCCCGATGTCATTCCAGCGCGTGACGCTGGAATCCAGAAAAGAAAAACCATTGCCAACTACTCAGATGACAGAGGGTGGTGCAAGAGATCTAATATCATTGGCAGGTAACAATTTGCTTGATTATAGTGAACAGATTACTGGTATAGATCGAAATTATCTGGATCCCAGTGTCAGCTACTTGGATGACAAAAGGGGCACTGGGATCCAGAAGATCTCGTTAAAACTAGAGAATCATAGCTTATCAGTAAGCGACGTGAAAATAAACCTAATATCCAACGCAGAAAACATAGCAGCCACATATGCCGTATGTAAGGTACTTGGAGTAGATAGCAACACTATTATCAATGGAATCAAGTCCTTTTCAGGACTGAGGCATAGGAATGAACTGCTTGGCAAAATAAGAAATGTGTTTTTCGTGAACGATAGCAAAGCAACTAATGCAAAATCGAGCGAAAAGGCGATCTTATCTTATGAAAACATAAATTGGATCGCTGGTGGAAGAAGCAAAAAAGGTGGAATAGAATCATTAAGCAAGCATTTTACAAGGGTTAGAAAAGCTTTTCTTATTGGAGAATCAACCGAAGCTTTTGCAAATGTTATGGAGAATAAAGTAGATTATGTTAAATGTTGCAATCTAGAAGATGCATTCAGATTGGCTTTTGAAGAGGCCTTAAATAGCGCAGAAGAAGTAACAATATTACTTTCTCCCGCGTGTGCTTCTTTTGATCAATGGAAAAATTTCGAGGAACGTGGTGAAGCATTTTGTAGAATGTTTGAAAATCTCAGGTACAATCACACATGCTGTTTAGTATGATGTTGCGTGGAACAAAAGTTAATAATAGATAAGCTAATTAGGGTTATTCCATTTGAAGGGATAAGCGATGAAACCCTATTAAAGGTGTGCACTGACCTTAATCTAGCTAATAGCTTTTGCAAATTTCAGAATGGAATATATAGCGCTTTGGAGCACATAGCAGAGGACTTAAATAGCTCAATGGAAGCTGAATTAAGAAATTCTAATTTAGAAGATATGAAAGTGCGAGAGCGAGTAAAGTTAGCTATTCAAATACACCTTTCAAACTATGCTAAGCTACCGAATTATAGAGAACTTTTAAAAAATGTTTTATCATTCTCCGTATCACCAAAAAATACATATTTTTCTAGTAAACTTTTATACAGAACTATTAGTGCGATTTGGTATGGCATTCATGACCAATCAACAGATTTTAACTACTATACAAAAAGAGCAATATTAGCTGGAGTGTACTTAAGTACGATACTTTTTTTTATCAATGATTATTCAGAAGATTTTGTGGATACTTTATCGTTTCTTGATAACCGTATCAACAATGTCATGACATTTCAAAAATTCAAAACTCGCTTAAAAGGAATCATAGGAAATTTCTTATAAGCTATTGATTGTTGGTAGAAAAGTACTTGAGCACGATCCTGAAAAGGTTTGTGAAAATAAAAATATTCATGCTGATCATAAAGAACATTTAGTTTATTGTGAGGATAATAATGGTACAACAAAATACACCAGTTACGAAGAAAAAGAAAATAAATTTATTGAAGAAGCACATGAATATTTAATAGACTCTGAATTTAATAAAAATTTTGATCTAGGGCAGTACAGAATAAGTAATTTCTCCGGAAACTTGACGAAAATAGAACTGGAACTCATCAATGAAAAGTATATGCAAGTTTAAGTTGATAGAGAAAGAAAAATTATTCTTGCTATACCGTAAATACGTTCCAAGATTATACTAAAGTCTTTATTGCACTCAAAACCTTCGTTTTTCCTAATCTCTAGAATTATCAATGCATCATCACTTAACCAGCCTGAGTTAGCTAGTCCATTCAACGTTGATTCAACTAGATTGCTATTGTAAGGTGGGTCTATAAAAACTATGTCGCATTTTGAAATAGGTTTTGGTAAGCAGTTAGCACTGCAGCAAATTAGCGTAACATTGTCCGTAATTCCAAAATCTTCTGCTGTTTTTTTAGGCAGTTGCAAATTGTAATAATCTGAATCCACCATGAATGCATGTTTAGCGCCGCGAGAAAGCGCTTCAAATGAAAAAGAGCCACTTCCGCAGAACAAATCAAGTACATTCAAGTTATAAATAGGTTTTCTTGAGGAAAGTATACTAAATATTGCTTCTCGAACAATACTCATAGTTGGTCGTGCAGCTAAATGCTTACCTGTAGTTATTTTTCTTCCGCGATATTTGCCTGCAATGATGCGTAGCATATTAAATAAGCTCCAAAATAATTAATTATTTATACTATATGATTAATGTCAATATGGCTTTAGCAGTTTAATAGAGAGAAGCTATCGAGTCGCTTGTAAGAAAAACACAAACACAAGACTCATCAGTTATCTTTTTCTGATTTGCCTGCTGCATTAATTGCTTGACCAATCTCATCTTGTAAATCATCATGATCATTTTTTTCATCATGATTTAGCCCTTCAATTCTGCTTTCTAACTCTAACTTAATTATAGTATTGATTTTATCTATATTATCAAGAAAGCCTCTACACTCTTCTTCACTATACTCTTCACCAGATGCTTTTTTTTCAATAAATAGGTTTTTAAATCCTGCTAGATCAGAATTCTGATCGGTATTTAGTACAACATTTCTCTCTATGAAGCTAAGATCTGACAGCAGTAAGCTAACCTCTAACAGATCTTCACTTTTCACGCTTTTAAGGTCTTCAAGACTTTCTAAAATACTAAACACCTTAATCCTTTCTTGTACAATCTCTTTGTCTTCCTTATCAAATTCAGACAATAAACTATGATTATCTACAAATTTCTCACTCAAAGCTTTATTCAATTTAGCAAAATTGACATCCTTGTCAAGTGATGTGTTATCCCGCAACAAGTCTACCCTTGCCCTACGCGCATTTAAAATGTCGTCGTAGTCATTTAACTTTATGTTGCCATCTTTGTCTTGCTGCAATTTATAATAATCAAGGCCTTTGAAATTTTTATTAGTCTTCATCTTCAATCCTCTTCTCATCTCCTTTTGCATCTGGTTTCCTCATTGGTTCCGGTAATTTCCTTTTACTGTCTTCTCGATTTCTTTTTTCCTCTCTTTCAGCACGTTTTTTTATAGCTTCCTGGGTATTCATTTCAAAAAGTGCCTTAACGTACTCTTCTGGATTTTTTGGTTCTTTAAATAAAGGCTTAAGATTATAAACTTCGTCTTTTCGATCTCTTTCTTCTTTTCTTCTAGCTCTTTCAGCACGTTTTTCTACAGCTTCTGGAGTGTTCATTTCAAAAAGTGGTGAGAGGTTGTAAACTTTATCTTGATTTCTTCTGCCTTCTCTTTCAGCACGTTTTTCCATACCTTCAAAAGCAGATCCAAAATCATCAATTTCATCTGAACCTTTTGGTTCCGTGCCTAAATTTCGTGTCACTTCATTTGATTGATCAGGCTTATCTTCTTCTGTTGGCTGATCATGCTGTAGTTGATTAGGCTTGTCTTCTTGTTCTGTGCTTAGTTCTCGTACTACCTTATCTGGCTGACCTCCCCCTCGTAGTCGAAGAGGGTCGCCTTCTTCTAGTGGCTGATCATGGTTATCTCTTACTAGTTCCGTGCCTAACTCTCGTTCTACCTTATTTGATTGATCAGGATTGTCTTTTTCTGGTTCTCTCTTACGGCCGATAGTGTAATCATGAAGCTTCTCTAAGAAATCTCGCCTATATTCTTTTGCTCTATAGAGTAGGTTATGATCATAGCCATGCTTTCCTATAGAGTCAAGACCATGCTCCCAAGTAAACTTCATAGCATCTTCTATTGTATAGCCCAAATGTGATCCTACGTATCCTTTATAATAATCTAAATATTTACCGATCCTTCTGTGTGTAATATCTTCCTTATCAACTCCAAATGCCCTGTAAATTTTTTCCTCGAGCTTATCAACATCATTTTCAGGCGATGTTGCAAACTTCGTTGCTTCAATAGTAGCACCTACAAATTTACGTGGCACATCAATAGCGTATTTCAGCACTCCTCCAACTCTTGGTACTCTCCCCAGCAGATTAGCTGCACCTCCGGCTAATCTATCCGGTAAATGAGTAGCCCAACTGCCTAAAGACTCAAGTCCTCTACCAGCAAAATTTTGCCACTGCTGTTTGAATCCTTCCATTATGCCAGTCAAAGGCGATGCCTGATACATACTAGATATATTGTAAACGCTGAATCCACCACCAGCGATACTTGAGCCCATTTGTTGTACGAACGTGCGTAAGGAGAACATTAAAAATGAAAGCAAGAATAGTATAAAGATTTCCCCTGCATTGATTAAATAACCTCTCTGTATGTCTTGCACCCTTTGGTAATCGCTATTTTCTTGATAATTTTTGCAATCCTCACAATCTTTACATTTCTGACAGTATTCACTGTTGGGATCCTTATATAAATCATGAAGTTTCAGTATTCTACAACCTTGTTTTTCTACCGCACTCCGCACTAAAGATCTTATTTCAT
The DNA here is from genome assembly GCF_040084705.1 of Wolbachia endosymbiont of Drosophila willistoni. Classification (NCBI taxonomy): domain Bacteria; kingdom Pseudomonadati; phylum Pseudomonadota; class Alphaproteobacteria; order Rickettsiales; family Anaplasmataceae; genus Wolbachia; species Wolbachia endosymbiont of Drosophila willistoni. The sequence continues at coordinate 1,194,098 of NZ_CP157591.1, forward strand.
TAATTATTTCCCTATAACTATTGCATTTATTTATATCTTGACAGTAGCGTTTTATTATTTCACTAACATCACCTATCCTTTTCTCTATATTGTTGATCAGTAATATAATGTCAGCCCTCTCTGATGCATGAGATAAACTATTTGTTAAGCGCACTAGATCTTTTTCACTACAGCCATTACTAACTACCATATCACTTTCTGCAATATAGTGGTCTGCTGGATTATCTTTAGTTCCAGGAATTGGATTAAAGAAAGGATAATCTATATAACGAAACCCTTTTATATGTTCACCATTTTTATCTTTAGGGTAATCTGGTGGAAGCGGGATATATCCAGCACCACCAGTAAATTTTATTGTACCACCTTCTCTGCTTATCTTTTCTATACCTTCTATACTTTTATCTATGTTAAGAGAAGAAGCTTCTCCAAGAGTGTAAGGTACAAAAATTTGCCCTGGGGTCCAACCAAAGTACTGCTTATCAACGATACAAAAACCGCCAAACACCCATTTTGGAGCACATAACTTTACCTCGAACCATTTATTGTAGCATACAGTAAAACCTAGTTGTCTATAAAAGGTGTTCATTATCATTGAAGCCAACAATGACAAGAGAGTAAATATCATAATCGATTGTAAACAAAAACTGATGCAGAATTTTATCCAACCTTCAAATAGACTTTTCAGCGGTGAAAATAAAATAGAAATTAGAAACAGTGGCATGATAGCTATAAGAAAAGCTATACCCATAAAGCCAGAGAGAAATATTATGTAAGCATACAAGCACAACAAGAAGTATAGTACAATCCCTATGAAAATTGCCGGTATCATAAGAAGGCTTGCCCACATTTGGTAATGTAAAAACGCTGCAAACTTTTTCCAAACAGAATAAGCAAAAAATTTATTGAACATGTCCTCCATGAAGCTAAACAACTTAGCTTCATCTCCTTGAGCAATACTTCCGGTGTTCATGTTGGGAGCAAAGTTAGTAATTACACTTATCAATTGTTCAAGACCTTTAACGAATAAAACAAGAAAATGATCATAGAAAAATCTAAAACTTCCAGGAGATATAAGCACTATTACTAGAGTGATTTTCATCATTCTGATGAGCATATCATGCTTAGTTTCTCGTATCATGCCAAAAAGATAAAGAAGCGATGAAATCATTACAAATAGAACAAGCAAGGAAAGAACAAAATTGTGAAAGCTCGTACTTTTTTCAGCTATATTTTCGAACATAGCTTGTGCAACTGCAGGATCATTGCTATTAAAATGTTCTTTGCAATTTTCGTTAATCAATAATACACATTTTAGATAGTTATAAATGTAATCAAAAAACCCAAAACTACTTGGCTGCTGCACTCCACTTAAGAACTCAAAAGAGTAGCCACCTACATTATCTAAGTAATATCTATCTAATATTTTTACATATATTTTCCATCCCTTTTTTAACTTCAACTCATTACAATTTCTGTCCTTTAATTTAGTGTTATCTCTGTCTAAAGTAAAAAATCCATTGTCGCCCTCTGCTGTGGAGTTATAACCTAGATGTACAGTAGGATATTGAGGATCGCGCATTAACTTTAGATTTTCGTTAGGATCATCTTTCCCCGTTTGAAACAAAAGATAAGCACCATGACCGTTGGTAAACCAACATGGAGCACCACGTGATACTGTATTTGCACTATCATCTTCATTAATGCACTTGCAATTTACAGTGCAACTTGCATTAGGCTTACTTGAAAATTTTTGTATGCTAGGTTTATAATCATTACAAACTAAGTGAAAATTAGGTAAACTATTATCACTTTGTTTACCTTCAAATTTAGTTGCATATTTTAACTGCTCCAAGCTTTGTAAGGTATAACTGCCTTTTTTAGATTCCTTCTTGTTATTATTACTCCAAGATGTCCATGCACCATTAACTCGCACTTTTAAACTATCTCCATTGGTTTCGAGTCCGGTATCCTCCCACTTCACCACTTGGTTATGGTGAAAACCATAATTAATTTCGCCAGTTTCAGGATCAATAACTTCTCCATCTCCTGGAATAAACGCATCGTGGTCGCTTGAAAAATGAGCGCTTACTGCAATAGGTTTAGGACCAAAATAGTCAGCAGATATACACCTTGGAAAAGGCATATCGTTTTTACTACAACCTGTGATCAGCACATAAGCTGCAAGAAGTAATACCCTAAACCAACATTTGCCTAAACGTGATTGCATATCTAAACTTTTTCCAAATACAGAATAAATTTCTAAAACTTTACTTAAAATATCTTTTTAATTAGTTACTCCATAATATCATTTATATCTTACTCCTCTCCATTTTCTTCCTTGTTTTTAGCTTTAGCACTAGGATCACTTCTTATTGTTTCATCAGAATTTTTTTGCTGATCTGATTGTTTTAATGTTTTAGGTCTATCACTCGTTGTTTTATCAGAACTTCCTTTAGAATCTTCTTTTTTGTCTGGTTGCTTTGGCGTGTTAGGTAATTTAGCCTCAATTTTTCCCCGATCTTTACTCATTTTCTGCTTGATACTCTGTATCATACTTTGGGTCTTATCATCAAGGCCAACGGTTGACAGCATAGCTTGCGATGCGCTCTTAGCAACTGTACCAACACCGCCAGTAACTCCATAACCAGAGCTAAATAGTGTTTGTACCATAGTTTCCGATATAGAAACAAAAGCTTCCATTGCACCGGCAATAATGAGGTATATAAACGCCTGGATTAGGTCTATAGGTAATGCTGCAAAGTGTCCACCAGCCCTTTCTCCGGTACTGAGTGCAACATCAACGCTAGTGCCAGGACTGTATCCAAGAGGCAGTATTGATTTCATCAAGCACAGATCATACGATAAGAAATTTACGCTAATTAAACATTGATAGCATGCAGAAAAATTTGTGAGGTTATATAAAACTGAATACATCAACTGATTTAAAAGAGATAAAAATGAAAATAAAATGACTGGTTCTAATGAAACATGAGCCAACGTTTTTATCCAATTATCAAACAAGGGTTTAGTCTTTTGAAATAGAATAAATACGATAAATAAAGGTGTTAATGACAGTAAAAACGCCACTAGAACAGTAGATATTACATATTTAAACGTAGCGCTAATAATGCATTTTAAGAACATAAAAGTAGCGTAGAGTATTGCCAAAAATGCAATAAAGCCAAAAGGACCAGAGAGCATCAATGATAAAAACTTTAACCAAGTTTCTGCTGTGAATAATACTCCTGCTGTCAAGTCTAAGAATGCAAATTTTCTCCCCCCTTCCCCTATATAGCCAGAAAAGCTATCAACCAAATAAGTGCTACCATCTATAAAAAGTCTGGATAAAGTTGTACCAAAAAGTTCCCAGCTTCTATCGCTAAAGGCAAAAGCTATAAATGCTATCTTGAACATTCTTACAATGAAATCAAATTTACTTAGCTGTATTGTTCCAAGCATATAGCCAATGACAGTAAATATAACGTATAGAGTAAGTAAAGCTCTTACCCCCTGAAGAAGACCTCTTGCATATCCTTTGTATGAATCTTTAACGCTGTCCCCAATTACTTCTTCTTTTATAAATTTAAATACCCCGTTTACATTCGATGAAATAAAATCATTAATTTTTCTTTTGACAAATAAAGTTACACTATACTTATTGTTTTCGTAATATTTGCCATTTTTGTCCGTAATGTCATCTTTCTCTACGTTGCTTACATTGATGCCGAAATATATCTTCTTAGGTTTGCATTCATCTGTTATAGGTTTTTTGTCTTTGCATTCATCTGTTAAAAGACCTCCATCTATTATATAATATACCTTATCCTTTGTTTTATCTAAGTGCTCTACTTTTTTGAAATCATTAGTCTTTGGAGCAGATGGATCCCCTGGCGGGTTATCACCCAAATACACATACAGTTTTTCACCATTGATATATTCACACGATCTAGTCACTTTAACATGGTACCCGCCCCTATTAGCTCCATAGTAACCATAATCTGCTATAGCAAGCATCACACTACTACCATATTTTACATTGTCATTTACTGCATAGTCACTATTTAATTTCAGAGAAAAATCCTCGAAATTGTCACTAATTTGCGAACACACATTATCCTTTCTTGCACCTACTTCATTATCTGGAAGACATTGCATACCTTTATCAGTATCTTGATCACCAAGATCACCAATTTTTGCAACAAGAGCCTCAGCCCAAGATTTATCATCTTCAGTAAAACTACCTGCTTTAACATTCCCTTCCATTTTTTCTAGATAAGAATACATATCACATTTATTTCCTTTATCGTACTTCTTATACCTTATAGAGGAGACACAGTTCCGTTCTCCTGCTCGACCTGAATCATAGCTCCATATACCTTTTCTAGTATAGCATGTATTCTGATAGTAACAATTAAGCTCATAAGAACTGTACTTTTTTTTCTCATCCAAACTACAGTTTTTTCCATCACATAACTCATTCAATCCTATTTTAGCTCGGCGTAAATCGAACAGCGAGCCATGTATCCATGGTTCGTTGTTTTTAACATAACCTTTATTAAAATGTACCTTATTATCATATGGAGTGTACCCATTGCCAACTAGCACTTTGCTTTCCTTTGCTTTTGTTTTATCAAGAGGTAAAAATTTTATTTTATTTCTCTTTCCATCCTTGCCCTCACAAAAAAATTCCTCTCCCTCTTGCTTGCTAACATTCAATATTTCACTTTCTGACACTTTTTCACCTCCTTCTTCAGCTCTATAACAATTGTCATCAAAGCTGATACCTTTCCCTCCTGGATTGTCATAATCAATTGTTATTTTTCTGGGAACTAAGCTAAAGCTTAACTTATCACCAGGATTTACTTTAATTCCAGTGTCTACATAACGTCTATTGCTGCCAAATCCTTTACCACCGCACAATTCGTTTTTATTTACGCCTTTTTCATCAACGCCATAATTATTAGGCACATCGTTAATATTTGCAGCTTTACTATAATTTGGTTCTGAGCCATCAGCACAAAAGCTAGCTGGCACAAGTACTTTCCTTGGATTTTTGTCTTCTTTAAAAGGGCAAAAATTTACTGATCCATCGAGGGTGAATTTGATTTCCTCACCCTTACTAATTACTTGACCAGAATCAACCCAATGAATTTTAACTTCTTCACCAGCTTTATGAACTGGAACATCCACGTTAACACTAGTGTTTCTGCTCTGCAACCCAGGTTCGACACAATCCATGTTACAACCAGTGATTGCAAGACACAGTATCAACAATAGTGATCTTTTACTTATCATTGCTGTCTTCCTGGTGGTGGTATCTGAGGCGTTGACCTTTGAGTCCCTTGTGGTATTTGAGGTCTTGACGTACCTGACTGTTGAGAAGCACCTCCTCTTTCTCTTCTTTGAACGCTTTGTTCATCTAACCCTACTGTTCCCATTAAGCTTTGTTGATACTGTCTTCCAGGTTCGCTTGCTACATAAGCACCAAACAACGAGTCAGATATTGTCGAAGAAGCTTCAACTAAAGCTTTCATAGCGTGTCCCAAAATAACAAAAGCCATCATAGCGGTAATATTAGGTGTATATTTGGAAGCATAACCATAAAAAATACAAGGGTTAAAAATCTTTAAGTTAATATTAAGTATACATGTAGAGCAGACCTCAAAATCAAATACTGAATACACAATATAATCCATAACCTGGCTTATCAGTGATATAAAAATTAAAAGCACTACTGGATGAATCGCAAATCTTGCTAAATTTTTAACCCAGTTGTGAAACATCTGCCTAGTATACGCAAATAAAAGACAAATAATAAAAATAGGTGCTAAAGAAAGCAATAACGCAACTATTGCTATAGATGTAATAAAAGAAAATAAGGCATTAGAAATAGATAAGCTCACTGTGATTAAACCCCAAATCACCAAGCAAAAAGATACAATGCCCAAAGGGCCAGAAAATATAAGAGATACTATTAACAATACTGAATGCGATGACAAGAACCTATTGAGCGGCAAATCAAGAAACTCAAAAACATTTGAAGTAGTGCCTCTAAAATTTGCTATTTCTATTAGTTGTTTTGGAGTGTTAATAAATATAGAGAATGCGTTGTTATAAAAAAAGTCCCAGCTATTATCCTGCAATAGCTGGGCGATGATTCCTATCTTTACGCATATAATTAAAAACTCATATATAGAAATATGAGTTAATCCAAAAAAGTAATAAAGAGTATATAAGATTATATATAGTACTAATAGTGATATTATAGTAGATCTAATGGTATTTGTTCTGCTTGATTTTATAAAACTTTCGTAAAGAGACTTTACAGGACTAGTATCAGAGTGAATTGCGTTAGGGTCTTTATAATTAGAGCCGAAAAATGCAGTTTTCACTTTTTCATCAAAGAAATTATATATTGCACTAAAAGTTTTTGTAGGTGGCTCTTTAGTTGTTAGGTTAATACTAAATTGACCTTCATTTTTGTAATCGCAGCCATGGTCTCTTATTCCGTAATATATGGTGCCTGTTTTGTCTTTTAATTTTCCTTTCAAGTTTTCCATGTCATGAACTTTGCTGATATCTACAGATATATCCGCTTGATTTTCACCAGGCTTATGCTCAGGGAATTTATCGGAAACACTTATATACAAGCTATTTTCCAGACTATGGTTCTTCGTTACTCTTATGTTGAACCCGCCTTTGTCATTTGTATTGTAGCAGCTCTTGTCATTTCTGCTACATAGACTAAAAGTTAAACTTGGTATTTGATGGTCATTCTCCATCTTATGATCACAACTAGTACATAAACCACCACCTGGAATGTGTTCAAGAGTTTCATTATCCATACCAACTTTTAGAAATGTAATGTCAGTTTTTACCTGTTTTCCCTTTAATACGTTACTAATAATTTCAGCAACAACAGATTCACCACTAGAATTTAAAGCATTGAATAGCTCAATTTCTATATTATTATATTCAATATACACGCAATCCTCGCCTCTACGACCAGAAGAAAATTTACATATACGTCTACAGAGTGAATTTAAAATGTGCGTATCTATCTTACTTGCACTGCTCCCTGAAAGCTTACTGCAATCTATATTCTCTCCTTGTTTTATAGAGTTAATAATATTTTCAATTTCCTTTTTTCTTTCATCTTGATCTAACTTCGAAAACCAGTACTCTCTTCCACTCAACCATTGCGCATCGCCTATTATATATTTATTAGGACATATCCCATCCTTGCCACCTTGGCATTTCTCTTGATTTAAAACATGTGCAAAATGTTCCGTTTCTTGCTCGCTACACTTTTCGTCGATTTTCAAATACCTGATTTTTGTCTCACTCTCTTTATCTTTACACACTTTACTTCCAATCACACTAAAGCTTATCGTATCGCCTTTTTTAAGTGCAAATGGTAATGCAACGTCATTTCTCCCAGGCCCAATTGCAAAATCTGCATACTGCTTAGGACAAAAATTAACCTTACTAGGCACTATATCAATCTCTGTTACTCTTATTCTATCTGAGATATTAACACCAGAATCAACCCATTTCTGCTCTGTTGACACTATATCTAGTTTTTCACGCAAACCTGATAAATTTTCTGGCTTAATACAGTGATGTTCCCCGCAGCCTGACAGAAAAAAAAACGGTATTATCAGCAAAAATTTTAGCATAAATCCAACTCATTCAGTGCTTTTGTTAACACTCTCGGAGCTACTAGAACCAGAACCTCGAGATTTACTCTTGTCTCCACCACTCAACTTCTTAGCAGCAGCACCAGCAACTCCAGCAACACCCCCAGCAGCAGCTTTGGCAGCAGATAAAGCTTTGCCCACTATTTGTCCAGGTGTCTGACCTGAGCCAAGTGCTGCTCTATGGTTACCAGCAAGTTCAGCAGCCATGCCAGGAAGAATGTTTAAAAAGTGGTAAAAGAGGAATAATACTAAACACAATTTTAATAATTCTCCGATGAGAGAGCTGCCAAACTCCATGTATGTAAAGTCGAATAGACCAAGTATGCTGCTCTTTTTAAAGCTATAATTTTGCATCATACATGCAAGAGTAGTTTCATTTTTATCACATTCCCCATCTTTCAATTTAAACCACTGTTTTTTCTTACTATATGAGATTTCTGCTTGTTTCTTTTCATATGACTTGTCCGGTTGTTCATTTTTATATGACTCGTCCAGTTCAAAATTTAAATTTTTAAAATAGATTTTATCACATGCTATGAACATAAAGGACAAAAACGCAAAAAGGATAACCGGGTATAAGCTATAGGTAATCAACTCTTTCACCCAGCCTTCAAAATATCCTTTGGTGTGTTGGAATAAAACCATAGGAATGAACAAAGGTGATAAAATGATGATTACACTTAAAGCAACTAGAGATAAAATAAATACATAGCACAGCCACAAAATAACCATCATCATCAGAACGGCCATAAATATACAGACAAGAGCTACTAAAATTTGTCCACCAGCAAAAATAATACCGATTACCGAACCTGCAACTAATAAGACAGGAGCAGCACCAAGCAAGACTGCTAACGTTGCAACACCTCCAGTACCAATTTTGCCACCAATTCCATCTAAAGGGGCACCTAAATAAAATAAAATTCTACAATCAAGCCTATCCCAAGGTGCAAGATAACTGTAAGATACCCTCTTTCCTGCACGAGTATATTCATAATCTGTACCTGCTTTATAATTACATATGCCTTTACTTTCAGATGATGCTTTTAGCACTATCTCTGACAAACCATTTGAGAGACGAGTTAATTCTCCATAATAATGAGACATGGTACTGCCTGTTGTGAAGTAAATCACTAAAGCGAATTTTATGATCAACATATACATTTCTTGAGGCCTCTGAACTCCACCAGACATGGCTTTTATAGAGAACAGTATTAAAGCTAAAACTAAAACAGCAGTTACAGTGTTTTTCAGCCTTTTCTGTGCTACAGATATAAAACTCTCACCATTTGGTGCACCTTTACCTGCAACTAAATTATCTAACGATTCCTTAATGCATTGCACTATCATAGAAGTTACGGGAATAGGAGCTAATGATTTACTCCCTGCCTGGTTATAACAAGCTTCAGAAACATACGAGCTAAAACAGCCAGCATTATCATAACCTACAAAAATTTTCCCCCCTTGTCCGTTGAGTCTTTTTTCTTTAGATCTGATAATAGTTTTATAGTCATCATTATTACCAATAGGAACTTTTTCCTCTCCTGTACCATCTTTATTTTTGAATATCATCACAGATTTTTCACACATAGGAGCAAGTGGGTCAGGTGGCAATTCCGTGCACCCCATATCAACCCCTTGCGGCCAAGGAGTCATTTCGATACCAAGCATGCTAACACTGGCTAACTCCACACATAATCTGCCCGTTTTTCTCACTGCTTTGAATGTAGCTCCATGTATGGGTTCGCTCTGTCCTGCTTTGAGAACTCTACATTCCAGACCACCATCAACCTTCGAGGACCATGACCCATCTACGTATCCAGTGTCTTTCTCCCTGACATCAAAGTCTATGTATCCAGGTTTTCCTCTGGAATTAAAGTCTACCTTATTAAAAAGATTACCAAAAGTTAAAGGGTTTCGATGACATACTTCTATATATTCACTGTATTGCACACCATTTTTTGGCCAGTAATAACTCTCTGTACTCTCCTGAACGTTAGAATTTAAGGCTTCTTTTTCTGCTCTTTTCCCGTCATAATCTTTTTTGTTCACGTCTTCCCGAGCTTTATTTTGCAAACAAGAAAAATATTCCTCTTCTGTTTGGTAATTTTCATTGGTGCAGCCACTATAACCTGTGTCTTCTAATTTAAAATTTTTGTATTTTCCATCATGATCACGTGCAACTGGGTGTTTAACAAAACTATGTTCACAAACAACAAGCCCTCCTATCGCTTTCCAGACTCCAACAATTGCAGCTATCATTCCAACAATAACAAGAGCGGTAAACAAACCAGCAGAAGAAACGATCAAAACAATGCCAGTAAATATTGCGCCAACAGCAATCGCTATTCCAGCAAGTGCTGCAGCTGTTTTAAACGCTCCACAATCAGGATTAGAGGCACGACTAAAACTGCCAGTGGAATTAAATCTGCTAACAAATTCTGTCTTGTCAGTACCACTTACTCCATCTGCAAGCACTGGATATGAGAGTAAAAAGTCTATATTTAGTAAAAATATCGCAATTAATAGCAATGACAGCTTAGTCTTAAACATTTTTTACCTTCTGATAAAATATAGGCAACCATACTTTTGGGTTGTCCCCAACTTCATTTAATATATCGTGTAACAATAGAACACTTTCTGCACGTCCGGATAATACGTTGATTATATCATCCAGGCCTTTTAAGTCTATTCTAGCTACTACAGCATTGACTCCTTGTTTCACCAAAAAGAATCTAGTACTCGGATCTGTGTGCTTAATTAATATATATTCACGTTCAGTTAACATAAAAACATCCCGATAGACACTAGTAGCTTTCAGATTTGGTAAAAAAATCTGTGTCGCTGTTTGTTGTACAAGCGTATCGCTAATAGTACTTTTACTTGCATCCTCAACACTCTGAGTAGCAAAAATCACAAAAGCATTTAGTTTTCTCAGTACCTTCAACCAGTCTTTTATCTTGGGTGCAAAAACTGGGTTATCTATTAACGCCCATGCCTCATCAAGAACGATAATAGATGGAGTGCCATCAAGAGATATACTAATCCTATGAAATAAATAAATCAAGACCGGTCCAAGAGCAACAGGATCTTTGAGCAAGCTAGCCATCTCAAAACCAAATACTCTTGCTCGTGAAAAATCTAGCAAATCTTCTTTATTGTCAAATATTGCAGCATGAGAACCATTATCATGCCACATAGATATTGCCCCAGCTAGAGTATCAGGACCTGCAAGCCCTAAAAACGGTACGAGGTTTCTCAAGAATCTGTCTTCTTTTCTTAATTTAAAATTTCCTTCAATTGCATCATTAATTCGTGCAATATCTTCTGAAGTAAATTTATCATTATATACCGAAATTAAAGACTTTATCCACTCCATTAAAAATGTTCTATTATCAGAGGTATCATCAAGTTGTAAAGGATTAAAATTTGTTTTAGTTCTTGGTTCTATTACAGTATAGATACCACTAAGTGCTCTTAAGAAAATCTCTGCACCGCGATCTTTATCAAAAAAGAATATCCTTGGAGAAAACTTCATCGCTTGGGCACACAGGAAATTCATTAAAACAGTTTTACCAGCACCAGTTGGGCCAATTATCATAGTGTGTCCAACATCCCTTATATGAAAGTTGAAAAAAAATGGAGTACCAGATGTCGTGTCAAAAACTGTAACGGCATCTCCCCAGTGGTTATTGAATTTATTACCAGTAGGATAATTATGTTGAGATGCAAATCCAGCCAAATTAAGACTACTTATTGTAGCTTTTCTCACTATATAATCGAAATTACCAGGAATTTGCGCCCAAAATGCTGGTTCAAGGTTAACTCTCTCACGTATAGGGTAAACACCGCAATTAGAAAGCTCTGATTCTACCAACGACAGAGCGTTATCCAATGATTTAGGACTTTTTTCTATACATAAAATAGTCAGGTGATGTTGACCAAACGCAATCTTACCACTCATTGCGTCATCAAGCGCTTGAGAAATTTCTGCTATTTGAGAAATAGCTTTATCTGCAGACTGTATCATTCGATTTTGCTGTATCTGCATTTTTCCAATCGCCATTTGCCTGTTTATAAATTGAAAAGATTGCGTAATTATAAACTCGTAAGGAAGTTGTAAAAACGAATCAAGCATTCCTGCAGAAGTATGATTTCCATATTCTTTGATACTAATTATTCCAGCATATTTACTCTCATTATGAGTCACAACCTGTATCATCTTACGGCCAAAGAATAACCTATGTACTGGTAAGTACCTTGATATTTCAGTTCTTAGCGGAAAAAGCGTATTTGTAACGAATCCACAATTTACGATTCTAGATAGAAACTCCATTATTTCGCAGAACAAACCATCTGGAGTTTCTTTTACTCCAAGAATTTTAGGCGAATAATTTCTAAGGCTTGTCACTACACGATTTGTCGTTTCCTCTAAATCTTCATACGTGGCACGTATATCACTTTCCCAAGCATGTTTTGAAGTTACATGTCCGAATTTTTTTAGTAGATGTGACAAAAATTCTACTCCTTTTGTGTCCGCTCTACGGATAATCGTAATGTATAGGTCATTAACAAATGATTGCCTTGTTGCGTGTTTTTCTCTCCATTTTAGATTTACGTGATTAGCGAAAAAATTCGGCAAACCTTGACTTGCAAATTCATCAGAAAAAATATTTTTCTTACGTCTGATAGTATGAAAATACAAACTAAATGCCGGAGATGAAATGCTTCTTAGCATCTGATTCCTGATGTTGTTCTGTATGACTAAATCCTCGTCATCGGCAGTTTCAAATGCAAAACCACTTAATTTTATAACCTTAACCAACCAATTTTCTTTTGTCATCAAGGTTGTGCTATTCCAATAGCAAGAATAAGGAATAAATTCAGCAGCGTGAACTTCCCTGTTCAGAGTAGATTTATTCTTTGATTGAATAGCCCTAAACCTCAGCATCACACAACGTTAAGCAATATCATAAGAATTGACTCCATGGTAAAAACGATTTAAACATTTCGAGCACTTTCCCAATTTTACCATAAATAATTCAATAAACAACGGTTCTTTTGCAGAAGCTATATAACCAAGTCCATGTATACCTGGTAACATTAAGAGAATCACTCTTAAATCATTTGAATTAATGAAAATTAGCATGCAAATCAGGACGTTTAATATTGCAAACATATAACTCACACCAAAGAGCATTGCAGGTCTTGTAAGACCTTTAAATAATTGATCTGTTTGTATACTACCTGTGGACATATCTTTAACCTTCTAATAATAGCTCTAACACTAATACTATATCATTATATTAAAAATCCATTGAAACTAGTAGCACTTTAAGTTAAGATGCATTATTTAATCCCGATAATGACAAATTGGCCATTTCAAGAAGCAGAAAAAATATTGCAAGAGTTTCCTAATAAAAAAGAAATAATATTTGAAACTGGTTATGGACCCTCTGGTTTACCCCACATAGGAACCTTTGGAGAGGTTTTCCGCACTACAGTTATTGTAAATGCATTAAAAAAAATAGCTCCTGGTATAAAAACCAAAATCATTGCAGTTTCAGATGATATGGATGGTTTGCGAAAAATACCAGATAATGTGCCAAATCAAGAGATGCTAAGAGAGCACTTAAATAAACCATTGACTATGATACCTGATCCATTTGGCACTCATCAGAGTTATGGTCATCATATGAATTCATTGTTGTGTAAATTTCTTGATATGTTTGAATTTGAATACGAGTTCAGGAGTGCAACAGAGTGTTATAAATCTGGCGTTTACGATGAAAAACTTTTACTCTTACTGAAAAATTATGATAAAGTGATGGACGTAATGCTTCCATCATTTCGGGAAGAAAGACAGCAGACTTATAGTCCATTCTTGCCAATATGCCCAAAAACTTCTCAAGTTTTACAAGTTCCAGTAATTGAAACAAATACAGAGAAAGGAACAATCACATATGAAGACCCAAACGGGGAAAAAATAGAAGTTCCAGTGACAAAAGGAAAATGTAAACTGCAATGGAAACCTGATTGGGGAATGAGGTGGGCCGCATTTGGAGTAAATTACGAAGCTCACGGAAAAGATTTAACTCCATCTGCTGTGCTTTCAAGTCAAATATGTGAAATACTTGGAGAAAAGCCACCACTTCTGTTTTGCTACGAGCTTTTCCTTGATAAAGAAGGAAAGAAAATATCAAAATCAAAAGGAAATGGCATTTCAATTGAAGAGTGGCTAACTTACGCACCAACAGAGAGCTTAGCATTGTACATTTTTCAGAGTCCTAAAAAAGCTAAACGTTTATATTTTGATGTGATACCAAAATCAACTGATGAATATTTAGAATTTGTAAAGCGTTATCATGAGAACAAAGAAAAGGATATAAATAATCCTGCTTGGCACATTCACCAGGGCAATGTTCCCAGTATAGAAACTTCAGGCATAAATTTCTCACTACTTTTAAACCTAGCAGCAGCTTGTAATGCTGAAAACAAAGAGATCCTATGGGGTTTTATATCCTCTTATGCACCAAACGTTACACCAGAAAATAATAAAATGCTTGATAGACTTTCAGACTTTGCAGTAAAGTATTATCACGATTTTATCAAGCCAACAAAATCATATAAAACTCCAAATGAAAAAGAAAAAGCAGCGTTACTAGATTTGAAGGACACTTTACATTCTCTATCTACAACTGCTACTGCTGAAGAAATTCAATCTCAGGTATTTTCTATTGGAAAAAAATATGATTACACCAACTTACGTGACTGGTTTCAGCTATTATATGAAACGTTACTTGGCCAAAAAACCGGTCCAAGAATGGGATCTTTCATAAAGCTTTACGGAATAGGTAATACGATTTCTCTCATAGAAAGCGCTACTAAATGTATACTTTAGAGTTTACCTCCTTTCATTTGAGCTCTTTAGTTTTAATAAGAATTCCTTGACAAACTCCGCTAGCCCCCTTATCATGAAACTGAAGCTATTGTATTTGCTTTCGCCAATCTGCAGATTAAAAGGTAAGGATTACTTAATGTATCGGCGTCTTATGTTCAATTTTTTGCAGTATATAGATACTGTATGTCTTTACAAAACTTCATCTACATCTAGATTTTTATCTAAATAAGCTGAACGCGCTTATAAAGCGTTACAAGACATCAAAAAATGCCAATACTCGACAGAGATAGTAAAAGACTAGCTAACTCGGGGATTCTTTGTCTTTTTTTCTGCTTAGTAAATTTCTTAAACGTTTGCAGCATAAGTTAGTTGCAATTAAAAGCAGCTGAACTTCGCTTGTCAAGCGTTTAAAACATAAAAAACGCCAATATTTTAAAGCGGATAATAACCACGGGGCTTCTTTTGCCTTTTTTTTCATTTGGTAAATTTCTTAATGTTTGCGGCTGAACGACAACCGTCATCCCGCTACTTGTTAGCGGGATCTCTCGTTAGCGGCTGAGATACCGCGAATGAATCGCGGTATGACGGTTCGCGGCGGCATGAAGATAAGGTTTATACCTTGTCATCCCAGTGCTTGACACTGGGATCCAGCTTTCTTTATAAATTCACCAAAAGTGCTTCATTCTATAACGCAAAACCCATACTCACCAAATCCAATGCATTACTTGCAATTAAGTTTCCTGGATCCCAGTGTCTGGGCACTGGGATGACACCATCATAAAGGAATCAGTGTCAGCTACTTTCATGACACCATTCTTTTTCCTGGATCCAAGTAGTCGAGCTACTTGGATGACAGCTAGCCTGACAACCGTCATCCCGCTACCTGTTAGCGGGATCTATGCTAAGAGATACCGCGAATGAATCGCGGTATGACGGTTTGCAACGGTATGACGGTTCGCGGCGGCATAGTAATTCGTCATCCCGCTGCTTGTTAGCGGGATCTCTTGTTAGCGGCTAAGAGATACCGCGAATGAATCGCGGTATGACGGTGTAGACGATGGTTAAGTATCCCGCTGCTTGTTAGCGCCGCGGCGGTATGACGGTTCGTGGTGGTATGACGTAGAGTGCTTAGAAGCTGTTATTTTGCTATAAATGGCTGTAATGGCATCATCTATTTTATTGCTATCACAGCCTGTTTGTGCAAGTTCAGCATTCCCACCACAGTTCTTTTTAACTGCTATGGATATTAGTTCTTTTGCGCTAATCTTATTGATTAAGTCTTTACTTACTTTAATAATCAAGACTGTTTTATCTTTTTCTGTTGCCGTAAAAGCTATTACCGTTTTTGGTTTTTGTTGCTGCAAAACAAACTCTCTTATTACATTTGCTGGAATATCAGTGAAAGTGTGGCTTATAAAATTTATTCCATTTATTTCGGTGCTTTTTATATTCTCTGCACTCACAAGCTTTTTATATAGGTTTTTTATTTTGGTTTCGGATTTTTTGTGTTCTTGACTTAAAATACTTAATCTGCTTGTTATTTCACTCACTGGCGCTTTTACGAATTCTGCAACTTTTTTTAAGTTAATTTCATTATCACGTACATAATTGATTGCTTCCTGACCAGTTAAAGCTTCAATTCTCCTCACTCCAAAAGCAACAGAACTCTCTGTTACTATCTTAAACAAACCAATTTCTCCAGTATGTTCAACGTGTGTGCCACCACACAGTTCCCTTGAATCTCCAATCTTCACTACTCTTACTTGGTTGCCATATTTTTCACCGAATAACGCCATAGCTCCTTCGTCTATTGCCTGATTCATGCTTTGAATTTTTGTAGATGCGGAAAGATTTTCTCTGATTAGAGAGTTTACCATATCCTCTACCCAAAACAACTGATCTTGAGTCATTTGAGTGTTATGGCTGAAGTCGAATCTCAGTCTATCTGGTGCAACTAGGGAACCTTTTTGAGTGACATGATCACCTAGAATTTTTCTGAGTGTAAAGTGCAGAAGATGTGTAGCTGAATGATTTCTTCTTAAGGTTTGCCTTCTTTCCTTGTCAATGCTTGCTGCAACTGTGTTACCTTTACAAATTGAACCGAACTTAACTATGCATCTGTGCAAATATAGGTCATTAACCTTATTGGTATTCTCGACTATAATAATACTTCTATCAGATTTGATCAGACTGCCAGTATCTCCCACTTGTCCACCTGACTCGCCATAAAAAGGTGTTTTATCAAGTATAATGGTTATCTTTTCTCCCTCCTTTGCAGAATCAATTACTTCATTTTTAGAGGAAACTATAGCTAGTATTTTCGCATCACTTACTTCATTGAACTCATAACCAACAAATTTTGTTTTGCCAAATTTATTGATCAAATCAAACCATACTTGCTCAACAGATTTTTCACCAGATCCAGCCCATTTAGCACGTGCTCTCTCTTTTTGTTCTCCCATTGCATCATCAAAACCCTTCTGGTCAAAATTTATTTTTTTCTCTTTTAAAATATCAAGTGTAATATCCAAAGGAAATCCGTAGGTGTCATATAGCTTAAACGCTGATTCTCCAGGCAAAGTATCGCCCGATTTTAAATCTGTAGTGAATTTCTCCAGGAGATTGATACCTTTCATCAAAGTGTCTTTAAAGTTTTCTTCCTCTGATTTTAACGTCGTTTCTATTAAGCTTTTAGCTCTGACTAATTCAGCTCCCATATAAGCCGAACTCGTGCTATCTATCAACACTGGAAAAATACGATGGAGTAGGGAATCATTATATCCAAGCAGGTGAATATAACGTGTGGCTCTCCTAATTAATCTGCGTAATACGTAATTCCTGCCCTCATTTCCAGGAAGCACTCCTTCTGCGATGAGAAATGCAGCCGCGCGAAGATGATCTGCTATGATCTTATGCGCTATTTTATTTTCCGTTCTTCCACAGTACTCTTGTGATTTACTTATCAGAGCAGAAAATAGATCAATATCATAGTTATCATGGACGTTTTGCATAACAGCCGCTATTCTTTCAAGGCCCATTCCAGTATCGATGCATTTTTTTGGCAATTTGTGTAAATTACCTTCTTCATCTTTGTTAAACTCCATGAATACCAGATTCCAGATTTCAACAATTCTATCGCCCTCTTGTAAATTAGGACTCCCATGGTCATAAAAAATTTCAGAACATGGACCGCACGGACCAGTGCTTCCCATACTCCAAAAGTTATCATCCGTTGTAATTCTTATGATTTTATCACTTGAAAAGCCACTTATCTTACGCCAAATCTCGTACGCCTCATCATCAGTATGGTAGACGGTTATGGATAGTCTGTTTTTATCAAGAGATAACTCTTTAGTGATAAATTCCCACGCAAATTCTATCGCAGTTTCCTTAAAGTAATCACCGAAGCTAAAATTTCCGAGCATTTCAAAAAATGTGTGATGCCGAGTTGTATAGCCAACATTTTCCAGATCATTGTGTTTACCGCCTGCTCTTAGGCACTTTTGACTTGAGACAGCACGTTTCATTTCAGTTTTTTGAGCACCAGTAAAAATATTTTTAAACTGCACCATACCAGCATTTGTGAACATGAGCGTTGGGTCATGTTCTGGAATCAAAGGAGAAGAAGAAACCTGCTCGTGGTCATTATTTACAAAAAATTTTATAAATCTTTCTCTGATTTCGTTTAGCTTCATCGTTTTTATTGAGGTTATCTATAAATAATAAGTTGTAATGGAAATAAAATCAATACCACTCTCTAGATCTCAGAACTTCTAGTGACATGCACCTTGTGGTAAGAAAAAATCAATATATTCACGATAAATTTACCTCATATCTGTGTTTTATATGTGGAAATTGGAATGGAAATTTATGTAGGCAAAGAAAAAAGAATAGCAAATGTGGTGACTCAACACTGGAATGACATAAAAGGATCAGACAGAGATTGGCCAGAAAGGCATGAAATAGACACTGCAGAAATAATGGAATCATGGCAGCATTGTTTTGTCATTGAAGTCAAGGATCAAGGTTATATTTGTGAAAATGCAGGAGAAAAGGCTGTTGAATTCTATGGTTTTGAGAAAAAGACGCGCATTGATAATAAGTATGCAATTGATGCACCATTTTTGCGACTATATAAAATAGATGCAGTTATTGATAAACTTGATACTGTAATAGAGAGTAAATGCCCGATCAATGAAGAGGAAGAAAGTGAAAGTGTTAAAATGAGGCAAGTATTGTTGCCACTTGGGAATAAAGAAGGTATAACACACATATTGGGCGTAATTACTTTTAAACTCCTTTAATATACAATTTTAATTTGATTCTTTAATAAAATTATTTATACTAATGCTTAATTACTATTAAAGAACTCAATAGTAGTGCTTGTAAATTTATTTGGAATATGAAGAAAATAAAATTAAAAACCAAATCTTCTGTGAAAAAGCGCTTTCACCTTACAGCTAAGGGTAAAGTTATTTCTACTCAGTCAGGCAAAAGGCATGGCATGGTAAAGAGAAGTAAATCTAATATTCGTAATCAGCGCGGTACAACGATTCTTGGTAAATCTGACTCGCGTATAGTTAAGCTTCATATGCCTTACGGTATTTAACAAAATGGAGGTAAAATAAAATGGCTCGGGTAAAACGTGGAGTCACTACTCACGCTCGTCATAAAAAAATATTGAAACTGGCAAAGGGTTATAGAGGGCGTGCAAAAAGCTGTTATAGAATTGCATTACAAAGAGTTGAAAAAGCACTGCAATATGCTTACAGAGACAGAAGAACCCGTAAACGTGATTTCCGTAGCTTATGGATAATACGTATTAATGCAGCAGCAAGAGAGCATGGGCTTACTTATGGTAGGTTTATGCATGGTCTTACACTTGCCGGCATTGATTTAAATAGAAAAATTCTTGCTGAGATGGCAGTTAATTATAAGGATGATTTTGCCAAATTAGTAGAAACTGTAAGTGGTAAATTAGCGGAGAATTCTTAAAGCAAAAACACCATGAGAATTATTTTCATGGGATCACCAGGATTTGCTGTTAATTCTCTGAGCTTGTTACTGAAATCAAAGAGCGAAGTGGTGGCAGTATACACCAAGGCTCCAAGACCTTCGGGGCGTGGACAGAAGCCAACGAAATCTCCAGTACATGTTATCGCTGAAGAAAGTAACATAGAGGTATGTACTCCTATCTCTCTAAAGTTCTCGGCAGAGCAAGAAAAATTTAGAAATTTCAAGCCAGACGTTGCGGTTGTTGCCGCGTATGGATTGATACTTCCAAGAGAAATTTTGAATATTCCTAAATATGGTTGTATTAATATTCATCCTTCATTACTACCAAGGTGGCGTGGTGCAGCCCCGATACAGCACACAATTTTAGCAGGAGATCAAGAAACCGGGGTTAGCATTATGCAATTGGATGAAGGATTAGATTCCGGCACTATTTTAAAACAGGAAAAATTTCTTATCGAAAAGAACGATAATTACAAGACATTGCATGATAAATTATCTAAGCTAGGCAGTGATTTACTGCTGAAAGTGCTAAACGAAATTGAAAAACAGCTTCCCTTAAAACAGAACGATAACGATGCATGTTACGCTGACAAAGTGGAAGACTATAAAATTTATGCAAGTGATGCTTGTGAAGTTGCTTATAGAAAAGTTAAAGCGTTTTACCCAAAAGCATTCATTAAGATAGAAAATAAACGTATCAGGATACTTGATGCTGACTTTGAAGCTCTCGCTTCAGAACAAGGTAAGATTGTTAACGATAATATGCACATAAGTTTAAAAGGTGGCACTTTAATTCCTAAAGTTGTACAAATGGAAGGGAGAAATCCTTGCAGTATTGAAGATTTTATTCGTGGCTTGAAATCAAGCATGGTAAAAAAATTTATAGAATAGGCTGCTTTAAATTAGTGTAGAAATGTAATAGCTAAATTTCCTTTTCTTAGATATAATCTTAAAAAACTTTCCATATAAAAATGAAAATAAAAAGAGCTTTAATATCAGTATACGATAAAACGAATATAATTGATCTTGCATCGTTTTTAACGCAGCAACAAATAGAAATTCTTTCAACGGGCAATACTTATAAAGTGCTATCTAGTGCAGGAATAAAAACACAAGAGGTCTCAGATTACACACAATTTCCAGAGATACTGGGTGGTAGAGTAAAAACTTTACACCCTAAAATTCATGGAGGCATACTTTGCAATAGAGAAAAACACAAAACGGAAATACAAAATCTAGGTATTGAGCCAATAGAACTGCTTATAACTAACCTATACCCATTTTGGGAGACAGTAAGTAGCGGCTCAAATGAAGAGCAAATTATAGAACAAATTGATATCGGCGGAGTGGCGTTAATTAGAGCTGCAGCAAAAAACTTTCGTTTTACTTCAGTTATTTCTAGCATTCAAGACTATGAAGCACTGAAAGCTGAGATGATAGAAAATAACAATAAAACAACATTGGAATATAGAAAACACTTAGCAACCAAAGCATTTGCTCTCACTGCACACTACGATTCTAATATTCACAGTTGGTTTTTATCCCAGAGTAAAAATAATGAGTTACCAGAGTTTTTTGCTCTATACGGGCATAAAGTACAAGAACTCAGGTATGGTGAAAATCCCCATCAAAAAGCTGCATTTTATAGTAATCAATTTACAGAATATCCGTTGGAAAAACTACATGGAAAAGAGTTGAGTTATAATAATATAGTAGATATAGAATCCGCACTTAACATAACTTCTGAATTCGAAGAACCTGCAGCAGTGATAATCAAGCATAATAACCCATGTGGCGCTGCTATTGGTAATAATGCTTTGGAGGCATATGAAAAAGCTCTATCGTGCGATGAAGTAAGCAGTTTTGGTGGTATAGTTGCCTTAAACCGGGAGATAGATTTAAAGCTAGCAGAAAAATTAAACGAGATATTTTTGGAAGTAGTGATAGCACCATCGGTAAACAATGAGGCACTAAAAATTTTACAAAGAAAGAAAAATTTAAGAGTGATTATTCATAAATCTTTTCAACAAAATGTGAAATACCAAACTAAAAATGTTGTTGGTGGGTTTTTGGTGCAAGAAAATAATGACCACACAATAAAAGCAGAACAAGTAACAGAATGCACTGCAACAGACAAAGAAAAAAAAGATCTTATTTTTGCCTGGAAAATATGTAAGCATGTGAAATCCAACGCAATAGTTATAGCAAAAGATGGTTGTGCTATTGGCATCGGTGCAGGGCAAACAAGCAGAATAGATAGTGTGAACATTGCAGTGAAAAAAGCAGGTGAAAAATGTAAAGGTGCAGTGCTTGCTTCAGATGCATTTTTTCCATTCCCAGATAGCATAGTAGAAAGTGCAAAACATGAGATTACAGCTATAATTCAGCCCGGCGGCTCGCTGAAAGATCAAGATGTGATAAAAGCTGCAAATGAAAATAAAATTGCTATGTTTTTCACTGGCGTTCGCAGTTTTTTCCATTAGGCTTTGTGTCTTATCGTCATACCGCCACAAACCGTCATACCGCGATTCATTCGCGGTATCTCTCAACATAGATCCCGCTAGCGGGATGACAAATATACCGCCGCGGCGCTAACAAGAGATCCCGCTAACACGTAGCGGGATGACGAGCTTATCGTGCTGCCACGAACCGTCATGCCTCTGCGAACCGTCATACCGCGATTCATTCGCGGTATCTCAGCCGCTAACAAGCAGCGGGATGACGGTTGTTGTTTAGCTACAAACGTTAAGAAATTTACTAAATGAAAAAAAAGGCAAAAGAAGCCCTGAGGTTATTATCCGCTTTAAAATATTGGCGTTTTTTATGTTTTAAACGCTTGACAAGCGAGATTCAGCCGCTTTTAATTGCAACTAACCTACGCTGCAAATGTTTAAGAAATTTACTAAGCAGAAAAAAAGACAAAGAATCCCCGAGTTAGCTAGTCTTTTACTATCTCTGTCGAGTATTGGCATTTTTTGATGTCTTGTAACGCTTTATAGGCGCGTTCAGCTTATTTAGATAAAAATCTAGATGTAGATGAAGTTTTGTAAAGACATACAGTATCTATACACTGCAAAAAATTGAACATAAGACGCCGATACATTAAGTAATCCTTACCTTTTAATCTGCAGATTGGCGAAAGCAAATACAATAGCTTCAGCCTCATGATAAGAGGGCTGGCGGAGTTTGTCAAGTAAGTTTTTTTGTTTCTATGGGTCAGTTGGACTTAAAGTCTACACAAAAAACGTTTACAACCAACGTTCAACATGGTAAACTAAAAACGGTTTATTCCTCGGTAGCTCAGTGGTAGAGCAGTTGGCTGTTAACCAATTGGTCGCTGGTTCGAATCCGGCCCGGGGAGCTCTTCTCTGTGAAATTCTAGTGTTGATTTTATATGAACATTAAATCAGTGGTTTTATGTATACTAGATGGCTGGGGAAATGGAATAGAGAATAATAAATACAACGCTATCAGCAACGCAAATCCACCCTGTTGGCAATATATTAGCTCTAATTATCCAAAATGCAGTTTATCCGCCTGTGGAGCTGATGTGGGGTTACCTGGTGGTCAAATAGGTAACTCAGAAGTTGGCCATATGAATATTGGCAGTGGTAGAGTGGTAATACAAAGCCTTCAGCGCATTAATCAAGAGATTGGAACAATAGAAAACAATGTAAATCTACAAAGTTTTATTAATGATCTAAAAAGTAAGAACGGAGTATGCCATATAATGGGATTGGTGTCCGATGGTGGTGTTCATTCGCATCAAAAGCATATTTCAACTTTAGCAAATAAAATATCACAGCATGGAATAAAAGTGGTGATACATGCATTTTTAGATGGCAGAGACACATTGCCAAATTCAGGAAAAAAATGCATTCAAGAATTTACAAAGAGTATAAAGGGAAATGACACAAGAATTGCTACTGTTTCTGGGCGTTACTATGCTATGGACCGTGACAACAGGTGGAAGAGAACAATCGAAGCTTATGAGGCTATCGCATTTGCAAAGGCACCTTGTCATGATAATGCAGTATCGTTGATTGAGAATAACTATCAAAATAACATAACTGATGAGTTTATCAGGCCCGCAGTAATAGGTGATTATCAAGGTATAAAACCAGAAGATGGAGTGCTGTTGGCTAACTTTCGTGCTGATCGAATGATACAATTAGCAAGTATTTTGCTTGGCAAAACAGATTACGCTAAGGTAGCAAAATTCTCTTCAATTTTAAGTATGATGAAGTATAAAGAAGATCTCAAAATTCCTTATATTTTTCCTCCTACTTCTTTCGCTGATACTCTAGGACAAACAATAGAAGACAATAAATTACGACAATTACGTATCGCCGAAACCGAGAAATACGCTCATGTGACTTTCTTTTTCAATTGTGGAAAAGAAGAACCTTTCTCTGGTGAAGAAAGAATACTCATTCCCTCACCAAAAGTTCAAACTTACGATTTGCAGCCCGAAATGTCAGCCTTCGAGCTCACAGAAAAGCTTGTAGAAAAAATTCACTCCCAAGAATTCGCACTGATAGTTGTAAATTACGCTAATCCTGATATGGTAGGGCATACAGGTAATATAAAAGCAGCCGAGAAAGCTGTGCTAGCTGTAGATGATTGTCTTGCGAAAGTGCTGAATGCTGTTAAAAAGTCAAGCAACACCGCATTAATTGTTACTGCAGACCATGGTAACGTGGAATGTATGTTCGATGAAGAAAATAATACACCTCATACAGCACACACTCTAAATAAAGTGCCATTTATTGTGTCTTGCGATAATCTAAAACTAAGAGACGGAAGGTTATCTGACATTGCCCCTACTATTTTACAGCTACTTGGAATTAAAAAACCAAACGAAATGACAGGCAGTTCGTTGATTTCTTGCATTACCCTCTGTCATTCCAGCTAGGCAGCGTTATGCACCGGAATGACATCAAATAGATGTGTTTTAACTTAATCCAACTTTTAAATTTTTCGCTGTTAGTACTAATGATTCATTAAAGAAGCTGTCAATATCACCAATACTATCTATATTTTTTGTACTGATAGATTGGTCAATTCTTTTGACCAAATTAGATAAAACTTTATTAGGGCCAATTTCAACAAATTTGTTAATGCCACGGCTTGACATATACAAAACCATTTCTCTCCATTTCACTCTGCTTACAACTTGCTTGGCGAGTAAAGTTTTTATAACTTTGGGATCACTCTCCTCTTTAGCTGTAACATTTGATATCAAAGGAACTATAGGACGGGTTATTTTAATACCCTTCAAAAACTCCAAAACTTTTTCATCAGCAGGTTTCATAAGAGATGAATGAAAAGGCCCACTAACCTGTAATTTAATTAGTTTCCTCACACTCGAGTTTTTGAATAAATCGGGTAACATTTCAAGAGCTTCTCTAGTGCCACTTATAACCACTTGTCCGCCACCGTTATCGTTTGCAATTTCACAAATTCCTTCAATTTGAACTGATTTCAATATATCTTCCACTTCATTTATCTCTGCTCCAAGCAACGCAACCATTCCGCCTTTACATTTCAGTGAAGCTTCATGCATTGCTTCGCTGCGAACTTTCAGCAGCTTGATTGCAGACTCAAGCGTTAACGCTCCTGCAGCACACAGCGCTGTATATTCGCCAACTGAATGCCCACAAACATATTTAACATTGTGATCAGTGAAAAGAGATTTGCCAAACACATGCTCCATAACACGTAGCATTGCAATTGATACTGCCATTATAGCTGGCTGAGCGTTTTCTGTAATGGTTAATTCTTCAATAGGACCGTTGAAGATTAAATGAGACAGCTTTCCATCCAATATGCTATCTACTTCATTAAATACTTGTCTTGCAACAGAAAACTCACTATATAAGCTCTTTCCCATTCCTACAAACTGAGAGCCCTGACCGGGGAAAGCAAAAATCATGATAGTTATTATTTATTCCTTATTAAATATACTACTTTATTTATTTTTTGTCAATATTTTAGAATAATGATTGACTTAGTGAATTAAGTTCACTAGAATATTAGCTGACTAAAAGTTTATAAACAACAATGAATTATCATAAAATTATTATAGTTATGACAGACGGTCAAGAGTTTGAAACTCGTTCCACTTATGGAAAGGAGGGAGATAGGGTAAAACTTGATAGAGATCCTCTTACTCACCCTGCATGGACTGGAAGTTTGACAAGCGGGTTAGCAAGTAAAACTAGCAAATTAGCTAAGTTTAACGATAAATATGGAAGCATTTTCTAATTCTCCTCCTCTTTAAGTTTTAGAGAGTTTACTGAAGCATGCATAAATACAAAAATATAGGCTATGTTGCTTCTCCATCACCAAAATCGCGGGAAGTATCTAAACTATTAAAGAAACTTAATTTTATCAATATAACAGAAGAAAATAAGTCCGAAATCGATCTATTGATAGTTGTTGGCGGTGATGGCTTTATGCTACGCACTTTGCACAATTACGTCATAGAAAATAAAAACATGCATGTGTATGGGATAAACACTGGCAATGTTGGGTTTTTGATGAATAAATGCTTTAGCTGCAGTGAAGATTTAATTGATCATATAGAGCATGCAACTTCAACTCAGTTAACTTTGCTAAAAATGGAAGCAACAGACACAAGTGGCAAGAGATATCATTACATAGCAGTAAACGAAGTATACGTTTTTAGAAAAGCGAACCAAATAGTAGAGATGAATATTACTATTAATGATAAGCTAAAAGTAGAAAAATTTAGAGGGGACGGAGTAATATTATCTACCCCCACAGGCAGCACTGCATACAACTTCTCTGCCGGTGGCCCAATCTTGCCGCTAAATTCAAATTTACTTGCACTCACTTCTATCAATAGCTATTACCCAAGGCATTGGAATGGAGCGTTAATATCAAACGATACAATCGTACAAATTGACATTAACGACACAAAAAACCGTCCAGCACTTGTAGTATCAGATTACAAGGAGTTTCATAATATATCACAGATAAAAATACAAAAAGACCACGAAAACACAATAACTTTGCTTTTTGACAAAGATTACCCTCTGAATGAAAGAATCTTTGATAGACAATTTCTATACTAATAATTATCCGTAAATTGGTATTTACTATATCTTAATAACTATAGCGTAATCAATGCAGCATAGTAATTAATTTTGGAGTGAATATGCCTGGACCAGTAAATGAAGAACAAACAGTAACATTAATTTCTTCCACATCAATAAGTGAAGATGGCGAGATAACACCAGGAATTTTACCAATACCAGCACTTAGGACAAGTACCCCGAAAAAAAATGATGAAAATACAGCTTTAGAAGCTTTGTTAGAGGAAGAATTTAAAGAGAAAAAAAACAGCAATGCTAATTCAAGAGATCCGTTAACTCTTGAGACTCAAGTATCACCTCCTTCCCTAGAAGAAACAAAAGGTGAAGAAACTCATGTTGACGTGCCACAAAATTCAACTCTAAGCAGATCCCCTTCTCAAGAGACAGTATTTGATGATCCTGATGATCTTGATAAAACATTAACACGGTTAAGCAGAGAATCAAGTAACAAACTTAGCAATGTACCTTCAACTTCTCCACCATCATATAAGACAGATGACTCTGAAGAGTCTTTGTCACTAAATTCTGATGTAGGTGGCACAACAAATAAAAAAACAAACAGATTCTTGCCAAGAGCAAAGTATTCCATGCAGCAGAAGGGCTTTATAATTTTTACTGCAAGTGCTATTATACTCAGTATATCTGCAGCTTTATTATATTTACAAGATAAAGCAAAATTTATTGCATTTTTTACAAACAGCCCAAAATATATCACTATACCAGTTATCGCACTTGCTGCATTGCTTGCAATTGGTCCAATATTTTTTGCAACAAGGCAATTTATAGATACTGAAGAACATTCCATTCAAAAAAAAGATGCGGATAAAATTTTAGCTGAGGTGTTGGAGCACCAGCCAAAAGATAAAGCTATAAAATCTGTAAGACTGGAATATAGCAATGGCACTCATTCAAATTTTGTACTTAATGCTTGGGAAGCTAAACAAGGCTTCACTAACATTGACGAAAAAGTAATTACTAGAACTAATAAAATAAAATCAGTAATTAACGACAGACCAATATTTACTGCATTATTTACTGGTGTAGTTGCTGCAAATATAGCGTTTCCTCTAGGGCTACTTGCAACACATGGTGTTAATGGTGTACAAAAATTTTACCAAAACCCTTTGACTAATAACATAGGATTATCATTACTTATAGGTTCTGGTATACTTGCATTATCAATTATATGTCTTGGCGTGCATTATTATAGAAAAACAAATTGCACTAACCTTATATATTCTGAAGAAGAGATTGATCCTAAAGATGTTAATGGGAAATTCATTGAGGAAATAAAACGAGAAAGAACAAATGTTCTTGGGGAAAATCACAGTAAAGACGCTAAACGCAGCAGCTTAACGCTTGAGCAAGTTGTGGTTCAATCTCATAATTGTAAGGATATTGTTTATAGTGTCGGTTAATAAAATGCATGATATAGCTAGTGCAGCCCTACGTCATACCGCTGCAGACCGTCATACCGCGATTCATTCGCGGTATCTCTAGATCCCGCTAACACGTAGCGGGATGACGATTGTCAGGGTAGCACCTCCCTCCCCTGTCATCCAAGTAGCTGACAGACCTTACCCAGAAAAAGTGGAGAGAAAGTTTGGAATGTTTTTCACAAAGAGAATGATGAATCAAAATGCTCAGGAATGCAATAGTTAATAGTGACGTTGTTTGTTATAAAAAATTTCTATATATTCAAATATAGCAGTTTTGATATGCTGTTTAGAGTGCCGAGAGGTGTCTATTGGTAACTCCCTTTTTAGAGAACTGAAGAAGCTTTCCACAACAGAATTATCGTAACAACAACCTTTATAACTCATCTATGTTTTTTATGGATAAGAGATATTGATAACCTTGCGAAGTATATTGTGAACCTTGATCACTATGTAATAGTAGATTTTTGGCAGGTTTACGCTTGTTAACGGCCATTAATAAAGAGTCCATAACCAATTGTTTATTTATTGAACTGCTCATTAACTACCATGCGTGAATATAGATCGATTATTGTTGCCAAATATAGCCATCCTTCTTTGGTTTTTATATAAGTAATCCCATACTTTATTTGGTTGATCGACAATAAAGTTTTGGTCTAATATATTGGGAGCTACTGTCCGTTTGTTGTTTCTTAATTTTAAATTTTCTTCTCAATATAGCCTGAATACCATTTTTCTGCATAATACTTTGCACTGTTTTTAAGTTGCAACTTTTACCCAAAGCCTTCAATTCAGCATGAATTTTAGGAGCTCCATATCTACATTTAGAAACTTGATATATTTTTTGAATAGCTGCGAGTAGCTCTTTATTTGCTGATTCTCTACTGCTTATTTTTCTTGTGGTCCACTTATAGTAGCCACTAGCAGAAAATCCTACATAATTCCTGTACTTTATAGCAGTTACTATGCTCTTTTATAAAAAAATATTTTACTCTTTTTGACTGGCCAGGGCTTTTTTTTAAATGTCTCTTTCCCTTGTTACTCTTGCTAACTCTCTTTGTAAATCAAACCTCTCTTTGTCGTAAGGAGCCATGTTACCTCTACCTGGAAATGCATCTGCTGCCGACTTTTTTTCGTTGTGTTTCTTTATCCATTTTCCTAATAAACCACCCTTTATTCCTAAATCCTTTGCTATTTTTGTAATTGTTTGACCTGCCTTTCTTTGTTCATTTGCCAGTTTAACAGCTTCCAATTTGAATTCTGCCGTATATTCTCTTGCCATTTCTAATCCTCCAAAATTTTATTTTACCCGAAAAAACTCCTTTCTTTCTCTCCACTTTTTCTGGGTAAGGTCAGTCTGTCCAGGTTCCAAGATCGGTGTCAAAAATTGCTCAAACCATCCATTAAAAACATCCATATTACAGTGGCCTTCAAAGGTTAACGGAACAACTATCTTTCTTCCACTTAAGGCTGCAACCATACTGATTCGTTGAGTTTTCTTTCCAGATTTTAAGGCATAAAACCGCTGTCCTTTCTGGCAATATCCGTAGTTCGGTGTTATCAATGCCAGACTCATCTATATACACTAAGTTTTTAGGTTCTTTTGTCGCTATAATTTTCAAAAATTCAGCACGTTTTTCTTCGTTTCTTTCCTTGTATCCATATGTCTTTTTTTGCGCGTAAATCCAATTTTTTTAAGGGCTCGATAGATCGTTTGGATACTAACGTTGTTCCAAAGTTTAGCCATTTCCGATAGAGTCTTTCCTCCGTGTTCTCTGGCAAATTTGGCAAAGGTATCCCAGTCGGTAATTTTGTGATTGTAACCCCCATTTCCAAGTTTTTTTGATTGAAAGTCTCCTGTTTCTTTTCTTCTTTGCTGCCACTCCCATAAAGTAGTTCGTCCAATCTTAAATCTTGCTGCCACTGTTTCTCTGCTTTCTCCTTCGTCTAGCGCTTCCATTGCTTTTTTTCTTAAATCATAACTATATGCTGCTGGCATTCAACCTCCTTATCATCATCTACCCTTATCCTATCACATCCGGACTTTTATGGAAAGAGCTATAAGAGGTTGTCCAGAAACAAGTAAATTCAAGCATATTCCCTCTTTAACATAACCCTACTCATAGCTAGGTATATGAAATTCTCAGTGGATGTTGTGAGTAAATCATACTCCTTCGATAGCCTTCTATTCCTATTAACCCAAGCAAAAGTCCTTTCTACAACCCATCTTCTTGGCTGTACTTTAAACCCTTGTTCTCTTGTTGGTAGTAGCTCAGGTGGCGTATCTTTGTGCACCCAAAATCTACATGGAGGCCTTTTAACAATTTCAATATCTATGTCATATTCTTCCTTTATGTGATTCTTTAAATTTCTTCCTTGGTATCCCATGTCAGCCCACATTTTTTTAACTTTAGTATATTTTGTTCTCATATTGTTTAATGCTATTTTAATACCATCTCTATCATTTTCGTTAGCAGCGCCTACGTAACAACCTAGTATAAAACCCTGAGTGTCTGTAATTATATGCCTTTTTCTACCCTTTACTTTTTTACTTCCATCATAGCCTTTGATCCCCCCTTTTCTGTAGTCTTTACAGATTGACTATCTACTATACAGGCACTCGGCTGCTCATTCCTTCCTATTTTTCTTCTACTATATTTTGTAATTTCATAATTCATTTTCTCAAAAATTCCCTGCTTCTTCCATTGCCTGAACTGCTCATACACAGTCTTCGATAGCGGAAAATCATTTGGTAAATACCGCCATTGACACCCTGTACGCAATACATAGAAAATTGCTTCTAATATTTCTTTTTTGCTATACTTTGGCAGCCTTCCTCCTTTCTTGTATGATACTCTGAAGTGTTTTTCTATTCTTGCCCATTCCCTTTCGCTTAGATCTGTTGGATACTTTTTTCTCATCTTTACCCCGTACTAAAATTTCAGATATTATAGCCTTTTACTTGTTTCCGGACAACCTCTCATGTTTCTACTATGTTGATCATAAGCAAAAACTGATCTTAATACTTTAAACGGTGGAGGATTGATGATGCACTTACCACACGTATAAATATTGTCTGAGATTACTACGCCACAAACATTGCAGTAATGCTTAGTTAGAAAATTGATTTTTTTGTTGCATTCACTACACAGATTAAGATTTTCATCAATGATACATTCGCAACTTACGCATACGCTTGGAAATATGAGATTTGTAGCTTTTTTTAGTAAGAGAAGGTTCACAACTCATTAAATATATTATAAAATAATTTATATAGTATAGCTAAAGTAACTTAAGCTTACACTCTTTCACTTTTTATTCCATTTCAATATAGTTCAAACTGAGCCACTGCTGGGTGCTGTAGCTAGTGCAAGTCAGGTTTTCCTACGTCATACCGCCGCGGTATCTCTAGATCCCGCTAACAAGCAGCGGGATGACGAATTTGTCGTTTATCAAATCGTCGGTAAACCTAAGTCACTTTAGTTATAGTATCAAACATAAAGGTTGCAATATTATGTTGGCTGCTAAAATAGCACCAAGTGCACACAATGAATACACTTTCTCTGCCCTGTGACCCACGTTTATCATTATCTTGATAATACTTGTTATAATTGTCTTTACTCTCAACTCCACAAATTACATCTTTCACAGGTCCTAGCACATTATCAACGTAACGTACAGATTTATAGAAACTATTTTCTGGAACTAGTGTGTTATCTTCTGCTTTCTTAGCAGGTACAACTCCATATTCAACGTACCTTCTAAAGTATCGATATACTGACATTCTTATCTCCAAATCATAAATATGCAACCTAGCCTAATATAATTAAGAAATAGTTTATAATAAATACGTTTTAAGATACCTGCCTGTAACACTTTCTGGAATTTTTACCACTTCTTCTGGAGTTCCAGTAGCAATCACTTCTCCGCCTTTTATTCCGCCCTCTGGTCCGATGTCTATTATATAATCTGCAGTTTTTATAACGTGCAAATTGTGCTCGATAACTATAACAGTGTTTCCCAGATTGACTAATCTATGGAGTATTTTTAGTAAGTTATTTATATCTTCAAAGTGTAATCCAGTTGTTGGCTCATCAAGAATATACAATGTTCTTCCGGTAAATCGTTTTGATAGCTCTTTGGACAGCTTTATTCGTTGTGCTTCACCCCCAGACAACGTTGTTGACGACTGTCCGAGTTTTATATAGCCAAGCCCTACTTCCTGCAAAGAAACCAACTTTTCTTTTACCATTGGAAGGTTTTCAAAAAAATCACAAGCCTGATCTATCGTCATATCAAGCACATCAGAGATTGATTTTTCTTTATAAGTAACTTCCAATGTTTCCCGATTATACCTTCGCCCTTTACATTGCTCACACTTCACATAAACGTCCGGTAGAAAATGCATCTCTATCTTTAAGTGCCCATCACCTTTACAAGCCTCACACCTTCCCCCTCTGGTATTAAATGAAAACCGGCCTATGTTATATCCCCTTGCTTTTGACTCCGAAAGACCTGCAAACCAATTTCTTATATGAGTGAACATACCAACATATGTTGCTGGATTTGACGCAGGAGTTCTACCAATTGGCGACTGATCAACTTCTATAACTTTATCTATATATTCAAGGCCTTCTATTCTATCACACTGACCATACCTTGCAGACGAATGATGTATCTTATGTGCTGAATATTTATATAACGTTTCTATGACTAAACTTGATTTTCCCCCTCCTGATATTCCAGTAACACAAATAAGATTCCCTATAGGAAATTTAACGTTTACATTTTTTAAGTTATTTTCACATGCATTTATTACTTTTATGAACTGAGTTGCTTGCTTTCTTCTCCTTGGAATTAAAATTTTTTTCTCTCCACTCAAATATTGCCCTGTTATGCTCCCTGAATTTCTTTGCACCTGGTCTGGTGTTCCTTCTGCAACAACTTTTCCACCATTTACGCCAGCTCCAGGACCAATATCAATCGCATAATCAGCAGCCATTATTGTATCTTCATCATGCTCAACAACGATTACAGTGTTACCCATGTCTCTTAAGTTTTTTAGTGTGGCAATTAACCGATCATTATCACATTGATGAAGGCCAATCGAGGGTTCATCAAGAACATATAAAACCCCCGTTAATCCTGAGCCAATTTGCGAAGCAAGTCTGATCCTCTGACTCTCACCGCCAGAGAGAGTGCTAGATTCTCGATCAAGCGTTAGGTAATTCAACCCTACATTCTTTAAAAATGTTAGCCTCTTGATTATTTCACTTAGTATTTTATTTGAGATTTGCTTCTGTTGTTCTGTGAGCTTGTCTGGCAAATTTTCAAACCACTTAAGGGATTCATCGATACTAAGCCCTGATATTTCACCTATATGTTTGCTATCAATTTTTACTGTAAGCGCTTCTTTTCTCAATCTATAGCCAGTGCATTCTCTGCAGTGAGTGACAGAGCAATATCGCTCAACAAGTGTTTCATCATAATCCATCTGGTTCTCCAAGATACTGATCAAACCTTGAAATTTATTAGAGCCAAAGAGTATCATATCTTTTACTTCTTGATCTATGTTCTTCCACGGAATATCAAGGTTAAATTTGTAGTTTTCAGCCAGTGATAGAATTGCACTTTTTAGAAATCCATAACCTGTGTGCACTTGGCGGAACATTGATCCCACTGGCTTTAAAGCACCCTCAGATATTGAAAGAGTTTCATCCGGTACTATTAGCTTTATATCAACACTTAGTTTTTTACCAAGCCCATTACACGAACCACATGCACCGTAAGGGCTGTTAAAAGAAAATAATCTTGGTTCTATTTCCTCAAGAGTGAAACCAGACTCGGGGCATGCAAAATTCTCTGAAAAAGTCAGAATTTGACCATTTTTATACTCGGAATTATGGTTGTCAGGTAGGTTTACTATTTCTACATACATTAGACCATTACCAAGTTTTAGTGCGGATTCTATACTACTTGGCAGTCGATTTCCTATATCGCCCAATATTGATATTCTATCTGCAACCACAAAAACGTCGTGTTTCTTGTTCTTATCGAGTTTAGGCAAGTCATCTACATTGTACACTTCACCATCTATTTTGAACCTTACGTAACCTTGTCTTTTAATTTCCAATATCTCTTTAAGATGTTCTCCCTTTCTACCACGCACAACAGGGGCAAGTATATATATCTTAGTTTCTAAAGGTAACGCAATTATAGTGTCTACAATTTGAGACACCGTTTGTTTTGTTATTGGTAATCCAGTTGCAGGTGAATAAGGAACTCCTATTCGTGCATATACTAAGCGCAAGTAATCGTAAATTTCGGTAACAGTTCCAACTGTTGACCTTGGATTTTTTGAGATCGATTTCTGGTTGATAGATATTGCAGGAGAGAGACCTGTAATCGACTCAACATCTGGTTTATCCTGAATGTTGAGAAATTGACGCGCGTAAGCTGACAGGCTTTCAACGTACCGGCGTTGGCCTTCTGCATAAATCGTATCAAATGCAAGGCTAGACTTGCCAGAACCACTTAGCCCAGTTATAACAACTAGCTTATTTTTCGGTATATTGACGTCTACACCTTGCAGATTATGTTCCCTTGCGCCCTTAACTCTGATAAAATCGTCCATATTATACTATATAACGTATTAACCATTATAGCCTCAAAATACGTGCATTTATAGTGATATATTGATTTTCTATTGATTTTTTCAACTGTTACGGAAAATTAGGCAGCGTTTGATAAATCGTCATTCCGCTACTTGTTAGCGGCTGAGATACCGCGACGGTATGACGGTTAAGTAGGCCAGTGCCCCTATGATGTCATCCCAGTGTCAAGCACATAGCTGTACGAACGTTGTAGTTTAGGAGCAATTCCCACCAGTGGGCCAGTGCCCAGACACTGGTTCTATGCAACTTAATTAAAAACGTTTGTTTTAGCGTAAGACAACTACCTTTAGCTCATCAGCTCAGTTATAAGCAAAATTTCTGGATTCCAGACTGGAATGACACCATTTGCTGTGCAATTTACCTTCAAAAATGAATGTTCGTACAGCTATGTGTCAAGCACTGGGATGACACCATTCTTTTTTCTGGATTCCAGACTGGAATGACACCCCCCTGATAGGCTCAAATCATAATGTTTGTACAGTTGTGGGTTTAGGCTACCTATAAATTCTAAACTGTTGTTACGGACCAAATACACCCCTAGGACCCAAAGTCAGTTTAGCTATATCAGAAAACAGGTTATGTGGAAATCTTAAAATACTTCTTGTTTGCCAAGCAAAATAAATACATTCCTACAAACAAACAGATGCTCAATACTGACGCATAAGAAAACTTAAAAATTAAGTCTCTAGTATATATTGATAGGCATTTACCTGCAGAAAATTTGTATAGTAATCCAACACATACAACGGCACTATCAACCACTGATGCTATAATTAAAGTAATGAAATTTGCCATATGAAAATTCAACTTGGACTTCAATTTTTCAAAAATAATTATGCTTGAGAGAAGAGATACTAAAATTGCAGTATATGAAATCAATATCATCAAATTAAAACTTTGCCATTTAAAAACACAACATAGCGCTGTACACACTATTAAGTTGTACGTAGCTTTGCTTCTGCCATAAAATTCAACCATTGAATTTACAACTAAAGCAGCTCCCACAAATAAGGCAGCACATATCATCAATTTATTTGAAGTGTTGAGTAAAGAAAGACTGATAAACAGGAGTATCGATAAAATAGACATAATTACCTACCCAAAATTAATAACATACATTCATTCTAAATAAACATTACATATAGTAAAAGAGTTATTTAGCATAATAAGAAAAATATTTTATATTAGCATGCCACATCTTTCAGATCTACTTTTAAAACATCCTTTATGTTTAGCACCTTTTTCTCTGTTACTTTGCCAATACATGAATAAACTGCACCTTCAAACAATTCTTCAAACCTCTTCTGATTTTGTGGTGCAATAGTAACCAAAATTCTACTTTGCGATTCAGAAAACATTATTATCTTGTTTATTATGTCTGTATTTTGTATTTTTCCTATTGGCACTAGTGAAAGATCGATTTCAGCACCAAGGTCTCCTGCAATTAGCGATTTTGCCAGAGCAATAACTAATCCGCCTAAGTTTGGTGCAATTGCAGAGGCAATTATGCCATCTTTTATTGCCTGGTTGTAACGCTCATACAACTTCCTAGCGCTCTTTGCATCAACTTTTGGTACGTTGTTATTACCTATTCCACTATATAACTGATATTCAGATCTACCAAGTTCATCAAGTGTTTCTCCAAGCACATATATCAAGTCCCCTGGCATTTTTACATCAAGCGATACCGCATTTTCAATATTTTCTATAATTCCAATTGCTGAGATGAGTAATGAAGGTGGTGCAGAGATTATCACTTTCTCGCCATTTTCATCATATCCCTTGAAGTCATTGAACATACTGTCTTTTCCGGATATGAATGGTGTTTTAAATGCAGTTGCGAAGTCGTAACAAGCCTCTGCAGCTTTCTTTAGTTGCCACAACCTTTCTGGATTATAAGCATCACACCAACAAAAATTGTCGAGCAACGCTAGATGATTTATATTTCCTCCTGCGGCTACATAGTTGCGTATCGCGGTGTCAATTGCACATGCTGCCATGTGGTAGGTGTCAATTTCTCCATAACTTGAGCCAAATCCTTGCGATTTTACAACACCTTTATTTGAAGAAAGGATTGGCCTTGAAACAATAGCTTCACTGCACACTCTTCCCTTGCCCTGCAGTGGTTTCAGCACTGACGACCCTTGAACCTCATGGTCATATTGCACCACTATGAACTCTTTGCTGCAAATGTTTGGTCTGCTCAGCATTTCTTTTAGTTCAATTGCTAAAGAAGGCGAACTTGTTGTCATTCCAGCGCATAGCGCTGGAAGCCCCTTAGACCACGGTTTCGTCTGTAAATGCACTTTGGGATTACCATCATGCAGAAATTCAGTTTCGATGTCCATTATTACTGTCCCTTCAGGACATTTAACAACAGCTTTACCACTCTCATTAAACTCTCCAATCACACAAACCTCCACATCATGTTTTTTCATGATTTGCTTAAACATAGGGAGATTTTCTTCTGGCACTGCTAAGGTCATTCTCTCTTGTGATTCTGATATCCATATTTCCCACTGAGCCATACCATCGTTTTTAAGGAGAACCTTGCTCAAATCAACTTCAAATCCGTCTTTTCCCATTTCACCAATAGACGACGACAGCCCACCTGCTCCGTTATCCGTTATTGCATTATAAAGATCAAGATCTCTTGCTTTTATGACGGCATTGGATAATTTTTTTTGTGTTATAGGGTCACCAATTTGCACAATTGTTGAAGGGCTATTTCCCGATAAAGCCTCTGAAGAGAACGTTGCACCGTGAATTCCATCTCTTCCAACTCTTCCGCCAATAATTACAATCTTATCGCCATTTTTTGGTCCTTTAATGTGTGAAGGTGCATTATTTATATTGCGTGGAATAATTCCAATGCTTCCGACAAAAACTAATGGCTTGCCACAAAATCTATCGTCGAAATATACCGATCCAAGTTGTGTTGGAATACCAGAGCAATTACCAGCAACATTAACACCGTGAATCACTTCTTTCATTATATATTTTGGCGGTAAGATCTCATCAGTGCGCTCTTTATCCCTATAAAATTTGCCTTTTGCTTCTTTGGCAAAGCAAAAGTAATAGGTATTCATTATAGGCTCTGCGCCTTTCCCGAAACCCACTATATCGCGATTAACTCCAAGCACTCCGGTCATTGCTCCACCAAATGGATCAAGAGCTGAAGGGCTATTGTGAGTTTCAACTTTATCTACAATCAAGTAATCGTCATCAAAAATTATTCCTCCTGCGTTGTCGGAGAAAACTGACACGCATATGTCAGAATTTATCTCACGCGTTGCACGCTTAATATAATGAGCATATAGACCGTCTTTTATTTCATCAATAGGGGAGCAAAAAATATTGTGTTTACAATGTTCAGACCAAGTCTGTGCCAGAGACTCAAGTTCAATATCATATGGATTTCTACCAAGTTTTTTAAAGTAATCCTTTATAGCTTTCATTGCTGCCAGCGAGAGCCCTAAAGTGCCATTACCATCGATTCCATCTCTGCTGATTTTCTCAAGTTCTTGGTCACTTACATTTAAATCAACAGATTTAGCCCCATTACTACTTGATATCACTCCAGTGCTCTCTTTTGTCATCCCAGCCTTTTTTTCTGTCATCCCAGTGCTTGACACTGGGATCCATTCTTTTTTTTCCTGGTCACGCGCTGGAATGACACCGGAGTGGGTATTTAATGACTTATATTTACCATAATATTTCCAGCTATAGTTATTATTTTCTTTACAGATAAGTGTGCAATACTCAGTGATGGGGTTGAACTCTTGTTTTATATCATCTTCGGTTGGTAAAGCTCCTTGACTTAGAATCAATTTTGAACTTCTTGCTTTGATCTCAATTGGTGTCATTCCAGCGCGTGACGCTGGAATTTGCGTTTTCTCTTTCTGGATCCCAGTGTCAAGCACTGGGATGACAAAAGAAGGGGCTGGGATGACAGGCTGGTCGATATAGCCTTTGCTTATTAAATACTCTCTAACAATTTGTTTCACTGTGTTGCCTACATTATCGGTCATGCCAGGTAG
Organism: Wolbachia endosymbiont of Drosophila willistoni; assembly: GCF_040084705.1. Classification (NCBI taxonomy): domain Bacteria; kingdom Pseudomonadati; phylum Pseudomonadota; class Alphaproteobacteria; order Rickettsiales; family Anaplasmataceae; genus Wolbachia; species Wolbachia endosymbiont of Drosophila willistoni. The sequence goes on from NZ_CP157591.1 coordinate 1,232,986, forward strand.
GAAGCTTATTTCCAAGCCCCACTTTGCTTGTGGTTCTATGAAATCATACGGAACTTCTTCAAGGTTTTCATTGTAGGAATAATAACGGCAGTCTTGTATGACTTTATTATAAAATAGCCCGCAAATTTCTTCATATAATTTGGATGGTAATTCTTTGCGTATGTAAATCGAGTAAACGTTGACTAACCATCTGCAGCCAATTTGCTCGCATTTATTTAAAACTTCTATTCTAATGTTTGCCATGTAATGTTATAAAAAATTTTAATATATAATAGCATACAAGCACGTTTATATTTTGAATAATTTCTATACAATAAAATATTGTATTAATTGTTACTGTTAGTGGGAAGAGTTTTTACCGTTAATGTGGATGAATCTCTTTTTGATGTGCTGGTTCAGCACATATTTTCTGAATATGAAAGAGAAAAAATTCCTGAAGTAAAAATCATACTTCCTTGCAAGAGGGATGTGATAGCGCTGCTGAGTGCATTCAAGAATCATAACGCTAAAAAATGCATAATTTTGCCAGAGATAGTTTCGCTAGAGAATATTGATGAGGAAGATTTAATATTAAATCTTGATAGGGTTAAAGTTATCAAGCCAACAAAAAGGACACTGCTACTCATTCAATTCATATTGGAGTGGAATAGAAAAAATAATGATAATTTTCCAATTGATTTAGCTTATAGCCTGCCATCACTGCTTGATAAAATTCAATCTACCCAAACAACGGATTGTTATCAATTTGATGAACATTCAAAAAAAATAGAGAATTTCATAAGCTTACTCACTGAGACTTGGAGTAAAACTTTAAAAGATTTAGAAGTAGTAGATATATTAAAACATAAGAGTGATTACATAAACAATATGATAATCTCTTTACAAAAAGACCAATATATAATCTTTGTTGGAATTGGAAAGGATAAGTCGTTAATTAGGGCTATATATGATCTGCCATTTGGAAAAATAATTTTGCCTAACTTGAATTTGAAAATTAAAGAGAAAGACTGGAAATCGCTTGATAAAAAACATTATCAATATTGCCTGAAAGATCTGCTCGATTATTTAAAAGTGGATAGAAGGGATGTGAGTTTTCTGCCAGAAGCGTGTTCTCCAGTGCCCAGACACTGGGATCCAGAAAACTTAACTTTAAATGAGCGCACCAGGTGGCTGTATAATGAAAACTGGATCCCAGTGTCAGCTACTTGGATGACAGAAGAAAGGGCTGGGATAACAGGAAGTCCTGAGGAATATCTAGATTACGTCTTTGATACAACTGCCGATCTAAGCAAAGTTAGTAGTGGACATGTTGGCAATATTGAAGTCATCACTTGTGATTCCAGAGAGGAAGAAGCACAAGTGACATCATTAATTATAGAAAATGAAGGTTATGAAAACATTTCTTTGGTCGTCTTTGATAAATTACTTGCAGCTCGTATAGCATGTTTATCAAGGCAACACAGTGCCATACCGGAAAATTACCCTTATATAACGCTTCTGCTTTATAGTATCGAAGTTTTGACCTCAAATTGGAGCAGTGTGTCATTACTTTCGCTCCTTAAACATAGGCTAGTGACTTTTGGTTACACTCAAGAAGAGTACACTCGGATTTTATCTGAATTTGAAATAGAGATATTACGCAACTTTAGTACAAATGGTCTGAGCGATATTATAAATGCTATCAATGCCCATAAAAAGCTAAAATACAAAGAAGATATATTACTTATTATCAGTAAGTTAGAGGTTATATTTAATCCTTTACTTCGTTCTATAAATTGCTCTATTTTCGATGTGGTAGCAACTCATTTGCAGTGTATTAATATATTATCTGGTATAAATTTTTCAGAGCTAAATAGTGAAATAGGTAATTTTACCTGTAATTTCTCAAATGCATGTGAGGGTGTAGGAATTAAATGCTCCTTAGAGTTATATAGCCAAATTCTGACCTTATTTTTAGAGAAAGAGTTTTTCTTTGTAGCAAGTGACTTGAATAAATTCAGCTTATATCACAACAAAGTTGTAATACTTGCTGGATTTAATGAAGCGCCAAACTTTCAAAGTCCGCTTTTGAATGCACTTACGAGAGAAAAATTTAATCTTCCTTCTGCACAAGAAGAGCAGGGGTATTTTTTTTATACTTTACACAATTTGTTTTGTGCAAGTAAGGTTTATATTACAAGATCGCTAAGCCATAGAAAGCCAATTCTATTGCAGCGTTTGGAAATTCTACTCAAGGAGGGGAAGCAGCCGTATCGTGATTGGCTAAGGATATTAAATACGCCTGAATGTACTGTTCCATGTACTCAGCCTATGCCAAAACCTCAAACCGAAGTTAGAAAAGAAAAAATGCAGGTGATGTCTTGCAGTGCAATAGAAAAGCTAATTCGTAATCCTTATTCATTTTACGTTGAATATATACTGGGTCTTAAACAATTAAGAGACTTGAATTTCAAGCCATCGATATTGGAATTTGGCACTATGGTACACAACATTCTTGCAAGATATTTACGCAACAAAAAATCTCCAATGAGCATTGCACGAGAAGCATTCTCGACTAGTCAGTTTAATTTTTCAAATATGTGGTGGGTAAGACTACAAAAGATAATTCAATCTTTTGTCGAATTTGATGAAACTCGAAGCAATTATGTTGAGTGGGAAAAGAACTTTTCCTGTCCGATATTTCATATTCCAGCGCGTGACACTGGTTCTTGTGATCAGTATGAAACTGCTTGGATGACAAATAAGCCACAAGAAATTTCACTGATAGCAAGATGTGATAGAGTTGAGTATCTACCAAGTGGGCAAGTGGCAATTATAGACTATAAGCTTGGTACACCACCTTCCAATGAAGAAGTAATGTCGGGATTTTTTCCGCAATTAATTTTACAAGCCTTAGCGGTAGAACATATAACAAAAAGAGAAGTCTCAGAACTTGCTTATTGGAAACTTGATTATGATAAAATAAAAGTTATTTCTATACAAAATTATAGATACAAAATGCAAGAATTAAAAAATGATCTGCCTGGTTTTTTATCTAACTATTTAAGTAATTCCACACCCTTTATTGCCTCTCCATATTTTGATAAATTCCTGAGATTTAACAGCTATAAACAGCTAGAAAGGGTAGGAGAGTGGTTGTAAATGGTGTCATCCGAGTACCTGACACTGGTTTCCATCCAAAAGGGTGTCATCCCAGTGCCCAGACACTGGGATGGCTTTGTTGCATCACACTTTATGAGATGGTGATTTATGGTAAATTCATGTAACTATCTCAAATTTAGCCATACCAATATCAGTGAATTTATTAAGCAAGTAGCATTTAGTTCTTTTTCTCGATTTATCTCAGATTTATTCCTAAAACTAAATCCGAATATTTGCTTTAATCTTGAGAAAAACCCTTCAATATAAGATCTTTTCCCATAATTTACTTCTTTTTTCCATTCTTTCATGCCATCTTCACCGTATAATTTTATTAACCTAATAGCAGCATTCCTGTCAGACATATAATCTATTTCTGGATGTTCTGCCGCATTGTTTATTGGTGGAATTTTTGTCTTTATATCATATTCGTTACACAACTTATAAAACTTGTGCCTATCACATGCTCTATCTGCATATAGTGCTTTTATGGCATGCTGAAAATCAACTTCTTTTAGCAAATCACAAGCTCCATAGTGATCAGCCGTTACTGTATTTTACAGCTATGGCTTTTTTGTTGTTTATATTCAACATTACGTGCAATTTTCTCGTTTGCTCATAGCCACGATATTTTCTGTCAGTGCTATTTTCCTTGCTGTGTGTTGTTGTATATACTAATTCCTGTACTGTCTATAGCAATTTCGATATCTTCCATATTATTTTCTGCAATCATTTATCTTAATATTAAGTTTCTTTTGATGCTTGTGAATAGCTGCAAATCTCTTCCTATTTGTTGCAAATACCCTTTTATAAACCCGACTGTTTGTCTTAAACCAATTCTAAAGAAACTGACGATTATATGCACCAAAATCACAACTTTATCACTATAAATATAGTTGCCGCCCTGCATTTTTGGACAATTCTCGTACCAATTTTCTATGGCGTCATTGATATAACAAAAAATGCTTCCTCTTTCTTGGAGAAATTTGTTATATTCATGGCAGTTACTGACTCTCATTTTTTGTGGCATATTTTTTCTTCAACAGTTAAATCGCTATTTATAATGAATTTTGTCAGTAACTGCCAGTTCTTTTCACTTGAGCGATGCAACAAAGCCATTCCAGACTGGGATGACACCCTACTGATGGGCCCAAATCACAATGTTCGTACAGTTGTGGGTCAGGCTATAGGATGACAGAAGTTGACTTTATTAGCTATAGGTGGTATGACACTTAGTCAATTTAAGTAAGCAGATGATCTTAGCTACAAAAGTATTTTTTACCTCATTTGTTTTTGGGTTTATTCTTTTTCCCTATTTTATAAAGCTTCTAAAAAAAATAAGCAAAGATGGGCAACCAATTAGATCATGTGGACCAGAAAGTCATTTAATAACAAAAAAGAATGTACCACCTATGGGCGGAATAATAATACTGATTTCTTCTTTATTACCAATTTTACTCTGGGCTCAGTTAACACCAGAAATTTTGCTGCTGATATTGATAACTCTATTTTTTGCTCTACTTGGATTTATTGATGATTATTTAAAATTGAAGACAAATCACTATCGAGGTTTAAGTGCAAAAACCAAAATACTTATTCAGTTTATTGTTGCTCTGGTTGGTGTGTTTATACTTAAGCTATACTCTGCTGAATGTTTTACAAAAACGTCCCTATTTAAAGGAGTAATAATAGATTTTGGCTATCTATATGTTCCGTTTGCTGCGTTTGTAATTGTCGGCTCTTCTAATGCTGTGAATCTCACAGATGGTTTGGATGGCCTTGCTGCAACTCAAGTTATCACTTCCTTTGCTTTTTTGGGGCTAATTGCATATATAACTCAGGCAGATATGAATATTACTTTATTCTGCATTGCATTTATAGGAGCTATTCTAAGTTTCTTGTGGTTTAACACACATCCAGCAAAAATATTTATGGGTGATGTTGGTAGCTTGTCGGTAGGTGCGGCTTTAGGGTTAACTAGTGTCCTAATTAAAAGAGAAATGCTTTTTGCCATTATTGGAATAATCTTTGTAATAGAGACTCTATCTGTTATTATTCAGATATCATATTTTAAATATACAAAGTTTAAATATGGAGAAGGAAAAAGAGTTTTTCTTATGGCACCAATACATCATCACTTTGAGAAGAAGAGATGGTCAGAAAATGTAATCGTTATGAAATTTTGGATAATTTCTATTATCTGTTCAGTTTTTACTATAACTTTCTTATTATAAAAACCTATGAAATACCCAGACTTTACATTAGAAAATAAATTATCAGGAGTGATAGCAGGAGTGGATGAAGTTGGAAGAGGTCCGCTAGCTGGTCCAGTAATATCCGCAGCCGTAGTGTTTATTGATAGAAATACAATTATTGATGGAATCAACGACTCGAAAAAGTTGACTCCTCAATGTAGGCAAGTCCTATATGAAAAAATAACATCCGTTGCAAAATTTGGTATAGGAATGGCAAGCGTAGAAGAAATAAATTCATACAATATCTTGCAAGCAACAAAGCTTTCAATGAAACGTGCGTTGATAGACTTGGACCTAGAATTAGATTATGTACTAGTTGATGGTAATCAACCACCTGAAGTGAAATGGCAAGTGAAATCCATAGTAAATGGTGATAATTTGAGTACATCAATTGCAGCAGCTTCAATCGTTGCAAAAGTTACGAGAGATCGGCTTATGCAAGAATTGCATAATAAGCATCCTGAATATAATTGGTATAAAAATAAAGGATATGGGACAAAAGAGCACCTTAACGCTATTGGCCTTTATGGAATTACAGAACATCATAGAAAAAATTTTGCACCCATATCTCGGGCATTATAGCCTTTACCCTTTTTTGAAAGGTATGGTTTCATTAAATAGGCAAACTGTACTCGATCCATTCCTTAAGGTAAACACTGAACTTACCCTTTCGATTATCAGGTAGTTATCAACTGTACGGAAATTTACTAAAGACTCATATCCTGCAGAATCAACCATAAAAACTGCCGGAAAATCAGAGTTTATTTTATTGAATTGTAGATATGTAAATTTTCCGTCATCAAAAACCTTAATTGGTATTATTGACTGACTACCTTTGACGTGCGAGATGGAATAATTAAAATTTAATCCCTTCTTTACAACTTCAATATCATTGATATCAGGAATAATGGTATGACTAGCTTGTTCGAAGATATCACCGTTATTTGTTGTGTAAATCTCATCACTGCTAAATAGTGGATAAAGAAACCTTACTTCATATGCTAATCTTGGATCATCTAGTCCAGTTGCTTCTTCAGCATGAAGTTCAAAGTAATAAACTCTTTTATTGGTAATTATAGTTGCATTAGTATCGGCAATATCATCTATAGGCTTAATAAACAATCTATTACCTTGAGGAAGGAGTTGCCAACCAGTTGAATCACCCATTGAAAGGTTTTGTATTACCTCCCCTGGTTCAAACAATATACTGGACTGGTAACCATAAAAACCCGTATACTTATGTATAGCTTGTGGGTTATAATTTATCACCTTTATGTGATTATCTCCAGCTATTGAACGTGGCTCCTGTTTTGCAAGTGCATCACTACCACAGAGGAACAACAGTACGGCAAACAGTAAACCAATCATAATATCAAAATAAATTAATTTTCATTTTATCATTGATAGACATGCACTGCAACTATTAAGGCACTTTCTATACTATAAACCCCAAAGCAAGCGGTAGAAAAGGCAAGAAATAAGGCAAACTCCTTAAATACTTTAGAACTACAGGAGGCTTTACCTGAACGGATATACTTGGAATCCTGCCATTTTCACTTTGTAAACATACCAAGAATTCTGTCCATTATTCCACCCATATTTGCTTCAGCTTGAGTATACTCTATTTTACCACCATGCAAGATTAGTTTAATATCTGATCCAGGTGATATATTAACAAATTTACTGCCAACAACTCCACTGCTAGTGATCAGAGCTGAACTATCAATTGGCAATTTTATGTCTTTGCTTATACACATATCGATTCGTGCTACGTAGGTAGCTTTGTCAAGTGATACACCAGTTATGCTTCCAACATCTACACCAGAGATCTTGACACTATCACCAACTCCTATACCGTTAGCGTTAGCAAAAAGACCATATATTTTATTGCAATCCTTATAGTTTTTCTTTATGTAAGATAGCTTATCAATAGCAAAGAAAATCAGAAAAATAGTGAAAATTAATACAAATAATCCAGCGGTTATTTCAAGTATATTTGACCTTCGCATCTTTAGTTATCAGGACTCCAGCTTTTATAGTAATTTTTCACTTTTTGGTTTGGATAGTATGCATCTTTTGTACCCGTTAAATTAGGAGTATGTTTTACTTTTCTTTTTTTATTATTAACTGGTACTACATTATCAGTATAGTGAAGCCATATATGCCATTCCGGAGGCACTGTTGTAGGCTCAGAGACACTGCTATACATAACCCACCTTTTTCCTTTACTTGATTCATAGTAAGAATTTCCATTTTCATCTCTTCCTACAAATTTATCTTCTCTTCGTAATAGGCGTTTTATTGCGTTACAAATTTTAGATAACATAAGGGTATTAAAACAAAAAGTATTATATATACTAATACTTTAACGATATATTAACAACAATTTAATGCAATTACCAATCTTACAAGTTATTATACCAATAATTGCATCAATGTTTTGCTTTCTTGCCAAGAAACACAAGGTATCTTGGTTTATTTCTTTTATTGCAACAACAATCACTCTTATCATTTCATCAATACTACTCATTAAAACATATAAAGGTGAAATTATAACTTATCACCTTGGAAATTGGGGTCCTCCGTATGGAATAGAGTTAAGAATCGACGTGTTAAACTCCTTGATTCTAACTTTGGTGAATTTTATAGCGCTGATTAGCGTGCTTTATAGCTTTTATATTAACGAAAAAGAAATTAGCAAAAACAAAATCACTGGTTTTTACTCTCTATTTCTACTGTGCTTAAGCGGACTGCTCGGGATTCTAGTAACAAACGACATATTTAACCTTTACGTTTTCTTGGAAATTTCATCTCTTTCTTCTTATGTATTAGTTTCAATGGGAAGGGATAAAAAAGCCTTGGTTGCAGCATTTGAATATCTAATTAGTGGAACAATAGGCGCAACATTTTATTTATTTGGCATCGGGCTCTTGTATTCAATGACTGGAACGCTCAATATGTCTGACATGGCTGAAAGAATAGTTCCATTACACGATAACAACATCATAAAACTTGGCACGTTGTTCATTTTTATTGGTCTCTCAATCAAAATGGCACTGTTTCCATTAAGCAGGTGGCTGGTTAATGCATATAGTGAGGCGCCAAGTTTCATTAGCATATTCTTTTCAGGCACAGTGACAAAAGTGATGATATATGTTTTCATCAGAATCTTTTATACTGTTTTTCATCAAAATTTCTTCTTATTTAAACCATCACTAAGCAACGTGATAATTATCCTCGCACTTTGCGCTGTTATATTTGGGTCGATATTTGCAATAACCGCAAAAGACATAAAAAGACTGCTTGCTCACTCTAGTATTAGCCAAATTGGTTATATAATTTTAGCACTGAGTTTTAACTCAAAAACAGGTGTATTTGCAGCAATTCTTCACATAGTAAACCACAGCATAATAAAAACATCTTTATTTATGGCTGCAGGATGTATTTCTTACAAATTTGATACAACAAAAATAGAGAATTTATCGGGACTCAAGAAATCAATGCCTTATACAGCACTTGCGTTCACTCTACTCAGTTTAGCATTAATCGGTGTGCCTTTAACAAATGGCTTTGTAAGCAAGTGGTATATAATGAAAGCAATTATCGAATCTCATGCGTGGATTTCCCTTGTAACATTTGCTGCTGGCTCTTTCCTTGCATTGATATATATGTGGAAGATGGTAGAGAAAATGTATTTTGAAAATGATGCAACGTCACGCACTGGAATGACACCGGACAAAATTAATGATGTGCCATTTCCTATGCTTTTCTGTCTATTGTTTATGGCAGTTTTAACAGTAGTAACTGGAATATATAGCACTCCAATTCGGTTAGTAGTTGAGAAGTTGGTTTTTTGATTTTTATCTTTGTTTCATATTTTACTATACTTTAAGGTTATAAGGTCTTTATTGTGGATAGACTGAAGAAGATTCATTGGTTGTTAGTCATTAACGTGATAGCGCTGTTTTGCGTTGGCATTGTTGTTCAATACTCTTCTGCTGGAGGAAAGTGGGTGCCATTTGCGATTCACCAACTGGTCATATTCTCCTTCTTTTTCCTACTTGCTATAGCTATGTCATTCATAGAGCTAGATTTTTATTTGAAGCACGCCTACTTTTTTTATGTAGCAGCAGTGATTTCGCTATTAGTAGTGAATTTTTTTGGCTCACACATAATGGGTGCAACAAGGTGGATAAGAATTGGATCAATTAGTTTGCAACCATCAGAATTTGCAAAAGTAGGCTTAATACTTGCGCTTGCTCGCTATTTTGATAAGCAGAGTGTATATAAAATGATGGAATTTAAAAGATTGCTTAAGGCACTTATAATTATTTTCTTACCCGTGTTCTTGGTGTTAAAGCAACCTAATTTAGGCACAGCTGTGATAATGTTATTTATAGGGATATCAATTATATTCACAGCAATAATAAAAAGATCTCATTCGGTAATATGTGGAACGCTTGGCATTTTTGCAGTACCGGCTATTTGGCCTTTTTTACGTCCTTATCACAAGCAAAGGATATTGTCGTTTTTGGATTCATCAGTGGATCCACTTGGAATAGGTTATAATGCGCAGCAATCTCAGATAGCTATTGGTTCAGGAGGTTTGCTTGGTAAGGGCTTTGTTAACGGAAGTCAAACTCAACTTGGATTTTTGCCGGAGAAACGTACAGATTTTGCTTTTGCAGTGCTGAGTGAGGAATGGGGATTTTTAGGTAGCATGGCTTTAATTTTGCTTTATACCTCATTACTTGGCATAATTTTCTCTATCGCTTATAGGTCGAAAAATTATTTTTCTAAGTCGATATCTATCGGCATTTTCGCCTTTTTTAGTGCTCATTTCTTTATAAACATCGGAATGACAATCGGCCTCTTACCTGTGATAGGCGACCCATTGCCATTTCTGTCCTATGGAGGAAGTACAACTGCTGCAAGCTTAATATGCATAGGATTATTGCTGGCAATAAAAGCAGATGAACAACAAAATGCTTGTATTTTACCTATGCTAAAGTAAAATTAAATTTTACTTAATAGTTTTTATGCTAGATGAAATGCGTGAGGAATGTGGGGTATTTGGCATAAGTTGCAACCAAAGTGCTGCTTTTAACTCTATACTTGCTCTCCACGCTTTGCAGCATAGAGGTCAAGAGTCTTTTGGCGTAGTAACCAGTAACAACGATAAGCTGCACTCTTATCACTTTCAAGGTCAAGTGAGCAGCGTATTTGATGATATAGATGAAATAAAGAAATCCTTACCTGGAGATTGTGCAATAGGTCATGTTCGATACTCAACAAGTGGTAATAAGTTTGGAGTGCAGCCCATGTTTAGCAAAAGTGGCAAATTTGGGGATTTCGCCATAGCACATAATGGTAATTTAATTAATATTTCTCCGATACGCGAACAATTGATTAAACAAGAGTGCGTTTTTCAGTCAGATATTGATACAGAAGTAGTAGTGCATCTGACAGCAAGCGGTGAAAAAGATAGCTTTTTAGAGAGTTTTATATATGCATTAAAGCAAATACAAGGTGCTTATTCTTTTGTTGCAATCAATCAAGAAGTAGTTATTGGAGTACGTGATTCATCTGGAATCAGGCCTCTTGTTTTAGGAAAGTTAAACGGTTCTTACGTTCTTGCATCTGAAACTTGTGCTCTTGATATAATAAATGCAGAGTTTGTTAGAGAAATAGAACCAGGCGAATTAGTTACCATCAGTTCGGGTAGTAAGCTAGCCTCAATGTTTCCTTTCCCACAGCAAAAATCAAGTTTTTGTATTTTTGAATACGTTTATTTTTCAAGACCAGACAGCATAATGGAGAATAGGTCTATATACGATACAAGAAAAGAAATAGGAAGAATACTTGCAGAAGAGAGCCCACCAAAAAACAATGTAGATATGGTTGTACCAATACCTGATTCTGGAATACCTGCAGCTATTGGATATGCAAAGCATTCAGGATTACCTATGGAACTGGGAATAATTCGTAATCATTACATAGGAAGAACTTTTATACAACCAACCGCTGAAGTACGTAAAGTTAGAATAAAATTAAAATTCAATGCTAATAAGCACACTTTGAAAGGTAAAAACATAATTTTAATAGATGATAGTATAGTGCGTGGTAGTACGTTAACAAATATAATAGTTATGCTAAAGGATGCAGGAGTAAAAGAGATTCACCTCAAAATTTCAAGCCCACCAATTAAGCATTCTTGTTTTTATGGAATAGATACGCCAGAGTGCAAAGATTTAATTGCTGCAAATAAATCTGTAGAGGAAATTAAGGAAGTTATAGGAGTAGATAGCCTAGCCTTCTTGAGTATTGATGGATTATATCAGGCTGTTAAAGGAGAAGTGCGTAACAATGCTACACCACAATATTGTGATGCTTGTTTCACTGGTGATTATCCAATTGGCAAATAGTCTACGCAAGATCTTAAGTTTTTAAACCGCCAAAATTTCTCTTGGCCTTTACTAATTCCGATTCTCGGAGTGCACACATAATCTGGTTTGAGGTGAGATTCATAAACACAAAATTCGTGGCTTATAGTAAGGTCCTGTTTGTTATGTTCTTTTGTAATATTTAATCTTTTACACAATATTCCTGGCCCACCTAAATTTGCCTCAAGCGGTTCAATGAGCTTTAATCCCCGTATTAACACTGCTGCTGGGAACCCTTCTGCTTCTGTTACAATATTTAAACAGTAATACATTCCATATATAAAGTACACATATGAAAACCCCGGCATACCAAACATTACTGAGGTTCGGTTAGTATAACCCTTAGCTGCATGACAAGCTGGGTCACTCATTCCTATATAGGCTTCAACTTCGGTTATTATTCCACTAAAGTTAGAAAATTTCAGCATCTTTCCTAGTAACTCCCCGGCTACAACCAAAGTTGGCCGCTCGTAGAAATTTCTTGGTAGTATTGTGTTGCTCATCATAAAAGTATAAGTTACTTGCAGATGCAAGCAACTTATACTGAATTTTCACTACTTTACCTATTTTGAAGCAGCAGGAGCTTGATGCTTTTGTGATGCGCCGCTCAAGTCTTCTACATTTGTTGAATGCTGCTCCAAAAATTTTACTTCTTCAGAGCTTTGTTGTAATTGTGTTTGTGGCAATTGTGATGCTAACACTTCATGTAAAGGCTTTGCTTCATATTGCCTTCCTACTTTTACTTCTTTATGTGCAGCTAATTGCTCCATAGTAACACCATTACCCTCAATAAGTTCTACGGAGCCATTATCATGAATATTAATTTTAATATTACATTCTTTTCCTTGAGCATTCCACTTTAAAGTCATTTGATATGACCCATTAGCTACTTCATAAATTCTTGTTCCATGTTCATCAACCCGGCAACTTAGCCCCCTTGCTTTACTTTGAGGTAGCAATAATGTAATTGCTTTCACGCCATATTGTTTACACAAATCGTTATTTAGAATGTCACTCATGCTTATTTCTTTTGTATTACTACCTATCGCAATTCTTACGGCAGGCTCAATAATATTATCTTCATTTTTGCTTTCTTTAAGTTTTATAAATTCTATATCATTATTTTCTATATTTTTAGATATCTCTTCTTTAATTTGTTCAGCAATTTTGCCTATAATGTTCTTACCACCATATTTATTCTCATCCCGAGCAGTATATGTACATATACCATTACCATCCTTATGAATATAAGGTTTTGGTTTCTTTTTATTAGTGGTATTAGTAGAAGTGTTGTTCTGCATTATAAAGAACTACATTCCATTCTTCTGCATTATTAAGAGTGACGTATTTAGGTACGTTCTCATCTAGTGTTGATTTAGGTACATTTTTAGTATCCGAAATCGAATTATTATCAGAAGGACTGATATTTAGATTAGAAGAAGTTTCAATTAAAGATACAGTTTCAGTGCTATTAGTTAACATATATGCCTCCATTATTTTTAATATATAAATGTTAGCATATAGATACCACGCCAATTAGTCAATATAAATTATGATGTTTAATGTTGAAAGCTCAAATACTCCTTTGCTTGATCGGTTAGAACGCGCCCTCTTGGTGTGCGCTTTACAAAACTAATTTTGATTAAATAAGGTTCTACTGTTTCTTCAATATTGCCAACATCTTCGGATAGCGCAATAGATATGGTGTCAATTCCAACAGGGCCTGAAGTGTTGAATAAAAATCTTAGATAATTCATATCAAGTTTATTGAGTCCCATTTTATCTACACCCAATTTTAGTAATACAGAATCAGCGACTTCATAAGTAATTTTTTTATCATCTTTCACTTCAACAAAATCCCTTATTCTTCTGAGTAACCTCAAAGCAATTCTTGGAGTGCCGCGCGCACGGCAGGCAATTTCCCGTGCTGCATCCTCTTCAATTTCAGCAGAAAGAACTCTTGCGCCTCTTTTTATAATATTAACCAGCTCCTCAAAGGAATAAAACTCAAGATGCAAAGGAATGCCAAAACGATCTCTGAGTGGCGCAGAAAGTAATCCAAGCTGTGTTGTTGCTCCAATTAGCGTAAATGGTGGTAGATCTATCCTTAAAGTGCGAGTAGATGGACCTTCACCTACTAATATGTCCAGGCAAAAATCTTCCATAGCAGTATATAAAACTTCTTCGATGCTGCGATTTAATCTATGAATTTCGTCGATAAATAGAACATCTTTTGCATTTAAAGTGGTAAGCACTGCGGCCAAATCTCCAGCTTTACTAAGTAAAGGACCAGAAGTTGCGCGAAAGCTAACTCTTAATTCTTTAGAAACAATTTGTGCTAAAGTTGTTTTGCCAAGCCCTGGAGGACCATATAATAAAACGTGATCTAAAGCTTCAGTTCTCGTCTGTGCAGCGTTTATAAACACTTTTAAATTTTGTATTAAGTCTTTTTGCCCGACAAAATCATCAAGTTGTTCAGGCCTGATGTTGATATTGCGCACATCTTCAGTATATTCTTTACCGCACGATATTGATTTCATAGTATTGAAAGCTCCTTAAGCGCCATGCGAATAATATCCTTAGTGTCCAGATTTGGCCTGTATTTTTTTATCGTATCATAAGCTTTCATTTTTTCATACCCAAGATTGATCAATGCTGAAAGGGCATCTTCATTAATTGGATGAAAATTATTGTTATTTATTTCTAGTTTACTCACTTTGCCACTCAATTCAGTGATGATTCGATTTATGAGTTTCAGGCCAAGTCCGCTCATCTTGAGTGCTACTTTATCTTCATTCATAATTGCCAAAAATAGCTGTTCTGGAGTTAATTTGCCCAAAATTGACATTGCAGTTTTATAGCTAACGCCGCTTACTTTGACAAGCAACCTCAAGCACTGCTGTTCTTCTTTGCTTATAAAACCATATAGCTGAGCGACATTTTCTCTGTTATTTGCATAGGTTTCGATAAGTAATTTAACTCTACTTCCGATGGAACATGCATTTAAAGTTTTGGCTGAAAGATACACCATATAGCCAACATCATTCACATTCAGGATTATGTGATCACTGCGCACTTCATCAACTATTCCGCTTAGATTTCCTATCATTTTTAACACTATATAGAGTTCAGTTTAAATACTCCTGGATCTTAGGTCAAGCAAACGAACATTATAACAGGGAAACGTGGCTAAAAAACCACTTGACAAACTCCGCCAGCCCCCTTATCATAAACACTGAAGCTATTTATTTATCTTCTCTGTACAGATTAAATGACAAAAAACTCACGTATCTGGCGTCTCATGTTTAATTTTTTGCACTATGTGCACTCTATGTCTTTATCAAATTTCTGGGTTTTTACCTACACAAGCTGAAATACGCTTATAAAGCATTTAAAACATTAAAAAACGCCAACTTAAAAAATGGATAGTGAATAATTAGCTACCCTAGGGTTTCTTTTGCCTTTTTTTCTGTTTAGTAAATTTCTTAATGTTTATAATTTAGATTAGTTGCAGCTTAAAAGCAGCTGAGTCGTGGTTATTAAGCGTTTAGAATAAAAAAACGCCATACTTGAAAGTATAATGTAAGTAATTAGCCAACCACGGGGCTTCTTTTGCCTTTTTTTTATTTGGTAAATTTCTTAATGTTTGTAGCTAAACGACAACCGTCATCCCGCTGCTTGTTAGCGGGATCTATGTTAAGGTATGACGGTTAAGTAAGGGATCTATGTTAAGAGATACCGCGAATGAATCGCGGTATGACGGTGTAGATAGTAATTCGTCATCCCGCTACGTGTTAGCGGGATCTCTTGTTAGCGCCGCGGCGGTATGACGGTTCGTGGCAGCGTGACGATAAGCTCGTCATCCCGCTACGTGTTAGCGGGATCTCTTGTTAGCGGCCGAGATACCGCGAATGAATCGCGGTATGACGTAGGACTGCTGTCATCCCAGTGCGTGGGCTTTGTTGCATCGCTCTTCGGATAGTAGGTAACGCACAATAAATTTATGAAGCTATCTCAAATTTAGCCATACCAATATCAGTGAACTTATTGAGCAAATAGCATTTAACAAGTAGTTCCTTCTCTCTATTTGTCTCAGATTTATTCCTAAAACTAAACCCGAATGTTTGTTTCAGTCGCGAGAAAAAACTTTCTATATAAGATCTTTTTCCATAACTCATCTCTTTTTTCCACTTCTTTATACCATCTTCATCATATGACTTTATGAGCTTGACTGCAGAATTTCTCTCAGCCATATAGTCTAACTTTGGATGCTCTGCTGCGTTGTTTTTCGGAGGAATTTTCGTTTTTATACCATATTGATTACACAGCTTATAGAGCTTTTCTCTGTCATATGCCCTATCTGCATATAGTACTTTTATGACATACTGAAAATCGACTTCTTTTAGCAAATCACAAGCTCCATAGGGATCAGCCGTTACTGTATTTTACAGCTATGGCTTTTTTGCTGTTTGTATTCAACATTACATGCAATTTTCTTGTCTGTTCATAGCTGCGATACTTTCTATCTTCGCTATTTTCTTTGCTATGACCAGGAGTGTTGTTGTATATACTAATTCCTGTACTGTCTATAGCAATTTCGATATCTTCCATATTATTTTCTGCAATCATTGATCTTAATATTGAGTTTCTTAAACCTTCTTGATGATTGTGAATAGCTGATAACTTGCAAATTTTTCCCAATTTGCTCAAGGTATCCTGCTATAAACCCAACTGTTTGCCTCAGGCCTATTCTAAATAAACAAGTTATTATGTGCACCAAAATTACAACTTTATCGCTATAAATATTGTTGCCACCTGGTATTTTTGGACCATTCTCGTACCACTTTTCTATGGCTTCGTTGATATAATGAAAAATATTTCCTCTTTTTTCTAGAAATTTGTTATATTCGCTATGGTTACTGACCCTCATTTTTTGTGGCATATTTTTTCTTCAACAGTTAAATCGCTATTTATAATGAATTTTGTCAGTAGCCACCAGATTTTTTCAGTTGCTATGCAACAAAGCCATCCCAGTGTCGGCTACTTGGATGACAAGAAGAGGGTACTTGGATAAGAGGCATTGCCCTCCTGGTAGGCCCAAATTGCAATGTCCGTACAGTTATGGATTCATTCGCGGTATAGATTCCGCTAATGAGTAGCGGAATGACGAATTTGTTGTTTTTCAAATTGTAGGTAAACCTAAGCCACTTTAGCTATATATAATAGAATTTCGCTTTCTACTATCTTTCCAGTTGTTTTATACATAATTCTCGAATTTTGAAAATTTGCTCCATATCTAATTTCTCACTTGTATAAAATTTGTTTTCTTACTTCGAGACCTAATCTACCACAACTTTTATATGGCGTTTCTTTCCTGCAGATAATTTTATAAATGGCTGATCTTTAAAGCTTTCGAAATTTATTACATGATCAATATTGTTTACAACATTATCATTAATCTTGCATCCGTTGCCCTGTATTAAACGCTTTGCAGCGCCTTTTGAAGGTTCAAAACCGGTGTCATGTAGTAGGTCTACTAAGGATATGCCGCTTGCAACTTGTTCTTTTTTTATGATGTAATCAGGAAGTAGTGAGCTATCTTCATTCTCAAAAGCAGAAATTGCAGCAAATTGTGCAAGTTCCGCTTCTTTGTCACCATGACATATTTTTGTCACTTCTGTTGCCAAGACCTTTTTTGCTTCATTTATTTCTTGATCCTTTAAAGACTCTAATTTTCTAATCTCATCAATTGGCACATCAGTGAGCAATCTTAAAAAACGTCCAACATCTTGATCATCAACGTTGCGAAAATATTGCCAGTAGTCGTAAGGCTTTAGCATATTATCATCAAGCCACACTGCTCCACTTTCAGTTTTGCCCATTTTTTTTCCTTGTGCATTTAATAAAAGAGGCATGGTAAGGCCAAATAGCTCAGGTAAATTCAACTTTTTTCCAAGTTCAATTCCGTTTACTATATTTCCCCACTGGTCTGACCCTCCAATCTGCAGACGACAATCATATTTTTTGTTTAATTCAATAAAGTCGTAAGCTTGCAATAGCATGTAATTAAATTCTAGAAAGCTTAAGGTTTGCTCTCTATCCAGCCTGGTTTTCACACTATCAAAACTTAGCATACGATTTACAGAAAAATAAGCTCCTATATCACGCAAAAAATCTATGTATTTTATGTTATCCAACCAATCTGCGTTATTTACTATCATTGCACCAGTCTTGCTGTCATTAAAAGACACCATTTTCTCTAATATTCTCCTTATACTGGATGTATTTTGATTGATGTTCTCTACAGGCAAGATGCTTCTTGCTTTATCTTTGAAGGATGGGTCACCAATTTTTGTTGTGCCACCTCCAAGTAAGACTATCGGCTTATAACCAAATTTTTGTAGGTGACAGAGCATCATAATCTGAATTAGGTGACCAGCATGAAGACTTGGTGCTGTGCAATCAAACCCAATGTATGCAACTATATAATTGCTCTGCAATAATAATTGATCTAGTCCTTCAATGTTTGTGCATTGGTATAGGTACCCTCTTTCTTGGATGAAATTTAAAAATTCAGATGCGTGTTTCATTTTATAAACCCCAGTCTATCCTGTCATTAATGCCGAAGGTAACCCTAATAGAGAAGCCAGTGCCCAGACACTGGAACTTAATTATAAACAAGCACACTATACAACGTTTCCGATGAAATTGCATGAAAAACTGGATTCCAGTGTCAGCTACTTTCATGACACCACTACCTGTGCAGGAGTTGCCTTCAAAATTACAACGTTTGTGCAGTTGTGCACCAGCTATCCAGGCAATCAGTTCCATAACTCTTCTATTTTATAATACTCCCTTACTTCCGGCCTGAATATGTGAACCATTATGCCTTGAAAATTCAAAACTACCCAATTGCCTTCATCCATACCTTCTACATCTATTTTATCATGTGGCTTGAGGCTTTTTATTACGTGCTCAGCTAAAGCTTTAACGTGACGGCTTGAATCACCAGATGCAATAATCATATATTTTGCAATAACGGTTTTATTCTGCACATCAAAAGTTACTATATCATGACCTTTATTTTGATCTATTATCTCTTCAATTGTACTTCTTATCGATTCCATATCGCTAAGCATTGTTTACAGGTTATATGATTCATTTATAATTATATACTCAAAATTTCTAAATATGAACTATTTTCAACGCAACTACTTGTTAAAGGTATTACCTGCATCTATTTTATCATCATGTTTTTAGCATGTACAATGTATATACTTTTTATATAATTGAAAATAGCTTTTTACTAGTATTCATTATGGGCAAGACTCTCATCTACTTAATCGGCTTTCCAGGCAGTGGTAAGTTTACTACTGCAAAGGAACTGTGTAAAATCATTGGTGCAGTAATAGTAAGCAATAATCTATTCAATAATATTATATTTGATATTGTTAAATTACAAAACGCTGAAGTTCCAGATGACCTATGGGAAAAAATTTTTGCAGTTAGGGAAAATGTATTAGCAATACTGGAAAAACACTACGTAAAATCAAAACATTATATATTTACAAATGAATTGATAGAGGGTGATCCCTATGACCAAAGATTATATAACTCAGTGGCAAATTTAAGTAAAAAAATGGACATGGAAATTTTTTCTGTAGTATTACATTGTAATAATGAAAAACTAGTAAGACGTGTCCAATCAGAAGAGAGATATCAGGAAAATAAAATTACTGATCCGGATTTTGCTATAAAGAAAATTGAAGGGAAAAGGCTATTTATACCTGAGGGTTCGCTTGAAATTGATAACTCGAACTTGAGTGCAAAGGAAGTTGCAAAGAAAATTGTTGAAGAGATGAAGAAAGAAAAAAATGGAAAATTAATTAAAACTTCTGTAACAAATCATTTAAAAACAGAGCGTACTCGTGGTTGAGCAGAAAGATAAGTACCGTCCTTGTGTTGGCATAATGCTATTTAACAGACAAGGACATGCCTTTATTGGAAAACGCTTTGATAGCGATTCTTACTGGCAGATGCCACAAGGAGGTGTTGATGATGGTGAGGAACTGGAACAAGCAGCGTTACGTGAGTTGCTAGAGGAGGTTGGTACTAATAAAGTAAAGGTTATAACTAAAAGCAAGGATTGGATATACTACAACTTGCCTGAAGAAGTTATACCAATATGCTGGAATGGAAAATATTCTGGTCAAAAGCAAAGGTGGTTCTTAATGAAGTTTTGCGGAGAGGATGAGGACATTGATATTAATTATACTGGTCATCCAGAGTTCAAAGAGTGGCGTTGGCAAGGTATAGATAGTTTAGTAGCCAGTGCTATATCATTTAAAAAAGAAGTTTATAAAACAGTGATAGAAGAGTTTTCTTCTATAATAAAAGCCTCAACAATAAGCTCATGATAGTAGATTCTCATTGCCACTTGATTTATTTTTCTGACGATGAAATACCAAAAGTAATTTCAAGGGCAGAGCAAAATGGTGTAAAGGTTTTGCATAACATATGCGTAAGCATTGACGATGTTCCTAAGTTATTAAAAATTTCTTCATCCTATGATCAGGTCTACTCCTCTGTTGGTATACATCCGCTTGATGCTGCTATAGAAAACGGTGAGTGTATACATGTTGATGAATTAGTTGAATTTACCAAGAACCAAAAGGTAATTAGTATCGGTGAAACCGGGTTAGATTTTTATAAATCTGACAACAAAGACAATCAGAAAAAAAGTTTTGCATTACATATAGAAGCGTCAAGAATAACTGGACTACCTTTAGTTATTCACACAAGAAGCGCTGATAATGAGATGATCGATATGTTAAGGTCAGAAATGAAAGCCGGTGCTTTTAGTGGAGTAATGCACTGCTTTGCTTCCTCTAAAGAACTTGCTTATCAATCTATAGATTTGGGGTTATATATTTCATTTTCTGGAATTATTACTTTTAAAAATGCGAGCTTACTCAGAGAAATTGCACAAAATGTACCACGCGAGCGTGTTTTAGTCGAAACTGATGCACCATATCTATCACCTGAGCCTTATAGGGGAAAAAAGAATGAACCAGCAATGGTGAAATACGTTGTTGATTGTTTGGCAGAGTTGTGGAATGAGTCACCAGAACAAGTAGCGAAGGTAACCACAAGCAACTTTTTTAGGCTGTTTGAGCTATAAAGAAGCTCTATAAAACCATTAATTTGCTTATGAACCTAAAGATTTCACCAGCTCTCTCACCGAGTTTACAGACTTATTAAACATTTCTTGTTCACTATCATTCATTTTAACTTCTAGGATCTTTTCAATTCCGTTTTTTCCAATAATTACAGGAACACCAATAAACAACTCTTCTACACCATATTCACCATTAAGGTAAGCAGCACATGGTAATATGCGCCTCTTATCTTTTAAATATGATTCTAACATGCATATAGCTGAAGATGCAGGAGCGTAGTATGCAGATCCAGACTTAAGCAGATCAACTATTTCTTTACCGCCATTGCGAGTGCGTTCAACTATTTCATCGACTTTTTTCTGTGTGATAAGACCCATATCGATAATTTGAGTAAGTGGAACTCCAGCAACTGAAGCACAATTGATTAGTGGTACCATAGTGTCGCCATGTCCTCCAAGCACAAAAGCAGATATATCTTCAACTGAGATATTTAACTCACTTGCAAGAAAGTAACGAAAACGGGAAGAATCAAGCACTCCTGCCATGCCAACAATCATATTAGTTGGAAGGTTTGAAAATTTATGCACCACTGAAACCATGGCATCCAAAGGGTTGGTAACCACTATTACAAACGCGTTTGGAGAATATTTTTTAATATTTTCGCCAACCTCCTTCATTACTTTAGCATTGGTTTGCAGGAGGTCATCCCTGCTCATTCCAGGTTTTCTAGCGATGCCAGCGGTTATTATAATTGCATCGGAGTTTTTTATATCTTCATACCTATTTGTGCCAGTAATATTGACATTAAATCCATCAATAGGGGATGATTCTGCTATGTCGAGTGCTTTACCTTGTGGTATTCCATCACTAATATCAAGTAAAACAACATCACCGAGTTCCCTTAGTGCAATCATATGGGTGAGAGTTCCACCGATATTTCCTGCACCGATTAAAGATATTTTTTTTCTTTGTACTGTCATTTTCTACTCCTTTGTATTTACTTTTATGGTTTTACCTTCCCAAGGCGATAAGCTATCAAACATACGAAAATCTTGCGGTAAATCTATAGGATTATACACAACCTTTTTTGTCTCTATATCATATCTTACTTCCTCATAACCAGTGAGAGGGAAATCTTTTAACATTGGATGACCTTTGAATCCATAGTCTGTTAGAATCCTACGCAAATCAGGGTGATCAGAAAACTCTATTCCATACATATCAAACACTTCACGCTCAAACCACAAAGCCGTACTAAATATCTTCGCTACACTTGGAGGCATGTCGCTTTCACATAACTGAAGCTTTATGTGTACTCTAATATTATGCACAATGCTGAGTAGATTGTATATTAGCTCGAAACGCTTCTCTCTATTTGGATAGTCAACCCCAAAAATATCAACTAATAGTTCAAACCTACACTTTTTATCATCACGTAGAAAGAATAGGTACTTTTCAATTTCATCTAAAGTTGAATATATTACAATAATGCCATCATCTTTTTGAATGCACTCGCATTTGGTCTTTTTTTGTATATACTTTGCAGTTTTATCCATTCCGAGTCCGTTTTATTTTGTTTTGTAGGCATAGCATTCCATATAGCAACGCCTCAGCGGTTGGTGGGCATCCAGGGACATACACGTCAACTGGCACAATTCTATCACAGCCTCGAACTACTGAATAAGAGTAATGGTAATAACCACCACCATTTGCACAACTTCCCATGGAAATAACATACTTCGGGTCTGCCATTTGATCATAAACCTTGCGCAATGCTGCTGCCATTTTATTAGTTAGTGTGCCAGCAACAATCATCACATCTGATTGACGTGGGCTTGCACGAAACATTATACCATATCTATCAAGATCATAACGGCTGGATGCAGTATGCATCATCTCAACTGCGCAACATGCAAGACCAAATGTCATTGGCCACAATGAACCAGACCTTGCCCAATTCATTACATAATCTGTTAAATCACCAAATTTAGTGACAAGAAACCCTTCTTTTTTATAACGACCCCAGTCATCATTAGATAGAATTTGATTTGTCATAAACTACTCCCACTCTAATGCACCTTTACACCATTCATAGATAAAACCTATAGTGAGTATTGCAAGAAATACCATCATAGACCAAAATCCACCATAGCTTATCTTAGATAAAGAAACAGCCCAAGGAAAAAGAAAAGCAATTTCTAAGTCAAATATTATAAATAATATTGAAACTAGGTAAAATTTAATGTCAAAATTTTTCCTTGCACTGGATAGTGGATTGAAGCCACACTCATATGTGGAAAGCTTTTCACCATCTGGCTTACTCACTGCAAGAAACATAGGCAATATACCTAAAGCAAAAGATACTACAATTGATACGCAGATAAAGATTACTATGGTTAAATATTCGCTCATTTAACAAAACATATAACACTATGAGTTTACATGCTTTCCTAACTTTTTACCACCTAAAATATGCACGTGAAAGTGTGGTACAACCTGCTCTCCATTTTCACCGTAGTTAGTGACTAATCTATATCCTGTTTTTTCTAGATTATATTTGTGTGCTATCTCTCTTACAGTTTTGAAGAAATCCGCTATTTCCTCTTCAGGAGCTTTTAGAATGAAATCATCATATGAAATATATTGATTTTTTGATATAACTAAAATATGAACTGGTGCGTCAGGGTACTTATCATGAAAAGCTAGTACATTTTCATTTTCATGTACCTTCTCACAAGGCAACTCACCTCTTAATATTTGAGCAAAGATGTTATCGCTATCATAAACTTCATTGCTCATATTTTAAGAGCGACCTTTCCCTCTTTCTTCGTTTTTCTCTACATTAGGTGTAGATAGTGGTTTTATCGCATCACCAGAAGCATCTTCAAGATTTAAAGAGCTTACAAGTTCCCTTACTTTTACCATGTCCTGCTGTTCTTTCAAAAAGGGTTCTATTCCACTTACCCTTTTTCCAGTAATAACTCCTGGTTGTAAGTGATACATATCCCCAGGAACAGTTAGACTATGATGTCTTTCCTCTATTTTTTTAGCTTCACTCATAATACTCCCCTATAACTTATTTTTGCATTCCACAACTTTGCGACTTACCTGCTTTTATAGCTTCTTGCGCCCATTTTTTCTCACCTGAAGCTATAGTTTCTGAAGGCTGACCAACATCAGACTTCACAACTTTGTCTGATGACTGCTTTTGATTATCATATTCCTTATACAATTTTTCTGCAATACCATACAGCAATTTTAAGTCTGTGTGAACTTTAAATTCTCCACCAGTAATTTTTGCTAGATCTTTAAGGTTACCGTCAACTTTTTGTTTAATTTCTTCAATAGCAAGCTTTTTTATCTCCTCTGGACTCTTTCCTTTATATTTAATGTCTTCAATTATTTTTTTAACATCAACTTCAATTACAATTTTATTTTCTTCTTTAAAGATAGTTACATTTGGCAGGTTTTGCTTTATTTCACCTAATCGTTCTGGCGTCAAATAGGGTATATCCCCTGTCAGAGTCCTTGATGCTAAAAAAGTTACCTTTCCTGTTCCTTTCTTTTGCTCCATTATTTGGACACCAAGATCCTCACTAGCTTGTGTGGTTTCTATAGGTGGATCATATTCTTCAAGTGGGTTGCCAATAATAGAACGTCCGCCATTTTTTATGTCATGCCGCATTTCATCCCAGGACTTAAACCAATTCTTTGGCCATATAGGGTACACTGCACCCTTGACTAGAACTTTTACACCTCTACCCAGAAAACTTCCTACTCCCGAAGCTGCATTACCAACTTTAGCTAGTATAGAAGTAGATTTTTCATTTTTTCCTGTGAACATACACACCTCCAAGGTACTTTCTACAACTAAATACATTTTAATTATAGACGAAAAAATTTAAACTTCTATATCCATTATAAGATAGAATTATAGGAATTGCAACCATTATTTGCACATTGTCTAAAACATGTAGTATTTTCGCTACTTTTATTGTTCAATTTATTATAAAGAATACTCTAAATTATGTTTAAATGGAACACAAATAATATCATTGATGCAACTGGCGGAAGAGACGTAAATGGTTGTAATTGGATACATAGCTCAAATATTTCAACGGACACAAGAAGCATAAAAAAAGGTGATTTATTTATTGCCCTCAAGGGAAAGAATTTTGATGGCCATAATTTTTTGCATGAAGCGTTTTTAAAAGGGGCTATCGCTGCAATAGTGAGTGAGGGTAAATATAAAAGTTTCCCTCTCATTATTGTACAAGATACCCTGAAAGCTTTGCACGATATGGCATCATATTACATTAGAAATGTTCTTATTGATGCTAAAGTTATTGCAGTTACAGGCAGTGTCGGAAAAACCACTACAAAGGATATGCTACACACTGTTTTATCGCAGTATGGAGTGTCCCATGCAAACGAAGGTAACTTAAATAATAATATAGGATTGCCTTTGACAATTCTGAAAGCTCCAAAAAACTGCCAGTACTTAATTCTTGAAATGGGAATGAATAAAGCTGGTGAAATAAAAGAATTATCAAAAATTAGTAATCCGAATATTGCAGTTATTACCAACATCGAACCTGCACATACTGAAAATTTTTCATCACTATTTGACGTTGCACAAGCGAAGTTAGAAATTCTGTATGGTATGAAAAATAACGGTACTTTGGTTTTAAGCAGAGATAATAAATATTATGATTATCTCTCATCACACGCCAATAGAAATGTAATAAGCTTCGGTAAAGATAAAAATGCTGAAGTTTGTTTACTAAACTTAATAAGAAACGATGAATCTTCTGTCATTTCAGCACTATCTTCTGTCATCCCAGTGCTTGACTACTTGGATCCAGGAAGTTCAATTGCAAATGAGCATATCAGACGGTTGTATAATAAAGACTGGATTCTAGCGTCACGCGCTGGAATGACATCAAACCGAGTTGCTAATAGATTAAGTTTAAAAATCAGGCTGAGTGATAATCAAATTATAAACTGTAATTTACGTGTACAAGGTGAGCATTTTGCTTATTCGCTACTTGCTGTTGCAGCAGTTGTGCAAAGCCTCGGACTTGATTTATCAAAATTACCACTTGCACTTAAGAATTTTAGTGTAGCGAAAGGTAGAGGCAATATTCATAAGGTCAAATGCAATAAAAAATATATACATTTAATTGATGACTCCTATAACGCCAGCCCTGCTTCGATGAAAACTGCAATAAAAACTTTGAGTACATATTCTAATCAGAGAAAAGTAGCTTTGCTTGGTGATATGTTGGAACTTGGTGATGAAAGCATAGAGTTTCATACAGATTTGGTTAAGATTATCACAGAAAATAATATAGATAAAGTTTATACAGTTGGTAAATTTATGTTAGAATTGCATGAGCTTTTGCCAGATAATATAAGAGGCACGCATTTTAATGATTCTAATCAATTGAAAAGTGATTTAGCTAACATTATTCAGAATAATGACGCAATTCTAGTTAAAGGCTCACGAGGAATGAAAATGGATCTTATTGTACGGGAATTCGTAATAAAGTATTAAGCGAAATCATTGTATTAATTTACAGTAACAAATTATTAGGAACTTTAATTGTGACAAAACGTGTAATTATTTTTGGTGGAACGGGGTTTATAGGGAAACACATCGTAAGACGCTTGGCAGCAGAAGGATATTTAATAAAGATATTCACTCGTAATCAGGAAAAAGCTGCTTGTTTAAAATTGTGTGGCAATTTAGGACAAATATCAATATTTAAAGGCGATTTTTTTGATGAAAAATCAGTTCTGGATGGTATGGAAGAATGTGATGTAGCTATAAACTTAGTGGGAATATTATATGAAGCAAAAAAGCACGATTTTTACGCTGTTCACGTTAAAATAGCTGAAAGGATAGCAAAAGCTGCAAAAATGAAAAATGTACCTATGATGATACATTTTTCTGCTATGGGAATAGAAAATAGCAAGTTGTCAAAATATGCCAAAAGTAAATTGGAAGGTGAAAAAGCTGTAACTTCAGCATTTCAAAAAGCAATAATAATTAGGCCAAGCCTTGTATTTGGTAAAGAAGACAACTTCTTTAATAAATTTGCAAGATTAGCAACTATTCTTCCTTTCTTACCACTAATTGGCAATGGAACAACTAAATTTCAGCCAATATGTGTAACAGACTTAGCTGAAGTGGTATATCGTATTATCAGTTTTAATAAGCAAGACAAGAAAATTTATAACATGGGTGGACCAAAGGTTTACTCTTTCAAAAGCTTATTGAAGTTTATTCTGAATGTTACTAACAGAAAGTGTTTGTTGATCAATGTATCTTTTCCAATGGCAAAGTTAATAGCTTTCTTTTTAGAAAATAAAATTATTTCTATGCTGCTAAAACCAATAACCGGAGATACGAACCCTATGCTTACTCAAGATCAGGTGAAAGTTATGATGAATAGTTCAATCGAAAAGTCAGTTGACCTTGAAACAATGAAGGTTCGACCATTAGCAATTGAAAATGTGGTGCCAGAGTACTTGAAGATTTATAGAAAGTATTGATAAAAGAGTGTGCCCGGTGGGATTCGAACCTACGACCCACAGCTTAGAAGGCTGTTGCTCTATCCAGCTGAGCTACGGGCACACAACATATATAAAATGCTTCTTAGTACAAGTGAAGTCAAGTACTTCGTGTGAATATGATGTTTATCTTGCGACACCTTGTCATTGCAGTTGTGTGTCGCGCGCTGCCAAAATTGGATGCGAGAAGTCTATTTATTTTAGAAAATATTATATAGAAACTTACTTGACACCCTTCGCCAGCGCCCTTATCATGATAGTGAAGCTATTGTATTTGCTTTCGCCAATCTGCAGATTAAAAGGTAAGGATTACTTAATGTATCGGCGTCTTATGTTCAATTTTTTGCAGTATATAGATACTGTATGTCTTTACAAAACTTCATCTACATCTAGATTTTTATCTAAATAAGCTGAACGCGCTTATAAAGCGTTACAAGACATCAAAAAATGCCAATACTCGACAGAGATAGTAAAAGACTAGCTAACTCGGGGATTCTTTGTCTTTTTTTCTGCTTAGTAAATTTCTTAAACGTTTGCAGCATAAGTTAGTTGCAATTAAAAGCAGCTGAACTTCGCTTGTCAAGCGTTTAAAACATAAAAAACGCCAATATTTTAAAGCGGATAATAACCACGGGGCTTCTTTTGCCTTTTTTTTCATTTGGTAAATTTCTTAATGTTTATGGCTAAACGACAACCGTCATCCCGCTGCTTGTTAGCGGGATCTATGTTAAGGTATAGTAGGGGGATCTATGTTAAGAGATACCGCGAATGAATCGCGGTATGACGGTGTAATGATGGTTAAGTATCCCGCTACGTGTTAGCGGGATCTATGTTAAGGTATAGTAGGGGATCTATGTTAAGAGATACCGCGAATGAATCGCGGTATGACGGTGTAGATGATGGTTAAGTAATTCGTCATCCCGCTACGTGTTAGCGGGATCTATGTTAAGAGATACCGCGAATGAATCGCGGTATGACGGTTAAGTAAGGTGTCATTCCAGTGCTCCTTTTTTGTCATCCCAGCGTCACGCGTTGGTTTCAACATTATATCATGAACTTTCTAAAATTCATTGAACTGTGCTTTCAAACGGTAGTGCCGGGGTGTGAGTATAACGATTATCAGTATATAAAAGTCATAGCAGACAGGCTGGAAGCAGCGAGCGCTGGTGAAGTGAAACGAATAATATTCAATATGCCTCCGCGCTCGATGAAGTCCATGTGCATAAGCGTTGCGTGGCCCGCATGGATACTGGGAAACCAACCAACTGCGAGAATAATAGTTGCAAGTTATTCTCAGCGGCTCAGCGAAAAGCACTCGCTCGACACCAGGTGCGTGATGCAGTCTAGTTGGTATAGAGCGCTATTTCCAGAGATAGAACTATCCAAAGACCAGAATACCAAATATAAATTTCAAACAGTGCAGAGAGGATACAGAATCGCAACATCAGTTGGTGGAACACTAACTGGTGAAGGTGGTGATTTTATCATTGTGGACGATCCGCTCAGTTCTGCTCAAGCTTTGAGTGAAACGCTTAGAAAGCGTGCCACAAACTGGTTTGATCAGACTTTAGTAACCAGGCTGAACGATAGAAAAAAAGGAGTCATCGTTCTTGTAATGCACAGGCTACACCAGGAGGACTTAACTGGACACCTTCTCTCCAAGCCAAAAAACATATGGCATCATATTTGTTTGCCAATGATTTCTGAAAATAAGCAGGTTATTTATTCAATCAAAAAGCCAATGCCTCCCGTTCCTGTCATCCGAGTAGCTCAGCACTGTGCGACCAGGCGATTATATAATAAACCAGCGTCACCTGTAAGGATATTATATTCAAGAGAAGAAGGTCAGTTGTTATATCCCCTCGATGGAGGAAAAGAAGAAGTTGAGATAATAAAAGCTGAACTTGGGAGTTACGCTTTTGCTGCTCAATATCAACAAAACCCTCTGCCGCTTTCAAGTGGTATAATTAAACCAGAGTGGTTGAAACGCTATAAAAAATTTCCTGATAATCTCTCGCATATAACACAAAGTTGGGATACTGCGGTTTCAACAAGTAACATGAGCAACTTTAGTGTCTGCACCACCTGGGCAAAAATGGATAATAAATTCTATTTACTCAACGTATATCGCGCAAAGCTTGAGTATCCAAAGCTTAAAGAACAGGTTTTGTCACTAGCTGCAAGATGGACGCCACACGCAATTTTAATCGAAGCAAAAACAAGTGGTCAACAATTGGTGCAAGAGCTAAAGACAAACAGTGATTTACCGATTATTGAAATAGTGCCACATGATGACAAGCTCACTCGATTTCATCAAATTGTTCCGATTATAGAGTCTGGCAAGGTTTTTCTGCCACATCAAGCAGTATGGCTGAACGATTTTGAGTATGAGATTTTAATGTTTCCTGAAACGCGCCACGACGACCAAGTGGACAGTACCGTACAATATTTGCAGTGGGTGAGAAACAGTACCTCTAGGGTTGCAGCTATACGAGCATTGTGATTTGAGAGCAATTTCCACAAGGGAGGATGTCATCCCAGCGCTCCTTTTTTTGTCATGCAAGTAGCTGACACTGGAATCTAGCTTCTCGTTGCTGCTGCGATCATATACTATTGTAATGAGCCTTCAAAGTCACTTAAAAATAGCAACGTCCAAGGGTTTTCTGAAAAGGTCCCACAACCCGGTTCGTAAAATTCACAAGAACCATTAAAATATTTTTTTACTTTTCATTGTATATTTCTCAACATATTATCTTTAAGTACTAAAATAATTAACAATATGGCATTATTAATAGTTGAATCACCTGCGAAAGCAAAGACAATAGGTAAATATTTGAGTAAAGAGTTCAAAGTAGCTGCATCCTTTGGACATGTGAGGGATCTTCCAGCAAAAAACGGTTCTGTCGATCCGGATAATGATTTTACTATAAAGTATGAAACCATTGAAAAAGCAGAAAAGTATATAAAAGAGCTAGTAAAAGCCGCAAGCAAAACATCAGATATATATCTTGCAACAGACCCAGACAGAGAAGGGGAAGCAATGGCTTGGCATGTGATAGAGACATTAAAAGAAAAGAAAGCAATCAGTAATGAAAACAACATTTATAGAGTAGTCTTTAATGAGATAACAAAAAGAGCAGTACAAGAAGCAATAAAAAATCCACGTGAAATTAATATGGATTTAGTGCGTGCACAACAAGCACGTAGAGCTTTGGATTATCTAGTTGGATTTAGTTTGTCACCACTGCTGTGGACAAAATTGTCGGGAAGCAAGTCTGCAGGGCGAGTGCAGTCTGTTGCATTAAAGATTATATGCGAACGAGAAGATGAAATTAGTAAATTTATAACACAGGAGTATTGGAGCATAAAAGCAGAAATGCAAAATAGCAAAGATGAGGCTTTTTTTGCTATGCTAAGCCACTATGACAATAAAAAGCTAGAAAAATTTGATATTAAGAATGAAGAAGAAGCAAAGAACTTAGTCAGGGAGATTGAATCAAGGCAATATGCTGTAAGCACAGTAGAACGCAAGCAAGTTAAGAGAAACCCGCTTCCTCCGTTTATTACTTCAAGTCTTCAGCAAGATGCAGTGAATAAACTGTATTTTAATGTGAAAAGTGTTATGCGCATAGCGCAAAATTTATATGAAGGTATCGATATTGGTGGTGAAACTGTAGGGTTGATAACTTACATGCGTACAGATGGGTTTCATATTGCAGATGAGGCTATAAACTCAATTAGAGGGTCAATTAAGTCATTATATGGTGATAAATATTTACCGCAGTCTCCTCGTAAATATGTAAAAAAGGTCAAAAATGCTCAAGAAGCACATGAAGCAATTCGTCCAACTGATATCAATAGAACGCCGGGTAGTATTAAGGATTACTTAACGCCAGAGCAATTTAAATTGTATGATTTAATCTGGAAAAGGACCATTGCAAGTCAAATGGAGTCGGCGATTCTTGATCAAGTGGTAGTCGAAATTAGTTCTACTGACCAGAAAGTAATTCTGCGAGCAAGTGGATCAAGTATATTCTTTGATGGTTTTTATAGAGTCTACCAAGATAACATAGAAGCCGAAAATGAAGGCCTGCTACCTGCCATGAAAGAAGGGGAAGCGTGTAAGCTGATTTCAGTTGAGCCAAAACAACATTTCACTCAACCGCCACCTCGTTATAGTGAAGCAAGTATCGTAAAAAAAATGGAAGAAATCGGTATAGGTCGACCATCAACTTATGCAACAATTATTTCGGTATTACAAGATCGTGAGTACGTTTCATTGGATAGCAAAAGGTTTATTCCAAGCAGCCGCGGTAAAATCGTTACTATATTTTTAGAAACTTTTTTTCAGCGTTGTGTAGAGTATGATTTCACAGCACAAATGGAAGAGAAGCTTGATTTAATTTCAAATGGACATGCAGATTGGAAAAAAGAATTAGGCCACTTTTGGGTGCCATTTTTTGGTCATGTAAACTCTGTCAAGCAAATGACGCATGATGAAGTTTTCAGCGGCATTCACGATTTGGTAATCGATTGGTTTTGTTCAGAAGAAGGAAGAAAAGAGGTGAATACGAAATGCCCTGCTTGCTTAGGTGGCATATTGAAATTGAACTTTGGAAAAGCCGGGGTGTTCCTTGGATGTTCTAACTATCCTGAATGCAACCATACAAAAGAAATTACAGGTAGTAACGACAATTCAGAATATCCAAAAAGTTTAGGTATAGATGATATAACAAACCAAGAAGTGATGATCAAAAAGGGTCCTTTTGGACTTTATCTGGAGTTTAATAACGAGTTAAAAAAGAAAAAAACGGTTTCCATACCAAAAGATATAAATGTTAATGAGATTGATCTGAGCACCGCTACTCAGTTACTTTCCTTGCCAAAAGTAATCGGAGAACACCCTGAAACCGGAAAGGAAGTAAAAATAGGCCTTGGGCGATTTGGGTACTATATTTTCTATGATGGTAGATACTTTTCTCTTAAGAAAAGCTCCAAAGAGGTGCTGAATACAGAATTGAGCGAAGCTGTACAAATTATTGCAAACAGTCCACGCAAAGAGTTAAAATCTCTCGGGGTTAATGAAAAGGGAAAAGAAGTTTTTATCTGCAACGGTAGGTACGGATTCTATATAAAATGCGGTAAAACAAACGTTGCTTTGGGCAAGAGTGCAGATATTGAGAGTATAGATCTGGAGAAGGCTTTAGAGTTGATTAAGGGTAAGAAATAGACTTCTTGCATAACCATATGCTCTTTATTGTCATTCCAGCGCGTGACGCTGGAATCTAGAAAAAAAGAACCTGGATGCCAGTGTCTGGGCACTGGCATGACACCCTTTCTGGTAGAGGTTGCTCTCAAATCACAACGTGCATACAACTGCAGCAGTATGATGTTTTATTTATTATAGCTATAACACTGAAGTTTACAATCAGAACAAACCACTTGGCCACGTGGAACTGATTTCAGTTTATCAGTTGAAACTTGATTTGAGCAGAATATGCATTTTATTGTGTTGCTTGGAGTAAGTGAGTTATCAACAGCAATTCTATCATCAAAAACAAAACATTCTCCTTTCCAATTACCATTTTTATTATAAGTTTTTTCAAGGTAAGAAAGAATGCCGCCTTTAAGATGGTAAACATCACTAAATCCAAGGCTTTTCATATATGCTGTAGATTTTTCGCATCTAATCCCACCAGTGCAGTACATAGCCACTTTCAGGTCTTTACTCTCAGAAAATGACTCTGTCCACTGAGGAAACTCACGGAAACATTGTGTGTGTGGATTAATTGCATTCTTAAACTTGCCTAATTTCACTTCATACTCGTTTCGTGTATCTATTACTAAAACGTCAGGTTGAGAAGTAAAATCATCCCAATGCTCTGGATCAACATATTTACCCCTAAGGGAAATATCAAGATTGCTTACACCAAGATTCACAATCTCTCTTTTTAATTTTACCTTCATCTTGCTAAATGGTTGATATTCTGCTGCACTCTCTTTCCATGTAAGGTCCCTTAGCCTATAATCAGAACGTAGAAAATCGAATATTTTATCAATTGCGTTTCTTTCACCAGATATTGTTGCATTAACACCCTCTTCTGCAAGGAGTATAGTGCCCTTTAACTCAACGTTGTTGCATGCAGCTTTTATTTCGTCTTTCATGTCATAATAATTAGAGAGTTCTACAAAGTGATAGAAAGTTGCA
Organism: Wolbachia endosymbiont of Drosophila willistoni; assembly: GCF_040084705.1. Classification (NCBI taxonomy): domain Bacteria; kingdom Pseudomonadati; phylum Pseudomonadota; class Alphaproteobacteria; order Rickettsiales; family Anaplasmataceae; genus Wolbachia; species Wolbachia endosymbiont of Drosophila willistoni. Next base: position 1,266,785 of record NZ_CP157591.1, read on the forward strand.
ATGACGAAGCTCATGATTATTCACTTATCAACTAAAAACATGATATACAAAATTATAAAGATATTCAATAGTACGGCTGTTAATTACTGGATATCTTCAGTTTTTACATATAACATTTTAATATAAAATATAGATTCAAATTAATGTTTTTAAGAGTATTTAAAAATATATTCTTATTTTTAGTAAGCATATTATTCGTCTGCCCAATATTATCATTAATATCAATCTTATTTACAGATTCAGCGAATTCCGAATGGGTAATCAGTACACTTTTTCCTGAATATATACTGAGTACGTTAATTTTGATGGTAGGAGTAGGGGGAATATCTTTCATATTTGGAGTAATTCCAGCTTGGCTCACCACATTTTTTTCATTTCCTGGAAGTAAAATTTTTGAGATTGCTTTGTTCTTTCCGATATCGATTCCTGGATATATAGTAGCGTTCGTCTATGTAAATACGCTAGAGTTTTCAGGTCCGGTGCAGAGCTTATTAAGAGACATTTTAGATTGGAGCAAAGGTGACTATTGGTTTCCTGAAATAAAATCCCTAGGTGGTGGAATATTAGTAATGGGATTCAGCCTATATCCATACGTTTATATGTTAGTTCGCTCAAGTCTAAAGAATGTTAGTAACTCAGTCACTATTGCGTCAACGCTTGGGTTCTCCTCATTAAAGAGCCTGTTTTCTGTTATCATACCCTCCATACGCCCATCAATTATAGCTGGGTTGTCTTTGGTACTAATGGAAGTAATTACAGATTTCGGCACACCACAGTTTCTTGCTATCGATACTTTTACGACAGGAATATATCGCACCTGGTTTTTACTGCATGACAAATATTCAACTACTGTTTTAGCAGTTGCAGAATTAATTTTCGTTGTGATACTAATAGCTATCGAAAAAAAACTACAAAAAAAAGGAATATCTTACTCTTCAATCAATACCAATTCGGACTATCACAACAAACGGAGTATAAGTGGCGCTATGCCGTTGATCTTTGCTTATCTTATGTGTGTATTGCCGATCTTAATAGGTTTTATTTTGCCAATGATTCCGCTCATATATTGGAGCATAGAGAAGGGGTTTTTCATATACGAAGCAAGATTCTATAACATAATAGCAAATAGCATTAGTTTATCATTTATCACCGCATTAATCTCAATTAGCATTGCAATAATGATTGGATATACGGCGCGTAAAAATAAGGTAATCAACAATATAGCGCGTCTCATTTCTTTAGGCTACGCAATTCCAAATGCAATTATCGCAATTAGTATAATAATATTTTTAAGCAGAATATCCTCTTTCATTACTCAATATGTTGTGGAAATTAGCTTGGTAGGAACTATTGGCGCATTAGTTTACTCATATTTATTTCGTTTTTTTGCTATATCTTTCAAGGCGGTAGAGTCAGGGCTCAAAAAAACACCAAATGAAATTGAGTGGACTGCATATACTATGGGTCATGGACCTATTTCCACATGTTTGAATGTTCATATCCCTCTCATCAAGAAGAGTATATTATCGGGATTTTTGCTCGTATTTATGGATACTATCAAAGAGCTCACAGCAACACTCATTATAAGACCATTTAATTTTGAAACTATATCAACTAGAATATATGAACTTGTAAGCGATGAGCGCTATAGAGAAGCTGCCCCATTTTCGTTAATAATAGTTATAATAGGCTTAATCTCTACAATAACCTTATTTACACTTGATGATAAGGATAAAAAATAAAC